>NZ_VEDO01000005.1 GCF_007677875.1 Variovorax boronicumulans | reverse complement strand
ATCTGGGATCCGTCCAAGCACGAAAGCGCCCATGCAAAAGCTTGACTTTCAACACAGTTGCTCAAGGGGCGCACCCGGCGGCCTGGCAGAGCCAGTTCCGCGGGTGCACTGGCATGGCCTGCTCCGCGGCCTTCTGAACCGTTGCGTGCAAGCCGGTTCCGTACCCTGCGGGTGGCGCGACAGCGCCGTGGACGACTGACATGCCCCGGTTCGCGGTCGGCCAGTCCATCACCACGGACACCCCGGGCGTCACCGTCGACGCCGGGCTGGCCGTGGGCAGCCACCGCTTCAGCCTCGTGGTGCTGGACAGCGCCGGGCTGCGTTCGCGCGTGGCCGACGAACTGGTGGTGCAGGTCCAGCGCCTGGTGGTGCCCGACCGGCCGATCCCGGTCGATCCGGTGCGGCCCATTCCCACACCGGTCACGCCGGACCGACCGATCCCGGTCCCGACCCCGATCGACCCAATGGGCCCCGTGGTCACCCCGGTCGTGACGCCGGTCGTCACCCCCGTCCATCCCCCCGTCGTGGCGCCGGTGCGGCCGGTCGTCACGCCCGTGCGCCCCGTGCGGAGCCCCAACCCGAGGAGACCGCGATGAGCATCCTGGCCCCGGACACCGATCCGCTGCTGGCCCGGCCCAACGCCGACCGGCTGGCCTACGCCACCGGCATGCTGCTGGACGCGCAGGACTTCAGCGACGAGCAGACCTACCACCGCGGCCGGCTGGCGCGCGCGCTGGCCTTCCTGGCCGGCCCCGGCACGCTGGCCGGGCTGCGCGTGGAGCATGTGCCTGGCAGCGCCGAGCAGGTCGAGGAGATCCGCGTGCAGCCCGGCCTGGCGGTGGACCGGCTCGGCCGCCTGATCGAGCTGCCGCGCCCGGCCTGCCTGCGCCTGCCGCGCTGGCACGCGGCCCTGGCCGCCGTCGGCGCAGGCAGCGCGGCGGCCCAGGCCAGCTACGACGCGCTGGCCGGCTTCGTCTCGCCACGCTTCACCGAATCGGGCGTGGCACTGCCCGCGCGCGCGCTGGTGGCCGACGTGTTCCTGCGCTTCGTGGCCTGCCCGCGCGGGCTCACGCCCAGCTTCGCGCAGGGACCGTTCGACGCGCTGAATGCGGTTTCCGTCGCGCGGCTCCGCGATGCCTACGAACTGCAGCTGATCGCCCGCCCCGGCCTGGACGACGACTACGACGGCCTGCCGCTGCCGCCCGGCGGCGCCGCGCTGGGTAACCCGGCCGCCACGGCCCAGGAACGCCGCGACGCGCTGCAGGACGCGGTGCTGCTGGGCTGGTCCGGCAGCGGCCACGCGGGTGGCGAGGGCGAGGATGGCGGCCTGGCACCCGCCCCCGAGCACCCGGCCGAACTGGCCGACCACAGCGCCGTGTTCCTGGCCCGCGTGCTGCTGCCCGTGGACGGCGCCACGCCGCCGGCCCGCACGGACGCCCTGCCCCTGGTCGACAACTGGGGCCGCCGTTTCCTGCCCCCCGCTGCGCTGTTCGCGCAGTGGGCGGGCGCATAACCGAGGAGCCCGCCATGGCCATCCCCCTCACCCAGGGCGCCGCCCGCGAACGCATCGACCCGGCCGAGGCGCCCGCACTACGCCAGCGCGGCGTGCTCGTGGAAGACGCGCGGCGCGAGCGCCCGCGCTACTTCGACGGCCGCTTCCTCGCGGCGCGCGACCTCGTGCGCGACCAGCAGTACTTCCTCACGCGCGAGGCCGACCTGGGCCGCGCCGCCGGCAGCGGCGTGGCCCATGGCCTGCAGGTGGACCGCGGCGCCACGCCACAGAGCATCGCCATCGCCGCGGGCGACGGCATCACCGGCGCCGGCGAACTGGTGCTGCTGCCGCGCGCGCTCGACCTGAACCTGGCCGACATCCCGCTCGCGGAACAGCTGTCGGCCCGCTTCGGCCTGTCGCGCCAGCCGGCCGCGCCGCTGCGCAGCCGCACCGGCCTGTTCGTGCTGGGCCTGCGGCCGGTGGAGTTCACGGCCAACCCGATCGGCGCCTACCCGACCACGCTGACCGGCGCGCGCACGGTGGAGGACGGCGACGTGGTCGAGGCCACGGCCGTGGTGCTGATCCCCTGGCAGGACGACGGTGCGGCCGATGCGCTGGACGCGCGTCGCGGCACGGCCGCGCGCCGCATCTTCACGCAGCCCGCCGCGCCGGGCTGGTCGGCCAACGTGCTCCCGGTGGCCATGCTGGCGCTGCAGTCCAACAGCCTGGTCTGGATCGACGAGGCCCTGGTGCGGCGCGAGCTCGGCGCCGACCGCGGCGACCTGCCCGGCCTGGGCCTGGTGCCGCGTGGCCTGCGCCTGGCCCACCTGCTGCAGTACCAGAACCACCTGGCCGACGTGGTGGCGCAGCTCGGCAGCCGCAGCTTTCCGGCCGCCACGCAGTTCCCGGCGCTGCCGCCGGCCGGGCCCCTGCCACCCGGCGTGATCGACACGCGCGACTTCACGCAGCGCTACTTCCCGTCCGAGGTGGACGTGGACTTCTCCATCGTTCCCGACGACGAACTACCGGCCCTGGTCGAGGAGGCGCTGGCCCTGCCGCCGATCGACCTGCTGGCCAGCGAGGCCGCGCTGGACCTCACGGCCGTGCTGATCCTCGCGCCCGTGCCGCGTGCAGAGTTCCGCGCCGTGCGCGCGCGGCTCACGGCCGTCACGCGCGCGCTGCGCCCCGCCGCCCCCAACCTGATCGCGCAGCGCAAGCCGCTGGAGATCCTCACGCGGCTGCGGCTGCCGCAGCCGCTGGCGCTGGTGGACGTGGCCAATCCCTCGGACGCCGAATGGACGCGCCTGGCCCAGCTGCCCGAACTCTGGTTCGTGCGCCGCCGCAACCTGGCCTACCGCGACGACCTGGTCGGCCGGCCCGTGGCCGTGGCCGGCGGCGACGACGTGCCGGTCGAGCGCAGCGTGCTGGCACGCGTGGACGCGCTGGGACTCAAGCCCGCGCTGGACCGCGTGCTGGCCGCCTCCAGCACGCGCGCGGCGGCCCACGTGGTGTCGCTGCTGGCCACGCCGCGCGTGGCGGCCTCGCCCACACTGACCGCCGCCGCGCTCGGCGCGCTCAACGCCAAGGTCGAGGGCGCGCCGCAGATCGACCAGGCCCGCGTGCTGCGCGTGGGCGCCGAGCTTGCGGACGGCGCCGGCAGCGGCCTGGAGAAGCTCGAACGCGCGACCGGCAGCGAGGCCGTCACGCGCACCGCGCTGACCAGCCTCGCCAGCAACGACCAGTGGCGCAAGCTGGACAGCGCCGCCCGGAGCGCCGACAGCACGCGGCTGGCACAGCTCGGCCAGCGGCTCACGCGGGTGCCGGGCGGCGCGGCGCCCGCGCAGCCGCCGGCCGAAGCGCCGGTGGCCGCACCCGCCACGCCCCCCGCACCGGCACCCGCGCCGCGCAAGACCGCGGTCAAGAAAACGCCGGCCAGGAAGGCGCCCGCCAGGAAGTCCACGGCCAGGACCACCGCCAAGCCGGCGACCAAGCCAGCGACCAAGCCAGGAGGTGCACCGTGAGCACCACGCCGATCCGCGGCGCGCTGGCCGGCGAGCGCGTCGTCGGCCTGTCGCCGACCAGCGCCACCGAGGCCGCCAGCGACTGGCGCCGGCGGCCCAACGTCTTCCCCGGCCGCGCGCTGACGGCCGGCGCGCTCACACAGTGGCAGGCCTGGCAGGCCGGCCACCTCGCGCTGCGCGGCCAGGACTGGACCGCCGGCGTGGTCGACGGGCTGGAACTCTCGGCCCGGCTGCTGCCCGACGCCACCGGCTTCGACGCGGTCGAGCTGGAGATCGGCCGCGGCCTGGCCCTGGCCAGCAGCGGCGAAGACCTGGTGCTGCAGCAGCCGCTGCGCTGCCGGCTGGCCGACGTGCCCGTGGTGGCGCCGGCCGGCTTCTTCGAGGACGGCAGCGGCGTCGGTCCCGGCACCGAGGGCGCCCCGCCCACCTTGCGCACGCGCCGCATCGGCGCCGCGCTGGGCGCGCTCGGCGTGCCGGACGAGAACGGCGTGCCGACGCGCCCCGCCGTGCCGGCCGCGCTGCCACCCATCGGCGTGCTGGTGCTGCAGCCGGTCATGGCCGACCGCGCCAGCCTGGACCCCATGGACCCCTGCGAACGCAGCGCCTGCGACGAAGGCACCTACGGCGACGCCGCCGCCTTCGAGGACTGGCGCATGGCCGACGGCGCGCGCCTGCTCTGGTACGTCTGGCCCGGCGAATGGCGCGGCGTGCCGGCCGTGCCCGACGTGCAGCTGCGCAACGCACTGGCCTGGACCGTGTTCCAGGCCGAGGAGGCCCTGCCCGCCGGCCAGGTGCTGCCCTGGGAGGCCTGGGGCCAGCCGCTGGCCCTGGTGGCGCTGGATGCGGCGACGCGCGCGCCGCTCTGGCTGGACCGGGCCAGCGTGGTGCGGCGCGGCGGCCAGGCGCGCGACGCGCGGCTGGTGGCCCTGGGTGGTCGCCTGCAGGCCGACAGCCGCCGGCCCGCGCTGTGGCAGGCCCGCATCGAGCAGCTGGCCGAGCAGGTCGCCGCTAGCGGCGAGCCCGCGCCCGCCCCAGGTGCGCTCAACGACGCCTTCGGCCGCTTCCTGCCACCTGTGGGCCTGCTGCCGCGCAATGCCTTCGACGCGGCCGGGCCGCGCAGCGCCTTCTTCCCGGTCGGCTTCGACATCGACGCCGTGCCGATCCCGGTCGAGCAGCTGGACCTGGCGGTGCGCGCCAGCGCCGCGCTGGCGCCGCTGTCGGTCGGCGCGCCCGAGAGCGTGCGCCTGATGGTGCCGGTGCCGCTGGCGTCCTGGGAGCCGGGACTGCTGCAGCGCGCGCTGATCGACCCGCTGTTCCAGCAGACGCTGGACGCGCATCTGCTGCGCCGCGCCCGCACGCTGGGCCTGCGCCAGGGGCTGCGCCAGCAGGCCGCCATGCTGGAGCATGCGCTGTCGGGCAAGGTGCAGACCGTGCCCTCGTTCAAGGACGATCCGCTGGCGGTCGAGACCGAATCGCTCGCGCCCTGGGGCGAGCCGCCACCGGGCGGCGGCCACCGCAGCGCGCTGCGCGCCGGCCTGCACCAGCACTTCTTCGAAGGCGCCGCGCCGCCCTTCACGGTGCAGGCCACCGAGTCGCTGTTCTGCTGGGTCTGCCTGGACCCGGACCACCCGCCACGCCAGCTCATGCTGCGCTGGCACGGCCCGAACGGCTGGGAGCACCGCGCCTACTGGGGCGAGAACCTGATCCCCGGCGGCACCGACGGCACGGCCACGCGGCTGCGCGTGGGCGACCTGCCCACGCCGGGCCAGTGGACCATGCTCACGGTGGCGGCCAGCGCACTGGACCTGGCCGGCCAGAACGTGGACGGCATGGCCTTCGCGCTGCACGACGGCCGCGCCGCCTTCGGCCTGACCGGCGCGCGCACGCCCGAGGTGTGGCGCAAGTGGTTCTGCAACTTCCTGCCGACCGGCGCCCGCGTGCAGGGCGACGAGCCCTGGGACCTGCTCAGCGCCAACGACCTGTGGGCTCCGTTCGAGCCGCAGCGCGGCGTGGAGCCCAGCCTGCCCGACCTGCAGGCCGACGGTGGCGACGGCGGCGGCGGCATCTTCGACACCGGCACGCCGGGCGCGCCCGGCGCGCCCGGCACGGGCCAGGCCCCGCGGCGCCTGGCGGTGCCCAACAGCGGCTTCAGCCTGGTCTACCCGCCGGCCACGGGCTGGCGCGGCCACAGCGTGGTCCAGAGCGCCGTCACCAACGGCCAGGGCGGCCTGGCCAGCATCACGGTCGGCGCAGGCGACGGCATCGGCTGCTGGATCTACCTGGACGAGCTGAACCCGCCGCGTTCCTTGTGGGCCGGCCTCATGCTGCTGGACCTGCGCCCGGACGTGCCGGCCGCGTCGCGCGTGCAGTACGTGTTCGGCTACTGGGGCGAGAACCGCCAGGCCGAGTTGTTGCGCACCATGCCGGCGCTGGAGACATTGAACGCGCGCACGCGGCGCGTCGGCGCGCTGCCGCGCTCGGGCAGCTGGGTCGAGCTGGCACTGCGCATGCCCGTCGCCGCCGACGTCCCGGCCGGCGCCACGCGCTATGCCGTGGTCGGCGTGGTGCTGACGGCCTGCCAGGGCCAGTTCGCGGTCAGCGACCTGCTGCACCGGCCGCCAGCCACCCCGACGCAGCCCACGCCGGCGGCCACGCTGCTGTGGCCCACCGCCGTCAGCGCCGACCCGCGCCCCACCACCACGCCGCCGTACACGCCCTTCCTGGCGCCGGCGCCGATCCCGCAGCACAACCTGGGCGTGCTGACGCCCACGCCGTCCTCGCGCATCGGCACCGTGAGCGTCTACACGGAACTCGTCAGCGACCCCCTGCTGCTGCGCCTGTCGGGCCACGAGCAGTCGCAGCTGCCGCTGCGCGGTCTGCAGGGCTTCATCGACTACCTGCGCCAGCGCATCGACCGGGCCGACGACATCACCGACTTCGGCTTCGCCCACATGCAGGTGGACATGCACCGGATCCGCCAGCTGACCATGAGCGCGACCGATGCCGGCCGGCTCGCGATCTCGCCCACGCTGGCCGCGCTGGCCAAATCCGACAGCGCGATCGAGGTGCAGAAGGAGATCGGTGCCTACATCGACCGCGTGCGCCAGACCGCCCAGGCCGCCACCGCGCCGCCACCGCCGCCGCCCCCACCACCGCCGGCACCGGCGCCCAGCCCCGTGCCGCAGCGCCCCGGCGGGCGCATCCTGGGCACTGCCATCGGCAGCACCGGCAGCATCTCGGCCGTGCGCATCGGCACCGTCACCGGCGCCAGCATCGGCAGCGTGCAGAGCGCGGGCCTGGCCGAAACGCTGGCCGCCAGCCTGGCGGCCGCGCGCCCGGGCCAGGCGGTGCAGCAGGCCCAGCTGCTGGGCAGCTCCACCGACCTGTCGCTGCGCGCCGGCGTGGCGGCCAACCGTATCGCCGAAGGCGTGCTGATCCAGCGCCCCACGGCGCCGCCCAGGATCGTCTACGCCAACCCCATCGTCGGCTTGGCCGAGATCCGCACCACGGCGCTGGCCGAGCGGTTGCGCAACCCGCCGTCGCCCGAGGCGCGCAACTACGCGCTGTCCAACCGCGCGCGCACCGTCACGTCGCTGCTGAACCTGCTGGAGGCCTTCGCGGCCGAGGACAGTGGCGAGGTGCCCGCGCTGCTGCAGGACTTCCAGGTGCCCGGCCTGGCGGGCGACCCTTTCCTGGCCGGCCTGCCGGCCGGCACGCTGCAGCGCCCGCTGGCCGACTTCCGCGACAACGCCGCGCTGCAGGAGGCGCTGGCCCGCCCGCCCAGTGGCAGCGACAACGCGCTCGACGAGGCCACGCTGTTCACCCAGGCCGTGAGCCTGTCGGACAGCACCATCGCCATGCTGCGCCGTCTGGAGGCGCGGCTGACCGTCTACCGCGACGCTTTGAGCCGCTGCGAGACCGCGCTGGAGACCTTGCGCCAGCAGATCGGGCAGCTGGACGCGCGCCAGGCCGAGGTGGCCAGCGCGCTGGCCGAGGCACGCCACGACGTGAGCGTCACGCGTGCGCTGCTGGCCGAAGAGACCGAGCGCATCGCCGGCATCAACGCGCGCCGTGCCAAGGTGCTGGCCGAGGAGGTCAAGTTCATCGCCTACGTGCGCCCGCGCGAGACCGACAACCTGCTGGCCACGCCCACCCATGCGGTCGACCCCGGCCTGGTGGAGGCGCCGGTGCCGGCCTGCCTGCGCGTCCATGCCGAGCCGCCCGAGGCGCTGCTGGACATGCTGCGCGTGGTGCGCGAGGCGCCCGCGCCATGGTTCGTGCAGGTGCCGCCGCTGCTGCAGCGGCTGGACAAGGTCGACCACCTCGTGCGCCTGCTCGACGGCGCCCAGCTGCGCGCGCTGGCCGGTCTGGCGCAGCCGCGTCTGGCCACCCAGGTGGTGGCCGGCGCCAGCCGGCTGGCGAGCGGCATCGCCCAGCTGGCCGCGCGCCAGACCGAGGCGCTGGCGCCGCGCGTGGCCACGCTGCAGACCCTCAATCTCGGGCTGCTGGGCAGCCTCTCCTGGCAGGGCGTGCGCGACCAGGCCGCCCAGGTGGTGAGCTTCGGCGACCTGGCCGAGGGCGGCCACGGCCGCGCCGACGTGGCGCGCGCGGCGGCCGACGAACTCGACCGCATCCGCGGCGTGGCCGCCTGCCTGCACGCCGAATTCAGCGGCGTGCTGCCGGCGATCCGGCTGCAGTGGGCCGAGCTGCTGTCCGAGTTCGACGCCGCGCCCAACCTGCGCAACCTGGCCAACCTGCCCCGCTGGGCCGAGATCCACTCCCTGGACCGGCGCGAGATGCAGGCCTATGTCGACTGGCTGTTCGCCCAGATCGAGCCCGGCCAGCCGCAGGCCGTGGCCCTGGTCAACGACGTGGTGCGCATGTGCCTGCTGCTGGCCAGCCATGCCCCGGTGGACCGCATCGTCCAGGGCCGCATGGCGCGGCCCACGCCGGGCGTGCGCCCCGGCGTGCGCATTCCGCTCACGGTGCTGGACGCCGCCCCGCTGCGCGTGGGCATGGCCGCGCTGCTGTACCGGGCCGACCAGCTGGTCGCGCGCGCCACGGTGGAGGACCTGGGCCAGGGCGAGGTCATGGCGCGCGTGGTGCACACGGCGCAGACCCGGGTGGACCTGGGCGACGACGTGCGCGTGCACTTCGACATGGCCGCCACCGTGAGCCTCGCGGCCACGGCGGCGCGGCGCACGTTGTTCCGGTGAGATGGAAGCAGCCACCACACCCCGCGGCCGAGCGACGCGATGGCCCGAGCGCGAGGCCGAGCGCAGCGATGGCCCGTGTGGGAGTTTCCCCTGTGCCCCTGCCGAGGAGCGCAGTGCCATGGGCTGCGCGGGGAACCTCGCGCTTCGTGAACTGACTCATTGCGCTTGTTCGAGCGTAGTGAACGCAGTGAACGGTGCGAGTTGCGCAATGCAGCCCATGGCGCGAACACCGCAGGTTGCCCGGAGCGCCAGCGGAGGGACAGGGGCACCGGGGTCGCCTTCTTTTGCTTACTTTTCTTGGCGAGACAAGAAAAGTCAGTCGTCGTGCGGGGGCGAAATCCCCGCCTCCTCACGTGGATCAGACGTAGTGGTTTCTGCTGGCACCAGAGGCCGGGATATGCCCCCGGCAGTGCAGTCACTTTCTTTCGTTTCGCCGAAAGAAAGTAACCAAAGAAAGGGCGACCCCGGTGCCCCCGTCCCTCCGCTGGCGCTCCGGGCAACCTGCGGTGCTCGCGGCCTGGGCGCATTGCACAACTCGCACCGTTCGCTGCGCTCACTCAGCTCGAACAAGTGCAATGAGTCAGTTCACAAAGCGCGAGGTTCCCCGCGCCGCCCAGGCCACTGCGCTCCTCGGCGTGGGCACAGGGGCCCCAACACCATCCGGGCCATTGCTGCGCTCGGCATGGGACTCGGGCCATCGCTGCGCTCGGCCTGCTGTTTGCGCCGCGCGGGACACTGACCACCATGCCTGCTGCCCAGCGCACCGTCCGCCACCTGCACCTGAAGGCCCCCGCCGCCGAGCAGGCACGCCGGCTGCTGCCAGTGCTGGACGACGCGCTGCGCTGCGCCAGCCTGGGCGATGGCGAAGGCACGCGGCTGCTGGTGGTGCGTCGGCTCGCGCTGGGGCCGATTGCCGCCGGCATCTCGGCCCAGGCCTTGTCGCGCCTGATCGAGCAGCGCAGCGCCGAGGCCCGCCAGCACTGGGTCGACGCCGCCCACGCCACGGCCGACAGCGCTGGCTGCGTGGCCTTCAGCGGCGCGCTGGACGCGCGCGTGCGGCTCGCTCTGCGCCTGCTGCGGGGCCAGCCCTGCGGCGCCTGGTACTGGCCCCTGGCCGTGCCCGAGTACAGCGCCCAGGCCGATACCGCGGCCACGCTGCGCGCGATCGCCTGGACCGTGTCCCGCTGGCCCGAGGCGCGCAGCGCACTCCCGGCCTGGCTGGCCGCCGCGGTGCAGGCCGGGCAGGCGGCGCCGCTGGCGCGCGCCATCGGGCCGGTGCTGGGTCCGGCACTGCTGCAGCAGGCCGGGCTGGGGCCGGTGCCGGCACGGCCCGTGGACAGGGCCGCGGTGCCCGCGGCGCACAGCGCCTCCGTGCGCGCCGCCGCCCCGGCTCGCCGCGCCGCGCCCACGGCCGCTCCGCACGCAGCGCTGCCGGCCTGGCTGCAGCACGCGCTGCAGCTGGCGCCGCCCACCTGGCTGCCGCCGGGCCCGCCAGCGGCAGCGCAGGCAGAGCCCCTGCTGCCCGCCCCCATCGCCGCGCCGGGCGGCCGGGTGCCGGCACCGTCCGCAGCCGCACCCACGCCGGCACGGATGCACCGCCGACAGCCTGCGCCGCCGCGCGCGCCACGGCAGCAGTCACGGCTTGAGCCGGAAACCCCGACGGCGTCCGGCCTGGCCCGTCCGGCCGTGCCCGCCCCCCCTGCACTTGCCCAGCCGCCCTGGCTGGAGCCCACCAGCTGCGGCGGCCTGCTGTTCCTGCTGCCGGTGCTGCAGCGCCTGCAATGGCCGCAGTGGCTGCAGACCCAGCCCGCCGACACCGGACCGCGCTGCACCGCCATGCTGCTGTACCTGGCGCTGCGCCGGCTGGCCGCGCCGCCGGACGACCCGCTGTGGCGACTGGCCCTGCCGCCGGACGACGACCCGCACGCCGCCCTCGCCGGCTGGCTGGCCGATGCGCGCCGCTGGCTGCACCGGGCCGGCCGGCTGGGCCTGGCCACGCTCGCGCGCCGCCCGGCCCGGGTGGCGCTGACGCCGACCCACGTGGACCTGTTCTTCCGCCTCGACCAGGGCGATCTGCGGCTGCGCCGCCTGGGGCTGGACCTAGACCCCGGCTGGCTGCCCTGGCTGGGCCGCGTGGTCGCCTTCCACTACGGAGACGTCCCATGAACGCGCCCGGCAGCCACCGCCACCTGCTGGCACCTGCGACCCCGCCGCTGGCCGAGACCGCCTTGCTGCAGCTGGCCCCTGCATCGGCCGCGGCCGATGCGGCGCCCGAGGCCCTGTGGCTGGCGGACCTGCACGCGCGCTGGCCACAGGCCGGCGACCTGTCCGCGGCCTTGCAGCAGTGGCAGGACCAGCCGCCCGCCAGCGACCGGGCCCTGCACCGGCTGGCCCAGGCCTTCGCGCTGACCGACGTCGAGCGCCTGGCCGTCGCATTGGCCCTGGCCGTGGACACCGACCCGTTGGCTGCCCGCGCGGTCGGCTGGCTGCAGGCGCCGCTGCGCGAACTGCGGCCCACGGCCGGCCTGGTGGCTGCGCTGCATGCCGGGCCCGGCGGCGACGCCGCGGCCAGCCTGGCCATGCTGCTGGACGGCGCGGCGCTGCGCCACCAGCTGCTGCGCCTGGTCGAGGCGCCCGAGCGCACGCTGCCCGACACCGCGCTGGCCCTGCCCATGCCCGTGGTGCTGGCGGCGCGCGGCGCGCGCGGCCACTGGCCCGGCGTCACGCTGGAGGAACCCGGCGCCGCGCTGCCGCCCAGCCTGCAGCGCGAAGCCGAGCGCCAGGCCACCCAGCTGGCGGCCGGCGCCGGCGCGCTGGTGCTGCGCAGCGCCCACCCGGCCGAGGCCCGGCGCGCCGCCGCCGCCGTGGCCGCGCTGCTGGGCCGGCGCACCGCCTGCATCGAGGGCACGGAGGCGCCACCCGGCCTGGCCGCGTGGCTGGTGCTGCACGACGCACTGCCCGTGTTCTGTGCCGTGCTGGCGCCGGGCGAACGCCGTCGCGTGCCCGCGCTGCCGGCCGCCACCGGCCCCTGCCTGCTGGCCAGCGGCCCGGACGGCAACTGGACGCTGGACGGCGAGGCGCCGGCCGAATGGCCGCTGGCGCTGCCCACCGCCGCCGAACGCACCGCCCTGTGGGCGTCAGGCGGTGCCGACGCCGCGCTCGCCGCCGAACTCGGCGCCCGGCACCGGCACAGCGCGGCCCGCATCGCCGCGCTGTGCCGCGCCGCCGGGCCCGGCGCGCTGCAGCGCCCGGCACTGCACCAGGCCGCGCGGCGCCAGCGCAGCGAACTCGGCACCCTGGCCGAGGCCCTGCCCAGTGACGTGCCCGACGCCGCCCTGGTGCTGGCCGCGCCGCTGCGCGCCGAGCTGGCCCATCTGCTGCAGCGCTGCCGGCTGCGCGACGGCCTGGCCGACGGCCTGGGCCCCGGCGCGCGCACGCGCTACCGGCCGGGCGTGCGCGCGCTGCTGGTCGGCGCCTCGGGCACCGGCAAGACCCTGTCCGCCGGCTGGATCGCCACACAGCTGTCGCTGCCGCTGTACCGCGTCGACCTGGCGGCCGTGACCAGCAAGTACATCGGCGAGACCGAGAAGAACCTGGCCGAGCTGTTCGCGCGCGCCGAGCACGACGAGGTGGTGCTGCTGTTCGACGAGGCCGACGCGCTGTTCGGCAAGCGCACCGAGGTCAAGGACGCCAACGACCGCTTCGCCAACCAGCAGACCAACTACCTGCTGCAGCGCATCGAGAGCTACGACGGCATCGTGCTGCTGACCAGCAACAGCCGCGCGCGCTTCGACAGCGCGTTCACGCGCCGGCTCGACGCCATCCTCGAATTCCCGGCGCCCGGCCCTGAGGAGCGGCGCGCGCAGTGGCGGGCCCACCTGGGCGACGCCCACGCGCTGGCGCCGGCCGCGCTGAACCGGCTGGCCGCAGGCTGCGAACTGGCCGGCGGCCACATCCGCAACGTGGTGCTGGCCGCGCGCGCGGTGGCCGGCGGCGGCGCCATCGACGCGCCGGCCCTGGCCGCCGCGCTGGGGGCCGAGTACCGCAAGCTCGGCAAGTCCATGCCGGCCGTCCTGCTGGCCGCCGGAGGCTGAGACCATGGGCCGCGCCGTGCCCCCGGCGCACCTGGCGCGTGCCCGTCCGCGCGCGGATGCCGCGGACCCGGCACGGCGCGCGCGCCCGGCGGCACGCGAAGCCGTTGCGGAGCCCGTCACCGCCTCGGCCGAGACCGCGTCGGCCTGGCCGCGCTACCTCGCACCAGAGGCCACGGCCGGGCCGCCCGCGTCCGGCGCCGACGCGCTGCTGGACGCGCGCATGGACATGCGGCGCGAGGGGCGCATGGATGCGCGGCTCGATGCGCGCTTCGACGCACGGCTGGACACGCCAGGCGATGCGCGACTGGACGCACGACTGGACGCCGGCCTGGACGCGCGGCTGCTGCCTCTGCACGGCGCGGACACAGCCGCGCGCGCGCCGCTGCGGCCCGCAGAACCCCTGACCCGGCCCACGCCGCCCGACGCCAGTCTGAGCCGCCCTGCCGGCCGGCCCACACCGGCCGCGCCGGCGGCAGCACCACCGTCCACGGCCCCGGCCGCAGCCACTACCGCACCCGACGCCGCCACGCCGGCGCCGCCAGCCAACCCCGGAACCCCGGACGCCGCCGCTGCGCCCGGCGCACCCGGCGATGCAGCCGCCCCCCGCGTCGGCGCAGCCCGGCCCGCCGGCCCGGCCGGCGCCGCTGGCCCCGTCCGTGCCGAAGGCCGGGGTGCCGCGCAAGAGGAGGACGGCAAAAGCGACGCCGAGGGCCCGGCCCTGCCCGACCGCATCGACGCCCAGGCGGACGCCGCATTGCAGGCGCCGCCGCTGCCCTGGCAGGCGCTGGACGCGCCCTGGGAAGCACCCGCCGACGTGCCGGCCGACGCGCTGCTGGCCGCCTCCACACCCCAGCGCGCGCCAGCCCCGGCCGCCGCCCCGCGCGAAGGCCCCGCCGCCGCGCCCCCCGGCGCCAACGCCGAGGACCAGCGCCGCGCCGCGCGCGAGGCCGCCAGCCAGGCGCGCCAGGCCTATGCCGGCGCGGCCGACCAGTTGCGCGGCATGCACCAGCAGCTGCTGGAACGCGCCAACGGCATCACCCACTACATGGCCCAGGCCCATGGCCTGCAGGCCGGCCAGATCGTGCAGCGCCACGACCTGGACCACGGCGCCATCGACCAGGCCGCCGATGCCGCCGCCGCCGCGACCGAGGAGGCCGGCCAGATGGCCATCATGGCGGTGGACTCGGCCGCGCTGGACGCCAGCCAGGCCATCGCCGCGGCCGGCCGCAGCGCGCACGGCCTCATCGACGCCGGCGAGCGCAGCGGCGCGGCGCGCATCGCCAGCGTGGTCGGCGGGCTGGTCAGCGGCCATGTCTCGGCCTACAACGGCGCCGTGCGCCAGGCCGAAACGGCCTACCAGGCGGCGCGCCGCACGCTCACGCAGTGGAGCGAGGCGCGCGCCACGCACTTCTCCACGCAGCGCGGCGCCTGGCTGGACCGGGCCAAGAACGAGAAGCGCCAGCTGCGCATCCCGCGCTGGGTCGAGCCCGAGGTCCAGGGCCTGCAGCAGCGCTTCGACGCCAAGAAGCAGGCCTGGGAGCAGTCGCGCGACACCACCGCCTGCAGCCTCTCGTGCAGCTACCAGGCCGCGCTGACCGGCGAGAACGCGCGCCTGGCCACGCAGGGCCGCAGCAGCGTGGCCGCGGCGCTGCGCCAGGCACGCAGCCAGCTGCGCAGCCAGCAGCAGGCCGCGCAGCAGGCACTGGCCGGGCTGACCCGCAGCCAGCTGCAGCAGCTGCGCACCCAGCAGCGCGCCGCCCAGAGCCGGCTCAACAGCCAGGCGCGCGGCGCGCTGTCCGGCGTGCGGCGCGAGGCGCAGCAGGCTGTGGGCGGCCTGCAGGCCGCCACGCGCGGCGCGCTGCCGACCTACCTGCGCGCGGCCCAGGGCCTGGAGCAGAACCTGCGCGCCAGCGCCGCGCGCGGTGCCGGCGCGCTGCGCCAGGCCGCCGAGCGCGCGCCCGAGGGCGCGCTGCAGGGCGCACGCGCCAGCGGCAGCCGGCTCGACCAGCGCCTGCAGGCCAACCAGCAGCGGCTCGACGGCAGCCTGGCCGAACAGGCCGGCGCCCAGCTGCAGCGCTCCGCGCAGGAGACCGGCGGGCTGCAGGCCGCGCTGGCGCAGCTGCAGGCCCAGGGCGCCGAACAGCGCGCACAGAGCGCGGCCGGATTCACCGAGGCCTTCGGCGGCCTGGCCGGCACCGTGGCGCAGGCCGCGCAATCCTGGACCCAGCCGCTCACGGTGCGCATGGCCGGCTTCATCGCCCAGCAGCGCGCCCAGGCCGCCAGCGCGCTGGCCAGCCTGCGCAGCGACGCCCCGGCCGCCACGCCGGCCCCGCCGCCGCCGGCGGCCGACAGCGGCGGCCCGGCGGCCGCGCCAGCGCCGGACTGCGGCCACTGTGCCAGCGGCGGTGGTGGCGGCGGTGGGGGGGCTGCCGGCGGCACGGCGCCCGGCCTGGACCGCCAGGTCCGCGATGAGGTGGAGTACAACGCCGCGCGCAACGAGCCCGCCACCTACTTCGCCAGCCAGCTGGAGGCCGCCGGCGCCGAGGCCCAGACCGCGCTGGACGGCCGCGCCAACCGCGTGGTGGGCGCGCTGGGCGGCGGCTTCGCCGGCACCGTGGACGAGGCCGGCGTGCTGGCCGCGCTGCGCGGCATGACGCTGGCCCAGGGCCGCGCGCTGGACACCCAGGTCTACCCGCGGCGCCACCGCGGCCGCCACCTGGACACCGACCTGCGCCGCGAGCTCGGCGCCGACAGCACCGACTACGAGGCCGCCAGCGCCTACCTGTACGGCGACAACGTGACCGGCGCGCGGCTGGAGCTGGCCGACTCGGTGGGCGTGTTCAACGACGACGAGGCGCGCATCGAGGAGGTCATGCGCGCGCTCTCGCCCGAGCAGCTGGCCGCGCTGGGCCGCGATGCGGGCGGCACCATGGCCGAGGTGCGCGATGCGCTGGGCGGCACCGACCGCGCGGTGTTCGACGCGCTGGCCCGCGGCGAGCACGCCACGGCCGACGCGCTGCGCCTGCGCGACGCGGTGGACGAGGCCCGCGTGGACGGCAACGCCGACGCCGTGCACAGCGCCATCGAGCGCTACACCGGAGCGCCGCCCGAGGGCGACTGGCGCGCCGCGCAGGAGATCGACGGCGATGCGCGGCGCCAGGCCGTGGTGCAGGCGCTGGGCGGCCTCGTCTCCGAAGCGGCCGTGGCGCGCGGCGTCGCGCCCGGCACCGACGTGGCGGGCCTCAGCGCCGAGGACCGTGCCGTGGCCTACGTCAGCCGCGACATCGATGTCTACGTGGGCGGCGCCGGCCCCGAGGGCGAGCCGCACATGGTGACGCGCCGGCTGGAGGGCGCCAACCGCGACCTGGCCGGCGCGCTGCTGCGCCATGGCGAGAGCAGCGTGGAGGCGCGCGCGGCGCGGCTGGGCGTGGAGATGCAGCGCACCGGCGATCCGCCCAACGCCGTCAACATCGACCGCGCCACCTTCGACCCGCGCTTTAACGCCAACCTCGCCAACGCCAGCCCGGCCGAGCGCGAGGCACACCGCCGCGCGGCCGAGGAGCGCGCGCGCGTGGTGATGCTGGCCGCCGAACGCTACGCCAGCGGCCCGGCCACGCCCGAGGACGACGCGCCCGCGCACGACCCGGCCAACCCGGCCGCGGCCATGGACGACACGCGCGTGACGGCCGCGCGCGACCGCGTGATCGGCCAGCTGCAGAGCCGCTTCGGCTCCGACAGCACCGGCGCCGCGCTGGCCGCCGGCCTGCTGACCGACGCCCGGCCCTCGCCCGAGACCGCCGCGCTGGCCATGCAGCACGCGATGGCCGGCTGCGGCACCAACGAGGAGCTGCTGTTCCGCTTCACCGAACGCATGGACCGCGACGAGATCGCGGCCATGCGCGCGGCCTACCGGCGCAACACCGGCAACGCGCTGGACGCCGACCTGGGCACCTTCGGCGAAGGCTTCCTGGGCGAGGTCTCGGGCGACGACCGGCTGCGCATGGAACGCGCGCTGCTGGGCCAGCCGCGCAACGACCGCGAGCGGCTGGAGGTAGCGGCCTTCGCCATCGAGCAGCAGCGCCGCGAGGCCAGCGGCTTCGGCGCCTGGCTGGCCGACGGCACGCTGGCCGACGAGGCCATGGGCGAGACCGAGGCCGAGCTGCGCACCCTGGCCGGCGGCTCGATCGAATTCGGGCCGCGCGGTGTGGTCCGCATGGACGCCGCCAGCCGGAACTTCGACGCCCAGGGCCGCTACACCGGCACCGACCGCGACAGCTTCGCCTCGACCGCGGCCACCGCCCAGGCCATCGCCGAGACCTACGGCCGGCGCATCGACGCCTTCGCCGACATCGCCACCACCGGCATCGCCATCCTGGGCGCCATCGCGGCGGCCGTGATCACGGTGGCAACGGGCGGCGCGGCCGGCCCGCTGATCGCCGCGGCCATCGTGACCGGACTGGCCTCGATGTCGGCCAACTACGCGATCAAGGGCGGCCGCTACGGCTGGGAGCAGGCCGCCGTGGACCTGGGCATGACGGCCGTGCAGGCCGTGACGGCCGGCGTCGGCGCCCAGCTCGGGGCGGCCGCGCAGATCGCCAGCAAGGGCGCGCAGGCGGCCAGCACCGCCTCGCGCACGCTGGTCACGCTGTCGCGCATCTTCACGGGCAACCCGGTGGTGGACCAGATCATCGTCGGCGCCATCACCGGCTCCATCGGCGGCATGGCCAACGCCGCCTTCGACGAACGCACCTGGGCCCATGGTGCGGACGACGCCATCGGCGCGCTGTTCGGCGGGCTCATCAAGGGCGGGCTGTCGGGCGCGGCCACGGCCACGCTGACCAACTCCATCGAGGCGCTGGGCCGCAACGGCGCCGTGATCGCCGAGCGCGCGCGCGCCTATGCGGCCCAGGGCGGTGTGGCGCGCGGCCTGGTCGGCCTGGCCGGGCGCGGCATCGGCGGCGTGGGCCGCGGCATCGACGCGGCGCTGAACCTATCGGCCCAAGGGGGCATGGCGCGCGGGGCCGGTGCCATGGCCGCGCGCGGGCTCACGCGTGGCAGCATCTCCGCCATCGGCGGCATGGGCGGGCGCGCCACCGAGATCCTGGTGGACGCCGGCACCGGCCGCTTCAAGGGCGACGCCGGCGATGCGCTGCTGGACATCGGCCAGGCCGGTGCGCACGCCTTCGTGCAGGGCATCGGCGAAGGCGCGGGCGAGGCCGTGGGCCAGGCCCGCCATGCACGCGGCGCACAGCGGCTGGAGGCCGAGATCGCCGCCGGCCGCGCCGAGCGCGGCCTGCCGCCGCTGGCACCCGACGCGTTGCAGGCCGCGGCGCAGGACCTTTCCTTCATGCACCAGGTCGGCGAAGGCGGGCCGCTGGGCCGTGCCATCCACCTGGACCATGTGGTCACCCACGGCGGGCTGGAGCCGGTGGCCGCGCCGGTGCGGCCGGCCGCGCCCGACGCGCCGGCGCCGGCGGTCCACCCGCCGGCCGCCCCCGAGGCATCCGCTGCCCCCGCGGCCGAGGCTGGCGGCGGCGTGCCGCCCGGCCGTGGCATGGGGGGCGGTGCGGGCGATGGCGGCCCCACGCCCGGCCCGCACCCCGCCCCCGCCGCACCGGACGGTGACGGCAACCGCCTGCTGCCCGGCCTGCGCAGCGCCGAGGTCGATGCCGCCATCGACGCCGCCCAGGCCGGCCCGGCCCTGCGCATCGGCGCCGGGCAGCCCGGTGCCGACGTGCGCCCGCCGCCGGCCGACCATGCCACGCTGGCCCAGCGCCAGCGCGCGGGCGCGCTGCACGAACAGGCCGACGGCCTGATGCAGCATGCCAATGCGCTGCTGGACACCGCCATCGCGCGCGAGGCCGCCGCCGCGCTGGCCGACAGCCACAACCCGCGCCGCGCCGCCGCGCTGCGCGCCGAGGCCGACCGGCTGCTGGACCAGGCCGTGGGCCTGGAGGCGCGCGCCACCGGCCTGCGCGCCGAGGCGGCCGAGTTCGCGAGCGGGCGCCGCTCGGCCACGGCCGACCTGCCCGGCCCCGGGGACGTGGACGCGCTGTTCGCCGGCATGGTCAGCGAGCAGCCCGGCCTGGTGCGCGTGCCGCTGTCCGACGTGGAGCGCGACCCCGCGCTGCTGCAGCGCCTGGTGCGCCCGCTGCTGGAGGGCGAAGGCGGCGGCCGCATGGTGTTGCGCGTGGAGAGCGAACGCAGCCGCAGCCTGGTGCATGTGGACGCCGACGGCAACGTCACCATCGAAGGCGGCGCCTCGGCGCACCTGAACTTCGGCTCGTTCGAGCGCGCGGTGGAATTCGTGATGCAGAACAGCGAGGGCCGGGCCCGCATCATCGCCTTCGAAGTGGACGAAGGCTGGGTGCGCGCGCTGCGCTCGGCCGCCATCCCCGAGCACGGCACAGCCGACCTGCACGGCCAGCCACGCCTGGTCGACGTGCGCTTCGCCGACGACCAGATGGAGATTCCGGCCGGCCTGATCGGCGAGCTGGGCCGCGCCATCGTGCCGGGCAGCGGCCGCGTGCACGAACTCGGCGCACCCGGTGGCGGCTACCCGCCGGCCGACGGCGGCGCCGGCCCCGCCACGCCGCCGCCCGGCACCGGCCCGCGGCCCGCGCCGGGCCACACCGACGAGAGTGGCCACTCCACCACGGCCGCCGCCATCCCGGGCAGCGAATTCCAGGGCGGCACCGGCTTCGTGGTGCGGCGCGGCGGGACGGGGCTGGCCGAGGCCGAAACCGGCGCCGCGCTGCAACGGCTGATCGGGCCCGACGGCCAGTTCCACGGCACGGTGCGGCCGACCCGCAACGATCCCGGCGTGCTGCTGGTGCCGCAGCACGACGGCGGCGAGCTGCAGGTGCGCGTGCGCGTGGGCCCGGTGGAGGCCAACGCCGATGGCCTGCGCCCGGTGGCCACCTACCGGCGCAACGGCGACCGCGTGGAGATCACCGTGTCCGAGCACGCCTCGGCCGCACAGATCCAGCGGGCGCTGGCGCACGAGCTGAACGAGCTACGCTTCGCGCGCCACCAGCGCAACGACGCGCTGCGCCCCGGCGTGCGGCCGAATCCGCCGCCGGACGCCAACGCCCAGCTGTCGCGCCACGACCGGGGCCGCGTGGGCGAGATCGAGCACCTGGCCCGCGCGATCGAGACCGCCCGCGGCCAGGGCGACACGCGCGCCCTGGCCCTGCTGCAGGACGAGGCGGGGCGCCTTGTGGCGCACCTGGGCCTGGTGCATGGCGGCGAGGCGGCCGACGCACGGCGTGCGCTGGCCCTGTCGGCGCTGGAGCCCACCTCGGCCGGCCGCCGCCTGCTGGGCGAGATGGTGGAGGCCGCGCGCACCAACCCCATGCTGGAGCCGTTGACGGGCAGCCTGGACGATGTGTTCGTGCTGGCACGCCAGGCCGCCCACCAGCAGACGCTGGGCCGCGGCGACCAGCGGCAGCTGGCGCTGGCCGCGCGCCGCGTGGTCGAGGAAGGCCTGGTGCGCAACGGCGGCCGCACGGTGGACCACGACGCCATCGCCCGGGCACGCGACCAGTTGCCCGATCCGGCGGCCCGCGCGCTGCTGGACCGCGCGATCGACGAGGCCCGTGCCAAGGGCAGCGCGATCGAGCGCGAGATCGTGCGCGACCTGCGTGCGGCGCCCGATCCGCTGGCGCGCGAGCTGGCCGCGCAGCGCTTCGGCGACCACGTGAACTACCAGGACTTCGCGCTGTTCCAGGCCCGCTACCTGGCGGCCCACACCTCTCTGGACCGCGCCGACCCGGCACTGCAGCAGCGGCTCTTCACGCTGTGGGCCGGCGGCGCCTTCGTGACCGCGGGCGGCGGCGTGCGCGGCATCTCCATTGGCGCGGTGCGCGCGGTGGCCACCGACTGGCCGACCGCCGGCCTGAGCCTGCGCGACAACCCCACGCAGGAGGCCCATGCCCGCCAGCAGGTGGACGCGATGCGTGCGCGCGACGACATCCTGGCCGAACTGGGCGGCCGGCCGCCACCGAGCGGCCGCACGCCGGAGCAGCTGGCCACCGAACTCAGCGCGGCCATGCTCACCATCCGCGACAGCGGCGAGGCGCTGGGCGAGGCCGCCGCCAGCCGCTTCGCCACCGACACGCTGGGCCTGGGCCAGCCGCTGCCCTGCTCGCGCACGGGCGCGGGCGTGCCCGACCTGGCCTTCCACGGGCCGGACGGGCGGCTGGTCGTCGTCGAGGCCAAAGGGCCGCAGGCCGACCTGGGCTTTCGCCGCACGGCCGATGGCCGCCGCGCCGAGCAGGGCACGCCGGAATACCTGGAGAGCCTGGCGCGTGACATGATGCGGCCGACCTGCCCAGCGGACGTGCAAGCACTGGGCGCGCGCATCCTGGCCGCCGTGCGGGCCGACCCGCCGCAGGTGGACTACTACGTGGTGCGCCAGCCGCTGGACGCGAGCGGCCGGCCCACGCCCCTGGAAGCGCAGAAGTTCGACCTGACCACCGGCCGCACCACCACCATGACCGCCACCGCACCGTGACCACCGCATCCGACCCACGCGACCCCGCCCTGTGGCATGCCCATGCCCAGGCCCTCGCCAACAACCTGGCCCTGCGCGAGACCGTGCTGGCCGCGCACTACGACGACGATGCGGCGCAGCTGCTGGTGGTCGCGGCCGAGCGCGCCGGGCTGGCCTCGCTCGATGCGCACGCCGGGCCGGCACTGGCCGCGGCCCTGCGCGAAGGCGCGGCCTGTGGCGCCGCCGCCGCGCTGTGCGCCGCGCGCCGCGAGGGCCAGGCCGAGCTGGTGCTGGACGATGGCCGCACGCGCGTGTTCCGCGCCGGCGGCCGGGCCGCCCTGAGCGGCCCGCGCTGGGCGCTGGCCGTGGCGATGGCCAGCAGCGCCGGCGACGGCCTGGCGCTGGAGGTGTTGACCCATCCCGCCGCCGTGGCCGCATGCCAGGAAGACACTGGCACGGCCGATCCGTTCTGGACGCCGTACTGCGTGGGCCTGGCCGCGCTGTACCGCGGCGACGCCGCAGCCGCGGCGCTGCTGCAGGCGGCACTGCAGGCGCTGCACCCCCCGCCCGCGATCGCCGATGCCGCGTCCGTGGCCGAACTGCGGCGCCCGGTGCTGCAGCTGGCGCTGGCGCTGGCCCAGGGCCATGCGCAGGCCGGCGACGCGCTGGCGCAGGCGCTGCAGGCGCATGCGCGCTACCACGACGATGGCCCGGGCCGGGGCGAGGCGCTGGGCCTGCTGGCCTTCGAGGCGGGTGGCCTCAGCGCCTGGGCGCAGCGCACGGGGCGCGCGCTGGCCGGCCCGCCCGCCGCGCTGGCGCCGCTGCTGCCGCCCGTGCTCCCGGCGCGCGATGCGGCCCTGGTCTACCGCTTCGCGCCGCGCCGCATCCTGCACGACGGCGAGCCGCACTGGTTCCTGGACCTGCAGGGCTTTCCGCGCGCGGGGCGCCAGCATGTGGTGGGCGAGCGCGATGGTGTGCTGCAGGCGCTCTACCAAGCCCAGGGCGCGCCCGGCCTGCCGCCCAGCCGCATCGGCTTCGCGCTGCCCGATGCCCCGGTGCCGCCGCCCTGGCCGCTGGCGCTGGACGCGGCGGCGCTGAAGGGCCTCCTGCACCGCGATGCCGTGCAGGGCGCAGGCGAGGCCGCGGCGCTGCGGCAGGCGCTGGCCCGCCACATCGGCGCCCAAGCCGCTGCCGCGCCGCCCGATCAGGCGCAGGCCCAGACGCTGGCCGCCGCCGCGCTGATCTGCGAGGATGTGCTGCCGCTGCTGCAGGCCCTGGGAGGCGCGCAGGGCGCGGCCCTGGCCGCGTCGCTGCGGCCCCGGCCCGAGGACTACGCGGCCGTGTTCCAGCCCGACGCGGCGCAGGCCGCGCGACAGGCCTTCGACGCCGTCTGGGACGCCCAACCGCCACACCCGGCCCGCGCGCCAGCCGGTGCGCGCATCCGCTGCCATGCGGCGCCGGCCGGCATGCTGGCCGACGAGAACCTGCTGTCGCGCCCCTTCCCTGGCGGCTACCGCGCACTGGCGCCGCTGCTGCAGCCGCAGCGCGTCTGGCTCGCCTGGAAGGTCATCGCGCCCGGCCGCGACGCCGGCATGGCCTACGACGGCCTGGTCTGGCTGGGCGAACGCTGGGCCTGGTTCCCCAAGCCCTACCGGGTGCTGGGGCCGCTGCTGAAGGGGTGAGATGCAAATCGGGGATCATCGCCCCATGCACGCCACCATCTTCCACAACCCCGCCTGCCGCAACTCGCGCAGCGCGCTCGCCCTGCTGCGCGAGCGCGGCGTCGAACCCGAGGTCGTCGAGTACCTGCGAACCCCGCCCAGCGTCGAACGCCTGACCGGCCTCATCGCCGCCATGGGCATCACGCCGCGCGAACTGCTGCGCAGCAAGGAGGCGCTCTACGCCGAGCTGGGCCTGGACGATGCGAAGTGGACCGACGCGCAGCTGATCGCGCAGATGGTGCAGCACCCCGTGCTCATGAACCGCCCCATCGTCGAGACGCCGCGCGGCACGCGGCTGTGCCGGCCGGGCGAGCTGGTGCTGGACCTCATCGCATGAAGACCATCACCCTGGTGCGCCATGGCGAGAGCGAGGCCAATGCGGGCCTGCCCAGCGGCGACCCGGCCCTGATTCCGCTCACCGCTACCGGCATCGCCCAGGCCGCGCACTGGGCCCGCAGCATGGACTGGCGGCCGGCCCAGGTCTTCAGCTCCTCCTACCGGCGCGCGCAGCACACGGCCGCACCCTGCGCCGCGCGTTGGCAGCTGCCGATCGAGACCATCGCGAACCTGCACGAGTTCGTGACGCTGCCGCCCGACGAGGTGGCCGGCACCACCAACCTGGAACGCAAGCCGCTCATCGACGCCTACTGGGCGCGTGCGGAGCCCGCGCACTGCACGGGCCCGGGGGCCGAGAGTTTCCTGGCCTTCGCCGGCCGCGTGGACCAGGTGCGCGCGCGGCTCGAGGCCCTGCCCGACCGCAGCGTGGTGTTCGGCCACGGCATGTGGCTGGCGATGCTGGTCTGGCGCTGCATGGGCTTTCCGGTGGACAGCACGCGCGCCATGCAGGCCTTCCGCGCCTTCCAGCTCGGCCTGCCCATGCCCAACTGCTGCAGCTACGCGCTGCATGGCAGCCAAGGGCACTGGGCGATCCGCTTTGCCGCCGCACTGCCGCGCGCGCTGCCGACGCCGGGCGAGCAGGCGGTGCAGATCCAGTAGCCGCCGGACCGGCCGCGCGGTCAGGGCAGCACGCCCAGCAGGCTGGTGCCCGAGGCCGTGATGTCGGTGGCACCGGCCTGCAGCGCCTCGTCGCGCCAGCGCTGTGCGGAATCCACGCTGCAATAGATGAACAGCGGCACCTGGGTGCCCTGCGCGCGCAACCGGCGCACGAGGTCGATGCCGGCCGTGCGGCCCTCGGCCCGGCCCATGTCGGTGACGACCACGTCGTAGCGCTGCGCCGCGAACTTCGCCAGGCCTTCGTCGGTGCTCAGCGCCGTGTCCACCTCCACGCCGCGCTCCTGCAGCGCGGCGATCAGATAGCTGTTGTTGCGCGGGATGTCGTCCACCCACAGCACGCGCTGCCCGCGCGCCACGGGCACCGCGCGCGCGGCCATCGGCGCGGCCGCGGCCTCGGGCGGCGGGCCGAGCCGCTTTTCCAGCTCCGCGAGCTTGGCCTGCAAGTCCAGCACCACCTGGCTCTGCTGCTGGGCCGCCTCCTCCATGCTGAGCTCGTTGCCCGCCAGCACGATCTTGAACCTGCGCTGCTTGGCCGAGGCTATCAGGTCGCCGACCGGGCCGCGCAGCCAGACCAGCAGGAACACCGCCACCAGCGGCCAGGCCAGTGTTGCGAGGGCGGAAACCAGTGCGGCGACATCCTGCATGGCGGGAGCTCCCAAGGAAGCCTGGCGGCGACGCGCCGACTGTAGCCGCGGCGCGCGCATATGCACATGCGAAGTTCTTCGTGGCGCCGGTCGCGCATCCTGCCCTACGCTCGGCTGCGTCACCACCACGGACCGCCCCATGCCTCTTGCTCTGCGCCGCTGGCGCCGCCAAGCTCGGCGTCCCGGCCCCAGACCCGTCCAGTGCGTGGACGCGTTGCTGGACATGACCCTGCTCTGACGCCATGGCCGTTGCCGACGGATCCCATGACGTGGCCGTGGTCGGCCTGGGCGCACTGGGCAGCGCCATCGTGCGCCCACTGGCCCAGCGCGGCGCCAGGGTGCTGGGGCTGGACCGGCATGCGCCGCCGCACGACCTGGGGTCCTCGCACGGCGAGTCGCGCATCACGCGGCTGGCCATCGGCGAGGGCGACGCCTACGTGCCCCTGGTGCGACGCTCGCACGCGATCTGGCGGGAACTGGAGCGCCAGACCGGCGTGCCGCTGTACGAGGCCACCGGCGGCCTGGTGCTGGGCAGCGAGCGCAGCCGCCGCGTGCACCATGGCAAGCCCGACTTCCTGCACCGCACCATCGGTAGCGCCCAGCGCCACGGCATCGCGCACGAACTGCTGGACGCGCGCGAGATCCGGCGCCGCTTCCCGCCGTTCGCGCTGCGTGGCGACGAGATCGGCTACTGGGAACCCGAGGCGGGCGTGGTGCGGCCCGAGCAGGCCATCCGCGCCCAGCTGGCCGTGGCGCGCGCGGCCGGTGCCCAGCTGCGCAGCGGCGAAACCGTGCTCGCGCTGGAGCCGCACGGTGACGGCAGCGTGACGCTGGTGACCGACCAGGGCCGGCACCGCGCGCGCCAGGTCGTGCTGGCGGCCGGGGCCTGGTTGCCCGGCCTGCTGCGCGGACTGGGGCAACAGGACTGGGCCGAGGCCTTCGCCGTGTACCGCCAGACCATGCACTGGTTCGCGCTGCCACCCCAGGCGGCGCCGGCCTTCGCGCCGGGGCGCTTTCCGGTGTTCATCTGGATGTACGGGGAGGCCGAGGAGGACTACTTCTACGGTTTCCCCTCGCTCGATCCTCAGCAGCCGGCACTCAAGGTGGCGACCGAGCAATACCTTGCATCGACCACGCCCGAGGCGCTGCAGCGCGAGGTCGGCGCGGAGGAGGCGGCCGCCATGCACGCCAGCCGCGTCGCCGGCCGCTTTGCGCAGGCCGGGCCGCAGGCGCTGCGATCGCGTGCCTGCATGTACACGGTGACGCGCGACCGCGACTTCGTGGTCGACCGGCTCGCAGGCGACCTGCCCATCTGGGTGGCCTCGGCCTGCTCGGGCCACGGCTTCAAGCACTCGGCCGGGCTGGGCGAGGCCATCGCGCTCAAGCTGCTGGACGTGGGCACGGGCGCGCTGCTGGCTTCATTCCAGCGGCGCACGGCGCCGATGGCTCAGGCGGCGTCGCCGACCGCCGCGCCGAACCGGTAGCTCGACACCGAGAGCCCGCCCATAAAGGCGCCCTCGTGGTAGACGCGCACGGCCTCTTCGCCTTCGGCCGCGCCGATCGCCACCATGAGCGGGATCAGGTGCTCCTCGCGCGGGTGCGCGATGCGCGCGGCCGGGGCCTGCTCCCAGTCCACCAGGGCCTGGCTGCGCTGCGCGGGCGCGCTGGCCAGGGCCTGGCCCAGCCAGTCGTCGAAGGCCTTGGACGGCGCTGCGGCCTGCGGGCCGAAAGCGCGCAGGTTGTGGTAGCTCAGGCCGCTGCCCACGATCAGCACGTCCTCGTCGCGCAGCGGCGCCAGCGCCCGGCCCAGGGCCAGATGCTCGGCCGGGTCCAGGCCGCGCTTGAGCGACAGCTGCAGCACCGGCACGTCGGCCTGCGGATAGATTGCCTGCATGGGCGAGAACATGCCGTGGTCGTAGCCGCGCTCGGCGTCCACGGCCGACGGCAGGCCAGCCGCCTGCACCAGCGCCTGCACGCGCGCCGCGATGGCAGGCGCGCCCGGCGAGCGGTAATGCACCTGGTAGGTGTGCGCCGGAAAGCCGCCGTAGTCGTAAATCATCCCGGGCCGGGCCGCGGCCTGCACCGTGAAGGCCGGCGCCTCCCAGTGGGCAGAAACCATCAGCACGGCAGCGGGCTTGCGGCCGAGCTGGCGCGGCATGTCGGCCAGCGCGGCCTCGAGCCTGGCGTAGGTGTCGCCCATCTCGGCCTTCATCCAGGGCCAGGGGCCGCCGCCGTGGGAGATGAAGTAGGTGGGCAGGCGGGAGGGCGTGGAAAGCGTCATGGCATCGGCACCGGGAGCAAAGAGGATTCAGGACGCCTGCAGCAGGTCGAGCAGTGGCCGCGCCGCGGGATCGACGCCAGCCGCGGGCTGCTGCAAGCCCTGCAGCAGCCGCTCGACCACGGGCAGCTGGGGCTGCACGGGGCCGCAGAACAGCGGCGTGGCGCCGTCGGCGATCAGCAGCACCGGGAAGGTCTCGATGTCCAGGATGTCGAGCACGGCTTCCTGCGCGTCCACGTCGACCCAGACGAACCGGTCATGCGGATGGGCGGCAGCCAGCGCGTCGAAGCGGGCGCGCCACTCGCGGCAGACGCCGCACCACTCGGCACACAGGCAGTAAACCAGGCGCCCTGCGGGGCGGGCATCGGAGGCATGGGCAGACATGGGGCGCCATCATGCCAAAGCCGGCCTGACCGCGCCGTGACACGTTCAGGTCATCGCACAACCCCGCCTGGCTGCCACCACAGGGGCCACGATTGACAGGTGTGGCGCCGGCAGGTTGTCGTACAACACGGCACAATGCACCGCTTTGGTTCATTCATGCGACCCATGTCGGCCTCCACCCTCCCTGCTCCGCCGGCCCGCCCGAGCGCGCTCACCCCCCGCAGGACCGTGTTCCTGCTCGCCACGTTCTGCTGCCTGCTCTGGGGCAGTTCCTATCCAGCCATCAAGGGCGGCTACGCGCTGTTCGGCATCGCCACGGACGACATCGCCTCCAAGCTGGTGTTCGCGGGCTGGCGCTTCGCGCTCGCCGGGGCCGTGCTGCTGGCCTGGGCCGCGGCCAGCGGCAAGCGCGTGGGCGGCTGGCCGGCACGCACGCTGGGCCAGTTCGCGCTGCTGGGGCTGGTGCAGACCACGCTGCAGTACGTGTTTTTCTACATCGGCCTGGCCCACACCACGGGCGTCAAGAGCTCGATCATGAACGCCACCGGTACCTTCTTCAGCGTGCTGCTGGCGCACTGGATCTACGCCAACGACAGGCTCAGCGTCGGCAAGGCCGTCGGCTGCGCGGTGGGGTTCGCGGGCGTGATGGTGGTCAACCTTGGCGCCGGCCTGGGCGGCCTGCTGGCGCTGGATTTCGCGCTGTTGGGCGAGGGCTTCGTCGTGATCGCGGCGGCCGTGCTGGCGGGCGCCAGCATTTACGGCAAGCGCGTCTCGCAGGGCGTGGACCCCATCGTCATGACGGGCTGGCAACTGGCCATCGGCGGCGCAGCGCTGCTGGCGCTGGGCTACGCGCTGGGCGGTGCGCTCACGCGCTTCACGCCGGCATCGACCGCGCTCCTGGCCTACATGGTGCTGCTGTCCTCGCTCGCGGTCTCGCTCTGGAGCCTGTTGCTCAAGCACAACCGCGTGAGCCTGATCACGGCCTTCAACTTCATGGTGCCGGTGTTCGGCGCGCTGCTGTCGGCGCTGTTCCTCCACGAGAGCATCTTCGAATGGCGCAATGGCATCGCGCTGGTGCTGGTCTGCGCCGGCATCTGGCTGGTCACGCGCGCGCCGCGGCTGCGCTGACACCTCGTAACGACTTTCCCGGCCGCGCTGCATCCAGCGGCGCCGCCCATCGGTAGTGCCTGTGCGTCCATGCCATCCCGGCGTGGGCCGAACCTGACAGGAGCTTTCCGATGATCTTGCGCAACGCCGTGCATTCCTCCCTGCTCGTCCTGGCCACGGCGGGCCTCGTCGCCTGCGGCGGCAGCGACGACGACGCCCCGCCCGGCCCCGTGCAGGTCGGCGACACCATCGTGCTGACCAGCGCCGGCCGCCTCGTCTCGTTCAACCGCGCTGACCCCGCCACCGAGGTCGGCGCGGTCACCGTGACCGGCCTGGCCAGCGGCGACACGCTGGTCGGCATCGACCTGCGGCCGGCCGATGGCGCGCTCTACGCACTGGGCAGCAGCGGCACGCTCTACACACTGGACCCGGCCACCGGTGTGGCCACGCGCAAGTCCTCGCTCATCGCGGCACCGGGCGACAACGCGCCATACACCGGCCTGGCGGGCACGCAGTTCGCGGTCGATTTCAACCCCGTGGCCGACCGGCTGCGCGTCGTCAGCGACACGGGCCTGAACCTGCGCATCAACGTCGACACCGGCGAGGCCACCACCGACGGCGTCATCACGCCGGCCACCACGAGCGTGACGGCGGCGGCCTATACCAACTCCTTCGCCGGCACCGTCACCACACAGCTGTTCGGCATCGACGCGGCCGCTGGCCGGCTGGTGCTGCAGGACCCACCCAACGACGGCGTGGTCAGCACCGGCGTGCCGCTGGGCGTGACGGCCGAGGCGGCCAACGGCTTCGACATCGACCCACGCACCAACACCGGTTACGCCGCACTGCGCGTGGGCGGCAGCACGGGCCTGTACACCATCGACCTGGCCGCCACCGGCAATGCCGCCACGCGCGTGGCCACCATCGCCAACGGCGAGGCCGTGCGCGGCCTGGCCCTGAACAGCCCGGCCAAGCTGCAGGCCTTCGCGCTCAGCGCCGACAACCGCCTGCTGGCCTTCGACCCCGCGGCACCCAACACCATCACCGCGACCACGCCCATCACCGGCCTGCAGGCCGGCGACACGGTGCTGGGCATCGACTTCCGGCCCAGGGACGGGCTGCTCTACGCGCTGGCCAGCGGCGGCCGGCTCTACACGCTGGACCCGGCCAGCGGCGCCGCCGCGCTGCGCGCCACGCTGCAGGCCGACCCGGCCGATGCCACGGCCCCCTACGCCGGCCTCACCGCAGCGCGCTACACGGTGGACTTCAACCCCGTGGCCGACCGCCTGCGCGCCATCGGCAGCGACGGCCAGAGCCTGCGCATCGTGGTGGAGACCGCCACGGCCAACGGCGCCACGGTGCCGGCCGGCCGCACCATCACCGACGGCGCCGTCAACCGTGCCGGCACGCCGGCCTCGGTCGTGGCCTCGGCCTACACCAACAGCTTCGCCGGCGCCACCACGACCGCGCTGTACAACCTGGACGAAACGCAGGACCAGCTCACGCTGCAGAACCCGCCCAACGATGGCACGCAGGTCAACGTCGGCGCGCTGGGCCTGGACCTGGCGGGCGCGGCCGGCTTCGACATCGCAGGCGGCGGCAACGGTGCGGCGCTGGCGGCGCTGCGCACCGGCGCGGCCGGGCCGTTCACGCTCTACAGCGTGAACCTGGCCAGCGGCGCCACTGCGCTGTACCGCAACACCACGGGCGATGCGGGCCGCTCGCTGATCGGTGGCACCGGCGGGCCGACCAACCTGGTCGATCTGGCGTTGCGCTTCTAAGGGAAATCCGGCCGGGGCCTCGGCCCTGGTTAGGATGGCGCGCCCATGCCGCCGCCCTACCCCGACTTCGACTACGAATCCACCGTGGAAGCCTGTGCCCGTGGCGACGCAGCCGCCCTTCAAGCGCTGTACACGCGCGAATCGCGCTGGCTGCTGGGCGTGGCCCAGCGCATCGTGCGCGACCGTGACGCCGCGCACGACGTGCTGCAGGACGCGTTCGTGCAGATCTGGCAGCGCGCTGCCACCTTCGACCGCACCCTCGGCTCGGCACGCGGTTGGGTCTACACGGTGGTGCGTCACAGGGCGCTGGACGAAAGCCGGCGCGCGCAGCGTGAACTGCCGGCCGGCGATCTGCTGGAGCAGCTGAGCGCGCAGGCCGCACCCGATTCCCCAGCAGCCGACACCGATGCCCTGAGCCGCTGCCTGGACGCGCTGGACGCGCCCAAGCGCGACTGCATCGTGAGCGCCTTCGTCGAGGGCCTCACGCACGAGCAGATCGCGGCCCGGCTCGCGGCACCGCTGGGCTCGGTCAAGTCCTGGATCCGGCGCGGCCTGCTGTCGCTGCGAGACTGCCTGTCATGAACCCCATGGATGCCGACGACCGCAGCGTGGCAGCCGCCGAGTACGTGCTGGGCACGCTGGACGCGCCCGCGCGCGCCGCGTTCGAACGCCAGCTGCAGGACGACGCGGGCCTGCGCGCCGAGGTCTACCGCTGGCAGGACCGCCTGTTGCCGCTGGCGCTGCGCGTGGGCGCCGAAGCCCCGCGCGAGAACCTGTGGCCCGGCATCGCCGCGCGCATCGGCCCCACGCCCATCGACACCGCCACGCCCGCCGCCAACGATGCGCTGTGGCGCAGCCAGCGTCGCTGGCGTGCCACCGCCCTGCTCTCCATGGCGGCCTCAGTGGCGCTGGCCGCCGTGCTGGTGCTGCGCCCGCCCGAGACCCAGGTGCGCTACATCACGCTGCTGCAGGCGCCCGAGACGCAGCGCACCGGCTGGGTGGTGGAGGCCACCACGGGCCAGCGTATCCGGCTCGTGCCCATCGAGGCCGGCACCGTGGTGCCGGCCGGCAAGTCGCTGCAGTTCTGGACCAAGCCGCAGGGCGCGCACCGCCCCACTTCGCTGGGCCTGGTGGAGCCTGGCGCGCGGCTGGAACTGCCGGTGGAACGCTCGCCCGGCCTGGGCGAGCAGCAGCTGTTCGAACTCACGCTGGAGCCGCAAGGGGGCTCGCCCACCGGGTTGCCGACCGGCCCCATCCTGTTCGTGGGCCGTTCGGTCCGCCTCTGATCGCTCAGGCCGCCTGCGCGTCGCGCAGCAGCGCGGCCACGCGGCGCATCGCCGCGGCCACCGGCGAGATCACGGGCACGCCGAAGCGCCCGGCCAGGCGCTCCGCGCTCTGCGCCAGCGGGCCACCGCCGATGACCACGGCCTGCGCGCCGTCCTCCTCCACGCAGGCGCGCACGGCCTCGCCGAGCAGGCGGTCCTGCAGGCCCGGGTCCGCGGCCAGCCGCAGCGGGTCGTCCGCCGGAATGCGCGTGCCGCTGAACTGGGCCGACAGGCCCAGCCGCGCCGCGGCCTGGGCGATGGACGCGGCCAGGCCCGGCGTGGTGGTGGCCACGCCGAAGCGCCGGCCGCCGCTGGCTGCCTCCTGCATCGAGGCCTCGCCGATGCCGACCACGGGCACGACCACGCGCGCGCGCAGCAGGGCCAGCGCCGGATCGCCGAAAGCGGCGACCACGATGGCGTCCACCCGGCCAGCCGCGCGCACGCCGATGGCCAGCACCTCGTCCACGGCGGTGGCCAGTTCGGCGTCGCTCGTGATCATGGGCGCGCCGCGCGCCGCCGTGGCGCTGCACAGCGCCAGCGACGGCGGCAGCGCCGCGCGGGCCAGTTCGGCCATCATCGCCGTCGTCGCGGCCGAGGTGTTGGGGTTGATCAGCAGCACCGTGCGCGCCATGCCGTCCCCCTCAGCGCGCAGCCGGCGCCGGCTGCAAGTCCAGGTCCGGCGCGCCGGCCTCGGCCTCGTCCTCGATGGACTTGCCGTAGGTCTCGGGCGCGAACTGCACGGCCAGCGCGAAGATGCCGTACATGGCCGCGATCATGCCGAACATGCCGGCCACGCCATGCAGGTCGAACATCCGGCCTGCCAGCAACTGCGACAGCGCGCCGCCCACCGTGCCCAGCGCGAGCAGGAACGAGGTGCCCAGGCCGCGCATGCGCGTGGGGTACAGCTCGGGCGCATAGATCCAGATCGAGGTGTTGAGTGTCAGCACGCAGAACTGGAACAGCGCACCGCAGACCAGCACCATGGCCACGCTCGAGGTCAGGTTGCCGAAGGCCAGGCCTGCCAGGCAGGCGGCGATCGCCCCGACGGTCAGCACGCGCTTGCGCGGGAACCTGTAGCCCAGCACCGATGCCGCGATGGCACCCAACAGGCTGCCGCACTGCATCACGATGGTGAAGGCAAAGCTCTTGGTGATGGAGTAGCCCTGCGCGACGAGGATGGTGGGCATCAGCGTGAGCACCGACAGCTGTGCGCCAAAAGTCATCCACGAGGCCACGCCGACCGCGATGGTGCGCCGTGCGTAGCCGCCGCTGAAGATGTCCGCGAGCCGCGTCTTGCGCACCGGTTCTGCGGCCGCCTGCGCATCGGCCGTGATGTAGGCGTGCAGCGGGTACTGCGCATTGGCCAGCTTGCCGGCGGCCAGCATGGACAGCACACGGTTGGCCTCCTCCACCCTGCCCTGCGAGAGCAGGTAGCGCGGCGTCTCGGGCACGAAGCGGCGGTAGAACACGATGAACACGGCCGGCAGCACCAGCGCGCCGAACAGCCAGCGCCAGGCGTTCTCGCCCGGGAACAGCGCGAACACGCCCAGCGCGAAGGCCGGCGCCAGCATGTTGCCCAGCCCGCCACCGCCCACGTTGATGAGGCCCACGGCGGTGCCGCGGAACCGGGACGAACAGAACTCCGCCAGCATGGTCACGGCCGTCGTGATCTCGCCGCCCAGGCCCAGGCCGACGATGAAGCGCGCCACCGCCAGCACCGCATAGTTGGGCGCCAGTGCGCACAGCACGGCACCCAGCGTGAACAGCGCCAGGTTCACGTTGAGCATGAAGCGCCGCCCGAACCGGTCGGCGCAGTAGCCCGAGCCCAGCCGCCCCACCGCCGCGGCGATGAAGGTGATGGTGTTGAGGAAACCGATGTCGGTCGCGTCCAGCCCCCAGTGCTGGCGCAGCAAGGGGCCGACCAGGCCCACGGCGTTCTGCTCGAACACGTCGAACAGCACGCCGCAGACGACGAGAAAAATGATGCTCTTGTGCGAACGTGTGACGCCGATCTGCTCGAGCGCGGATTCGAGTTGGTGCATCTGCGCCGTCTTGGGCGCCGATGCCGAGACGATTGCTTCTCCGGCCATGGTGAAAACCTCCTGGTTGCCTGCGCTGAAAGGCTCACGGCCGCTCCGGCCGCACCCGCGTGGTGCCCTCGAAAGAACACCGGTTTTGAAAAGCATTTTTCAGACCAGATTGTTTGTGAAATTTTCTTTTCACCAACATTCGGACAAACCCGCGTGCGCGGGCGGCAGCTGGATGCCGCAGGCGCCGGCCGCCCCGTCCATCACCGCGCGTGGCCAGGCCCTCAGTCGCTCAGGCTGCAGTGCATGACGCCGGAGTTGTCCTGTTCGGGGAAGAAGGCCGAGAGCACGCCCGCTTCGGCGCCCGCAAGGCGCCGGCAACATGCGCGCAGACCGCGCTACCGAAGCGCATGTGGTGGTCGCGGTTGTCGGGTGGCGCGACGCGCCCCGTGGGAGGCGCCCGGTTCAGGCGTCGTCGCCCCGCGGCGCGGTGCGCAGCTCGCCCAACGCAGCGTGCGCGGCCTCCACGCCGGCCAGCCGCGCGCGGCCGGCCGCGCCGGCCGCCTGCAGCGTGCGCGTGGCCAGCAGTTCGCACAGCAGCATCAGCGCCACATGGCTGTCCAGCGGGCCGGGCGCGGCCGAATGGCAGTGCAGCAGCCAGTGCGCACCGGCGCCCTCGGCCGACGAAGGCTCGGTCACGAACACCACCTGCGCGCCCGCCTGCGCGGCGTGCTGCGCGAACGTCGCCGCCACGGCCGGGCTGCGGCGCAGCGCGAACACCACCAGCACGTCGCCGGCGGCGATGTCCACGGCGTACTCGGCCAGCGTCTCGCCGGGCCCGGGCAGCACCTGGGTGCGCGGCAGCACCTGGGCCAGCTGCCAGCGCAGGTAAGCCGCGAAGCTGCGGTTGTTGCGAAAGCCCAGGAACCAGACCGCGCGCGCCCGCACCATGGCCTGGGCGATCCCGTCGAGCCGGGCGTCGTCAATGCCGCGCAAGGTGGCGGCGATGTTGTCGTGTGCGGCCTGCGCGTGTGCTGCCAGGCCGCCGCCGGGCGTGCCGGCCGGGCGCGGCGCCAGGTACAGTGGCGAGCCGGCCGAGCGCTGGTCGCGCGCATGGCGGCGCGCCTCCTCGTAGCTGGCATAGCCCAGCCGCTGCACGAAGCGCGTCACGCTGGCATTGGACACGCCGACCAGCGCCGCGAGCTCGGAGGCGCTGTAGCTCGCCAGTTCGCCCGGGAAGTCGAGGATGAAGCGGCCCAGCCGCTGCTCGGTGGGCGGCAGCTGGTCCAGCAGCGCGCGGATGCGCGCGAGGAAGGAGACGGAAGGGTCGTCGTGGGCAGGCATGGGCGCCGGCGATGCTAAGCCATCGCGCGGCACCGCCGCGTTCAGAGCTTGGCGATCGAGACCTCGGTCGACTTCACGAGCGCGACCACGTCCGAGCCCGGCTTGAGCGCGAGCTCGTCGACCGAGCGCGTGGTGATGACGGAGGTGACGATGCCCCAGGGCGTCTCGACATCGACCTCGGAGACGACGTCGCCGCGGATGATCTCCTTGACCTTGCCGCGGAACTGGTTGCGCACATTGATGGCCTGGATGCTCATGGAAACTCTCCTGATGGTGAAGTGAAGGATCAGACCGCCCAGCGCAGGGCATGCGCGGGGTGCAGACGGTCGGGTTCGGGTCGGTCGACCGCGGGCTTTTGCAGCACGCGGTCGAGGATGCGTTTTTCGATGGCGGCGAAGGCTGCGTCGCCCTGCGAGCGCGGGCGCGCCAGCGCGATGCGCTGGTCCAGCGCGATGCGGCCGTCCTCGATCAGCACCACGCGGTCGGCCAGGGCCACGGCCTCCTGCACGTCGTGCGTGACCAGCAGCGCCGTGAAGCGGTGGCGCTGCCACAGGCCCTCGATCAGGCGGTGCATCTCGATGCGGGTCAGCGCGTCCAGCGCGCCGAGCGGCTCGTCGAGCAGCAGCAATTGCGGCCGGTGCACCAGCGCGCGTGCCAGGGCCACGCGCTGGCGCTGGCCGCCGGACAGGCGGGCCGGCCATTCGCGTGCGCGCTCGGCCAGGCCGACCTGGGCCAGCACCTCCTCGCCGCGCGGTCGCGCCGCGTCGGGCAGGCCCAGCAGCACGTTGTCCAGCACGCGCTTCCAGGGCAGGAGGCGCGCCTCCTGGAACATGATGCGGGTCTGCGGGTTCAGGCCATGGATGGCCTGGCCGTCCACCTGCAGGCTGCCACCGGTGGCCTCTTCCAGGCCGGCGACCAGGCGCAGCAAAGTGCTCTTGCCGCAGCCGCTGCGGCCGACGATGGCGATGAACTCGCCAGGCGCGATGTCCAGGTGGGTGTGCTGCAGCACGGTGCGCGCGCCGTAGCGTTTGGAGAGGTGGCGCGCCTGCAGGCGCACGCCGCCGGTCTGGCTCATGTCGCGCTCCCGGGCTTGAACAGCGGAACGTCGAGCGCATCCACCCGCCTGGGCAGCAGTTTCTCGGCAAAGAACGCGTCGGCGATCTTCTGCTGCTCCGCCAGGCCGGCCGGCACGGCCGCGCGCACGGCATAGCTGCGTCGGCCGTTGGCCTGCAGCACGGTCGGCACGTCCACGCCCCAGACCGGCGCCAGCAGCGCGGCCGCGGCATCGGGGTTGGCCTTGACCCATTGGCCGGCCTTGGCCAGCTCGGCGTAGATCACCTCCAGCACGTCGGCGCGCGCCTGCGCGAACTTGGTGCTGGCCAGGTAGTAGCGCTGGTAGCTCGCGATGCCGGTGCCGTCGGCCAGCACGCGCGCATTCGATTGGCGCTGCGCGGCCGACAGGAACGGATCCCAGACCACCCAGGCGTCGATGGCGCCGCGCTCGAAGGCGGCGCGGCCGTCGGCCGGGGTGAGGTAGGCCGGCGAGATGTCCTTGAACGACAGGCCGGCCTGCTCCAGCGCGGCGATCAGCAGGTAGTGCGCGCCGGCCGCCTTGGCAAAGCCGATCTTCTTGCCCCTGAGTTCGGCCACGCTGCGCAGCGGCGAGTCGGCGCGCACCACGATGGCCTGGGCCGTGGGCGACGGCGCCTCCTGCGCGACGAAGGTCAGCTGCGCACCGGCCGCCTGGGCGAACACGGGCACGGTATCGGCCACGTCGGCGCTGAAGTCCAGGTTGTCCAGATTGAGTGCTTCGAGCAGCGGCAGGCCGCTCGTGAACTCGTGCCAGCTGACCTTGGCGTTCAGCGGTGCGAGCCGGCGCTCCAGCGTGCCCTGGGCCTTGAGCACCACGGTCAGCGTGGACGACTTCTGGTAGCCGATGCGCACGGTGGCCGGTGCGGGCTGGGCCCAGGTCGCGCCAGCGGCCAGCGCGGCCGCGGCGCCGAGCAGCATGCGGCGATGCAAGGAAATGGGGTTCATGGGGACCTCGCCGTTCATTTGTTGTAGCCGGGGTGCCAGCGCAGCCACCAGTGTTCGAGACCACGCGCCAGCAGGTCGGCCAGCTTGCCGAGCAGCGCGTACAGCAGGATGCCGACCAGCACCACGTCGGTCTGCAGGAACTCGCGCGCGTTCATGGTCAGGTAGCCGATGCCGGCCTGGGCCGAGATGGTCTCGGCGACGATCAGGATCACCCACATCAGGCCCAGCGAGAAGCGCAGGCCCACAAGGATGGAGGACACCGCGCCGGGCAGGATCACCTCCTTGTAGAGTTGCCAGCGCGACAGGCCGTAGGTGCGGCCCATCTCGATGAGCTGCGGGTCCACGTTGCGGATGCCGTGGAAGGTGTTCAGGTAGATCGGGAAGAACACCGACACCGCGATCAGGAACAGCTTGGCCGTCTCGTCGATGCCGAACCACAGGATCACGAGCGGGATCAGCGCCAGCGCCGGGATGTTGCGCACCATCTGGATGGTGGAGTCCAGCAGCGTCTCGAAGAACTTGACCGAGCCCGTCAGGAGGCCCAGCAGCAGGCCCAGGCCGCCACCGATGGCCAGGCCCAGCAGCGCGCGGCCGGCGCTCACCTTCACGTGGGTCCACAGTTCGCCCGAGGCGCTCAAGGTCCAGGCGGCGGTGACCACGTCGATGGGCGCCGGCAGCACGCGCGTGGACAGCCAGCCCAGGCTGGAGGCGGTCTGCCAGGCGACGACCAAGGCGAGCGGCACGAACCAGGGCAGCAGCTGGCGCGCCACGCTGGCGATCCACGCCGGCGCCTGTGTGGCGTTCGGCGCGTCGGTCACATGCGGCAGCGGCGTGACCTGCGGCTCGCGGATTTCGGAACCCAGGGTGCCCATGGCTTGTCTCCGTTCAGCTCGTCGACGCCAGCCGCGCCGGCGCATCGAGGTTGGCCACGACCTCGCCGAACGGTCCTGTGACGTTGCCGCCCGCCAGCCGCTCGCGCAGCTTCAGGGGCAGCAGCGGGAACACCAGTTCGGCGAAACGGTAGGCCTCTTCCAGGTGCGGATAGCCCGACAGGATGAAGGTCTCGATGCCCAGTTCGGCGTACTCCTGGATGCGCGCGGCCACGCTCTGCGGGCTGCCCACGAGGGCCGTGCCCGCGCCGCCGCGCACCAGGCCCACACCGGCCCACAGGTTGGGGCTGATCTCCAGCGCCGCGCGCGAGCGGCTGTGTGCTCCATCCTGGGCCCGGGCCTTGGCGTGCAGCGCGGCCATGCGCTGCTGGCCGACCGAGTCCATCCTGGCGAACACCGCCTGGGCGCGGTCCACGGTGGCGTCGTCAAGCCGGCTGATCAGCGCGTCGGCCGCGTTCCAGGCCTCTTGCTCCGTCTCGCGCACGATCACGTGCAGGCGGATGCCGAACTGCAGCGTGCGGCCCAGGCGTCTGGCGCGCCCGCGCACTTCCTCGATCTTGGCCGCCACATCGGCCGGCGGCTCACCCCAGCTCAGATAGGCCTCGACCTGCTCGGCCGCCAGCTCCTGCGCGGCCGGCGAGGAGCCGCCGAACCACACTGGCGGATGCGGCTTCTGCACGGGTGGGTAGAGCAGCCGCGCGCCCTTCACGCGCAGGTGCCTGCCGTCGAAGTCGTAGCTTTCGGTGCCGTGGCTGCGCGCGAGGATCTCGCGCCAGATGCGGATGAACTCGGCCGACTGCTCGTAGCGCGCTGCATGGTCCTGGAACACCCCGTCGCCTTCGAGCTCGCCCTGGTCGCCACCGGTGACCAGGTTCACGAGCAGGCGCCCGCCCGAAAGGCGGTCGAAGGTCGCGGCCATGCGCGCAGCCAGCGCCGGCTGGTGCAGGCCCGGGCGCACGGCCACGAGGAACTTGAGCCGCTGCGTCGCGCCGACCAGGCTGGAGGCGATCACCCAGGGGTCTTCGCAGGAGCGGCCGGTGGGGATCAGCACACCCTCGTAGCCCAGGCGGTCGGCCGCGCCGGCCACCTGCTGCAGATAGGCAAGATCGACCTGGCGCGCACCTTCGCCGGTGCCCAGGTAGCGGCTGTCGCCGTGGGTGGGGAGGAACCAGAAGACTTGCATGGTGGATCAGGCAATGCCGGGCGCGGCGGCCTCGCGCACCGTGATGGGCTTGGGGATGAGCTTCAATGCGTGGAAGGTGTCGGCGATCTGCTGCTGCTCCGCGAGGATCGCGCGCGTGATCGGCGTCGTGCCGTAGCGGCTGCGGCCGACCGACAGGTCCAGCACCGCCTTGGGCAGGCCCAGCAGCGCCGCGAGTTCGGCCGCGAAGGCGTCCTTGTGGGACTCGGCCCAGCGGTCCAGTGCATCGATCTCCTCGGTGACGATGGCCAGCATATCGGCGTTCTTCGCCGCGTAGTCCAGCGAAGAGAAGTAGTAGGCCCGGTTGCCCACCACGCCCTGGGCATCGGCCAACACGCGCGCGCCCAGCGTCTTCTCGGCGGCGGCCAGGAATGGGTCCCAGATCACCCAGGCGTCGACCGAGCCCTTCTCGAAGGCCGCGCGCGCATCGGCCGGCGGCAGGTAGACCAGGTTCAGGTCGCTGTACGCCAGGCCGTGCTTCTCGAACAGCTTGACGATGAAGTAGTGGACGTTGCTGCCCTTGTTCAGCGCGATCTTCTTGCCCTTGAGGTCGGCCACGTTCCGGATGGCCGACTGCCCGGGCACGAGCACCGCCTCCGAGGCCGGGCGCGGCACGGTGGCGGCCACGTAGGCCAGCGGGGCGCCCGCGGCCTGGGCAAAGATCGGCGGGGCCTCGCCCACGTCGCCGAAGTCGATCGAGCCGACGTTGAGCGCCTCCAGCTGCACCGGGCCGGCCGTGAACTCGGTCCATTGGATGGCCACGCCCAGCGGCGCCAGACGCTTGCCCAGCGTGCCGCGGCCCTTGAGCACGTTGAGCGCGCCCTTTTGGTGGCCGATGCGCAGCGTGCGTTGCGGGGCCTGGGCGAAGGCGCCCACCGCGGGCAGGGCCAGCGCGGCGGCTGTAGCGCGGACCAGGCGGCGCCGCGCGAGAAAGGTGGAAGTCATGTCTTGGTTTTCTGCAAAGGTTCAGTGGTTGCCGGTCGTCGCGGCCCAGGCCGGCTGCGCCTTCACGGGCATGGACAGCAGGCCCACGGCCAACGCAATGACGGCGACGGCCAGCAGCGCAGCGCCGAGATGGCGCAATGCGCTGCGCCAGAACGGCGCTTCAGGGGTGGGCGCTTCGGCTGGCGCGGGGGAATGGGGCAGCATGAACGGGTCTCCGGCACAGGGTGGCGCCAGTGTCTGAAGCCCGGGCTCTGATGAGAACGAATCAATGTGCGCGTGCTTATGCGTTTTTCGAGGAAGCGAGCCGTCCCAACCACTGCCCAGCGATTGGGCAATCCGTCGCAGGCCGCGCCGTTGCTGGGACGGCGCCCTCTGCCCAAGCGTTCTTCACAGTGTTGTCCACAGACGCTGGGGGCAACCGAGGGTCCGCGCGCCACAATCGTCGGCAAGGGAGTGGTCGCGCATGTGGGAGGCTTACGCAGCGGTGCTGATGGTCGGGCTGGTCGCGGGCGCGGTCAGCGGCGTGATCGGCACGGGATCGTCCGTGATGCTGCTGCCGGTGCTGGTCCACGCCTTCGGTCCCAAGCAGGCCGTGCCCATCATGGCGGTGGCGGCCGTGGTCGGCAACGCTTCTCGCGTGCTGGCCTGGTGGCGCCTGGTGGACTGGCGCGCCGTCTGCGCGTACGCCCTGCCAGGCGCGCCCGCGGCGGCGCTGGGCGCGCGCACGCTGTGGGCCCTGCCCGCGCACGCCGTCGACATCGCGCTCGGCCTGTTCTTCGTGCTCATGGTGCCGCTGCGGCATTGGCTGCAGCGGCGCCAGTGGCGGCTGCAGCTGTGGCAACTGGCCGTCGCCGGCGCCGGCATCGGCTACCTGACCGGCCTGGTGCTGTCGACCGGGCCGCTCAGCGTGCCGGCCTTCTCGGCCTACGGTCTCGTCAAGGGCGCCTTCATCGGCACCGAGGCGGCCAGTGCGCTGGCGCTGTACGTGGCCAAGTCACTGGCCTTCGCGCAGCTCGGCGGCCTGCCCTGGGAGCTGCTGGCCCAGGGCCTGATCGTGGGCGGCGCGCTGATGGCCGGCACCTTCGCGGGCAAGGCCTTCGTGCTGCGCCTGCCCGAAACCCTGTTCCAGCGCCTGCTGGACGCATTGCTGCTGTTGTCGGGACTGGTCCTGCTGGCGGCCGCCTGGCGCTGACTCAGGCGCTGGCGCGTTCCACGCGCACCGGGATGCACTTGGCGGCCGGCACCTGGCTGCCCTCGGCATGGTGGCCGAGCGGCACGAGCGGGTTGCATTCGGGGAAGTAGCCGGCCACCGAGCCGGCCGGCAGGTCGTAGGGCAGCGCGCGCAGCCCGTGCAGGTGGCGCTGGTGACCATCGTCGGCCACCCCGTGCACCAGCACGGCATCGCCCTTGGCCAGGCCGCGCGCGGCCATGTCGTCCGGGTGCATGAGCAGCACGCTGCGCGTGCCCCAGACGTTGCGGAAGCGGTCGTCCAGGCTGTAGACGGTGGTGTTGAACTGGTCGTCGCTGCGCACCGTCATCAGCCGCAGCACCCCGGCACCGGGCTCCGGCTCAGGCGCGGGCGGCACGATGAAGCAAGCCTTGCCGCTGTCGGTCTTCCAGATGCGCGCGCGGGCGGGGTTGGGCCTGGCGATGCCGCCCGGCTCACGCAGCCGCGCGTTGAAGTCCTTGAACACCTCGGGCCAGGTGGCCTCGATCGCATCGCGCACCAGCGCGTAGTCGTGCGTCCAGCGTGCCCAGGGCACCTCGGCGCGCGGCTCCAGCGTGGCCTGGGCCAGCGCGGCGACGATGGCCAGCTCCGAACGCAGGCCTGGATCGGCCGGCTCGGCCACGCCGTCCGACGCATGGAAATAGCCTGTCGAATCCTCTACCGCGACGGTCTGCGCGCCGCTGCTTTGGCGGTCGATCTCGATGCGGCCCAGGCAGGGCAGCAGCCAGGCCGCGCGGCCTGGCACCAGGTGGCTGCGGTTGAGCCGCGTGGCCACGTGCACGGTGAGCTCCAGCCGCGCCCAGGCGGCTTCCAGCCGTTCGGTGTCGGGCGCGGCACGCAGGAAGTTGCCCCCCAGTCCGACGAAGCCGCGCACGGCACCGTCCAGCACGCCCTCGCAGGTGGCCACCGTGTTGCGGCCGGGTGTGCGCGGAGGCGCGAAGCGGTAGAGCTCCGCGAGCCGGTCCAACGGCGCGAGTTCGGGCTTCTCGGTGATGCCCACGGTGCGCTGGCCCTGCACGTTGGAGTGGCCGCGCACCGGGCAGATGCCGGCACCGGGCTTGCCGATGTTGCCGCGCAGCAGCAGCAGGTTGCTGAGCATCTGCACGTTGGCCACGCCCTGGCGGTGCTGCGTGAGCCCCATACCGTACACGCCCAGCACGGCGCCCGCCGCAGCGTAGGTGGCGGCAGCCTGCTCCAGCGCGGCACGCGCGAGCCCGCTGTGGGCCTCGATGTCCTGCCAACGTGCCGCACGCAGGTGTTCGGCGAACGCCTCGAAACCCTGCGTGTGCTCGGCGATGAAGGCGGCGTCCAGGATGCGCGGCGCCCCGGCGGCCTGGGCCGCATCGTCGGCCTCGACCAGCCACTTGCACAGGCCGGTCAGCGCCGCGATGTCGCCCCCGTTGCGCACCTGCAGATACTGGGTGCTGATGGCCGTCTCGGCCGGCGTCAGCATCTCCCGTGGCGATTGCGGGTTGGCGAAGTGCACGAGCCCGACCTCCTTCAACGGATTGAAGGTGACGATGGGAACGCCGCGCGCTCTCGCCTCCTGCAATTGGTGCAGCATGCGCGGGCTGTTCACGCCCACGTTCTGGCCGAAGAAGAAGATCGCCTCGGTCCGCGCGAAATCCTCCAGCGCCACCGTGCCCACCGGCACACCAATGGTCTGCGGCAAGGCCACCGAGGTGCTCTCGTGGCACATGTTGGAGCTGTCGGGCAGGTTGTTGTTGCCATACAGCCGCGCCAGCAGCTGGTACAGGTAGCTGGTTTCCAGGGAGGCCCGGCCCGACGCATAGAAGACGACCGATTGCGGGTCCTGTGCACGCAGCGCGCGCAGTTCGGCGCCGATGGCGGCGAAGGCTTCGTCCCAGCCGACCGCCAGGTAGCGGTCGCTCGCCGCGTCGTAGCGCAAGGGATGGGTGAGGCGGCCGCCGGCTTCCAGCGCGTGGTCGCTCCAGCCGCGCAGCGCCGCCAACGTGTGCGCCGCGAAGAAGTCGGGGCCCAGGCGTTTGTCCGTCAGTTCCCAGGCCGTGGCCTTGGCGCCGTTCTCGCAGAACTCCGCCAGGTGCGGCTTGGCCGGCTTGGCCCACGCGCAGCCCACGCAAGAGAAGCCGCCGGGCTTGTTCTGCCGGCGCAGCGCCTGCACCGTGGCCAGCGGCGCCCCCTCCTGGACGAGGCTGCGCGCCACGGACTTGATGGAGCCCCAGCCGCCGGCCGCCTGGCCGTAGGGTGGGAGCGGTTGGGGCCGGGTGCGGTCGTCGGTGGTGGGCATCGCGCGACTGTGCACGGGTGCATGCGCCCGGCGCGTCGGCCAAGCCGGCCGCAGCACGTAGGAGAACGGGCGTTGTGCAGCGCCTACTTGGGCGGCGCAGCCTGTTGCTGGAAGGTGCCCACCAGCACGCCCTTGGCCAGCACATGGCCGCGCATCGCGGCGAGCAGCGCGTCGCGGTCGGCGCCGGGCGGCAGGTCCAGCATGCGGTCCAGCGCGAAGACCTGGAAGTGATAGCGGTGCGGCGGGTCCATCACCGGTGGCCGCGGGCCGTAGTAGCCCGGCGAGCCGCGCGTGCCCTTGCCCTGCAGCACGCCGTCCGGCGCGGTCAGGCGCAGTTGCTCCTGCAGACCCTCGGGCAATTGCGTGGTGCCCGCCGGAATGTTCCAGGCCAGCCAGTGCACGAAGGGTGTGACCGGCCGGGCATCGGGATCTTCCATGACGAGCGCATAGGACTTGGCGCCGGGCACGGCATCCCAGCGCAGTTGCGGCGACACGCCGTCCGCGTACTCGCTGTGGCGCAGCGGGATCGCACCCTGCGGCGCGATGCTGGCCGACGCCACCTGCAGGCTGCCGGTGGTGCGCGTCTCCTCGCGCTCCAGGGCCAGCGGCACGCCGCTGCCGCGCATGGCCTGCGCGCGCATGGCCTCGGCGGGCGGCGCTCCGGCGCTGCCACCGCCGCCCTGCCCGGTGTAGGCGATGCGGTAGACCACGCCGTTGGCGTCGTCGGCCATCAGCAGTGCGCCGTCCCGCGCCATCGCCAAGCCCACGGGCCGGGCGATGTGCGTGCTGCCGCCGTCGGTCAGAAAGCCCGTCACGAAGGGTTCGATCCGGCGCGGCTCGCCATCGGCAAAGCGGATGCGCACGATCTCGTAGCCGGAAGCCGGCTTGCGGTTCCACGAGCCGCGCATGGCGACGAAGGCATCGCCCTGGTACGCGGCCGGGAACATGCCCCCGGTGTAGAACAGCATCTGCATGGGCGCGGCGTGGGCCGTATAACCCAGCACCATGGGCGTGCTGAGGGCCGCCCACTGCGTCTTGGAGATCTCGCCCACAGGAGTGCTCTGCGGGTTGACGCCGTCCTTGCCCCAGATGTGCGGCCAGCCGTACTGGCGGCCGCGCTCGATGCGGTTGAGCTCTTCGGGCTGCACCTCGTCGCCCAGGAAATCGATGCCGTGGTCCATGCCCCACAGCACACCGGTGCGCGGCTCCCAGGCGAAGCCGATGGTGTTGCGCAGGCCGCTGGCAAAGATGGTGCGGCTCTTGCCGTCCGGGGCGATGCGCAGCATCGCCGCGTTCTCGGGGTTGGATTCGTTGCAGGCATTGCAGGTCGAGCCCACGCTCAGGTAGAGCATGCCGTCGGGGCCAAAGGCCATGGTGCGGTTGGGATGCTGGCCCGCGTCGGGCAGGTCGCCCAGCAGCATCTGCAGCGGGCCCAGCAGGCCGCCCTGCAGGATCGGCGCCCGGAAGAGCTCCTTGACCGTGGCGATGTACAGCTGGCCCTCGTGCACCGCCAGGCCGTGCGCGCCGGGCCGGTTGGCGACGATCACGCCGGGACCGTCGGCCCGGCCGTCGCCGTCGTCGTCGCGCAGCAGCACCACGTCGCCCTGGTCGCGCCGGCTCAGGTAGACGCTGCCGTCCGGCGCCACCGCCAGGATGCGCGCATTCTGGAGCCCGGCGGCGAACACCGAGACCGCGAACCCTGCCGGCGCCCGCAGATCCTGCACCCGTGCCTGCGTCACATCGACCTTGGCGGGCTTGAAGACATGGGTGCGGACGGGCACGTCGGTGCCGTCACCCTGCTGGGCCGCGGCGGCCAGCGCGCACAGGGCGCCCAGGCCGAGCAGGCCGGCACGCAGGATACGGAAAGCAGGAAGGGTCATGTGCGGATGGGGACAGTGGATGGGCTGCGCCGGAGTCTGCGCCCTGGAGACCGCCGGCCCTGTCGGCGCAGGACGCGTCGGCACCACGGTGGCGTCCGACCAGTGCCGACGGCACTCAGTCCGCTGCGCAGGCCTGCTCGTCCGTGAAGCAGTAGTCGAGGCAGGCGTCCAATTCTGTGTCCTTGTCGAAGAAGCGGTCGGCGCCGAGCCGCAGGGCCTGTTGCCGCGCCTCGGGCCGCGCGTAGTTCGAAAGCATCACCACGCGCTGGTGCGCATGCCGCTTCAGGCAGTGCTTGAGCACGTGGTAGCCGTTGCCACTGGCCAGGAAGGCATCGACCAGGGCGAGATCCCAGCCATCGGCATGGGCCGCCAACCAGGCGTTGGCCTCGTCGGCCGTGCACGCCTCGTGGGCCACGGTGTGACCGGCGGAAACAGCACACCGCCGCAACTGTGCGCGCCAGTGCGGGTTGTCCTCCACGAGCAGCACGCGCAGTGCCGTCCGGCCCCTTACCAAGGGAAGAACACCGCGAACAGCAGGAAGCCGACGATGACGGCGGCCACGGTCAAGGTGCGCTTGTTCGCGTGACGGTTGCGGCTGGAGGACGTGGGCACGGCGCCGGGGGCGTTCTTGGGAGCATTCATGGCCGCAGCATGGCAGGGCGTGGCGGCCGTGCGCGTCGGACGGAAGCGCAAAGCCTGCGCGGACGGCTTCGCCTGCGGTGTGGCTCAGCCGGGCTGGGCGACGACCCGGCCGGCGCGCCGCCGACCCGCGCCTGCGGTGGAGGCGCGCACGTCGCACTTCATGACGGTGGCCATGTGCCGTAGCGCGCGGCGTTTGGCCTCGGGGGTTTCGGCGGCGGTGCAGTCCGAGGGCACCCATGCGCTGTAGCCGTGCATGTAGGCCTCCGCGGTGCTCAACTGCACGCACATGTCGGTGGCCAGGCCCACGAGGACGATCTCGCGCGCCTGCATCTGGCGCAGCAGCAGGTCCAGCGGCGTCGCGAAGAAGGCCGAATGGCGCGGCTTGAGGATGGTGAGATCCTGCGGCGCCGGGGCCAACAGCTGCGCGATTTGGCCGCGCGCGCCGGGCAGCGCCTGGCAGGCGCGCAGCACGTCGCTGAACTCGGCATGCCAGGTGCCGTAGTGGTCGTTGGCATAGATGGCCGGCACGCCGGCCTGGGCCAGCCGCTGCTTGAGCCGCGCCGTCGCCCGCGCGGCACGCAGCGCGCCGGGCACCAGGCGCTCGGCCCCGGGGAAGTCCAGCGGGTTGATGAAATCCACGAGCACCAGCACGCGCTCGGCCTGCGGCAGCGGCGTAGCGCGCAGTGTAGGTGCGGCATCGGCTGCAGACGTCTGACGAGGCATGCCGCGCAGGCTACGTGGCCTGTCATGTCTCCATCCGTCGGCCGTCCGCGCATCTGCGGCAGTCGCGGCGTCCTACACCGCGGGACAGGGCCTGCGCTTAGCGTGGTGGGTCGGCAATGTCGCCGCGACACACAGGACACCACGAACACCATGGCCAAGTCTCCCAAGTCCGCCGCTGCGCCCCGCGCCACCCCTGCCCGCTCGCGCACGTCCCGGGGCCCGGCGCACCACACCGACAGCGGCCCGGCCGAGGGCCCGGCTGGCGATCCGAACGATCCTGCGGCACGGCAAAAGGCCGAAGTGCAGGCCCTGGCGGCCGGCATGCCGTCCAATCCGACCAAGCCCGACGAACACGGCTTCGTGAATGGCGTCGCGCCCAAACCCGGTGTCAGCATCGCGCCGCCATCGCGTCTGCCGGGGGCGAGCACGCTGTCGGAAACCAATGCCTCGGCCAAGACCGGCGGCGTGGCACCGGAGGGCCGCAACCCGACCGTGGACCCGCTGGACCGCGTGCGCGTGGATGCGACCGGCCAGCGCCTGACCACCAACCAGGGCGTGCCCATCGCCGACAACCAGAACTCGCTGAAGTACGGCGTTCGCGGCCCCGTGCTGCTGGAAGACTTCATCCTGCGCGAGAAGATCACGCACTTCGACCACGAGCGCATCCCCGAACGCATCGTCCATGCGCGCGGCTCCGGCGCGCACGGCTTCTTCGAGTGCTATGCGCCGCTCACGCAGTACACCAAGGCCGCGCCGTTCCGCGAGGCCGGCAAGGTGACGCCGGTTTTCGTGCGCTTTTCCACCGTGCAAGGCGAGCGCGGCTCCAAGGACACCGCGCGCGACGTGCGCGGCTTCGCCGTGAAGTTCTACACCGACGAGGGCAACTGGGATCTGGTGGGCAACAACATCCCGGTGTTCTTCATCCAGGACGCGATGAAGTTCCCCGACCTCGTGCACGCCGTCAAGCCCGAGCCGCACCACGGCATGCCGCAGGCGGCCAGCGCGCACGACACCTTCTGGGACTTCGTCTCGCTGATGCCCGAGTCCACCCACATGCTGATGTGGGTGATGTCCGACCGTGCCATCCCGCGCAGCTACGCCACCATGCAGGGCTTCGGCGTGCACAGCTACCGCTTCGTCAACGAGGATGGCGATTCGGTGTTCGTCAAATTCCACTGGACGCCCAAGGCCGGCACCCATTCGCTGGTCTGGGACGAGGCCGTGAAGATCTCCGGCGCCGACCCCGACTACCACCGCCGCGACCTGTGGGAGCGCATCGAGTCGGGCAACTACCCCGAGTACGAGCTCGGCGTGCAGGTCTTCACGGAGGAGGAAGCCGAACGCTTCAGCTTCGACATCCTGGACGCCACCAAGATCATTCCCGAGGAGCTGGTCCCGGTGCAGCCTGTGGGCCGCATGGTGCTGAACCGCAACCCCGACAACTTCTTCGCCGAGACCGAGCAGGTGGCCTTCTGCACCGCGCACGTGGTGCCCGGCATCGACTTCTCCAACGACCCGCTCCTGGCCGGCCGCATCCATTCCTACGTCGACACGCAGATCTCGCGCCTGGGCGGGCCGAACTTCCACGAGATTCCGATCAACGCGCCGATCGCGCCCGTGCACAACAACCAGCGCGACGGCCTGCACCGCCAGGCCATCCACCGGGGCCGGGTGTCCTACGAGCCCAACTCGCTGGCCGGCGGCTGCCCGTTCCAGGCTGGTGCGGTGCAAGGCTTCGTCTCGGTGCCTGCGCGCATCGCGGCCAAGGCGGAACAGGGCAAGGTGCGCGCCAAGCCCGAGAAGTTCGCCGACCACTACACCCAGGCCGCGCTGTTCTACGAGAGCCAGAGCCCGGTGGAGCAGGCGCACATCGCGCAGGCCTTCCGGTTCGAGCTGTCCAAGCTCACGGTGCCAGCCGTGCGCGAACGCATGGTGGCCTCGCTGCGCAACGTGTCCGAGACGCTGGCGCGCAAGGTGGCCGACGGCCTAGGCATGCGCGAGCTGCCCGAGCCGCTGCCGCGCGCGCTGGCCAAGCCGGCCAGGCCCGAGGTGCGCCAATCGCCCGCGCTGTCGCTGCTGGCCCGCCCGGGCGAGATGGGCATCCGCGCACGCATGGTCGCGCTGCTGGCCGCCGATGGCGCGGACGGGGCTCTGCTGCAGGCCCAGGTCGCGGCCCTGGCCGACCAGGGCGCCGCACCGCGCATCGTCGGGCCGCATGTGGGCGCGATCACCACGGCCCAGGGCGACACGGTGCAGGCCGATGCCTCGCTCGAGAACGAGCCGGGTTTCCTGTTCGATGCGGTGGTGCTGCCGCAAGGCGCCGAGGCCATCGCCGCGCTGGCCGCCAACGGGCAGGCGCTGGAGTTCGTGAAGGACCAGTACCGCCACGGTAAGACACTGCTGGTGCCCGCCGATGCACGCGCGCTGCTCGAACAGGCGGGCATTCCCTGGGAATTGCCCGATGGCAGCGCCGACCCGGGCCTGGTGCCCGACGATGGCGACGGCGAGGCGGCGCTGCAGGCCTTCGCACAGGCCGTGGCGCGCCACCGCCACCCCGAGCGCGAGACCGATCCGCCCCGGGTCTGACACCGCCACGCCGGCCGCATCGCCGGTGCGGCCGGTGCCTCAGCGGCGGTCTTCCGGGTAGGCCCGGTCGATCTGGCGTGCCAGGCTGTCCGGGCGGGTGGCCTCCTCCAGGGCCGCCAGGCCGCCCGAAGGATCCTCCACGCCGAGCTTGTCGGCGATGCGCGCGAGCAATTGCAGCGCCTTGGTGTTCTCCTGCTCGGTCAGCAGGTTGATCTGCAGGTCGAGCTTGTTGCGCCGCTCGGTGATGCGCATTTCGTGGTTCTGGCTCATGAGCACGAAGGTCGACAGAAAGATGGCCTCCAGCGACACCACCAGCACCAGGAAGGTGAAGGGATAGGGGTCGAAATGCGGCAGCATCGGCAGGCTGTTGAAGGCGATCCAGCCGCCGAACCAGGCCACATGGAGCCAGACGAACTGGATACGCCCGCACCAGTGGGCGATGCGTGCCGCGGCCCGGTCGGCCGCGGTCTCCTGCCGTGCCGCAGCATCGTCCAGATGCCGCATGGCGCGCACGTTGTGCGCGGTGAGCTCCTCGGCCGAGCCGGAATCGCGGTAGTTCGATTCGGCCATGGCGGTGTGCGCAGGCCCGCAGCGCTCAGCGGGCCCAGCCCTTTCTCTGGGGGCGCTGCCGGGCGTCGATGTCGACCGCCTTCTTGACCACCGGCCTGTCCTGCGCGTCGGTGTCGACGACCTCCTCGAGGTCGATGTCCTTGACCTCCATGTCGGACCCGTCTTCGAGTTCCTGCAGCACGGCGCCGACCTTGCGCTCGGCTTCGTCCACTTTCTCGGTGTCGGGCTGGTTGCTGCGGATGCCCAGGCCGTGGGATGGCGTCATGTCGTGTTTCCTCCGGTGGTGTGCTGGTGGGATGCAGTGCACGGCCGCAGCCGACAGATGCGTGCGAGCCCACTGCACGCGTTGTACGCAGCCACCCGCGGGGTGCGGTGTCGGCGACGGGCGGCGCGCAGCGTCGGCGGCGGCGCCATCGCGGCAGCCGTCCGGGCGCGTTGTGCGGACGCTGGCCGACGCGCGCTGCGCCTGCGTTCCCACAAGCCCGCTGCACCGGACCTTCCTACAACCCAGGTACTGCCCCGTCGACGACGGCCACCTTCACCGCAATCCGGCCCCACGGACCGCCGTGGCGCCGACACGCACGACACCGTCCATGCCACGTACTGCAAGCGCAAGCGCAAGCGCCACCAAATCCTCCGCACTGTTGATTCTTCCGGGATGGGACGACGATGGCAGCGGTCAGTTCGATGCGCTGCAGTCGCAGCTCGCCCCGTCCGGCTGGTTGTGCCGGCGTGCCGACATCCCCGACGCCGGCTGGCCGGCCGAGGCGCGCGCGCGCATCAGCCGCGACCAGGCGCTGCAGCGCGTGCTGGAGGACTACATGAACCTGGCCGCCGTGCGCGGTGTCGCGCGCAGCCGCCTCGCCCTGCTCGGCTTCAGCTTCGGTGCGTACATGGCTTCCTTCCTCGCCGCGGCCAAACCGGCACGGCTGCTGGTGCTGCGCTCGCCGGCGATCTACCCCGACAGCGACTGGAGCACACCGAAGGAGCAGCTCGATGCGCAGGCGCTGCGGGAGTACCGCTCCAGCCCCCTGGCCCCCCACCAGAACCGCTCGCTGCTCTGCTGCAGTCAGTTCACCGGGGACGTGCTGCTGATCGACTCCGAACAGGACGAGCAGATTCCGCCGCAGCTCATCGACAGCTACGCGCGCGCTTTCCGCCGCGCACGTTCGCTGACCCGCTACACGCTGGCCGGCGCCGACCACGCACTGACGCGGCCGGCTTGGCAGCGCGAGTACCACAACGTGCTGGTGGAGTGGTTGAACGCGCGGATGCGCCACTCTTGAGGCGCACGGCTCCCGGGGCGGCGCGACCTCAACCCAGGCCGCCCAGGCGCGCCAGCAGGCGGCCGTAGAACGCGTCGAACTGCAGCCGCCCCTGCACGGCCGTCAGGCACACGCACTCGTCGGCCGACTGGACCACGGGCAGGTGCTGCACGCCCTGCCCCGGCGCGTCGAAGTCGCCGGCGTGGAAGTGCGCCCGGCCGTCGTGGAAGGCGCCGCACAGCACCTGGGTGAATTCGCGCCCGCTGTGCGCATGCCGGGGCAGGTACTTGCCCGGCGCCAGACGCAGCAGGAACACGGTGACCGGATCGTCGCCGGCCAGCCGCACGCGGCTGTAGCGCATGCCGGGGCCGATCCAGCGCCAGGGCGCGATCTGGCAGCCCGCCATCGCCGCGGGCCAGGCCTGGCCCTGCGGCAAGGGCGGCGGTCCCTGCCACGTCGCGGGCTTTGCCGCCTCGGCAGCCGGTGCGTCCAGCGCCGCCATGGTCTGGTCGAGGGCCCCGGCCTGCATGGGGACGGGCCGCGTCTCCTCCAGCAGCTGGCCGCCGGCGGCCTCCAGGACGCCGGCGTAGGCGGCGCACCGCGCGCAGCGCTCCAGATGGACCGCCACCACCAGCGCCAGCCCCGCCGGCAGCCGCCCCGCCGCATGCGAGAGCAGCAGCGCGTCGGAGGGATGGTGGGCGATGCGTGTCATGGCGTGGGCCCGCCATCCTGCAGGGCGCGGCGCAGATGCGCAAGCGCTGCGCGCATGCGCGACTTCACCGTGCCCAGCGGCAGCCCGAGGGTGCTCGCGATGCTGGTGTGGGGGCGGTCCTCGAAATAGCACAGGCGCAGCACCTGCGCCTGCTCCGCCGGCATGGTGCGCAGGGCTGCGCGCATGCGGGAGCACAGTTGCGCCGTGTGCAGGCGCTCGTCCAGGGGCGGCGCTTCGTCGGCCACATCGTCCAGCTCGGCCGCATCTGCACGCGCCGCTGCCGTGCCATGGCTGCGCAGGCGGTCCACGCGCAGGTTGCGGGCGATGGTGAACAGCCAGGTCCCCACGCTGGCGCGCTCGGCGTCGAACAGTGCGGCCTTGCGCCAGAGCACCAGCAGCGTCTCCTGCGCGATGTCTTCGGCCTGGCTGGGCTCGGTGCCGGAGCGGATCAGGTAGCCCTTCACGCGCGGCGCGTAGAACGCGAACAGCTGGGCGAACGCCTGGCGGTCGGCCAGTTCGACCACCGCCCGCATCCATGCCAGGACTTGCGGCTGGACGGACGGATCGCCCGGCGCCACCAGGTGCAGCGCGGTGCGCCCCTGCGGCGGCGGGCGTGGCGGACCATCGTGTTGCGCGTCGGCCATGGGCGGCTCCCGGCAGCGGATCGGGCCAGCGCCGGTCAGGCCAGCGCGGTGTCCAGCACCATCATGAGGATGAAGCCCAGCATCAGCCCGCAGGTGGCCCAGCGCTCGTGCCCGGCGCGGTGCGACTCGGGAATGATCTCGTGGCTGATGACGTAGAGCATCGCGCCCGCAGCGGCCGCCAGACCCCAGGGCAACAGGCTGGCCGACAGGCCGATGACGGCCGCGCCGAAGACCGCCGCCACGGGCTCCACCAGACCGGACAGCACGCCCAGCCCTGCCGACCAGGCACGGCCGTAGCCCACGCCGCGCAGCGCCAGCGCGACGACCATGCCCTCGGGCACGTCCTGGATCGAGATGCCGGTGGCCAGCGCCAGGGCGCCGAACGGATCGGTGCCTGCGTAGGCCACCCCGATGGCCAGGCCCTCGGGCAGGTTGTGCACGGCAATGGCCAGCACGAACAGCCAGACCCGCTTCATGGCGCGCGCCTGCGGCCCTTCCAGGCCCTTGACGAAGTGCTCGTGCGGCACGAGGCGGTCCACCAGCAACAGCAGCAGGCCGCCCGCCGCGATGCCCAGGCCCACGGTGCCGGCCGCGCCCCAGCCGCCTGCACCCTGCTGCCGCGCGGCAGCCAAGGCCGGGATGATGAGCGAGAAGGCGCTGGCCGCCAGCATGACGCCGGCGCCGAAGCCCAGCATGGTGTCGTGGCTGCGCTGCGAGAATTTCTGCGACAGCAGCACCGGCAAGGTGCCCAGCGCCGTGGCCAGGGCCGCCATGCCGCCGCCCATCAATGCGCCCGAGACGCCGGGGCTTTGCATCCAGGGGGCTTGCAGCAACTGCTGCGTCCACAGCGCCAGCGCCCCGAGCACGATGGCCAGCCCGGTGAGGTGGCGCCAGCGCCAGCGCGGACCGCCGGAGCGTGGCAGGGTGGCGGCATCTGTCGCATGGGGTCTGTGCAGGAAATCCATGGTGCGTCCTCGGGCGAAATGGGAAGTCCGGCCCCCGCGTGTGCGGGGTCGGTCCTGGCTCAAGCCAGCGCGCTGCTCAACACCAGCGCACCGTTCACGCCAGCGGGATAGAAGCCGCCACGTGAGACAGCGCCGGGGTTCAGATAGACGATGTTCAGCACGTCGCCCGGGCTGCGGCTGAAGGCGATGCCGTTGGCATCGGTGGGCACGATGTTGGAGCGGTCGTCGGCACCGCTCACGCCCTGGTCCACGTCGCTGCCACCGTCCAGGCTGTCGCGTGCATTGGAGATCGCGTCGGTGGCCGTGCGCAACGCGGGTGCGTCCACGCCCTTGGCGTAGAGCGCTGTGCGCACCAGGCCGGCGTGGTAGGCCTCCACAGCCAGGATGCCGGCGGCGGCCTCCAGGAAGGTCTTGTTCTGGATCAGCGGTGAGGCGCCCTTGTAGGCCGTGACACCGACGTCCTCGAAGATGAAGGCGGCGAGCAGGAAATTCTCGTCGCTGGCGTAGGGATCGAAGGCCTGGCCGGCGGCCACGAGACCGGCCGCCCGCGCCGCGCTGGAGAACGCGCCGTTGGGGTCAGCGCCGATGTCGATGGCCGGCTGCGCCACCGCGGCCGAGCCCAGCGCCTGGCGCAGGAAGGCGACGTGGGCGATCTCGTCCTGCGCGATCTCCTTGGCGTACTGGCGCACCACCGGATCGGTGAAGTTGACCGCACGCCCGCCGGTGACGGCGCCCTGCGTGCCGGTGCCGCCGAGCTGGGCGGCAGGCAGCCCGCTCCCGGTCGCCGCGTAGGCATAGAACTGCGCCTCCAGGTACTCCAGGTTCAGCGCGAAGTTCAGCACGTCGGCATCAGACACCTCGTTGGCCTGGGCATTGGAGTCGCCCGACCCCCCGCCACATGCAGCGAGAATGCCGCCCCCCGCCATGCCGACCGCGAATCCGCTCGTCTTGCGGAAGAAGTTGCGCCGTTCGGCACGCCGCGTTGCGATCCCGTCCACCTGTGCGCGCGTCAGAAAGTGACCCAGCATGGCTTGCTCCTGTGCGGTGGGCGCGCGCCCGCATCGGCATGGCGCCACCGTGGGTGGCGCCTGCGCGACCGCGCAGGCGCAACCGGGCCGCTGCCGCTTCACACGCCCTGGGCGGATCCGGCAGCACACCCGGTCACTGCCTGATACGGACCTGGGCGCGGCGCGGACCGAAAGCGCCATGTAGGACAAGACGCCGACATTGCCCGCGGGCGTCGGCGGCGTCGCACCGGAACGGTCAGGCCGGCGCGCCCTCGGGCAGCTTCGCGATGACCTTGATCTCGAAATCGAAGCCGTACAACCAGGTCACGCCCACGCAGGTGATGTTGGGGTACGGCGCCTGGCCCCAGTAGTCAGGCACAACGGCCCAAATGCGCTCGAAGCGCTCGGCGGGATCGACGATGAAGACCGTCACGTCGACCACGTCGTCGAAACGGCAACCGGCCGCCGCCAGCACGGCGTTGAGGTTCTCGAAAGCGCGGCGCACCTGGGCTTCGAGCCCGGGTTCGGGCGAGCCGTCCTCGCGGCTGCCGACCTGGCCGGAGACGAACAGGAAGCCATTGGAGCGCACGGCGGGCGAGTAGCGGTTGCGCTCGTACAGGGCCTGGCGGCCGGCGGGAAAAACGACGTCACGTTGTGCCATGGGAATGCCTTGGTGGATGGAAGGGATGCCGGCACTGTAGGAAGCCGTTGCTGTGCGATCAACGGGCAAGTCCACCCACCACTGTTCGTAAACTCCAAACAATCACGATCCCACCGGAGCCCGCATGGACCGTTTCGATGCGATGCAGGCCTTCGCCCGCGTCGTGGAAGCCGGCAGCTTCACCAAAGCGGCCGACACGCTGCACATCAGCAAGACCAGCATCACCCAGCTCGTGCAGCAACTGGAGGCCAGGCTGCGCGTGAAGCTGCTGAACCGCACCACGCGCCGCGTGCACCTCACGGCCGACGGCGCAGCCTACTACGCGCGCGTGCTGCGCATCCTGGCCGACGTGGAAGACGCCGAGACCGGGCTGTCCAGCGCAGCCGCAATGCCGCGCGGGCGCCTGCGCGTGGACGTGCCGAGTCCGCTCGCGCGCATGCTGCTGGTGCCGGCGCTGCCGGACTTCCATGCACGCTACCCCGAGATCCAGCTCGACATGGGCGTGAGCGACCGCCGCGTCGACCTGATCGGCGAGAACGTGGACTGCGTGCTGCGCGGCGGCCACATCGCCAACCCCTCGCTGGTGGCCCGCCACGTGGCCGACCTGCAGCTGGGCGTGTACGCAGCGCCGGCCTACCTCGCGCTGGCGGGCCGGCCCGACCACCCACGCATGCTGGAGGACACGCACCACCGCATCGTCGGCTTCCTGTGGGCGCGCGCAGGCAAGACCTTTCCCTACGCCATGCGGCGTGGCGACGAGCAGGTCCACGTGCAGGGCCGCTACGCCTTCGCGGTCGACGACGGCAACGCCTACCTGGCGGCCGGCCTGGCCGGCCTGGGCGTGCTGTGGCTGCCCGACTACATGGCCAGGCCGCACCGCGAAAGTGGCGCGCTCGTGCCGCTGCTCCAGGACTGGCAGCTGGCCCCCATGCCGCTGTACCTGGCCTACGCGCCGAACCGGCACGTGGGCGCCCGGCTGCGCGCCTTCATCGACTGGGTCGTGCCCCTGCTGGCCGAGCATGCGCCCGTGCAGACGCCCGGCCAGCACGGGCGTGGCCGGCACCACGGCGGCTGACCCTTTCGGTCCTGTCCCGCCCCGCGCGGCCGCGTGCGGTGCCCGTCATCGAGTGTTCACGGTCGCTGCCTACATTGCCTTCGCCCTGACGGCGAAAGCGCCTGTCGGCACCCCATCGACTGGAACCTCCCACATGCACTCCTCCAACCCCGCGCTCCCGCGCACCAAGGCGCAGCCATGAGCCGCCGCGACTTCCTGCGCACCCTGGCCCAGGCCGGCGGCGCCAGCGCCGTGCTGGCCAGCTTCCCGCCCGCCATCCAGCGCGCCCTGGCCCTGCCCGCCAACCAGCGCACCCGCACCCTGCAGGACGTCGAGCACATCGTCGTGCTGACGCAGGAGAACCGCAGCTTCGACCACTACTTCGGCACCATGGCCGGCGTGCGCGGCTTCGGCGATCCGTTTCCCGTGCCGGTGCGCGACCGGCAGAACCTGTTCAGCGGCAAGACCGTGTTCGTGCAGCCCAGCGTGGGCGGCGCGCCCGTGCCAGGCCGGCCCAACTGGCCGACCAGCAAGCCCATCGCGCCGTTCCGCCTGAACACCGAGCAGGACTTCCCGGTCATGCGCGTGGCCGGCACGCCGCATTCCTGGCTGGACGCGCAGCTGGCCTGGGACCACGGCCGCATGAACGACTGGTGCGCGGCCAAGCAGAACCACTCCATGGGTTACTACGCCGAGGGCGATCTGCCGTTCCAGTTCGCGCTGGCGCGCGCCTTCACGCTGTGCGACCACTACCACTGCGCAACGCAGACCGGCACCAACACCAACCGCCTGTTCCTGTGGACCGGCCACAACGATCCCCTGGCCCAGGCCGGCGGCCCGTCGACCGACAACAGCCGCGACAGCTTCGACCCCGACCAGAGCACCGACTACCGCTGGATCACCTACGCGGAACGCCTGCAGGCCGCCGGGATCCGCTGGCAGGTCTACCAGAACATGGCGGACAACTTCACCGACAACCCGCTGGCCGGTTTCCGCAGTTTCCGCAATGCCTGGTACCTGCGCCCGGGCTACTCGCAGGCGCTGCGCGAACGCGGCGTCAGCACGCGCGACCTGGACCTGCTGCGCGCCGACGTGCTGGCCGACCGCCTGCCCCAGGTCAGCTGGATCGTCGCCACGGCCGAAGGCTCCGAGCATCCGGGGCCCTCGAGCCCGGCCTCGGGCGCGGACTACACGGCCCGCGTGCTGGACGCGCTGACGGCCAACCCCGAGGTCTGGAGCAAGACCGTCCTGCTCATCAACTTCGACGAGAACGACGGCTTCTTCGACCACATGCCGCCGCCGGCCGTGCCCTCCTACCTGGCCTACGACGCCAACCCCGCGCAAGCCCAGCTGGCCGGCGCCTCCACCGTGGACACCACGGGTGAATACCACCACGTGCTCAACGGTGCAGACCCCCGCACCCTGCACCGCCCCTACGGCCTGGGCCCGCGCGTGCCCCTGTACGTGGTCTCGCCCTGGAGCAAGGGCGGCTGGGTCAACTCGCAGGTGGCCGACCACAGCTCGGTGCTGCGCTTCATCGAGGCGCGCTTCGGCGTGGCCGAGCCGCTGATCAGCCCCTGGCGCCGTGCCGTCTCGGGCAACCTGCTGTCCTGCTTCGACTTCGTGAACCCCGAGGACAACGGCTTCATGCAGCTGCTGCCGGCCACGGCCGCACGCCGCGCGCAGTCGCTGGCGCTGCCCAACACCAAGGTGCCCGCCACGCCGACCACGCTGGCCGCGCCCGTGCAGGCTGCCGGCGTGCGGCCCGCGCGCGCCCTGCCCTACGAGCTGCAGGTGCAGGCGCAGGTCGAGGCCGCAGGCGTGCTGCTGACCTTCGAGAACGCCGGCGAGGCCGGCGCCGTGTTCCACGTGTACGACCGCCTGGCGCTGGACCAGGTGCCGCGCCGCTACACGGTGGAGGCCGGCAAGCAGCTGCAGGGCCGCTGGGCCGCCACGGCCGCCTACGACCTCTGGGTGCTGGGACCAAACGGCTTTCACCGCCACATCGCGGGCGACGTGCGCCGCGCCAGTGGCGCGGCGCTGCCCGAGCTCATCGTGCGCGCCGAGCGTTCGACCGGCGAACTCGTGCTCGAGCTCGTCAACAACGGTGGCCAGCCCTGCACCTTCCAGCTCACGGCCAACAAGTACACCACGAGCACCCTGCCCGAAGTGCGCGTGGTGGCGCGCTCGCGCAGCGCGCTGCGCCTGCCGCTGGCCGCGAGCTCGCACTGGTACGACTACAGCCTGCGCGTGAACGGCCTGCCCACCTGGCTGCGCCGCTTCGCCGGCCACCTGGAGAACGGCCTGCCCTCGATCAGCGACCCCGCGATGCAGGGCGCCGCCCAGCTGGACCAATACCGCGTCAACTGAACCCCAAGGATCTCCGCAATGCACCTTCGACACCTTCTCGCCACGGCCCTGCTCGCCGTGGCCTGCAGCGGCCAGGCCGCCGTGGTCTATGGCAGCAACCTGGTCGTCAACGGCGACGCCGAGGCCGGCACCGCCGGCTGGAGCGGCTATGACGTCTATGGCGCCATCCAGTCCGTCAGCTACGGCAGCAACTGGGTGCTGCCCACGCAGCCGGGGCCGGGCGACCGCGGCGCCAAGATGTTCACTGGCACGGGCGCCTACGCCGTCGGCTACCAGACGCTGGACTTCGGCATGGCGACCACGCAGGCCCTCGGCTACTCGCTGAGCGGCTGGCTCGGCGGCTGGAGCAGCCAGACCGACAACGCGCTCTTCTATGTGCAGTTCCTGGACGCCTTCGGCGCCGAGATCGGCGGCGCGACCATCGGCGCGGTGACCGCCGCCGACCGCAACAACCAGACCGGCCTGTTCTACCGCGAGACCGAGGGCCTGCTGCCGGTGGGCACGACCTCGCTGGCGTTCTGGCTGTCGATGGAGCGCAACGGCGGCGGCGACAACGACGGCTACGCCGACAACCTGGCCTTCGTGCTGCAAGCGCCCGCGGGCGAAGTGCCCGAGCCGGGCATGGGCGCGCTGCTGCTGCTGGGCCTGGGCGCCCTGGGCTGGGCCCGCCCCCGGGCTCGCTGAGGCTTCCCGGGCGTCGGCGCGGCGCGCGCTCCCCAGCGTTCCGCTTGGCGGCGCAGCGCGACGGGCGGCGGCAAAGGCGGGACGGCATCGCCACCCGCCTGCGCGGGCGGACGACCCGTGGTGTGCCTTATTGCCCCTGCTTGGGCAGGTTCAGGCTTTGCAGCAACGGCAGCCAGCGCTCCGACTCGGTCCTGATGAAGCGATTGAACTCCTCCGCCGTGCCGCCGCGCGGCTCCATGCCCATGGCGCGGGCGCGGGCCACGAACTCGGGGTCGGCGATGACCTGGTTGACTGCGCGGTTGAGCCGCTCGACCACGTCCTTGGGTGTGGCCGCCGGCACCGACAGCGCGTACGCCAGCAGCGCCTCGATGTCGTAGCCCTGCTCCTTGAAGGTCGGCGCCTCTGGCACCTGCGGCAGTCGCTTGCTGTCCATCACGCCCAGCACGACCATCTTGCCTGCCTTGATGTGCGGCAGCGGGCCTGTGATCGAGGTGCCGTGCACGTCGATCTGGCTGCCCAGCAGCGCTTGCAGGCCCGGCGTGTCGCCGTTGAACGGGATGTGCATGGTGCGGATGCCGACCTGCTGCTCGAATGCCAGCGGCGCGAGGTTGGTCAGGATGGAGGCGCCCGGCGAGCCGCGGTTGATCTTGCCGGGATTGGCCTTGGCGTAGGCGACCATCTCCTTGATGTTCTTGTACGGCAGGTCGGGCCGGCCGACCAGGATCGCCGGCTGGTAAGCGATCTGAGAAACCGAGGCGAAATCCTTGACCGGGTCGTAGGGCAGCTTGTCGTACAGGACGGTGTTGGTCGCCAGGATGCTCATCGAGGTCATCAGCACGGTGAGCCCGTCGGGCCGCGCGCGCGCCACGTGGTCGGCTGCGACGATGCCGCTGGCGCCCGGCTTGTTCTCCACGATCACCTGCATGCCGTGCTTGCCAAGGTCGGCCGCCAGCAAGCGCACGTATTGGTCGGTGCCGCCGCCGGCCGCGAACGGCACGACGATGCGGGTGGGCTGCTGGGCCAGGGCCGGGACGGCCGCCAGGGCGCTGCACAGGCCCAGGGCCAGCATGGCAAGGGTTCGGCGAATGGTCATGGTGTCTCCTTCGTTGTCTCGTCGTCCGTCGGTGGGCAGCGTCAGCGCTGCGCCGTGCCCAGGCAGCTTAGGCGCGGAATCGGCGCCTGCGCTGCAAAGAGTGAAAAGCTGCTTTCCGGCGCGTGCACGTCTCAGGGTGCGGCCGGGATCCGCACCACGCCGCCGGCCTGCAGCGCGGCGATCTCGTCCGCGCCATAGCCGGCCTCCCGCAGCACCTGCAGCGTGTGCGCGCCATGGGCCGGCGCTGCCTGGCTGGGCGGGCGCGGCGTGTCGACCAGCTCGTAGGGCAGGCCGAAGCTGCGGTAGCCGGGCACGGCACCGTTGGCACCGGTCTCGATCAGCATGCTGCTGGCCTGGAAGTCTGCGCTGCGCAGCGCATCGCTGTAGCGCCGCACCACGCCGACCACGATGGCGTTGCGGGTGAGCAGCTCCACGCATGCGTCCGTGCCCAGCAGCGCGAGCCGCGCGCCCACGGCGGCTTTCATCGCGGCCCGGTTGGCCACGCGCAGCTCGTTCGTGCCAAAGCGCGGATCGCTGGCAAGCTCGGGCGCGCCGATGCAGTCGCACAGCCGCAGCCAGTGCGCCTGCACATAGGCTGAGACGACCACCATGCCGTCGCGCGTGGCGAAGATGTCGGCGGCCGGCGCGGCCATGGGCTGGCCGTCGCCGCTGCGCTGCGGCTCCACGCCGCGCACCAGGTAGTCGCTCCAGTTGGGCAGCTGCAGGTTCAGTGCCACCTCCAGGAGCGACAGCCGGATCGTCTCGCCCACGCCCGTGCGCACGCGGCGCAGCAGCGCGGCGAGGATGGCCTGGGCCGCCACCTGCACGGTGGCCGCGTCGATGATGGTCGCGCCCACCTTCTGCGGCAGGCCCTGTGGCTCGCCGGTCACGGACATCATGCCGCTCTCGGCCTGGGCGGCGATGTCGTAGCCGGGCCGGGCGGCCGAGGGCGCGCCGGCCGGAAAGCCCGCGATCGAGACATGCACCAGCGCTGGTTGCGCGGCCCGCAGCACGTCGGCGCCCAGGCCCAGCGCCTCCATGGCGCCGGGGCGCAGGTTCTGCACCACCACGTCGGCGTGCGCGATCAGGCGCTTGGCCACGGCCAGGCCCTGGGGGTGGCGCAGGTCCAGCGCGACCGACCGCTTGTCGCGGTTGTAGGCCCGCAGCATGGCCATGCCGAAAGGGCCGGTGCTGCGTGCCGCGTCGCCCTCCAGCGACTCGATCTTGACGACCTCGGCGCCGAGGTCGCGCAGCACCATGGCGGTGCCAGGGCCGGCGATGTAGTTGCCGAGTTCGACGACGCGGACGCCCTCCAGGGGCGGCGGGGAGTGAGGGGTCGAGGTCATGCCGGCGACTCTAGAAGCCGGGCACACAGCCATCGCGACAGGAGCTGCAAAGCAGCTTTGCGCCCGGGCGCCGGCGGCGCGCACGAATCTGGCCACACTGGCCCGCCATGAGCGAGATGCGCGAGATGCACACCATCCGGATCGGAGACACCCTGGACCGGCTCGGCGAAAGCCCCTGCTGGGACGCGCGCACCGGGGCCCTGGCCTGGATCGACGCGCTGGCCGGCACCCTGCACCGCTGGTGGCCCGCCACCGGCCAGCGCGAGGCCCACGCCCTGCCTGCCCCCGTCGGCTCCGTCGCGCCCTGCCGCGACGACGCCGTGGTTGTCGCCTTGCAGCACCGCTTCGCGCGCTACGACTTCCGCACGCGCCAGCTGACCACGCTGGCCCGCATCGACTGCGAACACCCCGACGTGCGCCTGAACGACGGCAAGTGCGACGCCTGGGGCAACTTCATCGCCGGCACGCTGCACTACAACCGCGCGGCCGACGCCCCGCCGCTCGGCGGCCTGTACCGGCTGCGCCACGACGCGAGCCTGGAGAAGCTGGCCGAGGGCTTCGCACTGGCCAACGGCCCCTGCTTCAGCCCCGACGGGCAGACGCTCTACGTGGCCGACAGCACGGCGCGCACGATCTGGGCCTTCGACTACCACCCTGCTCGGCCGCTCGCGCGGCGGCGCGTGTTCGCGCAGACCGGGGCGCTGGACTCCGGTCCCGACGGCGCCACGGTGGACGCCGAAGGCCATCTGTGGACCGTGCTCGTGCGCACCGGTGAACTCGCGCGCTACGCACCCGACGGGCGGCTGGAACGCCGCGTCGCGCTGCCGGCCACGCACCCCACCAGCCTCGCCTTCGGCGGGCCGCGGCTGGCCACGGCCTACGTGACCTCGATTTCGCGCAGCGTGCACCTGGCCGGCACGCGGCCGCAGGACGGCGGGCTGTTCGCGGTTGACGGGCTGCCGGCGCCGGGCCTGCCGACCCAGGCGTTCGGCCACCCCGACTGAACAGGAACCGAGGAGACACCATGCACAAGCGCCAGATGCTGCAAGGCCTGGGCGGCGCCGCGCTGCTCGCACTGGCGGACTCCGGCCGCGCCCAGCCCCGCTTCCCCACGCGGCCCGTGACCATCGTCGTGCCCTACACGGCCGGTGGCCCCACCGACGGTCACACCCGCGTGCTGGCGCACAGGCTGTCCCAGCTCTGGGGCCAGCCCGTGGTGGTGGAGAACCGCGGCGGTGCCGGCACCCTGATCGGCACGCAGTTCGTGGCCCATGCCGCGCCCGACGGCCACACGCTGCTGTTCACGGCCTACGCCTACACCTCCAACCCGATCCTGCGCAGCGCCATGCCGTACAGGGCCGACGCGCTCAAGCCGCTGGTGCAGATCGGCGCCAACGGCCTGATCCTGTTCGTCTCCGGCCGTTCGCCGCTCAAGACCCTGAAGGACGTGGTGGACCGCGCCCACGCCGGGCCTAACCGGCTCCGGCTCGCCTCCTCGGGCAATGCCTCGAGCCCGCACATCGCGCTGGAGCTGCTGGGCCGTGCCATCGACGCGAAGATCCTGCACCTGCCCTACCGTGGCGCGGCGCCGGCCAAGAACGACGTGGTGGCCGGTGTGGTCGACGGCATCTTCGACGGCACCTCCTCGATGCCGCTCACGCGCAACGGCGGCCTGCGCGCGATCGCCATCGCCTCGGCGCAGCGCCATCCCGCGGCGCCCGAGGTGCCGACCTTCCGCGAACTCGGCGTGGACCTGCTCTACGCCACCTGGTACGGCATGCTGCTGCCCGCGCGCACGCCGCAGCCCGTCACGGACCAGCTCAACGCCGACATCCGCACGGCGCTGGCGGACCCGGCTGTCCACGCCGCCATCGCCGAGACCGGCCTGCAGCTCTCGCCGGGCACGCCGCAACAGTTCGCGGCTTTTTTGGACGCCGAATCGCGCAAGCTCCAGGCGCTGGTCGACAGCGGCGTGAAGATCGACGTCGAGTAGCGCTTCAGCCGCCCGCGGCCGGCTCGCGCAGGGCTTCTGCCATGAAGTCCACGAAGGCCCGCACCTTGAGCGGCAGCGTGCGGTGCTGGCGGAACACCGCGAACACGCCGTTGGAGAATTGGCGCACCGCAAAGCGGTAGTCCGCCAGCAGCCGCACCAGCGTGCCGGCCTGGATGTCGGCACGCACGGCCGATTGGGACAGCAGCGCGATGCCCATGCCGCCCATGGCGGCCAGACGCAGCACCTCGCCGTTGTTGGAGCTCAGCACCCCCTTGATCGCCAGCTCCTGTTGCGCGCCATCCCCGTCGATGTACTTCCAGGTCGTGGCCTCGTGCTCGCGCCGGTAGGTCAGGCACGGCAGGCGGGCCAGGTCGTTCGGATGCCGGATGCGCGCATGGCGCTGCGCGAACGCGGGGCTGGCCACCAGCACCTCGTCGCTGCTCAGCAGCCGCTTGATGACGAAGCCCGAGTCGTTCGACTCGCCGGTGCGGATGTCGACGTCGAAGTCCTGCTCGACGATGTTGACCGGGTGCTCGGAGAGCTCGTACTCGACCTGGATGTCGGGGTACTGCTGGGCGAAGCGCGGCAGCAGCGGCGCGATCACGCGGATGCCGATCTGCGTGCGCGAATGGATGCGCAGCCGGCCCTCCGGCCGCTGGCGCGCATCGCGCGCGGCCTGCTCGGCCGCTGCCATGGTCTCCAGCACGCGCTCGGCATGTTCGAGGAAGGCATGCCCGGCCTCGGTGACCTTGAGGTTGCGGCTGGTGCGGTCGACCAGCTGCACGCCGAGCTCCTCCTCCAGCGCGCTGATGCGGCGCGAGATCGTGGCCGGCGACAGCGACAGGCTGCGCGCGGCGGCCGACAGGCTGCCCTTGCGCTGTGTGATCACGAAGATCCGAAGCGAATCGAGTGCTTTCATGGTCCTGGTGCCCGGCGCGCCGAACGGCCGCGCACCGGCTTGTCTCATTTCAGAAGTTGCAAAGAAGCTGTGCGCAGCATGGCGCGCCGCGCGGGGGCTCCGTTCCTAAGATCGTTGCAAGCCAATCGCAACAAGGAGCCCGTGATGGATTTCGGAATCTTCATTCTGATGCAGCAGCGCAACAAGCATAAGACCTCGTACCAGATCCTCCGCGACGCGGTGGAGCAGACCCGCGTGGCCGACGAACTCGGCTTCGGCGCCGCATGGTACGCAGAACACCACTTCAGCAACTACGGCATGTGCTCGTCGCCGCTGACCATGATCGCCCATTGCGCGGCCGTGACCAAAAAGATCCGGCTCGGCACCGGGATCGTGGTGGCACCGCTCTACACCCCGGCCCGCCTGATCGCCGACGTGGCCATGGTCGACCAGCTGTCCGACGGCCGCCTGAACCTGGGCATCGGCTCGGGCTACCAGCACTTCGAGTTCGAGCGCTTCGGCGTCTCGCTGGAGACGGCCAAGCAGCGCACCTTCGAGATGCTGGACATGCTGGAGCTGGGCCTCACGCAACCCAAGTTCAGCTACGCCGGCGAGTTCTACCAGCAGCCCATGAGCGCGATCAGCCAGCGCGCCGTGCAAAAGCCCATGCCGCCGACCTGGATCACGAGCGTGGACCCGGCCTTCGTCGCACGCGCCGTGCGCGGCGGCCACCATGTCTTCGTCTCCGGCGGCGACGGCGGCCTGGAGAAGCTGCACGCCACGCGCGGCCTGATCGACAAGGTCGCGCGCGCCGAAGGCAAGGACCCGGCCCAGGTGCCGGTCGGCCTGCTGCGCGCGGCCTATGCGAGCGACAACAAGGCCGAGGTCGATGCCTACCTGGAGTGCTCGCGCTACCAGCGCCGCATCGCGGTCAGCTTGAAGCGCCGCACCGCCCAGATCGCCGACGACTACCAGGTCGAAGAAGGCATCGTCGAGGGCGAACCCACGATCGAGGCATCGCGCGCGCTGCTGCCCGTGGGCTCGGTGGACACCGTGATCGAGCGCGTGGTCAACGAGATCCGCACGCTCAAGCCCGTGCACTACTGCTTCCAGACCCAGATGGGCGACTTCGATCACCCGACCATGCTCAAGCAGCTGGAACTGTGGGGCAAGGTCATCATCCCGACCGTGCAGCAGGAGATCGCCAACGACCCGCCGCACGCGGCCACCCCCGCCGCCGAATTGGCCGCGGCCTGACGCCCCTGCGCACGCGAGAGCCGGCCATGACCAGCGCCACCGCCGAACCACCCGTCCAAGCCATCGAGCCGGCGCAGTTCCGCCAGCTGCTGGCCTGCTTTCCCACGGGCGTGGCGGTCATCACCACGCGCGCGGCCGACGGCCGGCCCGTGGGGCTGACCTGCAACTCTTTCAGCTCGGTCTCGCTGGAGCCGCCGCTGGTGCTGTTCAGCCTGCGCAAGCAGAGCAGCCTGCGCACCGCCTTCACGGCCGGCCGCGGCTTCGCGATCCACATCCTGTCGCAGGACCAGGACGCGCTGTCGGGCCGCTTCGCCTCCAGCAAGATCGCGGACAAGTTCGAGGGCGTGCGCTGGCACAGCGGCGCGCTGGGCCTGCCCGTGCTCGACGACTGCCTGGCCAGCTTCGAGTGCAGCAGCTATGCCTGCCACGAGGCCGGCGACCACGACGTGCTGATCGGAGAGGTGCGCCACATGGGCGGCGGCGGCAGCGACCACGCGCTGGTGTTCTACCGCGGCGCCTACATGGTGCTGGCCGAATCGCTGCGCAAGCTCGTGGTGCAGGGCCAGCTCGACCAGGCCGGCATCGACGAGGCCTACCGCACGCTGTACGGCACGCTGCTGCGCCTGGCGTGCGAACGCGCGAGCGAGGCCGAGGTCGACGCCATCGAAGCCGCCGTCGACGCGATCGAGCAGCACCCCGACGCCGCCACCCTGGCCGAGCGCATCGAATCGGCTGGCCGCTTCTTCACCGCCATCGCCACGGCCGGCCACAACGCCGCGCTGCTGCTCATGGCCCAGACCATGGGCACGGTGCTTCGCGAGCGCATGACCCATGTGCTGTCCGTGCGGCCGCGGCCCGACCTGTACCCGATCCGCAGGCGCATCGTGCAGCAGCTGCGCGCGCGCGACGCCGACCAGGCCGTCGCTGCGCTGGACGAACTCATCACGACGCTGCGCAGCGGCGCCTGACCCCGACACACACCAGGAGACACCATGTCCGACGACACCGCCCGCGGCGAGGACGAAGGCCTCGCGGCCTTCCGCCGCGAACTGCAGGCCTTCGCGCGCAGCGCCTGCCCGCCTGAGATCCGCGCCGTGGTGGCCGCGGGCCAGAAAGTCACCAAGCGCGAGTACCAGCGCTGGCAGCAGATCCTGCACGACAAGGGGTGGGGCGCACCCGGCTGGCCCAGGGAGGTCGGCGGCACCGGCTGGGACATCCGCCAGCGCCTGGTGTTCGAGGAGGTCATGGCCGAGAACGACTGCCCACCGCTGTACCACCACGGCCTGGGCCACATCGGCCCGGTCATCATCCGCTTCGGCACGGCCGAGCAGAAGGCGCGCTTGCTGCCGCGCATCCTGGACGGCTCGCACTGGTACTGCCAGGGCTACTCCGAACCCGGCTCGGGCTCGGACCTGGCCTCGCTGCAGACCAGCGCGCGCCTGGACGGCGACCACTACGTCATCAACGGCCAGAAGATCTGGACCTCGCATGCGCACGAGGCCAACATGATTTACATGCTGGTGCGCACCTCGAAGGAGGCGAAGAAGCAGGAAGGCATTTCGCTGATCCTCGTGCCCATGGACACGCCTGGCATCACGGTGCGGCCGATCCGCAGCATCGACGGCTGGCACCACCTCAACGAGGTCTTCTTCGACGCGGTGCGCGTGCGTGCCGACAACCTGATCGGCGAGCCCGGCAAGGGTTGGACCTGTGCCAAGTACCTGCTCGAGCGCGAGCGCCTGCCCCCGGCCAACGTGGCGCGGCTGGAACTCGTGCGCCGCCAGGTCACGCGCCTGGTCGAGGACGCCGCGCGCCAGGCCGCCGGCCGGCGCGACTTCAGCGGCCTCTTGCACAAGCTACTGCTGTGCGAGGCCGACGCCAAGGGCGCCCGCGTGCTGATGGCCCAGGCCACCGACGACCTGATCCACCAGCGCCCGCTCGGCGTGCAGCCCTCGGCGATCAAGCTGACCTGTGCCGACGTGGCCCAGCGGCTCACGACCATCGCGCTGGACGCGGTCGGCCCCGATGCCGCGCACCGCTTCCTGGCCGAGGGCGGCGACGGCGAGACCGCCGGCGTACCCGAGGCCACCTGGATCCAGAACTACATGTTCACGCGCGCCCGCACCATCGCCGGCGGCACCTCCGAGGTGCAGCGCACCGTGATCGCCAACGAACTCTTCGGAGCATGAATTGAACCGACCCGTTTGGATGTCTCACTGCGTGTCGACATCCCATCCCCCTCCAGGGGCGCCGCCAGCGGCCGGGCAGAGCCCGTTCCGCGGCGTCCGCTGGCATGGCCTGCTCCGCGGCCTCTCGATCCGCTGCCTGCAACGCGTTGCCGTGCCCTGCGGACGGCACGCCATCGCCTGGAGATCTGAATGACGACATCGTTTCCCCCCTTGTTCCCCGGCATGCTGCTCGACGCGGCCAGCCGCTACGCGCAGGACCAGGCCGCCGCGCCGCAAGCCGGCGACGCCGTCGCCCAGATGGGCTGGGCCTGCACGCTGGTGCCCGTGGCCGCCGGCGGCGTGGGCGGTAGCCTGGCCGACCTGGCCGCCATCGTCGAGGGCCTGGCCACGCATGGCGTGCAGCTGCCCGTGGTCGAGCGTTGCGCCGTCGTGCCGCTGCTGCTGCAGGCCGCCGCGCCCGAGCTGGCCGGGCGCTGGCTGCAGGCCCTCGCCGAGGGCGAGGTGGCGATCGCGCCGCTGGCCGCGCTGGCCGATCCGCTGGAGTTGCCGGCCGTCGCCGCGCGGCACCTGGACATCGGCTTCGAGCTCACGGGCCTGGTGCGCGGCACACAGCTCTCGGAAGAGATCAGCCATGCGCTGGTGCCGGCGCTGCTGGACGGCGACGAGCCCGCGCTGTTCCTGGTCGAACGCGAGCGCCTGCCGGCACCGGCCGCGCGCTACCGCAGCATGGAAGGCCGCGAGGCCGTCGATGTGCGCCTGGAGCGCCTGGCCCTGCCCGAGGGCGCCTGCCTGGCCCGGGGCGCAGCGGTCCGGACCGCGCTGGAGCAGGCCGACAACGCCGCGCTCGTGCTGACGCTGGCCGACACGGTCGCGGCGCTGGCCGCACTGATCCAGCACACCGTGGCGCACCTGCAGGAGCGGCGCCAGTTCGGCGTCGCGCTGGCCAGTTTCCAGGTGTTGCGCCACCGCACGGCCGACATGTACGTTCGCTTCCTGGGCGCGCGCGGCCTGCTCGTGCACGCGCTCAACGAACACCAGAGCGCAGCCGGCGCCGGCCCGGCGTTGCGCCGCACGCTGCGCCTGGCCAAGCTCTCGCTGGCCGAAACAGCGCGCGCCTGCGCCGAGGCCGCGATCCAGATGCACGGTGGCATGGGCATGAGCGAGGAGGTGCTCGCCACCCGCCTCGCACAGCGCCTGCTGGCCTCCGAGTTCCGCTATGGCGACCGGCTGTACCACGCCATGCACCTGCATGAGCACGCCGCCGCCACCTCCCAACCCCTGCTGTCCAAGAACGCACCATGAGCTTCCACCTCGAAATTTCCGACCACATCGCCGTCGTACGGCTGGACAAGCCGCCCGTCAATGCGCTCGCGCGCGAGACCCGCATGCGCCTGATCGAGGCCTTCGACGAGGTCTCCGAGCGCACCGACGTGCGCGTGGCCGTGCTGACCGGCACCGGCAAGTTCTTCTGCTCGGGCGCCGACCTCAAGGACCGGCCCGATCCCGAAAAGCCGGGCGACTTCCTGGCCCACAACCGCTGGACGCGCGAGACCGGCAACGCGATCCGCGAGTGCGCCAAGCCCGTGATCGCCGCGGTCAACGGCCCAGCCCTGGGCGCCGGCTTCGGCCTGATGGCCTCGTGCGACATCTTCCTGGCCTCCGAAGACGCCACCTTCGCCATGCCCGAGATCAACGTCGGCCTGGCCGGCGGCGTCTCCATGCTGCGCACCATGTTCGGCCGCTCCTACACGCGGCGCATGTTCTTCACGGGCATGCGCGTGTCCGCGGCCGAGCTGTACCGCCGTGGCGTGCTCGACGAGGTGCTGCCGGCCGACCAGCTGATGCCGGCGGCGATGGAGCTGGCTCGCGAGCTTGCCTCCAAGAGCCCGCTGGCGTTGGCCTATGCCAAGCAGGCCGCCAACATGATGGACTTGATGCCCCAGCGCGACGGCTACCGCTTCGAGCAGAACATCACGATGGCGCTGTCGCGCACCGAGGACGCCAAGGAGGCCCGCATGGCCTTCCTCGAGAAGCGCGCCCCGGTCTACAAGGGCAAGTGAATGGCGCGCTCGCATCCCAGGGGGCTGGCATGACGGCAGCGGAAAGCGGGGTCGGCCGGGGCCTGGAAGCCGTGTTCCGCCCTCGGTCCATCGCATTGATCGGCGCCTCCGACGACGCCACCAAGATCGGCGGGCGACCGCTGCAGTTCCTCCAACGCTACGGCTACGCGGGCGCGATCTACCCCGTCAACCGCAAAGGCGGCACGGTACAGTCGCTGCCCGCCTATGCCAGCGTGGCCGAGCTGCCCGAGACGCCCGACCTGGCCGTCGTGACCGCCCCGCCCGAGAGCGTGCCCGAGGCCATCCGCGCCTGCGCCGCACGCGGCGTGCGCGCGGCCGTGGTCATCAGCTCGGGCTTCTCCGAGATGGGCGAGGCCGGCCAGGCCTTGCAGCAGCAGATCGGCGACATCGCGCGCACCTCGGGCATGCGCATCGTCGGGCCGAACTGCCTGGGCGCCATCGGTGTGCACGAGAAGAGCATCGCCACCTTCTCGGTCGCGCTGGAGGCCGGCTTCCCGGCCGCCGGTTCGGTCGGCATCGTCTCGCAGAGCGGCAATCTGGGCAGCTACGCGATGCGCGTGGCGGCCGACCGCGGCGCCGGCATCAGCCGGCTGCTGACCACGGGCAACGAGTGCGACGTGGACATCGCCGACGCCATCGCCGCGCTCGCACTGGACGATGTGACGTCCGTGATCCTGTGCTGCATGGAGACCTGCCGCAACGGCCCGCGCCTGGTGCGTGCGCTGGCGCTGGCACGCGAGGCCGGCAAACCCGTGGTGGTGCTCAAGGTCGGCGTGTCCGACGCGGGCAGCGCGGCCGCGGCCTCGCACACGGGTGCGCTGGCCGGCTCCGACGCGGTGTTCGACGTGGTGCTGCGCAATGCCGGTGCGATCCGCGTGCCCAGCATCGAGCAGCTCATCGAGGTGGGCCTGGCGATCTCGGTCGTCGGTGTGCAGCGCGCGCCGCGCGGCGCACGCGTGGCCGTGCTGACGGCCTCGGGCGGCTTCGGCGTGCTGCTGGCCGATGCGGCCAGCGCCCAGGGCCTCACGCTGCCGCCGCTGCAGCCCGCCACGCGCGCGCGCATCCTGGCGGCCGTGCCCTTCGCCTCGCCCGCCAACCCGGTCGACATGACGGCCCAGGTCTCGAGCCGGCCGCAGCTGCTGGCCGAGGTGCTGGACGCCGTGGCGGCCGACGGCAGCTGCGACGCGCTCATCCTGCAATCGGCCAACGCCTTCAACATGCCGCGGCTGCGCGACGTGTTCCTGGCAGCGCTGCGCCGGCTGCGCGAGGCCCATCCGGCGCGAACGCTCCTGATCTGCTGCCGTGCGCCGCGCGAGGTGGCGCAGCAGCTGCACGCGCTGGGCTATCCCACGGTCGAGGGCCTGGACGCCGCCTGCGCGACGCTGGCCGCCCTCGTGCACGTGGGCCAGCAGGCCGGCGCACGGCATGCGGCCGTGTCCGCGCCTTCCGCGGCCACGCCGCTGGACGCACGCGCGTTCGCCGACGAGGCCTCGGCCAAGGCCGTGCTGGCCGCCGCCGGCCTGCCCGTGCTGCGCGAGGCCACGGCCGCCACGCGCGCGGCGGCGCTGGCCGCGGCGCAGGACATCGGCTTTCCAGTGGTGCTCAAGATCGTCTCGCCCGACATCGCGCACAAGACCGAGGTCGGCGGCGTGGTGGTCGGCGTGCGCACGCCGTCCCAGCTGGAGGCCGAGTACGACGCACTGCTGGAGCGCGTGGCGGTGAACGCACCGCATGCCCGCGTCACGGGCGTACTGGTGGCGCAGATGGCGCCGCAGGGCACCGAGCTGATCCTGGGCACCAAGAAGGACCCGGTGTTCGGCCCCATGGTCATGGTCGGCCTGGGCGGCATCTACGCCGAGGTGTTCCAGGACGTCGCCCTGCAGACGGCCCCGGTCAGCGAGGCCCAGGCCGAGGCCATGCTGCGTTCGCTCAAGACCTTCCCGCTGCTGGACGGCGCACGCGGCCGCGCCAGGGCCGACGTGGCTGCCGCGGCACGCGCCGTGGCCAGTCTGTCGCGCTTCGCCGCGGCACATGCCGACAGCGTGGCCGAGATCGACATCAACCCGCTGGTGGTGCTGGCTGGGGACCAGGGCGCGTTCGCGCTCGACGCCCTGCTGGTGCCAACCCCGCAGACCCAGGAGACCGAACACCATGTCTGAAGCTCCCGCAGCCAGCGCGCTGCACGGCCGCGTGGCCTTCATCAGCGGCGCCGGCCACGGTATTGGCCGCGCCACAGCGCGCGCCATGGCTGCGCTCGGCGCCACCGTCGGCGTGAACGACCTCAAGCCAGAATTCGTCGACGCGACCGTGGCCGAGATCCACGCTGCCGGAGGCCGGGCCATCGGCATCGCGCAGGACGTGTCGACGCGCGAAGGCATGCACGCCGCCGTGCAGCGGCTGACGCGCGAGGCCGGCCGGCTCGACGTGCTCGTCAACAACGCGGCCTGGGTGCGCTATCAACCGCTGCCCGAAATCACGCCGGAGGTCATGGACCGCATGGTGGAGATCGGCTTCAAGTCCGTGGTCTGGGGCATGCAGGCCGCGGCCGAGGCCATGGATCCGCAGCGCGGCGGCGCCATCGTCAACGTGGCCTCGGTCGCGGGCTTCAAGTCGCCGATGCGCTCGGTGGTCTACAGCGGGCTGAAGGCCGGTGTGCTGGGCCTCACGCGCGCGGCGGCGGCCGACCTCGGCGCACGGCGCATCCGCGTCAACGCCGTGGCTCCCGGCGCCGTGCCGACCGAGGGCACGGCCAAGCACCGCAATGCCGAGCTCGACGCGCGCCGCATCGCGCGCACGCCGCTCGGTCGGCTCGGCACGGTGGAGGACATCGCCGACGCGATCTGCTTCCTGGCCAGCGATGCCGCACGCTTCGTCAACGCCGAGACCATCCGGCTCGACGGCGGCGCTTCGGAGACCTCGCTGTGAGCGCCGCTGGTCCCAAGCGGCTGCAGAACGTCTACCTGGTGGCCGAGAAGCCAGGCGCGCTGCACGCCTTCTACAGCCAGGCGCTGGGCCTGCAGCTCAAGTTCCGGGACGGCGAGCGCTGGTTCCAGTACGGCGTGGGCGGCGGCAACGTGTCGCTGGCCTGCCGCGAGGAGGCCGCGCCCGCGACCTCCGGTGCCGTGCTGGTGTTCGAGGTCGACGACTTCGACGGTGCCCAGCAGCGCATCGCGGCCGCCGGCGGCGAGGTGCTGGGCCTGCGCGACATGGGCAGCCATGGCGCCGTGCTGTCGCTGCGCGACCCCGAAGGCCACGTGGTGCAGCTGTTCCGGCGCGCGCCGGTGGCGGCGGCATGAGCGCCGCCCGGCCGCCCGAAGGCGCTCGCACCGCAGGCGAAGCCGAAGGTACTCCAGTGCGCGAGGACACGCTGCAGACGCTGCTGGCGCGCGAGGCGATCCGCGACTGCCTGTACCGCTACTGCCGCGGCATCGACCGCTGCGACGAGGCCGCGCTGCGTTCGGCCTACTGGGAGGACGCGAGCGACTGCCACGGCGCCTGGAACGGCAGCGCGAGCGGCTTCATCGACCAGGCGCTGGCGCGCATGCGCCAGGGCGGCCGCCGCGTGCATCACATCACCAACGTGCTGATCGAGCTGCACGGCGAGCGCGCCGCGGTGGAGAGCAGCTTCTTCGCGCTGCAGGCCACGGCCGCGCGGCCGGACCGCGAGACCTTTCTGTGCGGCCGCTATGCCGACCGCTTCGAGCGCCGCACCGGCGAATGGCGCGTTGCGGCGCGCACCGTGGTCTACGACTGGATCGAGGAGCGCACGCGGCCCGAAGCCGCGCAGGACAGCGGCGCGCTGTTCGGCCTGCGCCAGCCGGTCGGCTGCCCCGCCCCCATGGACACCATCTATGGCCTGCTGGACGCCGTGCGCGCCGGCTGAACCCGGACCTGCCGTGCATTCCGACCCTCCTGCGAACGACGCCCCACCCACCGCCCTCGTGACGGGCGCGGCGCGGGGCATCGGCCGCGCCACCGCGCTGCGCCTGGCGCAGGCCGGCTGGCGCTGCGTGCTCGCCGATGCGGACGCGGCCGGCCTGCAGCGCCTGCAGGCAGACTGGCCCGCTGGCACCCCGGCGCCGCTGGCCCGCACCGTCGACCTGACCGACGCGGACCGCATCGCCGCGTTGGCGCAGGACCTGCCGCCGCTCGACGCGTTGCTCAACAACGCCGGCCTGTCGGCCGGCGGCGCCGAGGCGCTGGCCGGCGACGAGGACGGCCGATCCGCACGCCTGCTCGCGCTGAACCTGCATGCGCCGGCCCGCCTCGTGCAGGCCCTGGCCGCCCTGCTGCGACCCGGCGCGCGCATCGTCAACGTGGCCTCGGGCGCGGGCCTGCGCGCCATCCCGTGGCGCGGGCTCTACAGTCCGAGCAAGGCCGGCGTGATCGCGCAGACCCGCGCGCTGGCCCGCGCCCGACCGGACTGGACCGTGACCGCGCTGGCCCCCGGATTCGTGCGCACCGAGCTCGTGCAGGGCCTCATCGACAGCGGCCGGCTGAACCCGGCCCAGGCCGTGGGCAAGATCCCGCTGGGCCGCATGGCCGAGCCCGCGGACATGGCCGAGGCGCTGTGCTTCCTGGCAAGCCCCGGCGCACGCGCGCTGACGGGCCAGCTGCTCGTGCTCGACGGTGGCTCCTCGGTCTGCGGCGGCAGCCAGGCGCTGCCGGTCGCGCAGCACGCGCCGCGGCCCTTCGGCCTGCCGACCCGGCTGGAGACCCACTGCGCGGCTGCGAAAGACTGGCGGGCCAGCCTGCAGGCCCTGGCCACCGCGACCGACGCAGATGCCTACGATGCGGTGGTCGACGGCGCCGCGCTCGACGCCGCATCCGGCGCGCTGCTCGCCACCGCGCGCGATGCAGCCCGCCGCTTCCGCGCGCGCCATGCGCACAGTGCCAGCCTCACCCTGCTGCTGCCGCAGCCCGACGACGACACGCCCTGGGAACACGCGGGTGACCTGGCCGCCACCCACATGCTGGTGGCCACGCTGGCCGCCGAATGGGGCGCCCAGGGCCTGCGCATCAACGCGCTCGCGCCGGGCGACGCCATCGAACCGTGCCTGCCGCTGCTCGGTTACATGGCCGGCGCGCGGGCGCAATTTCTGACCGGCCAGGTGCTGCAGCCCGGCGCCTAGATGTCCGCTACGGATGGTCTGCCCGTGGCAGGCCGCCCCACCCAAGACAAGGAGACCCCATGTTCGATTCCACTGTTTCGCGGCGCAGCCTCATGGCCATCGCCGGCCTGTACGCCCTGCACGACGCCGCCCTGGCCCAGCCGGCCTGGCCGGCGCGGCCGATCCGGCTCGTCGTGCCGGGTTCGCCGGGCGCCGGCTCGGACATCTTCGCGCGGCTGCTCGCCGTTGCGCTCGGCGAGGCGCTCAGGCAACCCGTGCTGGTGGACAACAAGGCCGGCGCCAACGGTCTGATCGGCAACGACACCGTGGCCAAGGCCGCGCCGGACGGCTACACCATCCTGCTCTCGCCCTCCTCGGCCATTGCGATCAATCCCGTCATCCAGCCCAGGATGCCGTACGACACGCTGAAGGACCTGCTGCCCGTGGCCCAGGTCGGCTCGGCCGGCGTGCTGCTCGTCGCCCACCCCTCCACGGGCTTGAAGTCGCTGGCCGACCTCGTGCGCCATGCCAAGGCCCACCCCGACACGTTGGCCTACGGCTCCTGGGGCAGCGGCTCGACCGGCCACTTGGTCATGGAAGGCATCAAGGCCCAGTACGGCCTGACCATGCCGCATGTGCCCTACAAGGGCGTCTCGCCGCTCGTCAACGACCTGCTCGCCAACACCATCGGCGTGGGCTTCGTCGACATCGCCTCGCCCGTGCCGCAGATCCGGGCCGGCAAGCTCACCGCACTGGGCGCAACGGGCTCGGCACGCGGCCCGGCGCTGCCGGACTTGCCCACGCTCAGCGAGCAGGGGTACAGGTTCGATGCAGACGGCTGGTACGGCATCTTTGCGCCGGCCGGCACGCCGCGCGAGACCGTGCTGCGGCTGAACCAGGAGATCAACCGCATCCTCGCGGCCGACGACACGGTGCAGAAGTTCGCCGCGCAGAACATGCCGCGCCCGCCGCTCAAGAGCGCCGACGCGTTCGCCGCCACGGTGCGCCGCGACATGGCCGCCTGGCAGGACCTGGCGCGCGTGGCGCAGCTCAAGATCGATTGAGGCGGCGCCGGCTGGACCGGCTTGGCGCAACGCCCCGCGCGCAGTCAGCGGCGCGACGCGCGCTGCACGGCCTGCCACCCCGGCTGGCGCGCGAACCACAGCAGGCCCAGCGCGATCACCGTCCCGCCGGCCAGCAGCAGTTTGTTGCCGGACGCGGCGCGCCCCATGTTCAGGGCGATCTCGCCGCTGCGCGGCGCCACGAGCGCGATGCGCCGGCGCGTCATCCGCAGGCCGATCTCGCCGAGCTGGTCGGCCAGCAGCCGCTCGGCCGCCGGAAGCACCAGCGTCTCCTCGTCGGCGACGTGGTGCATGACCAGGCGCATGAGGACCATCAGCTGCTCTTCATGCTGCGGATCCTCGGGTTCGCATCGGCGCAGGCGCGCGATGGCCTCGCGCATCTGCTGGTGTTCGTCTTCGCTGTCATCGAGCAGTTCCGGCGCCACCTGGCGCACGGCCGGATAGAAGATCTCCTCCTCCAGTTGCGCATGCACCTCCAGCGCCAGGCAGATGGTGTTGGCCAGGCCGGCGCGTACGCGCGCCGGCGCGCTGGCCTTGTACTGGTGGAAGGTCGACAGGACGTGGGTGTGGTCCAGCCGGACCATGTTGGTTGCCGTGGGCAACAGCTGTGCGCTCCAGGGGCTCATCGTGGGTCTCCGCGGATGTGGTGCTGCCCGCCTTGCCGCTGCCGGAGGGCGCCGGCGGCGGGTCGGGCGGCGGTGTTCAGGAACTGCTCGGCGCAGCCGGTGGCGTGGGCGCTGTGGGGCTGGCAGGCGCAGGCGTGGGCCCTGCTTCTGGCGCGGACGCGGGCGCGCTCGGCGCCGTGGGTGCCGGGCTCTGCTGCGGCGCCGTGGTGGCCGGCGCGGGCGCCTCGTTGCGCTGGCAGGCGCTCAGGGCCAGCGTGGCCGCGGCAGCAAGTGCCATGGCGCGGATGCGGGAGGGGTGTGGCATGCGAGTCTCCTGAGGTTTGAAAGGTTGCGCTGTTGCGGGCAATCGGCATTCCAGTGCCCAGCCGGGCGCCTCCTCACGGGGGCGATGTCCCGTGCTCGGGCGGCTCGGTGTTGGTCTGCGGCGTCTTGTCGCCGTGCAGTCCCAGCGGCACCGAATCGTCCAGGCGCTCGCCGGCTGCGTCCGATGCCTTGTCCTGCATGCGCTCGGGATGGGCCGGACCGTTGTTGGGTTCGCCCGTGGCGGCCCGGCCGGTCGCGAGCGCGCCGCCGGCGCCGATGTTGGCGACGGTGCCGTCGGTCACGGGACGAGTGCCCGCGCCGCTGTCTTTGGGGGAAGTGCTGCTCATGCCGATGCTCCTTGGGCCATGGCCCGGGTTGCGCGCAGGCCGGCCGTGCCCAGGCCCAGCTGCTGGCGGTATTTGGTGACCGTGCGGCGCGCCACACGGATGCCGCGGCGCGCCAGCTGCAGTGCGATGGCCACGTCCGACAGCGGCTGGCCGTGTTCGCGCACGATGATTTCGTGCACGAGCTCGCGCACGGCCGTCGGCGAGCATTGCCCGCCGCCGGCCACCGGCAGGCCGCGCGAGAAGAAATAGCCGAGCTCGAAGGTGCCCGAGGGCGTGGCGATGAACTTCTGGTGCGTCACGCGCGAGACGGTGGATTCGTGCATGCCCAGCTCCTCGGCGATCTGGCGCAGCACCATCGGCTGCATCGCCAGCGCGCCGTGTTCCAGGAAGCGCTGCTGCCGGCGCACGATGGCCTGGGCCACGGCAAGGATGGTGGAGAAGCGCTGCTCCACGTTGCGCAGCGTCCAGCGCGCCTCCTGCAGCTGGCCGGCCAGCGCAGGTGCGGCGCCGCGGTGCTGGCGGTAGAGCTTCGCATAGCCGCGGTGCAGCTGCACGCGCGGCACCACGGCTTCGTTGAGCTGCGCCGTCCAGCCCGCGCGCGTGCGGCGCGCCAGCACGTCGGGCACCACGTAGCGCACGGGCTCGCCGCCGTGGCGCCAGCCCGGGTGCGGGTCCAGCCCGCGCAGCAGGCGCAGCAGGCGTTGCACTGTGGCGGCGCTGCAGCCCAGCACGCGGGCGCAGCGCGCCACGTCGCCGCTGCGCAGCGCGGGCTCGGCCTCGGTCAGCAGGCGCGTGCACAGCGCGCGTTCCTGCGCGTCGCAATGGCTGGCCAGCTGCAGCTGCAGGCACTCCACGAGGTTGCGCGCGCCCACGCCGGGCGGGTCCAGCCCCTGCACGCAGGCCAGCGCGGCATCGCACTCGGCGGCCGTGGGGGCGGGCTGCAGGTCGCCCAGGGCCGCCAGTTCGGCGGGGTCCAGGCGCAGGTAGCCGTCTTCGTCGAGCGCCTCGCAGAGCAGGCTGGCCAGCATGAAGGCGCGGTCGTCCAGGCGCAGCAGGCGCAGCTGGCCGTGCAGGTGGTCGCGCAGGCTGGTCTGCGTCGCCACGAAGGCCAGTGCGTCCAGGTCGCCGTCACCGCTGCGCGGACGCTGCCGCGCGCCGATCGGTGCCCCCCAGAGCTGGCCGGCGGCGGCGGCCTGGGCCTCCTCGTGCGCGGCGGCCGGTGGCGGAGCCTGCTCGTCGATGTCCAGGAATGGGTTGCTGGCCAGGCAGGCGTCGATGCTGGCGGCGAACTCGAGGTTGGCCATCTGCAGCAGCTGCACGGCGCGCTGCTGGCGCACCGAGAACTGCGGCTGGGCCTGGTGCTGGAGAGCGGGTTGGAGCATGGTGGTGCGTACCGTTGGTGGCGATGAAGGCCTGCACCGCAAGCGCCGTGCCGTCCGCAGCGCCTGTGACACCTGGAAACGACTGCACTCGCCGCCCCAGGGCGCCGGCGGCCGCACGGCAGCCCGAGCGCTCCGTGCACGCCGGAGCGCCGCAAGATTTGCGGCAAGCCCTGCACAAACCGGCAAGCCACACAGGCCGGGCACGCCGTTTGCCGGGGAGTTGGCTTTCCACCCTGCGAGCCTCCATGCACGTGCCCAACTCCGCTTCGGACTTTTCTTCGCCCCACCCTGCGTGCTCGGCAGATCATGCTGGCCATGCCGCGCGGCGCGGTGAAGACCGACACCATGGTGCGGCCCCAGCAGGAAGGTGCATGGCCCTGAGCGACCAGCCCGGCGACGCTGCCGTGTTCGTGGACAAGGACGGCACCCTGGTGGAGGACCGGCCGTACAACGTGGATCCGGTCCGCATGTCCTTCACCGCCGGCGCGCTGGACGGCCTGCGCCTGCTGCACGCGCACGGCTTTCGCATCGTCGTGGTGACCAACCAGCCCGGCGTCGCGCTGGGCTATTTCGACCTCGACGCGCTGCTGCGCCTGCGCCAGGCGCTGGCGCGCCGGCTGGCGCGCGCCGGCGTGCCGCTGACGGGCTTCTACGCCTGCCCGCATGCGCCGGACCCGGCGGCCGGGCCGGCCTGCACCTGCCGCAAGCCGGCGCCGGGCCTGTTGCAGCAGGCCGCGCGCGCGCACGGGCTCGACCTCGCACGCAGCTGGATGGTGGGCGACATCCTGGATGACGTGGAGGCCGGCCAGCGCGCCGGCTGCCGCAGCGTGCTGCTGGACGTGGGCAACGAGACGCTGTGGCAGGACGGGCCCTGGCGCACGCCGCATCTGCGTGCCTCCAACCTGCACGACGCGGCGCTGCAGATCGTCAGGGCATCGGCAACGGCAGATTCGACGACAGCACCTGCGGCAACGCCGCCAGAACTTGCGGCACGCTGATGGCCGTGGCGCAGCCATGGCCGTAGGGGCACACGGCATGGGCGCAGGGCCGGCACGGCATGTCCTGCGCCAGCACGCGGTGGCGCGCGGCATCCAGCGGGGCCCAGCGCCGCACGTCGGCCCCTGAGCTCACGACCACACTGGGCCGGCCGCGCGCGGCCGCGATGTGCGAGATGCCGGTGTCGTTGCAGACCACGCACGCGGCGCCATCGACCAGCGCGCCCAGCGTCCACAGCGTGGTACGGCCGGCCAGATCCAGGCATGGCACGCCTGCGGCCTCGGCCAGGGCGCGGGTGAGCGCGGCTTCGCCCGCGCCGCCGGTCAGCACGGGGTGCAGGCCCTGCCCGGCCAGGTGGCGCGCCACGGCGGCAAACCGCTCCTGCGCCCAGCGCCGCGACGGCAGCTGCGTGCCGGCGTGCACCACGGCGTAGGCGGCACCGGCCGGCAAGGGCGCCAGCAGCGCGCGGGCGTCCGCATGGTCGGCGGGCCGCAGGGGGAAATCCAGCGCCAGGCCCTGGCGCGGCAGGCCCAGGTGGTCGGTCAGGGCGAGCAGGCGCTCGATCTCGTGGCCCTGCTGCGGCCAGCGCCGGTACAGCGCGCGGTCGGCCGGCGGCACCCAGGCCGTGCCGTCATGGAAGCCCGCCGTGGCGCGTGCGCCGAAGCTGGCCACCAGCGGATTGACGATGCCGCCGCTGCCATGCATCTGCAACGCCAGATCGAAATCGCGCGCCTGCACCGTCTGCAGGAAGGCCGGCAGCTGCGTCACCGCGCACGGGATCTCGGGCAGGCCCGGATAGCCCGGCAGTGCGATGAAGTCGTCCACACTGTCCAGCCGCGCCGCCAGTTCTTCGGCCCAGGGCAGGCCCACCAGCGTCAGCTGCGCCTGCGGCCAGGCCCGGCGCATGGCCCGCAGCGCGGGCGTGGCGCACAGCATGTCGCCAAGCACCAGGGCGCGGAACACGGCCACGCGGCGGGGGGTGGGAATGGGCAGGGCGGTGGACAAGGTGGCACGGCATGGCAAGCGGCATGCCCGCGGGCACCGGCACGCCAATTGCTGCGTCCGGGCGCACAAGAATCCCGGAGCACCGCCATGACCTCCTTTCCACCGACCAGCGCACCCATCCGCAAGGGCTTCGGCGTGCTCGACTGCTGCGCGCTGTTGCTGATGGTGCTCGGTGCGCTGAACTGGGCCGCCGTGGGCCTGCTCGGCCACGATCTCGTGGCGCTGCTGTTCGGCAGCATGACGCCGATCGCGCGCGCCTGCTACGTGCTGATCGGGCTGGCCGGCATGTACGGGCTGTCGTTCGCGTTCCGTGCCTACCAGCCGTTTTGAGATGTCCCCCCGTTTGGACTTCTCACTGCGTGTAGAAGTCCCATCCCCCCTCAGGCGGCGCACCCGGCGGCCTGGCAGAGCCAGTTCCGCGGCTGCGCTGGCATGGCCTGCTCCGCGGCCTTCTGAACCGTGGCTTGTGGTGTGCGCCGGTTTCGTGCCCTGCGGGTGGCGCGCCAGCGCCATGGACGAAGCGATGCCCGCCTCAGGGCGGCTCGGATTCGTAGGCCTTGAGCTTGTTGTAGAGCGTCTTCAGGCTCACGCCCAGCGCGGCGGCGGTGCGCTCGCGGTGGTTGCCGTAGTGGCGCAGCGTCTGCAGGATCAGCCGCTGCTCCACGTCCGCCAGTGGCGTGCCCAGCGCCACGCGCAGGTCCGGGTCGCTGGTGGCGTCCGCCGCGGCCCGCGCCGGTCCGTTGGCCGGCAGCCACTCGGTGGTGATGGTGTCGCCCTCGCTCATCACGTAGACGCGCTGCAGCACGTTGCGCAGCTCGCGCACGTTGCCGGGCCAGCGGTACTCGCCCAGCTTGTCCAGCGCGGCCGGCGACAGGTGCTTGGCGCGGCCTTCGCGCTGGCCGATCTCGTGCAGGAAATGCGAGCACAGCAGGCCGAGGTCGTCCAGGCGCTCGCGCAGCGGCGGCAGCGCGATCGGGAACACGTTGAGGCGGTACAGCAGGTCCTCGCGCAGTTGGCCCCGCTCCACGGCCTGCCATGGGTCGCGGTTGGTGGCGGCGACGATGCGCACATCGGTCTGGCGCAGCTGGGTGGAGCCCACGCGCATGAAGCTGCCGGTCTCCAGCACGCGCAGCAGCTTGACCTGCAGCTCCAGCGGCATTTCGGTGACCTCGTCCAGGAACAACGTGCCGCCGTCGGCGCGCTCGAAGAAGCCCTGGTGCTGGCGGTCCGCCCCCGTGAAGCTGCCCTTTTCGTGGCCGAAAATCTCGCTCTCCATGAGCTGCGGCGAGATGGCACCGCAGTTCACGGCGAGGAAAGGCTGCTCGCGCCGCCGGCTTTCGTCGTGCAGCGTGCGCGCCACGAGTTCCTTGCCGGTGCCGCTCTCGCCCGTCACGAGCACGGTCACGCCGGTCTGCGCCACGCGCGCGATCTGCTGGTAGATGCGCTGCATGCAGTCCGCGCGGCCGACCAGATGGCCGTAGCGCCCATCCTGCTCCAGCTGTGCGCGCCAGTCGCTGCGGAACCCGGCCGAGGGCGCCGGCAGCACACGCTTGAGTACCGCACCGAGCTGCTCGGTCGTGACCGGCTTGACCAGGTAGTCGAGCGCGCCGAGCCGCAGCGCCTGCACCGCCGTTTCCAGCGTGGCGTAGCCCGTCATGAGCACCACGCTGGCCTGCGCCATGGCCGGCTCGTCGAACAGGGCCAGGCCGTGGCCGTCGGGCAGACGCAGATCCAGCAGCACGAGTTCGGGCGGCTGCACCGCCATCTGCCGGCGTGCGTCGCGCAGGCTGTGCGCCGCCACCACGGCGTGACCGCGCTGCGCCAGCTGCGCCGCAAGCATCTCCGCGGCATCGGCGTCGTCATCGACGATCAGCGTCAATGCCATGGACCCCCCTCTTCCGACACATAAATTGTGATTATCGAAACTTCGTGCGACATGGCTGTAACCAGCTGTCAGCCGCGGCCGACCAGGGCCTGCCGCAGCTGGCCCGCCCGTACAGGCTTGTTCAGGCAGGCGTCGAAGCCGGCGCGCAAGGCCTCGGCCCGCTCGGGCGAGGGTTCGTACCCGGCGACCGCGACCATGCGCCCCGCATAGCCCGCGCGCCGTGCGCTGCGGGCCAGCGCGCAGGCGCTCATGCCCGGCAGGCTCAGATCGACCACGGCAGCATCGGGCCACTCCGTCAGCAGGCTGCGCAGCCCGGCCTCACCGTCGGCCTGGGCGCTCACGGCGTGGCCTTCGCCGCGCAATTGCGCGGCCAGGCTGTCGCGCACGCCGGCCACGTCCTCGACCAGCAGCAGGCGCAGGCCGGTGGTCCCGTGTGCCGGCCGCTTGTTCGACCGCTGCGGTGCCGCGCCCGGCTGCAGGGGCAGCCGCAATTCGATGGCCGGATCGGCACCGCCCGCGATGGACAGCCGCCCTCCATGCCGCGCCACGTTGCACTGCGCCAGCGCCAGGCCGAGGTCAGGATCGTCGTGCGGCAATTCGGGCGATGGCAGCGCAGCAGACGGCGCGGCCCGGTCGCTGCGCAGGCGCAGCACCGCCTCGGGCGGCTCGGCCCGCACCTCCAGCACCAGGCCGGCTCCCACGGGCAGCTGGCCCAGGGCATGGCGCAGCAGCGCGGCCACGGCCTGTTCCAGTGCATGCGCGTCGCCCAGCACCGGCGCTGGCTGCGTCGCGTGCAAGAGCAGTTGCCCGGCCGCGGCGGCCAGCGGGCGCTGCGCGTCCAGCGCTGCCAGGGCCAGCGCGGCCAGATCCTGGGGGCCGTGCGACGCGCGGCCGGCACCAGGTGCATCGGCCTGCGCCAGCTCGGCCAGGTTGCCGGCCAGATCGGCCAGATGGCGCAACTGCTGGACGGCGATCGCGTGTGCGCGCGCGCGCACCGCCGGCTCTGCCAGGGGCGCCGCCAGCACTTCGGTGGCCCCGCCCAGTGCAGCTAGGCGGTTGCGCAACGCATGGGCGGCGTGGGCCAGCCAGTCCACGGGCGCGGGCGCAGCGGCGCGCCGGTGGCGCCACAGCAGGGCCGCCACACCGGCCGCCCAACCCAGCCACAGGGCACCGGCCCAGGCCAGCCCCCCGGCCGACACATGCAGCGCCCCGCTACCCCACCAAGCCAGGGCGGCCACCGCGGGGGCGGCGCCAAGCAGCAGCACGGCGCGCCGTACCGCCTGCACGGGCAGCATCCCGCCGGCGGGATCCGCTGACGGTAGGCTTTGCCGCAAAACTTGCCGCCATGGCACGCCTGGCGCAGCCTGCTGCATGCCCGCAGACCCGGAATGTGTGGCAGGCTGCGCAGAATTCGTGCGGGGAACGCGAAGCATCTTGGCGCGATTGTGTTGGCAATACGGCCAGATGGAATGTAGGACGGTTACGATGCGCGCCGACTCCGTGTCGCCGACACGCAACTTCCGCCTTGGCTGCGGCACCGAATTTGCACCGGAGGGGCCGGCCCCCTACGCGCACCGCGCCGCCTGACGACACCATGTACGACCAGACACCCCCCGACGAGATCGACCCCGACCTGCCAGAGCAGGAGAAGGCCGACCCGCAGGACGACGCCATCCCCACGCACGGCTACCACATGCTGCCCGTGGTGGGCATCGGCGGTTCGGCCGGCAGCATCGGGGCGCTGCACCAGCTGCTGCAGCACACGCCGGCCGCCAGCGGGCTGGCCTTCGTGGTGATCCTGCACCTCTCGCCCGACCACGAGAGCGAGCTCGCGCGCATGCTGCAGAAATCCACCACCATGCCCGTCGTGCAGGTGCAAGAGACGGTCCGCATGCAGGCCGACACCGTCTACGTGATCCCGCCGCGCAAGGCCATGCGCACGGTGGACAACAAGCTGCAGCTGCTGGACCTGCCGGCCGAGCGCCAGCGACACGTGGTGGTCGACACCTTCTTCCGCGCCCTGGCCGAGAGCCACGGCCCGCACGCCACGGCCGTGGTGCTGTCCGGCGGCGACGGCGACGGCGCCATCGGCATCAAGCGCATCAAGGAACGCGGCGGCCTGACCATCGCGCAGGAGCCCGAGGAGGCCGAGGTCAGCGGCATGCCGCGCACGGCGGTCAGCACCGGCATGGTCGACTGGGTGCTGCCAATCGCCGAGATCGCGCCGCGCATCGTCGACTACCACCGCAACGAACGCGCGCTGCGCCTGCCGCCCGAGGCCGGCCCGCAGGTTGGGCAGCCCGGGCGCAGCCCCGGCGCCGACGAGAGCACGCTGCGCGAGGTGCTGGGCTTTCTGCGCATGCGCACCGGGCGCGATTTCTCCTACTACAAGCGCGCCACCATCCTGCGCCGCATCGGCCGGCGCATGCAGGTCAACGGCATCGCCGCATTGCCCGACTACCTGGCCTGCCTGCGCACGCGCCCGGGCGAGGCCGGCGCGCTGCTGCAGGACCTGCTCATCAGCGTGACCAACTTCTTCCGCGACGGCGACTGCTTCACGGCCTTGCAAGCGCATGTGGCCGCGCTGTTCCGCGGCAAGGGCGCGGCCGACCCGGTGCGCGTGTGGGTCAGCGCCTGCGCCACGGGAGAGGAGGCGTATTCCATCGCCATGCTGCTCAGCGAGCATGCGCGCACCCTGGAGGTGCCACCGCCGATCCAGATTTTCGCCACCGACCTGGACGACGAGGCCATCCGCGTGGCGCGCGAAGGCGTCTACCCCGCGACCATCGAGGCGGACGTGTCCGAAGAGCGGCTGCGCCGCTTCTTCGTCAAGGAGCACCGCGGCTACCGCGTGCGCCGCGAGGTGCGCGAGATGGTGCTGTTCGCCGTGCACGACGTGCTCAAGGACTCGCCCTTCTCCAAGCTCGATCTGGTCAGCTGCCGCAACCTGCTGATCTACCTGGGCCGCGAGGCGCAGACCCGGGTGTTCGAGACCTTCCACTTCGCGCTGCTGCCGGCCGGCATCCTGTTCCTGGGTGCCTCCGAGTCGGTGGAGGACGGCAGCGCGCTGTTCTCGGTGGTGGACAAGAAGCACCGCCTGTACATGCAGCGCTCCAAGCCGCGCATCGGCATGCCGCTGCCGGCCGGCCCGGGCACGCTGGCGCTGGCACTGGAGGCACAGAACGCCGCGCGCACGGGGCCCGTGGTCTCGGGGGCGGCGCGCAACGCCTTGCGCACGGGCCACCTGCCGTCCACCATGCTCGACCTGGGCGGGCGCGTGTCCTCCTGGGCCGAAGCGCACTTCCGGCTGCTCGAACATGTGGCGCCGCCCTCGCTGCTGGTCGACGCGGAACACGAGATCCTGCACCTGTCGCCGAGTGCCGGGCGCTACCTGCTCTACAGCGGCGGCGAGCCCAGCCGCAACCTGCTGCGTGTGGTGCACCCGGCGCTGCGCATCGAGCTGCGCGCGGCGCTGTACCGCGCGGCGCAGAGCGCCAGCGCGGTGGACCTGCCGGCGCTGCCGGTGGACCTGGGCGGCAGCGAGGTGGTGCTGGTCGCGGTGCAGGTCACGCCGGTGCCCGACGTGGCGCCCGGTTTCCTGCTGGTGCTGTTTCGGACCGTCTCCGACGCGCCCCTGCACGATGGCCAGACCGTGGTCACCCAGCCCGCCGGCAGCGACAGCGCGGTGCACCACCTGGACCGCGAACTGGAGCGACTCAAGTCGCACCTGCGCGACACGGTGGAGCAGTACGAGGCCTCGACCGAGGAACTCAAGGCCAGCAACGAGGAATTGCAGGCCATGAACGAGGAGCTGCGCTCGGCCACCGAGGAGCTGGAGACCAGCCGCGAGGAGCTGCAGTCCATCAACGAGGAGCTGACCACCGTCAACCAGGAGCTCAAGAGCAAGGTCGACGAGCTCGGGCATGCGAACAGCGACATGCACAACCTCATGGACGCGACCGCGATCGCCACCGTGTTCCTGGACCGCGACCTGCGGATCACGCGCTTCACGCCCTCGGCCGTGGCGCTGTTCAACCTGATCCCGACCGACGTCGGCCGTCCACTGTCGGACCTGACCTCGCACCTGGACTATCCGAACCTGGGCAGCGACGCGGCACAGGTGCTGGAGCGGCTGGCGCCGATCGAACACGAGGTCGACGAGGAAGGCGGCAACCGCTTCCTCGTGCGCATGCTGCCCTACCGCACGCTGGACGACCACATCGGCGGCGTGGTGCTGACCTTCGTCGACATCACCGAGCGCAAGCGCGGCCAGGAGGCGCTGCGCCGCTCCGAGGAACGCTTCAGCGCGATCGCCGAGCAGGCCACCGTGGGCCTGGTGCAGACCACGCTGGAAGGCCGCATCAGCTTCGTCAACCGCAGCTACTGCGCGATGCTGGGCTATGACGAGAAGGAGCTGCTGGGCCGCAACGTGCTCGACCTCGTCGCGCCCGAGGACCGCGAACGCTCGGCCGCCCTGCTCGAGCGGCTGCTTCAGCAGGGCGAGGCCTTCCAGCTGGAAAAGCGCAGCCTGTGCAAGGATGGCAGCCTGAAGTGGACCCTCAACAGCGTCAGCGCGCTGACCGACGGCCAGGGCCGGCCCGGCACGGTGCTGATCGTGAGCACCGACATCAGCGAGCGCAAGCATGCCGAGGAGGCCTTGCGCAGCAGCGAGGAGCGCCTGCGCCTGGTGCTGGAGAACGCGACCGAGTTCGCGATCTTCTCGACCGATCTGGAGCGCCGCATCACGGGCTGGAACACCGGTGCCCAGCGCCTGCTCGGCTACCAGGAGGCCGACGCGGTCGGCCGTCCGCTGGACATGCTGTTCACCGAGGAAGACCAGGCCGCCGGCGCGCCGCAGCGCGAGGTCGAGGTGGCGCTGCGCGATGGCCGCGCGCTGGACGACCGGCTGTACCGGCGCCAGGACGGCAGCAGCTTTTGGGCCAGCGCCGTGCTGATGCCCATGCACGGCGCCAGCGGCAAGGTGGTGGGCTTCGTCAAGGTCATGCGCGACCAGAGCGCCTCGCGCCGCGCCCAGGAGGAGATCGAGCGCAGCCAGGCCGAGATGGTGGCGGCGCTGGAGGAAAAAGAGGCCGCGCGCGCCGCGCTGGAGGCCGCCGACAGCGCCAAGGGCCACTTCCTGGCCGTGCTCTCGCACGAGCTGCGCAACCCCCTGGCCTCGATCAGCGGCGCGGCCAAGCTGCTCCTGTCCGAGCAGGCCGAGCCGGCCACGCGCCAGCGCGCGGCCGGCATCGTCGACCGCCAGTCACTGGTGGTCAAAAGCCTGCTGGACGACCTGCTGGACGTCTCGCGCCTGCAGCTCGGCCGGCTCGGCCTGCGACGCGTGCCGGTGCTGCTGGAGGACGTGGTGCGCAGCGCGCTGGAGACGGCGCGCCCGGCCATCGACGCGGGCGGCCACCAGCTCAGCGTGGACCTGCCGCCGGCGCCCGTGGTGCTGGACGCCGACCCGCTGCGCATGAGCCAGGTGCTGTCCAACCTGCTCACCAACGCGGCCAAGTACACGCCGGACGGCGGCCGCATCGCGCTCGAGGCGCGCCATGAGGAAGGTGCGTGGCTGGCCATCTGCATCGCCGACAACGGCATCGGCCTGGAGGAGCAGGAGATCGAGGCGCTCTTCGAGATGTTCGCCCAGGGCGGCGCTGCCGGGGAACGCGCCAGCCACGGCCTGGGCATCGGCCTGGCCCTCGTGCGCACCATCGTCGCGCTGCATGGCGGCAACGTGCAGGGCGAGAGTGCCGGCCGCGGCCAGGGCTGCCGCTTCACCGTGCGCCTGCCGCTGCCGGATGGCATGACGCCCGAGCAGGCCCAGGATCACGCGGCTTCCCCCAGCGCCGTCGCGCCGCTGCAGCAGGTGCTGCTGGTCGACGACAACCAGGACGCCGTCTGGAGCCTGGCCATGGCCATGCAGATGGCCGGCCGCGCGGTGCACACGGCGGCCACCGGCGCCCAGGCGCTGGCGCTGGCACCGCAGCTGCGTCCCAAGGCCGTGGTGCTGGACATCGGCCTGCCTGACCTGAGCGGCTACGAGGTCGCACGCCGCATCCGCGAGAGCGACTGGGGGCGGCAGGCCGTGCTCGTGGCGGCCACGGGCTGGGGCCAGGAGAACGACCGCCAGGCCGCGCGCGCGGCCGGCTTCGACGGCCACCTCGTCAAGCCCGTGGACGTGGCCGAACTGCTCGCCCTGCTCGACCAGCTCTGGGCCGCGCGCCAGGGCTGAAGCGCCAGACGCACGCCCCGGCACGCCGATTGCCGGCCGGGGCGATCGGCGTCAAGGAGCATGCGCATGGATCCCAGCCGGGGCGGCACAGGGGATGAGACGGAGGCCAGCTGGGCGGTGGCGATCGGCGCCTCCACCGGCGGCCTGGCGCCGCTCGTCGCGCTGATCGCGCAGCTGCCGGTCAACTTCCCCGCCCCGGTGCTCGTGGTGCAGCACATCGGGCCCTACCGCAGCGGCCTGGCGCGCCGGCTGACCGCAGAAGGCGTGCTGTCCGCGCGCGACGCCTGCGACGGCGAGCCGCTGCGGCCCGGCGTGGTCTACGTGGCGCCGGCCGATGCCCCCCTGCTCGCCGGCAAGCAGCGGCTGCGGCTCTCGCACGGCCCCAGGGTCAACCACACGCGGCCCGCGATCGATCCGCTGCTGCGCACCTGTGCGCTGGCCCACGGCCCGCGCGCGATCGGCGTGGTGCTGAGCGGGCGGATGGACGCCCAGGCCGCGTTGCAGGCGGGGCGCGAGGCGCATGCGGCGCGGCACCAGGCCGACGGCCTGGTGCGGCTCATCGAGCGCGAAGAATCCGGCGGCGGCCGGCCGGAGTGACCCGCCATGCGCACTTCTCTGCCCTCACTGCGGTTGCGGCGCTGCGCCGTGCCAGATGAAGCGCTGCGGCCCATCGGCCGCTTCCAGTCCGCTCCAGTCCAGCGCGAAGCGCGCCTCGCCCTGCCCCACGAAACCGCCGCTGGCGACCAGGGCGTAGACGATCCTGCCCGTGCGCAGGTCGCACAGCAGCTGCTGCACCGTGCCCAGCGGGCTGCCGTGACGGTCCACCACCGACCAGCCGAGCAAGGTCTCGGCGCTGCGCAGGTCGGGCAGGACGGACACGGTTCGCGCCGGTGCGGGTGGGCTGGGTTCCATGGCCGCGGCGCAGCAAGCCGCGTGCCGGCCGGCGCGCCGGAGCTGCGCGCATGAACGCAGCGCACCCGGCCGCAACCCCCCGCCCTGCCGCAAAACGCGCAGGCGCGCGGCTGCGGCGCCTGCTGGAACGCTGGCCTGCACCCAGCCTGCGCAGTTACTTCGTGGCCGTGATCCTGCTGACCAGCGTGCCGATCGCGCTGGTGCTGGCCTGGCGCGTGGCCAGCGAGGCGGCACAGACCCGGGCGCGCGTGGATGCGGGTCTGCAGGCCAGCGCGGTGGCGCTGGCACAGCAGGCCGACCGGGAGCTGCGCGCCACCTTCGACGCGCTGGCCGCGCTGTCCGATGCGCCAGCGCTGCGCGAAGGCGCACCGCGCCTGCCATTGCTGCGCGCGCGCCAGCGCATGCAGCCGGCCTGGGCCAGCGTCTTCATGGCCGACGGCGAGGGCGCCACGCTGGCCGATACGGCCGACGTGGCCTTGGCCGATGCGCTGCCCAGGCTGCTGCGCCATGCCTCGGGCAGCGCCGCCCACCTGGTCGTGCGCCTGCCGTCCGGCCAGATCCTGGCCGCGCTGCCGCTGTACCGGGATGGCCAGCTGCACCAGTGGCTGGGGGTGCGCTTCGAGGCGCGCTGGTGGCCGGCACTCGTGGCGGCCGCGCCGGCCGATGCGGCCCTGCCGGGCCTCATGACACAGGCGGGCGAGGCCCTCGCCGGCGCCGTGCCCCGGGCCTGGCCCGCGCACCAGCCGTCGCCCGCCGGCACGCAGCGGCTGATGCTGGACGACGGCCGCGCCGCGCTGGTGGCCGCACGCCCGCTGCGCGAGGCCGACTGGCTCGCCACCGCGTCGGCCCTGGCCGAGCCGCTGGAGCAGGCCGAGCGCACGCGCATGCTGCAGACCGTGGCCACCACCGGCGCCAGCCTGCTGCTGGGCGTCTCGCTGGCGCTGCTGCTCGCGCTGCAGGTCACGCGGCCCCTGGGTGCGCTCGCGTTGCAAGGCCGGGCTCCGCCGCCGGGCCCGCTGGCCGTGCGCGAGATCGTGCTGCTGAGCGAGGCACTGGCAGCCGCGCGGCGGGCCGACCGCGTCGCAGCCGACCAGCTGCAGCGCCGCGCCGACGAGTTCGAGGCGCTGTTCCATGGCAGCCCGATCGGCCTGGCCTTCGCGCGCGACGGCGCCTGTGCCCAGGTGCAGTGCAACCCGGCCATGGACGCACTGCTGGGCGCGGCCGCGCCGCCGGCCGGCAGCATTGGCGTGTTCCAGGCCGGTCGCCGGCTGGAGCCCGGCGAGCAGCCGCTGCAGCGCGCCTGCCGCACGGGTCGCTCGGTGCCGCAGACCGAGCTGGAGCTGCACCGCGCCGGGGCGCCGGTGCTGCATGTGGTCGCCAGCGCCGTGCCGCTGCACGACGCCGACGGCCGTGCGCGCGGCGCGCTCAGCGCCGTCATGGACGTCACGCCGCTCAAGACCGCGCTGGCCGACCTGGAGCGGGCGCATCGGGCGCTCGAGGCCAAGCAGGCGTTGGTCGAACTGGCGCAGGATGCGGGCCAGGCCGGCGTTCTGGAGTTCCGCTTCGGCGCCGACGCGCTGGCCTGCAGCGCCGGCATGGCGCGCCTGCTGGGCCTGGCGCCGCTGCCCCTGCAGGGCCGGCTGCGCGACTGGCTGGCCGCCGTGGCGCCCGAGGATCTGCCGGCCCTGCGCGCCCAGCTGGCCGCCGCGCTGGCGCACCAGCGCGCGCGCGTGCAGCTGGACTTCCGCGTGGCCGGCAACACCGGGCGCTGGCTGTCGCTGCGGCTGGCGTGCCACTACCAGGACGGTGGCCGCCCGCTGCAGATGGTCGGTCTGGCGGTGGACGCCACCGGCCTCAAGCGGGCCGAGCGGCGCCACCGCCGGGCGGCCGTGCACGAACATGCCGCGCGGCGCGAAGCCCAGGCCGAAAGCCGGGCCAAGGACGCGTTTTTGCTGATGCTGGGCCACGAGCTGCGCAACCCGCTGGGCGCCATCGCGGGTGCGGCCGAGGTGCTGCACAGCGGTGCCGGCGGCCCCGCGCTGGCCCAGCGCGCCGTGGCCATCGTGCAGCGGCAGACGCGGCGGCTCACCGAACTGCTGGACCGACTGCTCGACTCCGCCCCGGGGGCGGACGGTGGGCCCGCCCCCGCAGGCCGAACGCCCGGGGACGGTGCCCGCGACGGTACGCCACGCCGCGTGCTGCTGGTGGAAGACCATGCCGACCTGCGCGAAGCCACGGCCGCCCTGCTTGCCCATGCCGGCCACGCGGTGCTCAGTGCGGCCGATGGCGCCGCCGGCCTGGCGCTGCTGCTGGCCGAATGGCCCGATGTCGCGCTGGTCGACCTCGGCATGCCGGGCATGGACGGGCTCACGCTGGCGCGGCGCGCACGCGCGGCCGGTTATGCAGGTCGGCTCGTGGCGGTCTCCGGTTATGGCCGCCCGCGCGCGCTGCAGTCGGCACGCCAGGCCGGGTTCGACGCCTACCTGGTCAAGCCCCTGGAGGGCGCTTCGCTGCGCCGGGCCATGGACGCGCGCCTGGACGGCTTCACCCTCTGAAAGAACTGCGGCAGCGCTTACCGGTCGGTGGGCACCGCCGGCAGGCCCCGCCCGGCCGCCCTGTCTGTGAGCCGCTGCACCTCGGCGCAGGCAGGCCGCCAGCACCACGCCGGGGCCCCGTCGAACCGGGGCTCGGCACCGCGCGACGTGCCAGCCAGCGGCCGCAAGTGGAGGCGAAAGAGGTGGTCTGCAGGCGGCTGCACGGCATGGCGCAGGCCCGCCGCGCACGGCCCGGGCATGCCCATTGCCATGGTGCCCAGGCGAGGCCGGAGCGGTTTCCGGCGCCACAGAAGCGACAACACCATGAACACAGGCTTGCGCATTGCGCTGATCAGCGAGCACGCGTCGCCGCTCGCGCCGGCCGGCGGCGTCGACGCCGGCGGACAGAACATCTATGTGGACCACGTGGCGCGCACGCTGGCGCGGCGCGGCCACCGCGTGGACGTGTTCACGCGCCGCGACGCACCCGGCCTGCCCGACGTGCAGCCCCTGTGCCGCGGGGCGCGCGTGGTGCATGTGGCGGCCGGCCCGGACCGCTACGTGCGCAAGGAAGACCTGCTGCAACACATGCCGCAGTTCATGCGCAGTTGCGAACGGTGGATGCGCCACAACGCCTACGACCTCGCGCATGCGAACTTCTTCATGTCCGGCCTGGTCGCGCGGCACCTGCAGCAGCGCCTGGGCCTGCCGTTCGCGATCACCTTCCATGCGCTGGGCCTGGTGAGGCTGCAGCACCAGAAATCGGCGGACACGTTCCCGCCCGAGCGCATCGAGATCGAGCGCGACTGCGTGCGCGATGCCGATGCCGTGATCGCCGAGTGCCCGCAGGACCGCGCCGACCTCATCGGTCTGTACAACGCGGCACCGCAGCGCCTGGCGCTGGTGCCTTGCGGTTTCGACCCGCAGGAGTTCGCGCCCATGGACCGCGCCGAGGCGCGCCGCGCGCTCGGGCTGGAGCCCGATGAATTCCTGGTGCTGCAGCTGGGCCGGCTGGTGCCGCGCAAGGGCGTGGACAACGTGGTGCACGCGATGGCCCTGCTGCGCGACCGGCTGCCCCCCGGCCGGCGCGCCCGCCTGCTCGTGGTCGGTGGCGAAACGCCCGAACCCGATGCGGCGCGCACGCCCGAGATCGGCCGGCTGCGCGCGCTCGCAGGCGAGCTCGGTATTGCCGCCGAGGTGCAATTCACGGGCCACCGCGCACGCCATGCGCTGCGCCCCTTCTACGCCGCCGCCGACGTGTTCGTCTCCACACCGTGGTACGAGCCTTTCGGCATCACGCCGCTGGAAGCCATGGCCTGCGCGATCCCGGTGCTGGCCAGCGACGTGGGCGGGTTGCGCCATTCGGTGGTGGACGGTGCCACCGGCTTCCTGGTGCCGCCGCACGACCCCGCCGCGTTGACCGCGCGGCTCGCGCTGCTGCAGCAGGATCCGGCGCTGGCCGCGCGCCTGGGTGCGGCGGGGCGCCGCCGCGTGCAGCGGCTGTTCACCTGGGACAAGGTGGTCGACGGCCTGCTCGGCGTCTACCGGGGCATCCGGCGCGTGCCGGTGCCCGCGCGGCGCAGCGTCCATGCCGCTGGCGCAGGCCGGCTCGCGCTGGCCGCCCAGGAGCGGCCATGGCTGTGATCGACGCACGCTGGGCGCAGGTGCGCCGCCTGCTCGTGGTGCGGCTGGACAACCTGGGCGACCTGCTCATGACCACGCCGGCGCTCGCGGCCCTGCGCCAGGCGCTGCCGCAGGCGCGCATGACGCTGCTCGCCTCGCCCGCCGGCGCCGCCGCCCTGGCGCACCTGCCCATGCTGGACGACGCCATCGCCTACGACGCACCCTGGGTGCGCTCGCCCGCAGGCGATGGCGCGCAGGCCGACCACGCGCTGCTGCAGCGCCTGGCCCTCGCCGGGTTCGACGCGGCCATCGTCTTCACGGTCTGCACGCAGAGCGCGCTGCCGGCGGCGCTGCTGTGCCGGCTGGCCGGCATCCCCTTGCGGCTCGCGCACAGCCGCGAGAACCCGTATGGCCTGCTCAGCGACTGGGTGCGCGACACCGACCAGGTGCAGACCGGCATGCGCCACGAGGTGCAGCGCCAGCTGGACCTGGTGCGCCAGCTGGGCATCGGCACGGGCGGCGGGCCGCTGGTGTTCCAGGTGCCGTCCGCGCCCGCGCGCCGCTGGCGCCAGCGCCTGGCGGCCGCCGCCGGCAGCGCCAGCCGCCCCTACTTCGTCGTGCACGTGGGCGCGAGCGCGGCCTCGCGCCGCTATGCGCCCGAGGGCTTCGCCGCCGCCGCCGATGCCATCGCGCGGCAGAGCGGCCTCATGCCGGTGTTCACGGGCAGCGCATCGGAGCAGGCCCTGGTCGAGCAGGTGCGCAGCCGCATGGCCATGCCTTCGCTGGCGCTGGCCGGTGCGCTGGACCTGGGCGAGCTCGGCGCGCTGCTGGCCGGTGCGCGCGTGCTGGTGGCCAACAACACCGGCCCCGTGCACATGGCGGCCGCGCTGGGCACGCCGGTGGTCGTGCTGTACGCGCAGACCAATCCGCAGCACACGCCCTGGCAGGTGCCCGCGCGCGTGCTGTTCCACGATGTCGATTGCCGCCACTGCCTGCGCAGCACCTGTCCGGCCGGCCACCACGACTGCCTGGCCCGGGTCGCGCCGGCCGACGTGGCCGCGGCCGCGCTCGAACTGCTGCAGGCCGGCGCCAGGGAGGCCGCATGATCACACTGGGCATCAACGCGGCCTTCCACGACAGCGCGGCGGCCCTGGTCGTCGACGGCGCGGTGGTGGCGGCCAGCGAGGAGGAGCGCTTCACGCGCATCAAGCACGCCAAGCGGCCGCTGCCGTTCACGGCCTGGGAGCTGCCCTTCCATGCCATCGACGACTGCCTGCGCCAGGCCGGCCTGCGCCTGACCGATGTCGACCACGTGGCCTACAGCTACGACCCGGCGCGTTTCCTTGCCGGCCGCGCCGACGCCGCCATCGCGCTGCCGCTGGAGCCCTCGGCGCAGCCGGTCGGGCCCTGGGAGAACCCCTGGGACCCGCTGTTCGCCGCCTACATCGTCAACGCGCCGCGCCAGCTGGCCGACGGCGCGCCGCACCACCTGCAGGCGCGGCTGCAGGGCGCGCGGCCCGACGGGCCCTACCGCTTCCACTTCGTCGGCCACCACCTCAGCCACCAGGCCAGCGCCTTCCTGGCCAGCCCCTACGACAGCTGCGCCGTGATGACGCTGGACGGCCGCGGCGAAGACGCCACCACCGGCTACGGCGTCTACGCGGACGGGCACTACCGTGCGCTGGGCGAGGTGCGCATGCCGCACTCGCTGGGCCTGCTGTACGAGCGGGTCACGGCCCACCTGGGCTTTCTGCACTCCTCGGACGAGTACAAGGTCATGGCGCTGGCCGCGATGGGCCAGCCGCGTTTCGCCTCGGCGCTGCGCGCCCACATCGGCCTGCTGCCGGCGGGCGGCTACCGCATCGACCCGGTCGACCTGGTTGCGCTGGCCGGCCCGGCGCGCCAGCGCGGCACGCCGCTGGAACCGCAGCACTTCGACCTGGCCGCCTCGCTGCAGGTGGTGCTGGAGCAGACCGTGCTGCACATCGCACGCTGGCTGCGCGAGGCCAGCGGCCAGGCGCGGCTGGCCATGGCCGGCGGCGTGGCACTGAACTGCGTCATGAACGCCATGCTGCGCGACAGCGGCATCTTCGAATCGGTGTGGGTGCAGCCGGCCGCGGGCGATGCGGGCACGGCGCTGGGCGCGGCGCTGTGGACCGATGCGCGCGAACGCGCGGGCAACGCGCCCGAGGCCGACGGCGCCACGCCGCTGGCGACGCGCCCCTGGTCCATGCGCCATGCCTACCTGGGCCCGGCCTTTGCGGACGAGGAGATCGAAGCCCTGCTGCGCTGGGCCAAGCTGCCCTACCGGCGGCTGGACGACGTGGCCGCGCGCGCCTCGGAGCTGCTGGCGCGCGGCGCCGTGCTGGGCTGGTTCCAGGGCCGCATGGAGTTCGGGCCGCGCGCGCTCGGCGCGCGCTCCATCCTGGCCTCGCCGCTGGATGCCGGCATGCAGGCGCGCATCAACGAGCTCAAGGACCGCGAGGATTTCCGTCCGGTGGCGCCCGTGGTGCCGCGCGAGCGCCTGGCCGAATGGTTCACGCCAGCCGAGGCCAACGGCGGCGAGGCGCCGTTCATGCTGTTCCTGTACGACGTGCGGCCCGAGCAGGCCGCGCGCATCCCGGCCGCCTGCCACCAGGACCGCACGGCGCGCGTGCAGACCGTCACGGCCGAGGACAACCCGCGCCTGCACGCGCTGCTGCAGGCGTTCGGTGAGCGGACCGGCGTGCCCGTGCTGATCAACACCTCGTTCAACGTGCGCGGCGAGCCCGTGGTCTGCACGCCCAAGGACGCGCTGGACGCCTTTTTCAGCACGCCGCTGGACGCGCTCGTGCTGGGGCCCTTCCTGCTGGAGAAGCCGCGGTGAGCCGCTTCGCAGCCACCGACCCGGCGGCGCCCGAGGTCGCCGTCGTGATCGCCACCTGCAGGCGCCCGACCCTGCTGCGCCGCTGCCTGCAGGCCTTGCTGCAGCAGCAGGGACTGGTGCACGGCTGGGAGATCGTCGTCGTGGACGACGGCCCGTGCGCCGAGACCGAGGCACTGGTGCGCACGCTGGCCGAAGGCGGCGGCACGCGGCCGCGCCTGCGCTACGCCCGCGCCGAGGGCACACGCGGGCCGGCCGGCGCCCGCAACACGGGCTGGCGCAGCACGCGCGCGCCCATCATCGCGTTCACCGACGACGACACCGTGCCCGCGCCCGACTGGCTGGCCGAGGGCCTGCGCGCGCTCGAAGGCGGCCTGGTGGCCGCCGGCGGCCGCGTCGTCGTGCCCGTGGACGGAGCGCCGACCGACCATGCGCGCATGACCCAGGGCCTGGAGCGCGCCGAGTTCGTGACCGCCAATGCCTTCGTACGGCGCAACGCGCTGCTGGGCGTGGGCGGCTTCGACGCGCGCTTCACACGCGCCTGGCGCGAGGACTCGGACCTGCAGTTCGCGCTGCTGGAGCGCTACGGCGGCGTCGGCCGGGCCGAGCGCGCCGTGGTCGTGCACCCGGTGCGGCCGGTGCGCTGGGGCATCTCGATGGCGCAGCAGGCCAATGTGTACTTCGATGCGCTGCTGTACGCCAAGCACCCTGCCCTGTTCCGCAGCCGCATCCGGCGCCGGCCGCCCTGGCTCTACGCGCTGGTCGTGGGCGCCGGCCTCGCGGCACTGGGAACCGCGCTGGCCGGCCAGGGTGGCTGGGCCGGTGCGTTCGCTGCGCTGGCGCTGGCGGGCTGCCTGGTGTTCGCGCTGCGGCGCCTGCGCGGCGCCTCGCATGCGCCGGGCCATGTGGCCGAGATGCTCGTGACTTCCGTGGCGATCCCCTTCCTCGCCTGTTACTGGCGGCTGCGCGGCGCCTGGCGCTTTCGCACTTTGTTCCCCTGACCCTGGAGACTGCCCGTGCCTTCCACCCACGACATCCTCGTCACCGGCGCGGCCGGCTTCCTGGGAAGCCACCTGTGCGACCGCCTGCTCGAACGCGGCCACCGCGTCGTGGGGCTGGACAACCTCAGCTCGGGCACGCGCGACAACCTGGCCCACTTGCAGGCGCACCCTCGCTTTCGCTTCGTCGAGCAGAACGTCACCGCACCGCTGGCGTTGCAGGTGGACCGCATCTACAACCTGGCCTGCCCGGCCAGCCCGCCGCACTACCAGCAGGACCCGGTCGGCACGACGCTCACCAGCGTGCTGGGCACCTGGCGCATGCTGGAACTGGCCCGCCATTGCGGCGCGCGGCTGCTGCAGGCCTCCACGAGCGAAATCTACGGCGACCCGGCCCAGCATCCGCAGAGCGAGGACTACCACGGCGACGTGAACACCATCGGCCCGCGCGCCTGCTACGACGAAGGCAAGCGCTGCGCCGAAACGCTGTGCTTCGACTACCTGCGTCAGCACGGCGTGGCCGTGCGCGTGGCGCGCATCTTCAACACCTACGGGCCGCGCATGCTGCCCGACGATGGGCGCGTTGTCAGCAACTTCATCGTGCAGGCCCTGCATGGTGCGGACATCACCCTGTACGGCGACGGCGCGCAGACGCGCTGCTTCTGCTTCGTCGACGACACGGTGGAGGGCCTGCTGCGGCTCATGGAGTCCGACGGCACGGGCCCGGTCAACCTGGGCAACCCGCACGAGATCACCATGCGCACGCTGGCCGCCGAGGTGCTGGCGCTGACCGGCAGCAGTGCGCAGCTGGTCTACCGCCCGCTGCCGCAGGACGACCCGCGCCGGCGCTGCCCGGACATCGCGCTGGCCCGGCGCGTGCTGGGCTGGTCGCCCCAGGTTCCGCTGGCCCAGGGCTTGCGCCGCACCATCGACGACTTCGCGCGCCGCCTGGCCAGCCCGCGCACGCCCGACGAGGCTGCGCTGCCGCTGGCCACCGCCCGCCTGCCGCTGCAGCAGGCCGGCGGCCCGGCCGTCAGCTGGTGAGCTCGGCGATGGTGGCCAGCCAGTCGGCCACGAAGCGTTCGATGCCGAAACGCTCGGCCGCCGTGCGCCGGCCGGCCTCGCCCCATTGCTCGGCCAGATCGGGGTCACGCAGCAGTTCACGCATGGCCTGGACCAGCCGCTCGGGCCGGGTATCGATGTAGCCGTTCACGCCGGAACGGATGACCGTGGACAGCTCGGTGGTGGCCAGGCCCACGACGGGCAGGCCCACGGCCATGGCCTCGATCAGCGCCAGGCCCAGGCTGGTGTAGCGCACCGGGTGGTAGAAGAAGCGGTAGTCGGCCATGAAGGCCGGCAGCGCCGCGTTGTCGATCTCGCCGAGCCCGCCGACCAGGCTGCTTTCCATGCCGACCAGGTCGAGCGGCAGCTGGCTGGCCGCGGCCTGGTACAGGTCCAGCCCGAGCTTGCGGCCGCGGCGCTGCAGCTGGTTCACGACCATGATGCCGCAGGCGCGCCGGCCGGTGTAGCGTGCCGGCGCCAGCAGTTGCACGCCGTGCTCGATCACGCGCTGGGGCGTGCGGCCGCCATCCCACATCAGCGCGTTGAAGGGCGTCACATGCACCAGCAGTGCGCCCGGGTCGTCGACCCAATGGCGCTGGTCGGTCGGGTTCTGCTGCGGCGGGTCGTGCTCCAGGTAGATGCGCGGCAATGCGCGCTGGGCGTCGGACAGCAGCGTGAGGCGGTCTTCGTCCCAGTTCTGGCGCGACTGGTAGAGCACGAGATCGAACGCCATGGCCTGCAGCTGCTCGACCGGCGCTTCGTGCACGTTGTCGCCCCAGGGCAGCGTGCCGCTGCGGCCGCTGCGCCCAGGCGTGCGGCCGGCGTCGGTCACGAGGTAGAAATCGTGCGGCACCTGGCTCAGGTAGTAGAGGTAGTTGCCGTGCACATGCCAGGTCAGGATGCGGCGGCGCGGCAGCGCGCGGGGGAAGGTGTGGATCGAGGCCATGCCCGACCAGGGCAAGCGCCGTGCCCGGCTCCGGATCAGGAAGGCGGCCGCCGGGGCAGGCGCTGCGTCAAGGCACGCGCGCGTTCGGCCGCTTCTTCGGAGAAGTGCAGCAGCGTGCGCAGGCAGAAGATCTCGCGCCGCCGCTCGACCTGCATGGCCTTCAAGAGGCTGGTGTCTGGAGGGGCCTGCAGGTCCAGCGCCGAGGCGAACATGCGCGACTCGGCCTCGAGCCTGGCCTGCTGGCTGGCCGCGAAGGCCTGGAAGCTGTTGCCGATGGGGTCGTCCACCGTGGCATTGTGCCGCTCTTGCACACACGGCCTCGGCGACCGCCCCGGCCAGGCTGTTCGGCCATCCCCGGACCATGGTGAGCTCAGGGTGAGCCTCGCGTTCCTCAATGTTGCACCGCATGCATCAATTATTCCGAACATTGCACTTCACGCCCGATCGACGATCTCCGAGACTTCCTGCATGGCTGCATCGGCCGCCGAGCCCGCATGGAGATTCCGTTGAAGACAGACCTCACAACGCTGGACGCATGGATCGGACGCACAGAGACCGTCCAAGACACGATCACACCCACCCCGGTGGTGGCCCTGGGCGCCACGCTGGACCATCCGCCAAACGCAGTGCCCGCGGGATCGCCCCTGCCCCCGCTGTGGCACTGGCTCTACTTCCTGCCCATGCACCGGCAGTCGGAGATCGGGGCCGACGGGCACGCCAAACGCGGCGGCTTCCTGCCGCCCGTGCCGCTGCCGCGCCGCATGTGGGCGGGCAGCCAGTTCAGCTTCCATGCGCCCATCCGTGTCGGCGACCAGGTCGCGCGCACCTCCACCATCGACGGCGTGCGCAGCAAGACCGGCCGCACCGGTCGGCTCGTGTTCGTCAAGGTGCGCCATGAAATCCGCTGCAATGGCGCCACCGATCCGGCGCTCGTGGAGTTCCACGACATCGTCTACCGCGAGGCGCAACGGCCAGGCGACGTGGCACCGCCGCCTGAGCCCGCGGGGCGCGGTACCTGGCGCCGCGAGATCGTCCCTGATGACGTGCTGCTGTTCCGCTACTCGGCGCTGACCTTCAACGGCCACCGCATCCACTACGACCGCAAGTACGTGACCGAGGTCGAAGGCTATCCCGGCCTGATCGTGCACGGCCCCCTGATCGCGACCCTGCTCATGGACCTGCTGCGCCGCCAGCTGCCGGATGCCGACGTAGCCGACTTCCGCTTCAAGGCCGTGCGCCCGACCTTCGACCTGCATCCCTTCCACGTGAACGGCGAACTGCAGGCCGACGGCAAGACCGTGCGGCTGTGGGCCTCGGACCACGAGGGCTGGCTGACCATGGACGCCACCGCGGCATTGAAGTAACACCCCCCAGTCTCCGCGCTGCGCGCTCCGCCAACCCCCCTCTGCTCCGCGAGGGGGGCGCACCCAGCGGCCTGGCAGAGCCAGTTCCGCGGGTGCACTGGGCTGGTTCGTCATGCTGAATGCGCGTCCCGCGCCAACACAACGATCTGATGAGATAGAAGGCACGAACACCATGCAACCCCTCAAGGGCATCACCGTCATCACGCTGGAACACGCCATCGCGGCGCCGTTCGCCACCCGCCAGCTCGCCGACCTGGGCGCGCGCGTCATCAAGATCGAGCGGCCGGGCAGCGGCGACTTCGCGCGCGGCTACGACCAGCGGGTGCGCGGCCTGGCCTCGCATTTCGTCTGGACCAACCGCTCCAAGGAGAGCCTCACGCTGGACGTCAAGCACCCCGAGGCCGCCAAGGTGCTGGAACGCCTGGTGCTCGAGAAGGCCGACGTCGTCGTGCAGAACCTCGCGCCCGGTGCCGCCGCGCGGCTGGGCATGGGCTACGAGACGCTCTCGCTGCGCAAGCCGGGCCTCATCGTCTGCGACATCTCCGGCTACGGCGACGACCTGGCCAACCCCGGCCCCTACCGCGACAAGAAGGCCTACGACCTGCTGATCCAGAGCGAGGCCGGCTTCGTGTCGGTGACCGGCACGCCCGAAGAACCCTGCAAGGCCGGCCCTTCGATCGCCGACATCGCGGCCGGCATGTACGCGTACACCAACATCCTGGCCGCGCTGATGCAGCGCAGCCAGACCGGACGCGGCCAGCGCATCGACATCTCCATGCTCGAAGCGCTGGCCGAGTGGACCAGCTACCCGCTGTACTACGCCTTCGAGGGCGCCCCGCCGCCGCCGCGCACGGGCGCCGCCCACGCCACCATCTACCCCTACGGCCCGTTTCCGGCCGGCGACGGCGTCAGCGTGATGCTGGGGCTACAGAACGAGCGCGAATGGGCCAGCTTTTGCACCACCGTGCTGCAGCAGCCGGGCCTAACAAGCGACCCGCGCTTCAGCGCCAACTTCAAGCGCGTGGCCGAGCGCGATGCGCTGCGCCAGATCATCGTCGACGCCTTCGCTTCGCTCACGGCCGCGCAGGTGGTCGAGCGGCTCGAGCGGGCCCAGATCGCCAACGCCAAGGTCAACACCATGGCCGAGGTCTGGGCGCATCCGCAGTTGAAGGCCCGCGGCCGCTGGACCGAGGTCGGCTCGCCGCAGGGCCCGCTGCCCGCCATGCTGCCGCCGGGCAGCTGGAACACCGGCCCGCGCATGGACCCGGTGCCCGCGCTGGGCCAGCACACCGACGCCATCCTGGCCGAACTCGGCTACGCCAGCGGCGACATCGCCGCGCTGCGCGCCGCGCAGGCCATCTAGACCAACTTCCCCAACCAGAGACCGCCATGGCAGCCACCATCATCGATTCGCGCATCTTCGGCGACATGTTCAGCGACGCGCGCATGCGCGCCGTCTGGTCCGACGAGAACCGCACCGCCAAGTACCTGGACATCGAGCGCGCGCTGGCCAAGGTGCAGGGCCGGCTCGGCATCATCCCGCAGGAGGCCGCCGACGAGATCGTGCGCAACTGCGAGCTCTCGCAGATCGACTGGGACAGGCTCAAGGCCAAGACCGAGCAGATCGGCTACCCCATCATCGCGGTGGTCAACCAGATCAACGCCAATTGCCGGGACAAGCTCGGCGAGTACTGCCACTGGGGCGCCACCACGCAAGACATCACCGACACCGCCGCCGTGCTGCAGATGCGCGAGGGCCTGGCCCTGGTCGAGCAGGACCTGGACGAGATCGGCGAGGCACTGGCCGCGCTCGCGAAAACGTACCGCGACACGCCCATCATCGGCCGCTCCAACCTGCAGCAGGCCACGCCGATCACCTTCGGCTACAAGATGGCCAGCATCCTCGCGGGCATCGACCGCCACCGAGAGCGGCTGCAGCAGCTCAAGCCCCGTGTGTTGATGGGCGAGTTCGGCGGCGCCTCGGGCACGTTGTCATCGCTGGAGAAGGGCGCGATGGAAACCCAGGCCGCGCTGATGCAGGAGCTGGGCCTGGCCCAGCCGCTGATCTCCTGGCACACGGTGCGCGACACCGTCGCCGAGGTCGGCGCCTTCCTGGGGCTGGTCGGCGGCTCGCTGGGCAAGATCGCGATGGACGTCAAGCTCCTCATGCAGACCGAGGTGGCCGAGGTCTTCGAGCCCTTCGCGCCCGGGCGCGGTTCCTCGTCCACCATGCCGCAAAAGCGCAACCCCATCTCCTGCCTGTACATCCACGCCAACATCTCGGTGGCGCGCCAGCACGCCGCTGCGCTCATGGACGCGATGGTGGCCGACCACGAGCGCTCCACCGGCCCCTGGGAGATCGAATGGGTGTCGCTGCCCGAGATCTTCTGCCTGATGTCCGGCGCATTGAAGCAGACCAAGTTCATCCTAAAGGGCCTGGAAGTGGACGCAGGCCGCATGCGCTCCAACATCGCGCTGACCAACGGCCTCGTGATGTCCGAGGCCGTGATGATGGGCCTGGGGCCCTACATCGGCCGCGAGTACGCGCACGACCTCGTGTACGACCTGTGCCGCGAGGCCATCGCCACCGACCGGCCGCTGATCGAGATCCTGGCCGTGCACCCGGAGATCATCAAACACGTCACGCGCGCGCAGTTGGAGGCGATGTGCGAGCCCGCCAACCACCTGGGCCAGGCCGGCGTGATGGTGGACCGGGTGCTGGCCGCGCGGGCGTAGCAGGTCGCGCTCAGCGCGTGGAGCGCCAGTGCCGGTGCAGGCCCGGAATGTCGCCCGAGCAGATCAAGGGCATGGCCGCCTGAATGGCTGCCAGAGGCCAATCCCACCACCGCATCTCGAGCAGCATCGCCACCTGGTCCGGCGGGAACCGCTTGCGGATCTCCCGGGCGGGGTTTCCTGCGACGATGGCATAAGGCTCCACGTCCCGCGTGACCACGGCGCGGCTGCCGATGACGGCACCGTGGCCGATGGAAATACCCGGCAGGACCATCGCCTCGCTGCCGATCCAGACGTCGTTACCCACCACGGTGTCTCCGGCCGGAACGAACGCGTCCTGCGCAGCGGCGAAAGCGGGCTCCTGCTGCATGTAGAAGAACGGGTATGACGATGCCCAGTCGGCCCGGTGTCCCTGGTTGCCCGCCATGATGAACGAGGCACCCGAACCGATCGAGCAGAAGCTGCCGATGATCAGCTTGTCGACGTCGTCGCGGTCCGGCAGCAGGTAGCGCGCGCAATCGTCGAAGCCGTGCCCGTGGTAGTAGCCCGAGTAATAGCTGAACCGTCCGACCTGGATGTTGGGGTTGGTCATCTGCTCGCTGAGCAGCCTGCCTTTGAAGGGGCTTTCGAAGAAGTTGCGCATGCGGTGCAGTGTGCATCACACCCGGTGTGCCGCCGCCGCCCTGCCCACCGCGCCACGCCGCCTGCCCTTCATCTCCAGGAAGAACTCGTAGATCTGCTGCGCCGCCGGCGCCAGCGGCCGGCCCTTGCGGCGGATGAGGCCCACCTTGCGCGTGACCACCGGATCCACCAGCGGCACGCTGACCAAGAGCGGATGGTCGGCGCCCGGCATGGCCAGCGAGGGCACGGCCGCCACCCCCAGCCCCGCCTCCACCAAGCCCAGCATGGTCGTCACGTGCTGGGCTTCGTAGACGGCCTCCGGCCGTCCCGGCAGGCCGGCCAGCGCCTGGTCCAGCAGCAGCCGGTTGCCCGAGCTCTTGCTGACGGAAATGAAGTCGGATTGCGCCAGTTCGGCCCAGGCCACCTTGCGCTTCTTGGCCAGTGCGTGGTCGCGCCGGCAGGCGGCCACGAAACGCTCCTCCAGCAGCGGGGTGAACTCGATGTCGGGCTCCTGGCTGCCGATGAAGTTCAGCCCGAAGTCGGCCTCGCCGCGCGCCACGGCGGCCAGCACGTCGTTGGCGCCGGCGTCGAACACCTTGACGCGGATCTTGGGGTAGCGCTCGCGGTAGCGTGACACCACCTGCGACAGGTAGTAGTACACCGTGGACGGCACGCAGGCGATGGTCACCTCGCCCATGCGCGTGCCGGCCACGCCGCGGATGCCCAGCAGCGTGCTGTCCAGCTCGTCCAGCAGCTGCTGCACCTTGCGGTCGAAGTCGCGGCCGACGGCCGTCAGGCTGACCTTGCGCGTGGTGCGTTCCAGCAGCTTGACGCCCAACGCCTCCTCCAGCTTCTCGATGCGGCGGCTGAAGGCCGGCTGCGACACGTGCAGCGCGTCCGCCGCCTTGCGGAAGCTGGACAACTCTGCCACCGTGCGGAAGGCCTGCAGGTCGTTGAGGTTGAAGTTGATGGCCATGGTGAAGGCGGGCTGTGGGCAGTGATAGAGAGTGTGCATCAATCGTTCGGAAAGATGCAATTCACAAGCGGGGCCGGCGCGCCGACCATTCGGCCCGCCCCACGAGAACCTCGCCATCCACCGGAGTAGACAAATGCCAATTCGCACGACCCTGGCCGCGACGGCCGCCATCGCCTTCACGCTGGCCGCGACCAGCGCCCTGGCCGCGTATCCCGACAAGGCCATCACCATCGTCGTGCCCACCGCGGCCGGCGGCGCCAACGACGCCATGGCGCGCACCATCGGGCAGGCCATGTCGCAGGTGCTCAAGCAACCCGTGATCGTGGACAACAAGGCGGGTGCCAATGGCGCCATCGCCAGCGAGGCCGTGATGCGCGCCCCGGCCGACGGCTACACGCTGATGCTGGGCTACATCGCTACCCACGCGATGAACCCGGCACTGCAGAAGCTGCGCTACGACCCGGTCAAGGACTTCGAACCGGTCGCCATGGTGGGCTCTTCCGCCACGCTGATGGTGGCCAATCCCAAGGTCAAGGCCAACAACGCCAAGGAACTCGTCGCGCTCGTCAAGGCCAGCAAGTCGCCGCTGAGCTATGCCTCGGCCGGCAACGGCACGGCGCCGCACTTCGCGGCGGAGATGTTCAAGCTGTCCACGGGCGTGGACCTGCTGCACGTGCCCTACAAGGGCTCCGCGCCGGCCGTGACCGACACCATCGGCGGCCAGACCGAAGTGATGTTCCCCAGCTTGTTCACCGCCATCCCCTACGTCAAGAGCGGCAAGCTCAAGGCCATGGGCGTGGCCGGAAGCAAGCGCTCTGCGCTGCTGCCCGACGTGCCCACGCTCAAGGAGCAGGGCATCAACGATGTGGACGTCTCGCAGTGGTATGCGATCTTCGCCCCGGCCAAGACGCCCAGGCCCGTGCTGGAGCAGCTCAACAAGGTGATCAACGAGGTGCTGGCCGACAAGGCGGTCGCCAAGCGGCTGGAGGACCACGGGGCGGAGGTCGAGACCATGGGCCTGGAGCAGATGCGCAGCTTCATGGCGAACGAGCAGGTCAAGTGGAAGCAGGTGGTGCAGGCCGCCAGGCTGAAGGCGGACTGATCGCATCCGGCTGCGATACAAGCACCCGATGCCTCCCATCTCGACCGCGGCCGCCGCGCCGGCCGGGCGGGCTGGGCAGCCGCTGGGGAGCGACAGGGGCCGCTCAAGCCTCGGCTCTGGCCCGCGGCTTGAGGCGGAAACTGACCCCGAGGCAGTTGATGGCGTTCATGGTCGCGATGGTCAGCGTGAGGTCCACCAACTCCTTTTCCGAGAACACGGCGGCCGCTGCCGCGTATGCCGCGTCGGACGCGTGCGTTTCGCTGACGCGGGTCACCTCTTCGGCCCAGGCCAGCGCAGCGCGCTCGTGCTCCGAGAACAGATAAGCCGCTTCGTGCCAGACCGGCACCAGCACGACGGTGTCGACGGCCATGCCTTCCTTGAGGAGATCGCGGGTGTGGATGTCGATGCAGTGGGCGCAGCCGTTGATCTGGGACACCCGCAGGAACACCAGGTGGATCAGGCGGGACGGCAGCGCCGTGCCCGTCGTGACGAAATGATGCAGCCCTCCAACCGCCTTGGCACCTTCGGGGGACACAGCAAACCAGTTCGCGCGTTTCATGTTGTCGCAGTCCTTCTTCCAGAAGTTGGCGGGCCGGCACCATGCCAGCCCGTCGACTTCCAGACGCGCGAGCGCCGTTCGTTGTGACAGCTTTCCGAAAAAAAATTCTCATCCACGGTGCACGCGCCAGGCAGCCGCCCGGCACGGCCAGTCAGTGCAGCTGCGGGGGCCCTTTTTGGCTAAGGCGTCCACGCCACCACCTTACCCGGATCGAGGTTGGTGTTCGGATCCAGCGCTCGTCTGATGCGCACCATGTGATCGACCGCATCGTCGCCGTGCTCTTCGCGCAGGGACGGCCGCTTGTGCAGCCCCACGCCGTGCTCGCCCGTGCAGGTGCCGCCGCGGCGGAACGCGCGGTGCGCGAGACGCGCGCACACGGCCTCGGCCAGATCGACGTGCGCCGGATCCTTCGGATCCGCGAGCAACAAGGCAATGGAAACTCCCATCGCCCAAGTGTCCGAGCAGCGGGACCGGCAGGCCCGTTTGGATGGCATGGATTGGCGCTCCGCGACCTCTGAGCCCCTCTGCCCGCGCCAAGGAGTACAGTGTGGTCACAGCCTCCTTCGTGCCCTGGCTGTCGAGCCACCGATGACGCACCAACAAGAGGTGCGCGATGCAGACCAAGCAAGGGCCCATTTCGGCGCCCACCCACTCGGCGCATGCACTGTTCGCTACAGTGTGCATGCCCATGGTTCTGTCCCTCATGGCTTGGCGTTGGATCAAAGCCGCTCGGCGTGATCGCCATCTCGTCGACACTGGCGATACGCAAGCAGGCATCGCGTTGTCAGCGGCGCATAGGGCGTTCTGGAGCAACAACCACGTGCACCAGTCGATACCTGCGCACGCTCAAGAGTCTGCACTGCACGGCTCGGGCTGTGAGCAATCGAAGAATGCCTGAGCAGACGCGGGAATATGTCGGGACGACGCCGCGGGCATGTTTCCGACATTCGCACTGCAATGCGGCGGCGGGGCTCGTGTTGTGGGCCCCTTCGTGCTTCCGTCGCACCGGCTCATATGGCACACGGAAGTGAGCCCACGTCTTCGACACGGGTTGCAACGCATGCGTGACCCATGAGCGGGCTGCACGAGACGCGAACGACCGCGCTTCTCCGGCCAACGGAAAACATGTTCGATGACGTTCAAGACCGCATTGCGCTCGCGCATTTGTGCCCGATACATACCCAGGCAAGGAATTCATGGAACACCTACAAACATACGCGGCATGGCGTTCGGCAGAGTCAGCTGCACGCGAAGCGGCGGACAACTTCGCTTCTGCGATCAAGGCTGGCCGACATCCGTCAGAGGCGGAGATGGGCGAACTGAGCCGTCTGCGCACCTCTGCATCCGAATGCTTGCAGAAGATGATCGAGCAGGCGCAAACGCTGCCTAAACGGTCCAGCTTCTAACCATCGCCGGTGCAGCGTTGCATGGCAGAGTCGCTTCTCTTTACCACCGCCAGAGTGACCACCTTCGATGGGCCGCGTCTATTGACCGGCGCGACCGGATTCTTTTTTGCGCGCTCTGAACGCCTGTTTCTTGTGACGAGCCGCCACGTTTTGCACGACGGCGCCAGCGGCCACCGGCCCAACCGGATCGAGGTGGAGTTTCACGTTGATCCGGTCGACCTGCGGCATACGGCAACCGTGTCGATCTGGCTGTTCAAGAACGGCATGAGCCAATGGCGCCAGGGGGTCGACTCGGCTGGCGACGTCGACGTAGGCGTGATGGAGATAGACCGGTCCAGCCTGCCACCCAGTGCTCAAATCTGTTGCTTCACCAGCGCCCACTTGCAAAGCGAACTGGGCGATATTGAGGTGGGCACAGGGCTCCTGGTGGTCGGCTTCCCGCTTGGCTTTCATGACACGACGCACCGCCTGCCGGTAGTCCGGCACGCGGTCATCGCCTCCGCCTTCGGCATTCGCTTCCAAGGCCAAGGGTATTTCCTGACCGATGCGCGCACCCATCGGGGCACCAGCGGCGCACCCGTGGTCATGCGCGACCCGGCCTCGCGTGACCCATTGCCATGGAAGCTGCTCGGTGTGCATTCGTCGCGTATCGACATCGGCACACGCGACCGTCAGCAGGACGAATCGTTGGGTTTGAACGCCGCCTGGTATGCGGCCATTGTGCTGACCCTGACCACCTAAGGAGGACGAGCCCCGCAGCAGCACTTCGACTCCAGTGCTTGCACCGATATTCGGCAAACTCAGGGCTTGCCCTCGTAACCAGCGATGGCATTGACCGGCGGCCCGCCCGACGTCAGTCTTTTCTGCAGCGCATCCGCGTGCCTCCATCATCTCGCGATGACCATCAGCCCGTTCTTGTTGAAGACAGAAGATGAACCGCGAAGCGCTCATCCCCTGCGGTGTCCCGCGTCGGCGGCACGGGTCGGCGTGGTTGCCAAATCACTCGACCGAACTCCCACTCCCGGAGCCTTCAAAATCTCGAATAACGCAGACGTGTGCGGCACGACGGGGTTTTGCCATCCCTGGCCCGTATTGCCCCCGACTGGACATTCAAGGCTGTGTCCTGCGCGCTGTCGGCTGGATGCCGCACAAAGCAAGGTATCCAAAACCCTCAGCATGGAAGACCCCACTGAATGACTTCCATGCTTGAAACGAAACCGGATAACGGCAAGGTGCCGACATCTTCCAGCACCAATCAATATGCGAACAAGCGCATGCTGATCATCTGCGGCGCGATCGCAGCAGTGATCGTTCTGGTGGTTGTGCTGCGAGTACTGAGCACCGTTCAGACCTGAGCACCAACAATCCACCGACCTAGCGAAGGCAGGCGTGGGATTGGGCGCCAGCCCTCAATCCAGCCCGTGCTTCTGGTGGATGCGCGCCGAATCGCTCGCGCTCTGCTTCGCATAGCTGCCATCACCATCCAGCGAGCCATCGACCGTGAGCCGGGCGCACTGCGTGACCTGCAAATCGAGGTAGAGGTCTCCATCGACCTCGATCGACTCACCTCCCGGGAATTTCACGAACAGCATTCCGCTGTCCTTGTCATCGGAGGCCACAGCCGTGATGCTGGCTCCGGTCAGCACGTTGATGGCAACCTGATCGTTCGACCGACGGGCAGGAAGAAACTGCTGCAGTTGGTTCAACGCGTTGATGATGCGCTGACTCCGGTTTGGTTCGCTCATGTTGCCTCCAAGGCAAAGCAGACATCGTAGTCACGGCGTCCCAAAGCGCGAAAGCCCTCCACATGGGAGGGTTCGCTCACCGAGCGTTGCCGACACCGCCGCTTGCGACATGGGGGGCCACCATGGGTGCGCATCTGCACTCAGTCGTGAGGGTAGCCGGCAGCAAAAACGACGCTCGCAACCACGGCGGTCGGTTTGGATCACTTAGCTCGCCCATGACGCCAATGAGTCTTTTGATGTGGTGCAGCGGCGTCCTGCCCGCCATACTTTCGACCCGCCTCTTGGTCAGCAATTCCTGCTCGTCCATTGAGCGGAAAGCAGGAGAGCCGCAATGGCAACGGTGGGTGATCTCGAAGCCGAATGGGAGGACGCAGCGCGCAAAGCAGACGCGCTGGCCGCGCAGGTACAGGCCCGCTTGCGGGTCGGTCAGTCCGTGCCAGAGGGTCTGATCGCCTCTGCAGCAGCCGCCGAGGAGGACGTGCGGATGGCGCTTGTCCGCATCGAATCCGCACGTGGTTCTGCAGCGCGCTGACCGAAAGGCATTCCGCCGGCTCATTACGCTGGCACTTGGAGGAATGCATGTCCGCGAGCCGGACTTGTCGTCCCGAGGACCGTGCATGGTTTGTCGTGCCGGCCCCTCCAAGCGGTGCGCTTTACTTGGACGGCGCGGGCTTCGTGTCGCCGACCAGACCACCCTTGGTAGCGGTGCCAGCTTGGTTGGCTGCCTTGGCTTCGCTCTTGACCTCGGAACGTTTTTCGTTGGACATCGCGCCAGGAGTCGGTGCTGGCTTTGTGTCGCCCACCAGCCCGCCCTTCGGTGCACTCGCCGACTGGTTCGCAGCTTTCGCTTCGCTGTTGACCTGCGACCGCGATTCATTGGACACGGTGCCCGGCGCCGGGGCGGGTTTGACGTCGCCGACCAGTCCACCCTTGGGGGCCTTTGGATCGGATTGCGCGAACGCGCCCACTGTAGCCGCCTGAGCAACGACGAGGCCAACGGCCAGAACAAGCTTTCTCATGTGCATCTCCAGTTTGTGTAGTGCCCGTCGCGTCTTTGCGCCGCGCATGTCGTTGTCGACGCGGTGAGGTTCTGGCAACAAACGGTGCGCCAGGGTAGGACGGCTCCCCAAGAGAGAGCAGGCGCGCAGTCACATGACTGCATCACACCTCGCTGTTGATCAGCTGCTGCCGACAGTCCGGTGCGACGTTACGTGACGCCAGCCAGGGCCTGAAGAGCCGCGCCGACGAAGCCGTGGCGCAGGCGCTCCACGCGCGGGCCAGCGCGCTGAACAGCTGACGGCACGCGATCCGGCGCTGCTGGAGTTGCCTCTTCTGCACCATGCTCAAGGCCCTGCAAAGCCTACACAGCAGCACACCGCCTGAGGTCATCGGGACGCTGCGCGTCGTCGCTGTGCCACTCGACGCCGGCCCTCAGCCACTTGCGGGCCCGCGCAGAGGCAACTTGGCGGTGAAGACCGTCCCCTGTTCAGCCGATGAGGTGACGGTCACGGAGCCGCCATGCGCCTTGGCGACCTGCTCGCAGATGAAGAGGCCCAGACCAAGACCGTGCTTGGACTGACGTCTCTCGCCCTGCGTGAATGCGCCGAACACGGAGGCGAGCAATTCCGGTGAAATCGGGTTGCCTTGGTTGCGCACCTGGATCAGCAAACTGGCGTCGCGCTCGCTGACCAACACCAGCACGGGCGCGCCTTGCTCGCCATGCACCAGCGCATTGGCGATCAGGTTGGACAGCAGTTGCTGCACTCTGGCCCTGTCCAAACGCACCGGATGGGTCACGTCCATCGCCGCCTGGATCAGACCTGCAGTATTGGCATCGCGGAGCTCCTCGATGACTGGCTCCAGCAGTTCGCCGATGTCGTCGACCCATTCGAGCTGCAGGCCAAGTCCAGCGCCGAGGCGACCCCGCGACAGGTCCTGCACATCGTCGATGAGCAACTTCATGCGACGCGCACTTTTCTCAATCCGGTCGGCCGTCGCCACCACTCGGACTTCGTCGCCGGCCACGCGCTTGAGCAAGGCGGCACCTGCGGTGATGCTCATCAGGGGATTGCGCAAGTCATGGCCCATCACCGCGATGAACTGTTCGCGCATTTTGCTGTTGGCCTGCTCGGCGTCGAACGCCAGCTCTGCCGTCTGACGCCGCCGGATGTTCTCGAGCTGCGACGCGATCAGCTGCGACAACAGATGGAACAGTTGCACCACCTGCGGCTGTGAGACCTTGGCTGGACGCGGATCGATGGCGCACAGGTTGCCAAAGTACTCGCCGTTGCTCAGCACGATGGGCACGGAGATGTAGCTTTTGATGTTGTAGATGCGCGGGGTGTGATGGCCCGCGTAAGCAAGATCGCGACTGGCGTCATCGATGACCACCGGGCTGCCGGCGGCGCGCACCTCCTTGCACAGCGTGCTGTGCACGTCGAGTTCCTGGCCGGGCAGAAGGCCAAACGCAATCTCGTCGCGCACGGCCAGTGCCAGCCATTTGTCGTCGGTCACGCGCGCGACCGCCGAGAATCCCATGCCTGTCACATGGCAGACGACCGACAGCAGCGAGCCCACCATCTCCAGGCTGGCAATGTCTTCAAGGTCTTTCTCAAGGGCAGCGTCCAGGGCTGGAGTCATCGTCGGCATGGCAATCGGCGGGAACACATCGTGCGCCAGCGCGGCGCCCAGACTTCGCTGGCGGTCCGGACCGGGCACGCTTTGCGGGCCAATTCCACGGTCGATCGCGTTCTGGCGGCACAGAAATTCTATCGGGGCGCTCCAGCCGAGGTCCAAGCGGTCTGGTCTCCAACGGTGAGAGCAGGCGCTGCACCGGACACCCGGCGCCGACCAGCACGCCGGTCCGGTGCGCCGGACTGACTGCCACCAGGGGCGCGTCGAGATGCTGAAAGGATCCCGGCAAGATGGAGTGATGCCTGAGCACTGATGCATCAGACCGATCAATTGCAAGCAACATTGCAATTCACGGCAAGATCGCGAGGCCGAACAATGGCGCATGAGCAAAACCATCCCATGCGTCCTGATGCGCGCAGGCACCTCGCGCGGCCCCTTTTTCCTGCGCGAATGGCTGCCCGAGGGCGACGAGGCGCGTGACCAGGCGCTGATCGGCGCGATCGGTGCGTCCGACCCGCTGCAGCTGGACGGCGTGGGCGGCGGCAGCACGCTGAACAGCAAGGTGGCCATCGTCTCGCGCTCCAGCGTCCCGGGCTGCGACCTCGACTACCTGTTCGCCCAGGTCGGCGTGGGCCACCGCTCGGTCGACACGCGGCCCAACTGCGGCAACATGCTCTCAGGCGTGGCGCCCTTCGCGATCGAGCAGGGCCTGGTGCCCGCGCAGGACGGCACGACCAAGGTGCGCGTGCACAACGTCAACACCGGCGCGCGCATCGACGTGACCGTGCGCACGCCGGGCGGGCGCGTGACCTACGCGGGCGATGCGCGCATCGACGGCGTGGCCGGCACGGCCGCACCCATCCTGCTGGACTTCCTGGACGCCTGGGGCGCGGTGACCGGCAAGGTGTTCCCGACCGGCCGGCGCATCGACCGCATCCAGGGCGTGGAGGTCAGCTGCATCGACGCGGCCATGCCACTCATGATCGTGCGCGCGGCCGACCTGGGCGTGACGGGCCGCGAAAAGCCGGTGGCGCTGGACGCCGATGCCGCGCTGCTCGAACGCATCGAGTCGCTGCGCCTGGAGGCCGGCCTGCGCATGGGCCTGGGCGACGTGTCGAACAGCGTGGTACCCAAGCCGGTGCTGGTCAGCGCGGGCGATTCGCCGGACAGCATCACCTCGCGCTACTTCACGCCGCGGCGCTGCCATGCCTCGCATGCGGTGACGGGCGCCATCGGCGTGGCCAGCGCGTTTGCGCTTTCGGGCACGGTGGCCAGCGGCGTGGCGCGCGCGGCCGGCTGCCACCAGCTGACCGTGCTGCACCCCGCGGGCCAGATCGACATCGAGGTGGAGATGGGCGAAGAAGGCGGCGAGGTCAGCGTGCGGCGCGCCGCCCTGGTGCGCACCGCGCGCAAGATCATGCAGGGCGAGCTGCACCTGCCCGACTACGTGTTCTCGCGGCCGGAAGAAGCGCCGCGGCAAGCGGCGCGCAAGCCGCTCACGCTGATCGTGCCGACCAGCGCCGGCGGCGGCAACGACACCATGGCCCGCATCATCGCCGCCAAGCTCGCTCCGCTGCTGGGCCAGGAGGTGCTGGTGGACAACCGCGCCGGTGCCAACGGCGCAGTCGCCAGCGAATACGTGGCGGCCGCCGAGCCCGACGGCCAGACCCTGATGTTCGGCTATGTGGCGACCCATGCCATGAACCCGGCGCTGCAGAAGCTCGGCTACGACCCGGTGGCCGACTTCGCGCCGATCGGCCTGGTCGGCTCCTCGCCCACGCTGATGGTGGTGCACCCGGACGTGCCGGCACGGGACGTGCCATCGTTGGTGGCCGCCCTGCGCGCCGCGCCGGGCCGCTACGGCTACGCCTCGGCCGGCGACGGCACGCCGCCGCACTTCGCAGCCGCCCTGTTCCAGCTCGCCACCGGCACGACGCTGGTGGGCAGCAGCTACGAGGGCGCCGCGCCGGCCATCGCCGACACCGCCAGCGGCCGCGTGCATCTCATGTTCCCCAGCCTGTTCACGGTCTCTCCTTTCGTGCAGAGCGGGCGGCTGCGCGCGTTGGCCGTGGCCGGCGCCCAGCGGCTGCCGGCGCTGCCCGAGGTACCGACGCTGGCCGAGGCCGGCATCGCGGGCGTGGAGCTGACGCAGTGGTATGGCCTGTTCGCGCCCGCGCGCACGCCAGCGGAGCGTGTCGAGACGCTGAACCGTGCCCTCAACCAGGTGCTCGCAGATCCGGCCGTCGTCGCGCTGTTCGAGCGCCACGGCGCGCGGGTCGAGGCCGGCCCCCCGCAGATGCTGGGCGACCGGGTGCGCACGGACCTGGCGCGTTGGCAGGCGGTGGTCGCGCAGGGGGGATTGCTGGTGCAGGAGCCGCGCGCCGCCGTGCTGGACTGAAGGGGCGCCGCGCGCGTGCCGGGCGTTCGCCGCCGACGCTAGCGCAGCGGCTCGACGATGACCTCGGCAGGCGCCACCGCAGGCGCGCCGGCCGTTCCCTGCGCGCCCGATGCGGCGACCGGCGTCATCATCGACAGGCCCTGCATCTTCAAGCGCAGGTCGTTGCTGACATCGCGCAGCTCCTGGTCGGAGCGCACCACGCGCGGCGTGATGGTCAGCAGCAGCTCGGTGCGGGCGGCCACCTTGGTGGTGGAGCCGAACAGCTTGCCGACCACGGGAATGTCCTGCAGCACCGGCAGGCCGGACCGGCCGTTGGAACTGTTGTCGCGGATCAGGCCGCCCAGCACCAGCGTCTCGCCCGAGCGCACGGCGACCTTGGTGGAGATCTGACGCTGCAGGAAGCTGTACTGCTGCGTCGCATCGTCCAGGCTGCCCAGGTCCGTCACGGACTGGTTGATCAGCATGTTGACCATGTTGCCTGCATTGACCGACGGCGTGACCGACAGGTTCACCCCCGTGTCCTTGTACTGGATGTTGGTCGTGACGAGGTTGGCCGAGCCCGAAATCGTGGTGCCCGCGTTCACGGGCTGCTGCGTGCCCGCGGCGATGTTCGCGGTGAAGTTGTCCTGCACCATCAGCGAGGGGCTGGAGATCACCTTGAGCAGCGACTTGGAGGCCAGTGCGTTGAGCACAACCCGGATGTCGCCGCCCAGGCCGCCCGCGCGCAGCGTGTAGGTGAAGCCCTGGCTGGTGGCGCCGGTCAGCCGGCCGGCTTCGGCCGAGGCGGCGTTGAACAGGCCGCCGCTGCCGTACAGGCCGTTGCGCCGGCCGTCCCGGAAGAACCACTGCAGGCCGTACTGCAGGCTGTCGTCCAGCGTGACCTCGATGATGCTGGCCTCGATCAGGACCTGGTTGGGCGGCACGTCCAGGCGCTTCAGGGACGCCTCGATCTTGGCGTACTCCGACCGCGGCCCCCAGATCAGCACGACGTTGTTCACGTCGTCGGCCATCACGCGCAGCTTGCCGACGTTGCTGGCCGCCGAAGTCTGCGTCTGCCCCACGCCGCCCTGGGGCATGGTGGTTACCATCGGCCCGGCCGTGCCGGTTGTGCCGCTCAACCCGCCGGGTGACCAGCCGCCCATGATGCCGCCCGCGCCGCCGCCGGCCACGCCGGACATTGCGCCCATCGCACCGCGGCCGCTCACTGTGGCCGTCGGCAGGCCCGGCGCCACGCCGCTGTTCGCGGAGGCCGAAGGCGGCGCGCTGCCCTGCCCGCCCTCGCCGAACAGGCCGGCCAGCAGGCTTGCGAGATGGCGCGCATTGCCGTTCTGCACGTGGTAGATGAACAGGCGCGGCTCGGTGCTGCTCTCGTTGGGCTGGTCCAGCCGCTCGATCCAGCGCCGGGCCTGGTCGAGCTGGCTCGCACGCGGGGCCACGACCAGCACGGCGTTCAGGCGCTCGATCGGCATCACGTGCATGCCATGGAAAGCGCGCGACGCGGCCGGCGCCGCGTCCGCGCCTCCGGTCGCCGGTAGGGCCGGCGCAGGACGCGCTGCAGCGGGCGCAGCTGCAACACCGCCCATTGCAGCCGCGGCCGCGGCCGGGTTGAGCAGCTCCAGGCCCTGGGCCACGTCCGCCACCGTGGCGTATTTGAGCGAGAACAGGCCGACCGACATGCCCTGCAGCAGGTCGACGTCGAAGCTGCGCACCAGTTCCATCCAGGCCTCGGCCTGGCTGCGGCTGCCCACCAGCACCAACAGGTTGCGCAGCGGATCGATGCGCACCAGCGAGTCGGGCTGCAGCAGCGGCCGCAGGATCGCGGCCATCTCGTTGGCGCCGATGAATTCCAGCGGCACGATCACGGCGCCGTAGCCCGCGGGCAGCGGGTCCTTGCCGCCCGCCTGGCTGACCGAGACGCCCAGCGCCCGCAGCACCTCGGCCGGCCCCACCTGAAAGCTGCCCCGCGCATCGCGCATCAGCGCCAGTCCATTGGCCTGCAAGGCACTTTCGAGCAGGAACACGGCCTGGTCGGGACTGACCGGCTTGCGCGTGGACAGCGTCACCGCGCCGTCGATGGGTGGATGCAGGGTGTAGTCCACCTTGAGGATGTCGCCAAGGACGGTGCGCACGACGTCGGCCACGGGCGCTTCCTCGAAGTGCAGGGACACGGGGGCGCCCGCCAGGGCGGGCAGGACCTTGGGGGCAGCGACGACGCGGTCGTTGCCCCGCAGGATGCGCGGCGCCGTGGCGGGTTCCGCATCCTGCGAGCCGCTGCCCAGCCCGGTACCGGTCTGCGCCCAGGCGGACAGGATGGCGAAGGCAAGGCTGCCGCAGGCGATGCGTGGGACGGTCATGGAAGTCGTTTCGGTCAAAGCGTGTGGGAAGGCGGACTCAGCGCTGCGCCGGGCCCGCAGGTGGAGCCGCGGGCGCGCCTTGGATGGCGGCGCCAGGCTGCGCAGGCATGAGGTTCGGCACGGCCGGGCTGCCCGGACGGAAGGCCGGCCGGGATGGCAGACCGCGCGCAGCCGCGGCGCGGCCATGGCCTGCGGCCGCGGACAGCTGCCCCCGCTGCAGGGCCAGCACCCGCGTCTGGCCGCGGCGCGTCAAGGTCGCGGTGCGGGCGTCGGTGCTGACCGACGCCAGCGTCCAGCCTTCGAAGCTGCCCTGCTGTGCGATCCGCTGGCTCTTGCCGTCGATTTCGAGGATCACGGCGCTGCCGGCCGGTCCGCCGTCCACGATGGCGCGCAGCCGCGCCTGCCCCAGCCGGTCGGGCGCCGTGTCGACGGGCGCGGCCGCGACCGGCTCCGGCGGCCGCCGGGTCCGGGCGAACAGCGGCCGGTCCAGCAGCATCGGCTGCCGCTGCGCGTCGGACGCTTCGCTCTGCGCCAGCGCGGCGTCGCCCGCGCGGTAGTCGCCCAGGCGCGGCGCGGGCGCCTGCCAGTGCGCGGACGCGCGCAACGCACCCCGCGGCGTCACCCACAGGGCCACGAGCCCGAAGCCGAGCGCCACGCACAAGGTGGCGAGCGCACGCAGCGCAGGCGCTTTCATGCACGGCCCCGCAAAACGCCCAGGCGCAGCCGCACCGCCAGGCGCGGCGATTCGGTCGGCCGCTGGCTGGCCAGCGCGCCCTGCAGGCGGATGTCCAGGTCGTCGACCATGACCACGGGCGACTGCTGCGCCAGCGCGGCCAGCGCACGCTGCAAGGCCGCGAGGTCGCCTTCCAGGCCCAGCAGCACGCCGACGCGGTCGAACGCCTGTTCCTCGGTCGGCGCCAGCACCTGGCTGCTGCGCACCTGCATGCCGGCCTGCGCCATGAGTGCGCGCATGCGCTGCTGCACGAGGTTGCCCGTCTGGGCTGCGTCGTCGCTGGCAGGGTAGACCTGGGCGCTGCGGGCCAGCTCCACGGCCTGCAGCGCCGCATCGATCTCGCTGCGCTGCGCCACCAGGCCGAGCAGGCGCGCGTGGCGGGCCTGCAGTTCCTCCAGGGCGGCCTGCGTGCGCTGGTGCCATGCGACCAGTTGCCAGGCCACCAGCACGAACGGCAGCGCCATCGCGAGCAGGCCGATGGCCAGCCACGTGCGGTCCTGGGGCTGCCCGCCGCTGCGCGGGTTCATCGACCGCCTCCGTCCACCGTGGCCGGTGCTGCCGGCGCGGGAGCACCGCGCGACGCCACGGCGAATGCAGCGGCATCGAGTTGAAAGCTCACCGTGAAGCTCTCGACGGCGGCGCCGGGCTGGTGGGTTGCCGCCGCGGGTGCACGCACATTGCGCAGGCCGGGTTGCCGGCCCAGGCCCTGCATGAGGCTGGCGGCGTCGCCGGTCGTTCCGGACAGCGTCACCACATCGCCCTGCAGGCGCAGGCTTTGCACGGCCGTGCCGTCGGGCAGCGCCTGCGTCAGCAACTCCAGTACGCGCAGCGGGTCGATGCGCTGGTCCAGCAGCTTCGCCGCCGCGGCCATCGCCTCCTGCGCCTGCACCAGGGCCTCGCGCCGGGCCAGTACGGGCCGCGCCTGCGCGGCGAGTTCGGCATGCGCACGGGCCGACTGGGCCTCGCGCAGCCACAGCTGCAGGCTGGGCGTCAGGACCAGCAGCAAGGCCAGCAGCGCCGCCAGTGCCAGCAAGGCGCGGCACAGCCGCCAGTGCCGGCGCGCCGCTGCCGCGCGCCGGTCCTCGCCGTAGCCCGGCAGCACGATGGGCGGCCCGTCGTCGGGCACCACCCAGGCCTCCGGCACTGCGGCGCCGTCCTGCCGCATGGCCAGGCTTTCCAGATGGCTGGCCACCTGCCTGCGCGACGCGAGGGCGACATCGGCCGCGATGCCGCCACCAGGCGTGGAGCGGCGCCGCCATCCCCAGACCAGGTCCCGCGCGGGGAACGGGTTCCAGCCCTGCACCTGCAGCCCCAGGGCGTGCGCCGCTTCCGACGCCGCCGCACGCGGCAGCACGACGGTGCGCTGCAGCACCATGGCCTGCGGCAGCGCCACGGCCACGGTGGACGGCGCGCCGGCGGGCGGCTGGGCCATGCGGCCCCGCGCGCCCTGCCAGAACGCGTCCGGCGCATCGGCGCGCACCACGCGCACCGGCTGGTCTGGCGCGAGCCAGGAAAAGATGGGCCAGCCCGGCGCGGCCTCCCAGGGCCGGCGCAGGGCCGCCCACAGCGCCCCGAGGTCCAGGCCGAACAGACGCAGATCGCGCGAGATGGATGGCATGGTTCAGGACAGCGGGGCTTGCGCAGGCACCACCCAATGCTCCGTGTGGAAGGTGCGCCAGGGAAGGCGGGCCTGGGGCTCGGTGCCCAGGTGCACGTGGTGCGCGACATGCAGCCAGCGGCCGTCGGGCAGCGGCACGCTGGCGTCGATCCGGTAGCGCTGGACCGCGCCGCTCTCCAGGAAGGCAGCCGGCAGGTCCGTGGTGTCGATGCCGGCATCGCCTGCGTCGCGCGCGGCGGCGATCCGGGCGGCAACGCGCGTGCGGCCGCCGGCCAGCACCTGCAGCACCTCCAGCGGCGCGGCCAGCGCGTTCACGCCGCCGCTGCTGCCGCCGTTGTCTGCCGCCACCAGGGGGGCCAGCCGCGCATAGAGTTCCAGGTCGACGCCCGGCACGCGCAGCAGGTCTTCCACAGCTTCGAAGCGCTCGGGGCGGACACTGGCCGACCCTGCGCGCCAGGCCAGTGTGCGCGCCGCCAGGCTCAGCGCTTCGTTCCGTGGCAGGCCACCTGCCACCTCGTACAGGGCAGCGAGCAGCGGCGCACCGGCAGCGTTCAGGTCGATGAGGCCGTTGAGCGGCATCACGCGCACCGCCACCGGCGTGTGCCGGTAGGACAGTGGCCAGGTCAGCATGCGCGTGGGCGGCGCCTCCAGCACCGCCAGTTGCCGCAGCGCGAGTTGCACGGCCGCGTCGCCGACGCCGCCGGCCACGGCCAGCGCACGCTGGGTCGACAGCACGCGGGCTTCCTGGCGCACGTTGTGCACGAGGCCGACCACGACCAGCGCGAGGGCCGCCACGATCCACAGCACGGCCACGAGCACCATGCCCTGCGTACGAAAGCCGTGGGTGCGGCGCATCAGCGCCCTCCGCCGTAGGACTGTTCGCCGGCGAGCGTGGAATCGGTGCCCGGCAAAAGGCGCATCTGCACCACGATGGCCGGCCAGGCCTCCGAGGGCGTGCCCACCGCCAGCGACACGCGCCGCGGCAGCGCCTCGAGCGCGGCCCAATCGTCCACCCAGCGCGACGGCATGTGCCGGTCGTCCTCGAAGCGCAGCGCCAAGCGCGTGGCACCGGCCAGCAGCAGCTGCGACTCGGCACCGTCCCAATCCGGCAGGGCCTCGCCGCGCCAGGCCTGGTAGCGCAACACGAGGCCGGCCGGCTCGATGCCCAGGCGGAAGTGGTGCAGGCCGCCCGCACCATGGCGCGCCGGCATCACGCCCAGCCACCAGAGGCTGTCGGCACTGCCGGCGAAGGCATGCGCGTCGGGCCGCGCTTCGGAGGGCGCGCCCTGGCGCGCCGACACGCGCGACAGCACGGTGCGCAGGAACTCCGCCGTGACGCGCATGGCGTCGGCGCGAGCCAGCCGGGCGTCCACGCCCTGCTCCACGCGCGCCGTGCCGCGCAGGGCCGATCCCATGCCCAGCATCACGAGCGACAGCAGCGCCATCACCACCAGCAGTTCCAGCAAGGTGAAGCCGCGCGCGCCATCGGCAGCCCTCATGGTGCGGCCTCCGCTGCGGCAGCGCGCTGCTGCGGCAGCAGGGTCCAGAGTTCGAAGGCACGGGCCTGGCCCGCATCGTCCCAGCGCACCACGATCTGCACCTCGTGCAGGGGCACCTGGCCGACGTCCGCCGCCCCGGCGTCGTAGGGTGCGCTGCGCACCTGCCAGTCGTGGCCCGCCGAGCGGCCCGTCGCGTTCCAGCCATGCTGCGGCACGTCCTCGTGCAACGCGCGCAGCGATTGGGCCACGAGCATGGCCTGCTGCAGGTGTTCGATGGCACCGACGTTGCGCACGGCGCCGCCGCTGGCGCGGTACAGCAGACCCAGGGACATGCCCATCACTGCGATCGCGACCAGCAGCTCCAGCAGCGTGAAGCCCGCAGTATGGCGTCGCGTCATGGCGCCAGCCCTTCGTGGCTCACCCGGCCCGTTAGCCAGTCCACGCGCAGCCGCGTTCCGGCGCCGGAGGCGCGGACCAGTTCGATGCTGCCGCCCGTGGCGCCGCCGCCCGGCAGGAAGCGGATGGCGGCCCGGCCCGATCCCTGGACCTCAGTGCCGGCGACGACTGCACGCACGCGCAGCGACCGGGGCAGCGGCCGCAAGGCGCGCGCGTCGCTGAGCCCGAAGCCCGCCCTGTCGAGGTCGACGACGAAGCTCAGTGCCCGCCCCTGGGCCATGGCCCGGTGGCGTGCCGAGCGCAGCTCGCCGGCCATGGCGCGCACGGTGTCGCGGTACTCCGCGCCCTCGCGCAGCCGGTCGAACGCGATCGGCATCAGGCCCGCCAGCAGCGCCACGATGGCAAGCACCACGAGCAGTTCCACCAGCGTGAAGCCGCGCATGGTGCGCAAGCGCAGATGGGGCCGAGAGCGGCGGCACATCTCAAGGCAGGTTGCGGATGTCCGCCGCCTCGCCCTCCCCGCCCGGCGCGCCGTCGGCGCCCAGCGACAGGATCTCGATGGCGCCGTTCGCCGCGCTGTAGCGGTACGCGTGGCCCCAGGGATCGGCCGGCACGCCGGCACCCTTGAGGTAGGGGCCGGCCCAGCCCGCCAGTGCGCCGGGGCGTGCCACCAGGGCCTGCAGGCCTTCCTCGGTGGTCGGGTAGCGGCCCACGTCGAGCTTGAAGAGCTCGAGCGACTTGTCCAGGTCGGCGATCTGCACGGCGGCCGTCTTGGCCTTGGCGCCGCCCAGCTGGTTCAGCACGCGCGGGCCGACCAGGCCGGCCAGCAGCACGAGGATGGCCAGCACGACCATGAGTTCGATCAGGGTGAAGCCACGGTGGCTCCCTCCGGCACGGAGGGACGCACGGGCACGGCGGGGTTCAGAGAGCAAGGTCATTGACGGAAAGAATCCCGAGGAGGATGGAAACGATGATGGCGGCGATCAGCACGCCCAGCAGCAGGATCAGCACCGGCTCGACCAGCGTCAGCAGCCGCTTGATGCCGGTCTCGACCTCGCGGTCCAGCACCGCGGCCAGTTCCAGCAGGATGGGCCCCACGCGGCCGGTTTCCTCGCCGACGCGGATCAGGTTGATCGCCAGCGGGGCGAAGACGCCCGTGCTCTCGGCCGCGCCAGCCAGACGGCTGCCTTGCTTGACGAGGGCCGGCAGGCCTTCCAGGGCCTGGCGCAGCACGGGGTTGCCCACGGTCTGCGTCGCCACCTGCAGTGCGGCCAGCAGCGGCACGCCGTTGGTCATCAGCGTGCCCAGCGCGCGCGCGAACAATGTCGTCTCATAGCGCAGGGCCAGCGGGCCCACCAGCGGCAGGCGCAGCAGCGCCCGGCGCCACCAAGCGGCGCCTGCGGCGGAGCGCAGCCAGCGCAGTCCGGCCCACCCGCCCGCGACCACCGCAATGCCCAGCAGCAGGCCGTGGCCGGTGAACAGCTGGGACAGCTGCAGGATGGCGCGGGTCGGCAGCGGCAGGGCGTCGCCCATCTCGGCGAACAGCTGCTCGAACTGCGGCACGACGAAGCCCAGCATGCCCACCACCGACAGCAAGGCCACCACCAGCAGGATGGCGGGATAGAGGGTGGCGGAGACCACGCTGTCGCGCAGCGCGCGCTGCCGCTCCATGTGCGCGACCAGGCGTTCGAGCACGGCGGCCATCTGGCCGCTCGCCTCGCCCGAGCGAACCATGCTCACGTGGAAGTCGCCGAACTGGCGCGGATGCTGCGCCAGCGCCCGGCTCAGCGGCGCCCCGCCCTTCACGGCCTCGCTCACCTGCTGCAGCAGCGCGGCCACGCTGGGCTTGGGGTGCATGTCGACCAGCAGGCGCAAGGCCTTGTCGAGGGCGAGGCCGGCCCGCAGCATGGTGGTCAGCTCGGTGGTCAGCGCCAGCACGTCCGCGGCCCGCACGGGACCCTTCGCCGCGCGCGCGCCGCGTTGGACGGCGGCGGGCGCGGCGGCGGGCGCGGCGCTGCCGTCGTCGATGGCCAGCGGGGTCAGGCCCTGCTGCTGCAACTGGCGCAGCACCCCGGCCGGCGTCGCAGCGCTGGCCCGGCCCTGCACCACGGCGCCGGACGCGGAAACGGCCCGCCAGGCGAACTCAGGCATCGCCCTGGTCCTGCACCACACGGGCGAGTTCGTCGAGCGAGGTCAGGCCGGCCGCGACCTTGCGCAGCCCGTCCTCGTACAGCGTGCGCATGCCGTGGCGGCGCGCCAGCGCGTGCAGCGCATTGCCGTCGTCGCCTGCGAGGATGGCCGCGCGCATGGGCTCGTCCAGCACCAGCAACTCATGGATGCCCGTTCGCCCGCGGTAGCCCGAGCCACGGCACTGTGCGCAGCCCACCGCGCGGTAGACCGGCTGCAACGCACCGCCGAGCTGGGCCAGCCCCGTGCTGTGGCGCACGGCATCGCCCGGCTCGTAGGCCTGCCTGCAGGCCTCGCAGAGCGTGCGCACCAGGCGCTGCGACAGCACGCCGTTGACAGCCGAGGTGATCAGAAAGCCCTCGACCCCCATGTCCTTGAGCCGCACGACGGCGCCCGCAGCCGTGTTGGTGTGCAGCGTGGAGAGCACCAGGTGCCCGGTCAGCGCCGCCTGCATGGCGATCTGCGCGGTCTCGCCATCGCGCATCTCGCCGATCATGATGATGTCCGGGTCCTGCCGCAGGATCGCGCGCAGCGCGCTGGCGAAGGACAGCTTGATCTGCGGGTGCACCTGGATCTGGTTGATGCCCTCGAGCTGGTACTCGACCGGATCCTCGACCGTGATGATCTTGTGCGCGCCCGCGTCGATCCGGCACAGCGCCGCATAGAGCGTGGTGGTCTTGCCCGAGCCGGTCGGCCCGGTCACCAGGAGGATGCCGTGCGGCCGCTCCAGCAACTGCTGCAGGCGCGCCAGCGTGTCGGGCGCAAAGCCCATGCGCTGCAGGTCGAGCCGAACGTCGGCCCGGTCCAGCACGCGCATGACCACACTTTCGCCGTGCACGGTGGGCACGGTGGACACGCGCAGGTCCAGTTCGCGGCCCTTCACGCGTGTGCGGATCCGGCCGTCCTGCGGCAGCCGGCGCTCGGCGATGTCCAGGTGGGCCAGCAGCTTCACGCGCGAGCCCACGGCGGCGGCCAGCCGCGGCGGCACCTGTTCGCCCAGGTGGATCACGCCGTCGACGCGGTAGCGCACGTGCAGGCCGTCGTCGAAGGGCTCCAGGTGGATGTCGGACGCGCGCAGCTCGGTCACGCGGCCGATGATGGTGTTGACGAGCCGGATCACCGGCGCCTCGCTCGCCAGGTCTTTGAGATGCTCGACGAACTCGGCGCCGTCCGGACCGTCGTCCATGCCGTCCGCGGGCGCTTCGCCCGGGGCCGGCTCGGCCAGCGCCTTCTCGATGTCCGCCTCCAGGGCCAGGCAGGGCCGCACCGGCATGGCGCTTGCCAGGGACAGCGCCTGGACCAGGAAGGCATCCTGCGGCACGGCCATGGCCACATGCAGTTCGCCGTTCTCCACCCGCAGCGGGCAGATGGCGTTGTGGAGCAGGAACTGCGGATTGAGACCCTCGACCTCGGGCGGGAAGGCCGGAAAGTCGCCGGCCCGCACCAGCGCCAGCCCAAGCTGCTCCGACAGCGCCTGCACCAGGTCCGCCTCGGACACCAGGCCCAGGCGCAGCAGCACGCGGCCGATCAGCCCGCCGAGCTCCTGCTGCGCCGCCAGCGCGCGCTCCAGGTCGCGCGCGGTGAAGCGGCCGGCCTGCACGAGCAGCGCGCCGATGCGCGGCCGGCCGCCGTCGGCAGGCAGCGCGACGGCGGGCGATGCGCCCCCCTGCAGGGTCATCGCGTCCATGGTGCGTTGCGGTCCGGCACTGGCGGCCCTCGCGGCGTGCGTCTCAGCCGATGAACCAGCGCATCGGCACCAGCACGATGGATGGGAACAGCACCATCAGGAACATCATCGCGAACTGGGCCGCCATGAACGGCACCACACCGCGCGTGACCTCGTCCATGCGCATCCGGCCCACGCCGGCCACCACGTTGAGCACCGTGCCCACCGGCGGCGTGATCAGGCCGATGGCGTTGTTCATGATGAACAGCACACCGAAATAGACCGGATCGATGCCCGCGGCCTTGATGACCGGCATCAGCACCGGCGTGAGGATCAGGATGGTGGGCGTCATGTCCATCGCCGTGCCCACCGCCATCACGAGGAACATGATGGCCAGCAGCAGCAGCGTGGGGTGCTCCATGAGCGGCTTGAGCAGGGCCACGAGGTCGCGCGGGATGTCGGCCACAGTGATGAGCCAGGCGCTGACCATGGCCGCGGCCACCAGGAACATGATCACGGCCGTGGTCCTGGCAGCGCTGATGAACACCTCGGTGAGCTGGCGCCAGTGCAGTTCGCGGTAGACCAGCGTGGCCACCAGCAGGGCGTAGACCGCTGCCACGGCCGCTGCCTCGGTGGGTGTGAACACGCCCATCTTCAGACCGACGATCACGATGACGGGCAGGAACAGCGCCCAGGTCGACTCCTTGAGCGCCTTCAGCTTCTCGGCTGTGGTGGCCTTGGGCGGCGGGCTGACGTGCTCGCGCTGCGACACCCAGTACCAGGTGATCGCGATGGCCAGCCCCATCAGCAGGCCCGGCACGATGCCCGCGAGGAACAGCTTGCTGATGGACACATTGGCCGCCACGCCGAACACCACGAAGCCGATGGACGGCGGGATCACCGGCGCGATGATGCCGGCCGAGGCGATCAGCCCGCCGGCGCGGGCCTTGTCGTGGCCGGCCTTGACCATCATGGGCAGCAGCAGCGCGGCCAGCGCCGCGGTGTCGGCCACGGCCGAGCCCGACAGGGCCGCCAGCATGCAGGCCGCGAGGATGGCCACGAAGCCCAGCCCGCCGCGCTTGTGCCCGACCAGCGTGAGCGCGAGGTTCACGATGCGGCGCGACAGACCGCCCACGTTCATGATCTCGCCGGCCAGCATGAAGAAGGGCACAGCCAGCAGCGGGAAGCTGTCGGCGCCGTTGATGACGTTCTGCGCCAGGATCTGCGCATCGAACAGGTCCAGGTGCCACATCAGCGCGACGCCCGAGACCAGCAGCGCATAGGCGATCGGCACGCCCACGGCCATGGCGGCCAGCAGCGATCCGAGGAAGATGAAAACGGTCATGGGAAGAAATTCCAGGTCAGGGCAAGGTGGCGGCGCGCACCGGCTCAGGCGCGCGGCTTGGCCTCGCCATGCGGCAGGTTCGTGGCCACGGCCGCCAGTTCCTCGGATTCGGAGATGCGCACCAGCTCGCTGTCGGGCATGCGGCCCGTGACGATGCGCAACGCGTCCAGCGCCAGCAGGAGGCCGGCACCCGCGGCGAAGACCACGCCACTCGCATAGAAGATGGCGGTGGACGCGCCCGTGACCGGCGCCGTCACGTCCATGTTGATGCGCGTCTGCTGCAGTGCGCCGTTGAACAGCAGCCAGGTGCACCACAGCATCAGCCCGTAGCTGATCGACAGGCACACGCGCTGGCCCATGGGCGGCAGCCGGGCCAGCAGGAAGTCCGTGCCCAGGTGGCCGCGTTCGCGCACCGCGACGATGGCGCCCAGGAACGTGATCCACACGAACAGCCAGCGCGACACCTCCTCGCTGATGGCGATGCCGGAATTAAAGGCGTAGCGCAGCACCACGTTGCCGAAGACCATGAGCACCATCACGGCCAGTGCCAGTGCGATGAGCAGGTTGATGCACCGGCAGCTGCGGTCGATCAGGGTGTCCAGCACGGTGCGTCTCCGTTCTTGTTTTGTCATCGCCGGGTTCAGAGTGCCGTGCCCTGCAGCAACCCGCGCTGCGCGAGGTTGCCCATGAAGGCCCGCAGGCCGTAGCGCCAGGGCGCCGCGGCTTCGCTGTGCGTGACACGGTTGTGCAGGCCGCCCAGCCAGGCGCTCTGGATCGAGACCAGGTCGCCGAGCTTGTGGGTGAAGCCGCTGCCGGGCTCGTCGCGGTCCTCGATGGGCGCGAACAGGGTTCCGAGGAACAGCATGAAGCCGTCGGGGTACTGGTGCGCGGCCAGCGTCTGCGCCACCACGTCGGCCGGGTCGCGGCTGATGCTGACCATGGTGTTGATGCCGCGCAGCTCGAAGCCGTCGGCTCCGGCCACGCGCAGGTGCACGGTCTCGCTGCGCACCTGCTCCAGGCCGAAGCCCGCATCGAACAGGCGGATGAACGGGCCCAGAGCGCAGGAGGCGTTGTTGTCCTTGGCCTTGCCCAGCAGCAGCGCGCTGCGGCCCTCGATGTCGCGCAGGTTCACGTCGTTGCCCAGCGTGGCGCCGACGATCTCGCCGCGGCTGTTGACGGCCAGCACGACCTCGGGCTCGGGGTTGTTCCAGGCCGAATCGGCGCGGATGCCGATGTCGTCGCCGCAGCCCACCGAGGCCAGCACGGGCGCCTTGGTGAACACCTCGGCGTCGGGGCCGATACCGACCTCCAGGTACTGCGACCACAGTCCCTTTTCCTGCAGCAGCGCCTTGAGCGCCATGGCATCGGACGAGCCAGGGCGGATGGCAGCCAGGTTCTCGCCGATGAGCCCCGTCACCTGAGCGCGCAGGCCCTGGGCGCGCGTGGCGTCGCCGCGTGCCTGCTCCTCGATCACGCGTTCGATCAGGCTGGATGCGAAGGTCACGCCAGCGGCCTTGACCACCTGCAGGTCGCAGGGGGCCAGCAGCCAGGGGCGCGTGGCGTCGCGCGCGCCCGGTTGGCTGTTGGCGAGCAGGTCTTCCACGCTGCACAGGTACTGTCCCGCCGTGGCGGCCACGGCCTGCGCGGGGGCGGCCGTGTCCAGCAGCGTGCTCATGGTGGGGTACTGCGCGCTGAGGTCGAACACACCGTCCGGCCGCAAGGCCACCACGGCCGGGCCGGCCACCGGGCCCTGGGGCGCCCAGACCCGGCCCACCAGCGTGCCCTGCAGGCCGTCGTCCGGCAGCATCTGCAGGGGGGCGGAGGATGCACCGGCCCGTGCGGCGAACGCCGCATCCGTCATGTCGTTCATGAAAAGTCCTTCGAAAAATTGACGGATGGATGGCGGCCATCCATGCGTGCAGGTCAGTGGTTGTGGCGCGGCGTGCGCTCGGCGATGCGCGTGAAGTCCAGCGCGAAGTCCAGCGTCGCGCCATCGACCAACTGGCCGGTCTTCTCGCGGTACAGCGCTTCCCACGGCGACTGGCTGGCCGGCACCGGCGGTGCCGGCAGTTCGCGCTTACGGCGGGCGATCTCCTCGGGCGCCACGAGCGCGTCGCAGCGGCCGGTGTTGAGGTCGATGCGCAGCATGTCGCCGCTCGCGAGCCAGGCCAGGCCGCCGCCCACCGCGCTTTCGGGCGAGACGTTGAGGATGGAGGGGCTGTCCGCCGTGCCCGACTGGCGCCCGTCGCCGAGCGTGGGCAGCGTGTTGATGCCCCGCTTGATCAGCGCGTCGGGCGGCTGCATGTTGACGACCTCGGCCGAGCCAGGCCAGCCGATGGGGCCCGCGCCGCGCATCACCAGGATGCAGCCTTCGTCGATGTCGAGGGCCGGATCGTTGATGCGTGCGTGGTAGTCGTCCGCGCCCTCGAACACCACGGCGCGGGCTTCGAAAATGCCCTCCTGTCCGGGCCGGCTCAGGTAGCGCTGGCGGAAGGCCTCGGAGATCACCGAGGTCTTCATGATGCCGAAGTCGAACAGGTTGCCGCTGAGCACCATGAAGCCGGCCTTGTGCATGAGCGGATCGTCGAAGCGGCGGATGACCTCGCGGTCCGAGGTCTCGCGGCCCTGCAGGTTCTCGCCCACGGTCTTGCCCGTGACGCTGGCGCAGCCAGCGTGCAGGCGGCCGGCCTGCTGCAGCTCCCACATCAGCGCCGGCACGCCGCCGGCGCGGAAGAAGCGCTCGCCGAGGAACTGGCCCGCGGGCTGCATGTTCAGCAGCAGCGGCAGGTCGTAGCCGTGTTCGGTCCAGTCGCGTGGCGCGAGTTGCACGCCCGCGTGGCGCGCCATGGCCATGATGTGCACCTGCGCGTTGCTGCTGCCGCCGGCCACGCTGACGACCGACAGCGCGTTCAGGAAACTCTCGCGCGTGAGGATGCGCGAGGGCCGCAGGTCTTCGTGCGCCATCTCCACGATGCGCCGGCCGGTGGCGTAGGCCATCTGCCCGCGCTCGCGGTAGGGCGCGGGGATGGCGGCGCAGCCGGGCAGCGACAGCCCCAGCGCCTCGGCCACGGCGTTCATGGTCGATGCCGTGCCCATGGTGTTGCAGTGGCCTGCCGAGGGCGCGCTGCTGCAGGCACGCTGCAGGAATTCCTCCTCGTCGATCTCGCCGGCCGCGAGCTGGCGGCGGCTGCGCCAGATCACCGTGCCCGAGCCGACGAGCTGGCCTTCGTGCCAGCCGTCCAGCATGGGGCCGCCGGAGAGCACGATGGCCGGGATGTCCACCGTCGCGGCGGCCATCACGCCGGCCGGTGTGGTCTTGTCGCAGCCCGTGGTCAGCACCACGGCGTCGATGGGGTAGCCGTACAGGATCTCCACCAGGCCCAGGTAGGCCAGGTTGCGGTCCAACGCGGCCGTGGGGCGGCGGCAGTTCTCGAAGATGGGATGGACCGGGAATTCCATCGGAATGCCGCCCGCGTCACGGATGCCGTCGCGCACGCGGCGGGCGAGGTCCAGATGGATGCGGTTGCAGGGCGACAGGTCGCTGCCTGTCTGCGCGATGCCGATGATGGGCCGGCCCGAGCGCAGTTCCTCGGGCGTGAGGCCGTAGTTCATGAAGCGCTCGAGGTAGAGCGCGGTCATGTCCGAACGCTCGGGGGCGGCGAACCACTCGCGGGAGCGGAACGGGCCGCGTGTTCTTGTTGTCATGGGTTGGGACGTTGCAGGAAGCGGACGGAGGGGCGCCGCGCGTGGCGCGGCGCCATGGCGGGCGGCTTACTTGCCGCCGCGCGCCTTGGCCAGCTCGGCCGTCATCTCGGAGGTGGTCTCTTCGCCGAATTCCTTGCCGTACTTCGCCAGCACCGGCTGCAGCTTGGCGCGCAGCTTGCCCTGCTCGGCGGCGGGCAGCTCGGTGATCTGCATGCCGTTCTTCTTGAGCTCGCCCAGCGCGTTCTCGCTGAAGGCGCGGATCGTCTTGCGCTCGAACAGCGTGGCCTCACGTGCGGCCTCCTGCACGATCTTGCGCTCTTCGGCCGACAGGCCGTCCCAGGTCTTCTTGGACATCAGCAGCACCCAGGCGCTGTACATGTGGCGCGACAGCACCAGGTGCTTCTGCACTTCGTAGAACTTGCTGGCCAGGATGGTGGCGGGCGGGTTCTCCTGGCCGTCAACGGCGGACTGCTCCATGGCCGTGTAGAGCTCGGTGAAGGGCATGGGCATGGCGTTGCTGCCCAGCGCATTGAAGGTGTCCAGGAACAACGGGCTCTGGATCACGCGCAGCTTCAGGCCGGCCAGGTCGTCGGCCTTGGTGATCGGGCGGCGCGAGTTGGTCACGTGGCGAAAGCCGTTCTCCCAGAAGCCCAGGCCGACCAGGCCCTTCTCGGGCAGCATAGCCAGCAACTTCTGGCCGAAGGGGCCGTCGAGCACGGCGTCGGCTTCCTGCTCGTTGTTGAAGGTCAGTGGCAGATTCAGCACGCCGAAGGGCTTGATCAGCGACATCAGCGTCGACGAATCAGGGATCGTCATCTCCAGCGTGCCGCCGCGCAGCGCGGAGGTCATGCTCACGTCGTTGCCCAGCGTGCCGCTGGCGAACAGCTTGGCGTTCATCTTGCCGCCGCTCTTGGCCTGCAGGCGCTCGGCGAAGTGGCGCACGGCCTGGGCCTGCGGGTGGTCGTCGCTCAGGCCGATGCCGACCTTGAAGGTGTGTTCCTTGATCTGGGCTGCGACGGGGGCGGCCAGCGCGGCCAGCAGGGTAGCGGCCAGGGCGAGGGTCTTGAAGTGCATGGTGTCTTGTCTTCGTTGGAATGGCGGGACCCCGCAGGGGAGGACCTCGGCGCGTCCGGCTTGTTTTGGGTGGCCTGGATCAGCGCGGGCCGAAGGTTAGGTTTCGGCCCCCCGCGGGTCCACTGAATGTTTTGCGAGAATCCATTCCCAACGCTTATGACTTCAGACCAGTATCCGGGTAAACCCTTGACTTTGGCGCAGGCTTGTGCACGCCTGCGGTTCCGGCATCTGCAGTTCCTGGACATCCTCGGGCGCACCCGCAACCTGCGGCTGACGGCCGAGCAGATGCACGTCACGCAACCTGCCGCCACGAAGATCCTGATGGACATCGAGGAGATCCTGGAGGCACGGCTGTTCGACCGCCTCTCGCGCGGCATGCGGCCCAATGAGCTGGGGGCGTTCACGCTGCGCTACGCCAGCGCCGCGCTGGACGGGCAGCGCCGCTTCGTGGAGAAGTTCAATGCGCTGAAGCAAGGCGGCCATGGCCACCTGACGGTCGGTGCGATTACGGGGTCGGCCGCGCATCTGCTCGTGGCCGCGGTGGAGGAGATCCAGCGCCAGCGCCCGCTCCTGGTCATCAAGATCCTGGAGCAGAGCAGCGACCAGCTGATCGCCTGGTTGTCCAAGCGCAAGATCGACCTCATGATCGGTCGCTTCACCGACGACGCCCAGCGCGCCCAGTTCCACTACGAGCGCCTGTCGGCCGAGCCCCTGCACGTGACCGGCGGCCCGCACCATCCGCTGCGCGGTGCCACGGACCTCGCGCTGAGCGAACTCGCGCACTGGCCATGGATCCTGTACCCGGGCTCCACGGCCGTGCGCAGGGTGTCGGACGATCTGTTCGGCGGTGCCGGCCTGTCGCTCACGGCGGGTGTGGTCGAGACGCCCTCGTTCCTGTTCGCGCTGGAACTCATGAACACCACCCACATGCTGTCGCTGCAGTCCGCCGCGCTGATCCAGAAGTATGTGGACCGCGGGCTGCTCTCGCGCATTCCGGTCGAGCTGCCCGACCGCATGCCGAGCTATGGCGTGATCACGCGGATCGGGGAGCCGCCCACGCCATCGGCGCAGGCCTTCATCGAGGTGCTGCGCGACATGGCGGACCTGGCGCCGACGCCCTCCATGGTCTGAACGGCCGGCCGCCAGCGGGGCATCGGCCCGCTGACCCATCACGGTTTGGAATGGGTCGTGGCAAAACATTCAGTGGACCCGGGCAGGCGCGAAACCTAATCTTCGCGCCGCGTCGCTGACGGCCTGCACAGAAGAAGGCCGCAGACGCGCAGGGCCCTGACACCTAAGGCCTGCACCCCAACCGGAGACAAGACGCCCATGCCGCGACCGCTGCGCCATCCCATCCCGACCATCCGCCCGACTGGCCACGCACACGCCCATGCCGTCGCCGCGCCGGCGCGCGCCTGCGCACCGCGCAGGACCGAGGCGGATGCTCCGACGCGGCGCCGGCTCTCTGCCCGCGCAGCGCCACCACGGCGCCTGCACCACGCGCCAGCGGCGGCCCCAGCGACCAGACACCGGATCGCGGACGTTCCGGCGGCCGTGCCACTGCGCACCACCGCCCGGCGAGACCACGCCGCATCCTGATTCAGGGTCGGAGCCACGGGCCGGGCAACGGCGGCGTGGCTTCGGGACTGTCCCCCAGCAGCAGGCGCGACCGCGTCGGTTTCGCCATGCCTGCTCCACAAGTGCAACCAGGCCATCAACCATCCAAAAAGGAAATCACATGCTGAATCCATTGCGTCTCGCATCGCATGCTGCGGGAGCATGCGCGCTCGCGCTGGCGTTCTTGTCTCCCGCGCAGGCCGCACCGGTCCTGGAAATGTCGACGGTGGCTTCGGCCACCGGCATCGCGCTCACCGTCAGCGCACGGGATGTCGTGGACCTCTACGGCTACCAGTTCACGCTGAACTTCGATCCGTCCTTGCTGCGGGCCGTCGCGGGCACGGAGGGCACGTTCCTGCAGAGCACGGGCGCGACCACCTTCTTCGACGCCGGCAGCATCGACAACCTGGGCGGCTCGATCTCGTTCGTGCTCGGCGGGCTGATCGGACCGCTCGCGGGCGTCGACGGCTCGGGCGATCTGGCCACGTTCTCGTTCAACGTCCAGCACAGCGGCCTGGCCAGCTTCAGCTTCTCCGACCTGGGCTTCCTCGATTCGAACCTGGCGGACATCGCCATCGAGGCGCGGGAGTTCACGGCCGAGGTCACCGCGGTGCCGGAACCCGGCAGCCTGTTCCTGGCCGCGACCGGGCTCTTCGCCCTGCTCGGCGGCCGTGCGATCAGGCCCCGGGCGCGCTGAGACCTCGGCCCCCGAAGACCCAACAAAGGAACGCACAAGATGCTCGACAGATTCCAACGCAACGCGGTCTGCGTTGCCCTTCCCACGCTGTTCGCCGCTGGCGCCGCCCTGGCCGCCGATCGGCCGACGAATCCCGCCGACTGGCCGGCCCTGAAGGAGGTCTACAAGAACCACTTCCTGATCGGCACCACCGGGCCCAGTGCTGCCACCTATGCACCCAATGTGCAGCCCGGCGAGGACTCGGCCTCGGCGATGCGGCGCAAGCACTTCAATGCGGTGACGCCCGAGAACAACCTCAAGCCCCAGTCCATCTGGGGCGGCGGCCGCACCGACGAGAACCCGGGCTTCCTGAACCCGGCCGCCGGCGTCAACACCGACATCGCCGCGGCCAATGCCGCCGGGGTCAAAATCACGGGGCATGTGCTGATCTGGCACAACCAGTCGCCGACCTGGCCGGCCGCCAACGTGCTGACGCCCGAAGGCCGGTGGGAGACGCCCTGGGACAACGCGACGGCCAAGGCCAACCTAGAGTACTACGTGCGCACCGTCGCCACGCACTTCGACCAGGAACCGCGCAAGCTCTACGCCTGGGACGTGGTGAATGAAGCTTTCAAGGACAACCCCGACAACCCGGCCGACTGGCGCAACGCACTGCGCTCGGGCTACAGCCCCGAGGAGCGTCCCGCGCGTTGGGCCCAGGCCTATGCCAAGGGTGGCAAGAGCTGGGACTACATGTACGACGCGTACTTCCATGCGCGCCAGAACACCACCGCCCGGCTGATCTACAACGACTTCAACGACAACGAGCGCGAGTCCAAGGCCAACGCCATCGCGGCCATGGTCAAGGAGTTCAACGAGCGCTATGCGGCCGAGTCGGCGGCCGGCAAGGGCCGCATCCTGCGGGACGCCAATGGCAAGCCCCGGCCGCTGGTCGAAGTCATCGGCACGCAGGGCCACCTGAACATGCGGCTGAACCTGGACGCCTTCGAGCGGACGGTGAAGACCTACCTGGACATCGGCGTGGACGTGGACATCACCGAACTGGAGGCCGCCCCCCTGCTGGGCCTGGACAAGGGCCAGCGGATCCAGAACGGACCCGAGATGAACGAGATCTTCATGGCCCAGGGCGTCTACTACGCGAAGATGCTCAACATGCTCAAGGAGTATGCGGTGGGGCCCGCTGGCAAGAACCGCCAGTACCAGGGCGGCGTGCACCGGGTGTCCTGGTGGGGTCTGACCGACCCGGGCTACCACACGAACGGCTACCTGTGGTCCGCTGTCGGCCAGCCCAAGGAAGCCTATTGGGCCGTGGCCAATCCGGACCAGTACCTCGCCGACGCAGGCCTGCCCGCCAGCGGTGTCACGGCCACGTTCCGCTACGGCGGCGAGACCTTCAGCGCCAGGACCTGGGGCGGCAAGAACACCCATGCCAAGCTGGACATCCATGTACCGGCCGGCACGAAGAACGTCAGCTTCACGGCCGACAACATCAGCCTGCCCGCCGGCTATGCGGTGGAGAGCATCCGCTACAGCCCGTCGGATTGCGCGGTGGTGCCGGGGCGGCCCTGCCAGGTGACGGTCAAGGCCCGCGGCGCCGATCCCGCGCCGGCCTACCAGAGCGTGGGTGTGGAGAACACCGCCACCTATGTGCTGTCCTTCGGCAACATGGCGGTGTCGTGGTTCGAGGACACGGCCTCCCTGCAAGCGCCTTACGCCTTCGCCGAGGTCCGCTTCAGCGACGGGGCGACCAAGCTCAAGCAGCACAAGACGGCCAATGGCCCGGACGGGGTTCTCCGTGCGACCGGCGCCAGCGAGACCAAGGCCGTGCCCAGGCACGGCCGCACCACGCTGGTCCTCAATCCGCAGGAACTCATCGCCAACCCGGCCGGCCTGCGTCTGAACAAGGACGCGACGACCACCAAGGCCTGGCGTGTGGCCAATCGGATCGAGCCGGGCCGCACCTACATGCTGCTGTCCGCGGATTCGACGTTCCAGGAGAACGGCGAAACCAAGGGCTATGTGCTGACCAACCGCAGCAAGCCGGCGACCACCACCTCGAACGCACCGGCGGCACCCGAGTCGCTGTCGCGCACGCCGGTGGTGCTGCGCGACGACACGCTCGTGCCGGTGCGCAACCCGAACGCACCGCAGGGCGAGCCGGCGCTGGCGCAGGACAACCTCAAGTTCATGCTCGAGGCGGTCAGGAGCCCGGCGGCGGGTCGCTACGAGGGGCAGGACGGCTACACCATGGAAAGCTTCATCCATGGCACCAACGTCTATCCCAACGTGATGTTCCGCGGCAACGGGGCGGCCGGCACCGTCGTCGGCGACTACCACTCGCTGATCACGCGGCAGCAGAACGGCGCGGAAGGCACGCCCGTCGCCGACCGGGCGCTGGACCAGGCCGTGTGGTTCCACACGCCCATCGACGCGAAGACCGGGCTGACGAAGATGTTCCTCTACACGGGACGCGACGGCAGCGACCAGCACTACGCGCTCAAGGAAGTCGACAGCGGCGACACGCCCAACCGCGACAGCGGCAACGCGATCAGCCAGCGGCAGGCCGCCACCGGCGGCTTCGTGGCGCTGCGCGCAGCCGGCCCGGACAGCGGCACGGCCATGAAGCTGTACGCCTACGACATGAAGCCCTATGTCTATGGCGATGTGGACGGCAACGACGCGGTCACGTGCCCGGACCTTTCGGCCGCGAAAGCCGCCGTGGGCAAGCGCACAGGGCAGGCCGGCTTCCTGCCCGCGGCCGACGTCGACCAGAACGGTGTCGTCGACATCCGCGACATCTCGGCCATCTCGCGGCTGATTCCGGCAGGCACGACCTGCCCCTGAGGCCCCGCGCTGCCGGCCTGGGCCGGCAGCGGCGGGTCGCCGACGGCGGCGGCCACGTCCGTGGGCATCCTCGCCTACAGAGCGAATGGTCGTCGTGGCCGCCCCATGGTCTGTCGCGAGCCAGCGCTGAATGCCGGGCGTGGGGGCGCTGACCAAGGCGGGGCCGGCAGCCCGTAACCCGCGGGTGGCTCGGTCCGCAAAGGCCATGACTGCGCGGACCACGCCGGCGTGCCAGTCGAACCACGGGTTGCAGATCAGCCGCGCGTCCGACGGCGCGGCAGCGGCCGGCGCAGTCGTCCGCGGGGACCTGCGCCAAGGCTGGGCGGCGCGTGGGCGCGCTCAGGCGGCGCGCAGCAGGCGCGCATCGCGCAGCGGGCTGTTGCCGAAGGCGCGCGTGTATTCGCGGTTGAATTGCGAGGCGCTCTGGTAACCCACTTCGCGCGCCGCGTGCTCCGCGCTGCAGGCCTGCGTGACGAGGAGCCGGCGCGCCTCCAGCAGGCGCAGCTGCTTTTGGTACTGCAGCGGGCTCATGCGCGTCACGGCCCGGAAATGCGCGTTCAGGGACGAGCGGCTCATGTGCCCCGCGCGGGCCACGTCGTCCATGTCCAGCGGCTCGCGGTAGTGGCGACGCAGCCAGTCGATGGCCAGGCCGATGCGCTGCGACTGGGTGCCCGGCGTCACGAGCTGCGCGAGCTTCCAGCCGTCGTCGGCGGCGAGCAGCCAGTACATGATCTCGCGGTGCACCAGCGGCGCGAGGTGGGGGATGTGCTGCGGCGTGTCGAGCAGCCGGCACAGGCGCAGCACCGCATCGAGCAGCTGGTCACCGGTGTAGGCGGCGTAGATGCCGCGTGGGACGTTGCCATCGCGGGGGCGGTCCACCCCCGCCGTGCCGCGCTCGGCCAGCAACGCGGCCAGAAGCGCCGGGTCCAGGTCGATCCAGATGCACAGGTAGGGCCGGCGCGGCGACGCCTGGACGATCTGCCCCGCCACCGGGATGTGGTGCGCGGCGACCACGTGGTGGGCCGGGTCGTATTCCACCAGCCCATCGCCCACCTGCAACTGCTTGCGTCCCTGCGCGAGCAGGCACACGGCCGGCTCGTACATCACGTGGGTGAGGGCCGACGGTTCGCTCGCGCGGATCAAGCGCAGCTTGGGGATCGGCGTGGCATGCACACCGTCGTGCGGCGCGAATGCCTCCGCCCAGCGCGCCAGTTCGGCCAGGCAGGCCGCACGCCGCAGCGGGTCGCCGCCGGTGCGGGCGGGAGATGGCAGGTCCGGCATCAGAAAAGCATAGCAGTCGGCCAGGCGGTCGGGGGGACGGGCCAGGGTCTGGGCGAGCGCGGCAGTGGTCATGCGGCGCTCCCTGCACCGGGCACGCCCGGCTGTTCGAGCGAGGCCATCAGCAGCCGGTCGGGCGTGACCGGGAAGCTGCGCACCCGCACGCCGGTGGCGTGAAAGATGGCATTGGCCACGGCCGCACCGCTGCCGCACACCCCGAGCTCGCCCACGCCCTTGATGCCCATGGCATTGGCCTCGCCGTCGAAATCGTCCAGCAGCACGGCGTCGATGGCGGGCACGTCGGCATGGGTCGGCACCAGGTACTCGCCCAGGTCGCCGTTGACCATGTGGCCGTGCCGCGCGTCCAGGTGGCCGGCCTCGTGCAGGGCCGAGCCGATGCCCCAGACCATGCCGCCGATCAGCTGCGAACGCGCCGTCTTGGGATTGAGAATGCGTCCGGCCGCGAACACGCCCAGCATGCGGCGCACACGGACTTCGCAGGTGTCCACGTCCACGCCGACCTCGGCAAACGTGGCCCCATAGGTGTGCTGCGAGAACATGCGGTAGCGCGGATCGTCGCCCTGCCCCACGATGCTGCCCTCGGCCTGCAGCCCGGCCGGATAGGACTGTGCACCCGCGCCGGGCAGGCGGCTGGAAGCACGCGCCTTGACCTTCAGCGCCTCGCAGGCGCGCTGCAAGGCCACACTGGTGTTGGCCGCGCCCCAGGAGCCGCCCGAGCCGGCGCTGACCGGCAGGTCGCTGCGCGCCAGCTGCACTTCGATCCGCGCGAGCGGCACCGCCAGGCTCTCGGCCGCCACCTGCGCGAGGATGGTCGCGGTACCGGTGCCGATGTCCGTCATGTCGGACAGCACCTGGATGCGCCCGTCCTCGCCGACCCGCACGACCACGCGCGTGGCGCCCTGGAAGTGGATGCGGATGGCCGACGCCACGCCCCACCCCACCTGCCAGCGCCCATCACGCTGCGTGCCGGGACGCGCCGGCCGGCGTGCCCAGCCGAAGCGCTCGGCGCCGGCGACCAAGCAGTCGGCCAGCTTGCGGCCGGACAGCGGGACGCCGCGCTCCGGATCGGTGGCCGTGTCGTTGCGCAGGCGCAGCGCCACCGGGTCCATTGCCAGTTCCACGGCGAGCTCGTCCATGGCCGTCTCGACCGCCAGCAGCCCGGGCAGCTCGCCCGGCCCGCGCACCGGCTCGGGCAGGACGCGGTCCAGCACGACCACACGGTGGGCGGTGGCGCGGTGCGGCGCGGCATACAACGCGCGGGTGACGGTGGCCGTCTGCTCGGTGAACTCCTCGCCCGGACTGCCCTGCATGCGCACATGGTGGGCGATGCCGGTGAGCCTGCCGTCGCGCGTGGCGGCCAGCCGCACGCGCTGCACGGTCTCCGGGCGCCCGCCGACCATGCTCGCCATCTGCCGCCGCGACAGGGCCACCCGCACCGGCCGGCTCAGGGCCCGCGAGGCCAGCGCTGCGCCGACGATCTCCGCATGCAGCGAAAGCTTGGAGCCGAAGCCGCCGCCCACGCAGGTGGCATCCAGGTGCACGTCCTGCAGCGGCATCTGCAGCGTGGCCGCGATGGCCTGGCGCGTGGTGACGATGCGCTGCAAGCTGGTCCACACGTGCAGCTGGCCGCCGCGCCAGGACGCGATGCAGGCGTGCGGCTCCATGGCATGGGCCATCTGGTAGGACGTGCGGTAGCTGCGGTCCACCACCACCGGTGCGGCCGCGATGGCACGGTCCACATCGCCGGCGGCGGTGTCGGTGGCGAAGCCGGCGTTGGCGCGGGCCGGGGCGTAGCCTTCCTGGTCCTGCAGCGCGAAGCGGCCCGGCTCGCTGGCGTAGTCGATCCGCAGCAGCAGCGCCGCCGCCTGGGCCTGCTCCAGCGTCTCGGCCACGACCAGCGCCACGGGCTGGCCGGCGTGGCGCACGGTGCCGTCGGCGAACAGCGGCCGCGCGCGGGCGAACTGCGAGGCCACGCTGGTGTCCAGGGCGCCCTGGGCGGGCGCGTTGCGGTGCGTCATCACCAGCACGACACCCGGGGCACGCTCGGCCCGCGCCGTGTCGATGCTGGCGATGCGGCCGCGGCCGACCGCCGCGCCCACCAGCACGCCGGTGAGCGTCGCACCGGGCTCGCGCCGGTCCAGCGTGTAGCGCGCACGGCCCGTGACCTTGAGCAGGCCGTCCGTGCGGTCGATGGGCTGGCCGATCATGACTGCGCCTCCGCGGCCTGGGCGAGGCTGGCCTGCAGCACGCGCGGCACCAGTGCCATCTTGTAGGCGTTGTGCGCGGTGGGCCGCGCGCCCTGCAACACGGCATCGGCGATCGCGCCGGCCGACGCGCCCTCCCCCAGCCGTTCGGCCGCTTCCACGCGCCAGGGCACTGGTGCGAGCCCGCCGAAGGCCATGCGCTGGGGCACGTGCCGGCCGCCCCGCCGCTGCGCGATCAGCGCGATGGACACGTTGGCGAAGGCGTAGGACGCGCGGTCGCGCACCTTGCGGTAGACGTGCACGCCGCCCAAGGGAGCGGGCAGCGTGACGGCGGTGACGAGCTCGTCCGCACCGAGGGTGGTGTCCCGGTGCGGCGTGTCGCCCGGTGGCGCATGCAGGTCGGCGATGGGGATCGTCCGCGTGCGTCCCGCGGCGTCGACGGTCTCGACCTGTGCGTCGAGCGCGCGCAGCGCCACCGCCATGTCCGAGGGATGGGTGGCGATGCAATGCGTGCTGGTGCCGAGGATGGCGTGGTGGCGCGTTTCGCCGCCGATGGCCGCGCAGCCGCTGCCGGGCGTGCGCTTGTTGCAAGGCATGGCGAGATCGGTGAAGTAGGGGCAGCGCGTGCGCTGCAGCAGGTTGCCGGCCGTCGTGGCCTTGTTGCGCAGTTGGCCCGAGGCGCCGGCCACCAGCGCGCGGCTCAGCACCGCGTAGCCGCGGCGCACGCGCGGGTCGGCGGCCAGGTCGGTGTTGCGCACCAGCGCGCCGATGCGCAGGCCACCGTCCGGCGTGGCCGCGATCGCATCCAGTCCGATGCGGTTGACGTCGACGAGATGGGTCGGTGTTTCCACGTGCAGCTTCATGAGGTCCAGCAGATTGGTGCCGCCGGCGATGAAGCGCGCACCGGGCACCGCGGCCACGGCCGCGGCCGCCTCGCGGGCGGTGCTGACGCGTTGGTAGGTGAACGGGGTCATGCGGGCGCTCCGGCGACCTCGCGGATCGCTGCGATGATGTTGGGGTAGGCGGCGCAGCGGCACAGGTTGCCGCTCATGCGCTCGCGCAGTTCGGCATTGGAGGGCACGACGCGCATGAGGTCGTGGGTGGCGTGGCTCGGCACACCGCTGCGCAGCTCCTGCAGCATGGCGACCGAGGAGCAGATCTGCCCCGGCGTGCAGAAGCCGCACTGGAAGCCGTCGTGCCGGACGAACGCGGCCTGCATCGGGTGCATCTGGCCCGGCGTGCCCAGGCCTTCGATGGTGGTGACGGTGTCGCCCTCGTGCATGACCGCCAGCGTCAGGCAGCTGTTGATGCGCCGCCCGTTGACCAGCACCGTGCACGCGCCGCACTGGCCATGGTCGCAGCCCTTCTTGGTGCCGGTGAGATCGAGCCGGTCGCGCAGCGCGTCCAGCAGCGTGGTGCGCGGATCCAGCGCCAGCTCGTGCGCCGTGCCGTTCACGCGCAGACGCACGCTGGCGGCGGTGGCCGCCTGGGCCTGATCGGAGGCCTGGGCGAGCGAGGAGGCAGGCAATGCCGCTGCAGCACTGCTGGCCAGGAAGCCGCGGCGCGAGCAGGCCGGGCCCTGGGCGGGCGGCTCCGTCATCGGTGTGGAACATGGTGTGTGCATGCCTCGAATCGTCGCAGGGGGTCCGGTGCAGCGGTTGCCCGATTGCGCGGCTGTATTGCCTGATCCGCCAGAAAGCAGGTGCCCGGTCGGCGGCCGCGGGAGGATGCGCGGCCGTGGATACCGGCGACGGCACGCCAGCGGCGGTACTCAAGGCCACGCGCGGCAGGGACGACGGGGCGCCCGCCGTGATGCTCATGGCCCGCGGTCAGTTGAGCGAACGCATCCAGGATTTGGACGTCGGAACGGACGATGGCCTCGTCGAGCCGTTCCAGGTCGAAGAGCTGTCAGCTGCGCGGAGGCCGGGATCGCGCGCCTGCAGACGCCATACCCGGACGCAGAAAAGAAAAAGCGCCTAGGCCTTCCGACCTAAGCGCTTGATCTACCAAGATATTCTTGGTGGGCCCTGAGTGACTCGAACACTCGACCTACGGATTAAGAGTCCGCTGCTCTACCAACTGAGCTAAGAGCCCGATGTCTTGTGCTGCCGGCCGGCTTTGATGGCCCACCGTCTTTGCAATCATCGCCGGGTATTTGCAAGAAACCTTGTCTTCCCCGGAAGCCCTAGACTATAACCTACTTTTTGTGGACGGAGCAAGATTTTTCATATTTTTTGGCAACAGGGGCCCACTAAGATGCGCGCACAGCCAGCCACAAGAAGAAGGATCACACCATGCGCACATCCGGCCCATGGACACTTTGCACGGTGGGCCACGCCGCACTGGACCACTGCTTCTCCATCGCGGACTTCCCTCCTGCGCCGACCAAGACGCCGGCACGGCATTACCAGGCGATCTCCGGCGGCATGGCGGCCAACGCCTCGATCGCGGCGGTGCGCCTGGGTGCCTCGGTTCGCCTGCACGGCGCGATTGGTGACGACGATGCCGGTGACTTTTTGGTGCGGCGCCTGAGCGAGTCCGGCGTGGACTGCCGGCAGCTGCAACGCGTGGCCGGCGCGGCCTCCTCGGTATCGGCCGTGGTCATTGATGCACGCGGCGAACGCCAGATCTTCAACCACCGCGGAGACGCCCTTGCACGCGCTGCCGCACTCGACACCGACGTGCTGTCCAGTTGCGACGTGCTGATGGCCGACCCGCGCTGGATGCCCGGCGCACTGGCCGCCCTGGGCTGGGCACGGCAGGCCGGCGTGCCTTCGCTGCTCGATGGCGATCTGTCGCCCATGGAGGATCTGCGGGCGCTGGCCGCGCTGGCCGACTGGGCGGTGTTCTCCGAATCGGGCTTGTCCGCCTTCGCGCCGCAGGCCACGCTGGCCGATGGCCTGGGTGCCGCACTCGCATCGGGCGCCCAGTTGGCAGCGGTGACCCTGGGCGCGCGCGGCGTGCGCTGGCAGCGCCCCGGCGGCCCGGTGAGAAGCCTGCCCGCCTTTCGCGTGCAGGCCGTGGACACCAACGGCGCGGGAGATGTGTTCCATGCCGCGCTGGCCATGGCCATGGCACGCAGCCTGCCCGACGAGGACGCGATGCGCTTCGCCTGCGCTGCCGCCGCGCTCAAGTGCCAGCGGCCCGGCGGCGTGACCCATGGGCCAGACTGCGCGGAGGTCGAGCAGTTGCTCGCCGCGCAGGCCCCTGTCCTCACATGAGCAGGTGTTCGCCGGCGTTGTCGCCGCCCAGGATCACGTAGTTCACCTTGCGGATGTCGGCGAGCTTTTTGCCGCCGGCGTAGCTGATGGAGCTTTGCACATCCTGCTCCATCTCGATCAGCGTGTCCGCCAGCCGGCCCTTGATCGGCTCCAGGATGCGCTTGCCCTCCACGTGCCGGTATTCGCCCTTGTTGAAGTCGCTGGCCGAGCCGTAGTACTCCTTGAACAGCTTGCCGTCGACCTCCACGGTCTGGCCCGGCGACTCTTCATGGCCCGCGAACAGCGAGCCGATCATGACCATGGAGGCGCCGAAGCGGATGCTCTTGGCGATGTCGCCGTGGTCGCGGATGCCACCGTCGGCAATGATGGGCTTGGTCGCCACGCGCGCGCACCACTTGAGCGCCGACAGCTGCCAGCCGCCCGTGCCAAAGCCGGTCTTGAGCTTGGTGATGCAGACCTTGCCGGGGCCGATGCCGACCTTGGTCGCGTCGGCGCCCCAGTTCTCCAGATCGATCACGGCCTCGGGCGTGCCCACGTTGCCGGCGATCACGAAGGACTCGGGCAGCTTGTTCTTGAGGTAGGCGATCATGTTCTTCACGCTGTCGGCATGGCCGTGCGCGATGTCGATGGTCACGTACTCGGGCGCCAGGCCCTGGGCCACGAGCTGGTCCACGGTGTCGTAATCCGGCTGCTTCACACCCAGCGAGATCGAGGCGAAGGTGCCCTGGTCCTTCATGCGGCGCACGAAGGCCACGTTGTCCAGGTCGAAGCGGTGCATCACGTAGAAGTAGCCGTGCTGCGCCAGCCAAAGGCAGGTGGCCTCGTCCACCACCGTCTTCATGTTGGCCGGCACCACCGGCAGGCGGAAGCTGCGGGAACCCAGCGTGGTGCTGGCGTCGCATTCGGAGCGGCTTTCCACGCGGCACTTGCGCGGCAGCAAGAGGATGTTGTCGTAGTCGAAGATTTCCATGGCAATCCAGCTTTCATCAATGCTTGAACAAGATTGAGCGCTTGGACTGGTCCGGCTTGCCGTCGGTCGGTGCAGACAACAAAAAACCGGGTGCCAATAACTTGGGCCCGGTGACTGATTCTAGCCGCGCGGGTATCCCCATGCAGCGTCCTAGAATCCCGCCGCCATGCTCCGCCCCTACAAGATCCCGCAGTCGGTCCTGGTCGTGATCCACACGCCTGCGCTCGAGGTGCTGCTGATCCGGCGCGCCGATGCGCAGGACCACTGGCAGTCGGTGACGGGCAGCAAGGACACCGACGCTGAAGACCTGCGCGACACCGCGGTGCGCGAGGTGTTCGAGGAAACCGGCATCGCCTGCGGCGCGGGCTTGGTGGACTGGCAACTGGAGAACGTCTACGAGATCTGGCCCCAGTGGCTGCACCGCTATGCACCGGGCGTGCGCTACAACACCGAGCACCTGTTCAGCCTGGCCGTGCCGGCCGGCACGCCGGTGCGCCTGCACGCGCGCGAGCACACGGCGTTTCAGTGGCTACCCTGGCAGGCCGCTGCGGACGCCTGCTTCTCGCCGTCCAACGCCGAAGCCATCCTGATGCTGCCGCGTTTCGCGGCCCGGGCATGACGCGTGCGGCGGCCCGCCTGCAGGGCGGCCACGAACTCCTGTTGCTGGAAGGCACGCGCGAGTTCTTTCCCGCGCTGATCGAGGCCATGGACGCCGCGCAGACGCTGGTCCATTTCGAGACCTATATCTTCGATTTCACGGGCAGCGGCACCGGGCTCGCCGAAGCCTTGCTGCGCGCCGCGCGCCGTGGCGTGCAGACATGCGTGGCCGTGGACGGACTGGGCACGGGCGCGGTCCCCTCCGAATGGCAGCAGCGCTTCACCGAGGCCGGCGTGCAGTGGCGCGTGTACTCGCCCGTCAACGCGCTGGCCTTGCTGCTGCCCACGCGCTGGCGCAGGCTGCACCGCAAGCTCTGCGTGGTCGATGGCCGTGTGGCCTTTTGCGGCGGCATCAACGTGCTGGACGATTTCCATGATCCCAGCTGGGGCCGGCTGGAGGCGCCGCGCCTGGACTTCGCCGTGCGCGTGACGGGGCCGCTCGTGGCCGACGCCCAGCACACCGTGGCCTTGCTGTGGCGCCGGCTGCAGGCCGTGCACGACCTGCGCCGCCGCGAACCGCTGCAGGCCGTGCACGACCTGCTGCGCGACGCCGGCCAGCGCCGCGCAGGCGCCCCGCCCGGCCCCTCCGGCGCCCGCGCCGCCCTGCTGTTGCGCGACAACCTGCGCCACCGCAAGCGCATCGAACGCGCCTACCTCAAGGCCATCGGCGCGGCCCACCACGAGGTCGTGATCGCCAACGCCTACTTCATCCCGGGCCGCAGGCTGCGCCACGCGCTGGTGCGTGCGGCCCAACGCGGTGTGCGCGTGCAGTTGCTGCTGCAGGGCCGCTACGAGTACTTCATGCAGTACCACGCCTCGCGGCCGGTGTACGGCCTGCTGATGGCGGCGGGCGTGGAGATCCACGAGTACGCGCCCAGCTTCCTGCATGCCAAGGTGGCCGTCATCGATGGCCAATGGGCCACGGTGGGCTCCTCCAACCTCGACCCGCTGAGCCTGCTGCTGGCGCGTGAGGCCAATGTGGTCGTCGAAGACAAGGCGTTTGCACAGCAGCTGCGTGAGCGCCTGCTGCGCGCCATGCGCGAGGAAGGCCGGCGCATGGAAGCCACGCACCACGGCCGCCGGCCCTGGCTGCAACGCTGCAAGGAGAACCTGGCCATGTTCGTGATGCGCCTGGCCCTGTTCGTGACCCGCAAGCGCTACTGAACCAGCAGCCGCCCGGCCGCCCGCCAGGCGACGCCAGCCTCGCGGGGGCGCTCGACCCGGCGTGCCGTCCGCCCGCAGACCTCGGGTGCCGCCATGCGCTGCACGAACACGCGCACCGCGGGATGAGCGGGGTGCATGGGCGCCGAGCATGGCGGCCGGGCTTTGGGATCGATGTGCATGGTGGCTGGACGAGCGTAGACCGGCGGATGGCGGCCTCGTCGGCGCAGGGTCCGGCGCGAAGGTCTCTTTGCATGACGGTCCGGTGGCCGGGAAGATCGCTGCCACTGGTGCGGGGCGGCCGCCGACGCGACCATTGCGTTCGGGCCGTTCGCTGCCGCAGGCCGGCCAGCCGCACAATGCCGCCCCATGAGCGAACTCGTGGTGCAGCGGCCCGAAGGACTTTACTGCCCGCCCGGCGATTTCTACATCGACCCGTGGCGGCCGGTGGACCGGGCCGTGATCACCCATGCCCATGCGGACCACGCGCGCACCGGCCACGGCCACTACCTGGCGGCCGCGCCTGGCGAAGGCGTGCTGCGCCAGCGCCTGGGCGACATCACGCTGCAGACCTTGGCCTATGGCGAGCGCATCGTGCACCAGGGCGTGGAGATTTCGCTGCATCCGGCCGGCCACGTGCTGGGCTCGGCCCAAGTGCGCCTGGCCCACGGTGGCCAGGTCTGGGTGGCCAGCGGCGACTACAAGGTCGCGCCGGATCCAACCTGCGCGCCGTTCGAAGCGCAACGCTGCGACGTGTTCATCACCGAATCGACCTTCGGCCTTCCGATCTACCGCTGGCGCGGCGATGCCGAGCTGTTCGCCGAGATCGACGCCTGGTGGCAGGCCAATGCCGAACTCGGCCGTGCCAGCCTGCTGGCCTGCTACAGCTTCGGCAAGGCGCAGCGCATCCTGGCCGGCGTGAACGCGGCCATTGGTCCCATCGTCGTGCACGGTGCCGTGGAGCCGCTCAACCAGGCCTACCGCGCAGCCGGCGTCGCCCTGCCCGCCACGCAGCTGGCGACCGAGGTGACAGACCGCGCCCTGTTCAAGCGCGCGCTGGTGCTGTGCCCGCCCAGCGCGGCGGCGAGCACTTGGGCGCGCCGCTTCGGCGAGATCGGCACGGCATTCGCGAGCGGCTGGATGCAGCTGCGCGGCGCGCGCCGGCGTGGTGGCTACGACCGCGGCTTCGTGCTCAGCGACCATGCCGACTGGCCCGGCCTGCACCGCGCCATCGGCGCGACGGGCGCACAACGCGTGATCGTGACCCACGGCAGCATCCCGGTCATGGTGCGCTACCTGGCCGAGCAAGGCCTGCAGGCCGGCGCCTTCCAGACCGAGTACGGCGACGAGGCGCTGGAGGCCGAGGCCGCATGAAGCTGTTCGCGCGCCTGTTCAGCGAGCTGGACGCCACCACCTCCACCAGCGCCAAGGTGCAGGCCATGCAGCGCTACTTTGCCCAGGCCCAGCCGGCCGACGCAGCGTGGGCCGTCTACTTCCTGGCCGGCGGCAAGCCGCGCCAAGTGGTGCGCACCGCCAGCCTGCGGGCGATCGCCTGCGAGATGGCCGGCGTCCCCGACTGGCTGTTCGAGGAAAGCTACCAGGCCGTGGGCGACCTGGCCGAGACCATCGCCTACATCCTGCCGTTGGACGGCGGCAGCAGCTCGCTGGGGCTCGCAACCTGGATCGAGGAACGCCTGCTGCCGCTGCGCGGCCTGCCCGAGCCCGAGGTCGCGGCGCGCGTGCGCAGTTACTGGCAGGAGCTGGATCCGCAGGGCCGCTTCCTGCTCATCAAGCTCGTGGGCGGGAGCTTTCGCGTGGGCGTCAGCAAGCTGCTGGTGCAGCGCGCGCTGGCCGCGCACGCAGGCGTGGACGCCAAGCGCGTGGCCCAGCGCATGATGGGCTACACCGACACACGCAGCATGCCCACGCCCGAGCGCTTCGCGGCATTGACCCATGCGGCACTGGACGAAGACAGCCCGCACGCGCCGGCCGACCCTGGCCAGCCCTACCCATTCTTCCTGGCCCACCAGCTCGACACGCCGCTGGCCGGACTGCCCGAGCGCCTGGGCCCGGTGGACGACTGGCAGGTGGAATGGAAGTACGACGGCATCCGCGGCCAGATCGTCAAGCGCGCAGGCCAGGTCTGGCTGTGGTCACGCGGCGAGGAACTCGTGACCGAGCGTTTTCCCGAAATCGTGGCGGTCGCGCAGGCCCTGCCCGACGGCACGGTGCTGGACGGCGAGATCCTGGTCTGGCCGGCCGAAGCCGAACAGCCCGCGCCCTTCGCCTTGCTGCAGCAGCGCATCGCGCGCAAGACGCTGCCGCGCAAGCTGCTGGCCGACGCGCCGGTGGCCTTCGTCGCCTACGACCTGCTGGAACTGGCGGGCCAGGAGCAGCGCGCCCGGCCCCAATCGACGCGCCGCGCCGAACTGGAGCGGCTGTTGGCCGCGCATCCCGGGCTGCGCCTGTCGCCGCTGGTAGCAGGCGCCGACTGGCCGGCCCTTGCCGCTGCGCGCGCCACATCGCGCGAACGCAGCGTGGAAGGGCTGATGCTCAAACGCCGTGACGCCGCCTACGGCACGGGCCGCACCAAGCAGGACGGCCTGTGGTGGAAATGGAAGATCGATCCCATGGCCGTGGACGCAGTACTCGTCTACGCCCAGGCCGGCCACGGCCGGCGCGCCTCGGTCTACACCGACTACACCTTCGCAGTCTGGAACCGCGCACCGCAGGACGCGGCCGAGGCCCAGGCCGTGATCGACGCGATCGCGCGCAAGGAGCCGGCCCAGCCTGGCGCACTGCAGCTGGTCGCCTTTGCCAAGGCCTACTCGGGCTTGACCGATGCCGAGTTCCGCCGCGTGGATGCCATCATCCGCAGGAACACGCTGGAGAAGTTCGGCCCGGTGCGCAGCGTCGTGCCCTCGCTGGTGTTCGAGCTCGGTTTCGAGGGCATCGCACGCAGTCCGCGCCACAAGAGCGGGATCGCGGTGCGCTTTCCGCGCATGCTGCGCATTCGCGACGACAAGCCCCTGCACGAGGCCGGCACGCTGGGCGAACTCGAGGATCTTCTCCATGCCACGGCGCCCACGCCGCAGACCACCGCCTCAAAGGCGCTGGGGTAATATCCCGCGATGCTCATGCACCCGCCAGGCGCAGCAGCGCTGTCCCCCTCCGCCGCCGATGACGAAGGCACGCCCGTGTCGGTCAAGATCCGCGAACGCCTGAACGCGGCGAAGAAGCGCTTCAACGCCAACGACAACATCGCCGACTTCATCGAGCCCGGCGAACTCGAGCAACTGCTCGACGAGGTCACGCAGAAGATGGAGGGCGTGCTCTCCAGCATGGTCATCGACACCGAGCGAGACCACAACACCGACAACACGGCACGCCGCGTGGCCAAGATGTATGTCAATGAGGTGTTCCGCGGCCGCTATGTCAAGCCGCCCAGCATCACCGAATTTCCCAACGCCGAGCATCTGAACGAGCTCATGATCGTGGGTCCGATCACGGTGCGCAGTGCCTGCTCGCACCACTTCTGCCCCGTCATCGGCCGCGTCTGGATCGGAGTGATGCCCAACGAGCACACCAACGTGATCGGCCTGTCCAAGTACGCACGGCTGGCCGAGTGGATCATGGGCCGCCCGCAGATCCAGGAGGAGGCCGTGGTGCAGCTGGCCGACCTGATCATGGACAAGACCCAGCCCGACGGTCTGGCCATCGTGATGGAAGCCAGCCACTACTGCATGGCCTGGCGCGGCGTGAAGGACATGGACAGCAAGATGATCAACTCCGTCATGCGCGGTGTGTTCCTCAAAGACCCGAACCTGCGCCGTGAATTCCTCGCGCTGATCCCCCAACGCAAGTCCTGAAGGCAGCCCATGCTCGTCCGTCTGCTTTACGCCAGCCGCGCCGTGGACACCAGCCCCGGCGCCATCGAGGCCATCCTGACCCAGGCCCGCGAACACAATCCCAGTTGCGGCATCACCGGCATCCTGTGCTACGGAGGCGGCATCTTTCTGCAGGCGATCGAAGGCGGCCGCATGGCCGTGAGCGAACTCTTCGGCCACATCCAGAAGGACCCACGCCACCAGGACGTGGCGCTTTTGCACTTCGAGGAAATCACCGAGCGGCGCTTCGGCGGCTGGACCATGGGCCAGGTCAACCTGAACCGGCTCAACCATTCCATCCTGCTCAAGTACTCCGAGAAGGCCGAACTCGACCCCTACGCGGTGTCGGGACGGGTTTCACTGGCGTTGCTCGAGGAGTTGATGGCCACCGCTTCCATCATCGGGCGGGTGTGAGAAAGCCGGGTGTATACCCGGAGAACGGAGCCGCCAATGTGTAGGCAAGCTCCTACGTGTCGGCCGAGGGCAGGCTGGCACAATCTTTCGAGCGCGGGTGAAGCCCCTTCCCGCGGCCAGAACTCCAACCGCCGTGCCGCTCAGAACCTACATCGTCGAAGACAACCCCACCATCCGCGAGAACCTCGTCGCGACCCTGGAGGAACTGGCGAACATCCAGGCGGTGGGCAGTGCCGAAACCGAAAACGAGGGCAAGGCCTGGCTCACCGAAAATGCCCCGCAATGGGATCTCGCCATCATCGACCTGTTCTTGAAGCAGGGCAGCGGTCTGGGCATCCTGCACGCCTGCAAGGACCGGGCGCCGGGCCAAAAGCTCGTGGTGCTCTCCAACTACGCCACGCCCGACATCCGCAAGCGCTGCGCCCAGTTGGGCGTGGACGCGGTGTTCGACAAGTCCAACGAGATCGATGCACTGATCGATTTTTGCGTCGAGCATTCGCGCGCCTGATCGCGGGAGGCTGACGCGTGCCGCGCTTCGCACGTCCGCGCTGGCTGTCCATTCCGACCATGGCCATCAGCCTGCCGCTGGCGATCCTCGCCGCGGCCGTGCTGATCGCGATCAACGAGACCGGCCACAGCCGCTCCATGGCCGCGCTGTCCAGCATGACGCAGGTGCAGCAGACGCGCAGCGGCGTCACCCAGCTCCTGCAGCACATGCTCGACGCCGAAACCGGCCAGCGTGGCTACCTGCTGACCGGCGACGCGCGCTACCTCGAGCCTTACGAAAGCGCCACCTCGGTCATTGCGCAGAACCTGGACGCGCTGCGTGGCCTGTACCTGCAGCACCCGCACGAGCTGGAGCTGTTCGCCGAACTCTCACGCAACGTGCAGCGCAAACTGGCCGAGATGGACGTCAGCGTGCGCCTGCGCAAGCAGGGCCACGAGGACGCCTGGAAGTTCGTGCTGAGCACCGACGTGGGCCAGGAGCACATGAACGCGATCCGCGAACAGTCGGCGCAGCTGCTGCAGGCCGCCATGATGCGCCAGGCGGCTGGCGAGGCGCAGATCACGCAGGCGTTGCAGCTCTCGCGCATCGGCATCGCGCTCGTGGCGCTGGTCGGCCTGCTGGCTTTCTACATGTATTTGCGCCAGACACGCCGGCTGCAGGCCGTGGACCAGCGTGTGCAGGAAGACCTGCAGCGTGAGCGCGACCTGCTGGGCCAGCAGGTCAAGGAACGCACGGCCAGCCTGGCCGAACTGGCCACCCATCTGCAGGAGGTGCGCGAGCGCGAGCGCGGCCATCTCGCGCGCGAGCTGCACGATGAACTCGGGGCGCTGCTGACGGCCGCCAAGCTGGACGTGGCGCGGCTCAAGTCGCGCCTGGGCGCGGACTCGCCCGATGCGCAGCAGCGCATCCAGCACCTGACCGACACGCTCAACAGCGGCATTGCCCTGAAGCGCCGCATCATCGAAGACCTGCGCCCTTCCTCGCTCACCAACCTGGGGCTGGTCACGTCCCTGGAGATCCTGGCGCGCGAATTCGGCGAACGTTCCGTGCTGTCGGTCACCACCAATCTGGAGTCTGTCGATCTCGACGAGGCCGCGCAGCTCACCGTCTACCGGCTGGTGCAGGAGTCGTTGACCAACATCGGCAAGTACGCGCGTGCCCAGCAGGTGCATGTCAGCGTGCAGAACTACGGCAGCAATGTGACGGTGGAGGTCGAGGACGACGGCCAGGGTTTCGACACCGCGCGCACCATGCCGGCGGCCAGCCACGGCCTGGCCGGCATGCGCCACCGGGTGGAGGCCGCCGGGGGCCGGCTCGTCATCCATTCCACGCCAGGCCAGGGCACAAGGGTTTCTGCCACGCTGCCGCTGCGTACTCCCGCACCGCGCGCGGACGGCTGAGCGGCCCCAGGGCCTGCGGGTCGGCACCCTCCTACGCTGCCAGCGCACCGCAACCGACGGCGCGAGCCGCCAGTCGCTGATCAACGGTTCGCGCCGCACTCCGTACGCTTGCGACCAGACCACGACGATGGTCTGACCAACAGCCACAAGGAGTCCGTCATGCTGCACTACTCGGTCGTTTTCCTGGTGATCGCACTGATCGCAGCCGTCTTCGGCTTCGGCGGCATCGCTGCCGGCGCCGTGGAGATCGCCAAGATCCTGTTCTTCATCTTCGCCATCATGGCCATCGTGGGCTTCGTCGTGAGCATGGTGCGGCGCAACTGAGCGCCACCAGCGGCCGGCGCCGCCCAGCCCGCGCACCCATGCACGCCGGCCCCCTCGCCTTCCAACGACCACAAAGGAACCTGTTATGAACCTCCGCACGCACAACGGCCTCGCCCGCGACGCCGACCAGATGACCCGCCACCTCTCCGATCGCGTGCTGCAGTCTGCCCACGAAGCCGTCGAATCCACCCGCGACCTGGCCCAGCACGCGCTGGACGGAGCCGACAGCGCGATCCGCAAGGCACGTGGCCGCATCGACCCGGCGCTGGAGGACATCGCCAGCAACGCCCAGAAGCTTGCCCACCGCAGCCTGGACATCGCCTCGCAGACCGGCGCACGGGCACAGCAGACGCTGCGCCAGTACGCGGCCGTGACCGAGCGCTACGTCGCCGACCAGCCCGTGCGCGCCATCCTGATTGCCGCCGCGGCAGGCGCGGTGATTGCCGCACTGGCCATGGTCAGCGCGAACAGCGCGCGCAAGCGGCGCGATCACCGCAACCGCAGCTACTGAGCCGCACTTCGCCTTTTCACGCCCCAACCCACCACGATGATGCTGCACCCGATCTTTTCAACCGTGGTCTCGCGGCCCGACCTCGTGGTCGACCACCTGTCGGCCTATGTGGCGCTGGCCAGTGAAGAGGCGGCAGCGACAGGCCGCGATCTCAAACTGCGCGTCGTGTCGCTGGCCGTGGCGGGCATCTTCGGACTGATGTTCGTGCTCCTGGCCGGTGTGGCCGCCATGCTGGGCCTCCTGCACGGACAGTTCCACTGGGGCCTCGCGGCAGTGCCTGGTGTTGCCTTGCTGATCACGCTGGGGGCTCTGCTGGCCAGCCGGCGTCCGTCACCGGGCGAGCGCTTCGCGGAACTGCGCCGGCAAATGGCCGCCGACATCGGCCTGTTGCGTACTGCAGGAGAAGGTGGCCATGGACACCATTGAACTGGCCACCGAGCCCACGCCGCGTGAGCGGCTCGAGATCACCCGCAACGCACTGGCGCGCCAGCTGGCGCGTCGCCGTCGCCCCGGCCTGCCGGCCGAGGATCCGGAACTGGCGCAGCAAGGCATGTTGCCGCGCATGCGACGCGCGGCCCGGGTCTGGTGGCATTCGCATCCGATCCACAACGCCGTGGACTTCGCGCGCCCTGCCCTGCAGGACTACGCTGAGGACAAGCCCTACCGTTTGGTCGGCGTGGCGGCAGGAGCCGGTGCTGCGCTGGCGCTGCTGCGCGTCTGGCACCTGTTGCCGCTGACCGGCGTGGCCTTCGCGCTCATGAAATCGTCCGACCTGAAAGCCACGGCGCGCTCCTTCATCGCCGCGCCGCCAGGCGCGGACACCGATCCTCGCGAGGAGGAAAACTCACGCACGACCGCAGCGGTGGCCACCGGCCAGCGCGCGGACGCAGCGTGACATCGGCGCCAGGCCTCGTGCAACCTGTCGCTGCCACCGTTCCGCACCACAACAAACCACAGGAGCCTTCCATGCGCACCTTCCGCCCCGTCACCCTCGTCCTCGTTGCCGCGCTGAGCGTGGCCACCATCACCGGCTGCGCCGTCGTGCGCGATCAGCAGACCATGGGCGCCTACGTCGACGACGCCGCCATCACCACCGCGGTGAAGGCCAAGTTCGTGGAAGACAAGACCGTGGACGCCGGCGCCATCAACGTGCAGACGCTGAACGGCACCGTCAACCTGTCCGGCTTCGCCAAGTCCGGTGCCGAGCGGGCCCAGGCCGAGCGCCTCGCGCGCGAGGTCAAGGGCGTGCGCGACGTGCGCAATACGCTGGCCGTGCGGCCCTGAGCCACATCCCGTCCACCCCGGGCTGAACGGGCGCGCGCCAAGGGTGCGCGCCCGTTTTCGCGCAACGGCCAACAAGGCATTCCATGCAGATCTTCAGTTGCGACCATTGCGGTCATCCCGTGTTCTTCGAGAACGTGCAATGCCTGCAGTGCGGCAGCGCGCTGGCCTTCGTGCCCGAGCGCATGGCCGTCACGGCCATCGAGCCAGTGCCCGATGCTGCGCCGACCGACCCGCAGGCACCAGCCGCGGATCCCCTGTGGCAGCCCCGCGGCACCGACGAGGGCACGGCGCAGCGGTACCGCCTGTGCCAGAACCAGACACGCTACCAGGCCTGCAACTTCACGGTGGCGGCCGACGACCCCAACCCGCTGTGCATGTCCTGCCGGCAGACGCGCATCCTGCCCGACCTGTCGATGCCCGAGAACGTGCCGCGCTGGATCCGGATCGAGACGGCCAAGCGGCGCCTGCTCTACACCCTGCTGCGCCTGGGCCTGGCCGACCCGCGCGCCAAGGAAGGCCCGGTCTACCAGTTCATGGCCGACCTGCCCGGCCAAGCCCCCGTCATGACCGGCCATGCGGCGGGCGTCATCACGCTGAACGTGGCCGAGGCCGACGACGACGAGCGCGTGCGCCGCCGCGTGCAGCTGTTCGAGCCCTACCGCACGCTGCTGGGACACCTGCGCCACGAATCGGGCCACTACTACTGGGACCAGCTGGTGCGCGACCACCCGCAGCGCCTGGCCGACTTCCGCGCGCTGTTCGGCGACGAGAGCCAGGATTACATGCAGGCTCTGCAAGCCCACTACGCGGCCGGCGACGGCCGGCCCGATTGGCGCCCCAGCTTCGTGAGCGCGTACGCGGCCGCCCACCCTTGGGAAGACTGGGCCGAGACCTGGGCCCACTACCTGCACATGGTGGACCTGCTTGAGACCGCAGCCTCCTACCGCACGCGCATCGTGCTGCCCAGCGCCGAGGGCGCGCAGCCCAGCCGCCCTGCGGACCCGTTCCAGGACGGTCGCAGCAGCTTCGACGAATGGATCGCGCAATGGGTGCCAGTCACGCTGCTGCTCAACAGCCTGAACCGCAGCCTGGGCCAGGACGATGCCTACCCCTTCGCGCTCAGCGAGCAGGCGCTGCGCAAGCTGCGCTTCGTGCATGACGTGATCGAGCAGGCCGGCGCGCCGGTCCAGGCCGAAGCCCAAGCCGAGCCCACGCCGGCATAGACCCTGGCACGCGCGGGCCCCAGAATCGGGGCCCATGTCCCATTCCCCTTCCACGGCCAGCGCCTGGCCCGAGCGCGCGGTCTCCGCCGGCACCGTGCTGATCCAGGAAGCCGAGCGCAGCGACCACCTCTATGTCCTGCGCCAGGGCGCGTTCGACATCGTGCGCGCGGGCGTGCGCATCGTGCAGGTGCGCGAACCTGGCGCGTTCCTGGGCGAGATCGCGCCGCTGCTGGACACCCCGGCCACCGCCAGCGTGATCGCCGCCACCGACAGCCGCGTGCAGGTCATCCATCCCGCAGGCGCGGCGGTGCGCAGCGATCCGGCACTCACCTTGGCCATCGCCCAGCTGCTGGCGCGCCGCCTGCAGACCGTCACCGCCTACCTGGTCGACCTGCAGCAGCAATACGCAGGCACTGGCACGCACCTGGCGGTGATGGATCAGGTGCTGGCGCGCCTCATGGAACAACAGCCCCGGCCGCCGCGCGCGCCGGGCTCCGAGCGTGCCGACGTCCCCGACTACTGAGGAAGGTCCAGGCTCTGGGTCTCGATGCCAGCCAGCGAGACCCAGGTGGCGGTGCCGGCCGCGAAGTCGATCTCGATGCGCGCGGGCACTTCGCCGATCTGCCGGCCTGCGTTGAACAGCCAGGTGTCGCCGATGCGCTCGGCCCAGGCGCCGCCGGCTTTGAACGGCGCCTCGTGGATGTGGCCGCAGAGCACGGCGCTCGGACGCAGCCGCGCGACCAGCTCGGGCAGCAGCGGATCGCCGTAGTGGCGCCGGCCGGTCCAACTGAGGCCGCCCTCGGGTGGGGCGTGGTAGACCCAGACCCAGCGACCTTGAGCGGCCTCACCGCGGCGCAGCGCGGCGGCGTCCAGCTGCCGGCGCACGGCGTCCTGCGCATGCGGGCCATCCCACCAGGGACACACCGTGAACAGTGTGCCGCCGATGCAAACGCTGTCGCCATCGACCGCCAGCCGCGGGCTGCGCAGGCCGTCGAGCCAGTCGGCTGCTTTCTCGCCCGCGGCATTGCGGCTGTTGAGGTCGTGGTTGCCCGAGCAGGCGAGCACCGGCACCAGGGCCGAGAGCCGCGCGAGCGTGGTCGACAGCGCAGCCACTGGACCTCGGCCGGCACGGCGGACACCACGTCCAGGTGGTCGCCGGCCACCACCACCGCATCGAAGTCGGCCCCCCGCTGGAACAGCCAGTCGTACTGGCGCAGCTTGTAGTGCAGGTCGGAGGTGAGCAGGATGCGCATCGCGCCCGACTTTAAGCGCCCATGCGGCCCCCGGCACAAAAAAAGAGCCGCTCCAAAGCGGCTCCCTTTCGCGGCGGGACGCTGATCAGCCGGCGCGCACTTCCAGGTTGTTGTTGACGCCGGCCACGCCGTCGACGGCCTGGGCCAGACTGGTCGCGCGGTCCTTGGCGGCGGCAGTCGGCGCCGGGCCACTCAACGTGACCACGCCGGACTTGGTGTCGACGTCGATCTTCATGGCCGAGAGGTCCGGGTCCTTGGCCAGGCTGGCGTTGACCGAGGCCGTGATGGCTGCGTCGTCCACCTTGCGCTCGACGTTCTGCGCCATGTTGCCGGCAGCGTTGGCGGTGCGTTCGGAGGCCGCGTCCACGCGCTGGCCCACGGTCGGTTCGTTGGGCTGGGTGCTTGCAGTGTCCACGCGCTCGCCGCAGGCCACCAGGCCCAGGGTCAGCGCACCGGCAGCCAGCAGGCCGGCTGCACGCAGGGAGAGTTGGTGTTGGTTGGTCTTCATGCTGTGCTCCTCACATCAAAGCTTGTCCACGGCGTCCTTGGCCTTGTCCTTGGCGTGCTCGCGGGCATCGCCGATGTTCTTCTCGGCCTTCCCTATGTTCTTTTGCACGTTGCCTTCGGCTTGCAGGCTGGCATTGCCCACGGCCTTGCCCGCGACTTCCTTGACGGCACCCTTCGCCTGTTCGACGCGGCCGGAAACTTGGTTCTTGTTCATGGTGAACATCCTTTCCTGACAGATTGGTGGATGGCCCGCGGCATCGCCGTCGTGGCCTGGGTGCATGATGGTCGGCCAGCGGTCTCACGCCTGTCGGCACGAACCGATGCGGGCGTAGGACGCCGGCGCCGCTCCGCGCCAGCCGGGAAACGCCCGAAAGCGCCATGCTTTGCCTGCAAAATGACTGCAAATGGAAAACACCGATACCCTCGACAAGCGCAATGTGGACGTGGCCGCCGCCTGGGCCCAGTTGCAGGCCTCCGCGGACCAGGGCCAGCCGCTGCAGGCCGATGCTTATCGGCTCGCCTTCGCCGACCCCGAATTTCTGCTGCGCCGCGAGACGCGCGGCATCCGCTTCCAGCTGGAGATGCTCAAACCCGACCTGGAGCAGCAGGCCCAGGGCATCGCCAACACCATCGTGGTGTTCGGCAGCGCGCGCTTCCCGGCGCCCGAGCAGGCCGAGCTGGAGCTGGCTGCCGCCCGCAGCAGCGGCGACGAGAAGGCGCTGAAGTTGGCCGAACGCCGCATGCGCAATGCGCGCTACTACGACCAGGCCCGCCGCTTCGCCGAGCTGGTCGCGCGCGACAGCGCCAGCCGCCCGGCCGCCGAGCGCCTGGTGATCTGCACCGGCGGCGGCCCCGGCATCATGGAAGCGGCCAACCGCGGCGCGCATGAGGCAGGCGCAGCCAACGTGGGCCTGAACATCGCGCTGCCGCACGAGCAAAGCGGCAACCGCTTCATCACGCCCAGCCTGTCGTTCAAGTTCCACTACTTCGCGCTGCGCAAGATGCACTTCATGATGCGCGCCAAGGCACTGGTGGCCTTCCCGGGCGGCTTCGGCACGCTGGACGAGCTGTTCGAGGTGCTCACCCTGGTGCAGACCGGCAAGGCCAAGGCCGTGCCGATCGTCCTGTTCGGCTCGGATTACTGGAAGCGCCTGCTGAACTTCGAGGTGCTGATCGAGGAAGGCGCGATCTCGCCCGACGACCTCAAGCTGTTCAGCTACGTGGACCAGCCCGAAGACGCCTGGGCCGCGATCCAGGCGTTCTACGCCTTGTGATCGCCCGGGCCGATCTGTAGCCCGAGCACGGCGCGCCCGCCCAGCGCGAGCACGCCGCCGACGATCCAGAACACGCCGCCGATGCCGATCAGCGCGCCGACCGTGCCGAACAGCATGGGCATGGCAACGCTGGAGGCATTGATGGTCATCAGTCGCAGCCCCAGTGCCTCACCCTGGTGGTGGGACGGCGTGATCTGGTGCAGCAGGCTCATGACCATGGGTTGCACGGCGCCCAGGGCCAGACCCAGCACCACCGAGCAGGCGCCCATGGTCCAGGGCGAGTGCAGCAGCGGATAGACCGCGAACACCGCCGCCGTGACCACGGTGGAGGTGAAGATCACGTGGCGCTCGGCCACGCGCGCCGCGATCACGGGCAGCGCCACGCGCACGAGCGCGGCGGCGATGGCGAAGGCGCCCAGCAGCGTGCCGATCACGGCCGCGCTCAGGCCGCGCTCGTGGCCCAGCACCGGCAGCACGAAGGAATGCACGTCCCAGCTGGAGGACTGCAGCCAGTTGACGAAGAGCAGGCGACGGAACAGGGGTTCACGCAGCAGGTCCCAGGCGCGCGTGGGCATGGCGCCTGCGGGCGGCGGGCTGGGCGGCTGCTCAGGGGCGCGCCGCACCAGCAGCCAGCTGGCCAACGGCAGCAGCGCCAGCGCGAAGAAGCTCACGCGGAAAGCCAGCAGGTCCGCAGGCGTGTGCCCCGCATGGTCGATCAAGAGGCCGGCCGCGAAGGGCCCCAGGAAGTTGGCCGCCGCCGGCGCGATGGCCAGCCAGCTGAACATGCGCTTGAGCTGGCGGGTGTCGTTTGCCGAACGGCCGACATGGCGCTGCAGTGCGATCACCGTGGCGCCGGTGGCGCCGCCCGTCATCAGCGCGGCCACGCACATGGCGGCGAAGTTGGGCCACAGCAACGCCAGCAGCACCCCGGCCGAGGCGGCCGTCGCGGACAGGGCCATCGGCCGCTTCAGGCCATGGCGGTCGGCGAAGCGGCCGGCCGGGAGTGCCAGGAACACCTGGGTCAGCGCGAACAGCGCAATCAGCACGCCCACGGCAGCCGGGCTGTGGCCCTGTTGCAGCGCCAGCAAGGGCGTGGCCAGGCGCATGCCGGCCATGGTGGCGTGCAGGCAGACCTGGGCGAAGATCAGGCGCAGCAGCTCGCGCCCCGTCATGGACCAGCCTCGTCGTCCTCGGGCAGCAGCGCCTGCGCGCCGGGCAAGGCCTCCACATCGCGCAGGCGCCGCGTCAGCACGTTGCTGCGGGTCTGGGCCTTGTCCAGCGTGTTCAGCACGGTCTGGGTCTGGCGCCGCACGTCGGCCAGTACGCCGCCGAACTTCTGGAACTCGCTCTTGACGGCGCCCAGCACCTGCCAGACCTCGCTGCTGCGCTTTTCCAGCGCCAGCGTGCGAAAACCCATCTGCAGCGCGTTGAGCATCGCGAGCAAGGTGGTGGGGCCGGCGATCGTGATGCGGTGCTCGCGCTGCAGCGCCTCCACCAGGCCCGGCCGGCGCAGCACCTCGGCGTACAGGCCTTCGGTTGGCAGGAACAGGATGGCGAAGTCGGTGGTGTGCGGCGGCTCCACGTACTTCTCGGCGATGCTGCGCGCTTCCATGCGGATGCGGCCCTCGAGCGCGCGCGCGGCCTGTTCCACGGCCGGCGCGTCGGCGCGCTGCTGCGCTTCCAGCAGCCGCTCGTAGTCCTCATTCGGAAACTTCGCGTCGATCGGCAGCCAGACCGGCGCACCGTCGTCGCCGCGGCCGGGCAGGCGCACGGCGAAGTCCACCGCATGGCGCTGTCCGGGTCGGGTGGCCACCTGGGCGGCGTACTGGTCGGGCGCGAACACCTGCTCCAACAGCGCGGCCAGCTGCGCCTCGCCGAACATGCCGCGCGTTTTCACGTTGGCCAGCAGGTGCTTCAGGTCGCCGACGCCCTGGGCCAGCGTCTGCATCTCGCCCAGGCCCTTGTAGACCTGCTCGAGCCGCTCGGCGACCTGGCGGAAGCTCTCGCCCAGCCGCGTCTCCAGCGTGGTCTGCAGCTTCTCGTCCACAGTGCGGCGCATCTCGTCGAGTTTGGCGGCGTTGCCGGCTTGCAGTTGGGCCAGCTGCGTCTCCATGGTGGCGCGCACCTCGGCCAGGCGCCGGGCATTGGACTCCGACAGGCCCAGCAGCTGCTGGGCCAGCGTGTCGGCCAGCGACTTCTGCAGCAGCGCGAGCTGCTGGGCCAGCGCGTCGATCTGGGCGTTCTGCGTGCGCGTGGCCTCCGCTCCCTGGGCCAGCAGCGTGCGCTGAAAGTTGGCCAGGGCCTGGGCGCTTTCCTGGCGGCTGCCGCGTGCGCCATCGGCCAGTTCCTGGCGCAGGTTGCGCTCGGTGCGCTCGGTGTGGGCGCGCACGAGGTCGTCGAACTCGGCCGCGCGGGAGGTCGGACGGCTCAGCAGCAGCACGAGCAGCACCACGTTCAGCGCTGCCAGGCCCAGCAGCAGCCAGGTGGTGAGCGCAGGTTCAGGCATTCAAGGCGGCAGCGTTCAGGGGGGTCAGGGGCTTGCCGTGCACGAGGTAGCCGATCAGGTTGTCGGCGGCGAGATTGGCCATGGCCAGGCGCGTGGGCCTGCTTGCGCTGGCGATGTGCGGGGTCAGCACCACGTTGGGCACGGTGAGCAGGTCGGGGTGCACGCAGGGCTCGCCCTCGAACACGTCCAGGCCGGCGGCGGCGATGCGCCTGTCGCGCAGCGCTGCAGCCAGGGCCGCGTCGTCGACGATGCCGCCGCGCGCGATGTTGACGAGCGTGGCGGTGGGCTTCATCTGCGCGAGTTCGGCCGCGCCGATGGCATGGTGCGAGGCCGGCGAGTACGGCAGCACCAGCACGAGGTGGTCTGCTTCGCGCAGCAGCTCTTGCTTGCCCACATAGCGCGCCTTGCACTCGGCTTCCAGTTCGGGCGAGAGGCGCGAGCGGTTGTGGTAGATCACATGCATGCCGAAGCCGTGGGCACCGCGCCTGGCGATGCCCTGCCCGATGCGGCCCATGCCCAGGATGCCCAGCGTGGCGCCGTGCACGTCGCTGCCGGCGAACAGGTCGTAGCTCCACTTGGTCCACCGGCCGGCGCGCAGGTAATGCTCGCTCTCCGCGATGCGCCGGGCCGTGGCCATCAGCAGCGCGAAGCCGAAGTCGGCCGTGGTCTCGGTCAGCACGTCGGGCGCGTTGGTGGCCAGCACGCCGCGTGCGCTCATCGCGTCGAGGTCGAAGTTGTTGTAGCCGACCGCCATGTTGGCGGCGATCTTGAGATCCGGGCAGCGCGCCAGCAGGGCCGCGTCGATGCGTTCGCTCGCAGTCGTGAACACGCCCTGCTTGCCGGCCAGGCGGGCCGCGAGTTCGTCGGCGCTCCAGGTGGCATCGTCCTGGTTGCTGCTGACCTCGAAGTGCTGGGCGAGGCGCTCCAGCACCTCGGGAAAGACGGCACGGGCGACGAGGACGGCAGGCTTGGACATGCGAGGTTCTTTCAAGCGAAGAAGAGGAAGGTGAGCACGGCGAACAGCGGCACCAGCACGGCGCAGGACCAGGCCATGTAGCCGAAGAAGCTGGGCATGGCCACGCCGCGCTCCTCGGCGATGGCCTTCACCATGAGGTTGGGCGCGTTGCCGATGTAGGAGTTCGCGCCCATGAACACGGCGCCGGCCGAGATCGCGGCCAGAGTGGGTGCCAGCGTCGTCATGAGCTGCTGCGCATCGCCACCGGCGGTGTTGAAGAACACCAGGTAAGTCGGCGCGTTGTCGAGGAAGGAACTGAGCAGCCCCGTGGCCCAGAAGTACATCGCCGGCAGCGGCTGGCCGTCCGGCCCGGTCACCGCCCGCACCACGGCGCCGAAGGGGCCGTCGGTGCCGGCGCGCAGCATCGCGATGACGGGGATGATGGTCAGGAAGATGCCGGCGAACAGCTTGGCCACCTCGACCATGGGTCCCCAGGAGAACTGGTTGTCGGCATGGACCTTGGCGGCGGTGAGCTTGAGCGACAGCAGCGTCACGCCGACGAGGCCGATGTCGCGCACCAGGGACGGCAGCGGCACCGGCGTGCCGGCCACGTCGAACACCACGCCGGACTGCCACAGGCCGCTCATGAGTACCAGGATCACCACGGCCAGCAGCAGCACGAAGTTGATGCCGCCGTCGAAACCGAGCTGCGGCGTATCCGGCGTGGGATCGGCAGGCAGCACGCCTTCGCGCCGGAAGTACCAGCTGTCCAGCCCATAGAACAGCACCAGCAGGCAGGCCAGCATGAACGCCGTCTCGGGCACGATGTTGCGCAGCGTCCAGAAGAACTCGATGCCTTTCAGGAAGCCCAGGAACAGCGGCGGATCGCCCAGCGGCGTCAGCGAGCCGCCGATGTTGGAGACGATGAAGATGAAGAACACCACCACGTGCGCCTTGTGGCGCCGGTTGTCGTTGGCGCGCACCAGCGGGCGGATCAGCAGCATGGAGGCACCCGTGGTACCCATGAAGCTCGCCAGCACGGCGCCGATGGCCAGGATGCCTGTGTTGAGCGCCGGGCTGCCGTGCAGGTTGCCGCGGATGTAGATACCGCCGGCCACCGTGAACAGCGCCGTCAGCAGCACGATGAAGGGGATGTACTCGGCCAGCAGCGCATGGACCAGGCTGGCACCGGCCAGGCCGGGCCCGAACACCCCCACGAACGGCACGAAGAAGGCCAGCGCCCAGGCCGCCGTGATCTTGCCGTAGTGGTGATGCCAGATGCGCATGGCCAACAGCGGGAACAGCGCGATCGACAGCAGCACGCCGGCAAAGGGCAGGCCCCACCAGGCCGACAGTGCACGGCCGTCCAGTTCGGCGGCGTGGCCGACCAGCGGCGCGACCAGGCCCAGCACGCATGCCAGCGTGCGCAATGCGCGGCCCTTCATGCTGCGGGCTGCTCGATCTCGAACACCTGGCGCAGGTAGGCCAGGTACTTCTCGTCGTCGCACATGTTCTTGGATGGCGTGTCCGACAACTTGGCCACCGGCTGGCCATTGCAGCGCACCATCTTGATCACGATCTGCAGCGGCACGTGGTCCGGCGGGTCGCCAAGGTCGTTCGTGAGGTTGGTGCCGATGCCGAAGGCCAGCTGGCAGCGGCCGCGAAAGCGCTGGTAAAGCTCGATGGTGCGCGGGACGGTCAGGCCGTCGCTGAAGATCAGCGTCTTGGTGTGCGGGTCCACGCGGTTGTGGCGGTAATGCTCGATCAGCCGCTCGCCCCAGGTGAACGGGTCGCCGCTGTCGTGGCGGGCGCCGTCGAACAGCTTGCAGAAGTACATGTCGAAGTCGCGCAGGAAGGCGTTCATGCCATACACGTCCGAGAGCGCGATGCCCAGGTCGCCGCGGTATTCCTTGGCCCAGGAGTCGAAGGCGAACACCTGGCTGTCGCGCAGCCGCGGGCCCAGCGCCTGGCAGGCCTGCAGGTACTCGTGCGCCACGGTGCCCAGCGGCGTCATTCCGAGCTTCATGGCGTACAGCACGTTGCTGGTGCCGGCCAGCTGGCCGTGCGGGCCGGTGCCCAGGCGCTCGGCAAGGCGCCGCAGCACCTCTTCGTGCCAGGTCTTGGAAAAACGCCGGCGCGTGCCGTAGTCGGCGATCTTCAGATCGGCCAGGCCATCGCCCTGCAGCTGGGCGATCTTGCGGTCCAGCCGTGCGCGGCCCTGCTCCAGCCGCGCGCTCGGCGCGGTGTTGCGGAAGTAGACCTCGTTGACGATGGCCAGCACCGGAATCTCGAACAGGATGGTGTGCAGCCAGGGGCCGCGGATCGAGATCTCGATGTCGCCCGAGGCCAGCGGCTGCACCTCGATGTATTTCTCGTTGAGCTTGAACAGGCCCAGGAAGTCGACGAAGTCGCTCTTGATGAAGCGCAGCGAGCGCAGGTAGTTGAGTTCCGCGTCCTGAAAGCGCAGCGTGCACAGGTGGCGGATCTCCTCGCGGATCTCGTTCACATAGGGCGCCAGCGGCACGCTGTTGCGGCACTTGAAGCGGTACTCCACCTGGGCGCCCGGGAACTGGTGCAGCACCACCTGCATCATCGTGAACTTGTACAGGTCGGTGTCGAGAAGGCTGCTGAGGATCATGGTGGGCTGGCCGCGCGGGCTTGTCTCCGGCTCGATGCTTCAGGGTGATGACAAACCATTGTCGCAGGCGCGGCGTGCGGCTTTTGGCGGTACGGCGCAAGGCATTCGGCCTACGCAGGCCGCCCGGAGCGTCCTACCGTCGCGAAATCTGGCGCTGCCTAAAGTGACTGCACGTTCCAAGCAGCCGGCAAGGAACGGTTTTCACAAGGAGATCCGCACATGAACAACGACAAGCTGGAAGGCAACTGGAAGCAGTTCAAGGGCAAGGTCCAGGAACAGTGGGGCAAGCTCACGAACGACGACCTCGACGTGATCGAAGGCCGCCGCGAGCAACTGCTGGGCCGCATCCAGGAACGCCACGGCATCGCCCGCGACGAAGCAGAACGCCAGGTGCGCGACTGGGAAAGCCGCAACCCCGACTTCTTCTTCGAAAAGTCCGTCTGAAGCGTTCGAATCCACACACCGAGGAGTACCGCCATGCAAGCCACCACCGTCAAGCACGCCCTGACCGCCCTGGGTGTCGCCATGACCTTCACCCTCGCATCGCACGCCAGCGCCATGACGCGCGACGAGTACAAGGCCGCGGAAGACCGCATCGAGGCCGAGTACAAGGCCGACAAGCAGCGCTGCGATGGCCTGGCCGGCAATGCCAAGGATGTGTGCCAGAGCGAAGCGAAGGGCAAGGAGAAGGTTGCCAAGGCCGAGCTCGACGCGCAGTACAAGCCCAGCACCAAGGCCTCCGCCAAGGTCGCCGAAGCCAAGGCCGACGCCGCCTACGACACGGCCAAGCAAAAGTGCGATGCGCTCGCCGGCAACAACAAGGACGTCTGCATGAAGGACGCCAAGGCTGCCCACGTCGCCGCGATGGCCGACGCCAAGCGCAGCTGATCACGCACCGCTTGTGGCCTGGTTGGCGTGCGATGGCACGCGGCAGGCCCGTTCGGGCCGGTCGGGAATCCTCCCGCCCGGTCCGAACCCGTTTTCAGAGCAGCGGCGTGAGCACCGCGCGCAGCGCTTCGGGCACCGGCACGGGGCGGCGGCTCTCCCGGTCCACGTACACATGCACGAAATGGCCGTGGGCGGCGCTCTGCGGCGCGCCCTCGGCGAAGAGCCCGACCTCGTACCGCACACTGCTGCCGCCCAGGCGCGCCACGCGCAGGCCGGCCTCGATGGTCTGCGGAAAGGCCAGCGGCGCGAAGTACTGGCACTGTGTCTCGACCACGAGGCCGATGGTCGGGCTGCGCTCGATGTCCAGCGCGCCCTGCTCGATTAGGTAGGCATTGACCGCCGTATCGAACCAGCTGTAGTAGACGACGTTGTTGACATGGCCATAGGCGTCGTTGTCGGCCCAGCGGGTGGTGATTGGACGAAACAGCCGGAAGTCTTCGCGCCGACGCGGTTGGGAGCGGGCCGGGGTGGCGGTAGCGGTGTCGGACATAGGGGCATTCTGCCAGTGGGGCAGGTCAAGGACGCGCCGGTTTAGAAGCGGCTCTCTAGATTGCTGCAATGCAACAAAAAGGACTTGCACCGCCCCACTGCGTCCCTATAATTCGTTCCATGCTGCACTGCAACATCAAGGGATGAGGCGGGAACGCAGCAGAGATCCCGAGCATTTTCAAACTGGAGATTCACATGCTGACCGCTGACCAAATCGTTGCCACCCACAAAGCAAATTTCGACCTGCTGTTCGGCCTGACTTCCAAGGCCTTCGAAGGCATGGAAAAGCTGGTCGAGCTGAACGTGACCGCTTCCAAGGCCGCGCTGGCGGAAGCCGCCGACACCGCCCAAGCCGCCCTGTCGGTCAAGGACGCCCAAGAACTGCTGGCCCTGCAAGCCAGCCTGCTGCAGCCCCTGGCCGAGAAGACCGCTGCCTACAGCCGCCACGTCTACGAAATCGCCCAAGGCACGGGCGCCGAGTTCGGCAAGGCCTTCGAAAGCCAGGCCAGCGAAGCCCAGAAGAAGTTCCTGTCGGCCGTGGACACCGCCGCCAAGAACGCTCCCGCCGGTTCCGAGACCGCCGTGGCCGTGTTCAAGAGCGCTGTGGCCGCCGGCACCAACGCCTTGGAATCGGTGCAGAAGGCCGTCAAGCAAGCCAGCGACGTTGCCGAAGCCAACTTCAACGCGGTCGCCACCTCGGCCGTGAACGCCTCCAAGACGGCCACCACCGCCGCCAAGAAGCGTTGAGCCTCCTTTCTGGGAGCCCGGCACGCGCCGGCTCCTGCGAGTTGTCTCCTCGGGTTTCTTCGAATTCATCGGAGTTCAGGAACCCCTTCAAGGGCCCCGCCACGCGGGGCCTTTTTTTGTGCCCGGGTTTTTCGAGAACGATTCGCGTTGGCGTTACCATCGCCCCCTTCATCGTTCCAGGAAGCTTCATGTTGAAGAGAGCCATTTCCCTGGCTGCGCTGCTGCTGGCAGCCGGCACCGCGCTGGCACAGGACCAGGTCGTGAATCTGTATTCGGCGCGCCACTACGCCACCGACGAAGCGCTGTACAGCAACTTCACCAAGGCCACGGGCATCAAGATCAACCGCGTAGACGCGGGCGACGCCGACATCATCGCGCGCCTGAAGGCCGAAGGCACGGCGTCGCCGGCCGACGTGATCCTGCTGGTGGACGCCGCCCGGCTGTACCGTGGCGAGGTCGACGGCCTGTTCCAGCCGATCCGCTCCAAGCTGCTCGAAGACGCGATCCCGTCCAACCTGCGCTCGCAGCCGGCCGCTGATGGCGGCATCTCCTGGTGGGGCTTTTCCACGCGCGCCCGCGTGATCGTCTACGACAAGGCCACGCTCAAGGCCAGCGATGTGGACACCTACGAAAAGCTGGCCTCGCCCGTGCTCAAGGGCAAGATCTGCATCCGCTCCGGCTCGCATCCCTACAACCTGAGCCTGTTCGGCGCGGTCACCGAGCACATGGGCGAGGCGCGCGCCGAGGAATGGCTCAAGGGCATCGTCGCCAACTTGGCACGCGACCCCAAGGGCGGCGACACCGACCAGATCAAGGGCGTGGCCTCCGGCGAATGCGGCGTCGCCGTGACCAACAGCTACTACCTGGCCCGCCTGATGCGCTCGAGCAACCCCGCCGACCGCACGGTGGCCGAGCGGGTGGGCGTGGTGTTCCCGAACCAGGGCACCTGGGGCACGCACCTCAACATCGCAGGCGGCGCGGTGGCCAAGTACGCCAAGAACCGCGACAACGCCATCAAGCTGCTGGAATACCTGGCCAGCCCCGAGGCGCAGAACTACTTCGCCAACGGCAACAACGAATGGCCGACCGCCAAGGGCGTGAAGGTCGACAACCCGGCGCTGGCCGCCATGGTGCCCAACGGCTTCAAGGCCGAGACGATCCCAATCGGCCAGGTCGGCGCGCACCAGCTCAAGGTGCAGCAGATGCTGGACCGCGTGGGCTTTAAGTAAGGCGCGGAGAGCAGGGCGAGGGCCCCGCGCAGCGGGATCGACCCGCGGAGCGACTGGCAAAAGGGCCGCCTTCGATGGGCGGCCCTTTTGTTTCCCCCGCGCGCCGCCGCCATAATTGACGTTTACGTCAACGTCAACCACCAAGGAGCACATACATGGACATCGCAGGCAAGGTTTTCATCGTCACGGGCGGCGCATCGGGCCTGGGCGAAGGCACGGCCAAGGCGCTGGCGGCCAAGGGCGGCCGCGTGGTCGTGGCCGACCTGCAGCAGGACAAGGGCGAGGCCCTGGCGCGCGAGATCGGCGGCGCTTTCGTGCGCTGCGATGTGAGCCAGGAAGTGGACGGCCAGGCTGCCGTGGCCAAGGCCGCAGAGCTCGGCAAGCTCATGGGCCTCGTGAACTGCGCCGGCATCGCGCCAGCCGAGAAGACCGTGGGCAAGAACGGCGCCCACTCCCTGGCCACCTTCCAGAAGACGCTGATGGTCAACCTGCTGGGCAGCTTCAACATGATCCGGCTCGCGGCCGAGGCCATGGGCAAGAACGCGCCCGAAGCCACGGGCGAGCGCGGCGTGCTGATCTCCACCGCCTCAGTGGCCGCGTACGACGGCCAGATCGGTCAGGCGGCGTACAGCGCATCCAAGGGCGGCGTGGTCGGCATGACGCTGCCGATCGCGCGCGACCTGGCCAAGACAGGCATTCGCAACATGACCATCGCGCCCGGCATCTTCGGCACACCCATGCTGTTCGGCATGCCGCAGGAGGTGCAGGACGCGCTGGCCGCCAGCGTGCCCTTCCCCTCGCGCCTAGGCACGCCCGCCGACTACGCGCGCCTGGCCATCCACATCTTCGAGAACGACATGCTCAACGGTGAGGTGATCCGCCTGGACGGCGCGATCCGGTTGGCACCCCGCTGACCCCACGCCCCCAGGACAGGCCGCCGCCTGTGTAAGCTCGCCACGTGGCCATTCCGCAGTCGTTCGTCCAGGAACTCCTCGCCCGCGTCGACGTGGTCGAGGTGGTGGGCCGCTACGTGCAGCTCAAGAAGGGCGGCGCCAATTTCCTGGGCCTGTGTCCCTTCCACGGGGAGAAGTCGCCCTCCTTCACGGTCAGCCCCAGCAAGCAGTTCTTCCACTGCTTCGGCTGTGGCAAGAACGGCAACGCCATCGGCTTCCTGATGGAGCACACGGGCGCGGGCTTCCGCGAGGCCGTGCAGGACCTGGCCCAGCAGGTCGGCATGGCTGTGCCCGACGACGACAGCACGCCGCAGGAACGCCAGCGCGCCGCCGAACAGCGCGAACGCCAGGCCACGCTGACCGACGTGCTCGAGAAGGCCGGCGAGGCCTGGCGCAAGCAGCTGCGCCAGTCGCAACGGGCGATCGACTACTGCAAGCGGCGTGGGCTGTCGGGCCAGATCGCCAAGCGCTTCGGCCTGGGCTATGCGCCCGAGGGCTGGCGCAACCTGGCCAGCGTGTTCCCGCACTACGACGACGCGCTGCTGGTCGACAGCGGCCTCGTGATCCACCACGAGGACAGCGAGGACGGCAAGCGCTACGACCGCTTCCGCGACCGGCTCATGTTCCCGATCCGCAACGTCAAGGGCGAGTGCATCGCCTTCGGCGGCCGCGTGCTCGGCGACGAGAAGCCCAAGTATCTGAATTCGCCCGAGACCCCGGTGTTCAGCAAGGGCCGCGAGCTCTACGGCCTGTACGAGGCCCGCGAGGCCCTGCGCGACATGGGCTATGTGCTCGTGACCGAGGGCTACATGGACGTGGTGGCGCTGGCACAGCACGGCTTTCCGAACGCCGTAGCCACACTGGGCACGGCCTGCACGCCCGACCACGTGCAAAAGCTGTTCCGCTTCACCGACGCCGTGGTGTTCAGCTTTGACGGCGACGCCGCAGGCCGGCGCGCCGCGCGCAAGGCGCTCGAAGGCGCCCTGCCCTACGCCACCGACGTGCGCAGCGTGAAGTTCCTGTTCCTGCCGGCCGAGCACGACCCGGACAGCTACATCCGCGAACATGGCGCCGAAGCCTTTGCGCTGAGCGTGGGCGAGGCCGTGCCGCTGTCGCGCTTTCTCGTGGACATTGCACGCGAGGGCTGTGACCTGGGCAGCGCCGAAGGCCGCGCCCATCTGGCCAGCAACGCCAAGCCGCTGTGGGCGCAGCTGCCCGACGGTGCGCTCAAGCGCCAGCTGCTCGGTGATCTGGCGGATCTGGTGCAGCTGGACGCGCGCGAGCTGTCGGAACTGTGGGAACCGCGCGCCGCGCCCGATGCGCCCAAGCCGCGCCGCCGTCCGGCCGGCAAGGATGCGGCCTCGCGGCCCCGCCTCAGCCGCCACCGCGGCGCCAGCCGCCCTGCGCTGCAGGCCCATGCCAGCCATGTCGCCATGCTGCTGCTGCGCAACACCCAGCTCTGGGACAGCCTCACGCACGCCGACCACGACCTGCTCTGCGCGCTCGAGGGTCCGTTCGGCGAACTGTTCCGTTGGGTCGACCAGCAGGTGCACGAGCATGGCGCGCAGCCCTGGGCTGCGCTGGATGTCGGTCTGCAGGGCCAGGTCTTCGAAGCCGAGGCGCGCCAGCTCGTCGCCCAGGACAACATGCAGCCGCTGGGCCAGGTGTTCGAGATCGAGGACGTGCCGCTTGAGCAGGTGCGGGCCACCTTGACCAAGCTGCACCGCGACGTGATCGCCGAGGAACTCAAGTACCTGCAGACGCTGCCGGCCTCCGATCCGGAGCGCATCGGCCGCGAACGCGAGCTCATCCTGCAGCAATTGGCGCTCAAGAAATCGATTGCGGCTTGAAATTCGCCGCGTCGGCTATACTCTTGGGTTTGTCTCGCGGCAAGAGCGACAGCAGTACCTCCGAGCCCGGCCAACCGATGCCAACGCGCGCACGACCGGCCAATCTCATCGCAAGGGCTGCATTCCAAATGATCGCCCCCACATCTTGCCCATGGGCCCTGCCTTCCTAGTGCGGAAGGTCTGGCCCCCTCGCCCCCGCGCCGGGTTCCAAGCGGCGCTTGTTGTTCGCGTTTTTCGTCGTGTCGAGGTGTTCCCATGCCAAGCCAGAAGTCCGAGAAGCCTGCCAAGAAGCCTGCCAAGCCTGCTGCAAAGGCCGCAGCCAAGCCCGCTCCCAAGGCGCAGGCCGCTGCCAAGTCCCCTACGAAAGCCCTGACCGTGCCCGCATCGAAGACCCCCGCCTCCGAAAAGCCCGCCAAGAAGACCGCCGCCGCTGCCGGTGATGAGACCGTGACCAAGAAGAAGCCCGGCCGCCCGCCCAAGGCCGCCGGCGAGGGCGCGACCAAGAAGGCCGCCGCCAAGAAGGCCGCGCCCAAGGCGCTGGACGAGGACGATGTCGGCGACGACATGTCCGACATCGAGGAAGAGTTCGCGGAAGAGCCCGCGGCGCCCGCGGCCGCTGACGCGCCGGTCGAGAAGGCCAAGCCGCTGCGCATGAAGATCAGCAAGGCCAAGGAACGGGCCTTGATGAAGGAATTCGGCCTGGACGAGACGGTGCTGTCCGAAGAGGACATGGCCAAGCGCCGCCAGCGCCTGAAGGCCCTGATCAAGCTGGGCAAGACGCGCGGCTACCTCACGCATGGCGAAATCTCCGACCACCTGCCCGACAAGCTGGTCGATGCAGAGACGCTGGAAGTCGTGATCGCCACGCTGAACGACCTGGGGGTGGCCGTCTACGAGCAGACGCCGGACGCCGAGTCGATGATCATCACCGACAACGCACCCACCGGTTCCACCGAAGAGGAAGCCGAGGAAGCCGCCGAAGCCGCGCTGTCCACCGTGGACAGCGAGTTCGGCCGCACCACCGACCCGGTGCGCATGTACATGCGCGAGATGGGCACGGTGGAACTGCTCACGCGCGAAGGCGAGATCGAGATCGCCAAGCGGATCGAGGGCGGCCTCATGCGCATGATGGAAGCCATCAGCGCCAGCCCCGCCACGCTGGCCGAGGTGTTCCGCCTGGGCGAGGAGATCCGTGAAGGCAAGGTCGTGATCTCAACGATCGTGGACGGCTTCACCGACCCCAACGAGGCCGACGACTACGTGGCCGAGGAAGACTTCGACGAGTTCGACGCGGCCGACGACGACGACGGCAAGGGCGGCTCCAAGGCGCTGACCAAGAAGCTCGAGGAACTCAAGAACGAGGCGCTGTCGCGCTTCGACCGTCTGCGCGAGCTGTTCGAGAAGGTCCACAAGATCTACGACAAGGAAGGCTACGGCACGCCCAACTACCTGAAGGCACAGCAGGCCGTCAGCGACGAGTTGATGACCATCCGCTTCACCGCCAAGACCATCGAAAAGCTGTGCGACCTGCTGCGCGGCCAGGTGGACGACGTGCGCAAGAAGGAGCGCGAGCTGCGGCGCATCATCGTGGACAAGTGCGGCTATCCGCAGGAGCAGTTCATCGCCGAGTTCAGCGGTCGCGACAAGATGGGCAACAAGGTCCCGTCGCACCTGCTCGATCTCAAGTGGATCGAGAAGCAGGCCGCCTCGAACAAGCCCTGGGCCGCGATCATGGGCCGCAACATCCCGCCGGTGCAGGACCTGCAGCAAAAGCTGATGGACATCCAGGCCCAGGTGGTCGTGCCGCTGGACGAACTCAAGGACATCAACAAGCGCATGAACGAGGGCGAGGCCTCGTCGCGCGATGCCAAGAAGGAAATGATCGAGGCCAACCTGCGCCTCGTGATCTCCATCGCCAAGAAGTACACCAACCGCGGTCTGCAGTTCCTGGACCTGATCCAGGAAGGCAACATCGGCCTCATGAAGGCCGTGGACAAGTTCGAGTACCGCCGCGGCTACAAATTCTCGACCTACGCCACGTGGTGGATCCGCCAGGCCATCACGCGCTCGATCGCCGACCAGGCCCGCACCATCCGGATTCCGGTGCACATGATCGAGACCATCAACAAGATGAACCGCATCAGCCGCCAGCACCTGCAAGAGTTCGGCTTCGAGCCCGATGCGTCCATCCTGGCCGAGCGCATGGAGATCCCGGAAGACAAGATCCGCAAGATCATGAAGATCGCTAAGGAGCCGATCTCCATGGAAACGCCGATCGGCGACGACGACGACAGCCACCTGGGCGACTTCATCGAGGACAGCGCCAACACCGCGCCGATCGAGGCCGCCATGCAGGCCGGCCTGCGCGACGTGGTCAAGGACATCCTGGATTCGCTGACGCCGCGTGAAGCCAAGGTGCTGCGCATGCGCTTCGGCATCGAGATGTCGACCGACCACACGCTGGAGGAAGTCGGCAAGCAGTTCGACGTGACGCGCGAACGCATCCGCCAGATCGAGGCGAAGGCGCTGCGCAAGTTGAAGCACCCGAGCCGCAGCGACAAGCTGCGCAGCTTCATCGACACGCTGTAACCGCCCTCCCCCTGAAGAAGCCCGCACCAGCGGGCTTTTTCACGTCCTGGCCGGCCCCGGCAAGTCCACCTGCACCACCAGTCCGGGATCGGCATTGGCCACCTGCCAGCTGGCACCGTGGGCCAGGGCCACGAGGCGGCACAGGTACAGTCCCAGGCCCACACCGCCGCTGCTGCGCTCGCGCGCAGCATCGGGCCGGTAGAACGGTTCGGCCAGGTGCGGCAGCACGGCCGGGTCCACGCCCGGCCCATGGTCGCGCACGCGCAGGCGGATGCCGCCGTTTTCAGGCTGCAGATGCACTTCGGGCGGCTGGGAGGCACCGGCGCTGTGGCGCTGTGCATTGCCCAGCAGATTGCGCAGCAACAGGCGCATGCGTGCGCGGTCCAGCGGCAGCTGCGGCAGGCCGTCTGCCACCTGCATGCGCGGCGTCTGGCCGCCCTCGCCGCGCATGCCATCGAGCACCTCGCGCGCCAGTTCGCCCAGGTCGGTCGGCTCCAGCTGCAGGGCAGCGTGGCGCGTGGCCAGGCGCTCGCTCTCCAGCAGGTCGGTCACCAGGTCGCGCATGACGGCCAGGTCGCGCAGCAAGGCCGCCCGCGTGGGCGCGAGCTCGGCCGACTCGGGCAGCAGCTCGGTGTGCAGGCGCGCCCGCGTGAGCGGGCTGCGCAACTCGTGGCTGATGGCCAGCAACAGGCCACGCTTGGCCTCCAGCATGCCGTGGATGTCCTGGGCCATGGTGTTGACACCCTCGGCCAGCTGGCCGAGCTCGTCGCGCCGGCGCACCGGGATGGGCTGGACGAAATCGCCGGCACCGAAACGCTGGGCGCCGGCGCCGATGTCGCGCAAGGGCCGCAGCAGGCGGTGCACGTAAATCCATGCCAGTGCGGTCAACACGAGCAGCACGGACAGCGTCATCCAGCCGATGCGACGCGGCTTGTCCTGCCAGACCGACACCGACAGGCCCAGCTCCACCACATGGCCGTCGGCCGTGGTGCGGCGCAGGAATTGGTGGTCACGGCCGTCGCGGTCACGGTAACGTTCGCGGTCCGGCTGCGCCTCGCTCTTCCAATGGATGGAGGGGCCGGAGATGCTCACGCTGACCGGCAGCCGCGCGGTCAGCGCCTGTGCGCGCGACACGCTGGGCGGACTGCCGATCTCGGCGACCAACCGGTCCACGTAGTCGGCCACGAGCGGCCGCACGGCGTCGCGCCAGCCCATGGAGATCGCCCGCTGCATGCCGAACAGGAAGCTGGCCGACATGGCCAGCGCCAGCAGCAAGAACAGCGTGACGAGCCGCAGCCGCAGCGAATGCCGCATGGCGCGGTGCGCGCGCCGGTGCCAGCCCTGCACGCCGTCCTGCTTCGTGCGCGCGTCAGCCACGGCCGTTGCGCGGTGCAAGGGCCAGCGCATAGCCGGCGTTGCGCAGCGTCTTGATCGCATCCAGCGGTTCGAGCTTCCTGCGCAGCCGGCTCACCACGATATCGACCGCACGCGTGTAGAGCTCAGCCTCGTGGCCGCGCAACTGGTTCAAGATGTCGTCCCGGCTCCAGACCCGGCCGGGCTCGCGCGCCAGCAACTGCAGCAGCTCGAACTCTGTGCCGGTCAGGTCCAGGGCTTCGCCGCCGCGCCAGACGCTGCGCGTGACCGGGTCGATCTCCAGGCCGTCGAAGCGCAGCCGCCCGTCCCCCACGGCCGCGGCTGGCGCCGCCACGCGCCGGCGCAGCACGGTCTGCACGCGCGCCACGAGTTCGCGCGGCTCGAAGGGCTTGGGAATGTAGTCGTCCGCGCCCAGCTCCAGCCCGACCACGCGGTCCATGACCTCGCCGCGCGCGGTCAGCATGAGCACGGGCAGGTCGCTGTCCTTGCGGATCGCGCGGCACAGCGCGAAGCCGTCCATGGCCGGCAGCATCACGTCCAGGATGGCGGCGTCGAAACCGCCCGCGCGCAGGCATGCCAGGCCATCGTCCGGATGCAGGGCCTGGACCAGCTCCAGCTCGAAGCGCGCGAAGTACGCGGCCAGCGGAGCGCCCAGGTCGGCGTCGTCGTCGATCAGCAGGATGCGGGGCATGCCTGCATTGTCATCCGCGCCAACCGCCGCGGCGCTGCATGAAGTCGCGCACCTTCTGCTGCTGCGCCGGCGTGAGGCTGTCGTAGAAGTCACCCAGGGCTGTCACCACCTCAGGGGCCTTGGCCTTGATGGCATCGGTCTTCTGGTCCACCAGGGCTTGCGCACCGGCGCGGTCGAACTTCTCGCCCGCCACCAGTGCCTGCGCCTGCTCGCGCGGGTGGGCGCCGGCCATCAGCGCGCTGCGCTGCTCGGACAGCTTGCCGGCCAGCACCTCGAGCTTGGCCTTCTGCGCCGCGTCCAGGTCCAGCTTGCTGGCCACGCGCGCCACCATCTTGGCGCGGCGCTCGGCCATCTGCTCGGCGCTGGCGTTCCAGCCGCCGTCGTGCGGCCGGTGGCCGCACGCCGACAGGCTGCCGACCACCACGGCAGCACCGAACAGGCCCGCCAGACTGCGCTTGATCCAGGATTTCATCGCCATGCCTCTGAAGGAAAATTGAACATGGCAGCGATGGTGCCGGCCCCGCGCAGCACCGGGGTCTCGCGGCGGTTTCGCTTTGTTTCGGTTTATCTCAGGGTCACGCGAAGTTTTCGGTGTCGACTTCGCCCGTGGCCTGCGGCGCGTAGCGCGGGCCGACCACGTTGTGCTGGCCGATCAGTGCCTCGGCGCGGGCCATCTGCGCAGGAGTCAGCTGCACCTGGGCAGCGTCCAGGTCTTCCTGCAGATGCGCCAGGTTCGTGGTGCCCGGGATCGGCACGATGTGCGGCGCCTTGTGCAACAGCCAGGCCAGCGCCAGCTGGGCCGGCGTGCAGCCCACTTCGTGCGCGAACGCCACATAGGGCGGGAGCAGCTGTAGATTGGCGGCGTAGTTCTGCGGCGCGAAGCGTGGCATGGGCCGGCGGATGTCCTTGGCGTCCAGCGTCGCCACATCGTGCAGCGTGTCGGTCAGGAAGGCGCGCGCCAGCGGGCTGAAGGCAACGAAGGCGGCGCCGATCTCCCGGCAGGTGTCCAGCACCGCGATCTCCGGGTTGCGCGTCCATAGCGAGTACTCGGTCTGCACGGCCGTGATCGGGTGCACCGCATGCGCCTTGCGGATAGTGGCGGCCGAGACTTCCGATAGACCGATGGTGCGCACCTTGCCCGCGCGCACGAGATCGGCCAGCGCGCCCACGCTGTCTTCGATCGGCACCTCCTTGTGCCAGCGGTGCAGGTAGTACAGATCGATCACGTCCGTGCCCAGGCGGCGCAGGCTGTCCTCGCAATTGCGGCGCAGCGCTTCGGGCCGGCCGTCGATCACGCGGCGCACGACGCCGTCCTCGCCACGCACGCCGGCCATGCCGCCCTTGCTGGCCAGCGTGAAACGGCTGCGGTGGCGCTGGAGCACCCGCCCGACCAGTTCCTCATTGGCGCCGAAGCCATACAGCGCGGCTGTATCGAACAGCGTGACGCCGGCGTCGAGCGCGGCGAGTAGCAGGCGCTCGGCCTGCGCCGGCTGTGGCGGCACGCCATAGGCGTGGCTCAGGTTCATGCAGCCCAGGCCAATGGCCGAGACGGTGAAAGGTCCGATGGTGCGTGTGTGCATGGGCCGAGCTTACCGCCAGCCCCCGCCCACGCGCCCGCAATCGGCGCCACCGCCGCAGCACGCCGTTGCAATGCAAAAACAATTTGTTTCATCCATGCAGACATGGAATTTGGCACACTTTGAATACATTAAAACAATCGAGAGAAACGCATACAGGATGTACTCATGAGGCAGGTCGAGCTGCAACTGACGGCAGAAGATCGGGTCAAGGTCGAAGAAATCCGCAGCAAGGGTGTGCACCACGCCCGCGAGGTCAACCGGGCCCATGTGCTGTGGTGTCTTGACCACGGGATTCCCGAGGCGCAAATCCTTGAAGTGCTGGGCGTTGGCCGCACGGCGTTGTGGCGCACCAGGGCAGCGTACCTGCAAGGCGGGGTGGAACGGGCCGTGTTCGACCTGGCCCGCTCGGGCCGCCCGCGCCGCTACGGCGCGGAGGCCGAGGCGCGCGTGATGGCATTGGCCAACTCGGAGCCGCCCCAGGGCCGCCAGCGCTGGACGCTGCTCGAATTGGAGCGCGCTGCGCGCCAGGAATTCGGCATGGGATCGGTGAGCCGCGAGACGGTGCGGCGCATCCTCAAGCGCACCTGCAGCGGTACGGCGGCGGCCGGCTGAGCCGCCCCGCGGTCTTAACCGTTCAGCTGCTGCTCGAGCTGGTGCAGGACCTGGTAGCAGGGCAGCACCTGGGCCACGCTGCTGTTGGGTTCGCGGCCTTCCCGGATCGCGGCGAAAAACTCGCGGTCCTGCAGCTCGATGCCGTTCATCGACACGTCGACCTTGGAAACATCGATCTTCTCTTCCTTGCCGTTGACCAGATCGTCGTAGCGCGCGATGAAAGTCGCCGTGTCGCCGATGTAGCGGAAGAAGGTGCCCAGCGGGCCATCGTTGTTGAACGACAGCGACAAGGTGCAGATCGCGCCGTTGGCGGCCTTGAGCTGGATGCTCATGTCCATGGCGATGCCCAGGTCCTTGTGGATCGGGCCCTGGATCGCATTGGCCTTCACGATGGGGCTGCCGGCCTGGTAGGCGAACAGGTCCACCGTGTGGGCCGCGTGGTGCCACAGCAGGTGGTCGGTCCAGCTGCGCGGCTGGCCCAGCGCGTTCATGTTGGTGCGGCGGAAGAAGTAGGTCTGCACGTCCATCTGCTGGATGTTGAACTCGCCGGCCGCGATCTTCTTGTGCACATACTGGTGGCTGGGGTTGAAGCGCCGCGTGTGGCCGCACATCGCCACCAGTCCGCTGGTCTTGGCCACGTCGACGACCTCTTCACCGTCCTTGAGTACGTCGCACAGCGGGATCTCCACCTGCACGTGCTTGCCGGCCTTCAGGCAGGCCAGGGTCTGCGAAGCGTGCATCTGCGTGGGCGTGCACAGGATCACCGCGTCCACTTCCTTGAGCGCCAGGCTGTCCTCCAGGTTCGTGGTGACGTGCTTGACGCCGTACTTGGCGGCGACCTCCTTGGTCTTCTCGAGGTCGCGGCTGATCAGCGAGACGACTTCGACACCGTCGATGTTCTTGATGCCGTCCAGGTGCTTGATGCCGAAGGCACCGGCGCCGGCGAGGGCTACTTTGATCGTCATGTTCAATTCTCCAGGATGAGGTGGCCCACGGCGGTGTTGGACGCCGGGACATGGAAGAAGCGGTGCTTGAGCGTGGGCGCCGGGCCACCCGCGACATCGGCCATCGCGCCGCGCGCGATCAGCCACATCACGAGTTCGATGCCTTCGCTGCCGGCTTCGCGCACGTACTCGATGTGCGGCACCTTGGCGAGTTCGGCCGGCTCGGCGATCAGACGGTCCAGGAACTTGTTGTCCCACTCCTTGTTGATCAGGCCGGCGCGCGGCCCCTGCAGCTGGTGGCTCATGCCGCCCGTGCCCCAGATCTGCACCTTGAGCGGCTCGTCGTAGGACTCGATCGCGCGGCGGATCGCCTGCCCCAGCGCGAAGCAGCGCGCGCCCGAGGGCACGGGGTACTGCACCACGTTCACGTGGAACGGGATCACCTTGACCGGCCAGGCCTCGGGCGAGCCGAACAGCAGGTTCATGGGCACCGTGAGGCCATGGTCGACCTGCAGTTCGTTGACGATGGTCAGGTCGAAGTCCTGCTGGATCACCGACTGCGCGATGTGCGAGGCCAGTTCCGGATGGCCGACGACCTTGGGCACGGGGCGCGGGCCGTAGCCCTCGTCGGCCGGCACGAACTCGGCCGCCGTGCCGATCGCAAAAGTCGGGATCATGCCGAGGTCAAAGCTCGTGGCATGGTCGTTGTAGACCAGGAACACCACGTCGGGCTTGTTCTCGCGCATCCACTGCTTGGAGGGCTCGTAGCCGGCGAACAGCGGCTTCCAGTAGTCCTCTCCGGTCTTGCCCAGGTCGATGGCCGCACCGATGGCCGGCACGTGCGAGGTGTAGACCGAGGCCGTGATGCGCGCATGGCCGGCCGGTGTGCCACCGCCACCGGTCTGGCGTGCCGCATGCTCACCCAGGATCTGCGCGGCCAGCGCTTCCTGGTTCGAAAGTTCCCACTCCTTCCAGGCCTGCGACTGCGCGGGCGCGCCCTGGGCATTGCCGTCTTCGCCCACCACGCGGTTGCCTTCGGCGCTGCGCCCGCCGCCGATCATCATGTCGCGGTAGGCCTGCTCGGTCATGCCGGTCATCGAGCCGGCCATCTGCTGGAACGACAGCCCGTCGGTGGCGCCGAGCTTGGCCAGGAAATAAATGTTGCCGCCCGTGCGCATCGCCCAGTTCAAATCGCGCGCGCGCACCGCGGCCTTCTGCTCGTCGGTCATGGGCCACTCGGCCAGGTAGGCCTCCTCGTCGGCCTTGAAGCGCGCGCGGTTCTCGGCCTTCATGAGGCTCATGCAGAACTGGTTCAGCCAGTAGCCCTTGCGCGACTGGTCGGCGTCGAAGATGGTCGTGCCGGGCACGTCCAGGTAGGGTTTGTTCAGGGCCATGGCTAGTTTTCCTCGGGCCAGTACAGCCGCATGGGGTTGTCCACGAGAAGCTTCTTCTGCAGCTCGGCCGTGGTCGCAATGTGCGGGATGAAGTCCACCAGCAGGCCGTCGTCGGGCATGTGGTCCTTGAGGTTGGGATGCGGCCAGTCGGTGCCCCACAGTACCCGGTCGGGGAACTGCTCGACGATGCGGCGCGCAAACGGCACCACATCCTGGTAGGCCTTCTGCTCGCCATTCAAGGCCTTGGGGCCGGCGACCGACAGGCGCTCGGGGCAGCTGACCTTGCTCCACACGTTCGTGTGCTCGCGCATGAACTTCTCGAACAGCGTGAACTCGGGCCCGTCCACCGGCTTGCTCACGTCCGGGCGGCCCATGTGGTCCACCACCACGGTGGTCGGCAGCGCCGTGAAGAAGTCCCACAGCTCGGGCAGGTCCACGGCCTCGAAATAGATCACCACGTGCCAGCCCAGCTTGGCGATGCGGCCGGCGATCTCCATGAGCTCGTCCTTGGGCGTGAAGTCCACCAGCCGCTTGACGAAGTTGAAGCGCACGCCGCGCACGCCGGCATCGTGCAGCGCCTGCAGCTCGGCGTCGCTGATGCTGCGCTTGACCGTGGCCACGCCGCGCGCCTTGCCGCCCGAAGCCTGGCAGGCGTCGACCATGGCGCGGTTGTCGGCGCCGTGGCACGTGGCCTGCACGATGACGTTGCGCGCAAAGCCGAGGTGGTCGCGCAGCGCGAACAGTTGCGCCTTGCTCGCGTCGCAGGGCGTGTACTTGCGTTCGGGCGCGTAGGGGAACTCGGCGCCGGGGCCGAACACGTGGCAGTGCGCATCGACGGCACCGGCCGGCAGCGCAAAGCGGGGCTTGCTCGGGCCGGCGTACCAGTCCAGCCAGCCGGCGGTCTTCTCGAAGGGGCCCGTGGTGGGTTTGCTCATGGCGGTGTCCTCAATCCAGCGTGATGTTGGCCTTGCGGATCACGTCGCCGAAGCGCTGCGTCTCGGCCTTGACGGTGGCCTGGAACTGCTCGGGCGTGGTCGGGAAGGGCTCGTAACCGAAGGTCTTGAAGCGCTCGACGAAGTCCTTGTCCTTGAGCACCTCGGCCAGGTCCTTGCGGATCTTGTCCATGGTGGCCGCGGGCAGGCCCGGCGGCACGGCGATCACGTTCCAGCCCGTGACCTCGAAGTCCTTGGGGCCGCCCGATTCGGCCACGGTCGGGATGTCCGGGAAATCGGCCGAGCGCTTGTTCGCGGCGAAGGCCACCAGGCGCAGCTTGCCGGCCCGGTACAGCGGACCGGCCGTGCCGGCGCTGCCCAGCGCGAAGTCGATGTCGCCGGTGGCCACCGAGGTGTAGAGCTGCGTGGTCTCCTTGAAGATCACGTGCTCCATCTGCGTGCCGGTCACGCTCTCAAACAGCTCGGAGCCCAGGTGCACAGGGTTGCCCACGGACCAGGACCCGTAGTTGAGCTTGCCCGGGCGCGCCTTGGCGTCGGCAATGATGTCGCCCACGGTCTTGTACTTGCTGTTGGTCGGCACCGTGAAGAAGAAGTGCGTCTTGAACAGCGGCAGCGCGATGTCGAAGTCCTTTTGCGGGTCGTAGGGCAGCTTCTTGAACAGCGCGGGGTACGCGGCAAGGTGCACGTTGTCCAGCACCAGCAGGTCGGTGCCGTCCTTGGCGCCACGCTTCCACGCGTCGATCGCGATGAAGCCGTTGCCGCCCGGGCGGTTCTCCACCACCACCGGCTGGCCCCACAGGCGCGCGAGCTTGTCGGCCGCCAGGCGGGCCACGCCGTCCGGGCCGCCGCCGACCGGGAAGGGCGTGATGATGCGCACGGGCTTGGTCGGGAACTGCTGGGCCGAAGCACTGAAGCTCGCGCCGAAGGCGGCGGCCAGCGCGCAGCTGGCGAAGCCGGCGCGCAGCAGCGCGCGGCGAAGGGTGTTGGTCATGGCTTGTCTCTCGGTTCAGTCGATGTATTTCAGTCCGGCGGCGGCCAGCGGCTCGCGCATCTTGTACATGTCCAGGCCCAGCACGCCGGAGGCCAGCTTGTCGCGCTTTTCGCCTTCGTTGGCTTCGCGCTTGCGCGCCGCCTCCAGCGTGGCAGCGGCCTTCTCGCGCGGCACGCAGACCACGCCGTCGTCGTCGGCCACGATCACGTCGCCCGGCGTCACCAGCATGCCCGCGCAGACCACGGGGATGTTGACCGAGCCGATGGTGGCCTTGATCGTGCCCTTGCTGCTGATGGCCTTGCTCCAGACCGGGAAGTTCATCTCCTTGAGCGTCTTCACATCGCGCACGCCGGCGTCGATGACCAGCGCGCGGGCGCCGCGCGCCTGGAAGCTCGTGGCCAGGAGGTCGCCGAAGTAGCCGTCGGTGCACTCGGCCGTGATCGCGGCGACCACGATGTCGCCTGGCTTAATTTGCTCTGCGACGACGTGCATCATCCAGTTGTCGCCCGGGTGCAGCAGCACCGTCACGGCCGTGCCGGACACCTGGGCGCCCGGGAAGATCGGGCGCATGTAGGGCTTGAGCAGGCCCACGCGGCCCATGGCTTCGTGCACGGTGGCCGAGCCCAACGCGGCGAGCGCGTCGGCGGTCGCAGCGTCGGTGCGCTGGATGTTGCGGTAGACGACTCCGAGTTCGTACATGGCTTCTCTCCTCACTTGCCCTTGGCCTTCAAGGCCGAATCCAGCCGCGTGAACACGCGGCGCGCATTGCCTTCGAACACCTGGTAGCGGTCCTCGTCCGACAGGTTGGGCGTGGCGAGGATGTAGCGCTTGGTGTCGTCGTAGTAGTGGCCGGTCTCCGGGTCGATGCCGCGCACGGCGCCGATCATCTCGCTAGCGAACAGCACGTTCTTGGTCGGGATCACCTTCGTCAGCAGGTCGATGCCGGGCTGGTGGTACACGCAGGTGTCGAAGTAGATGTTGCCCAGCAGGTGCTCGGTCAGGAGCGGCTTCTTGAGCTCCTGCGCCAGGCCGCGGAAACGGCCCCAGTGGTAGGGCACGGCACCGCCGCCGTGCGGGATCAGGAACTTTAGCGTCGGGAAGTCCTTGAACAGATCCGAGGTCAGGCACTGCATGAAGGCCGTGGTGTCGGCGTTCAGGTAGTGGGCGCCCGTGGTGTGGAAGCAGGCGTTGCACGAGGTGCTCACGTGCACCATGGCCGGGATGTCGTACTCCACCATCTTCTCGTAGATGGGGTACCAGTGGCGGTCCGACAGCGGCGGGCTGTTCCAGTGGCCGCCGGAGGGATCGGGGTTCAGGTTGATGCCGACATTGCCGTATTCCTTGACGCACTTCTCCAGTTCGGGGATGCAGGTCGCGGGGTCCACGCCCGGGCTTTGCGGCAGCATCGCGGCCGGAATGAAGTTGTCCGGGAACAGCTGGGAGACGCGGTAGCACAGCTCGTTGCAGATCGCGGCCCAGGTCGACGAGACGTTGAAGTCGCCGATGTGGTGCGCCATGAAGCTCGCACGCGGGCTGAAGATGGTCAGGTCGCTGCCGCGCTCGCGCATCTTGGCCAGCTGGTTCAGCTCGATGCTCTCGCGCAGCTCGTCGTCGCTGATCTTGAGGTCGGCCACCTTCGGCATCACGGCCGGGTCCTTGATGCCGGCGATCTGCTGGTTGCGCCAGTTTTCCAGCGCCTTGGGCGCGGTCGTGTAGTGGCCGTGCACGTCGATGATCAGGGGGGTCTCGCGGCTCATGGTCCTCCTAGTGGTGGGCTCTGCGGTGTGCGCGGATTCTGCGCGCGCGCTGGGTACCCGCCTAGCTTGCCAGACGGCTATCAGCTAGAACGAAATGGCATAGCTTTTGCAGAGCTATTCACTACACTCACAGCATGGATTTGAAGCAACTGGAGTACTTCGTCCGCGTGGCAGAACTCGGCAGCTTCACGCGCGCGGCCATCGCGCTCGATGTGGCACAGCCGGCGTTGTCGCGCCAGATCCGGCTGCTGGAAGTGGAGCTGCGACAGAACCTGCTGGCCCGCAACGGCCGCGGTGCCACGCCCACCGAGGCTGGCAAGCTGCTGCTCGAACATGGCCGCGGCATCCTGCACCAGGTGGCCGTGGCACGCGAAGAGCTCGGCGTGGCGCGCGGCGCGCTGGCCGGGCGCGTGTCCATCGGCCTGCCGCCCAGCCTGTCGCGGCTCATCACGGTGCCGCTGACCCAGGCCTTCCGCGCCAGGCTGCCGCAGGCCCAGCTCACGCTGACCGAGGGCTTCTCGCTGGTCATGATCGACAGCCTGCGCATGGGCAACCTGGACATGGCCCTGCTCTACAACCCGGAGCGCTCGCCCGACATGGAGCAGACCCTGCTGCACGAGGAAGAACTCGTGCTGATCTCCCCGCGCGCCGAAGTGCCAGAGCCCAAAGGCAAGAGCCGGCCTGCCGTGGCCTTGCGCGATGCCGCCGCCCTGCCCCTGATCCTGCCCAGCCGCCCCAACGCCTTCCGCCTGCTGCTGGAGGCCGAGACCATGCGGCTGGGCTGCGCCCTGCGCATCGCGATGGAGGTCGACGGACTCAACGCCATCCTGAGCCTGGTGCGCGAGGGCTTCGGCCATGCCGTGCTGCCGGCCTACACGCTGGCCAACATCGACCATGGCGGCGCGCTCGTGGTGCGCCGGCTGCAGGCGCCGCGCCCGACCAGCCAGCTCACGCTGGTGCGCTCCTCGCGCAGGCCGTCCACCGAGACGCAGAAGGTGGCGCGCGCGCTGCTGCAGGACGTGGTGCTGCAGGCCATCGCCCCCTACGCCAGCTGAAGCCGGCGCTAGACTGCGGCGCTTTCGCTGCCAGCTTTCCCGCCATGACGACCTCCCGCCCCACCCTGCTCGTGCTGTGCCCGTTGCAAGCCGAGTACATGCAACAGTTCCGCGACCGCTTCGACGTGGTCGAAGCCGGTGACGATGCGCGCCGCGCCCAGGCGATCGCCGCGCACGGGCCGCGCGTCCGTGCCGTGCTGACCATCGGCACCATCGGCCTCACGGCCCTGGAGATTGCGGCGCTGCCGGCGCTGGAGGTCGTGCACACGCTGGGCGTCGGCTACGAACTCGTCGACGTCGCGGCCGCCAAGGCCCGCGGCATCGCCGTGGCCAATGCCGCGGGCACCAATGCCACCTGCGTGGCCGACCATGCCTTCGGCCTGCTGCTGGCGGCCGTGCGCGGCATCGTGCAGATGGATGTGGGCGTGCGCCGCGGCCTGTGGCGCGACCAGCTCACGGCCTACACGCCGACCGTGAGCGGCAAGCGCCTGGGCCTGTTGGGCATGGGCGACATCGGCCAGCAGATCGCCCGGCGCGCGGCCGGCTTCGACATGGCCGTGGGCTACCACAGCCGCAGCGCCAAGCCGGCGCTGTCGCACCGCTATTTCGACAGCGTGCATGCGCTGGCCGCGTGGGCCGATTACCTGATCGTGGCGACGCCGGGCGGCGCCGAGACCCGCCACCTCGTCGATGCCGAGGTGCTGCAGGCGCTGGGCGCCAAAGGCACCCTGGTCAACATCGCGCGCGGCAGCGTGGTCGACACGGCCGCGCTGGCGGTTGCCTTGCGCGAAGGCCGCATCGCCTCGGCCGGCATCGACGTCTACGAGAGCGAGCCCCAGCCGCCCGCCGAGCTGCTGGACATCGCCAACGTGGTCATCACCCCGCACATCGCAGGCCGCTCTCCCGAGGCGATCCAGGCGTCGGTCACGCTGGTGCTGGACAACCTGGAGGCCTTCTTCGCGGGCAAGCCGATGTCCACGCCGCTCTAACAGCGTGGCTCACTGGCGCGCCATCCAGGCTTCCAGCGGCCAGCGGCCCCGGCTGCGGCGGGCCGCTACCAGGGACAGCGCCCACAGCCCCACGGCGAACAGCACGGTCTGCAGCGTGCTGGCCGCCAATGCCCACCCGAGGCCGGAGAACAGCGCCACGCACAGCAGGCTGTGGCCGATGTACAGGCTCAGCGTGCGCTGCCCGAGCGGGCTGAACCAGCCGCACCAGGGGGCCCTGCCGCCGCCCGAGGCCAGCGCCAGGGCAGCCACGTAGCAGGCCGCCGACGGGATGGCCGTGAGGTCGCCCAGCGCATCGATCCGGGGCCGCCAGGGATCCGTCGGCGCCAGTGTGGCGCAACCCCAGCCGTAGACCGCGCCCAGCGCCAGCAGCAGAGGGCCGCCGCGCCACAGCCAGCGCCGCAGTGCCGGGCGCCAGCGGCGGTGCGTCAACAGCCGCAGGCGCGCGGCGGCCACGCCGCAGACCATGCACAGATAGGTCACCGTCCCCGCCATCACCAGGCTCGTGGCCAGAGCGAAGGCATAGCTGCCGGCGTTGAGTTGCAGGAATGGCCAGGCGCCCTGCACGGTCGCGAAGGACGGCACGCCGCTGGTGTCCGGATCGGCACCAAAGCCCACCAGCACCAGCAGCCACGCGAACTTGGTCAGCAGCGCCCAGACCAGTGCGCGGCCGAGGTGCCGGCGCAGGCTGCGCCAGGGCATGTGCAGGCGACGCAGCAGCGGCCGGCTCACGAGCGCGTAGAGCGTCAGGATGTCGCCGAAGTAGACGAAGACGCCGTGCACCACGCCCAGCCCGAGCAAGCGGCGGTTGCGCGCCAGGCCCCGCTGCCGTGCCGGCTGCCGCCCGAGGCGCCGGGCCGCGAGCCACAGCGACATGCCGAACACGAAGCTCAGCATCGCAACACCCTTGCCCTGCAGCAAGGCGCCGACCAGGCCCTGCGTCAGCGCCGCGGCCATGCTGTCGGCAGGCGCACGCACGCCCAGCATGGGCCCCCAGGGCGCTGCCGCATAGCCAATGGCGTTGACCACCAGCACGGACAGCATGGCGAGCGCGCGCAGCGTGTCGACAAGCTGGTCGCGGGCGCTCGCGGCGGTCACCGGGAGGCGCTGGCCGCGAAATCGCGCAGCGCCTGCCCGTGCAGCCGGTAGCGCACCCATTCGCTCTGCGGCCTGGCGCCGATCGACTGGTAGAAGTCGATCGCCGGCTGGTTCCAGTCGAGCACGCTCCACTCGAAGCGGCCGCAGCCTTCGGCCACCGCGATGCCGGCCAGGTGCTGCAGCAGGCGCTTGCCGGCCCCCTGCCCGCGCGCGGCGGGCAGCACGAACAGGTCTTCGAGGTACAGGCCCTTCCTGGCCTGCCAGGTCGAGTAGTTGAAGAAGTAGACGGCGAAGCCGACGGCCTGGCCGTCCTGCTCGCAGATCAGTGCACGCGAGGGGCTGCCGGGACCGAACAGGCTCGTGGCCAGGGTCTCGGGCGTGGCCTCGACCTGGTCTTCGGCCTTCTCGTAGATCGCCAGTTCGCGGATGAAGTGCAGGATCAGCGCGGTGTCGTCCCGGCCGGCGTTGCGGATGGTGATGCTCATTGTTTTGGAATGTTCGCGCGGGCGATGACTTCGCTCCAGCGCTTGATCTCGCGGTCCAGCTGGCTGGCCAGCTGCTCGGGTGTGCTGCCCTGGGCGATGAGACTCAGGTCCAGCAGCTTCTGTTTCACGTCGGGCAGCGCGAGTGCCGCGTTGGTCTCCTTGCTGAGCCGTGCCACGACGTCCTTGGGCGTGGCCGCCGGCACCGCCAGGCCGTTCCAGGACGCGACCTCGAAGTTCGCCAGGCTGCCGCCCGTCTCGCGCGCGGCCGGCGTGTCGGGCAGCAGCGCCGTGCGTTTGGCGCCGAGCACGGCCAGCGGCCGCAGGGCCTTGGCGCTGATCTGCGACATCAGCGGCCCCAGGATGTCCAGCATGGCGTCGAGCTGGCCGCCGCGCACGGCCGTGATCACGGGCGGCGTGCCGTTGAAGGGCACGATCTGCGCATCGATGCCGGCCGTGCTCTTGAACAGCTCGGCCGCCAGGTTCTGCGTGGTGCCGATCTGCGGCGTGCCGATGTTGAGCTTGCCGGGGTTGGCCTTGGCATAGGCCACGAGTTCGCCCAGCGTCTTGAAGCGGCTGTCCTGCGCGACCACGATGCCGAGGTCGAAGGTCGCCAGCATGGACACCGGCGCGAAGTCCTTCTGCGTGTCGAACGGCAGCGACTTGAACAGCGCCGCACTGACCGCGCTGCCGCTGGAGACCAGCAGCAGCGTGTGGCCGTCGGCCGGCGAACGCGCGACCGCCTCACCGGCGACGATGCCGCCCGCGCTGGGCCGGTTGTCGATCACCACGGGCTGGCCCAGCGCATCGGCCAGCTTCTGGCCCACAGTGCGCGCCGTGAGGTCGGCCGCGCCGCCGGCCGCGTTGGGCACGACGAGCTTAAGCGGCTTGCTCGGGAAGGATTGGGCAGCGGCCAACTGAGGTAGAAGCACGCTGGCCGCGCCAGCGGCTAGGAATTCACGTTTGGTCCACATGCTGGGTCTCATATCGTTCGGTCAGGGAACACAAAAACATGTAGCCATCTGGCTACAATTCACGCATGTACGACGTCCTCGAAACCGAGCAGTTTTCTGCCTGGCTGCTGGGTCTCAAGGATCGCACCACGCGCGCGCGGCTGCAGTTGCGGCTGCGCAAGGCCATGCTCGGCAACCTGGGGGACCACAAGTCCCTCGGTGGGCAGGTCTGGGAGATGCGCGAGAGCTTCGGCCCGGGCTGGAGGTTGTACTACACGCTGCGCGGCGCGACGCTCATCGTCATGCTGGCCGGCGGCGACAAGTCCTCGCAGGCACGCGACATCGAACGCGCCAAAGCCATGGTGCTGGAGCTTCTGGATGGCCAAGATCAAGACCCGCCCGTTTGACGCATCCCACTACCTGCGGGACGAAGCCGACATGGCCGCCTACCTGCAGGCGGCCATCGACGACGGCGACCCGGCACTGCTGGCCGCCGCACTGGGCGACGTGGCCAAAGCGCGCGGCATGTCGCAGCTTGCGCGCGACACCGGTCTGTCGCGCGAGAGCCTGTACAAGAGCCTGTCGGGTGAACGCGCGCCCAGTTCCGACACGCTGTTCAAGGTGCTGCATGCGCTGGGCTTGAAGATCACCTTGTCGCCCATTGCAACCGGCGGCTGAACCGACGTTCAACGCACCACCCCCAGGAACTGGTCCAGCAGCGCCGGCTGCGCCCGCAGTTCGGCCGCCCCGCCACGGTGCACCACGCTGCCGCGGTCCAGCACGGCCGCGAGGTCCGAGATCGCGAGGATGGCCTGCGGGTGCTGCTCGACGATGATGGCCGACAGGCCTTCCTCGCGCGTGATGCGGCGAATGGCTTTCAGCAACTCCTCCACGATGATGGGCGCCAGGCCCTCCAGTGGCTCGTCCAGCAGCAGCAGGCGCGGGTTCAGCACCAGCGCGCGGCCCACCGCCAGCATCTGCTGCTCGCCGCCCGACAGTTGCGTCCCCAGGTTGCCCTTGCGCTCGGCCAGGCGCGGGAACATCTCATACACGCGCGCGGGGGTCCATTGCGGCGCACCGGCCCTGCCGGGGCGCGCCACGGCCGTCAGGTTCTCGTGCACCGTGAGCGACTTGAAGATGTTGCGCTCCTGGGGCACCCAGCCGATGCCGGCCGCGGCACGCTCGTGCGCAGGCAGTCGGTGCAACACGGCCTCGCCGAGCCGGATGCTGCCCGCGTGCTGGCGCGTGGCGCCGGCCAGCGTGTTCATGAGCGTGGTCTTGCCTGTGCCGTTGCGGCCCAGCAGCGCCAGCGTCTGGCCCTCGGGCAACGACAAGCTCACGCCGCTCAACACCACGGCCTCGCCGTAGCCGGCGCTGAGGTTGTCGATCTGCAACAGCTCAGCCATGCGCGGCCTCCTCGCCATGGCCCAGGTACACGGCCTTGACCTGCGGGTCGTTGGCAATCTCCTCCGGCGTGCCTTCGGTCAGCAGCGTGCCGTTGACCAGCACCGTGATGCGCCTGGCGAACTCGAACACGAGGTCCATGTCGTGCTCGATCAAGAGCACCGACACATCGGCAGGCAGCGCGGCCACGGTCTGCAGCAGCTCTTCGCGCTCGCCGGGCGGCACGCCGGCCACGGGCTCGTCAAGCAGCAGCACGCGCGGCTCGCAGGCCAGCGCGATGGCGATCTCCAGCAGCCGGCGCTTGCCGTAAGCCAGGTGCTCGGTGCGCTGGTTCTGCACGTCCGCCAGGCGGAACTGCGCCAGCAGCTCGGCGCAGCGCTCGGCCACACCGGTCTGCGCGCCGAGCTTTTGCCACCAGCGCGCACCGATGGCGCGCTGCTGCGAGACCACCATGGCCAGCGTTTCCAGCGGCGTCATGGTGTGGAACAGCTGGTTGATCTGGAAGGTGCGCACCATGCCGCGCTGCACGCGTGCGTGCGGCGCAAGCTGCGTGATGTCTTCGCCCTGCAACCGGATGCGGCCTTCGGATGGCTCCAGCACGCCCGTGAGCAGGTTGATCAGCGTGGTCTTGCCCGCGCCGTTGGGGCCGATCAGCGCATGGCGCGCGCCCTTTTCCAGGTGCAGCGTCACGTCGTCGGTGGCGGTGATGCCGCCGAAGCGCTTGACCAGCTTGTCGGCCGACAGAACGATCTCCGGCATCACGCCCTCCCCCGCTTGCCGAACCAGGTCCAGGGCCGGAGCAGCCGGTCGCGGCCGACCTGCACCAGCACCACGAGGAACAACCCCAACCAGAAGGTCCAGTACTGCGGCGTGATCGCGGCCAGCACGTCGTACATGAGCTTGAACACGATGGCGCCGGCGATGCCGCCGTACAGCCAGCCCGTGCCACCCACGATCAGGACCAGCATCACGTCGGCCGAGCGGTGGAAGTCGAACACGTCCAGCGAGGCGAAGCCCGTGGTCTGCGCCAAGAGCGCGCCCGAGGCACCGGCCAGCGCGGCGGCGATGGTGTAGGCCGTGGCGATGCGCGCCGTCACCGGGATGCCGATGGCGCCGGCGCGCAAGCGGTTGTCGCGGATGGCCTTGAAGCTCGCGCCCAGTGGCGAATGCACGAGCCGGCGCGCCAGCACGAAGCACACGAGCAGCACCGTGAGCGAGTACCAGGCCGCCGTCTTGCCGTACAGGTCGAATTCGAACTGCCCCAGCACCGGGCCGATGACCACGCCCTGCAGGCCATCGGCGCCGCCCGTCAGCCAGTCCAGCTTGTTGGCCAGCTCCAGCATGATGAGGCCCACGCCCAGCGTGACCATGAGCCGTGTGAGGTCGGTGCCGCGCACCACGGTCAGCGAACCCACGGCGCCGAGCAGCGTGGCCGTGGCCACGCCGAAGGCCAGGCCGGCGAGCGGGTCCGGCATCACGTGCTTGGCGAACAGCGCGGCCGAATACGCCCCCATGCCGAAGAAGGCCGCATGGCCCAGCGAAACGATGCCGGTGTAGCCCAGCACCAGGTCCAGCGAGACGGCAAACAGCGCGACGATGGCGATCTCGTTGACGATCAACGCCTTGCTCGGCAGCAGCAGCGGTGCGGCGAAGGCCAGCAGCCAGAGCACGGGCTCCCAGGGCCGCATGCGGCTGATGTTGAGCAGCGAACTGCGAGCGTCGCTCATGCCTTGCCTCCTTTGCGCACGAACAAGCCCTGCGGCCGCCAGATCAGGATCGCGATCATGAGGCTGTAGACGATGAAGGCCCCCATCTTGGGGATGTAGTACTTGCCCGCCACGTCGGCCACGCCCAGCAGCAGCGCGGCCAGCAGCGGCCCCGTGATCGAGGCCGTACCGCCCACGGCCACAACGATCAGAAAGTACACCATGAACTTGAGCGGGAACTGCGGGTCCAGCCCCAGCACCTCGGCCCCCAGCGCGCCGCCCAGGCCGGCCAGGCCCGAACCCACCGCGAAGGTGGCGAGGAACACGACGTTGACGTTGATGCCCAGGCCGGCCGCCACGCGCTGGTCGTCCACGCTGGCGCGCAGCCGGCTGCCGAAGCGGGTGGACGAGAGCACATACTGCAGCGCCAGCGTGAGCACCGCGCAGACCACGATGATGAACAGCCGGTAGTGGCCCATGCCCAGCGCGAGGGCGCCGCTGCCGAACTCGCTGCGGCCCTTGAGCCAGTCGGGCAGCTGCATGATCTGTTGCGTGGAGCCGATGAAGTAATCCACCGCCGCCACCGCCATGAAGACCAGGCCGATGGAGAACAGCACCTGGTCCAGGTGCGGGCGCTGGTAGAGCGGCCGGTACAGCGTGCGCTCCAGCACCGCGCCCAAAAGCGCGGGCACGAGGAAGGCCAGCGGCAGGCAGGCCAGGAACGGCCAGCCGGCGCGCTGCATCAGCAGCACCGTGGTGTAGCCGCCGACCATGGCGAAGGCGCCGTGCGCGAGGTTGATGAAGTTCATCAGCCCCATGGTCACGGCCAGGCCCACGGCCAGGATGAACAGCAGCATGCCGTAGGCGATGCCGTCGAAAAGGATGGTCAGCATGGAATGCGAGGAAAGGGGCGGCAAGTGGCCGCCCGTGCGCCCAGGGGCGGCTTACTTGGCCTTACCGGGGTCCTTGACGTCCTTGATGACGTCGAACTCCACGTTGAACAGTTGCCCGTCCTTCTTCTCGACCTTGCGCAGGTAGATGTCCTGCACGATGTCGCGCGTCTGCGCGTCGATGTAGATCTTGCCGCGCGGGCTTTCGAAGATCTGGCCCTTCATCGCGGCCAGCAGCGCATCGCCGCCGCCGGCGCCCTTGGTGGCCTTGAGCGCCTCGTAGATCACGCGCATGCCGTCGTAGCCGCCCACGGCCATGAAGTTGGGCCGCAGGTTCTTGTTGGCCTTCTGGAAGGCGTCGACGAACTTCCTGTTGAGCTCGGACGGATGCGCGGCCGAGTAGTGGTGGGACGTCACCACGCCCAGCACGCTGTCGCCCATGTCGCTCAATTGGTCGTCGTCGGTCACGTCGCCGGTGCCGATCAGCTTGATACCGGCCTTGTCCATGCCGCGCTCGGTGAACTGCTTCATGACGGCCGCGCCCGCGCCCGAGGGCACGAACACGAACAGCGCGTCCGGTTTCAGGTCGCGCACCTTCTGCAGAAAGGGCGCGAAGTCGGGGTTGCGCAGGGGCACGCGCAGCGCTTCGATGACCTTGCCGCCGTTGTTGACCATGCGCGCGTTGAAGAACTTCTCGGCGTCGATGCCGGGGCCGTAGTCGGACACCAGCGAGACCACGGTCTTGATGCCGTTCTTGGGCGCCCAGTCGGCCAGCGCGACCGAGGCCTGCGGCAGCGTGAAGCTGGTGCGCACCACGTAGGGCGAGGCCTCGGTGATGCTGGAGGTGGCGGCCGCCATCACCACGAGCGGCGTCTTGCTCTGCGTGGCCAGCGGCGCCACGGCCATGGCCGAGGGCGTGATGCCCATGCCGGCCAGCACGTTGACCTTGTCGTTGACGATGAGCTCCTGCGCGAGGCGGCGCGTCTGGTCGGGCAGGCTGGTGTCGTCCTTGACGATGAGCTGCACCTTCTTGCCGGCCACCGTGTCGCCGTTCTGCGCCATGTACAGCCGCGCGGCGGCCTCGATCTGCCGGCCCGTGGTGGCCTGCTGCCCGGTCATGGGCAGGATCAGGCCGATCTTGAACACGTTGTCCTGGGCCATGGCCGGGGCGGCCAGGCCGGCCAGCGCGGCGGCGGCGGCGGCCAGGGTCAGCGCGTGGCGCCGGGTCGTGGGTGTTGGCATGTCATCTCCTTCATTGGTCTCGAAATCGAACGGGTCCAGCGCCGCTTTGGTCGCGCATTGTGCGTTAGCTTCACAGCGTGGCAGCGTCTTTGCGCGGTCTGCCGCGGCGCCTTGGGGCGGGCGGCTCGGCGACGGGATCGGACGGCGCCGTCTCGGGCACGACCAGCCGCACGCCCGGCGCGCGTCCCGGCAGCGGCGCGGCCATGGCCTCGCGCAGGTTGCGCTGGGCGATGCGCGCGTGCTCGCGCAGGATGGCCTCGGCGCGCGCACCCTCGCGCCGCGCAATGGCGTCCAGCACCTGGCGGTGCTGGTCCTGCGCCACGATCAGCATGTCGCGCGCCTGCGGCGCATGGGCCTGCTGCACGACGAAGGCCGAGGGCGAGGCGAACGGCAGCCGCACCACGCGCTCGAGCTCGCGCGCCAGCACCGCGCTGCCGGCCATGCCGTGCAACACGTGGTGGAACAACTCGTTGGCCGCCACATAGTCCTGCCACTGCGCGTCGTCGAGTGCGCTGTGGCGCAGCACCGCGTCGATGGTGTCCAGCGCCGCGCCGGCCTGCGCCAGCGCCTCGGGCGGCGCACCACGCTCGGCCGCCAGCCGGGCCGACAGGCCTTCCAGCGTGCCGCGCAGCTCGATGGCGTCGGCCACCTCGCGCTCGGAGAACACCCGGACCGCATAGCCGCCGCCCGGCAAGGCCTGCAACAGCCCTTCCTGCTCGAGGCGCAGCAGAGCGGCACGGATGGGCGTGCGCGAGACACCGACGCGCTCGACCAGCGCCACCTCGGCGATGCGCGCGCCAGGCGCCAGCTCGCCCGCCAGGATCAGCTCGCGCAGGTGCCGCTGGGCACGCAGCGACTGCGAGCCGCCCAGGTCCGCGCCGTCGCGATCTTCCGCGTCGATGTATACATTCATCCGAGTATTTCTCTCCAATTCAGCCATTCTTACCCTATTTCCCCAAAGTCGGTATACATTGGAACCCTAATTACTTGCCACCCACGGAGACCGCATGTTCCCGCGCAACACCTGGTACGTCGCCTGCACACCCGACGAGATCGACGCCAAACCTCTGGGCCGCCAGATCTGCGGCGAGCACATCGTGTTCTACCGCGGTGCCGACGGCCAGGTCGCCGCGCTGGAGGATTTCTGCCCGCACCGCGGCGCCCGGCTCTCGCTGGGCAGCGTCTGCGAAGGCCAGTTGGTCTGCGGCTACCACGGCCTCGTGATGGGCTGCGACGGCAAGACCGTCTCCATGCCGGGCCAGCGCACGGCGGGCTTCCCGAAGATCCGCGCTTACCCCGTGGTCGAGCGCCACGGCTTCATCTGGGTCTGGCCCGGCGACGCCGCATTGGCCGACCCGGCCGCCATCCACCACCTGGAATGGGCCGACAGCCCCGACTGGGCCTACGGTGGCGGGCTGTACCACATCCAGGCCGACTACCGGCTCATGATCGACAACCTGATGGACCTCACGCACGAGACCTACGTGCACGCCACCAGCATCGGCCAGAAGGAGATCGACGAGACGCCGGTCACGACCAAGGTGGAGAACGGCCAGGTCGTCACGAGCCGGTTCATGGACAACGTGATGGCCCCGCCCTTCTGGCGCGCCAACCTGCGCGGCAACCACCTGCCCGACGACCAGCCCGTGGACCGCTGGCAGGTCTGCCGCTTCACGCCGCCCAGCCACATCATGATCGAGGTCGGCGTGGCGCTGGCGGGCCAGGGGGGCTACCACGCGCCCGCGGAGCAGAAGGTCTACAGCATCGTGGTGGACTTCATCACGCCCGAGACCGCCACCTCGCACTGGTACTTCTGGGGCATGGCGCGCAATTTCAACGTCAAGGACAAGGCGCTCACGGCGCAGATCCGCGAAGGCCAGGCCAAGGTCTTCGCCGAGGACATGGCCGTGCTCGAAGCGCAGCAGGCCAACATGCTGCTGCACCCCGGGCGCCGGCTGCTGATGCTCAACATCGATGCGGGCGGCGTGCAGTCGCGCAAGCTGCTCGACAAGATGATCGCGGCCGAACAGTCAGCGGCACCCGTCGCGCAGGCAGCCTGAGATGGACCAGCTCACCGTCAAGGTCCTGCGCAAGACGCAGGAGGCGCAGGACATCGCCAGCTTCGAACTCGCGCGCGTGGACGGCGGCCCGCTGCCGGCTTTCAGCGCGGGATCGCACATCGACGTGCAGATCCCCGGCGGTCTGACACGCCAGTACTCGCTGTGCAACGACGACCAGGAGTCGCACCGCTACCGCATCGCCGTGCTGCGCGACACGGCCTCGCGCGGCGGCTCGCAGGGCATGCACGATCGGGTGCAGGAAGGCGACGTGCTGACCATCAGCACGCCGCGCAACCATTTCCCGCTGGTGCGTGCCGAGCGCACGCTGCTGCTGGCCGGCGGCATCGGCGTGACGCCCTTGCTGTGCATGGCCCAGCGCTTGGCCACATTGGGTGCCGACTTCGAACTGCATTACTGCGCGCGCTCGGCCGAGCGCACGGCCTTCCGCGCCGAGATCGCGACCGCGCCCTGGGCGCAGCGCGTGCACTTCCACTTGGACGACGGCGAGGCCGCGCAAAAGCTCGATGCAGCCCGCCTGCTGGCCGCACCCGCGCCCGGCACCCATGTCTACGTCTGCGGCCCGGCCGGCTTCATCGCCCACGTGGTCGACACAGCCAGCGCCCAGGGCTGGGACCAGGCCAACGTCCACCTCGAGTACTTCGGCGCCGCGCCGCAGGACACCAGCGGCGACGGCAGCTTCACCGTGCGCATCGCCAGCAGCGGCCAGAGCATCGCCGTGGCCAAGGACCAGAGCGTGGTGCAGGCCCTGCTCGCGCACGGCATCGAGGTCATGACCTCGTGCGAGCAAGGCGTCTGCGGCACCTGCGTCACGCGCGTGCTCGAGGGCGAGTGCGAGCACCGCGACCTGTATTTCACCGACGCCGAGAAGGCCGCGAACGACCAGTTCACGCCGTGCTGCTCGCGCGCCAAGAGCGCAGTGCTGGTGCTGGATCTGTAGCCCTCATTCCAGCTGCAGGCCGATGGACTTGACGAGCGCAGCCCAGTCGCGCAGGTCCTGCGCGATGGTCGCGGCGAACTGCGCGGGCGTGGTCTGCGGCAGGTCGGTGAAGTTGAGTTCGCGCATGCGCTGCACCACGGCCGGCTCCTGCAGCGCGGCGTTCACCGCCTCGTTGAGCTTGGCCACGACGGCGGGCGGCGTCTTCGCCGGCGCGAAGAGGCCGTACCAGGCGTAGTTGCGGAACGGAAAGCCGGCCTCGGTCATGGTCGGCACGTCCGGCAGCATGGGCAGGCGCGAGGGGCCGCTGTTGGCCAGCGCCTTCAGCCGGCCCGCGCGCACGATCTCCACCGTCGACGAGGTGTCGGCGAAGGCCGCGTCCACCTGCCCGCCCATCAGGTCGTTCACGCAGGGGCTGCTGCCCTTGTAGGGCACGTGGACCATCACGATGCCGGCCTGCTTCTTGAGGCTTTCCATCGCCAGGTGGCCGCCCGAACCCGCGCCCCAGGAACAGTAGCTGAGCTTGTCGGGCCGTGCCTTCGCGTAGTCGACGAACTCCTGCAGCGTCCTGACCGGCAGGTCCTTGCGCACCAGCAGCAGGTTGCCGCCGCGGCCGACCTGGGCGATGGGCACCAGGTCCTTCTGCGGGTCGAAGGGCAGCTTGCGGTACAAGCTGGGATTGACGGCCACCGAGGCCGCGTAGGTGAACAGCAGCCGGTAGCCGTCGGGCGCGGCGCGTGCGCCGGCCTCCACGCCCAGGATGCCGTTGGCGCCGGGCCGGTTGTCGACCACGAAGCTCTGGCCCAGCCGCTTGCCCAGCGCATCGGCGATCACGCGCGCGATGGTGTCGGTGCCGCCGGCCGCGGCGGTCGGCACCACCAGCGTGACGGGCTTGTCGGGATAGGCCTCGGCCGCCCTGGCTTGCGGCAGCAGCGCGCCGCAGGCGGCCACCACCAGTGGCGCGCAGCGCATCAACCAGCGGCGCATGGCGTGTCTCGTGTTCGTCTTCATCGGATGCTGAACCTCGCTTGTGTGCCTTGCTCCAGCATGTCGGCGCTGACCTGGTACAGGTTGCGCGACACATAGCTTTCCACCTCGCCCGCCCGCGCGCGCAGCCAGCCGGCCTTGAGCGCGCGCGCCTCGGCGATCTCGGGCGCATCACCACTGGCCGTGGCCAGCAGGTCGATCACGTGCAGTGCCAGCTGGGTGCGGCCCTGCGCGGCCAGCGCGCGGGCCTGGTCGATCACGGCGCCCTTGTCGGCGATCGCATCGGCCACCGCCTGGCCCACGGCCTCGGGCGGCTCGGGGTGCAGCGAGGTCGGGTTGCGGTCCCACCAGCCGTTCTCCGAGCGGTAGATGTCGCGCACGATGTAGCTGGGGTCGCCGTAGGAGGGCTTCATCCAGGGCACGCCGAACAGTTCCTCCGGAAAACGGATGCGCGCCAGCAGCTCGCGCTCGCCCAGGCCCTCGTTCATGCCGCGCACGACCTCGGCGCGCAGCCAGCGCAGTGCCCGGGCCGTGTGCGTGAGCACCTGCCGCACCTGCGCCTCGCCCTCGATGGTGGGACCGAATTCGCGCACCGCCAGCCGCGCGCCCAGGCCGGCCAGCGCCTCCAGCGTGTCGGCCCAGCGCACCGTGTCGCGCAACGTGCGGAACGGCGTGCCGATGTTGGGAATGGAGTCGATCAGTGCCGCACCGCCGTACAGCACGCGCTGCGCCGGTCTCCACAGCGCGATCGCGTCGTCGGTCTCCGAGGGCGCCCAGCGCAGTTCCACGCGCTGCGCACCCTGGCCGATGGCCAGCACTTCGTCGAAGGTCTCGGTCGGCTCGTGCATGGGCATGCGGTCTTCGAAGAAGCCCGGGCGCCGCTTGAACTGGATCTCGGCCATGCGCTGCTGCAGCGCATGCGTCTCGCGGTAGCGCGCCAGGCGCCGGCGCACGTTGCGGTGCGCGATCACGCGCGGCGGCGGCTCGCCACGTTCGGCCGCATGGGCCAGCCACTGCGGCAGGCCGGCGTTGTAGCCGATGTGGCCATGGCTGAAGCACAGCGCGTGCAGCGGCGCGTCGGACAGCCGCCGCACGGCTTCAAGCATGCCGTCCGTGACCGCGCCGCCCGGCCCGGTGTCGACGACGACCAGGCCGGCATCCGTCTCGGCCACGAAGGACTGGCCCTGGCCGCGCAGGATGTGCAGGCCCGGCGCCACGGTCTCGGTGCCGCTGCCGACGATCAAAAAGGGCTTCTCTGCGGTCTCGGTGTTCATGCGTTCTCCTCCACGGGGGTGACCGGCGGCAGCGCATAGCGCCCGTCCAGCAGTTCGGCGCGCGGCAGGTAGGCGCGCAGGCACAGGTAGAAGCCGCCCGCCGGCGCCGGCAGCCAGTTGGCGCGCGCCGCGGCATCGGCCGGCGGCGCGTGCGCGATGTGCAGCGTGAGGCCGCCGTCCGCATCGCGCTGCAGGCCGGGCGTGCGGTCGCCGATGGCGTAGCGGTCGATCGGGTTGTCGACCAGCATGTAGTCGCGGCTGTCGTACAGCGTGATCGACCAGAACGCGTCGACCGGCGGCAGCGCGCCGGGCGCGAAGTGCAGGCTGTAGCGGCGGCTGCCGTCCAGCGCCTGGCCCGCGCCGTCGCGCCAGGCGATCGGGTAGGTCGCCTCGCGGCTCTCCAGCATGCCGATGTACTGGCGCGCCACCCGCGCGCGCAGCAGGTGGTCGCCGCCGAAGCTGCCCTCGACCACGGGCATCAGCGTCCAGCCGGCCGGGCTCACGGCGCCGGCCTGCTGGGCGCGCAGCGCGGGCAGCACGCGGTCCAGCGCGGCTTGCAGTGCGGCGCGCTGCGGCGCATCGAGCGCCCCGGCACCTGGCCCAATGCCCAGCGCCGCATAGCGTGCGAAGCGCGCGGCCTCGTGCGCGGGCGGCGGGTTCTCGCGCAGCGCCCGGCCGACCTGCGCGGCGAAGCCTTCGGCATCCAGCGGTGTTTTGGGGTCGCAGGCCGGGTCGAAGGCCAGCGGCCGCGGCGTGGCGCCGCCCATGCCGGCCTGCCAGTCGGCCAGCGGCCGCAGCGTGAAGCCATCCTGCAGCGCATGCACGGCGGCCAGGTCCTGCGGGCCGTCGACCAGGATGCGGCCGATGATCCACAGCCAGCGCGTGGGCGCCGCGATGTGCGCGCCGGGCGCGTCGAAGCCGGCCGGCAGTGCGCCCGTCCACCCCGGCGGCGTGATCAGGAAGGCGCGCGCCTGCGTGCCCGTGCAGCGCTGGCCGATGTGGGCGAAGGGCTCGGTGTAGAAGTCCAGCAGGCCCAGCACGTAGTAGCGCCCCGCCGTGTCGGGCACTTCGAGCACGAGCGGGCCCGCGCCGAGGTCGAGCCAGGCGTTGGTGTACAGCGTGTCGTTGTTGGGCGTGACCACGCGGCTCTTGCCGGCGCGCAGCAGTTCGCGCGCATGCGTGAACACGTTGCACCAGCGCTGACCGGCGGGCGCAGCGCCGGCCGCCTCGGTGCGGCGCGGCGAGGTGGCGGCCCGCATGCGGCACATCTCGTACAGCGGGTAGGTGGCGAGCACGGCCTCTTCGGCCAGCGCGCGGTCGGCTTCGGTGTCGGCCATCGTCAATCCTTCTGCGCCTGCAGGGCCGGAATGCGCCAGCTGCGCACGCCCTCGCGCGGGTGGTACAGCCGCAGGATCAGGTAGAACGGACCGGCCGGCGTGGGCAGCCAGTTGCTGGTGCGCGCCGGTGGCGCATGGGAGAAGTCGATCTGCAGGCTGCCGTCGGCCTCGCGCTGCAGGCCAGGCGTGCGGTCGCCGATGGAATGCCGGCGCGCCGCATTGCGGTACAGGAAGCGGTCGGCGTCGTACAGCGTGACCGACCAGAACGCATCGGCCGGCGGCATCTCGTCGGCCGCGAAGCGCAGGCGGTAGCGGCGCCGCCCGTCCAGCGGCGCGTGCTCGGCATCGAAGTGGCCGGCGCCGTACAGCGCCTCGTCGGTGGCCAGCGCACCCAGGCCGATGTAGGCGGTCAGCGCGCGCGTGAGGTAGTCGTTGCCGTAGCGGCCCGCGCGCGAGGCCAGCACCCAAGGCCGCGCACGGCGGCTGCGCGCGGCCGCGGCCACCAGCGCCACGCCTTCGGCAAAGCCCTCGACCAGGCCGGCGCGCAGCGGTGCGTCGATGCCGTCCCAGGCCAGGTGGGGGCCGGCCACCAGAGCGGCCTGGCCGAACCAGGCCAGTAGGCCCTGGTCCTCGGTGCGGCCCGGTGCGTCGGCGAGCGCGCGGCACAGGTTGGCGAAGAACAGCGGTGCCACCTGCGCGGCCGGCTGGCCCTGCTCGAAGCAGGCCGCCATGGCGTCGACGGGCGCGCCCTCCCAGTCCTCGACGGCGCGCGGCCGCCGCCCGGTCGGCGTGCCCGGCGCGGGCGCGAGCGCGATGCCGGCCTGCAGCGCACGCGCGGCCGGCCAGTCGCTCTCGTCGCCGGCCAGGATGCGGCCGATCAGCCAGACCAGCGTGGTCGGGCAGCGCACCACGCGGTGGCCGGCCAGCGCCTCGGGCACGGGGTCGCCGGGGCCGACCAGCACCACCGTCTCGCCCGCGGCCGCGCAGTTGCGCGGGCCGAGGTTCTCGAAGTTCTCGGTGTACGCGTCGTACAGCGCCAGCACGAAGTAGCGGCCCGGGTGCGCGGCGGACGACGGCACGGTCAGCAGGCGCGGCCCGTCGCCCAGGTGGCTCCAGCCCGTGCTGTAGAGCAGGTCGTTGGCTGGCGTGACGATGTCGCGGTCCTGGTCGGTCGAGGGGCGTGGGCTGTGGTGCAGCTGGTCGATCGGCCGGCGCGCGTCCGAGCCCTGGTCGGGGCCGGTGGTGGCCGCAGCAGAGGTCTGCAGCCGGCAGGTGCGAAACGACTCGACCAGCGGGTAGCCGTAGACGAAGGCCGACAGGCCGATGGCGCGGGCCTGGGCCTGGCGTGCCGCGGCCAGCGCGGTGGCGGATGGTGTGGTGCTCATGGGGGTGTCTCCTGGTGTGGGTGTTCAGTCCAGCTTGACGCCGGTCGCCTGGATCAGCCGCAGCGTGAGGGGCAGCGACTGGCGGTAGGCGGCCGCCGCTTCCTCGGGCGTGTTGCCGACCGGCTCGGCACCAAGCTCCTCGATGCGCCGGCTGGTCTCGGGCTGGTGCACGATCTCTGCGATGGCGCGGCCCAGCCTCGCCACCACCGCGTCGGGCGTGCGGGCCGGCACCATCAGCGAGGTCGGGCCGGTCTGGGCATAGACCTCGTCGGGGTAGCCCTGCTCGGCGAAGGTCGGCACCGCGGGCAGCGCCCGTGCGCGCCGCGGGCCGGCCACGGCCAGCGCGCGCAGCTTGCCGGCAGCGATGTAGGGCTGCAGCGTGGTGGCCGAGCCCACGGTCATCTGGATGGTGCCGGCGACCAGGTCGATCGCCATCGGGCCCTCGCCCTTGTAGGGCACGTGCAGGGTCTGGAGGCCATAGGTCTTGTCCATGTAGACCTGGATCTGGTGCGGCTGCGTGCCGGGCCCCCAGGACCCCATGGCGTAGCGGCCCGGGGCCTGCTGCAGCGCGGCCAGCAGGCTCTTGACGTCCTGCGCCGGCACCGAGGGATGGACCGCGAGCACGGTGCGCATGGTCGCGATGTCCGAGACCATGCGCAGGTCGGTGCGCGGGTCGTAGGGCAGCTTGCCGTACAGCGCGAGGTTGGCGCCCACCGGCGCCGGCGTGGTCAGCAGCAGCGTGTGGCCGTCGGGCGCGCTCTTGGCCACATGGTCGGTGCCGATGATGCCGCCCGCGCCGCTGCGGTTCTCCACCACCACGGGCTGGCCCAGTTTTTTGGCCAGGCCTTCGGCCAGCAAGCGCGCGAGCGTGTCGGTCGAGCCGCCGGGCTGGTACTGCACGACGATGCGGACCGGCTTGGACGGGTAATCGGGGTCGGCAACGGCCACCGCGCCGAGACCGCCCAGGGACAGCAGTGCCAATGCGCTGCGCAGCAGATGGCGGCGGCGCGTCATGCGGCGCTCCCGACCACCAGCGCGTCCACGGCCACGCAGCCGCCCTCGCCCACTGGCCGTGCGTTGAGCGGGTTGATCTCGGCGCTGGCCAGCGTGTCGCCGGCGCGCAGCGCGAAGTCCGCGAGCGCCTGCAGCGCGGCGGCCAAAGCGTCGCGGTCCACCGGCGGGCGGCCGCGCGCGCCGTCCAGGATGGCGGCACCGCGCAGCTCGCCCAGCATGGCCTGTGCATCGCCCGGTGCCAGCGGCAGCGGGCGCAGCACCACGTCGCGCAGCGTCTCCACATGGATGCCGCCCAGGCCGAACATCAGGATGGGGCCGAACACCGGATCGCGGTGCACGCCGGCGATGCATTCCACGCCGCCGCCGTCCACCATGCGGGCCACGAGCGCGCCGTCCAGCCGCGCTGCGGGCAGCGCGGCCTGGGCGCTGGCGCGCGTGCGTTCGAACGCGGCGCGCACCTGGGCTGCGCCCTGCAGCCCCAGCGCGACGCCGCCCACGTCGGACTTGTGCGCGATGTCGGCGCTGACCACCTTCAAGGCCACCGCGCCGCCCAGCGCCTCGGCCGCCGCGGCGGCTGCGTCGGCGCTGTGCACCACGCGGTGGGCCACCACCGGCACGCCGGCCTCGGCCAGCAGCGCGAGCGCAGCCGGCTCGGACAGCGCGCCGGGTGGCAGCGTGACTGCAGGGCCGGTGGACACCGCGGCCGGCGCGACGGCTCCTGGCGCGGGCAGGCTGGCCAGCGCCGCGACCGTGCGGATGCCGTCCGACGGGTCGGCGAACACCAGGCAGCGCATGGCTTCCAGCTCGGCGCGGCGCTCGGGCGCCAGCAGCGTGCTGACGGCCAGCAGCGTGTCTGGATAGGCCTCGCGCAGGGCAGCCACCAGCGAACGCAGCACGGGCCAGAACGCGTCCGACGCGCCGGCCGCCGCGAGGAAGCCCATCCACGAGGCGAAGCGCTGGTCGTCCAGCATCAGGCGCGCGGCGCGCTCCATGAGTGAATGGTCGTTGGTGACCTGGCCCGTGATGTCGACCGGGTTGCGCGGCGCCGCGAACGGCACCCAGTCGCGCAGGCGGTTCTGCGCGGCCTCGCCGAGCGGCCGCACGTCCAGGCCCTGGGCCGAGGCGTCGTCGGCCATCAGCGCGCCGACGCCGCCCGACACGGTGAACAGCCCGATCGAGCGGTCGCGCGGGCGCCCGGCCACGGCCGCGCTGTGGGCCAGGTCGAAGAACTCGGTCAGCGTGCGGGCGCGCAGCACGCCGTAACGGCGGAACACCGCGTCGTAGACGGCGTCGTCGCCGGCCAGCGCGGCCGTGTGCGAGGCCGCGGCCTGCGCGCCCAGGGCCGTGCTGCCGACCTTGACCATGACCACCGGCTTGCCCGCGGCCTGTGCCAGCGCCAACGCGGCGCGCAGCCGGGGGCCGTCACGGCAGCCCTCGATGTAGCCCATGATCACGTCGGTGCCCGGGTCCTGCGCGAGCCAGGCCAGGCAGTCGGCCAGCTGCACGTCGGCCTCGTTGCCGGTGGTGGCCCACAGCGACAGGCCGACGCCGCGCGCGCGCGCCATCGCATAGGCATAGGCGCCGAACGCGCCCGACTGGCTGACCAGCCCGATGCGCCCGGGCTGCACACGGCCCACGTTGGGCGCCGGCGAGAAGGTGGCGTACACATGGCGCGCCACGTTCATGAAGCCCAGGCAGTTCGGCCCGATCAGCCGCACGCCGGCCGCGCGCGCCCTGGCGCCCAGGCGTGCCTGCGCCGCCGCGCCCTCGGCGCCGACCTCGGCGAAGCCCGATGAGAACAGCACCACGCCCTTGGCGCCGGCCTGCACGGCGTCGTCGAAGGCGCTGTCCACGAGCGGCGCAGGCACGGCCAGGATGGCCAGGTCCACCGGCTGGCCGATGGCCTGCACGCTGGGCCAGGCCGGCAGCTCCTGGATGCGCGCGGCATGCGGGTTGACGGGGTACACGGCGCCGTCGAAGCCGAAGCGGCGCTGGTAGTCGACCGGGATGCCGCCGATCTTCTGCGCGCTGCTCGAAGCGCCGACCACCGCGATCGAACGCGGTGCGAACAGGGCGGACAGCCCGGCGTACTGGGATGCGAAGAGGTCCATGCGATGGGCTCCGGTTCAGAAGTTGTGGCGGATGCCGGCGGCCAGCACGCGCACGCCGTTGCCGCTGTCGGCCACGACCGGAACGCCGGCCAGCGTGGCCGAGGCGCCGCTGCGGTTGGCCAGCCCCAGCCAGCGCGCGTACAGCGCGGTGCGCTTGCTCAGGTGGTGGTCGTAGCCCAGCGTCCAGGCCAACTGCGCCCGCTCGCTGCCGCTGACCTTGCGCTGGGTGGCTTCGAGGATGAGGCTGGAGAACGGCGTCACGGGGTAGGAGGCACCGAGGCTCAGCAGGCGCGCGTCGGGCGCCGCCGCATGGCGGGCCGTGGTGCGCATGGCATGCGCGTAGAGCGTCAGCTCGGCCAATTGGTAGCTCGCGCTGAGCGCGTGGTAGCTGGTCACCACCGGCACGGCCACCGGTGCCGCAGCGCTGCCGGAACGCGCACGCTGGAAGCCATAGGCCACATACCAGGGTTTGGCCGACCAGCCGAAGGTGGCGCCCTTGAACTCGCCACTGCGCCGGCTCGGCTCCGATGCCTTGCTGGGCGCATAGGCGATGTCCGCGACGAAAGGGCTGGTGGCAGGCGTGCGGTAGCGCAGCATGCCGCTGGCGCGCGCCGCGAACGGCGTGATGCCGGGCTGCGCGTCGGTGGCCGACACCAGGTTCAGCGGCGAGAACACGGCGTTCACGCCGTAGGGATCGGCCCTGAACAGCGTGTAGAACATGGGCGTGTACATGCGGCCCGCATCGATCTGGCCCCAGGGGCCGGAGATGCCGACGAAGGCCTGGCGCGAGAACGCCAGGGCCGGGCCGGGCAGCGTGCCGGCGCCGGTCTCGGGGTCGTAGCCGGCCTCCAGCAGGAAGTGCGCGTCCAGGCCGCCGCCCAGGTCCTCGGTGCCGCGAAAGCCGATGCGCGATGCGGTGTGGCCGCCCTCCTTGAGGCCCGTGGTCGCGGTCCCGCCCGAACTGGCCCGCGTCAGCGCCAGGTCGACCGTGCCGTAGATCGCCACGTTGCTCTGCGCCCAGGCGCAGCCACAGGCCGCGAGCGCGAGGACCGCGCCGGCTGTCTTGTTCATCCGTCTTGTCTCCGTTGGTGTGTGGTGCGCCCAACGATAGAAATGCCTGCTGAACGAATCTGTCAACGCATTGACAGATTTGCGAACATCGCGCCCGGGAGAACCCTGTGATGCCGCCCTTGTCCACGAACGACGAAGCCACCGACAGCCGCGCGCTGATCGCCCGTGCGCTGCGTCTCATCGAGCTCTTCAGCAGCTGGCCCGACCAGCGGCTGGACGAGCTCATGCGCTCGGCCCGGCTGGAGCGCTACACGCGGCGCACGCAGCTGCTGTCGCAAGACCCGCTCAAGCGCGAACTGATGGCCGTGGTCTCGGGCTGCCTGGAGATCAGCAGCAGCAGCCGGCAAGGCCGCAAGTACGTCAACGCCCTGCTGGGCCCGGGCCAGGTGGCGCCGCTGGTGCGCCTGCTCGAGGACGTGCCGTTGCCCTACGACTACCACGCGCACGAGGACTCGGTGATCGTGCACCTGCCCTGCGATGCCGTGGTCGCCGTGCTGGACGCCGAGCCCGTGCTGTGGCGCGGCGTGGCCCGGCTGGGCCTGCGGCGCCAGCGCCAGAGCGTCGCGCTGCTGCAGAACCAGATGCTGGCGCCCGTGCCCGGCCGCGTGGCGGCCACGCTGCTCAGCCTGGCGGAGATCTATGGCGCCCAGCAGGACCAGGGTGGGCTGGACCTGCGTGTGCGGCTGTCGCAGAACGACCTGGCGGCCATGCTCACGCTGTCGCGCCAGACCATCAACAAGGAACTGGGCCGCCTGGTGGCGCAGGGCGTGATCGAGCTCAGCTACAAGCGCATCAGCATCCTGGACGCGCAAGCCCTGCGGCGGATCGCGACCGCGCCCTGAGGCGCGGGCTCAAGCCTGCTGGCGCAGCGTGGCCGAGGGCGCCTCGCCGAAGCGCTGCGCATAGGCCTGGGCAAAGCGGCCCAGGTGCGTGAAGCCGCAGTCCAGCGCCACGGTCGCCACCGTGGTGCCAGCCTGCGGCGCGCGCAGCCGGCGGTGCGCCACGTCCAGCCGCAGCTCGCGCAGGTAATGCATGGGGCTGCAGTCGCGCTCGCGCTGGAAGGCGTCCTGCAGCGTGCGCACGGGCACGCCAGCGGCCTCGGCGATGTCGGCCATGCGCAGCGGCTCGTCGGCGTGCTCGCGCATGTAAGCCTCTGCGCGGCGCACGCAGGCGCGGCCGCCGGGGCGTTCGCGCAGCATCGGTGCAGCAGGCAGTTCCTGCCAGGGCTGGCCGGCCAGCAGCAGCTGCACCAGCAGACGCTCCATCTCCAGCGCCACCAGCGGGTGCGCATGCACGGCCGCCAGCATGGGTTCGGCGTTGAGCAGCAGGTGCAGCTGCTGCAGCCAGGCCTGCAGGGCCGGACGGCGCAGATCGAACGCGACGTCGAAGCGGATCGCGCGGCCTGCGTGCGCCTCCAGCATGCGGCGGTCCAGCCGCAGCACCAGTTGCTCGGCATCGGCCGACAGCGCGGCCACGAAGCGTTCGCCCGGCGCGCAGGCCATGCCCTGCAGGCCGCGCGTCTGCAGCGCCTGGCCGCCCACCAGCGTGTCGGCCTGGCCGCGCAGGCAGAACATCAGCAGGTGGTAGTCCTCCACGTGCGCCACGTCCACGCGCATGGCCTCGCCGAAAGCGATGGTGCCGATGCCGATGCCGCCCACGCGCAGGTAGTCCATGTGGGCCCGGCCGCCGCGCGGCCGCGCGATGGGCTGCAGGCCGTGCGGCTGCATTACGCGCGAGATGCGCGTGCGCGTGTCCTCCAGGTCGTCTGACTCGAACAGGCGGCGCGCGCGCAGGAGCGCAGGCTCGAACAGGAGGGAAGTGGCTGGACGCGGTGTCTGGCTGGTCAACACGGCGTGGTCTGGCGCAAGAAGCGCGCCAGCGCGCCCTGGGTGCAGATCGCTGCGCAAAGCGGACAGGCGCCGCCTGCCGGTGCGCAAAGCGGATAGCCGAACCGCCCCCGCTCTTCGAAGAATGGGCTCCACGCGCTGCCCCGGTGCAGCGCACCGCCACAGGACCCCAGCATGAACCACCCCGTCGACATCAGTGCACTGAAATCGATCAAAGCCACGGCCGAGGCGGCCGCACTGGTGCACTTTCCGCAGCCCGATGGCTCGCGCGTGCCCTACGCCGTGTTCAGTTCGCAGCAGGTGTTCGAGCGCGAGCAGGAACGCATCTACCGCGGCCCGACCTGGAGCTTCGTCGCGCTGGACGCGGAGATTCCCAAGGCCGGCGACTACAAGAGCACGTTCGTGGGCGACACGCCGGTCGTCGTCACGCGCCTGGACGACGGCGGCGTGGCCGCCTGGGTCAACCGCTGCGCGCACCGCGGCGCCATGGTCTGCCGCAACGCGCGCGGCAATGCCAGGACGCACACCTGCGTCTACCACCAGTGGAGCTTCGATGCGCGCGGCAACCTGCAGGGCGTGCCGTTTCGGCGCGGCAAGGACGGCGCGCCCGGCATGCCGGCCGACTTCAACCCCAAGGACCACGGCCTGCGCCAGCTGCGCGCCGAGAGCTACAAAGGCCTCGTGTTCGCCAGCTTCAGCGACGCCGCACTGCCGCTGGCGGAGTACATCGGCCCGCAGATGGCGCCCTGGGTCGACCGCGTCATGCACAAGCCGGTGGTGTACCTCGGTTGCACGCGCCAGTACGCGCGCTCGAACTGGAAGCTCTACTACGAGAACGTCAAGGACCCGTACCACGCCAGCCTGCTGCACCTGTTCCACACCACCTTCAACATCTTCCGCGTGGGCATGAAGGCGCGCTCCATCGCCGACGCGCGGCACGGCCTGCACAGCATCATCACGGCCACCAAGGCCGACGATAGCGACACCGCCACGGCCTACAAGCAGCAGGCCATCCGCTCCATGGACGAGGGCTTCCACCTCGAGGACGACTCGGTGCTGGGCTTCGTCTCGGAATTCGCCGAAGACTGCACCAACCACATCCAGACCATCTTTCCGCAGCTGGTGCTGCAGCAGATCCACAACACGCTGGTGGCGCGCCAGGTGCTGCCCAAGGGGCCCGGCGAGTTCGAACTGGTCTTCCACTTCTTCGGCTACGAAGACGACACGCCCGAACTGCGTGCGCTGCGCATCAAGCAGGCCAACCTGGTCGGCCCGGCCGGCTACATCTCGATGGAGGACACCGAGGCCACCGAGCTGGTGCAGCGCGGCACGGCGCGCGATGCCGACGCCACCTCGGTCATCGAGCTGGGCCGCTCCGACCCCACGCGCGAGGACACCATGGTCACCGAGAACCTGATCCGCAAGTTCTGGACCGGCTACCAACACCTGATGGGCTACTGAGATGGACACGACGCTGGCAGATCGCCCCACCGCTACTCCATCGCTCGACAGCCTGCTGCTCTGGTTCGAGATCCACCAGCTGAACGAGCGCTACTGCGCCGCGCTGGACAACGACCGCCTGGAAGAGTGGACCACGCTGTTCACCGAGGACTGCCTCTACGAGATCGTGCCCAAGGAGAATGCCGACCTGGGCCTGCCCATCGGCCTCATCCACTGCAACAACCAGCGCATGCTGCGCGACCGCGTGGTCTCGCTGCGCCACGCCAGCATCTACGAGGACCACAGCTGCCGCCACATGACCAGTGGCCTGGTACTCGCCCCGCAGGACGACGGCAGCGTGCAGGCCGAATCCAGCTACGTGGTGGTCCAGACCCGCACCAACGGCGAGAGCTTCGTCTACCAGGCCGGCCGCTACCTGGACCGCATCGTGCGCACGCCCGAAGGCTGGCGCTTCGCCCAGCGCCGGGTCATCTACGACACCGCGCGCGTCATCACCCTGCTGGCCACCCCGATCTGACATGGACTCCACCACCATCCTGCAGCCCGCGACCTGGACCGACGTGGGCGAGCCCGACGACTTCCCCGACGGCGCGGTCTGGCCCGTCGTGGCCGGTGGCATGCCGATTGCTATGTTCCGGCAAGGGGAGTCGCTGCACGCGCTGCACGACCTGTGCACGCATGGCAACGCCCGGCTGTCCGACGGCTACGTCGAAGACGGCCGCATCGAATGCCCGCTGCACCAGGGCCTGTTCGACATCTGCACCGGTGCGGCCTGCGGCGGCCCGGTGACCGAGGACGTGCGCAGCTATCCGGTTCGCGTGCGCGACGGCCGCGTCGAAGTCGCCACGCCGCTGCTCCCCTGATCTGTCCATCCCACGGAGTGTCCATGCCCGCATCGAAGAGCTTTTTCCACCCGCGCCAAGCTTGCGCCTTTCTGGCGCTGACGCTGGCCGCCAGCGCCGCCCTGGCCGCCGACCCGATCAAGGTCGGCCTGGCGCTGGACATCTCCGGCCCCTTCGCGGCCGGCGGCGCCGAGACGCGCGACGCGATCAACCTGGCCATCAAGCTCCTGGACGGCAAGCTCGGCGGCTACCCGGCCGAATTCCTGCAGGCCGACACCGCAGGCAGCCCCGACCAGGCCAAGCAGGTCGTGGACCGCTTCATCCAGCAGAACAAGATCGACTTCTTCACCGGCCCGACGCCGTCCAACGTGGCGCTGGCCGTGGGGCCGGCGCTGTTCGCCGCCAAGGTGCCCTTCATCACAAGCAACCCCGGCCCCAGCCAGTACGCCGGCGCCCAGTGCAACCCCTACTTCTTCGGCCAGAGCTACCAGAACGACACCTGGGACGAAGCGGCCGGCCAGTGGGCCACGGACAAGGGCCTCAAGACCTCCTTCATCGTCGCGCCCAACTACCCGGCCGGCCGCGACCACCTGACCGGCTACAAGCGTTTGTACAAGGGCGAGGTGGTGGCCGAGGTTTACACCAAGGTCGGCCAGCTCGACTACGCGGCCGAGCTCGCGCAGATCCGCGCGGCCAAGCCGCAGGCCGTGTACTTCTTCCTGCCCGGCGCCATGGGCATCAACTTCATCAAGCAATTCGTGGCGGCGGGCCTGTCGCGCGACATCCAGCTCGTCACCGGCCCGGCCTCGGCCGACGAGGACACCATCGCTGCCGTGGGCGAGCCCATGCTGGGCCTGTTCTCCACCTCGCAGTACTCGCACGACGTGCCGAACCCGGCCAACCAGAAGTTCGTCGCCGAGTTCCGCAAGGCCTACAAGCGCTACCCCACCTTCTACGCGGCCCAGGCCTACGACGCCATCCTCGCCATGGACGCCGCCGCGCGCGACGTGAAGGGCAACGTGCAGGACCGCGCCGCCGTGCTCAAGGCGCTCAAGGCCGCCAACTTCCAGTCCATCCGCGGGCCGTTCAAGTACGGCAACAACAACTTCCCGATCCAGGACTACTACCTGCGCGTGATCGGCAAGGACCCGGAAGGCAACATCACGAACAAGACGCTGTCCACGCCGCTCAAGGGCTACCAGGACGCCTACCACCAGCTCTGCAAAATGAAGTGACCCACTGACGTGACGGCCACCCTCTTCATCGAGCAGATGCTCAACGGCATCGGCTACGGCCTGATGCTGTTCCTGCTGGCCGCCGGGCTCACGCTCGTGTTCGGCATCATGGACGTCATGAACCTGGCGCACGGCTCGCTGTTCATGGGCGGGGCCTACGTGGCGGCCAGCGTGCACACGCAGACCGGCTCCTTCATCGGCGCGCTGCTCGCGGCGCTGGCCATGGTGGTGCTGGTGGCGCTGGCGCTGGAGGCCCTGCTGGTGCGCCGGCTCTACGGCCGCGACCATCTGTCGCAGGTGCTGGCCACCTTCGGCATCATCCTGATCGCCGACGACCTCGTGAAGATGGCCTGGGGCCCCTCGCCCATCATGGCCTCGGCACCGGCCGCGCTGGCCGGCCCGGTGGAGCTGATCCCCGGCCTGCCCTACCCGGCCTACCGCTTCGTGATCCTGGCGGCCGGCGTGCTCGTGGCGCTGGGCCTGTACGGGCTCGTCAACCACACGCGCGTGGGCATGCTGGTGCGCGCGGGCGCCTCCAACCGCGCCATGGCCGAGTGGATGGGCGTGCGCGTGGACCGCGTGTTCTCGCTCGTGTTCCTGCTCGGCGCGGCGCTCGCGGCGCTGGCCGGCGCGCTGATGGGGCCGCTCACGGCCGTGCAGGTCGGCATGGGCGAAGAAATCCTGATCCCCTCGCTCGTGGTGCTGGTCATCGGTGGCATCGGCTCGGTGCGCGGCGCCTTCGTGGCGGCCATGCTGGTCGGCCTGGTCGACACCATCGGCCGCGCCTTCGTGCCCATGGCGCTGCGCAGCGTGCTGCCGCCCACGCTGGTGTCCGACCTCGCGCCGCTGGTCGCGGGCCTGGCCACCTATGCGCTGATGGCCGGCGTGCTCGCCTTCAAACCCACCGGCCTGTTCCCGGCCCGCGGCTGACCCATCCCATGCATTCCTCGCTGTCCCGCTGGCTGCCCTGGGCCGTGTTCGGCCTGCTCGCGGCCTTTCCGCTGCTGGCCCCGCTGCTGGGGCTGGACTACTACATCAACTTCGTGCGCCGCGCGCTGGTCTTCGCACTGGCCGCGGCCAGCCTGAATTTCATCCTGGGCTACGGCGGCCTCGTGGCGCTGGGCCACATGGGCTTCGTGGGCGTGGGCGCCTACACGCTGGTGGCGCTGGCCGATGCCGGCCAGACCTCGGCCTGGCTGCTGTGGCCGGCCGCGATGGCGGTGGCGGGCGGCATGGCCGCGCTGATCGGGCTGGTGGCGCTGCGCACGCGCGGCGTGTACTTCATCATGATCACGCTGGCCTTCGCGCAGATGCTGTACTTCGTCGCGGTCGCGCTGCGTGCCTACGGCGGCGACGACGGCTACAACCTCATGGAGCGGCCGCAGTTCGGCCTCGCCATGGACAGCGCGCACGAGCCCACCTTCTACTGGGTCGTGCTGGTGCTGTTCGCGGCCGCCATGGCGCTGCTGAACCGGGCCACCGTCTCGCGCTTCGGCCATGCGCTGATGGGCATCCGCGACAACGAGACGCGCATGCAGGCCATGGGCTTCCCGGTGTTCCGGCTGCGGCTGGCGGCCTTCGCCATGGCCGGCGCGCTGGCCGGCCTGGCCGGTGCGCTGCTGGTCTCGCACAACAGCTTCGTGAGCCCGCAGCTCATGCACTGGACGCAATCGGCCACGCTGGTCGTGATGGTGGTCATCGGCGGCGTGGGCCGGCGCTGGGGCGGGCCGGTGGGCGCCGCGGTCTGGATCGGGCTCGAAGAGCTGGTCAAGCTGCACACCGAGTACTGGCACCTGCCGCTGGGCGTGCTGCTGATCGCCATCGTGTTCCTGGCACCCAAGGGGCTGGCCAGCGTGCTGGAGCGGCGTGCGGCCAGGAGCGCGCCGCTGCAGGAGGTCTTGCCATGAGCTTCTTCCAGGTCGAAGGCCTCGTCAAACGCTTCGGCGCACTGCTCGCCACGGACCATGTCTCGCTCGCGGTGCAGCCCGGCGAGATCCACGCACTGATCGGCCCCAACGGCGCCGGCAAATCCACGCTCGTGAACCTGATCTCGGGCCCGATGCCGCCCGATGCGGGCCGCGTGCGGCTCGACGGCCGGGACCTCACGCGGCTGCCCATGCACGCACGTGTGCGCGCCGGCCTGTCGCGTTGCTTCCAGATCACGAGCATCTTCCGCGAGGCCACCGTGCGCGACAACCTGCTGCTGGCAGCCCAGGCCCATGCGGGCGCGAGCTTCGGCCTGCTGCGGGACCGGCGCCACGAGCGCCCGTTGGCGGAGACGGCCCAGGCGCTGGCCGAGCGCGTGGGCCTGGCCGCCGACCAGCACCGCGTGGCCGGCACCCTGCCCCACGGCGCCCAGCGCAAGCTCGACGTGGCGCTGGCCCTGGCCGCGCGCCCCAAGCTGCTGCTGCTCGACGAGCCCATGGCCGGCATGGGCCCCGAAGACTCCGAACGCATGACCGAGCTGATCCAGCAGCTCAAGACAGACATGGCCATCCTCCTGATCGAGCACGACATGAAGGCCGTGTTCGCCCTGGCCGACCGCATCTCGGTGCTGGTCTACGGCCGTGTGCTGGTGTCGGGCGATGTGGACGCGATCCGCGGCAATCCGCAGGTGCAGGCCGTCTACCTGGGCACCGAAGAACCGGCCGGAGCACCCGCCTGATGGCCGCCCCGGAACCCATCCTGCAGGCGCGCCAGCTGCAGGCCGGCTACGGCGCGAGCCAGGTGCTGTTCGGCGTGGATCTGGACATTCCCGCGGGCCAGGTCGTGACCCTGCTGGGCCGCAACGGCATGGGCAAGAGCACCACGATCAAGACGCTGATCGGCGCGCTGGCGCTGCGCGGCGGCAGTGTGCGTTTCGGCGGCCAGCCGCTCGCGGGCCTGCGCGCCGACGCCATCGCGCGGCTGGGCATCGCCATCGTGCCCGAAGGTCGCCAATGCTTTCCCAACCTCACGGTGCGCGAGCACCTGCTGGCCTTCGCCGACCAGCGCAACGGCAAGCAGGGTGGCTGGGACCTGGCCCGGCTCTACGCGCTGTTCCCGCGCCTCAAGGAGCGGGAGAACAACATGGGCAACCAGCTCTCGGGCGGCGAACAGCAGATGCTGGCCATCGCGCGCGCGCTGTCGACCAACCCGCGCCTGCTGATCCTGGACGAGGCCACCGAGGGCCTCGCGCCCGTCATCCGCGAGGAGATCTGGCGCTGCCTGGCGCGGCTCAAGGCCGATGGCCAGACCACGCTGGTGGTCGACAAGTACATCGAGCGCCTGCTGCCGCTGGCCGACCACCATGTGGTGCTGGAGCGCGGCCGCGTGGTCTGGCAGGGCGGTTCCGCGGCGCTGGACGGCGACCGCGGCGTGTGGGCGCGGTACCTGGGCGTGTGAGGCGCAACGCGCGCATGTCCCTGCGGGGCATGGCGGCTCGCCATACGGTGTGGAATGCTGGCCTAAACTGCGCCCCGCACCCATCACCCCAGATGTTGGAGGAAGACACCATGCACGCCCTGCCCGCCCGCTACGACCACGTCGGCAGCTTCCTGCGCCCCGCCTACCTGCTCGAGGCCCGTGAACAGAAGGCCAAAGGCCAGATCACGCCCGAACAGCTGCGCCGGGTCGAAGACCGCGCCATCACCGAGATCGTGCAGTTCCAGCAGGACGTGGGCCTGAAAAGCATCACCGACGGCGAGTTCCGCCGCACCTACTTCCACATCGACTTTCTCGAGCAGCTGGGCGGCGTGAAGACCGACATCCCGGTCACGATCAGGAAGCCCGACGGCACCGAGGAGCTGGCCCCGCCCGTCATGCGCGTGATCGACAAGGTGCGCCACGCCAAGGACATCCAGCTGGCCGACTTCCAGTACCTCAAGAGCCAGGTGGCGGCGGGCAACACGCCCAAGGTGACCATCCCCTCGCCGACCATGCTGCACTTCCGTGGCGGCCGCGCTGGCATCAGCAAGGACGCCTACCCCGAACTTGAGCCCGACTTCTACGACGACGTGGCCAAGGCCTATGGCGACGAGCTGCGTTCGCTGGCCGCGGCCGGCTGCACCTACGTGCAGATGGACGACACCAACCTCGCCTACCTGTGCGACGAGAAAATGCGCGAGGCCGCCCGCCAGCGCGGCGACGACCCCAACGAACTGCCGCACCGCTACGCGAAGTTCATCAACAAGGTCGTGGCCCAGAAACCCGCCGGCGTGCTGCTCGCCATGCACCTGTGCCGCGGCAACTTCAAGAGCACGCACGCGGCCGCCGGCAACTACGAGCCCGTGGCCGAGGCGCTGCTGAAGGAAATGGACCTGGACGCCTATTTCCTCGAGTACGACGACGACCGCTCGGGCGATTTCCGTCCGCTGCGCTTCCTGCCCAAGGGCAAGACCGTGGTGCTGGGCCTGGTGACCACCAAGTTCGGCGAGATGGAAAGCAAGGACGATCTCAAGCGCCGCATCGACGAGGCCGCACGTTATGCGCCCTTGGAACAGCTCGCGCTGAGCCCGCAATGCGGCTTCTCGAGCACCGTGCACGGCAACAACATCGCCGTGCAGGCCCAGCGCGACAAGCTGCGCCTGGTGGTCGAGACCGCCCAGGAGGTGTGGGGCTGAACCCGGTCGTGGCGCACGCGTGGCGCATGCCCTGATCGCCTGGCTGCCCAGCGTCTCGCAGCACCTGCTGTTCGGCGCGCTGGCGGTGCTCGTCTATATCCTGACCAACCGGGCGCGGCGCCAGCCGCGCGCGCCGACCACGGCCATCGCCTGGGTCATGGGCCTGGCGCTGCTGCCTTATCTGATGCTGCCGCTGTTCGTGCTGTTCGGCCGCCGCAAGCTGCGGCCACTGGGCCGGCCGCGGCTGCGCGGCAGCCGGCCCGCGCGATTCACGCACTGGGCGGCCGACCTGCTGGACGGGTTCGACCTCGCGCCGCCCAGCGACAACCGCGCGCGCTTCCATGCCGATGGCGCGCAGGCGCGCGAGGCGCTGTGGGAACTCATCGCCGGCGCGCAGCACCGGCTGGACATCAGCACCTTCATCATCGGCCGCGACGCCTTCGGCGATGCCGTGGTCGGGCACCTGGCCGAGCGCGCGCGCGCCGGCGTGCACGTACGCGTGCTGCTGGACGGCTTCGGCGCGCTGCAATTGCCGCGCCGGCACTTTGACCGGCTGCGCGCGGCCGGCGGCGAAGTCGCCGTGTTCCGCCCCTTGCTGAGCCTGCGCAACAACGGCCCGCGCAACCTGCGCAACCACCGCAAGCTGGCCATCGCCGACGACCACCGGCTGTGGAGCGGCGGGCGCAACCTGGCGGCCGAGTACTTCGAGGGTGATGCCGGCATCGCGGCCTGGACCGACCTGTCCTTCGACATCGAAGGCCCGGTGGCGGGCGCCGCGGCCTGGCAGTTCGAGCGCGACTGGAGCGCCGTGCGCCAGACGCCGCCGCGCACCGTGGCGCCGACCCCGCCCATGGCACCGGGCGCGCCTGCGCAGTTCCTGCCCAGCGGCCCGGACCAGGCCGAGGACACGGCCCATGCGCTGCTGATCGATGCCTGCTACCGCGCCGAGCAGCGCATTCTGGCGGCCACGCCCTACTTCATTCCCGACGATGCGCTGCGCGACGCGCTGCGCCGCGCCGCGCGCCGCGGCGTGGCCGTGGACATCGTGCTGCCGGCCGAATCCAACCACCGGCTGGCGGACTTCGCGCGCAGCCGCGCGATGCGCGATCTGGCCGAGGCCGGCGTGGTGTTCCATCTGCTGCCTTCCATGTCGCACGCCAAGGCCGTGGTGGTCGACGAACAACTGGCGCTTGCGGGCTCGATCAACCTGGACCTGCGCAGCCTGCTGCTCAACCACGAGGCCGGCGTGGTGTTCTACGGCGCGGCCGAGATCGGCTGGCTCGCGCAATGGATCGAGGGCCAGCGCACGCTGGGCCGGCCCTACCAGGCCGAGACACCGGGGCTGGGCCGCGACATCGCCGAGGGCCTGCTGCTCGCAGTGGCCTTCCAGCTGTAGGCCCATCCGCCGCCAGGCCACGCTGCCGCGTTAAGCTGCGCGCCCCGTCCGTCCTGCCCTGCCATGGAACCCATCAACTGGCTGCTGTTCGCCGTCTTCATCGTCATCGTCGTCTACAAGCTGGCCCGCCAATTCCTCGACGGCCGCAAGACGGACAAGACCACGCCCCGGCGCTGAGACTCAGCCCGCGCGCCTGCGCCCGGCCGCCTTCTCGGGCACGTTGCCCCACGTGCCTACGTTGGCCGACTTGAGCAGCGCCGAGGCCTGGCCGGTCGCGGCCAGCTCCGCGCAGGCGGCCAGCAGCGCCGGCGCGAACTGCTGCATGCGCGAGGCCGTGAGCCGCGCCGACGGCCCCGCGACCACGAGCACGCCCGTCGCCGGTTCGCCACGGCGCTGGATCGGCGCGGCCATGGAGCTCATGCCGGGCGCGTAGGCCTCCTCGATCACGCTGAAGCCCCGCTTGCGGTGCTCGTCCAGCAGCTTGAGCAAGGCCTTGAACGAGGTCGGCGCGTTGGGGCCGAAGTTCTTCGGCTGGCCCATGCCCTGGCGCGTGACGTAGGCGATCGCGGCATCTTCTGGCAGCGTCATGAGCCAGGCCTGGCCCGCCGCGCTGCACGACAGCCGCAGGTCGATGCCCATGTCCGGGTCGTAGAGCAGGCCCGAGCGCGCCCCCTGGGCCTTGGCGACCAGCGTGAGCCGCTCGCCGTCCACGATGGCCAGGCGCACCAGCTCCTCGGTGGTCTGGGCCAGCCGCTGGATGACGGGCTGGGCGATGTCGACCACCCCCGACTTGGACAGGAAGCTCAGCCCCATGGAGGCCATCTTGGTGGTCAGCGCGTAGTCGCCGCGCTGCGGCAGCTGGCGCACGTAACCGTAGCGGATCAGTTCCTGCAAGCTGCGGTGGCAGCCGCTGCGCAGCTGGCCCAGTTCGGTCGCGATCTGGGCAAGCGCCACGCCGTCGGGGTGGGCGATCAGGTATTCCAGGATGGCCAGGGACTTTTCCAGGGCGCCGCTCATGCTGTGCTTTCAAGGACTTGCGATATTCAAAATTTGAACGTCTTCCAAAATTTGGAAGACGTTCAGCATTCTGCAATGATTCGCCAGCTTTTTCGAACGAGGAGACCCATGCCACAACCATCGCTTTCCCGCCGCCACATGGTGGCCGGCGCCGCCGCATTGCTGGCCACCCCCCTGCTGCATGCGCAGGAGATCCGTGAGCGCACCCTGCGTTTCGCCTTCAGCCTGGCCAAGGACCATCCGCTGGGCCTGGGCGCGCAGAAGTTCGCGGACGGCGTGGCCCAGCGCAGCGGCGGCAGGCTGCGTGTGAACCTGTTCCCGGGCGCGGCCCTGGGCAGCGACATGCAGAACCTGTCGGCCGTGCGCGGCGGCACACTGGACTTCACCTCCATGGCGACCGGCATCGTGGCCTCGCTGGACAAGCGCTTCATGCTGTTCGACCTGCCGTTTCTGTTCAACACACCGCAGGAGGCCTATGCCATCGCCGACGGCGCGGCCGGCACGCAGCTGCAGGCCGACCTGGCGCAGCACGGCATCGTCGGCCTGGGCATCTGGGACCTCGGGTTCCGCCACATGACCAACAGCAAGCGGCCGATCGCGCGGGCCGAGGACATCGCGGGCCTGAAGATCCGCGTGATCGGCTCACCGATCTTCCTGGACCTGTTCAACGCGCTGGGCGCCAACCCCGTGCCCATGACCTTCGGCGAGGTGTACGGCGCGCTGGAGTCGCGCGCCATCGACGGCCAGGACAACCCGCTGGGCGTGATCGAGTCGGCCAAGTTCGCCGAGGTGCAGAAATACCTGTCGCTGACCCGCCACGTTTACACCGGCATGCCCTTCATGATGGGCAAGAAGACCTGGGACGCCCTCAACGAGGCCGAGCGCAAGGTCATCCGCGAGGCCGCCGACGAGGCCCGGCTGTTCGAACGCCAGGCCGTGCAGCGCAAAGAGGGCGAATCGATCGAAGCGCTCAGGAAAAGCATGCAGGTCAACGAGGTCGGCGCGGCGGAAATCAAACGCTTGCGCGAGAAGGTGCAGGCCGTGACCGACAAGTTCGGGCGCGAGGTCGGCGAATCGCTCGTCCAGCAGGTCCATGCCGAGCTGGCGCGCCTGCGCGGTGTCCAGTAGGAGCACACCTTGGCCCTTCTCGGCGCGGCAGCACTGGCCATGTGGTGGGACATGGCATCCGCAGCACGCACAGACTTCGAGCACTGGCATGCGCACGAGCATTTCCCCGAGCGGCTCGGCATCCCGGGATTCCGGCGTGCCTCGCGCTGGTGCGCCGCCGATGGTGGCGAAGGCGTGTTCGTGCTGTACGAGCTGGAAGACCATGGCGTGCTGTCTTCGCCGTCCTATCTGGCACGGCTCAACGCGCCGACGCCCTGGTCCACCCGCCTGATGCCGCAGCACCGGAACATGGTGCGCAGCCAGTGCCGCGTGCTGGAGAGCCGCGGCGGCAGCATGGCCGGGCACGCGCTGACGGTGCGCCTGTCCCCGGCACCCGGCGGCGAGCCAGGGCTGCGCCATGCGCTGCGGGCCCTGGCCACCGAGCTGGCCGCGCAGCCCGGCGTGGCCGGCCTGCACCTGCTGCGCCACGAGACGCCCGCCATCGCGCAGACCACCGAGCAGAAGCTGCGCGGTGCGGGTGACCGGTATGCGGACTGGGTGCTGCTGGCCTGCGGCTATGAGGCGGTCGCACTCGCCGCGCTGGCGGACACCGTCCTGTCCGCCACCCGCCTGGCCGAACTGGGCGCGGCTCCCGGCGCCCTGCAGGGCATGTACACATTGGCCTACTGCGCGGTGCCCAGCGACGTGGCCGACACGGTGGCCTGAGGCGGCACGGCGCGCTGCAAGCCCAGACGCAGCGCGCTGGCTGACCTGCGGACGGCATGGACGCCGAACCTCGATGCAGGCCAGTGTCCGCAACATCGGTGCTTTTCACTCGAAGGCACTCCGATGAAACCCCGCACCCTCGCGCTGCTGCTGGGCGCCGCTGCAGCCGGCGTCGCACTGGCCGCCTGCAGCAGCATGGCAAGGCGCACACCCGCACCGCCCCTGCCCCAGGCCAGCGCCGTGGACCTTCCACGCTACATGGGCCGCTGGTATGTGATCAGCAGCATCCCGACCCTGCCCGAGCGCGGAGTGCTCGACGCGACGGAGAACTACGTGCTCCGCCCCGACGGCAGCGTGGACATCGATTTCCGCTACCGGCGCGGCGCCGGCGAGCCGGAGAAATCCCTGGGATCGCGCGGGTTCGCCGAGCCGGGCAACCACGCCGTCTGGGGCGTCCAGTTCGTCTGGCCGATCCGTGCCGACTACCGCATCGCCTGGCTCGCGCCCGACTACAGCCGGGTGATCGTGGCCCGGGAAAAGCGCGACCACGTGTGGATCATGGCCCGCACACCGACGCTGCCGCCAGCCGAATACGACGCGATGGTGGAGCAGGTCGGCGCCATGGGATACGACACCGCAAAGCTGGAGCGCGTGCTCCAGAGCACTGCCGGCCGCTGAGCGGGCGCATGCGATCGCCACGCATGGGGCAGTGCCTGACCGGCCTCTGACCGGAACCCTAGGCGCCGTCAGGCCAACGCCGATCCCGCGCACGCTGCAACGCCGCGCGATGGACAGGCGCTGCCGCGCGGCCGCCGGCTCAGGCCGACAAGGGCGCGCGCCGGCTCGGCGGCCGCAGCTCGACCCGGTTGCGCCCGGCACGCTTGGCCTGGTAGAGCGCGGCATCGGCCGCCGCCACCCAGTCGCGCGTGCCCGCGTAGTGCTTCTGCAAGGCCGCGATGCCGATGCTGCTGGTGAAGCGCAGCTCGGGGTGGTCGCGGAAGCGATGGCTCTCGGCTTCGACGCGGATGCGCTGGGCGATCTCCTGGGCCTGCTCCATGTCCGTCCCGCGCAGCAGGATCGCGAACTCGTCGCCACCGTAGCGGCCGGCGCAGTCGCTGGAGCGTACGCAATCGCGCACGATGCGGCTCAGCGTGCAGATCACGTCATCGCCCACGGTATGGCCCAGACCATCGTTGATCTGCTTGAAGCCATCGATGTCCAGCATCATGAGGCAGGCCGGCTCGCCGGTATCGGCGTGGCGGCGCTGCGCCTCGCGCACCTGCTTCTCCCAGTAGGCACGGCCGTACAGCCCCGTCAGCGGATCGATGCGGCCCAGTTCGTCGAGCAGTCGGTTCTGGCGCGAGACGCGGCGGATCAGGCGGTAGCTGGAGACGCTGACCGACAGGGTGTGGATCACCAGCATGGGCAGGCAGGCCAGCACCACGCGCATGCTGCTCTCGGGCACCGCGGGGGCGTTCATCCACCAGGCGACCAGCATGCCGGCCACCAGCATGCCAGGCAGGGACTGCAGCCACAGCAGGCGGATGCCGGTGGTGATCTTGTCCACCATGGTCAGCGTGACCAGCAGCACGCTGGGCAGCAGGTTGAACTGCATGAGCGGCACGAAGGCGCCGGCGATGGCCGAATCGATGAGCAGGTTGCGCACCTCGGCGCGCTGCGGGTTGCGGCTGCGCAGTGTCAGCCACCAGGCCAGGTGGGGCCACAGGAAGCCGCCACAGACGACCAGGGCCCAGACCGCCGGTGCGGCATCGCGCTCGTACAGCACGACCATGGCCACCGCAGCGCCCAGCCCCATGCCGATCACGCGCAGCGGGTACACGAGCCGGGGCAAGCGGTGGAAGTCGTCGGCCATGCGGGACAGTGCGGTGGGGCTCTCCGTGGGAAAGGGGCGCGAAAGTCTATGGCGGCGCCGCGCCCAGGGCGAGCATGAGCCGCCCTGCGGTCCTGGGGAAGCGACGGGCGGTTGCCGGGGCGCCGCGCCGCCCTGACTCACTCCTTGACCGACCCCGTCATGCCCGAAACGTAGTACTCGACGAAGAACGAGTAGATGAACGCCACCGGGAGCGAGCCCAGCAGCGCACCGGCCATCAGCGGCCCCCACTGGTAGACGTCGCCCTGCACGAGCTCGGTCACAACCCCGACCGGAACGGTCTTGACTTCCGACGAGGACACGAAGGTCAGCGCATAGATGAACTCGTTCCACGACAGCGTGAACGCGAAGATGCCGGCCGAGATCAGCCCCGGCACGGCCAGTGGCAGCACCACCTTGACCAGGATCTGCCAGCGCGAGGCACCGTCGATCAGCGCGCACTCCTCCAGCTCCATCGGGATGGAGCGGAAGTAGCCCATCAGCAGCCAGGTGCAGAACGGGATCAGGAAGGTCGGGTACGTCAGGATCAGGGCCAGCCGCGTGTCGAACAGGCCGAGGTTGAACACCACGTTGGCCAGCGGGATGAACAAAATGGACGGCGGCACCATGTAGGCCAGGAAGATCGACAGGCCCACATGCTTGGACCCCTTGAAGCGCAGCCGCTCGATCGCGTAGGCCGCCAGCACCGACGCTACCAGCGACACGAAGGTCGACACCACCGAGACCAGCACCGTGTTCCACAGCCACTGCGGGTAGGTGGTCTCGAACAGCAGCTTGTGGAAGTGCACCAGCGTGGGCTTGACCACCCAGAACGGGTTGCCCTCGCGCGAGAGCAGTTCCGCATCGGGCTTGATCGAGGTGATCACCATCCAGTAGAACGGGAACAGCAGCACGATCAGAAAGACCAGCAGCGGCAGGTAGACCGTCACCGCCTTGCGCGGGATCGAGTCCAGGTAGGACATGCCGACGGTGTCGACATCGGCTTTGTTGGCGGCCATCAGTCCTTCCCTCCTTGTTGCCAGGCGCGGCGTTGCAATCCGAAGAAGCTGAACAGCACGCAGGCCAGCAGGAACGGCACCATGGCGATCGCAATGGCCGCACCCTCTCCGAGCGCACCGCCCGAGATCGCGCGCTGGAACGACAGCGTGGCCATCAAGTGCGTCGCGTTGAGCGGCCCGCCGCGTGTGATCACGTAGATGAGCTGGAAGTCGGTGAAGGTGAACAGCACCGAGAACGTCATGACCACGGCGATGATGGGCGTCAGCAGCGGCAGCGTGACATGGCGGAACTGCTGCCAGCGCGAGGCGCCGTCGATGGCCGAGGCCTCGTAGTACGAGGGCGAAATCGTCTGCAGCCCGGCCAGCAGCGTGATGGCCACGAACGGCACCCCGCGCCAGACGTTGGCGATGATGACCGCGATGCGCGCGTTCCACTCGTTGCCCAGGAAGTCGATGTAGTGGTCGATCAGCCCCATCTTCACGAGCGCCCAACTGATGATGGAGAACTGCGAGTCGTAGATCCACCAGAACGCGATGGCCGACAGCACAGTCGGCACGATGTAGGGCAGCAGGATGACGGCGCGGAAGAAGGTCTTGAAGCGGATGTGCTTGTTCAGCAGCAGCGCCAGCCACAGGCCCAGGCCGAACTTCAGGATGCTGGCCACCACCGTGTAGAACAGGGTGTTGAACAGGGCCAGCCGCGTGACCGCGTCGTTCCAGAGGTAGATGTAGTTTTCCAGGCCCACCCAGACGCCGGCCCGGCCCACCTTGGTGTCGGTGAAGCCGAGCCAGGTGCCGAGGCCCAGCGGATAGGTCAGGAACAGCAGCAGCAGCACCGCCGCTGGCAGCATGAACAGGAAGCCGAGACCGTTGCGGCTGTTTTGCAGTCGGGCGAGCATGCAGACCCTAGACAGGAGCCAAGGAAGCCCGGCCGGACTCGAGCCCGGCCGGAACGCGGGGAGTTGCCTAGACTTTGTAGTAACGCTCGGCGCGCTTCTGGGCGCGCTCGGCCGCTTCCTTCGGCGTCTTCGAGCCGCTGGCGGCCTCGGCCACCATGTTCGCGACGATGAAGTCGGCGCCGGCGCCGGCGGAGGCATAGCCCAGCTTGCCTTCGTAACCGGCCGGACGCATGTTCTTCACGCAGTCGCGGTACGGCGTGTTCTTGGGGTCGGACGTCCAGATCGGGCAGGACTCGTAGGCCGCCAGCGGCTGGCCGATGTAGCCGCCCGCGCCGATCAGCCAGGCGTCGAACTGCTCGCGTTCCATCATGAAGCGCAGGAACTCCTTGGCCGCATTCGGGAACTTGGTGTACTTCATGACCATCTGGTTGAAGAACAGGTGCGACTCGGTCGGCACGCCCACCGGCCCGATCGGGAACGCGGCGTGGTTGATGTCGGCCGCCATCTCCTTGATCTTGGGATCGGGCGAGTTCTTGGCAGCGTAGTAGATCGAGATGCCGTTGTTGGTGACGCTGATCTGCCCGTCCAGGAAGGCCTTGTTGTTGTTCGGGTCCAGCCAGGACAGCGTGCCCGGGATGAAGGTGGCGTACAGCTCCTTGGCGTACTCCAGCGCCTTGAGCGTCTCCGGGCTGTCGATCACGACCTTGTTGTTCTTGTCCACCAGCTTGCCGCCATGCGACCAGATCAGCCAGTTGGTCCACAGGCTGTCGCCCGTGGCGTTGCCCAGCGCGTAGCCACCCGGCGTGCCCTTCTCCTTGAGCGCCTGGTGCAGCTTGAGGAAGCCGGCCGTGTCCTTGGGGAAGCTGTCGAAGCCGGCCGCCTTCACCATGCTTTCGCGGTAGACGATCATGGAGCCCGAGGCACCCAGGCCCAGGCCCAGCCAGCGCTTGCCGTCCGGACGCAGGTACTGCTGCACGGCCGGGTACCAGCCGCCGTATTTCTTGCCCAGGTACTCGGCGAGGTCGGTCACGTCGAGCAGCTTGTCCGGGTACAGGTTGGCGTCGTCGTTGGTCGACAGGATGATGTCCGGGCCGGCGCCGGTGTTGGCGGCCACGGCTGCCTTGGGCCGCACGTCTTCCCAGCCCTCGTTGTCCACACGGACCTCGACCCCGGTGGCCTCGGTGAACTTCTTGACGTTGGCCATGTAGGCGTCGATGTCGCCCTGCACGAAGCGGCTCCAGCGCAGCACGCGGAGCTTGGCGCCCTTCTCGGGCGTGAACTTGAGCGTCTGCGACCGCGCGAACGGCGAGAACAGCACGCCACCGGCGCCGATGGAAGCCACGGCGGCCGCGCCGGCCGAGCCCTTGAGAATGCTGCGCCTGCGCCCCTGGAACTCACTCATGCCTGTCTCCTTGCGTTGGTCAGAAAAAGCTCATGCCACCAGCCGCTGGCCGGTTCCCGCGTCGAACAGATGGGCCCGCGCGAGATCGGGCTGCAGATGGATCAGCGTGCCGGGCGCGAAGTCGTGGCGTTCGCGGAAGACGGCAGACAGCTCGGTGCCCTCGTGCCGACAGGCGACGAAGGTGTCCATGCCCGTGGGCTCCAGCACCGCGACCTTGGACGGGATGCCGGTGTCGCCCAGCGTGAGGTGCTCGGGCCGCGTGCCGTAGACCACGCTCTGGCCGTCGTGCCCGCCACTGCCCACCGGGGCCGGCAGGCGCGTGCCGTCGCGCAACTCGACCTCGGCCGCGCCGCCAGCGTGGCGCAGCGTGCCGGGCAGGAAGTTCATCGCGGGCGAGCCGATGAAGCCGGCCACGAACTGGTTGGCCGGGCGGTCGTACAGCTCCAGCGGGCTGCCGGTCTGCTCGATGCGGCCGTCGCGCATCACGACGATCTTGTCGCCCATGGTCATGGCCTCGATCTGGTCGTGCGTGACGTAGACCGAGGTGGTCTTCAGGCGCTGGTGCAGTTCCTTGATCTCGCTGCGCATGGCCACGCGCAGCTTGGCGTCCAGGTTGGACAGCGGCTCGTCGAACAGGAACACCTGCGGGTCGCGCACGATGGCGCGGCCCATGGCCACGCGCTGGCGCTGGCCGCCCGACAGCTGGCGCGGGTAGCGGTCCAGCAGCGGCACCAGGGCCAGGATTTCGGCCGCGCGCTGCACCTTGGTGTCGATGGTGGCCTTGTCGGTCTTGGCCAGCGCCAGCGAGAAGGCCATGTTGTCGCGCACCGTCATGTGCGGGTACAGCGCGTAGTTCTGGAACACCATGGCGATGTCCCTCTCCTTGGGCGGCAGGTCGTTGACACGCCGCTCGCCGATGCGGATCTCGCCGCCGTTGATCTGCTCCAGCCCCGCGATCATGCGCAGCAGCGTGGACTTGCCGCAGCCCGAGGGCCCGACCAGGACGGTGAAGGAACCGTCCTGGATGTCGATGTCCACCCCGTGCAGGATGGGCACATCGCCGAAGTTCTTCTTCACACCCTGGATCGTGACGCTGGCCATGCGCTGCGCTCTGCTGTTGGTTGGGGGAACGAGCGCCGCCGAGCGCTCCGAAGCCCGCGCAGTATCCGCACCTGAACAGGGGCTTGGCATCAGGGAAACCCGGTAGGCGAAAACCCGGCAATTTGTATGATGACCCGATTACAGTACAGCGCCTTTTCGAGCGCCTGAACGTGTCCACCCGTCTCGCCGTCCCCGCCCCGCCCGCGGCCGAACCCCTGCGGCAGGAGGCGGATCGGCTGTCCGACCGGCTGGCACAGCGCCTGACCCGCCAGATCACCACCGGCGCACTGCAACCCGGCGAGCGCCTGCCCACGGAACAACAGCTGGCGCAGACCCATGGCGTTTCGCGCACCGTGGTGCGCGAGGCCGTGCACCAGCTCAAGTCGCTGTCCCTGGTGGTTTCACGCCAGGGCTCCGGCGTGTTCGTGGCCACGGCGCCGGCCCACCAGCCGCTGGCCTTCGATCCGCGTGTGCTGGGTTCGGTGGAGGCCGTCGTCCATGTGGTGGAGGTGCGCCGCGTGCTCGAGGGCGAGATCGCCGCGCTGGCGGCCGAGCGCGCCACCCGCAGCCAGATCGCCGGCATGCGCCGCCAGCTCAAGGCCATCGACCTGGCCGTGGCCGAAGGGCGCGACGGCGTGGCCGAGGATCTGGGCTTTCACCGCCTGATCGGCGAGGCCACGGGCAACCCGCAGTTCCGGCTGCTGCTGGGCTTCCTCGAACAGTACCTGCGCGAAGGCATGCGCATCACGCGCGGCAACGAAGCACGCCGCACGGACTTCATGCAGGCCGTGCAGCTGGAGCACCGCGCGGTGGTCGACGCCATCGCGGCGCGCGACCCGGCCACCGCGCGGCGCTGCGCGGTCGACCACATCCTGCACGGCGAACAGCGGCTGGTCGAAGGCGGCGTGATCGCCGGCCGGCGCAAGAAGACTTCCCAACCCCCCTCATAAGGACGACCCCCATGAAACTTCTGATCACCGGCGGCGGCGGCTTCGTCGGCGCCCGCCTGGCGCGCACGCTGCTCGCGCGCGGCCAGCTCGACGGCAGGAAGATCGACCGCATGGTGCTGACCGACATCGCGCCGCCGCCGGCCGATCTGCTGGCCGATGCGCGGGTGGAGGCCCGCACCGGCCCCCTGCTGTCGCAGACCGAGGCCCTCGAGGTCGAGGACTTCGACGGCGTGTTCCATCTGGCCTCGGCCGTTTCGGGCGAGTGCGAGCTGGACTTCGAGCTGGGCCTGCGCTCCAACCTGGTCAGCACGCGCGCCCTGCTCGACGCCTTGCGCGCACGCACGGCCAAGACCGGCAAGGTGCCACGCTTCGTGTTCTCCAGTTCCGTGGCGGTGTTCGGGCCCGACCCGTCCTTCGCCTGGCCTGGCACCGTGGCCGACGACACGCTGCCCGCACCGCAGACCTCCTACGGCACGCACAAGCTCATGTGCGAGTACCTGATCGCCGACTACACGCGCAAGGGCTACCTAGACGGCCGCTCGGCCCGGCTCATGACGGTCACGGTGCGGCCGGGCCGGCCCAATGGCGCCGCCTCGGGCTTTTTCAGCGGCATCATTCGCGAGCCGCTGGCCGGCGTCGCATCGGTCTGCCCGGTCGATCCGCAGGTCTCGCACCCCATGTCTTCACCGTCGCAGACCGTGGACGGGCTCATCAAGGTCTACGAGGCCACGCGCGAGCAGTTGAACGGCCGCCTGGCGCTGAACCTGCCGGGCCTGAACGTGCGCGTTGCCGACATGCTGGCCGCGCTCGAGGAAGTGGCCGGCCCCAAGGTGCGCGCGCTGGTGCGCTTCGAGCGCGACGAGCGCATCGCCGCCATCGTGGCCAACTGGCCCAGTGGCGGCACCGCCAAACGGGCCGAGAAACTGGGCTTGCGCCCCTACACCAATTTTGCGGAGATCATCCGCGAGTACATCGCCGACTGCCAGGCCGGCCCCAACGCAGCTGAGACTCTCAAGGGATTGCAATGAGCAAGAAGGACGCCACGGTGAAGACGGCCGCCAGCAAGGCCGAGGCCGCGCACGCGACGAAGGGAAAGAAGGCCGCCAAGACGGCGAGTTCCGCACAGCGCCTGCGATCGCAGGCCTGGTTCGACAACCCGTCCAACGCCGACATGACAGCGCTCTACATCGAGCGCACCATGAACTTCGGCCTGTCGTTCGAGGAACTGCAATCGGGCCGGCCCATCATCGGCATCGCGCAGACCGGCTCGGACATCGCGCCCTGCAACCGCCACCACATCGTGCTGGCCGAGCGCGTCAAGGAAGGCATCCGCGACGCGGGCGGCGTGGCCTTCGAGTTCCCCATCCACCCGATCCAGGAGACCTGCAAGCGCCCCACGGCCTCGCTGGACCGCAACCTGCAATACCTCTCGCTGGTCGAGATCCTGTACGGCTACCCGATCGACGGCTGCGTGCTGACGACGGGTTGCGACAAGACCACGCCGGCCCAGCTGATGGCCGCCGCCACGGTCGACATCCCGGCCATCGCGCTCAACAGCGGCCCGATGCTGAACGGCTGGTTCCAGGGCGAGCGCACGGGCTCGGGCACGATCGTCTGGAAGGCGCGCGAACTCATGGCTGCCGGCGAGATCGGCTATCCCGAGTTCCTGAAGCTCGTGGCCTCGTCGGCGCCATCCACGGGACACTGCAACACCATGGGCACGGCCTCCACAATGAACGCGCTGGCCGAGGCGCTGGGCATGACGCTGCCGGGCGCGGCCGCCATCCCCGCGCCGTACCGTGACCGCCAGGAGATGGCCTACCTCACGGGCCGGCGCATCGTCGAGATGGTGCGCGAGGACCTGAAGCCCTCGGACATCATGACGCGGGCCGCCTTCGAGAACGCCATCGTCATCAACTCGGCCATCGGCGGCTCGACCAATGCGCCCATCCACCTGAACGCGATCGCCAAGCACATCGGCGTGCCGCTGTCCAACGACGACTGGGAAAAGCACGGCTACAAGGTGCCGCTGCTCGTGAACCTGCAGCCGGCCGGCAAGTACCTTGCAGAGGACTACTACCGCGCCGGCGGCCTGCCGGCCGTGGTGGCCGAACTGATCGCCAAGGGCAAGATCCAGCCCGCGCTCACGGCCAACGGCAAGACACTGGTCGAGAACTGCACCGGCAAGTTCAGCACTGACCGCGACGTGATCCTGCCGTTCAACAAGCCGCTCAAAAAGGACGCGGGCTTCCTGAACTTCAAGGGCAACCTGTTCGACTCGGCCATCATGAAGACCAGCGTGATCACGCCCGAGTTCCGCCAGCGCTACCTGGAGAACCCGGCCGACCCCATGGCCTTCGAAGGCCCGGCCGTGGTGTTCGATGGGCCCGAGGACTACCACGCACGCATCGACGATCCCAAGCTCAAGATCACGGGCGAGAGCGTGCTGTTCATGCGCGGTGTGGGTCCGGTGGGCTACCCGGGCGCGGCCGAGGTGGTGAACATGCGCGCACCGAGCTACCTGCTCAAGAAGGGCGTCACGGCCCTGCCCTGCATCGGCGACGGCCGGCAGTCGGGCACCTCGGGCTCGCCTTCCATCTTGAACGCTTCGCCCGAGGCGGCCACCGGCGGCAACCTCGCGCTGCTGCGCACGGGCGACCGCGTGCGCATCGACCTCAAGAAGCGTCGCGCCGACATGCTGGTGTCCGATGAGGAACTGGCCCGGCGGCGTGCCGCGCTGGAGGCGGCCGGCGGCTACCGGTTTCCGCCGAGCCAGACCCCGTGGCAGGAGATCCAGCGCGCCGTGGTGGGCGAGCTGGCCGACGGCATGGTGCTCAAGCCGGCCGTCAAGTACCAGAAGATCCACGCCACCTTCGGCGTGCCGCGCGACAACCACTGACCACGCTCGCGGCCGGCGCCGCGTGCGCCGGCCGGCGTCACGGCGCTGTAACAGCACTGTCATCGGTCGACCCTAGGATCGCGGCGCGCAGCATGGCATCCGCCATCGCGCTCCCATCCAAAACAACAGGCTCCTCTGGAGCCCAGACCGATGCCCAACCTCCCTACGACTCCCGTTCCGTCGCGCCGCCGCATGCTCCAGCTGCTGGCCGGCGCCCCCATGCTGCCGCTGGGTACCGGTGGCCTGCTCGCCTCCACGCTGGCCGCCTGTGGCGGCGGTGACGACGACGAACTGCGCTTCGCGTCCGCCCAGTTCACGGGCATGGTCGCGCCAAGCGCCAGCAACCCGGCCGCGCTGGCCACGACCACGGTGGGCTCCAGCCTCAAGGTCAGCTACGCCGACGGCACCAGCACCACCTACCAGCTGGCCTACCAGCCGTTCTTTCTGACCGGCCAGCAGGTGACCAGCACCAGCGGCGCCAAGGTCGTCGCCGGCGGCTACTACGACATCAACAACCAGCCCATCATCGACAAGAGCGTACTGGGCCAGGAGCGCCAGTTCTTCTCCGATTGCCCGGACGGCACCTCGCTGCTGAAGGTGGAGGGTGCGCCAGCCAACACGGTGTTCGCCGTGGTGCAGTTCGAATACACGACGGCCGACCAGTCCGGTGCCAGCGCTTATGGCACGCTGCCCTCGCCGATTGCCGTGCTGACGCTCCAGCAGGATCCGGCCAACGGCCACCTGAGCCTGTCCAGGTACCACAACGTGGACACCTCCAAGGTGCATGGCCTGTGGATCACCTGCGGCGCCAGCCTGTCGCCCTGGGGCACGCATCTGTCCAGCGAAGAGTACGAGCCCGATGCCTTCAACCAGGGCCTGGCCGGCCAGAGCCTGGCCACGCTCAAGGCCTACAGCAAGAACGTCTACGGCAACGAGACGAGTGCCAAGGCCTACAACTATGGCCACCTGCCCGAAGTGACGGTCAAGGCCGATGGCACGGCGACGATCAAGAAGCACTTCTGCCTGGGCCGCATCTCGCACGAGCTGATCCACATGCTGCCCGACGAGCGCACCGCGCTGATGGGCGACGACGCGACCAACGGCGGCTTCTTCATGTTCGTGGCCGACAAGGCACGCGACCTGTCCGCCGGCACCCTGTACGTGGCCAAGTACCTGGACAAGCTGACCGACACCTCGACCGCGAAGATCCAGTGGATCAAGCTGGGCCATGCCACGAGCCAGGAGATCGAGGACCTCGTGAACGTGCGCAACATCCAGCCCATCGACATCATGGACTCCACGACGACCGACCCGGGCGACGCGAGCTACACCAGGATCGTGCTGAACAAGAAGACCGCCTGGGTGCGCCTGAAGGCCGGCCAGGAGAAGGCCGCCGCGTTCCTCGAGACGCACCGCTACGCTGCGCTGATGGGTGGCAGCATGGCCTTCACCAAGATGGAAGGCACGACCGCCAACGCCAAGGACAAGGTGGCCTACTCGGCGCTGGCCAACATCCAGGACTCCATGGTCGTCGGCGGCTCGGGCTATGTGGAAGCGCACAACGTGGCGTTTCCCAAGATCACCGCCGGCGGCATCCTCGCGCACGACATGGCCGCGGGCCAGAAGGACAAGGATGGCACCGCGATCAACAGCGAGTGGGTGCCCACGCAGTCGCGCCTGCTGCTCAAGGGCGAAGACATCGCGGCCGACAGCCTGGGCAACACCGCCAACCCGGCCAAGATCGCCAGCCCCGACAACCTCAAGTTCTCCGAAAAGCTGCGCACGCTGTTCATCGGCGAGGACAGCGGCAACCACCTGAACAACTTCCTGTGGGCCTACAACGTGGACACCAAGGCGCTGGAGCGCATCCTGTCCTGCCCCGCCGGCGCCGAGTCCACGGGCCTGCACGCGGTGGACGAGATCAACGGGTGGACCTACATCATGAGCAACTTCCAGCACGCCGGCGACGAGTGGAACCGCTTCCCGGCGCTGGACGCGACGCTGAAGAACCAGATCGACGCGCTGATCAACACCAACTACGACAACAAGCATGCTGCCGCCGTCGGCTACCTGACGGCCACGCCGCTGCAGCCCAAGCTGGGCAGTTGAGCCTCTGACGCCCGGCACGGGCCCGGCGGCCGGTCTGCGAGGACCGGCCGCCGGGCCTTTTTGCTTTCCAGCGGACACCGCCGCGCCGGGGGGCGTCCGCGACACGAATTCCGGTCTCCGGAATTGGTGGAGGTGGCCAGCGTCGTATCGACGAAACAATGGCTGCACCAAATGCAACGGAAAAGCACATGTACCGCAACGATCTGCTCCAGGGCCAGCGCATTCTCGTGACCGGCGGCGGCACCGGCCTGGGCGCCGAAATGGCGGCCCGCTTCGCCAGCCTGGGCGCCGCCCTGGTGCTGTGCGGCCGGCGCCCGGAGGCGCTGGAGGCCACGGCGCAGCGCCTGCGCGCGGAGTCGGACGCCAGTGTCACCGTGCTGGCCTGCGACATCCGCCAGAGCGAGTCGGTCGAGGCCATGCTGGATGCGGCCTGGCGCGATGGGCCGGTCGACGCGCTGGTCAACAATGCCGCGGCCAACTTCATCGCCCAGACGCACAGGATGTCCGCCCGCGCCATGGACGCCATCCTGGCCACCACGCTGCACGGCACGCTGTACTGCACGCACGGCATGGGCCGGCGCTGGATTGACGCCGGACGCGGCGGCAGCGTGCTGAGCATCCTGTCGACCTCCGTGCGCACGGGCCGGCCGTTCACCGTGCCCTCGGCGATGGCCAAGTCCGCCGTGCTCGCGATGACGCGCAGCCTGGCGATGGAATGGGGCGGACGCGGTATCCGCCTCGTGGCCATCGAGCCGGGCCCCTTCCCCACGCCGGGCGCGACGCGGCAGCTGCTGCCGTCCTCGCGCGCGGCCGGCCACAGCCCCGGGCTGCGCAACCCGCTGGGCCGCAGCGGCCGGCCCGAGGAGCTGACGAGCCTCGCAGCCTTCCTGCTGTCGGCGGACGCGGCCTACATCAACGGCGAATCCATCGCCATCGACGGCGGTGCCCACCTGCGCACCTCAGGCGCCGAAGACCTCGTCGAATGGAGCGACGTCGACTGGGACGCGCACCGCGCCCAGCGCAGCTGACCGAACACCCCGGACACCGAAGGAGACCCCCCATGGAATTCGAGCTCAAGGAAGAGTGGCGCATGCTCAAGGACCTCGTGGCCCGCTTCGTGCGCGAGGAACTGATCCCGCTGGAGCCCGCGCTGCTGCGGCGCGAGACGGAAGGCGGCGGCACCGCGCTGTCGCCCGAGGAAAGCGCCCGCATCGACAGCCGCTCGCGCGAGCTGGGCCTGTGGGGCCTGGACGCGCCGCAGGAGATCGGCGGCGCCGACCTGCCGGTGGCCGCCATGGTCGGTGTCAACGAGGAGATCGGGCAGAGCATCGTGCACTACTACCTGCCGCCGGACACGCCCAACCTGCGCCTGCTCATGCTGACGGCCACGCCCGAGCAGAAAAAGCGCTACCTGGAGCCCTATGTGCGTGGCGAGGTGAAGTCGGCCATCGTGATCTCCGAGCCCGGCGCCGGCGGCGATCCCTCGGGGTTATCCACGCGCGCTGTGCGCGACGGCGACGACTGGGTGATCAACGGCCGCAAGATCTGGATCTCCAACCTGGAGCGCGCCGACTTCGGCATCGTGATGGCCCGCACCTCGGGCTCACCAGGTTCGCGCGGCGGCATCTCGGCCTTCATCGTGGACAAGGGCACGCCGGGCTTCATCCCGGCGCGCAAGATCCCGATGATCGGCGGCGGCAGCACCTGGGAGGTGGTCTTCGAGGACTGCCGGATTCCCGCGGGCCAGCTGCTCGGCCAGCTGGACCAGGGCTTCGAGCCCATGCAGGCGCGGCTCGGCGCGCGCCGCGTGCAGATGGCGGCCTGGGCCATCGGCAAGGCCCAGCGCGCGCTGGACATGCTGTGCGCCTATGCGCCGCAGCGCAAGACCTTCGGCCTGCCGCTGTCCGAGCGCCAGGCCATCCAGTGGTGGATCGCCGACGCCGCCACGCGCATCCACGCCACGCGGCTCATGACCTACGAATGCGCCTGGCGCATCGACCGCGGCCTGGACGTGCGCACCCAGACCTCGATGGTCAAGGCCTATGCGACCGAGATGGCCTGGGAGGTGGTCGACCGGGCCATGCAGACCTTCGGTGCCATGGGCATGACCAAGGAGTTGCCGCTGCAGCAGATGGCCAACGACGTGCGGCTCATGCGCATCTACGAAGGCCCCACCGAAGTGCACCGCATGGTGGTGGCACGCAACACGCTCGCGCGCTTCCGCTAGCCCCGCTGCGCGATGCACCGGCCGATGCAGCCGGGCACGCGCGATCCAACGCAGGAGACAACCATGCCCATGAGAAGACGCGCCCTGCTGGCCGCGGCAGCGGCCCTGCCGCTGGCCCGCCTCAAGGCCGAAAGCTGGCCCAGCCGGCCGATCACCCTGCTCGTGCCCTCCACGGCCGGCGGCGTGGTCGACATCACCGCGCGGCTGCTGCAGCCCGGGCTGCAGGCCGGGATCGGCCAGTCCGTCGTGGTGGACAACCGGCCCGGCGGCGGTGGCCACATCGCCGCGCAGGCCGTGGCACGCGCCGCGCCCGACGGCTACACGCAGCTGTACTCGGCCGGCAGCATCCTGATCTCGGGCGTGGTGCGCAACCTGCCCTACGCGCCCATGAGCGATCTGCTGCCGGTGTGCCGCGTGACCATGGGCGGATTCCTGCTGCTGGTGCCAACCCACTCGCCGTTCAAGACGCTGGCCGAGCTGATCGCCTTCGGCCGGGCCAACCCGGGCAAGCTCAGTTTCGGCTCGAGCAGCGTGGGCAACTCCACCCACATCGCCGGCGAGATGCTGAACCTGCTGGCCGGCGTGCAGGCCGTGCACGTGCCCTACCGCGGCAACGTGCAATCGCTCACCGACCTGGCCGGCGGGCGGATCGACTTCGCGTTCGACAGCCGCGCGCCCGCCGCCGTGTTCCTGCGCGCCGGCCAGGTGCGGCCCATCGCGGTGACCAACACCGAGCGCCAGGCCGATCACCCGGACCTGCCGGCCATCGCCGAGCAGGCGCCGGGGTACGGCATCGAGGGCTGGACCGGGCTGTTCGTCCCCACCCGCACGCCGGCCGAGATCGTGCAGCGGCTCGGCGAGGCCGCGCAGCGCGCGGTGGCCGACCCTGCCGCGGTGCAGCGCTTCGTGGCCACCGGCGGCGCGCCACCGGCTTTTCTGGGCCCGGCCGACGCATTGGCCTACATGCGGCTGGACCACGAGCGCACGGCGCGCGTGGTGAAGCAGGCCAACATCACGGCGGGCTGACCATGGCGACGCCCTCCAATGCCCCGCTGGCCGGCCTCAAGGTGCTGGACCTCGGCCAGATCTACCAGGGCCCCTACTGCGGCTTCCTGCTGGCCATGGCCGGCGCCACCGTGGTCAAGGTCGAGCCGCCCGGCGGCGAAGCCGGCCGCGCGCGGCGCGCCGCCACCTTGCCGCTGGCCATGCTCAACGGCAACAAGCGCGGCATCGCGCTGAACTTCAAGCATCCCCACGGGCGGCGGCTGTTCATGGAACTCGCGCAGCAGTTCGACGTGGTGCTGGAGAACTACGCGCCCGGCGTGATGGACCGGCTGGGCATCGGCGCCGAGGCCTTGATGGCCGCCAACCCGCGCCTGGTCTATGCCAGCGCCTCGGGCTACGGCAGCTGGGGCGCCGACCGCGACCGGCTGGCCATGGACCTCACGATCCAGGCCACCAGCGGCGCCATGGCGCTGACGGGCTGGCCCGACCGGCCGCCCGTCAAGGCCGGGCCCGCCTTCGCCGACTTCCTGGGCGGCACGCACCTGTACGCCGCCATCATGACCGCGCTGTACGAGCGCGAGCGTACCGGCCGCGGCCGCCGCGTGGAGATCGCCATGCAGGACGCGATGTACCCGCCCATGGCCTCCAATCTCACGGTGTTCTTCGAGAACCCGCAGGCCCCGCTGCGCACCGGCAACCGGCACGGCGGCCTGGGGCTGGCGCCCTACAACGCCTACCGTGCGGCCGATGGCCATGTGGCCATCATGTGCGTGACGCCCGGCCACTGGGGCAACCTGGTGCGCGCCATGGGCCGGCCCGAGCTCGCCGACGACGCGCGCTATGCCGACCATCCTGCGCGCGCGGCGATCATGGACGAGGTCGACGCGCTGGTGGAAGGCTGGACGCAGCGCCACACGCGCGCTGAACTGCAGGCCCTGGCCCAGGCCCACCATTTCCCCTGCGCGCCCGTGCGCGACCTGGCCGAGGTCGTGGCCGATCCGCACCTGCACGCGCGCGGCATGCTGCAGCGCATGCAGCACCCGGACCTCGGCGAGGTGGTACTGCACAACAGCCCGCTGCGCTTCGATGGCCTGGAGCCCTTGCCGCTGGTGCGCGAGCCGCGGCTCGGCGAGCACACTGCCGAGGTGCTGGCGGAGTACCTGGGGCTGGATGCGCTCGAGATCGCGCGGCTGGCGGCGTCCGGCGCGCTCGGCGCCGCAGCGCCAAAGGCGGCCTGAACGCAGCGGTCAGGCCAGCGCGCGCCGGATGCGTGCGGCCGTGCGCAGCAGCAGTTCGGCGTACTGCTCTTCGGTCGCGCGCTGCCGGTCCTCGGCCGGCGCCCGGTAGCTGATGTTGAGCGCATGCACCGGGTGGCCGGGCAGCACCAGCGGGGCCGCCACCGCCATCACGCCGTTGCGGTGGTCGAAGCTGCAGTAGCCGTCGCGCCGCACGGCCGCCAGCGCAGCCGCCAGCTCGCGCCGGATGCCGGCCCAGCGCTCTTCGTAGCGCGACGCGAGCAGGTCCAGCATCTGCCGGCGCGCGGCCGGCGTCTGCCCGCCCAGCCAGGCCCGGCCCAGCGCCGTCTCGGCCATGGGCAGCCGGGTTCCGGCGATGATGTGGCGGAAGATGCCCAGGTGGCTCTTGCGCACGGAATCCAGGTAGACCACGTCGCAGTCGTCGGCCAGGGCCAGGCCCACATTGATGCGCTGGCCCTCGGACACTTCGCGCATGAAAGGCAGTGCGGTCTGCAGCACCGTGGAGCCGTTGCGCACCGCCAGCCCCAGGCCCAGGAACGGTGCGCCGAGCCGGTACAGACCGGTGGAGACCTCGTGGTCCAGAAAGCCCTTGGACACCAACGTCGCCGCCAACCGGCTCACGCTGGCGCGCGGAAAACCCGTGCGCTCGGCGAGTTCGGCATTGCTGAGCGAGGTGATGCCGGGCCGGAATGCGCGCAGCAGCTGCAGGCCGCGCTCCAGCGACCGCACGCCCGGCGTGTCGCGCACGAACACGCCCGACTCGCGCGTGCGGCGCCGCGAGGACGGGGACGAGGCAGCAGGCCTTGGCCGGGGCATCGGGCCATCATACGGAGGCCGTCCCGTTGACAGGCGTTGGCTTCGAAAATACGATCGGTATTACGACAGACACCAACCGCCCGCCATGACCGTCACGATCAAGCTCGAAGCCACGCTGGAGGAACGGCTGCGCCAGCGCGCCGCCAGCACCGGCCGCAGCACCAGCGATGTGGTGCGCGCGGCGCTGCAAAGCTACCTCGCGCAACCGGAGGCCGAGGCGCCGCGCTCGGCCTATGCCATGGGCGAAGACCTGTTCGGCCGGCACCAGGGCCCGGCCGACCTGGCCCAGGGCCGCAAGCAGCATGCGGCCGATGCCTGGACCGCACGCCACGCGCGGCGTGGCGGCTAGCACGCGCATGGTTGCGCGCAAGACCCCGGCGCTTGCCGTGCGCGAGCCCTCCGCGCCCTGGCTTGCCCATGCCGGCAGCGTGCTCGTGGACAGCGGACCGCTGGTCGCGCTGTTCAACTGCGCCGACCGCTGGCACGCGCCGGTGCGCAGCTGGCTGCGGGCCAACCCGGCCGCCAGCCTGGTCACCACCTGGTGCGTGGCCACCGAGGTCTGCGCGCTGCTGGCGCGCCGCATCCACAACGACGCTGCGCTCGACTTCCTGCGCTGGGCGCAGCGCGGCGCGATCGCGCTGGACCGCGCAGCCGAGGGCTCGCTGACCGAGGTGCTGCGCCTGTCCGAGCGCTTCGCCGATCTGCCCTTCGATCTGGCCGATGCGTCGGTCGCCGAGGCCGCCGCGCGGCTGAAGCTGCGCCACATCCTGTCCATCGATGCCGACTTCGACGTCTACCGCGACCGCGCCGGCCGCCCGCTCGTGAACCTGCTGCGGCGCTGACACGTAAACTGCCCCGCCACCGGCCGGCGGCGTCGCCGGCCCTTTCCATCCGACGAGGAATCGAATCATGCGCAAGATCCACTCCGTGGCCCTGGCCGCCGGCGCTCTGCTGCTGGCCATGGCCTCCACCACCGCACAGGCCGGCAAGACGCTGGACGCCGTCAAGGCGCGCGGCACCGTCAAGTGCGGCGTGACCAACGGCGTGGCAGGCTTCTCAGCGCCCGACACCCAAGGGAACTGGTCGGGCCTGGACGTGGACACCTGCCGTGCGATTGCCGCCGCCGTGCTGGGCGACCCGAAGAAGGCCGAGTTCGTGCCGTTGAACTCGCAGCAGCGCTTCGCGGCGCTGCAGGCCGGCGAGGTCGACATCCTCACGCGCAACACCACCTGGAACCTCACGCGCGACGCCTCGCTGGGCCTGAACTTCACGACCATCAACTACTACGATGGCCAGGGGTTCCTGGTGCCCAAGAAGATCAAGGTCACGAGTGCCAAGCAGCTCAAGGGCGCGACCATCTGCACCCAGGCCGGCACCACCAACGAGAAGAACGTGGCCGAGTGGTCCAAGGCCCAGGGCATCCCGGTCAAGACCGTGGTGTTCGAGAGCTTCGAGGCCTCGTTCAAGGCCTTCTTTTCGGGCCGCTGCCAGGCCTTCACGACCGACACCTCGGCGCTGGCGGGCCTGCGCAACAAGGAAGCCCCGAACCCCGACGATTACCTCATCCTGCCCGACCTGATCTCCAAGGAGCCGCTGGCCCCGGCCGTCAAGCGCGGCGACGACGAATGGTTCGCCATCGTCAAGTGGGTGCCCAATGCGCTGATCGAGGCCGAGGAGCTCGGCATCACCCAGGCCAACATCGACCAGCTGCATACCAGCAGCAAGGACCCGGCGCAGCAGCGCCTGCTCGGCACGGGCGACGACCTGGGCAAGCTGCTGGGTCTGGACAAGGACTGGTCGTACCACGCGATCAAGGCCGTGGGCAACCACGGCGAGATGTTCGAGCGCAACGTCGGTCCCAAGTCGGCGCTGGCGCTGCCGCGCGGCGCCAACAACCTGTGGAACAAGGGCGGCCTGCTCTACGCACTGCCGGTGAAATGACGCCGACGGCGCGCCTGCCTGCGGCGCTGTGGGCGCTGCTGGCGTTCACGGCCCTCGTCGCGGCGCTCTGGCTGCTGCGTGATGCGCCCGGCGTCGCCAGCCTGTGGGCCTGGCTGGCGGCGCAGTTCGGCTTCCTGCAGCAGCCGGCCGGTTTCGGCATCGCCGAGGGCTGGCTGGCCTTCGACTCCGGCGACAGCTACGCGCGCGCCTTCGTGGCCGGCATCGTCAACACTGTGCGCGCGGCCGTGCCGGCTGCGCTGCTGGCCGTGGTGCTGGGCACGCTGCTGGGCATCGGCCGGCTCACGTCGCATCTGCTCGTGCGTGCGCTGTGCACGGCCTATGTGGAAACGCTGCGCAACGTGCCGCTGCTGGTGCAGCTGCTGATGCTGTACTTCGCGCTCACGCACCTCTTGCCCGACTCCACCGATCCCGTGCAGCTGCTGCCCGGCTGGTGGCTCAGCAAGGGCGGCCTGTCGCTGCCCTGGCCCGTGCGCGAGGACGGCGCCTTCTGGCCCAGCCGGCTGGACTGGCCCGAGCCCACGGCCTTCAATGTCATCGGCGGCGCCGCGCTGAGCCCGGAGTACCTCACCATCGTGCTGGGCCTGGCGCTGTACACCGCGGCCTTCGTGGCCGAGATCGTGCGCGCCGGCATCGGCTCGGTGGCGGTCGGCCAGAAGCTCGCGGCCCAGGCCCTGGGCATGCAAGCGGGCCAGCAGCTGCACCTGGTGGTGCTGCCGCAGGCGCTGCGCGTGATCGTGCCGGCGCTGACCAACCAGCTGCTGAGCCTGGTCAAGAATTCCTCGCTGGCCGTGGCCGTGGGCTATCCCGAACTGGTCTCCGTGGCCAACACCTCGCTGAACTCCACGGGCCGGGCCTTCGAATGCATCGCCATCGTGATGGCGGTCTACCTCGTGCTCTCGCTGCTGATCTCGGCCGCGATGAACGTCTACAACGCGCGCGTGGCGCTGCGGGGCTGGCGGTGAGCGCCGGTACCGCACCATGGCGCGCCGAACTGTTCGGCTCGCCGGCGCGCGCGCTGGTCACGGCCGCACTGCTCGCGCTGCTGGCCTGGGCCGGCTGGCATGCACTCGACTGGGCCCTGCTGCAGGCCGTGTTCCGGCCCGATGCCGCCGCCTGCCGCGCGCTCGAACACGGCGCCTGCTGGGGCGTGGTGGCCGAGAAATGGCGGCCGCTGCTGTTCGGCCGCTACCCGTACGAGGAACAGTGGCGCCCGGCCGTGGCCACGGTCCTGCTGTCCGGCACCACGCTGCTGTCGGCCTGGCCGCGCAGCTGGCGTTGGTGGCTGGCGCCGCTGTGGCTGCTCGTGCTGGCGCTGACCGTGCTGCTGATGGGCGGCGGCGCACTGGGCCTGGCGACCGTGCCGACCAACCGCTGGGGCGGGCTGCCGCTGACCATCGGCCTGGCCGTGGTCGGCCTGGCGCTGGCCTTTCCGCTCGCGCTGGCGCTGGCGCTGGCTCGGCGCGCATCCTGGTGGCCGGCGCGGCTGCTCTCTGCCGGCACCATCGAGCTCGTGCGCGGCGTGCCGCTGATCTCCGTGCTGTTCATGGCCTCCTACCTGCTGCCGCTGCTGTGGCCGGCCGGCTGGCGGCCCGACGTGCTGCTGCGCGTGCTGGCCGGGCTGGCGCTGTTCGTGGCCGCCTACCTCGCCGAGATCATCCGCGGCGGGCTGCAGGCCGTGCCCCGTGGCCAGGTCGATGCGGCGATGGCCATGGGTTTTTCGCGCTGGCAGGTGCAGCGCCACATCGTGCTGCCGCAGGCGCTGCGCATGGTGGTGCCGGCGCTGACCAACAACGCCGTGGGCACGCTCAAGGACACCTCGCTCGTGACCATCGTCGGCCTGTTCGAACTGACCGGGGCGCTGAGCCTGGCCCTGGGCGGCGACCCGACCTGGCGGCCCTTCTACCTGGAAGGCTACCTGTTCGTGGCGCTCGTGTACTGGTGCCTGTGCTTCGGGCTGTCGCGCTACAGCGCCTGGCTGGAGCGAAGACTGGCCACGGATCACGCCAAGAGCTTGTAGAGGTAGGAGCGCGAGATGCCGAGCCGCTCGGCCGCGCGCTTCTTGTTGCCGCCGCACGCGGCCAGCGCCTGCAGCGCAGCCGTGCGTTCGTGGTCCTTGAGCCGTGCGGGCGCTTCCCGTGCCCTGGCCGCCGCCTGCCGCACGGCGCCGCGGTCGAAGGCCGCCGGGCGCTGCCTGTGAAGGCACCGGCCGCGTGGCCGAAGAGCTCGGACTCGACCAGGCTCTCGGGCACGGCCGCGAGGTTCAGGCTGACCAGGGCCTGGCCCGGCCGGCCCAGCGCATGGATGGCGCGCACCACGAGCTCCTTGCCGGTGCCGCTCTCGCCCTGCACGAGCACGGGCACGTCGAGCCGGGCCACGGCCGCCACCTCCTGGCGCAGCCGCTGCATCACCGGGCTGTCGCCCACCAGTTCGGCCACAGCACCGCGCGTCTCGCGCAAGCCGTCGAGCTCGCGGCGGTAGAACTCCAGCTGCGTGCGCAGCTGCTGCATCTCGGCCGCCATCTGGGCCACGGCCTCGGTGTCGCGGAACATGACCTGGCCCACGGCGCCGATGACCTGGCCATCGCGCCGCACGGGCCGCCGGTTCACCACGCGCGTGACGGCATTGCCGAACTCCAGCGGCTGGCCGATCTCGGCCTTGCCCGATTCGACCACCGCACGCAGCCGCGAGTTGCGGATCACCTGCTCCACGGGCTTGCCCGCGCCACCGCCCGGCGGCAGGCCCAGGAACTTCTCGTGCACGGGGCTCACGTAGCGCATGGTGCCGGTGTGGTCGGCCACGGTGATGCCCTGGTAGGGGTCGGACAGGATCTGCTCGAAGATGTCGAAGGCGAAGGGAACGGCGGCAACGAAGTCGAGCAGCGTGGGCCCGCTGTCGGCCGGGCGCAGCAACACGAGCTCCAGTCCGTCCGCACGCAGCGCGGTGGCGATGCCCGGCCCCCCTGGCAGCGGCAGCGCGAACAGTGTGCGGTCGCCCGCTTCCGCCAATGCTGCTCCCAGCGCCTGCTGCGTGGCCGCCGGCGCCGCCAGTCCGAGGGCCGCCACCACGGCGCCGTGGCGCCGCACCAGCACGCCCAGCGCGGCCGGTGAAATCTGTTCTTCAGGCATACACACCAAACACAGAAAAGACAGGCCACTGTAGCCAGCGCGGACACTTTCGCCAGCCGCACGGGTGACAGCGCCCTGGCACGGTCGCTGCAATGCTGACGGCATGACCACACCCTCCACCACCCGCGACGCGGTGAGCTACTTCGGGCTCGAGATCCCCTTCATGGAACACATCGGCCTGCGCCCGCTCCTGATGGACAACGCCGAATGCCGCACGCTGCTGGCCATGCGGCCCGACCTCGTGAACAGCCGCGGCGACATCCATGGCGGCACGCTCATGAGCGCGCTGGACTTCACGCTGAGCGGCGCGGCGCGCGCCCACGATCCGCAGCGCCTGGGCGTCATCACGGTGGACATGACGACCCACTTCTACGAACCCGCGCGCAGCGACCTCACCGTCATCGGCCGCTGCATGCGGCGCGGCAAATCGCTGGCTTTCTGCGAGGGCGAGATCGTCGACGCGGCCGGCACCGTGGTCGCGGTTGCACGCGCCGTGTTCAAGCTGGTGCTGCGCAGCCCGGCCTGAACCAACCACCCCTCACAACGACACAGGAGACTCGATTGAACAAACTGCTCATCGCCAACCGCGGCGAGATCGCGCTGCGCGTGCAGCGCGCCGCGCGCGACCTCGGCATCGCCAGCGTGGCCGTCTATGCCCAGGACGACGCCACCGCGCGCCACCGCCTGCTCGCCGACGAAGCCCATGCACTGGCTGGCAGCGGTCCGGCGGCCTACATCGACATCGCTGCCATGCTGGCCGCAGCCAGGGCGACGGGCTGTGACGCGGTCCACCCGGGCTACGGCTTCCTGAGCGAGCGGGCCGACTTCGCCCAGGCCTGCGCAGACGCCGGCATCCGCTTTGTCGGCCCCACGGTCGAGCAGCTCGCGCTGTTCGGCGACAAGGGCCGCGCGCTGGCGCTGGCGCGCAGCTGCGAGGTGCCAGTCATGCCCTCCACGGCCGGCGCCGCCTCCCTGGAGGAGATCGCCGCCTTCTTCGACGCCCAGGGCGGCAGCGGCATCGTGATCAAGGCCGTGGGCGGCGGCGGCGGGCGCGGCATGCGCGTGGTGAACCGCCGCGAGGACCTGGAACAGGCCTACGCGCGCTGCCGCTCCGAGGCCGCGAGCGCCTTCGGCGTGGACGCGCTCTACGCCGAGCGCCTGGTGGCCCGCGCGCGCCACATCGAAGTGCAGATCGCCGGCGACGGCAAGGACGTCGTGGCGCTGGGCGAGCGCGACTGCACACTACAGCGGCGCTTCCAGAAGCTCGTGGAGATCGCGCCCAGCCCGGTGCTGGACACCGCGCTGCGCGAGCGCATCGTGGGCGCGGCCAGGCTGCTCGCGCGGCGCGTGCAGTACCAGAGCCTCGGAACCTTCGAATTCCTGGTCGAGGAGGATGCAACCGGCCAGCAGACCGGCTTCGTCTTCATCGAGGCCAACCCGCGCCTGCAGGTGGAGCACACGGTGACCGAACAGGTCACGGGCGTGGACCTGGTCGCGCTGCAGCTGGGCCTGGCGGACGGCCGCAGCCTGCGCGAACTGGGCCTGGACCCGGCCGCGCCGCCGCAGCCGCGCGGCTTCGCGATCCAGGTCCGCGTGAACGCCGAGGCCAGCGACGCCCAGGGCCAGGCCCGGCCCGTGCACGGCCGGCTCGAGCGCTTCGAGCTGCCCGCCGGCCCGGACGTGCGCGTGGACACGCACGGCAGCCAGGGCTACGCGCCGCCGCCTGCCTTCGACACGCTCCTGGCCAAGCTCATCGTGACCAGCAACAGCCCCAGGTTCGGCGACGCCGTGCGCAGGCTGCAGCGCAGCCTGACGGAGTTCCGCATCACCGGCATCGCGACCAACCTGGACCTGCTGCGCGCGCTCGTGGCGCGGCCTGACTTCGCCGCGCAGGACGTGCACACGCGCCACTTCGAGGCCATCGCGCCCGAGCTGCTGGCGGCGGCCACCGCCATCGCCGAGGCCGAACGCGCCCGCGATGCGTCGCTGGGTTTGGCCGCCACCGCCACGCCCGCCGTCGCAGCCACCGCTGAGCAGGCCGCGCCCGCCGGCACCGTGGCCGTGCGCGCACCGCTGAGCGGGCGCATCGTCGAACTGTCGGTCGCGCCAGGTGCCCTTGTGCAGCCGGGTCAGACCGTGGCCGTGCTGGACGCCATGAAGATGGAGCACAGCGTCGCCGCCGAGGCCGCCGGCCGCGTGCTGGCCGTGCAGCTGGCGCCCGGCGCGCAGGCCACCGAAGGCCAGATCCTGGTGCTGCTGGAGCCGGCCGAGGTCGACGACGCCGCAGTGCAGACCAGCGAGTCCATCGACCCGGCCGCCATCCGCCCCGACCTGCAGCGCGTGCTCGACCGCCACGCCCCGCTCTACGACGCGGCCCGCCCCGAAGCCGTGGCGCGCCGCCGCGCACGCGGGCAGCGCACGGCGCGAGAGAACCTCGCCGACCTGGTGGACGCCGACAGCTTCGTCGAATACGGCGCCCTCGCGCTCGCGGCCCAGGCCAGCCGGCGCAGCCAGGCCGACCTGATCGCCAACACGCCGGCCGACGGCCTCATCACCGGCATCGGAAGCATCAACGGCGCGCTGGTCGCCAAGGACCGCGCGCAGAGCGCCGTGATGGCCTACGACGCCACCGTGCTGGCCGGCACCCAGGGCAAGCGCAACCACATCAAGACCGACCGCCTGGTCGAGGTGGCGCTGCGCGACGAACTGCCGCTGGTGCTGCTCGCCGAAGGCGGCGGCGGGCGGCCCGGCGACGTGGACTTTCCCTCCGTCTCCGGCCTGTACCAGCCCTCTTTTGCGGCCTTCGCCGACCTGTCGGGCCAGGTGCCCGTGGTCGGCGTGGTGTCGGGCCGATGCTTCGCGGGCAACGCGGCCTTCCTGGGCTGCTGCGACGTGATCATCGCGGACCGCTCGGCCAACATCGGCATGGCCGGCCCGGCCATGATCGAAGGCGGCGGCCTCGGGATCTACAAGCCCGAAGATGTGGGCCCCGCGCCCGTGCAGTACGCCAACGGCGTGATCGACGTGCTGGTCGACAACGAGGCCCAGGCCGTGCAGGCGGCCAAGCACTACCTCTCGATGTTCCAGGGGCCGCTGCAGCAGTGGAGCGCGCCCGACCCGCTGCGGCTGCGCCAGGTCGTGCCCGAGAACCGGCTGCGCGTGTACGACACGCGCCGCGCCATCGAGGGCATCGCCGACAGCGGCAGCGTGCTGATGCTGCGCGGCGGCTTCGGTCTCGGGATCCACACGGCGCTGGCGCGCGTGGAAGGCCAGCCCGTGGGCATCATGGCCAACAACCCGCACCACCTGGGCGGCGCCATCGACGCCGACGCGGCCGACAAGGCGGCGCGCTTCATGCAGCTGTGCGATGCGCACGGGCTGCCCATCGTCTCGCTGATCGACACGCCCGGCTTCATGGTCGGCCCCGAGGTCGAGGCCCGGGCCCAGGTGCGCCATGTCTCGCGCATGTTCCTGGTCGCGGCCAAGCTGCGCGTGGCGCTGCTGGCCGTGACGCTGCGCAAGGGCTACGGCCTGGGCGCCATGGCCATGGCCGGCGGTGGCTTCCGCTCGGCCAGCTTCACCATCTCCTGGCCCACCGGGGAATTCGGGCCCATGGGGCTGGAGGGCGCGATCACGCTGGGCTTCAAGAAGGAGCTGGAGGCGGTCCCCGACGGACCCGAGCGGCGTGCGCTGTACGACCGTCTCGTGGCGCAGGCCTACGAGCGCGGCCATGCGATCTCGACCGCTGCGGCCGTGGAGATCGACGCTGTGATCGACCCGGCGCACACGCGCCAGTGGATCGCCAAGGGCATCGCCTCGGCCGCGCTGCGCGGCCAGCGCGCGCGCCGCGGCTTCGTGGACGCCTGGTGAGCGCGATGCAGGGAGACAGCATCGACCGCGCACCGGACCGGACGCAGCTCGCGCTGCGCGGCCTGCGCGTGCTGGAGATCGGCACCGGGCCGGCGCTGGCCTACACGGGCAAGCTGTTCGCGGACTTCGGCGCCGAGGTCGTCAAGGTCGAGGCGCAGGGCGGCGATGCCTGGGAGCGCATGCCGCCGCTGCTGGGCGGAACGGAGCCGCGCAGTGCACTGTGGGCCTGGCTCAACACCAACAAGCGCAGCGTGGCGGCCGAGCCCGGGCCGGATGCCGGCTGGCTGGAACGGCTGGCGCAGACCTGCGACGTGGTGCTCGATGCGCGCGCACTGGATGAGGGCCTGTCGGCCCTGGAACGGCCCGTCGCCGGCGCGACGCCGCCGGTGGTGGAGATCGTCTTCACCTGGTTCGGCGAGGAGGGTCCCTACAGCGCCTACACGGGTTCCGAGGCCGTCTGCCGCGCGCTGTCCGGCGCCGTGTTCAACAGCGGCCCCATCGAGGGACCGCCGCACATGCCGCACGAGCTGCAGACCGGCATCGCAGCGGCTCTCATGGCCTTCTCGGCCGCGGTGGCGGCCTGGATGGGCCGCGCGCACGGCAGCCGCCGCTACGTGCTGAGCGTGCACGAGGCGGTGTTCCACACGGTCGAGATGGAAGCAGGCATGGTGCAGGACGGCCGGCATGCGCCGCGCCTGGGCGTGAACCGCTTTTGCGGCACCCACCCGACCGGCATCTACGCCACGGCCGAGGGCTGGATCGGCATCTTCACGCACACGCTGCCGCAATGGGTGGCCCTGTGCGAGGCCATCGGCAAGCCGGAACTCGCGCACGATCCGCGCTACGCCAACGGCGCCGAACGCATGGCACGCGCCGACGAGATCGACGCCATGCTGCGCGCCGCGCTGCGCACGCGCACGGCGCAGCAGTGGTTCGAGGACCTGGGTGCGCGCAAGCACCCCACGGTGCTGGTGCCCACCATGGCCGAGCTGCTGGCGCAGGATGTGCACCGCCAGCGCCATGCCTTCGTGCCCGTCACGGCAGGCGCCGCGCCTTGCGAAGGCCCCATCGTTCCGCTGCGTCTGGGCGCGGCCGGCCCGCTGCGCGGCGGCGCGGCGCCTGCACGCGGCGCCGACAACGCGCACTACCGCGGCGCGGGGCTCGTGCACCAACCGGTGCGCGCCACCGGCCCGGCGCTGCGCCTGCCCCTGGAAGGCACGACCATCGTCGACCTGACCATGGGCTGGGCCGGGCCGCTGGCCGCGCGGACGGCGGCCGACCTGGGCGCCGAGGTCGTCAAGGTCGAAAGCACGGTCTACCCGGACTGGTGGCGCGGTGCCAACTTCACCGAGGCGTTCTACCGCGAGCGGCTGTACGAGAAGAATGCCAACTTCAACCTCATGAACCGCAACAAGCGCGGCATCACACTGGACCTCGCCCGGCCCGAAGGCCGCCAGCTGCTGCTGCAGCTGGTGGCCCAGGCCGATGCGGTGATCGAGAACTACTCGGCCGAGGTGCTGCCCAAGCTGGGACTGGACTACGCGGCGCTGCAAAACGTGAACCCGCGTCTGGTCATGGTCTCCATGCCGGCCTTCGGCCTCGCCAACGCCTGGAGCGACACGCGCGCCTACGGCGGCACGCTGGAGCAGGCGACTGGCCTGCCGCTGTACACGGGCCATGCGAACGGGCCGCCCGCCATGACCTCGTACGCCTACGGCGATCCGGTCGGCGGGCTCAACGCGGGCGCGGCGCTGCTGCTGGCGCTCAACGTGCAGCGCGACACGGGCCAGGGCATGCACCTGAACCTGTCACAGGTCGAGGCCATGCTGCCCATGGCCGCGCCCTTCGTGCTGGAGCAGTCGGTGCGTGGGACAGTGGCCGCGCGCCAGGGCAACCGTCACCCGCTGCATGCGCCGCACGGTTGCTGGCGCTGCGCGGGCGCGGACGACTGGCTCGTGCTGAGCGTGCGCGACGACGTGCAATGGCAGGCGCTGTGCCGCGTGCTCGCGCGCGCCGACCTGGCGGCCGATGCCGGCCTCGCGCACGCCGCCGGCCGGGGCGCTCAGCAGGACCGGATCGACGCCGCCATCGCCGACTGGACCGCCACCCGCGCCGCCGACGCCGCCATGCAGCAGCTGCAGCAGGCCGGCGTCAGCGCGGGCACCGTGCGCTCCATCCCGCAGCTCATGGACGATCCGCACCTGCTTGCGCGCGGCTTCTGGCAGCGGCTGGAGCGCGCCCACGTGGGCCACTACCAGAGCAGCAGCACGCCCTGGCGGCAGGACAGCCGGCCGCAGCCGATCCGCCAGGTTGCGCCCACGCTGGGCGAGCACACGGCCCAGGTGCTGGGCGAGCGCTTGGGCCTCACGCCCGCACAGCTCGAGGCACTAGAACAACAAGGCATCACGGGCCGCAGCGCGCGGCCCAAGACCGGCCGCAGCACGGCCTGACAGACCACCGACCCCAAGGAGACCGAGATGAGACAAGCCAAGCAACCCTCCCGTCGCGAGACTCTGCAGCTGGCCCTCGCGCTGGCCTGCGCCGCCGCGCTGCCCGTGCAGGCCCAGGACAACTGGCCCAGCAAACCCGTGCGCATGGTCGTGCCCTTCCCGGCCGGTTCGTTCACGGACACGGTGGCCCGCGTCATGGCCGACACCCTGGGCCGCTCCCTGGGCCAGCCCGTGGTCGTGGAGAACAAGGTCGGTGCCAATGGCGTGATCGGCGTGTCCGAAGCCGCGCGCGCGGCGCCCGACGGCTACACGCTGCTGCTGACCAATTCCAGCAGCATCACGATCAACCCGCAGCTCTACCGCAAGCTCAGCTACAAGACGGCCGACCTCGCGCCCGTGACCATGGTGCTGGAGGCCCCCTTCATCCTCACGGCCAACCCCGAGTGGGCCAGCAAGAACAACATCGCCACCGTGGCCGACCTCGTGCAGTACGCGCGTCGCAACCCGGGCGCGATCAGCTACGGCTCGCCAGGCGCCGGCAACATCGCCCACCTGAGCTACGCGATGCTGAACAACCGCGCCAGGATCAGCACCACACACGTGCCCTACAAAAGCACGGCGCAGGCGCAACTGGCCACCATCGCGGGCGAACTCAACAGCTCCTTCGACGTGCTGACCGCCGTGCCGCACATCCAGGCCGGCAAGCTCAAGGCGCTGGCCGTGACCTCACCGCAGCGCATCGCGCAGCTTCCCGAAGTGCCGACCATGGAGCAGGCCGGCATTCCGGACTTCAACGTGGCCTTCTGGATCGGCCTGCTGGTGCCCGCCGGCACACCGCCGCAGACCGTTGCCCGGCTCAACGCCGCGGCCCAGGGCCTGCTGAACGACGCCAAGGCCAAGGCTGCGCTGAGCGCACAGGGCGAACTCACGATGCGCCCGCCGGCGGACTTCGCCAAGCGCATCGCGACCGAGGTGCCGGCCTGGGGCGCGGTGATCCAGGCCGAAGGGATCGCGCTGGATTGAGGCGCGGCGCGCCATCGTTCATTTGGATGATGTGACGCCCTTGGCCGACGCGGACACTCCGTCACGCGTTGCAACAAGCATGCGAGGAGGAGTGACCATGACGAACAGTGTTTCCACAGAAGCTGCACGCCGCAGCCCCCTGCCCAGCCGGCTGCGCTGGGCCTTGACCAGCCTCGGCGCGGCAGCGGCGCTGGCCGCCTGCGGTGGCGGTGGCGGCGACGACGCCCCGGCGCCGGCGCCCGAACCGCCCGCGCCCGTCGCCACGACGCTGACCGGCACGGCCGCCACCGGCGCCCCGTTCGCCGGTGCCGCGCTGCAGGTGACCGATGCCTCGGGCGCAAGCGTCTGCGACACCACCACCGCCGCCGACGGCAGCTTCAGCTGCACGCTGGCGCCCACCGCAGTGCGCCCGCTCGTGCTGCGCGCTGTGAAGGACGACCAGACGCTCTACAGCGCCACGGCGGCCGCGGGCGACACGCGCGCCAACGTCACGCCGCTGACGACCATCATCGCCGCGCGGCTGGCGCCCAATGGCGACCCCGCCAAGCTGGCCGCCGCGCCACAGTCGGTCACGGCCGCTGCGCTGCAGGCCCAGTCCAGCGCGCTGCTGGCCGCGCTGCAGCCGCTGCTCACCGCGCTGGGCCTGACGATCGACCCCATCGCCGGCGCGCTCACGGCCGACGGCACCGGGCAGGACAAGTTGCTGGACAGCATCTCGGTGACCGTGCAGCCCAGCGGTACGTCCGCCAACATCGAGGTGACGGTCAAGACCGTCCCGACCAGCGCGGGCGCGCAGCCCGAGCCGCTGAAGTTCAGCAGCAGCGATGCATCCTTGCCGACCGTCTCCACCACCACCGTCGCAGCGCTCGCACCAGTGCCAGCGCCTTCGAAAGTGGCCGATCTGTTCAAGCGGATGAACGATTGCTACGCGCTGCCGCTGACGCAGCGGGTCGACAGCGCGACCAGCGACACGACCAGCGCCATCGGCACTGCCAGCAATGTCAAGGCGGCGGTCTGCCGCGGGCTGTTCCAGAACAGCGACCCGGCCACCTTCCTCTCCAACAAGGTGGGCGTGGGCCGCAACGCCAACAACGCCGGCGCTTTTGCCAGCCTGTTCCGCGCCGGTGCCACCGGCCTGCAATGGACGGCTGGCGAGGTGGAATTCTTCCGTGCCAACGGCGACATGGTCATCAGCCACAAGTGGGTCGACACGGCCGGCAACCAGGACTTCGACCTGCTCGCCGCGCATGCGGATGCCGACGGCACGCTGCGCCTGGTGGGCAACAGCAACACCTACCCGGTGACGATCCGGCCCTTCTCCGAAGACCGCGACATGCTCAACACGCCGGCGTTCAGCTACTACACCACGGGCTACAACATCCAGGTCGACAACCGCACCGCCAATGGCGCGTCCATCTTCAGCAAGGTGATGGTGACCTCGCCGCTCGGCTTGACGCTGACCATGCTGCCGCAGCCCGGGCTGTCCTACCTCACGATCGCACCGGACGGCGTCACGCCCACCGGCTCGCCCGTGCTGCGGCTGGCCGGGGCCTACCGCGACACCGCTGTGGCCGGCAATCCGCAGGAGAAGGAGAGCCTGGTCTACACCACGCCGCAGTACAGCGAGGCGCAGATCGCCGCGCTGGACAACAACGGCGTCTGGACCATCGAGTTTTTCCATGCGGACAGCAACGTGCCCAACGTCGTGCAGTACTACCGCACGGTGCGCCGGGCCGAGACCATCGGCGAGATCCGCAACGGCCGGGTGTTCGCGGAACTGACGCCCACGCTGCGCACCGAGCTCGTCGCGCAGTCGCAGGCCAACGGCTACGTCCTGGTCGACACGCCCGAGGTGGCCTACATCGACACCGACGCGGGCGGCGATGCCTGGAGTGTGCCGCGCGGCGCCCTCGCGCCCACTTCGGCCAGCCTCTACGGCCGTGCGCCGTTCGGCAGCACCACGGCAGGCCAGAACGGCGCACGCTTCAACGACAGCGCGGGTGTGGCCAGCACGGCGCGCAAGACCATCATCTACTGCTCTGCGCAGACCTTGGCGGACAAGCACTGCGATGCCGGCGGGCAGGGACGTTACGCCGCCGGTACCACCGTCAACATGCTCGAACTCTGGGCCCGCAGCCCCAAGCAGGTGGAGGTGAGCAAGAAGGCTGCGCTGTACAAGCTGCAGTGACATTCGGCGCCATGCGCCGCGCACCGCAAGGGGGCCACCGGCCCCCTTTTTTCATGGAACGCACGGATCGAACCGACCAGAACGGGTCATTTCTTACGGCTTGCGCGCCAGCAATCGCCGGGCAAGCTTATTGCTTGGACACAAGGGTAAACCCTTGGGAGTCCGCCATGATCCAGCCCCTGCACTTCCTCTGGCCGCAACTGCTGTGGCTGCTGTGGGCCATTCCCGCGCTGGTCCTGGGCTACGTCTGGCTGCTGCGCAGCCGGCGCCAGCCAGCACTGCGCTACGCCAACGTGGCCTTGGTGCGGCAGGCCCTGCAGCCCGGGCACCTCTGGCGCCGCCACCTGCCGCCGGCCCTGCTGCTCGCCGCGCTCGCCGTGCTGCTGTTCGCCGCGGCCAGGCCGCAGGCCGCCCTGCCGCTGCCGACGGAACAGGCCACCGTCATGCTGGCCGTGGACGTCTCGCTGAGCATGCAGGCCGACGACATCCAGCCCAGCCGGCTGGATGCCGCGCGCGAGGCGGCCAAGGCCTTCGTGCGCCAGCTGCCGGACGGTGCCCGCGTGGGCGTGGTGAGCTTCGCGGGCACGGCCCAGGTGGTGCAGCCGCCGACATACAGCCGCGAGAAGCTGCTGGCCGCCATCGACGCGCTGCACCTGCAGCATGGCACGGCCATGGGCAGCGGCATCGTGGCCGCGCTGGCCGAACTGTTTCCCAACGAGGCCCTGGACCTGGGCGAGGCACGGTTCATGCCGCTGACAGCCCATGCGCCACGCCCCGCGCCCAGGCCGATGGCGGCGCGCCCCGCCCCGCATGCCGGACCGGCCGCCACCATCGTGCTGCTGACCGACGGACGCAGCAACTTCGGCGTGCACCCGCTGCAGGCGGCCGACATGGCGGCCGCGCGCGGCGTGCGCATCCACGCGGTCGGCCTGGGCACCATCGACACGCCCGGCGCCGACCAGGACGACTGGTCCGTCGTGCTGCAGCTGGACGAGGCCATGCTGCGCGAGGTGACAGGCATCACGCACGGCGACTACTTCCGCGCCGGCAGCGCCGAGAGCCTGCGGCAGGTCTACGAGAAGATGGGCGCGCGGCTGCAGGTGCAGATGCGCGAGACCGAACTCTCGGCGCCGCTCGCGCTGGGGGCGCTGCTGCTGCTGGCGGGCGCGGCGCTGCTGTCGCTGCTGTGGTTCCAGCGGGTGGCCTGACCGTCGCCGGGGCGACAAACCGAGGGATGGCGCTATGCGCGCGAGAGGCCGGGCTTGCTAGATTGCGCGGTCCTCCACGCCCCATCGCTGACCTCCATGGCCCTGATCCAGTACCTGACCCAGATCCAGTTCGACTTCGGCGCGATCCGCCTGCTGGCCGACGAGTGCCGACGCATCGGCATCACGCGCCCGCTCGTCGTGACCGACGCCGGCGTGCGCGCCGCCGGCATCCTGCGCAAGGCGCTCGACGCGCTGGGCGATCTGCCCGTCACGGTGTTCGATGAAACGCCGTCCAACCCGACCGAGGCCGCGGTGCGTGCGGCCGTCACGCTCTACAGGAAGGGCGACTGCGACGGCCTGATCGCCGTCGGCGGCGGCTCCTCGATCGACTGCGCCAAGGGCGTCGCCATCGCCGCCACGCACGCCGGCCCGCTCAAGCACTACGCCACCATCGAAGGCGGCTCGCCGCGCATCACCGAGGCGGCCGCGCCGCTGATCGCCGTGCCCACCACCAGCGGCACCGGCAGCGAGGTGGCGCGCGGCGCCATCATCATCGTGGACGACCACCGCAAGCTGGGCTTCCACAGCTGGTCGCTGATGCCCAAGGCCGCCATCTGCGACCCCGAGCTCACGCTGGGGCTGCCGCCCAAGCTGACGGCCGCCACCGGCATGGACGCCATCGCGCACTGCATGGAGACCTTCATGTCGGCCGCCTTCAATCCGCCGGCCGACGGCATTGCGCTGGACGGGCTGGAGCGGGCCTGGGCACACATCGAGCGTGCGACGAAGGATGGCAACGACCGCGATGCGCGGCTCAACCTCATGAGCGCCTCGATGCAAGGCGCCATGGCGTTCCAGAAGGGGCTGGGCTGCGTGCACAGCCTCTCGCACAGCCTGGGCGGGGTGGACCCGCGGCTGCACCACGGCACGCTCAACGCGCTGTTTTTGCCGGCCGTGGTGGCCTTCAACGCGGGGGCGGAGTCGGTGCAGAAGGACCAGCGCCTGCAGCGCATGGCACGCGCCATGCACCTGGACGGGCCTGGCGACATTGGCGAGGCGATCCGCGACATGAATGCACGCCTGGGCCTGCCCAAGGGCCTGGCCGAGGTCGGCGTGACGCCGGCGCTGTTCGAGCAGATCATCGACGGCGCCATGGCCGACCACTGCCACAAGACGAATCCGCGGCTGGCCTCGCGCGAGGACTACCGTGCGATGCTCGACAGCGCGATGTGAGGCGTCAGGCGCCGTCCTGGGCAGGTTCCGTCGCCGGCCGCGGCCGGCGCTTGGCGGGCCTGGCCACAATCTCGACGTAGAACTGCTGGCCGCCGTCCTTCACCACCCCATCGATGAGACCGGTGATGTCCGACAGGTGGACGATGCCGGCGCTGGCCTCGTCCGCGCCGAAGCGGCAGTCGAAGTCCCAGAAGTCCATGCCTTCGGGCAGTGCGCGGCGGCGTTCACGCTTGATGTACTTGCGGATGTCGTGCTTGATCGCGTCGAGCACGCGGTCGGGGTGCTTGCCCTCGACCTGCAGCGGGTATGTTTTCCTCATGGGTGATCCTAACCGGCGCGCCGGCACGCACTGCGCGTACAGTCGGCGCCCTTTGACGAAGGCAGGTGAACGAACATGGCCCGCGCAAACGACTGGTCCGGCAAGCTGATGGCCTTGATCAACGGGGGCAATCCCAGCGCGGCGATCGCGCAGATCAAGGTCGCTCCCACGCTCAAGGACCTGCAGGCGCTGCAGACCATCATGAAGCTGTCCAAGATGCAGGGCCGCTATCCGAACGTGGATGCCGCGATCAGCGATGCACTGGCGCTGCTGGCGGCGCCGCGCCTGCACCGCTCACCCTAAGCGCGCGGCCAGCCACGCCAGCAGCGCGTCGCGCACCGGCGCCAGGCCCCGGTAGGCGAGCACGGCCTCGCCCATGCTGGCGATGGCGGCGTGCACGCGTGCCGCCCGCGCCGGCGTGTCGATGACGTCGGCGAGCGGGCGAACGTCCACCAGGATGGTGAAGACGGCCTGGCCTGCGCCCGGCACGGGCATGAAGGTCTGCCGCTCGGTGCGCCACCAGGCGCGCTCGACGGCCACACCGTCCCAGCCGTGCGCGGGCACATGGTCCGGATGGGCTTGCAACTGGCCGTGCGGCACCACCGTCCACACGAAGCGCTCCCAGCGGCCCGGCCCGCCCACGAGCCGGGCCAGGCCCTGGGCCGCCTGCAGCAGCAGCGCGTTGTCGGCCACCGGCGCATGCACTGCGGCGAAGGGACGGCCCACCTTCTGCTCGGGCGCCCAGTGCGAGGGCAGGGCCACCGCCAGCCAGGGGATGGCCGTGCTGGCGCTGTCGAGCACCGCGAAGTCTTCGGCGAAGGCCAGGCTCAGCAAGCCGGGCAGGCGCCAGTCGGGTGGAAGCGCCCGTAGACAGGCCAACGTCTCCTGATCGGCACCGTGGCCCAGCGGCAGCACGGCGTCGCCCGCCACGGCCAGGCCCAGCGCATGCGCCTCGGCCCGCACGCCGTCCCAGGCCCAGGCCGCCGGATGCGCGGCGGCGGCATGGCGGCACAGCGCATGCAGGGCCGGCGCCGCATCGAAGCCGCGGACGGCGCACAAAGCCTGCGCCGCGCGCGCCGACAGCACAGCCAGCTTGGCGCGCCAGTGCGCACTGCCGGGCCGCACCGGGCTCAACTGCGCGGCGCCGGCCGCCAGCCGGCGCAGCCCGGGCTGCATGCGGAAAGGCGCCTGCACGGCGGCATCGAAATCGAAAGGCATGCCGCCATGCTCGCAGAAGCCATGCCACCGCCCCGCATCACCCCATGCGGAGACGGCATGTAGCAGCCAGGCCAGCCGGGCACGCTTCCTGTATCTTCCGCCGCGCCCCGGCCGGCCCAGCAGCGCCATGCACCAAACCATGGCGGCGCCACGCCAGGCCGGGCGACAAGCCAACATTCCAGGAGTTTTCCGCATGTACTTTCCATCCCGCATCCGCGCCTTCGCGGCCGGCGCAGCCCTGCTCGCGGCCAGCGCCATCGCCCAGGCCCAGCAATTGCCCAACGTGGTGATCCTCGCCACCGGCGGCACCATCGCCGGCGCCGGCGCTTCGGCGGCCAACAGTGCCACCTACGCCGCGGCCAAGGTGCCCGTGGACAAACTGATCGCCGGCCTGCCGGAGATCTCCAAGGTGGCCAACGTCAAGGGCGAGCAGACCTTCCAGATCGCCTCGGAAAGTTTCACCAACGACAACCTGCTGGTGCTGGCCAGGCGCGTCTCGGCCCTGGCCAAGCAGCCCGACGTGGACGGCATCGTGGTCACGCACGGCACCGACACGCTGGAAGAAACCGCCTACTTCCTGAACCTCGTGGTGCGCACCGACAAGCCCATCGTGGTGGTTGGATCCATGCGCCCGGGCACGGCGCTGTCGGCCGACGGCGCGCTGAACCTGTTCGACGCCGTCAACGTCGCCGCCAGCAAGGACGCCAAGGGCAAGGGCGTGCTGGTCACGATGAACGACGAGATCCAGAGCGGCCGCGACGTGGCCAAGGCCATCAACATCAAGACCGAGGCCTTCAAGAGCCAGTGGGGCCCGCTGGGCATGATCGTGGAAGGCAAGAACTACTGGTTCCGCGCGCCGGTCAAGCGCCACACCACGCAGTCGGAGTTCAACATCGACGAGATCACGGCGCTGCCGCAGGTCGACATCGCCTACGGCTACGGCAACGTGCCGGCTTCCACGGTCGAGACCATCGGCAAGGGTGCCAAGGCCATCATCCACGCCGGCACCGGCAACGGCTCGGTCGCCGACCGCGTGGTGCCCGCGCTGCAGAAGCTGCGTGCCGACGGCGTGCAGGTGATCCGCTCCTCGCGCGTGAACACGGGCGGCTTCGTGCTGCGCAATGCCGAACAGCCCGACGACAAGTACGACTGGGTGGTCGCGCACGACCTCAACCCGCAGAAGGCCCGCATCCTGGCCATGGTCGCGCTGACCAAGCCCCTCAGCACCGCCGACCTGCAGCGCGTGTTCTGGGAGTACTGATCTCCCCCCAGGGCCTGCCGATGCGCAGGCCCTGGCAGGCCTCCTGAACGGAGCGTCCTGCACGACCTCGGGAAAACCCGTACAATCGTTAGCAAGCTAATTAATAGAGCGCTAACGAAATGTCGAACCACGCACCCAGCCTGCCGCCCGAGCGCGAGACCGCGTTGATGGCGGCCACCATGCTGCTGTCGGTGCTGCAGCGGGCCTACAAGTCCACGGCCGACAAGGCCGTGGCCCACCACGGCGTGTCGGCCACCATGGCCTGGCCGCTCGTGATGATCGGCCGCCAGGGCGATGGCGTGCGCCAGGTCCAGCTGGCCGAACTGCTGGGCATCGAAGCCGCCTCGCTGGTGCGCTCGCTCGACCAGCTGGTGGCCGCCGGCCTCGCGGAGCGCCGCGAGGACCCGGCCGACCGCCGCGCCAAGACCCTGCACCTGACCCCGGCCGGCGCCACCGCGCGCGCCCAGATTGAGGCCACCTTGCACGACCTGCGCGCCAGTCTGTTCGAGGGCGTGCCCGACGAGGACCTCGCCGCCTGCCTGCGCGTGTTCGCCACGCTGGAGCAGCGCCTGGGCTGCGTCATGCCCAGCCGCGCGCCCGCCTCCGCCCACCGGCCCGCGCCATGACCTTCGTGCCCGCGCTGCCGCGCTTCACGCGCGGGGAATTCGTGTTTTCGCTGAAAAGCTTCGGCGCCGCCATGCTGGCCATGTACTGCGCCAGCCGGGCCGGGCTGCCGCGCCCGTTCTGGGCGCTGTTGACGGCCTATGTGGTGGCCAACCCGCTGGCCGGCGCGGTGCGCTCCAAGGCCATCTACCGCTTTCTGGGCACGCTGCTGGGCTGCACGGCCACGCTGCTGCTGGTGCCCGCGCTGTCCTCCGCGCCCGAGCTGCTGACGCTGGCACTGGCGCTGTGGGTCGGCACCTGTCTGTTCTTCTCGCTGCTGGACCGCTCGCCGGCCTCCTATGTGTTCATGCTGGCCGGCTACACGGCGGCGCTGATCGGCTTTCCCTCGGTGGAAACGCCGCAGACCCTGTTCGACACCGCCACGCTGCGCGTGGAGGAGATCTGGATCGGCATCGTCTGCGCCACGCTCGTGCACAGCATCGTGCTGCCGCAGAGTTTGGCGCCCAGCGTGCTGGGCCTCTTGGACAACACGCTGCGCGACGCGCGGCGCTGGCTGGCGGACCTACTGCGCCTGGACCGCCAGGGCAGCGGCCAGACGCTGGACCTGGACCGCCGCCGGCTCGCGGCCGACATCACGCAATTGCGCCTGCTGTCGACCCACGTGCCCTTCGACACCACCCATTTGCGCTGGACCGCCGGCGCCATCGGCGCGATGCAGGACCGCGTGGCCGCGCTAACGCCGCTGCTGTCGGCCGTGGAAGACAGGCTGCAGGCGCTGGAACAGGACGCGGGTGCGCTGCCCGCGGACGTGACGGCGCTGCTGGCGCGCATCGGCACCTGGCTGCAGGCCCCCCATGCAACCCCGCCTGCGTTGCTGCGCCCGGCCATCGAGGCCCTGGCCGACGCCCCGGCCAGCGACTGGCAGCGCGCCCTGCGCATCGCCCTGACCTGCCGCCTGGGCGAGCTGGTGGAGGGCTGGGCCGCCTGCACCGCGCTGCGCCAGGAAATCGACGCGGGCCTCAAGGGCGCCGCACCCGCACGCCACCAGGCGCTGGGCCACCGCGCGCTGCACCGCGACGTGGGCATGGCCCTGTGGTCGGCCGCTGCCGCGGTGCTGGTGGTGTGCCTGTGCAGCGCCTTCTGGATCCTGACCGGCTGGCCCTCGGGCGCGGTGGCCACCATGATGTCCGCGGTGCTGTGCTGCTTCTTCGCGACCATGGACGACCCGGCGCCCGCGATCAACGCGTTCCTGAAGTTCACGCTGTGGTCCATCCCGCTGTCGGCCCTGTATGTGCTGGTGCTGATGCCGCTGGTGCAGGACTTCGGCATGCTGGTGCTGATCTGCGCGCCGGCCTTCCTGGTGCTGGGCTGCTACATGGCCCGCCCGGCCACCTTCCTGGCCGCCATGGCCATGCTGATGGGTGGGCTGGGCGGCACGCTGGCCATGCACGACACCGGCAACGCCGACATCGTGGGTTTTCTGAACGCCACGCTGGCCCAGACGCTGGGCGCCGTGGCCGCGGCCCGCGTCACGGGCCTGATGCGCTCGGTCGGCACCGACTGGAGCGCACGCCGCATCCAGCGCGCGATCTGGCGCGAGCTGGGCGAGATGGCGGCTGCCCCGCGCGCACCGCAGGACGATGGCTACACGGTGCGCGTGCTCGACCGCATCGGCCTCCTGGCGCTGCGCATCACCACCGCCGACGGCCGCAAGGACGCGATGACCAACGACGCGCTGCGCGACCTGCGCGTGGGCAAGGACATCGTCACGCTGCAGCAGGCCCGCGCCCACCTGCCCGCCTCGGCGACGGACCAGCTGCTGGGCGGCATCGCGGGCTTCTTCGGCGCGCGCAGCCGCGGCCCGGCCACACCCGTGCCCGCCGCCCTGCTGCCGGTGCTCGACGACACGCTGCAGGCCACGCTGGCCGCGCCGCACCCCGCGTCGCATCCAGCATCCGAATGGCGCGCCGCCGTGGCCGCACTCGTCGGCCTGCGCCGCAACCTCTTCCCGGGCGCGCACCCCCTGGCGCAAGGAGCCACACCATGATCGGCGAGCTGAGTTTCTATGGCCTGTACATGCCCTGGCTGATGCCGCTGGCGCTGGCCGCCTTGGGCGTGCTGTGGGGCCTGCGCCGCCTGCTGGCCGCCACCGGCCTGTACCGCCACATCTGGCATCCGGCGCTGTTCGACGTGGCGCTGTACGTGCTGCTGCTCTACGGGCTCAGCCGGGCCGCTTACCTTCTGCAAACAGGTTCACCATGAACACCGACTCCTTCTTCAAGCATCCCTGGACCGTGGGCAGCGCCCGCGTGCTGCTGACCCTGGCCGTGACGGCTGCCGCCGTCTGGGCCGGCCTGCGGCTGTGGGACCACTACGAGCTCGCGCCCTGGACGCGCGACGGCCGCGTGCGCGCCAACATCGTGCAGATCGCACCCGACGTCTCCGGCCTGGTCACGGCCGTGCCGGTGGCCGACAACCAGGCCGTGGCCGGCGGCACGCTGCTGTTCGAGGTCGACCGCGCGCGCTTCCTGCTCGCGCTGCGCCAGGCCCAGGCGGCCCTCGGCGCGCAGCAGGTCGCGCTGTTGCAGGCCCGGCGCGAGGACGCGCGCAACCAGGCGCTCGGCAACCTGGTGTCGCAGGAAGTGCGCGAGCAGACCCGCATGCGCGTCGAGCAGGCCCAGGCCGGCGTGGCGCAGGCCACCGTCCTGCGCGACACGGCGCAGCTGAACCTCGCGCGCGCCGAGGTGCGGGCCCCGGTCGGCGGCCTGGTCACCAACCTGGAGCTGCGCCAAGGCAGCTACGCCACGGCCGGCCGGCCGGCGCTGGCCCTGGTCGATGCGGCCTCACTCTATGTCGAGGGCTACTTCGAGGAGACCAAGCTGCCGCGCATCCACATCGGCGACCGCGTGCGCGTGACGCCCATGAGCGGCGGCGTGCTGGGCGGCACGGTGGAAAGCCTGTCGGCCGGCATCGCCGACCGCGACCGCTCCACCAGCGCCAACCTGCTGCCCAGCGTGACGCCCACCTTCAACTGGGTGCGCCTGGCCCAACGCGTGCCGGTGCGTGTGCGGTTGGACCCGCTGCCCGAGGGCACGCACCTGGTGGCCGGCCAGACCGTGACGGTGCAGGTGGTCGAGGCCGGCGCGGCACCCAGGAGCTGAGCATGCTGCGCCAACTCACCACCCTCGCGCTCGCTCTGACCCTGGCCGCCTGCAGCACGGCCCCGGTCGGCCCCGACTACCACCAGCCGCCCGAGGCGCTGGCCAGCCAGCTGGCCGCAGCGAGGCCCTTCGCGGGCGCCCAGGCCGCGCCGTTCTCGGCCGAGCCGCTGCCGCAGGACTGGTGGCGGCTGTGGCACGACCCCGTGGTCGACCGGCTGGTGGAACAGGCGCTCACGCACAACACCGACCTGCGCCAGGCCGTGGCCAACCTGGAGCGCATGCAGGCCGTCGAGATGGAAGTCGGCGGCGCCACCAAGCCCGCCATCGGCCTGTCCGGCGGCCCCTCCTACGGCCACGTCTCGGGCCTGTCGCTGCTGCAGAAGGACCATGTGCCGCCGAACGCCGTGCACTACGGCGCCAATGCCGCGCTGTCCTACCAGGTCGACTGGGTGGGCCAGATCCGCCGCGCGATCGAGGCGGCCGAGGCCGGCACGGCCGGCGCGCAGGCCGCCGTGGACCTCGTGCGCGTGAACGTGGCCGCTGCCACGGCGCGCGCCTATGCGCAGGCCTGCACCAGCGGGCTGCGGCTGCAGGCCGCGCGCAAGTCGGTGCAACTGCAACGCGAGGCGCTCGGCGTGACCGAGCGGCTGCAGCAGGCTGGCCGTGCCGGCAGCATCGATGCTGCGCGCGCCCGCGCCCAGCTGCAGCAGCTGAACGCGGCCTTGCCGCCGCTGCAGGCCGAGCGCCAGGCCGCGCTGTACCGGCTGGCCACGCTGACGGGCGCGCTGCCGCAGGACTTTCCCAAGGACGTGGCCAGCTGCGCTACGCCGCCGCAGGTCGCGGGCGCGATCCCCGTGGGCGACGGCGCGGCGCTGCTGCGCCGCCGGCCCGACATCCGCCAAGCCGAGCGCGCCCTGGCCGAGGCCACGGCGCGCATTGGCGTGGCCATCGGCGACCTGTACCCCAAGGTCACGCTGGGCCTGTCGGCCGGCTCGGTCGGCGCGGCATCGGGCTTCGCGCGCGGCGACACCTTCAGCTGGAGCCTGGGCCCGCTGATCTCCTGGACCGTGCCCAACACCGGCGTGGCCCAGGCGCGCATCGCCCAGGCGGAGGCCGGCACGCGTGCGGCGCTGGCCCGCTTCGACGGTACCGTGCTGACGGCGCTGCGCGAGACCGAGACGGCCCTCGTGGTCTACGCCCGCGAGCTCGATCGCCATGCGGCCCTGCAGGCTGCGCGGGACGACAGCGCAAGCGTGGCAGCGCAGGCGCGCCAGCTCTACCAGAACGGCAAGACCGGCTTCCTAGACGCGCTGGACGCCGAACGCGTGATGGCCAACAGCGAGGCCGCGCTCGCGGCCTCGGACGCCCAGCTGGCGGACGACCAGGTGGGCCTGTTTCTGGCGCTGGGTGGGGGGTGGTGAACGGCCAGCCCCAGGCCATTTGACGACCGACGTTTCCGGCTCCAAAATGGATCACATCCATTTTGGAGCCACTATGCCCAATCTCTCTGTCAAGGACGTGCCCGACGCCTGGGCCGAAGCGCTGCGCCAGCGTGCCGCCCGCAACCACCGCTCGTTGCAGGGCGAGCTGATGGCCATCCTGGAAAACGCCGTGATGGGCACCCTGCCTGCAGCCGTGCCGCATACGGCGGTGCCGGCTGGTCATGTCCAGGGATGGAAGACGGTCGCGCAGATTGCGGCCGAACTGGACGCCAAGTACCCCGAGCCGATCACCCAGGTCGACAGGGGCGTGGACATCATCCGCGCGGAGCGGGACGCCCGGTGAGCGCGCCACCACCGCCCTATGTGGCGGAGCCGCCTGCCCACTACCTGGTGCAACCGCCGCTGGTGGTGGACTGCAGCGTCGTGGCGGGCCGGGTGTTCCAGGAAGAGTGGAAAGCGCAGGCACAGGTCGCCATGGAAGGCCGGACCCTGCACGCGCCGCACCTGCTGAACCTGGAGATCGCGAGCGTGGCGCTCAAGAAGCACAAGCAAGCCCATGCGGAGATGGTGGAGGACGGCCTGGCTGCGTTCGCACAGCTGCGGATCACACTGCACGCGGTTCCGCCAGCGCTGGTGCTGGACCTGGCCCTGCGCTACCAGCTCAGCGCCTACGACGCCGCTTACCTGTGGCTGGCCGCCGAACTCAAGGCCCCGCTGGCCACCTTCGACGCCAAGCTGGGCGCAGCCGCCCAGACCCACTTGGCCAGCCTGGACTGATCAGGCGGCCATCGCCGCAAGCGCCTGGGCCGTCGCTGCATCGGCCGGGAAGAACGACTCCACCGCTAGCTCCTGCAAGGTCACGTCCACGGGCGTGCCGAAGATGGTCGTGGTGCTGATGAAGCTCAGCACGCCGGCATCGGTGCGCAGCTGGAACGGCACGACCACGCTGGCGAGCTCGCCGCCCCCCGCCGTGGCCGCGTGGCCCGCATCGCCGACCGGGTAGGCGGCCAGCTCGTCGTGCAGCGACTGCAGCACCGCGTCGCCCGTGGCCGCGATCTGCTGCTGTAGCCGCTCCAGCAGATGCGCGCGCCACTGCGCCAGGTTGGCGATGCGGCCGGCCAGCCCTTGCGGGTGCAGCGACAGCCGCAGCACGTTGATGGGCGGCTGCAGCAATTCGGGCGCCGCTCCCGCCATCAGCAGCGGCACGATGGCATTGGCCGCCACCAGTTGCCAGTGCCGGTCCACCGCCAGCGCGGGATGGGGCTCGTGCCCCTTGAGCACGAGGTCCACGGCACGGCGCGCCGCGGCCAGCGCCGGATCGTCCAGCCCGCGCTGCCGGTACATGGGCGCGAATCCGGCCGCCACCAGCAGGGCGTTGCGCTCGCGCAACGGCACCTCCAGCCGCTCGGCCAGGCGCAGCACCATCTCGCGGCTGGGCGTGGCGCGGCCGGTCTCCACGTAGCTCAGGTGGCGCGTGGAGATCTCGGCCTCGTTGGCCAGGTCCAGCTGGCTCATGCGCCGGCGCTGGCGCCAGTGGCGCAGGTGCAGGCCGAACGGGTCGCGGGCGCCGGGCTGGCGCAGGGAATGGGCAGGGCTGGACATGGCGACGATTCTGGCGCCAGCGTCGCACGCGGCCATGACCTGCGAGGTCATGGCTTCACGGCGCGGCCTGCGGAACCATGCGTTCCAACGCCAGGGAACGGTTCCAGGGCGTGCAACACCAAGGAGTTCCGCCATGTCCTCGCTCTTCGCCTCGCCCCGTTTCCTGTCCCGCGCGATGTGGGTCGACGCAGCCTCCTGCGCCGCCACGGGCGTGCTGCAGGTCGGCTTCACCGACGCGCTGGCCCGGCTCACCGGCCTGCCCGGCGGTCTGCTGCTCGCCACCGGCCTGTTCCTGCTGGCCTATGCCGCGGCGGCTGCGGCGATGGCCCGCCGCGCCACGCCGCCGCGCACGCTGATCGGCCTGGTGGCCATCGGCAACTTCGGCTGGGCCGCGGCCTGCGCCGCGCTGCTGGCCAGCGGGCTGTCCGCGGTCACGGCGCTGGGCACGGCCTGGGTCGTTGCCCAGGCCGTGACCGTGGTGCTGCTGGCCGAGGCGCAATGGATGGGCCTGCGCGCCACGCGCCAGCCGCGCGCCGGCCTCGCCACGTCCGCCTGAACCGGTGCACATCCCCCGGGGCAGGGAAGTCGAATGGGCACAATGGCTCGCCATGAGCGCCACGCCCCTGCCCCACAACCCGTCGATCTGGGCCACGCTGCGCTACCGACAATTCCGCGCCCTGTGGAGCAGCGGCGGCATCTACTTCATCGGCAACGCCATGCAGACCATGGCCGGGGCCTGGATGATGGTGGAGCTGACCGGCTCGTCCTTTCTCGCCGCCCTGGTGCAGACGGCCGTGTTTCTGCCCATGTTCCTGCTGTCGCTGCCGGCCGGTGTGCTGGCCGACATCACCGACCGCCGCCGCCTGATCCTCACGGCCCTGGTGGTGCAGGCCGTCGCGGGCACGCTGATGGCCGTGCTGCTGCTGGCCGGCATCGGCGGGCCCGGCACGCTGCTGTTCATGATCTTCGTGGCCGGCTGCTGCACGGCACTGCTGTCGCCGGCCTGGAACTCCACCATCGCCGACTCGGTCACGCGCGCCGACCTGCCCCAGGCCATCACCTGCGTCTCCATCGCCTACAACGCGGCACGCGCGGTCGGCCCGGCGCTGGCCGGCCTGGTGTTCACGGCGGTGGGAGGTGCCTGGAACTTCGCGCTGGCCGTGGTCGCCGTGGTGGTCATGGCGCTGGCGATCCGGCGCTACCCGCCCAAGCCCCACCCGCCTTCGCGGCTGCCGGCCGAGCGGCTATGGGGCGGCATGATGGCCGCGCTGCGCTTCGCCTGGCATTCGCAGACCGTGCTGGCCCAGCTGGTCCGCACCGTGGCCTACAGCGGCGCGGGCTCGGCGCTGTGGGCGCTGCTGCCCACCATCGGCGCGCAGAAGCTGGGCCTAGGGGCCACGGGCTACGGCATGCTGATGGGCTGCCTGGGCACGGGCGCGGTGCTGATCGGCCTGGTCGTGGGCCAGCTGCGCCACCGCGTGGGCCTGGAAAAGCTGGTCGCCATCGGCTGCGTGGTCTACGCCGTGGTCAACCTGATCGCCGCCTTCGCGCCCTGGCCGGCCCTCGTCTACCTTTCCCTCGTGGCCGGCGGCGCGGCCTGGATGGCGGTGATGTCCACCTTCAACACCGCCACCCAGACCAGCGTGCCGCCCTGGGTGCGCTCACGCGCGGTGGCCATGCACACGCTGTGCGCGCTGGGCTCGTTCGCGCTGGGCTCGGCGTTCTGGGGCGCCATGGCCGACATCGCGGGCTTGACCTTCACGCTGGTGGTGGCCGCCGCGGCCATGGGCGCCGGCCTGCTGCTCGCCAAGCCCTTCCCGCTGCGCATGGGCGAGGCCCAGGAGGTCACGCAGACCACGCCCTGGGACGAGCTCTACGTGTCCAAGGAGCCCGCGCCCGAGGCCGGCCCCGTGGCCATCGAGATCGGCTACCGCATCCGCGCCGAAGATGCCAGCGCCTTTCTGGAGGCCACCAGCCTGCTGCGCGCCCACCGCAAGCGCGACGGTGCGACCTTCTGGCGCGTCTACCGCGACCTGGCCGACCCCTCGCGCTACGTGGAGCGCTTCATCGTGAGCTCCTGGGCCGACTACCTGCACCAGCGCGCGCGCCACACGCAGGCCGACCACGAGCTGGAAGCCCAGGTCCGCGCCTTCGTGCTGCCCGGCGAGGCGGTGGAGATGAAGCACTACCTGGCCGAAGCATGAGGTTCATCGACGCGGGCGCCGTGCATGCCGCCCTGCCCTTCCCCCACCTGATCGCCACGCTGCGCCAGGCCTTCGCCACGCGCTGCCAGGTGCCGCTGCGCCACACCCACGCTGTCGGGGACCGCTTCACTTCGCTGATCATGCCGGCCTGGACCGCGCGCCACTACGGCGTGAAGGTCATCAACATCGCGCCCGGCAATGCCGCGCTGGGCCTGCCCGGTCTGCACGCGAGCTACCTGCTGCACGACGCGGCCACGGGCGTGCCGCTGGCCCTGCTCGATGGCGATGCGATCACGGCGCGCCGCACGGTGGCGGCCTCGGCGCTGGCCGCCTCCTACCTTGCGCGGGAGGATGCGCAGCGCCTGCTCGTGGTCGGCGCGGGCCGGCTCGCGCAGCTGTTGCCCGCGGCCTTCGCGGCCGTGCGGCCGATCCGCCGCGTGACAGTCTGGGCGCGCTCGGCGCCGCAGGCCACGGCGCTGGCCGCCCGCCTGCGCGAGGATGGCTTCGACGCGCTGGCCGCGCACGACCTGGCCAGCGCCTGCGCGAGCGCCGACATCGTGAGCTGCGCCACGCTGGCCACCGCGCCCGTGGTGAAGGGCGCCTGGCTCGCGCCGGGCAGCCACTTGGACCTGATCGGCAGCTTCTCGCCCCAGATGGTCGAGGCCGACGATGCCTGCTTTGCCGGCGCCGGCCTGTGGATCGACACGCCCGAGGCGCTGCAGAAAAGCGGCGACCTGCTGGGCCCGCTCGCGCGCGGCGTGTTCCGCACCGAGGACGTGCGCGGCACCTTGGCCGATCTCGTGACGGGCAAGACCCCGGGCCGGCGCACCGAGAGCGAGCGCACGGTGTTCAAGGCCGTGGGCACGGCCCTGGAAGACCTCGCGGCCGCCGTTGCCGTGTTCGAGGCCGAGGCTACGCGTCGACCTTGACCTTGCCGTCCTTGACCACCTTGCCCCACTTGGCCGTCTCGCTGGCGATGAACTGCGTGAACTTCTCGCGCGTGCCGCCGCCGTCCTCCGCGCCGTAGGTGTCCAGCCGCTCCTGCACGTCGGGCATGGCCAGCACGGTGTTGACGTCGCGGTTGACCTTGTCCGCGATCGGCGTGGGCAGCTTGCCCGGACCGGCCAGTCCGTACCAGGTGGTGGCCTCGAAGCCATCGAAACCCTGTTCCTGCATGGTCGGCACGCCCGGGTGGCCTTTGGCGCGGCGCGTGCGCGTCTGCGCCACGGCCACCACCTTGCCGCTCTTCACATGCGGCGTGGCCGCCGTCATGGTCTCGAAGCTGTACTGGATCTGGTTGCCAATGAGGTCGGCCAGCAGCGGACCGCTGCCCTTGTAGGGCACGTGCATGGCGTCCAGGGCGCCCTGCAGCTTGAACATCTCCAGCGCCAGGTGCTGGGCCGAACCGGCGCCGGCCGAGCCGAAGCTGACCTTGCCGGGCTCGGCCTTGCACAGCGCCACGATGTCCTTGAGCGCCGTGGCTTTCTGGCCCGGGCCGGCGATCAGCAGGTTGGGCGTCACGCCCACCATCACGATGGGCACGAAGTCGCGCTGCACGTCGTAGCGCAGCTTGGGCTGCAGGCTGGGCGCCAGCGCATGGCTGTTGATGTGCGCCATCAGCAGCGTGCTGCCGTCGCTGGGCTGCTGCGCCACGTACTCGGCCGCCAGCACGCCGGCCACGCCGGGCTTGTTCTCCACGATGACGGACTGGCCCCACATCGCCGTGAGCTTCTGCGCCACCACGCGCGCCAGCGCGTCGGTTCCGCCGCCGGGCGGGAAGCCCACGACGATGCGGACGGGCCCCGAGGGCCAGTCCTGCGCGAACAGGGAGGGGGCGCCGAGCGAGGCCGCCGCGGCGCCCACGGCCTGGATCAGGGAACGTCTTTTCATCGCTTGTCTCCGGTGTGTTGGAATGCCGTGGACGCTTCAGGCGGCGTTCTTGCGCGGCAGGGGAGCGGGATGGCGGGCGAAGTGCTCCATGGTGGCCTGCACGCCGCTGCCGGCCAGCTTCACGCCGGCGAGCTTCAGGCCCATCTCGACGCCGGCCACCATGGCCACCAGCGTCAGGTCGTTGCTGTCGCCCAGGTGGCCCATGCGGAACATGCGGCCCTTGAGCTTTCCGAGGCCCGTGCCCAGCGAGAGGTCGAAACGCTCGTGGATCAGCTTGCGCAGCGCGTCGGCGTCCACGCCCTCGGGCGTGATCACGCCGGTCAGCACGGGCGAGTAGACCGCCGGGTCGGCGCACTGGATCGGCAGGCCCCAGGCATCGACAGCCGCGCGCACGCCGGCGGCCCATCGCTGGTGCCGCGCGAACACGTTCTCCAGGCCCTCGCCCAGCACCATGTCCAGCGCCTCCGACAGGCCGTAGAGCAGGTTGGTGCTGGGCGTGTAGGGCCAGTAGCCGGTCTTGTTCATCTCGACGATCTCGGCCCAGTCGAAGAAGGCGCGCGGCAGCCTGGCCGACTTCGACGCCTCCAGCGCGCGCGGCGACAAGGCGTTGAAGCTGATGCCAGGCGGCAGCATGAGGCCCTTCTGCGAGCCGCTGACCGTCACGTCCACGCCCCATGCATCGTGCCGGTAATCGGCGCTGGCCAGGCCCGAGATGCTGTCGACCATCAGCAGCGCCGGGTGGCCGGCCGCGTCGATGGCCTGGCGCACCGAGGCGATGTCGGAGGTCACGCCCGTGGAGGTCTCGTTGTGGACCACGCACACGGCCTTGATTTTCTTGTCAAGGTCCTTGCGCAGCCGCGCCTCGATCAGCTCGGCCTGCACGCCACGGCGCCAGCTGCCGGCGTGCGGCAGGTGCTCGTCACGGCCCTCCCAGGCCAGGAACTCGGTCACGACGCCGAGCTTGGTCGCCATCTTGTTCCACAGGCTGGCGAAGTGGCCGGTCTCGTACATCAGCACGTGGTCGCCGGGGCTCAGCGTGTTGAGCAGCGCGGCCTCCCAGGCGCCGGTGCCCGAGGCCGGGTAGATCACCACCGGGTGCTTCGTCTGGAAGATCTGCTGGATGCCGGACAGGACCTTGCGGCCCAACTGGCCGAACTCCGGTCCGCGGTGGTCGATGGTGGGCAGGCTCATGGCCCGCAGGATGCGGTCGGGCACCGGGCTGGGCCCGGGGATCTGCAGGAAGTGGCGGCCGGTGGGGTGCATGTCGAGCTGGAGCATGGGCAAATCCTCGTTGATTCCTCAATTTTTGCATTCAAAAAACATTCAAGAGGCATGGATAACCCTCGTTTCCCGCGACCTCCAACGGATAGATTTGAATGCAAAATCCATTCGTCCGAGGAAACGCATGGCCGACATCATCGAAATCTCCCGCCTGGCGCTGCACGACCAGGTCGCTGCGCGGCTGCGCACCATGCTGGTCGAGGGCCGCATCGCGCCCGGCGCCAAGCTCAATGAACGCGAGCTCTGCGAGCAGTTGCGCGTCTCGCGCACGCCGCTGCGCGAGGCCATCAAGCTGCTGGCGGCCGAGGGCCTGGTGGATCTGCTGCCCAACCGCGGCGCCGTGGCCGTCAAGCTGACCGAGGCCGACGTGCTCAACACCTTCGAGGTGCTGGCCATGCTGGAGGGCCAATCGGGCGAACTGGCGGCCCAGCGCATCACCGATGCGGAGCTGGCCGAACTGCGCGCGCTGCACTACGAGATGCTGGCCTGCCATGCGCGGCGCGACCTGTCGGGCTACTACCGGCTCAACGCGCTGATCCACACCGCCATCAACGCCGCTGCGCGCAACCCGGTGCTGGCCAACACCTACCGCGCCATCAACGCGCGCGTGCAGTCGCTGCGCTTTCGCACCAACCAGGACGAGGCCAAGTGGCAGCACGCCGTGCAGGAGCACGAGCAGATGGTCCAGGCGCTGCAGGCGCGCGACGGCGCGGCGCTGCGCCAGGTGCTCGTCGCCCACGTGCTGCGCAAGCGCGACACCGTGCTCGCCTTGCTGCGCGCCGGCGAGGTCTACCCGGCCACCGCCTCCAGAAAAAACTAGAGACATCCCACCATGCACCTCGAACCCGCAAGCGCCCTGCTCCCGGCCGGCACCGTGTTGCCCCCCAACGAAACCTGCGAGGCGCTGGCGCGCCGGCTGCGCGCGGAAACGGAGGGCGAGGTGCTGTTCGACGCGGGTTCGCGCGGCCGCTACGCCACCGACGCCTCGATCTACCAGATCATGCCGGCCGGCGTGCTGGTGCCCAAAACCGAACGCGACGTGGCCCTGGCCATCGACATCGCGCGCGACCTCAAGGTGCCCGTGCTCGCGCGCGGCGGCGGCACCAGCCAGTGCGGCCAGACCACGGGCGCGGCGCTGGTCATCGACAACAGCAAGCATCTGCGCCGTGTGCTCGACATCGACCTCGATGCCCGCACCGCCACCGTGGAGCCCGGCCTGGTGCTGGACCACCTCAACGCGCAGCTCAAGCCGCACGGCCTGTGGTACCCGGTGGACGTGTCGACGAGCGCCCAGGCCACGCTGGGCGGCATGGCCGGCAACAACTCCTGCGGCTCGCGCTCCATCGCCTACGGCAACATGGTGCACAACGTGCTGGGCGCGCAGGCCTGGTTGTCCGATGGCGAACTGGTCAACTTCGGGCCAGTGTCCGGGCTCGGTGGCCGCGCGGCCGCGATCGCGGACCACGTGCGCAGGCTCGCGGCCCAGCACAGCGCCGAGATCGCGGCGTGCTGGCCCAAGGTCATGCGCCGCGTGGCCGGCTACAACCTGGACATCTTCTACAACCAGAGCGAGAAGCCCTACACCAGCGACGGCAGCGTGAACCTTGCACACCTCCTGGTCGGCTCCGAGGGCACGCTGGCCGTCACGCGCAGCCTCACGCTCCAGCTCGCTGAACTGCCGCGCGCCAAGGTGCTCGGCATCGTGAACTTCACGAGCTTCCACGCGGCGATGGACACGGCCCAGCACATCGTGAAGCTCGGCCCCACGGCGGTGGAGCTGGTGGACCGCACCATGATCGAGCTGGCGCTGTCCAACCCGGCCTTCCGCCCCACGGTGGAGACCGCGCTGATCGGCCGGCCGGCCGCCATCCTGCTCGTGGAATTTGCAGGCAGCGACAAGGCCGCGCTGCTGCCCCAGTTGCGCCAGCTGGTGGCGCTGATGGGCGACCTGGGCTTGCCCGGCAGCGTGGTGCAGATGCCCGACGAGGCCGCGCAGAAGAACCTCTGGGAAGTGCGCAAGGCGGGCCTGAACATCATGATGAGCCTGAAGGGCGACGGCAAGCCCGTGAGCTTCATCGAAGACTGCGCCGTGCCGCTCGAGCACCTGGCCGAATACACCGACGCGCTGACCGAGGTGTTCGCCAGGTACGGCAGCCGCGGCACCTGGTATGCGCACGCCTCGGTCGGCACGCTGCACGTGCGGCCCATCCTGGACATGCGGACCGATGGGGGCGCCAAGATGCGCGCGATCGCCGAAGAAGCCAGTGCACTCGTGCGCAAGTACAAGGGCGCGTTCAGCGGCGAGCACGGCGACGGCCTGTGCCGCGGCGAGTGGATCGAATGGCAGTTCGGCCCCGCCATCAACTCCGCCTTCCGCAGCATCAAGCAGCACCTGGACCCGATCAACCTGCTCAACCCCGGCAAGATCATCGATCCGCCCAGGATGGACGACCCGACGCTGCTGCGCTTCGCGCCGCCGGCATCACCGCGGCCCTACAAGCGCATCGAACTGAAACCCGTGCTCGACTGGTCGGCCTGGAACGTGCAGGCCGACCCGGTCACCGAGGTCACCACGCCGCCCGGCACCGGCGGCGACAGCACCGGCGGCTTCGCCAAGGCCGTGGAGATGTGCAACAACAACGGCCACTGCCGGAAATTCGACGCCGGCACCATGTGCCCGAGCTACCGCGTGACGCGTGACGAGCAGCACCTGACGCGCGGGCGCGCCAACACGCTGCGCCTGGCGCTCTCGGGCCAGCTGGGGCCCGATGCGCTGGCCAGCGAAGAACTGCATGCCACCATGGACCTGTGCGTGGGCTGCAAGGGCTGTAAGCGCGACTGCCCGACCGGCGTGGACATGGCCAGGATGAAGATCGAGTTCCTGGTGCACTACAAGAACAAGCATGGCCACACGCTCAAGGACAGGCTGATCGCGCGCCTGCCAGACTATGCACACCTGGCCAGCAAGATGCCCTGGCTCATGAACCTGCGCAACCGCGTACCCGGCGCGGCCTGGCTGGGCGAGAAGGCGCTGGGGCTGTCGGCCAAGCGCTCGCTGCCGGCCTGGCGCAGCGACACCTTTTGGCGCGCGCGCGACGAAGGTCTGTTCGCCAGCCGCGAGGCCACGCTCTCCGCCGCCCAGGCCGGCCAGAAGGCGGCGGTGCTGTTCGTCGACACCTTCAACGGCAACTTCGAGACCGAGAACGCACTGGCCGCTGCGCGTGTGTTGCGTGCCGCAGGGTACGTGCTGCACACGGTCGAGAAGGCCAGCGGCCACCACTGCTGCGGCCGCACCTACCTGGCCAGCGGCATGGTGGATGAGGCCCGCGCGAAGGCTTCCGCGCTGATCGACGCCTTGCTGCCATTCGCGCAGGCCGGCATCGCCGTCGTGGGCCTGGAGCCCTCCTGCCTGCTGACGCTGCGCGACGAGACCCTGGTCATGGGCCTGGGCGACAAGGCCGTCCGCGTCGCGCAGCAGGCCCTGCTGTTCGAGGAGTTCGTCGCGCGCGAGGCCAAGGCCGACCGCTTCGCCCTCGCCCTGCGGCCCGCCGGCCAGCCCATCCTGCTGCACGGCCACTGTCACCAGAAGGCCTTCGGCGCTGTCACGCCCATCCTGGAGGTGCTCAAGCTGATCCCGGGCGCCCAGCCCGAACTGATCGAGAGCAGCTGCTGCGGCATGGCCGGCAGCTTCGGCTACGAGGCCGCGCACTACGCCATGTCGATGCAGATGGCCGAAGCCAGCCTCCTGCCCGCAGTGCGCAAACATCCGGACGCCATCGTCGTGGCCGACGGCACGAGCTGTCGGCACCAGATCGCCGACGGCGCCCAGCGCGAGGCCGTGCACGTCGCCGTACTGCTGGACCGTCTGCTCGCCGGTCTCGCCTGAGCCAGGCCCCACGGTGCAGCGTCCGGACCTGCACTCAGCCACGCCACGCATTGCATGCAATTTTGGCGAATTGCGATATTGAGAACATTTGCAACAGGTTGAAAACCGGCGCCGTTTTCTCTGATGATCGCCGCGTCCAGCCGCAGGCCGGTCCACGGCATGTATCCAGCCAGACGAGACACTGGCTTTTCCCACCAGACCCGGGTTGACCCAGCAAGGAACACAAGAATGAAGAACATCGTCCGATGGCTGCGCTGCGCGCTGCTGGTGGCAGCAGGCCTGTCCGCCACGCTGCCGGCGCAGGCCCGCACGCTCGACGAGGTCCAGAAGGACGGCAAGATCATCATCGCCACCGAGGGGCAGTTCGCGCCGTTCAACTTCTTCCAGGGCACCAAGCTCAGCGGCTTCGAGGTCGAACTGGCCGAGCTGGTGGCCAAGAAGATGGGCCTGGCGGTCGAATGGAAGGCATTGGGCTTCGACGCGTTGCTGGCCGGGCTGCGCCAGGACCGCTGGGATCTGGTCATCGCCTCGCACGGCATCACCGAAGAGCGCAGCAAGGCGGTGACCTTTACACGTCCGCACTACTGTTCCGGCGGCCAGGTGGTGGCCATGGATGCGGCGATCCGGACCGGTGCGGACCTGGCCGGCAAGGTGGTCGCCGTGCAGACGGGCACCACCTATCTGGAAAGCGTGAAGAAGCTGCCCGGCATCAAGGAGGTGAAGAACTTCCCGAAGGACACGGACGCGCGCTCCGCGCTGCTGAGCGGCCGCGTCGACGCCTGGGTCAGCGACCGCTTCGTGGTCAAGCAGTCCTTCGCCAGCGCGCCCAATGCGGGGCTCAAGGTGGGCGACATGGTGTTCATCGAGCAAATCGCCGCGGCCGTGGCCAAGGGCAACAGCACGTTGGCCGCCGGCTACAACAAGGCGCTGGCGGAAGTCATGGCCGACGGCAGCTACGCCGCCCTGTCGACCAAGTACTTCGGCGAAGACGTGCGCTGCAAGTAGGCGCGGGGAGACACCCCTTGAGCTGGACACTGCCTGGCTGGCCCGCCAGCTGGAGCCGCTCTGCGCGCAGCAATGCCACCATGCTGGCGGCCAGCGCCGCGCTGGTGCTGCTGCTGTGGTCGATGGCGCGCATGCTGGCCTGGGCGCCGGACCCGATCGGCCCGAACGCGCAGGCCTTCGCCGACGGCACCTGGGTGACGGTGCAACTCACGCTGGTCGCAGGCGGCGCCGGCGTCGTGCTGGGCCTGCTGGCGGCGCTGGCCAAGCTGTCACCGCTGCCGCCGCTGCGCTGGCTGGCCGGGCTGTACATCTGGGTGGTGCGCGGCACGCCGCTACTGGTGCAGGTGCTGTTCGTCTACTTCGCGCTGCCCGCGCTGGTGCCGGCCTTGAAGGTCAGCGACTTCGCCTCGGCCTGCATCGCGCTGGCGTTCAACGTGGGGGCCTACAACGCCGAGGCGATCCGCGCCGGCCTGCAGGCCGTGCCCCGGGGCCAGGTGCAGGCGGCGCAGTCGCTGGGGATGTCGGCCTGGAGCAGTTTCGCGGGCGTCGTGTTTCCCCAGGCCATCAAGATCGCACTGCCCTCGCTGGCGAACAACGTCGTGTCGCTTCTCAAGGACTCGTCCCTGGCCTATGCGATCGGCGTGGTGGAACTGACCAACGTGGGCAACCGGCTGCAGGCTGTCACGTTCGAGCCGCTACCGACCCTGGTCACCACGGCGCTGGTGTACCTCGCTCTGACCACTGTCCTCACGCAACTGGCCGGGGCGCTGGAGCACCGCTACGACGTGGAAGGGCGCAGGCCATGAGCCCTCTCCCCCGCTTCCTCCCCAAAAAAAAGGCATCGCCATGAAGACAAGCACCATGACCCTGGCCAGCTTCGCCGCCGCCGCTGCCGTCTGCCTGCCCGCCGCGGCGCAGTCGGCCAAGGACTTCGAGGAACTGCGCAACGAAGTCCTGCGGCTGCGCCACGAACTCAACGAGATGAAAGCACAGAAGGCCGCAGCCCCGGCACCTGCCGCCGTGCCGGCCGCATCGGCCAGCGCCGGCGATGCGCTCAACGAGCGTCTGGGCGCCATCGAGCTGCGCCAGAAGGATGCGGTGGTGGCCGGCGACATCCCCGGCAGCTTCCGGCTGCCGGGCTCGGACACCTCGCTGAAGATCTACGGCTACGCCGAGCTCAACGCGATCCACGACTTCAAGGGCGACAACTCCGGCAACGACTATGCGACCTTCCTGCCCTATGTTCCACTGAACGGATCGACCGCGCGCAAGAACCAGACGCTGATCCACGCGCGCACCTCACGCCTGGGCATCGAATCGTCGACCCCGACCTCCTACGGGCCGTTGGGCATCAAGGTCGAGGGCGACTTCAACAACGACCCGCGGCTGGGCAACAGCGCATCGGGCGAGACCGTGCAGGCCATCCTCACGCAGCAGGCCACCAACTCCTATGGCTTCCGGCTGCGCCAGGCCTACGGCACGTTCGCCGGCTTCACGATCGGGCAGACCTGGTCGACCTTCATGGACGTGGACAACGCGCCCGAGACGGTGGACTTCAACGGCCCGATCGGCTCGACCTCCATGCGCCAGGGCCTGATCCGCTACACCTACACCACGCCCGACATCGGCAACTGGACGGTGGCGCTGGAGAACCCGGACAGCTATGCGTACGACGCGACCGGCTCGGTCGTGAAGGATGGCCTGTCCACCGCGCCGGACGTGGTGCTGCGCTGGGACAAGGGCTTCGACTGGGGTGCCGCCAGCATCCGCGCCATGACGCAGCAGATCAAGGTGGTCAACGACAGCGTCAGCGCCTCCAAGCGCGGCTACGGCCTGGCGGCCACCACGCTTATCAAAATGCGCGGAGGCCAGGACGCACTGAGCCTGGGCGCCACCTACGGCGAGGGCATCGGCCGCTACTTCAACTACATCGAGGGCGCCTTCATCGACGAGGCCCGCAACAAGATCCTGACCGAACGCGTGGGTGGCCTGGTGGTGGGCTACCAGTACAAAGCGAGCGATATCCTGCGCTTCAACTTCGTGGGCGGCTGGCAGCGCAACTTCAACAACAGCTACACCGACTTCGCGCAAGCCAACGGCCTGGGCTCGGGCCGCTACGGCATCAACCGCAGCATGTACCAGCTGCACGCGGGCCTGGTCTACAACCCGGTAAAGAACGTGGACCTGGGCCTGGAGTACATCCTGGGCCAGCGCAAGACGCTGGCGGGCGAGAAAGGCGACTTGTCGCGCCTGAACATGCTGGCCCGCTACACCTTCAACTGACGCATGCGGCGCGGCGCCACCGGGCAGAACCATGGCGCGTCCGCCGGCTGAGCTGGCGGACGGCCCGTCACTGGCCGGCTCGCCACACCGCTGGGGCCTGGCGGCGCTGCTGCTCGTGACCGTGGTCTGGGGCACGACGTTCCCCGCCATGAAGGCCATGACGGGCGAGCTGCAGGCCGTGGAAATCATCACGCTGCGCTTTGCCGTGGCCTCGGCCGTGCTGTGGCCTTTCTTGCGCGGCATCCGCGGCCCGGAGCTGCGCTGGGGCGGCTGGATGGGCCTCGTGATGTTCGTGGCCACGGCCTTGCAGGTCAGCGGCCTGGCACTGACGAGCAGCAACCGCAATGCCTTCATCACCGGCCTGAACGTGGTGTTGGTGCCCATCCTGGCCAGCGTGCTGGGACAGCGGCTGGGCTGGCCCGTGCTGGCCGGCGCCGCTCTGTCGGTGCTGGGCATGTCTGCCATGTTCTACGAAGCCGCCCCCTGGGGCCTGGGCGACACGCTGACGCTGGCCAGCGCGTTCTGCTATGCCGTCTATGTGCTGAGCTTCGAGCAATGCGGCAAGGCCGCGGCGCGCGCAGGCCAGCATTGCCGGCCGGAGCGGCTGGCGGCGCTGCAGTCCGTGGTGATGCTGGGCATGGGCGCCGCGGCCGTGGGCCTGCAACCGGGCGATGCGCTGGCGACGCTGGCAATGCGTGCCCAGCCGCATGCCTGGCCCCTGCTCTACCTGGGCCTGGCGGCCAGCGCCGGCATGGTGTGGCTGCAGGCCTGGGGCCAGGCCCGGGTGCGCGCGGTGGAGGCAGCCCTGTTGTACAGCCTGGAGCCGGTGTTCGCCGCACTCACCGCCGTCTACACCATCCACGAAGTCATGTCGGGTCGCGCGCTGCTGGGCGCTGCCGTCATCGTGCTGGGCGTAATGGTCTCGCAGTGGACCGGCCGGATGCGGAGCAGCTGATGGACCACGACTTCGTCTCGGCGTTCATCGTGCTGCTCATCGTCGCCGACCCACTGGGCAACGTGCCGGTGGTGTTGAGCCTGCTCAAGGATGTACCGCGGCAGCGCCGGCTGTGGGTGATCACGCGCGAATGCGCCATCGCCACCGTCATGCTGCTGCTGTTCATGCTGGGTGGCGATGCGCTGCTCAAGGCCATGCGGCTGAGCCAGGTGGCGCTGGAGATCGCCGGCGGCGTGATCCTGTTCCTGATCGCGCTGGGCATGGCCTTTCCCAGCATGGGCGTGACCGTGGCCGGCGCGGAGCCCGAGGGCGAACCGCTGCTGGTGCCATTGGCCATTCCGCTGCTGGCGGGACCTTCGGCGCTGGCCACCGTGGTGCTGCTCGCCTCGCGCCAGCCGGACCGGGCCTGGTCGTGGACGGCGGCCATCGTGCTGGCCATGGTGGTGGTGTGGGCGGTGCTGGCCTCAGCCCAGGTGCTGTCGCGGCGGCTGGGCGCGTCCGGGCTGGTGGCGCTGGAGCGCTTCATGGGACTGCTGCTGGCCGCCATGGCCGTGGAGATGATGATCTCTGGCGTGCAGCAGGTGATCGCCGCCGCGCCGCACCGCTGAGGTGCGGGCGCGGTCAGCCCGCCGGGCGGAACATCGGCAGCATGGCGCCGCCCTCGGCGGCCTTGAACACCAGCTCCACGCGTTGGCCGATGGCCAGTGCATCGAGGTCGCAGTCCACGATGTTGGTCATCATGGTCACGCCTTCATCCAGCCGCACGTAGGCGATCGCGAACGGCACCGGGCCGACACGGCGGCACACGGTGAAGCTGTAGATCGCGCCCTTGCCGGCCGAGGGCTTGAAGGCGGTGCAGTCGGACATGCAGAACGGGCACTGCGTGCGCGGGTACCAGTGCGGCTTGCCGCATTCCTCGCAGTGGCGCACCAGCAGCTGGCCGCGCGCGGTGCCGGCCCAGAACTCGGCGTTGTCGGGGTAGACGACCGGCGCGGGCCAGGCGCGGTCTTGTGCCATCGTCGTCATCTCAAGCCCTTTCCATGATCAAGGTGGCGCTGCCATGGCGCGAGCCGAGCAGACCGCCCGTGCCCTGCGCAAGCGCAAGCCCGCAGTTCTTCACCTGCACCGCAGGGTGGGCCTCGCCGCGCAGCTGGCGCACGGCCTCGATGACCTTGGTGATGCCGCCACGGTTGGCCGGATGGTTGTTGCACAGCCCGCCGCCGTCGGTGTTGACGGGCAGCTTGCCGGTGCCCGAAATCAGGTTGCCGTCGGCCACGAAACGGCCGCCCTCGCCGCGCTTGCAAAAGCCCAGGTCTTCCAGCTGCATGAGCACGGTGATGGTGAAGCTGTCGTAGATCGACGCGTACTGGATGTCGGAAGGTTTCACGCCCGCCTCTTCGAATGCGCGCGGGCCGGACCACACGGCGCCCGAGTAGGACAGATCGATGTTGCCGCCCTCCTGGCCCTTGAGCGCCTCACCCGCGCCGAGCACGTTGACGATGGGGCGCTTCAAGCTGCGCGCGATTTCGGGTCGCGTGACCACCAGCGCGCCGCCGCCGTCGCTGACCACGCAGCAATCGAGCTTGTGCAGCGGGTCGGAGATCATGGGCGAGTTGATCACGTCCTCGACCGTGACCACGTCGCGCAGCATGGCGTGCGGGTTGTGCTGGGCGTGGTGCGACATGGCGACCTTGATCCACGCCAGCTGCTTGGCCGTCGTGCCCCAGTCGTGCATGTGGCGCATGGCCACCATGGCGTACATGTTCACGGTGACGGGGCCGAACGGCGCCTCGAAAGGCTGGTCGGGCAGGTTGGGGCCCCAGTTGCGCGGCTGCGTGCCGCTGGAGGCTTCCGAGCGCGGCCGGCCGGCCAGCGTTATCAGCGCCACGTTGCACTTGCCCGCGGCAATGGCCTGCGCGGCATGGCCCACATGGGCCAGATAGGACGAGCCACCCATGTCGGTCGAGTCCACATGGCGCGGGTGCAGGCCGATGTGGTCGGCGATGTTCAGCGCGCCCAGGCCGGGCGCGTCGCCGGCGCAAAAGTAACCATCGACATCGTTGATCGTGAGGCCGGCGTCCAGCAATGCGCCGCGCGCCACCTCGGCATGCAGCTGGGCCACGGTCTTGTCGGGCGCCTTGCGCGTGGGGTGTTCGTAGGCCCCGACGATGCAGGCCTTGCGTTGGATGCTCATGGGTCGTCTTCTCCCGAGGGTCTGGCTTTGTTGCGGCGCAGGATCTTCGCAGCGCCGCCGCGGTCCGGCCGTCTCGGCCGGGACATGCGCCCAGGCCCGCTTACTGCATCTGCTGCAGGTTGCCGATGCGCACCAGCATCTCGGTGAACATCTGCATGTCGGCGTCCAGGTCGGCGACTTCCTTGAACTCATTGGCGTTGTGCGCCGTGTACTTCTTGCCCGGCATGGCCGGGCCGAAGTTGATGGCATTGGGCATTTGCTTGGCCGTGGTGCTGCCGGCTGTGGACACGGGCGCGGCCGGCAGGCCCGTGGTGTCGCCGAAGATGTTGAGCAGCGTGGCCAGCCAGGCGCCCTTGGGGTCGCGCGCCATCCAGTTGCCCTGCGTGTGCGCCACCTCGACCGCGATGCCGGTGGCCGCGCCCCAGGCACGCACCTTGGCCTGCGTGGCGGCGCTCAGCGCTTCTGGCGTGTTGCCGCGCGGCATGCGCACATTGGCCGTGACCTCGACCTTGCCCGCGGTCTCGCGTACCAGCGTGGGCGAGGCCGTCAACGGCCCCATGAAGCTGTCGGCATAGGCCAGGCCCATCTTGTTGCCCAGGTAGTCCAGGCCGAACAGTTCGGCGATGTAGCGCGTGGCCTGGGCGTAGCCGTTGTCCACCAGCGGCACGCCCGCGCGCTGCAGGAACAGCGCCAGGCGCGGCAACGGGTTCACACCCTCCTCCGGCCGCGAGCCATGGGCCGAGGTGCCGGTGACCTTGAGGTCGACGCCGTCGGCACGCGGCGCCACCTCGATCGCGAACTTGCCTTGCGCAAGGTTCGCGGCCACGAACGCGGTGGCCGCCGTCTGCAGGCGCGCCGCCAGCGCAGCCGGTTCGGCCGCCTGCAACCGCGCCGTGGCGGTCTGCGGGATCGCATTGGCCGAGGCCGCGCCGGCCAGGGCGGTAATGGTGGCCGCACCCGCACCCGCACCCGCACCCGCACCCGCACCCGCACCCGCACCCGCAGCCGCAGCCGCAGGCCGCACCGGCGCCAATGCGAAGCTTGCGCGCAGGGCGCCCGTGCCCTTCTCGGCCACCACGGCCGGGTAGCGGCTGTCGAGCACGATGTTGTACTGCGGCAGCTGCGTGTGCTGCTGGTAATAGCGGATCGCGTCGCCGCCGGTCTCCTCCGTCGTGTCGATCATGAGCCGGATCGTGCGGGCCAGCGGCAGGCCGCTCTCCTTCACGGCCTTCATCGCGTAAAGCACCGTGGCGATCGAGCCCTTGTCGTCGATGCTGCCGCGGCCGTACAGCAGACCGCCCACCCGCGTGAGTTGGAAGGGGTCGAGTTTGGTGCCGTCCTCCAGCACCCATTCGCTGGCCACCACGGGCACCACGTCGGCATGCGTGAGGATGCCGAACTCCTCAGTGCCGCTGCCCGCGAGACGGACTTCGAAGACGCGGTTGTCGACGTTGCGGTATTGCAAGCCGAAGTCGGCGGCCATGCGGCCCACGAGCTGGCCGAAGGCGATGATCTGCGGGTCTTCGTGCGGCGGCACGCTGCCGCGCACCGTGGGCAGCGCGACCATGCGGGCCGTGGCGTCGATGGCGGCGGCCTGGTTCAGCAACCGGTTGTGCAGGCCCAGCAGGCGCGCGGTCTGCTGCAGCTCCTCGGCGCTGAGCGTGTCGCCGCGCTGGCGGCGTTCGGCCAGCGGGCGCAGCGCCGGCTGGTCTTGCGCGACCTGGGACAGGAAGGCCGCGAAACTGGCCGGCACGCGGCCCTGCTGCTGCGCCGCGATGCGGTCGAGGTCGGGCTTCTTGAGCGGAACGGCAGGTGCCGGGCCGGAGGGGGTGGCGCAGCCGGTGATGGCCAGCACGGCAGCGATGCCGGCCAGCCGCGATGGGGATTGGAACATGGGGATCTCCTCGGGTCGAACACCCGAGCTTAGCCCCGCGGCCTCAGGGAACGGAGACCTGGACCTGCCCCGTGGCGAAGAAGCTGCGCAGGTTTTCGAGCACGAGGTCGCCCATGGCCTTGCGCGTCTCGTGCGTGCCGCTGGCCAGGTGCGGCAGCAGCACGGCGTTCTGGCAGGCGATCAGGCGCGCGGGAACGCGCGGCTCGTCCTCGTAGACATCCAGCCCGGCGCCCGCAATGGTCTTGTTCTCCAGGGCCTCGATCAGACCCTCTTCGTCCACCACCGTGCCGCGCGCGATGTTGATCAGGAAGCCCTTGGGGCCCAGCGCGGCCAGGATCTCGCGCGAGATCAGGTGACGCGACTCGGCGCCACCGGCCGCGGCCACGACCAGAAAGTCGGCCCAGCGTGCCAGGCCCTCGAGCGTGGCCTCGTAGCCGAAATCCACGCCGTCGACCGGCCGGCGGTTGTGGTAGCGCACCTCCATGTCGAAGCCGCTGGCACGGCGCGCGATCACGCGGCCGATGCGGCCCAGGCCCACGATGCCCAGTTTCTTGCCGCTCACGCGCGTGGCCAGCGGGTACGGGCCCTTGAGCCAGTCGCCGCGGCGCAGGTAGCGGTCCGAATCGGTGAAGCGGCGTGCCGCATCGATGACCAGGCCGAAGGCCGTGTCGGCCACGCAGTCGTTGAGCACATCGGGCGTGTAGCCCACGGGGATGTTGCGAGCCCGGGCGGCGGCCACGTCAACCTTGTCGAAGCCCACACCGAAGCTGGAGATGACCTTCAGGTGGGGCAGCGCCGCGATGGTCGCGCCATCGATGCCCAGCGCAGCATTGGTCACCACGCCGACGAAGCCCGCGCCTTCGCGCGCAAGGAAGGCCTTGGGATCGGCCTCGCCAGCCAGCAGATGCACGTCGTAGTCGACAGCCAGAGCTTGTTCGAGGGCAGGCAGCAGCTTGCCGAGCTGCAGGATGCGGTGTCGGGTCATGAAACGAGGGTCCGGTCGTTGGTGAAGGTGGAATGGTTCAGGCGGCGTGTGCCGACTCTGCCGAGGATACGGGAGCGTGCGCAAGCGCCGCGACTTCGGCCGGCGCCAGGGCTTTCATGCGGTGATCGCTCCAGACCTGGCGCCATCGCCGTGCGCCCGGCAGACCGTGGCGCAGGCCCATCATGTGGCGCGCGATGGCATGCCAATGGGTGCCGTGCGTGCGCGCCTCGCGCTCCATGTAGCGCAGCATCTCCTGCTCCACCCATTCGCGGGTGCGGGCCGGCTCGTCCGGCAGGCCGAAGAAGGCGCTGTCCCATTCGGCCAGCCACCAGGGGTTGTGGTAGGCCTCGCGGCCCAGCATGGCGCCGTCCAGCACCGCCAGCTGCGCGGCGACCTGCGCAGTCGTTTTGAGCCCACCGTTGATGACGATGGCAAGCTGCGGAAAATCGCGCTTGAGCTGGTGCACGAGTTCGTAGCGCAAAGGAGGAATCTCGCGGTTCTCCTTCGGTGACAAGCCTTTGAGCCAGGCGTTGCGCGCGTGCACGATGAAGGTGGTGCAACCGGCCTGGCTGACCGTGCCAACGAAGTCTCGGACGAAGCCGTAGTCTTCGCCGCGGTCGATGCCGATGCGGTGCTTGACGGTGACAGGAATGCCGACCGCGTCGACCATGGCTTTCACACCGTCGGCCACCAGTTGCGGCTCGGCCATCAAACAGGCGCCGAAGGCACCGCGCTGCACACGCTCGGACGGGCAGCCGCAGTTCAGGTTGATCTCGTCGTAGCCCCACTGCTCGCCCAGTCGCGCGCAGTGCGCCAGATCGGCCGGTTCGCTGCCGCCGAGTTGCAGCGCCACAGGATGTTCGCTCGCGTCCAGCCGCAAATGCCGCTCCACATCGCCATGCAGCAACGCGCCGGTCGTCACCATCTCGGTGTACAGGCGTGCGCGCCGCGAGAGAAGTCGGTGGAAGTAGCGGCAATGCCGGTCGGTCCAGTCCAGCATCGGGGCGACGCTGACGTGGAGCGCTTGCGTTTTCTCAACCATGGAACCTCGGCTCTCCGCTGACACGAAACCAATGACGGCCACCTCGTCCACGAGCGGCACGCGGCGCCAATGAAAAACGGGCCAGGACTTGTGGCCCTGGCCCGTTGATCGGCTTCTTGTTTTTGGTCGGTGTGAAAGGATTCGAACCTTCGACCCCTTGCACCCCATGCAAGTGCGCTACCAGGCTGCGCCACACACCGAAGCCCACGATTATAGCGCAGTATTCAGGGAATATCGGAAAGTAAGGAGCGAATCTCAAAAAGTTCGCGCCGCACCTGCGCCAAGCGCGCTGCCGCACCGGCCTCGTCATCACCGATCAACATGTGCTCGAACGGGTCAGTCTCGATCTCGTCGGCCGTCAGGGCGTCCGCCTCCAGCGCATCGACCTCATCCACATCCACATCCGCAGGGTCCTGCGGCGGTCGTCCGTACTCCTGCAGTTTGTTGCGCGCTCCGCTGATCGTGAAACCCTGGTCGTACAGGAGGTCGCGGATACGCCGGATCATCAGCACTTCGTGGTGCTGGTAGTAGCGGCGGTTCCCACGACGCTTCATGGGCCGCAACTGGGTGAATTCCTGCTCCCAATAGCGCAGCACATGGGGCTTGACGCCGCACAGGTCGCCGACCTCACCGATGGTGAAGTAGCGTTTGGCGGGAATCGAAGGAAGGATGTTGCCCATGAAAGGGGGGACGGCTGCGCGGGGGCCGCAAAGGTTACCCCAACGACCAGCATGCGCCAAGCAACCAGAGGCGCCGCAAGGCCTGTGTGTCCGGCCTTGCGGGCGCGACCGTCAGCCCTGGATCTGGTCCTTGAGCTTGTGGCTCGCGTGGAAGGTCACCACGCGTCGCGCCTTGATCGGGATGGCTTCGCCCGTGCGCGGGTTGCGGCCCGGCCGCGGCGCCTTCACACGGATCTGGAAATTGCCGAAGCTGGAGATCTTCACGTCGATGCCGTTCACGAGACTGGTGGTCACCAGGTCGAAGAAGGCATCGATCATGTCCTTGGATTCGCGCTTGTTCAGGCCGATCTGCTCGAACAGCAGCTCAGCCAGCTGCGCCTTGGTCAACGCAGGCGTCTCCAGGCTTTCTACGGAAATCTTCACCGCATCTCTCCGCTCATCGTCCATGTTGTCGAAATCAACCTGCGCCTGCATGCAGACCTCCTCAAGTGCGCAGCCGCGCGCCCACACGCTCGCCCAGGGTGGCGAGAACGCGCTGCACGCACGACTCGATCTGTTCCTCGGCGAGTGTCGCATCTCCGCCGTTCAGCACCAGCCGAACGGCCAGGCTTTTCTCGTCGCCCGCGAGGCCCGCAGGCACGGCCGCGCCCGGCTTGGCACGGTAGACGTCGAACAGCTCGGCGCGCCGCAGCACACCGCCCGCGTCAGCAGACCGGATCGCAGCCATCACCGCACTGTGGGTGACCGACTCCTTGACCACCACAGCGATGTCACGCTCCACATCCTGGAACCGCGGCACCGGTTGCGCCACAGGCACCCGCTGCGCCTGCACGGCATCGAGCTCCAGCTCGAAGAGCACGGGCGCGTGGGGCAGCTCCCAGGACTGGCGCCAGCGCGGGTGCAGCTCGCCGACCACACCGACCACGCGGCCGTCCAGCAGCACGCGCGCGGCCCGGCCTGGATGCAGCGCCGGATGCTCCGTCGCCTCGAACACCACACGCCGCGGGGCCAGCAAGGCTTCCACATCGCCTTTGACGTCGTAGAAATCGACCCGTTGGCCTTTGCGCGACCAGTCCAGGGCTTCGGCGTCGCCGAAGGCCAGACCCGCCACGCGCATGGGCTGATGGATGCCCTGCACCGTCGTGTCTGTGGTGACCACCGCCGCATCGCGCAGGAACACACGGCCGAGCTCGAAGACGCGCACGCGGTTGGCACGGCGATCCAGGTTGAACTTCAGCACCTGCAGCAGTGAACCAATCAGCGAGGAGCGCATCACGCTCATGGGGCTGGCAATCGGATTGAGCAGCGCGATCGGATGGGCGTTGCCATGCAGGTCGCGCTCCCAGGCGCTCTGCACGAAGCTGAAGTTGATGGTTTCCTGGTAGCCCAGCGCGGCCACGCGCCGGCGCACGGCGAAACGGCTGCTGCGCGATTCGGGCAGCACGCGCGCCGTGATGGGCGCCAGTGGCGCCGTGGTCGGCAAGCGCTCGTAACCGACCAGGCGTGCGACCTCTTCGATGAGGTCTTCCTCGATCTGCAGATCGAAGCGGTGCGGCGGCGGCGTCACGGTCAACACACCCTCGCCCTCTTCCACCGGGAGCGCCAGGCGACGCAGCGCATCGGCGCACTCGGCCTGGGTCAGTGGCATGCCGATCACGCGCGCGGCGCGCGCCACGCGCAGCTGCACGGGGTGTTGCGCAGGCAACTGCAGCGTTTGGTCGTCCATGGGGCCAGCTTCGCCGCCGCAAATCTCCAGGACCAGCTGCGTGATCCGCTCGATGGTCTGCACGGTACGGCTCGGGTCCACGCCCCGCTCGAAGCGGTGGCCTGCATCGGTAGAGAAATTGAAACGGCGCGAGCGGCCCTGGATCGCCTCGGGCCACCAGAAGGCAGCCTCAATGTAGATGTTGCGCGTGTCGTCGGAAACGGCCGTAGCGTCGCCGCCCATGATGCCGGCCAGCGACTCGACGGTCTGCGCATCGGCGATCACGCCGACCTTGGCGTCCAGCGCCACGGTGTTGCCGTTGAGCAGCTTGAGCTGCTCGCCCTCGCGGCCCCAGCGCACCACGAGGCCGCCGTGGATCTTGTCCAGGTCGAAGATGTGCGAGGGCTGGCCGGCCTCGAACATCACGTAGTTGGAGATGTCCACGAGCGGCGACACGCTGCGCTGGCCGCAGCGCGCCAGGCGCTCGACCATCCAGGCCGGCGTGGTGGCACGTGTGTTGACGCCGCGCACGACGCGGCCGGAAAAACGGCCGCACAGCTCGGGCGCTTCGACCCGCACCGGCAGGCGGTCATCGATGCGCGGCGCGACGGGCACAGGTTCGGTCGCGAGGAGCGGGCTGCCGGTCAAGGCCGACAGTTCGCGCGCCACCCCGTACACCGACAAGCCGTGCCCCAGGTTGGGCGTGAGCTTGAGCGTAAGCAGCATGTCGTCCAGACCCAGGTGCACGCGGATGTCCTGGCCCAAGGGCGCGTCGGCGGCCAGCTCGAGCAGGCCGCCATGGTCTTCGCTGAGCTTGAGCTCGCGCGCCGAGCACAGCATGCCCTGGCTCTCGACGCCGCGCAGCTTGCCGAGCTTGATGCGGAAGGGCTGGCCGTCCTCGCCGAGCGGCAGTTCGGCACCGACCAACGCGCAGGGCACCTTGATGCCGACGCGCGCATTCGGCGCGCCGCACACGATGTTGAGCAGCTCCGGCTGGCCGACATCGACCTGACACACGCGCAGACGGTCTGCGTTCGGATGCTGGACGGCTTCCTTGATCTCACCCACGACGATCTTGCTGAACGGCGGCGCGACGGGACGGCGCTCCTCGACCTCCAGGCCGCCCATCGTCAGGGTGTCGGCCAGTTCGGCGCTGCCGATCGGCGGGTTGCAGAAGGCACGCAGCCAAGACTCTGGGAATTGCATCGTTGTTCTCGTCTATTCGGAAAGCGGCGGGATCACTGGAACTGCGACAGGAAGCGCAGGTCGCCGTCGAAGAACAGCCGCAGGTCGTTCACGCCGTAGCGCAGCATGGTCAGCCGGTCCGGGCCCATGCCGAAGGCAAAGCCGATGTAGCGCTCGGGGTCCAGCCCCATGTTGCGCACCACGTTCGGATGCACCTGGCCGGAGCCCGCGACTTCCAGCCAGCGGCCGGCCAGCGGACCGCTCTGGAACTGGATGTCGATCTCGGCGCTGGGCTCGGTGAACGGGAAGAAGCTCGGGCGAAATCGCAACACGAGGTCGTCGCTTTCGAAGAAGGTCCGGCAGAAGTCCGTGAACACGACCTTCAAGTCCTTGAAGCTCACGTTCTCGCCCAGCCACAGGCCTTCGCACTGGTGGAACATGGGCGAGTGCGTGGCATCGCTGTCCACACGGTAGGTGCGGCCCGGCGCGATCACGCGGATCTCGGGCGCCCGGGTCTGGCCCGTGGGATCGGCCGCGGCGGCTTCGAAGGCGGCGGCATGCTTGCGGATGTGCTGGTGGGCATAGCGCACCTGCATCGGGCTCGTGTGCGGCCGCAGGTTGTAAGGGATGCCGTCCTCGCCCTGGATGTCGACGTAGAACGTGTCCTGCATCGAACGCGCCGGATGGTTGGGCGGGTTGTTCAGCGAGGTGAAGCTGTGCCAGTCGCTCTCGATCTCGGGGCCGTCGGCGACGTCGAAACCCATGCTCGCGAAGATGGCCTCGATGCGCTCCAGCGTGCGCGAGACCGGATGCAGCCCACCGGCACCGCGCTGGCGGCCGGGTAGCGACACGTCCAGCGCCTCGGCCTTCAGCTGCAGGGCCAGTTCGGCATCGGCGAGGCCCTGGCGTGCGGCATTCAGTGCCGCTTCGATCGCCTGCTTGGCCTGATTGATCGCAGCGCCGCGCGTCTTCTTCTCGTCCACGCTGAGCGCGCCCATGCCCTTCATGAGCTCGGTCAGGCGACCGGACTTGCCCAGGAAGCGCGCCTTGGCGTTCTCCAGGTCGGCCGGCGTGGTGGCGGCGGTGAAGTCCTCGCGCGCCTGCGCGACGATGGCGTCCAAATCGTTCATGGGAATTCTTGGCAAATGAAAAAGGGCCGAGACTCCTGCAGGAAATCCCGGCCCCTGAGGTCCTGAGCAATGGTGGATGAAGCCGGGCCCGAAGGCCGTCTCACCCGCGTGGCACTCAGGCCGCCAGCTTGGCCTTGACCTGCTCGACGATGCCGGCAAAAGCGGCCTTGTCGTGCACGGCGATGTCGGCCAGCACCTTGCGGTCGATCTCGATCGACGCCTTCTTCAGGCCGTTGGCGAACTGGCTGTAGGTCAGGCCCAGTTCACGTGCAGCGGCGTTGATACGCGCGATCCACAGCTGACGGAACACGCGCTTGCGGGTGCGACGGTCACGGTAGGCGTATTGGCCCGCCTTCATCACCGCCTGCTTGGCGATGCGGAAGACGTTGCCGCGGCGGCCGCGGAAACCCTTGGCGAGGTTCAGAACTTTCTTGTGACGTGCACGTGCGGTGACACCACGTTTGACGCGAGGCATTGAATTACTCCTTGTTCGTCTTGAGAATCAGATGCCGCGGCCGGGCAGCATCTGCGCCATCGAGGCCATGTTGGTCTCGTGCACAGACACAGCACCACGCAGTTGGCGCTTGTTCTTGGTGGTCTTCTTGGTCAGGATGTGACGCTTGAAGGCTTGACCGCGCTTGACGGTGCCACCGGGACGAACGCGGAAGCGTTTCTTCGCCGCGCTCTTGGTCTTCATTTTGGGCATGTGACTGCTCCTTCTTGGTTGTGCTCGTGAGGCGCCGGAAACCGATCCCGGACTTGTTGGCCCCGAGCCACTTTTGGTGCGAAGGCCTTGTGGCCCTCGCGTTCAGCGCCGGCAGGCGACCAACCCGCCGGCAATGAATTCTTCGTTCTGCCTCAGGAGGCTGCGCTGGGCGCGGCTTCCGCGGCAGGCTTGGCCGCAGCCGGCTTCTTGCGCGCCGGCGCGATCATCATGATCATCTGGCGGCCTTCCAGCTTCGGAAACTGCTCGACGATGATGCTGTCGGCCAGGTCGTTGCGGATGCGCTGCAACAGCGCCATGCCCAACTCCTGGTGCGTGATCTCGCGGCCGCGGAAGCGCAGCGTGATCTTGCATTTGTCGCCATCGGCCAGAAAGCGCCGGATGTTGCGCATCTTGATGTTGTAGTCGCCGTCGTCCGTACCCGGACGGAACTTGACTTCCTTGATCTCGATGACCGTCTGCTTGGCTTTCGCGTCGGCCGCCTTCTTCTGCTCTTGGTATTTGAACTTGCCGTAGTCCATCAACCGGCAGACGGGCGGGTTCGCCGCGGCGACGACCTCGACGAGGTCCACGTCCAGCTCGCCCGCCATGCGCAAGGCCTCGGCCAGACTCACGATGCCCAGGGGCTCGTTCTCGGGTCCGGACAGACGCACCTCCGGGGCCATGATTTCCCGGTTCAGGCGGTGCTTGCGTTCTTCGCGGTGACGACGGTCACGAAAATCAGTAGCGATGGCTCAATCCTTCAACATCAAACGCTATGTTTAAAATAGCAACAGCCGTCGTGTGCATGCGGCCAAAACCGAACAAAGGGCCTTGCCTGACCCCGGGTTCACGCCTTGGAAGCGATGTCGGCGGCAAGCTTCGCTCGGAAGTCCTGTAGCGGCATCACACCGAGGTCCAGATTGCCTCGGGCACGCACTGCGACGGCACCGGCTTCCCTTTCTTTGTCACCCACGACAAGGATGTAAGGAAGCTTTTGCATCGAATGCTCCCGTATTTTACGGGTAATCTTCTCGTTGCGCAGATCAAGCTCCACCCTAAACCCTTGATCCAGCAGCGTTTTGGCAACAGTCCGCGCGTAATCGGCTTGTCCGTCCGTGATATTGAGGACGGAAACCTGCTTTGGCGCGAGCCACGCAGGCAGCGCGCCGGCGTGCTGCTCGATCAGGATGCCGATGAAGCGCTCCAGGCTGCCGACGATGGCCCGGTGCAGCATGATGGGCCGGTGGCGTGCGCCATCCTCGCCCACGAAATCCGCGTCCAGCCGCTCGGGCAGGTTCGGATCAACCTGCATCGTGCCGCATTGCCACTGGCGACCCAGCGCGTCCTTGAGCACGTATTCGATCTTGGGGCCGTAGAAAGCACCCTCGCCCGGCAGGTACTCGAATTCGCAGCCGGAAGCGCGCAGGCCCTCGGCCAGCGCGGCCTCGGCCTTGTCCCAACTCTCTTCGCTGCCGATGCGTTTCTCGGGGCGCGTGGACAGCTTGTAGAGAATCTCAGTGAAACCAAAGTCCTTGTAGACCTTCTGCAGCAGGGTCGTGAAGGCCGTGACTTCGCCCTGGATCATGTCCTCGGTGCAAAAGATGTGGCCGTCGTCCTGCGTGAAGCCGCGCACGCGCATGATGCCGTGCAGACCGCCCGTAGGCTCGTTGCGGTGGCAGTTGCCGAACTCCCCGTACCGCAGCGGCAGGTCGCGGTAACTCTTGATGCCCTGCTTGAAGATCAGGATGTGGCCCGGGCAATTCATCGGCTTGAGCGCGTAGTCGCGCTTTTCCGATTCCGTGACGAACATGTTCTCGCGGTACTTTTCCCAGTGGCCCGTCTTCTCCCACAGGCCCTTGTCCAGGATCTGCGGCCCTTTGACCTCCTGGTAACCGTTGTCGCGGTACACGCGGCGCATGTACTGCTCGACCTCCTGCCACAGTGTCCAGCCCTTGGGATGCCAGAACACCATGCCCGGGGCGTGGTCGTCGATGTGGAAGAGGTCGAGTTCGCGGCCCAGCTTGCGGTGGTCGCGCTTCTCGGCCTCCTCCAGCATCGTGAGGTACTGCTGGAGTTCGTCCTTCGTGGCCCAGGCCGTGCCATAGATGCGTTGCAGCATCTCGTTGCGGTGGTCGCCTCGCCAGTAGGCGCCGGCCACTTTCATGAGCTTGAAGAAACGCAGCTTGCCCGTGCTGGGGACGTGCGGTCCGCGGCACAGGTCTTCGAACTTGCCTTCGCGGTACAGCGACACGTCTTCGTTGGACGGGATGCTCGCGATGATCTCGGCTTTGTAGTGTTCGCCCAGCCCCTCGAAATACGCGACCGCCTCGTCCCGCGGCAGCACGCGGCGCACCACGGGCTCGTCCCTGGCGGCCAGTTCGGCCATCTTCTTCTCGATGGCCACCAGGTCCTCGGGCGTGAAAGGGCGCTTGTACGAGAAGTCGTAGTAGAAGCCGTTTTCGATGACCGGCCCGATCGTGACCTGCGCCTCGGGGAAGAGCTCCTTGACAGCATAGGCCAGCAGGTGCGCCGTGGAATGGCGGATCACCTCCAGGCCGTCGGCATCCTTGGCCGTCACGATGGACAGCGGGCTGTCGGCCGTGATCTGGTGGCTCGTGTCGACGACCTTGCCGTTGATCTTGCCGGCCAGGGCCGCCTTCGCCAGGCCGGAACCGATCGACGCAGCGACTTCGGCCACCGTGACCGGGCCAGGAAACTCGCGCTGCGAACCGTCGGGAAGCGTGATGTGGATCATGGGTTCAATGCTCATCAGGGTGAAGAACGATGCGCCAACAAAAAAGCGCGGAACAGGTCCGCGCTTTTCTGGTGGGGATGCAGGCAGGCAGGCGCGAACGATCGGCCTCAGCGGCCGGCGGAGGTCTCCGTGGTAGTTCGCGGTGTCATAACCAGCATGCCTTTCTCGCCCTTGTTCGTGGAAGCAAAGCGAGCATTCTAGCGGCCCAAACAAAAATGGCCCCGGCAGATGACTGCCGGGGCCGCGTCTCCTCAACCTATCAGATCAGTGGAACTGTTCTTCCTCGGTCGAACCGGTCAGCGCCTTGACGCTGGACGAACCGCCCTGGATCACGGTGGTCACGTCGTCAAAGTAGCCGGCGCCGACCTCCTGCTGGTGCGACACGAAGGTGTAGCCCTGCTCACGTGCTGCGAATTCGGGCTCCTGCACCATTTCCACGTAGTGCTTCATGCCTTCGCCGCGTGCATAGGCGTGGGCGAACTTGAAGGTGTTGTACCAGTTGACGTGGATGCCGGCCAGGGTGATGAACTGGTACTTGTAGCCGAGTGCGGACAGTTCTTCCTGGAATTTGGCGATCGTCTTGTCGTCCAGGTTCTTCTTCCAGTTGAACGAGGGCGAGCAGTTGTACGACAGCAGCTTTCCCGGGCTCTTGGCGTGCACGGCCTGTGCGAACTCGCGGGCGAAGCCCAGGTCCGGCGTGCCGGTTTCGCACCACACAAGGTCCGCGTAGGGCGCGTAGGCCACGCCGCGGCTAATGGCCTGCTCCAGACCGTTCTTGACGCGGTAGAAGCCTTCCTGCGTGCGCTCGCCGGTCAGGAACGGCTTGTCGTTGGCGTCGTGGTCGGAAGTGATCAGGTTGGCCGCTTCCGCATCGGTGCGCGCCAGCACGATGGTGGAGACGCCCATGACATCGGCAGCGAAGCGCGCGGCGATCAGCTTCTCGCAGGCTTCATGCGTGGGCACCAGCACCTTGCCGCCCATGTGGCCGCACTTCTTGACGGCGGCCAGCTGGTCTTCAAAGTGGACGCCGGCGGCACCAGCCGCGATCATGTTCTTCATGAGCTCAAAGGCATTCAGCACGCCGCCGAAGCCGGCTTCCGCATCGGCCACGATGGGCAGGAAGTAGTCGATGAACTCCTTGTTGCCCGGCTCGATACCGCGGCCCCACTGGATCTCGTCGGCGCGCTTGAAGGTGTTGTTGATGCGGCGGACCATGGTCGGCACCGAGTCGTAGGCGTACAGCGACTGGTCGGGGTACATGGTTTCGGAGGTGTTGCCGTCGGCGGCCACCTGCCAGCCCGACAGGTAGACCGCCTCCAGGCCGGCCTTGGCCTGCTGCATGGCCTGGCCGGCGGAGATCGCGCCAAAGGCGTTCACATAGCCCTTCTTGGCGCCACCATTGATCTTCTCCCAGAGTTTGTCGGCACCGCGCTTGGCCAGCGTGTACTCGATGGGCAACGAGCCACGCAGCCGCACCACGTCGGCGGCGCTGTAGCCGCGCTTGACGCCCTTCCAGCGCGGGTTGGCCGCCCAGTCCTTCTCGAGGGCGGCGATCTGCTGTTCACGGCTGAGTTGTTCGGTGAGCGATTGGGGCATGGAAGTTCTCCAGGACGTTGATGGGATGGATGAATTCTATGTCTTATATAAGACTTGATTTTTCTCATATGTCTTATACAAGACAAAAAAATAAATCATCTGCATCAACGACATAGAAACATATTTCCGTAATGCAAAAAGACGAATTCCATTCCAAAAAGCATCACCCGCACGCCAGCAAATCCGTTTCCGCATGACGAAATGATGTTTTTGCTGATGCAGTGCAGCAATCAACCTTGCCCATGCGCATCGGGCGGGCTTGCGTGGCAGCCACCACGGGAAAGCGCCGCGCGGACCCCTTCCTCCACCATGCGCCATGATGCGCGGCTGTTCGCAGCCCCTACGACATGAGCCTCTCCACCCCCTCCTCCAACCGCCTCGCCGCCAGCGCCTGTCTTGCTGCGAGCATGACGCTGGTCGGCAGCTATGTCGCGCTGTCCAAGCCGCTGGCGGCCGCCTTTCCCGTGCTGTTGCTGGCATGGCTGCGCTTCGGCGTCGCCGCCATCGCCATGCTGCCTTGGCTGCGCAAGCCGGCCAACGAACCACCGATGCGGCCGAGTACCCGCCGCCTCGTGTTCCTGGAGTCCTTCCTCGGCAACTTCCTGTTCTCGATCTGCATGATCTACGGCGTCAGCATGACCAGCGCCGTCTCTGCAGGCGTGGTCATGGCGGCCATTCCGGCTGCCGTGGCGGTCGCCAGCTGGCTGCTGCTGCGCGAGCGCGTCACGGGCCGCACCTGGGCCGCCGTCGCCTGCGCCGTGGGCGGCATCGGTCTGCTGGGCCTCGCCAAGCCAGGCCACGGCACGCCAGGCGGTGGCCAGGGCAACCCGGTGCTGGGGCACCTGCTGCTGTTCGCCGCGGTGCTGTGCGAGGCCGCATACGCCGTGATCGGCAAGAAGCTCACCGGGAGCCTGGGCCCCAAGCGCATCAGTGCACTCATCAACCTCTGGGGCCTCGTGCTCGCCACGCCGTTCGGGCTGTACTTCGCCGCGCAGTTCGACTTCGGCGCCGTCAGCGCGGGGCTGTGGATCCTGCTGGTGTTCTATGCCCTGGCCGCCAGCATCTGGACCGTGTGGCTCTGGATGACCGGCCTGCGCACCATCCCCGCGGCACAGGCTGGGGTGTTCACCGTGTTGCTGCCCGTCAGCGCCGCGTTGACGGGCGTGCTCGCGCTGGGCGAGCGCATGGGTGTCCTCGAATTGCTGGCGCTGGCGATCGCCCTGGTCGGCGTGGCCCTCGCCACACTGCCAAGCCGCTCGGTCAGCGATCTTTGAGGCGGTGCGCCGCTGGGCGCACATTCTCCTGGCGCGCGGGCAGCACCGGCGCGTGCTCGCGCGGCGCGTTCAGCACGATGGAGGTCGAGGTGTCCGCCAATACGCAGAACTTGCTCACCACCGCGTCCAGGTGCGGCACGTCGATCACCGCGATCTCGAGAACCCAGCTGTCCTCGCCGGTCACGTTGAAGGCATTGATGACCTCGGGCGTTTGTTCGATGAGCTTGATCACGCGCGCGTACTCGGCGCGACCGACCCGCACGAGCGCACGGATACCGTAGCCAAGACGCGACAGATCGAGCTCCGCGCGGTAGGCCTTGATGACCCCTGCGATCTCGAGCTTGCGCACGCGCTCGGTGACTGCCGGCTGGCTCAGATGCACCCGGCGGCCGAGTTCGGCCATGGTCATGCGGGCATCTCGCTGTAACTCAGCGAGGATTTTGTCGTCATAGGCGTCGAGCGCGTGGGCTTCAGCAATCATTTGAAAGGCTTTTGAAAATTGAAGCAGACGAGAATTCTACTTATCCGAAACTCGTCATTCTGAGGAACCTCTTTCGTCGAGCAAGATCGCTCCAGGGAAATCTTTGCGGCCGGCGCAGCGGCGCATTGCGCGACCCCGACAGACGCAGGCTGCGCGCCTCGCCGCGTCCGCCAGGACGTGCGCTTGTCGGCCCTGCACAGGTCGCGTGTTCGCAGGCGAACAATCCTCGCCGCGCAGAGCGAAAAAGGGCGTGCTCTCTCTTGGAAAGGCGTTTCTTCTCCATTAGCATCCGCTCTGCCAGTGAGGAAGGTTTTTTTCGCTGGTGACAACGCAACACCAAAAAGGAATCTCAATCATGGCAACTGCGAAGAAAGCGCCCGCGAAAGCGGCTCCGGCAAAGAAGGCGGCCCCGGCCGCGGCGAAGAAGGCACCGGCGGCAAAGAAGGCCGCCGCCCCCGCCAAGAAGGCTGCGGCTCCGGCGAAGAAGGCCGCCGCATCCGCGAAGAAGGCGGCTCCGGCCAAGAAGGCCGCCGCTCCCGCCAAGAAGCGCGCCGTCAACGCCGCCTTCATGAAGGCCCTGACGCCCAGCGCCGCCCTGGCCGGTGTGGTCGGTGCAGCACCGATGCCGCGCACCGAGGTGGTCAGCAAGCTGTGGGTTTACATCAAGAAGAACAAGCTGCAGGACAGCGTCAACAAGCGCATGATCAACGCCGACGCCAAGCTGAAGGAAGTCTTCGGCAAGGCCCAGGTGTCCATGTTCGAGATGGCTGGCCTGATCGGCAAGCACCTCAAGTAAGACGGGCCTCACCGTCTTCATCGAAGGCCGGCTCCGCCGGCCTTTTTCATTTGGCGCTCAGGCCGCGCCGGTCTTCTTCAGCGCGGCCTGCGTGATCGCGCTCAAGGTGCCGCGCGTGGTGATGACCTCGGGGTCCAGCACCGCCTCGATCAGCGTGCCGTTCGGCCGCTCCAGCGCCGCCAGCAGTTGGGCCTCGAACTCTTCGGTGCGCGTGATGCGCACGCCGGCATAGCCGTAGGCCTCGGCCAGCTTCACGAAGTCGGGATTGGCCAGAGCCGTGCCGCTCACGTTCTTGGGGTACTCGCGCTCCTGGTGCATGCGGATGGTCCCGAACATGCCGTTGTTGAGCAGCAGGATGATGCTCTTGGCACCGCACTGCGCGGCCGTGGCGAGCTCCTGACCGTTCATGAGGAAGTCGCCGTCCCCGGCAATCGTGAACGCCACACGCCCCGTCGTGATGGCCGCCGCGATCGCCGCCGGCACGCCGTAGCCCATGGCCCCGTTGGTCGGCGCCAGCTGGGTTTTGTGCCCCTTGGCCAGGCCGTGGTGGCGAAAGAAGCGGTGCATCCAGCTGGCAAAGTTGCCCGCGCCGTTGGTCACCACCGCGTCGGCCGGCAGATGCTTCTGCAGCAGGCCCACGATGGCAGGCATGTCGATGTCGCCTGGAAGTGCCTGCGGCTGAAGGTTCTCCAGATAGTCGGCGTTGGCAGCCAGGGTCCAGTCCTCCCACGGCAGACTGGTCGGCGCCGTCAGCACCTCGAGCGAGCGCGCCGCCGCGTTCATGGTGGCATTGATGGCCAGGTCGGCCTGGTAGACGCGGTTGAGCTCCTCGGCACTGGCGTGGATGTGCACCAGCTTTTGCGCGCTGCGCGGCGCTTGCAGCAGCGTGTAGCCGCCCGTGGTCATCTCGCCCAGCCGCGGGCCGATCGCCACGATCAGGTCGCATTCCTTCACGCGCTGTGCGAGCCTGGGGTTGATGCCGATGCCGATGTCGCCGGCGTACTGCGGATGCCAGTTGTCAAACGTGTCCTGGAAGCGAAAGGCATTGCCCACCGGCAGCTTCCAGTTCTCAGCGAAGCGCTGCAGGGCCTGCGCGGCCTGCGGCGTCCAGCCGCTGCCGCCGGCGATCACGAGCGGCTTCTTCGCCGCCAGCAGCATCTCGCGCAGCGTGCGCAGCGCGCCGGGATCGCTCCAGGCCTGCACCGCTTCCACCCGCGGCAGCGGCGCGACGTCGACCTCCTGCACCAGCATGTCCTCGGGCAGGGCCAGCACCACGGGGCCAGGCCGGCCGTTCATGGCGGTGGCGAAGGCGCGCGCCACGTACTCGGGAATGCGACGCGCATCGTCGATGCGCTCCACGCGCTTGGCGAAGCCCTTGGTGCTGGGGCCGAAGAAGCTCTGGTAGTCGACCTCCTGGAACACTTCACGGTCGCGCGAGTCGCTGGCCACGTCGCCGACGAACAGCACCATGGGGGTGGAATCCTGGAAGGCCGTGTGCACGCCGATCGAGGCATTGGTGGCACCGGGCCCGCGCGTCACAAAACAAACGCCGGGCCGGCCCGTCAGCTTGCCATGCGCCTCGGCCATGAACGCAGCACCGCCCTCCTGTCGGTTGATGACGAACTGGATGCGGTCGCCGTAGGCGTAAAAGCCATCCAAGGCCGCGAGGTAGCTCTCGCCCGGAACACCGAACACGTGGCTCACGCCCTGCTCGACCAGACACTGCACCAACAAATGACCCGCGATCTGTTTGCTCATGGAATTCCTGTGGGAAGCTGCGTTGCGAAAGACGGCGGCCATTATGGGCCGAGGGTCTTCCCCTCTTGCCTTTATTCACCAACCAGTTAACTATCCAGCCATGAGCGCCAACCCCACCCCGGCCGAACCGCGCACCCGCGATGCCGACCGATCGCAGCTGATCATCCTGGACGCCGCGCGCGAGGAGTTCGCGCGCTACGGTCTGGCCGGCGCGCGCGTGGACCGCATCGCCGAGCGCGCCGGCGTCAACAAGCGCCTGATCTACTACTACTTCGAGAGCAAGGACGGCCTGTTTCTGGCCGTGCTGGAGCAGACCTACCTGGACATCCGGGAGGCCGAGAAGCAGCTGCACCTGGAGGAGCTGCCGCCGGCCCAGGCGATCCGCCGGCTCACCGAGTTCACCTGGGACTACTACCTCGCGCACCCCGAGTTCCTGACCTTGCTCAACAGCGAAAACCTGCACCGCGGCGCGCATCTGGCGCAATCGGCCCGGGTGCGCGAGATGAACTCGCCGCTCATCGACACGCTGGCCCAGATCCTGGAGCGCGGCCGCATCGAAGGCCTGTTTCGCGGCGGCATCGATCCGCTGCAGCTGTACGTTTCCATTGCCGGCATGGCGTACTTCTACCTGTCCAACCAGCACACGCTGCGCGCCGTCTTCGGCCGCGACCTCATGACCCCCAAGGCCCAGCACGAACGCCTGTCCCACATGTGCGAGGTCGTCCTAGGGTATGTACTTAGGAGCTGAGCCAGGGCGTGCGTTGACGCCGGGAATCCCGGGTTCCTAGAATGCGGCAATTCACCATTTGGTGAAAAACTAACATCCGGAGACCCGACATGACCTCGACCCGCCTGGCCACCCTGCTCGCCGCTGCCTTGCTCCCGGCCTTCGCCGCCGCCCAGGGCAACTACCCGAACAAGCCGATCCGCGTGGTCGTGCCGTTCGCGGCCGGCAGCACCACGGACATCATCGCGCGCGCCATCACCGACAAGATGGGCCAGAGCATGGGCCAGACCCTGGTGGTGGACAACCGCGGCGGCGCCAGCGGCACGATCGGCCAGCAGGCCGTGGCCACTGCCGTGCCGGACGGCTACACGATCATGATCCACTCGTCCTCGCACACGGTCAGCCCGTCCACCTTCGCCAAGCTCCCGTTCGATACCGTGGCCGATTTCGCCGGCATCACGCCGATCTCCAGCACGCCCAACGTGCTCGTGATCTCGCCGGCCAAGGGCATCAAGTCGGTCCAGGAGCTGGTGGCCAGGGCCAAGGCCGAACCCGGCAAGCTGAACTTCGCCTCCGCGGGCCAGGGCAGCGCCACCCACCTGAACGCCGAGAAGTTCAAGATGGCCGCCCACATCGATGCGACCAACATCCCGTTCAAGGGCTCGGCCGAGGCCGTGACCGAAGTGCTGGCCGGCCGCGTGGACTACTACTTCTCCCCGATCGCGCCCGTGATCGGCCAGATCAGGGACGGCCAGCTGCTGGCGCTGGCCGTCGGCTCACCCAAGCGCGCGAGCGCCCTGCCCGACGTGCCGACCACGGCCGAAGGCGGCGTGCCCGGCTCGGAATTCAACTTCTGGATCGGCATGATGGCCCCGGCCAAGACGCCGCGCGAGATCGTCAACCGCCTGCACGACGAAGTGCTCAAGGCGCTGGCCAGTCCCGAGGTCAAGGAGCGCTTCACCAAGCTCGGTGCCGACGCCTGGACCATGAAGCCCGAAGAGTTCGACGCCTACATCAAGACCGAGATCCAGGCCAATGCCAAGCTGGTCAAGGCCGCCGGACTCTCGCCATCCAACTGACCGCCCCGCCCCCTTTCCGTTTCCCTTCACGTTCGCAGGAAGTCCGCTATGCCTACCCAACGCCTTGGTCTGATCATGCACGGTGTCACCGGCCGCATGGGCATGAACCAGCACTTGATCCGCTCCATCGTCGCCATCCGCAACCAGGGCGGCGTCACGCTCTCCAACGGCGACAAGGTGATGCCCGACCCGATCCTGATCGGCCGCAATGCCGAGAAGATCGAGGCGCTGGCCAAGGCCCACGGCATCGCGCGCTGGGGCACCAACCTCGAAGCGGCCCTCGCCAACAAGGACGACACGGTGTTCTTCGACGCCGGCACCACGCAGATGCGCCCCACGCTGCTGGCCCAGGCGCTGCGCGCCGGCAAGCACGTCTACTGCGAAAAACCGATCGCCACCACGCTGGCCGAGGCCATGGAGATCGCCAAGACCGCCAGCAAATCCGGCCTCAAGCACGGCGCCGTGCAGGACAAGCTGTTCCTGCCCGGCCTGCGCAAACTGGACATGCTGCGCCGCGCCGGTTTCTTCGGCAAGATGCTGTCGGTGCGCCTGGAGTTCGGCTACTGGGTGTTCGAAGGCGACCTGCAGCCCATCCAGCGTCCGAGCTGGAACTACCGCAGCGAAGACGGCGGCGGCATGATCCTGGACATGATGTGCCACTGGCGCTACGTGCTGGACAACCTGTTCGGCAAGGTCCAATCCGTCTCCTGCCTGGCCGCCACGCACATCCCCAAGCGCTGGGACGAGGCTGGCAAGGAATACACGGCCACGGCCGACGACGCGGCCTACGCCACCTGCCAGCTCAAGGGCCACGGCGGCGAGGATGTCATTGCCCAGCTGAACATGAGCTGGGCCACGCGCGTGCGCCGCGACGACCTCGTGACCTTCCATGTCGATGGCACGCACGGCTCGGCTGTGGCGGGCCTCACGGACTGCCGGGCCCAGAGCCGCGTGACCACGCCGCGCCCGGTCTGGAATCCGGACGTCAAGCAGACCATGAACTTCTTCGACCAGTGGCAGGACGTGCCCGATTCCATGGTCTACGACAACGGCTTCAAGATCCAGTGGGAGCACTTCATCCGCCACGTGGTCGAAGACGCCCCCTACAGCTGGACGCTGCCCGAGGGCGCCAAGGGCGTGCAGCTGGTCGAGGCCGCGCTGCAGTCGCACAAGGAACGCCGCTGGGTCGACGTGCCCGAACTGAAGGTCTGACGCCATGGCGCTCTCGATCCAACTCCCCACGCCGCAAGGCCTCGCCGACTACACCTTGCGCGGCCAGCCGCTGGCCCGCCCGCCGGCCGGCCTGAAATTCAACCGCATCGCCTACTCGGCCGCGCACGTGGTGGCCGACCCGCTGGCCGCCGTCGATCCCTGGCTCACGGCCGCCGTGGACTGGGACGCCACCATCGCCTACCGCCAGCACCTGTGGTCGCTGGGTCTGGGTGTGGCCGAGGCCATGGACACGGCCCAGCGCGGCATGGGCCTGGACTGGCCGACCTCGCTGGAACTGATCCGCCGATCCCTGGACGCGGCCCGCGACCACCCCGGCGCCTTCGTGGCCTCGGGCTGCGGCACCGACCACCTGGACATCGACAGCGTCAAGACCGTCGACGACGTGATCCGCGGCTATGAAGAGCAGATGGCCGCGATCGAGAAGCTCGGCGGCAAGCTCATCATCATGGCCAGCCGCGCGCTGGCCCGCGTGGCCAAGAGCCCGGCCGACTACGAGCGCGTGTACGGCCGCATCCTCTCGCAGGCGAAGCAGCCCGTGGTGCTGCACTGGCTGGGCCCGATGTTCGACCCGGCCCTCGCAGGCTACTGGGGCAGCGACGACGCCGATGCCGCCATGGACACCGCCCTGGCCGTGATCGCCGCCAACCCGACCAAGGTGGACGGCATCAAGATCTCCCTGCTCGACAAGGACAAGGAGATCGCCATGCGCCGGCGCCTGCCCGCGGGCGTGCGCATGTATACCGGCGACGACTTCAACTATGCCGAGCTGATTGCCGGCGACGGCTGGGGCAGCGAGCCCACGCATGGCCAGAGCGACGCGCTGCTGGGCATCTTCGACGCGATCGCGCCGGCGGCCAGCGCAGCCTTGGGCAAGCTGGCCGAAGGCAGGCTCGAAGAATTCCACGCCATCCTGGGCCCCACGGTGCCGCTGTCGCGCCACATCTTCGCGGCGCCCACGCGCTTCTACAAGACGGGCGTGGTGTTCATGGCCTGGCTCAACGGCCACCAGAAGCACTTCAGCATGGTCGGCGGCCAGCAGAGCACGCGCTCGCTGCAGCACCTGGCAGAACTGTTCCGTCTGGCCGACGCGGCCAACGTGCTGGAGAAGCCCGAACTGGCCGTGCAGCGCATGCGCTCGCTGCTGGCCGTCCACGGCATCGCTTGAGTTCCGGGGCCGCAAACGCGGCCCCTCCCACTGATGGAGACAGACATGCACGCCATTTCACGCCGCGCCCTGACGGCGCTCGCGCTCGCACTGCCATTCACGGCCGCACTGGCCAACGATTACCCCAACAAGCCCGTGCGCGTGATCATCCCGTTCCCGCCGGGCGGCACGCTGGACACCGTGGGCCGCTTGCTCGCGCAAAAGCTCAGCGAGCAGACCGGCCAGAACTTCATCATCGACAACCGGCCGGGCGGCAACGCCACCATCGGCTCGAACAACGTGGCCAAGTCGCCGGCCGACGGCTACACGCTGCTGTTCAACGCCTCGACCTTCACGACCTCCACGCACTTCCTGAAGACGCCGCCCTACGACCCGCTCACCGACTTCACGCCGATCGCGCTGGTGGCCAAGGCGCCGCTGTCGGTCTCGGTCAACAAGGACCTGCCGATCACCGACGTCAAGTCGCTGATCACCTATGCCAAGGCCAACCCTGGCAAGCTGAGCTTCGCGGTCGGCTCCATTGCCTCGGCCGGGCATTTCTCGACCGAATTGATCAAGAGCAGCGCGGGCCTGAACCTGCAGATCGTGCCGTACAAGGGCTCGGCGCCGGCCTACCAGGACCTGGTGGGCGGGCAGATCGCCGGCTTCGTCGACCCGGTGCTGGGCGCGACCTCGTTCTACAAGAGCGGCATGCTCAAGATCATCGCCGTGACCTCCAAGACGCGGCTGCCCACGCTGCCCGAGGTGCCGACCGTCGGCGAGACCATCCCCGGCTACGAGTTCTACAGCTGGTACGGCCTGTGGGGCCCCGCCAAGCTGCCGGCCGACGTCACCGCCAAGCTCAACGCCGAGGTCAACAAGGCCCTGGCCGGCGACATGAAGGAACGCCTGACCTCGCAGGGCATCCTGCTCGGCGGCGGCAGCCCCGAGGAGTTCGCGCGCTTCCAGAAGGACGACACGGCGCGCGCGTTCAAGACGATTGCCGATGCCAACATCCGCCCAGAGTGATCCACGCGCCGTCGTGACCGGCAGCAGCGCCGGCATCGGCGCCGCGATCGCCCGGGCACTGCTCGGGCAGGGCTGGGCCGTGACGGGCATGGACCGCGCGGCAGCCACCATCGACCATGCGGGCTACCGCCATGTGCAGGTGGACCTGGCCGACGGCATGGCCACCGAAGCGGCCGCCCGCGCGGCCGAGGGTGTGCAGGCCTTCGTGCACGCCGCCGGCGTGCTGCGGGTGGCGCCGCTGGGCCGCCTGCAGCCCGAAGACGGCGCCCGCATGTGGCAGCTGCACGTGGACGCCCTGAGCCGCATCGCCAACATCCTGCTGCCCGCCATGGCCGGCGCCGGCCACGGCCGCGTGGTGCTGATCGGCAGCCGCGTCGCCAGCGGCGTGGCCGGCCGCAGCCAGTACGCCGCCACCAAGGCCGCCATGCTGGCACTGGCACGCAGCTGGGCGGCCGAGGTCGTGGCCCAGGGCGTCACCGTCAACGTGGTCTCGCCGGCCGCCACGCGCACCGGCATGCTGGACGATCCGGCGCGCCAGACCGAACGACCCAAGCTGCCGCCCATGGGCCGGCTCATCGAGCCCGACGAAATCGCCGCGCTGGTCGGCTTTCTGCTCTCGCCCGCAGCGGCGCCCATCACGGGCCAGGACATCCGCGTCTGCGGCGGGGCTTCGCTATGACGGGCGCTCCGGTCGGCCTGATCGGCCTGGGCCTCGTGGGCCAGGCCATCGCCCAGCGCCTGCGGGCGGCCGGCATGGCCGTGCTGGGCCACGACATCCAGCAAGAGGCGCGTGCAGGCTTCACGGCGCAGGGCTTCGACGCGGCCGACAGCGCGCGCGCACTCGGCGAACGCTGCGACCACGTGGTGCTGGCCGTGTTCGACACGGCCGGCGTCATCGACAGCGTGGAGGGCGCGACAGGCCTGCTGTCGGGCACGGCGCCGCGCACGCAACTGCTGATCGATTGTTCCACCGGCGACCCCGACCAGCTGCAAGCACTTTCGGGCCGGCTCGCCGCACGCCGTCTGGGCTTCGTCGAGGCGCCGCTGTCCGGGTCCAGCGAACAGATCGCGGCCGGCCAGGCCACCATGCTGGTCGGCACCGATGCGGTCACCCTGGCCCGCGCCGCGCCGCTGCTGGACTGCATCGCCGCCACCCGCGTGCACGTGGGCGGCGCCGGCATGGGCGCGCGTGCCAAGCTGGCGACCAACCTCGTGCTGGGCCTGAACCGCGCCGTGCTGGCCGAAGGCATGGTGTTCGCAGAACGCCTGGGCATCGCGCCCGCGGCCTTCCTCGAACTCGTGCTGGCCACACCCGCACGTTCGGGCGCGGCCGAGGCCAAGGGCCGCATGATGGTCGAAGAGCGCTTCGAACCGCAGTCGCGCATCCGCCAGCACCTCAAGGACGTGGACCTGATGCTGGCCGCGGCGGCGGCCCAGAACCAGGACCTGCCGCTGTCCGCCGTGCACGCCCGGCTGATGCGGTCCGCCGTCGCCGCCGGCGACGGCGAACTCGACAACGCTGCCATCGTGCGCCAGCTGCGCCGCGAGCGCATTCCCCCTTCTTCATCCTGAACCGCCCACCCCATGCGCGATTTTTCCTCCAGCCACGAATGGCTGTCCATGAACACCGCCACCGTGCGCAAGCAGTGGCAGCTGCCGCACATCATCGACGAGTGCGCGCGCCGTGGCATCCGCGCCATCAGCCCCTGGCGCGACCAAGTGGCCGCCGCCGGCCTGGAGGCCACGCGCCGCCAGCTGAAGGCGCACGGCATGCAGCTCTCGGGCTACTGCCGCGGCGGCTTCTACCCCGCCGCCGACCGGGCCGGCCTGGCCGCCGCGCTGGACGACAACCGCCGCGCCATCGACGAGGCCAAGACGCTGGACGCGGCCTGTCTCGTGCTCGTCGTCGGTTCGCTGCCCGGCGCGCTCGCGGGCAAGCCCCAGTACACCGACATCGCGCGCGCCCGCAACGAAGTGCGCGACGGCATCGCCGCTTCGCTCGACTACGCGCGCGAGGTCGGCATGCCGCTGGCCATCGAGCCGCTGCACCCCATGCAGGCCGCCGAGCGCGCCTGCATCAACACGCTGGAGCACGCGCTGGACCTGTGCGACGCGCTCGACCCCGACCAGACCGGCATGCTGGGCGTGGCCATGGATGTCTACCACTGCTGGTGGGACCCCAAGCTCGAGCAGCAGATCGCGCGCGCTGGCGCTGCCAAACACACGCGCCTCCTGGCCTACCACGTGTGCGACTGGCTCACCCCCACGCGCGACCTGCTGAACGACCGCGGCATGATGGGCGACGGCGTGGTGGAGCTGAAAAAGATCCGCGGCTGGGTCGAGCAGGCCGGCTTCGCGGGCTTCGCCGAGGTCGAGATCTTCTCGGAACTCGACTGGTGGCAGCGCCCCGGTGGCGAAGTGCTGGACACCTGCATCGCACGCCACATGAGCGCGGTATAAACCGCGCCGTGCCGTCCCCCCTTGCGAACCACGCCGCCGCCAACCGACGCGGCATCTGGATGATGGTGGGGGCGATGGCGGGCTTCGTCGTCAACGACGCAATCGTCAAGCATGTGAGCGAGGCCATGCCCTCGGCACAGCTGATCTTTCTGCGCGGTGCCCTGGCCTCGTTACTGGTCCTGGGCATGGCCCTGCTGCTGGGGGCCGGTGCACAGCTGCGGCATGTAATGCAGCCGCGTGTGGCGGGCCGCGCCGCGGTCGATGCCTGTGCCACGGTGATGTACCTGCTGTCGCTGTTCCACCTGCCCCTCGGCAATGCCACGGCCATCAACCTTGCGGCGCCGCTGTTCATGGTGGTGTTCGCGGTCTGGTTCCTGCACGAGCGCCCGGGCGCAGCGCGCTGGCTCGCGGTGGCCGTGGGGTTCGCGGGTGTGCTGTGCGTGGTGCAGCCCGCCGGCGACGGGTTCAACGCCTGGGCGCTGCTGTGCCTCGCAGGCACGCTGTTCCATGCCACGCGCGACCTGCTGACGCGGCGCATCGATCCGGCCATCCCCTCCATCGTCGTCACCCTGTCGACGGCGCTGGCGGTCACGCTGCTGGCCGGTGCCTTGTCGCTGGTCCAGGGCTGGCGGCCCTTCGCCCCTGTGCACTTGGCCTGGCTCGGGGCGGCCGCGGTGTTCCTCGTGGCCGGCTACTTCCTGATCATCCAGTGCATGCGCCAGGGCGAGGTGTCGCTCACGGCACCGTTCCGCTATTCGGCCTTGTTGTTCGCCGTGCTGCTGGGATACCTGGTCTGGGGCGACGTACCGAATGCCTGGGCGTGGTGCGGCATCGTGCTGCTGGTTGGTTCCGGGCTCTACGTGGTGCACGACCAGCGCGGCCGCGACGCGCGGGCGCGACGCCTGGCGGTGAACGCCCAGACAGACTGATTGCGTCGCAGCCCTTGAAACCATCCAAATGCCATCCACATGGATGGCAGAAGGATGTTTCATGTCGATCACCGTTTCCGTTCCACGCGTCAGCGAATCCGAAAAACTGACCATCAACCTGGGTTACGTCGACCTGGGCCAGGTCGACCTGCTCGTGGCCGAAGGCTTCTACGCCAACCGCAGCGACTTCATCCGCACCGCCATCCGCAACCAGTTGGCGACGCATGGCGACGCGCTGCGCCAGGTCGTCGCGCGCAAGATGCTGGTGCTTGGCCTACAGCAGTTCTCGGTCGCCGATCTCACGCGTGCCAAAGCGGCGGGCGAGAAACTGCAGATCAGGGTGCTGGGCCTCGCCAGCATCGCGCCCGATGTGCCAGCAGACCTTGCGGCGGAGACCATCGAATCCATCACCGTGCTGGGCGCATTGCATGCGAGCCCGGCCGTCCGCGCCGCGCTGGCCGGACGCATCACCTGAGAACACTCCACCATGAAGAACCCCTTCACCGATCTGTTCGGCGAGGCCACACGGCTGACACAAGGCGGCCAGTTGCACGCGGCCACCGAATTGATCCAGAGGACCTTGCGCGAAGCCGGTCTGGGCGGCCCGGCCGCCCCACCGCAGCGGCCTCACGATGACATGGTCATCGATGCCGAAAGCCGCGTCGTGCCCGACGGCACGGTGCCGCCATCCCCCGGCGAGCCGGCCACTTCAGCCGCGCCGGAACAGTGGCTGCGCGGCAGCTTCGCGCACCGCGGCCGCACGCTCGACTACCGACTCTACGTGCCGCCGACCGCGGCCGGGCCCGCGCCGGCGCCGCGGCCGCTGGTGGTCATGCTGCACGGCTGCACCCAGGATGCGCAGGACTTCGCCACCGGCACCCGCATGAACGCGCTGGCGCGCGCTGCCGGCGTGCTGGTGCTCTATCCCGAGCAACCGCAGCAGGCCAATGCGCACCGCTGCTGGAATTGGTTCAAGGCCCAGCACCAGCGGCGCGACCGGGGCGAGCCCGATCTGCTGGCCGCGCTGACGCGCAAGATCGCTGCCGAACACGCGGTCGACGCGTCGCGCATCTACGTCGCGGGGCTGTCGGCAGGCGGGGCCATGGCCGACATCCTGGGGCACAGCCATCCCGACGTCTTCGCGGCCGTCGGTGTGCACTCGGGCCTGCCGCAGGGGGTCGCCTCCGACCTGCCGGCCGCGCTGGCCGCCATGCGCAGCGGGCCCGCGACCACGGCCGCGGGCAAGCCCCAAGGCCTTCCTGCCATCGTGTTCCATGGCGACGCCGACAGCACCGTCCACCGTGCCAACGGGGCGGCCCTTGCCACAGCGGCGGCGCGCGCGCAGGGCGATGGCCCCCCCGAGACCACCCGGGGCCGCGCGCCCGGCGGCCAGTCCTTCACACGCACGGTCCACCGCACGGCGGACGGCCGCCCGGTCGTGGAGCATTGGGTGGTCCACGGCCTGGGCCATGCTTGGTCGGGCGGCAGTGCGCAGGGCAGCCACACCGCACCGGGCGGCGTGGATGCCAGCGCCGAGATGCTGCGCTTCTTCCTGTCGCACAGGCGTCCATAGGCACCGCAGGGCGGTGACGAGCCGCCTAGAATCGCGCGGCGCCAGCCTCCGCGGCTGGCGCAAAGCGTTCTCAGGGCGGGGTGCAATTCCCCACCGGCGGTGATGGCGGGGCAACCCGCACAAGCCCGCGAGCGCCTCGCACCTCGCGTGCGAGGGTCAGCAGATACCGGTGCGATCCCGGAGCCGACGGTCACAGTCCGAATGAAAGAGAGCGCGATCGCCAATGCTGGCGCACGCCCCCGTGGCGGTGCGCTGTGCTTTGCGCTCGTGCGCCCTGATTCAGGCCAACCTTGTTCCAAGGAAACACCATGAGTCAGCTCAACGACCTTCCTCTCTCCTCCCACAGCGGCAGCGACCAGCGCCGCATCGCCTTCGTCGAGGCACAGTGGCATGCCGACATCGTGCACCAGGCACGCGATGCGTTCCTGGCCGAAATGGAACGCCAGGGCATCGCGCGCGAGCGCATCGACGTGCTCGACGTGCCCGGCGCTTTCGAAATTCCGCTGCACGCCAAGCGCCTTGCGCAGTCGGGCCGCTACGGCGCCGTCGTCTGCTGCGCGCTGGTCGTCGATGGCGGCATCTACCGCCACGAGTTCGTGGCCAACACCGTGGTCAGCCGCCTGATGGACCTGCAGCTCGAGACGGGCGTGCCCATGATCTCGGCGGTTCTGACGCCGCACCATTTCCACGAACACGTGGAGCACCGCAAGTATTTCCACCAACACTTCGCCGTGAAGGGCACGGAGGCTGCGCAGGCCTGCGTGCAGACCATCGCGGGCCTGCAGCGCCTGGACGCACTGCTCGCGGGCTGACGTCGCGACGGCTCGGGCCGGCGGACGCCAGGATCGCCACGCCGGCGGCCGTCAGCCGCTCCGGCACGGGGCGGCGCAAGGCTGCCTCGGACGCTCAGGCCGGCGCCAGGGCCGTGCGCCGCACGCGGCCCACGTTGAAGGCGCTGGCGATCATCACCGCCTGCACCACGGCCAGGCCGATGAAGATGCTGCGGTACTGGTGCTGGTCCATCAGCGTGCCGAAGACCAGCGGCGCGATGGCCTGGCCGATGTCCAGGCCCGAATACACCACGCCGTAGACCCGGCCACTGGCATTGGCCGGCGTGGCGCGCTTGACGATCATGTCGCGCGAGGGCCCGGCGATGCCCGCGCCCAGGCCCATGAGGCCGAACAGCACGGGCACCATCCAGGCGGGCGGGTGCGCCAGGCCCAGCGCCAGCGCCATGCACGCCGCGAAACCGAAGCCCAACGCCACCAGCTTCTCGCAGCGCGTGGGGTCGGCCACCAGGAAGCCGCCCGCCACCATGGCCAGCGCGCTGCAGACCATGTAGACCGTCAGGCACAGCGCGGCCTGCGCCACGGGCACGGCGTGCAGCTCGCGCGCGGCACCGGGCGCGAACACCTGCACGATGCCCAGCACCACGGCATAGAAGAAGAAGAAACCGAAGCACATCCACACCGCCGGGATGCGCAGGAAGCCGAAACTGCTGTCGGCCGCAGCGCCGCCGGCCTTGGCCGGCGCGGCAGGCAGTTCCAGCTTGTCGCGGTTGAGCAGCAGCAGCGCCAGCACCGCGAACGCGAAGATGCCGGCACAGACCAGTGCCACGCGCCAGGACGTCGCGATCGTGATCGGCACCAGCATGGCCGGCGCCACGGCCCAGCCCAGGCTGCCCGTGATGCCGTGCACGCTGTAGCCGTGGCCCAGCCGCGCCGCGCTGACCTTGCGGTTCAGCAGCGTGTAATCGACCGGATGGAACACGCCGTTGCCGACGCCGGCCACGATGGAAAACGCCGCCAGCATCCAGTAGTGCGTGCTCAGTGAATAGCCGAAAGCCGCCAGCCCCAGCAGCGCCAGCCCGCCGAACAGCACGGGCCGCGGGCCGAAACGGTCGACCACGAAGCCCGAGGCCGCCTGCACCGCGCAGGAGGTCACGAAGAACAGCGTCATCAGAAAGCCGAGCTCGGCATAGCCCACGCCGAAGTCGTCCTTGAGCCAGGGAAACAGCGGCGCCAGCAGCAGCTGGCTGAAGTGGCTGACCAGGTGGGCGATGCCGACCAGGCCGATCACGTGCGCGTCTTGTCTCAGGCTCACCTGGCCCGCCGGCAGGGAGTCCGCTGTTGTCGTCGTCATGGCGGCGATGCTACGCCTGCGGAAATGCGACGAAAGGACAGAGTTCGTCGAATACCGGACAATCCGCGCCATGGCCCAGCGACACCCGCGACTGGAACCGGTGGGCGACACCGACCCCTTCACGCCCGATGCGGCGCGCCCGGTGCGCGTGCGCGCACGCAGCATGCCGGCCGACACGCATTTCGAGCCGCACCGCCATCCCTGGGCCCAGCTGGCCTTCTGCGCCACCGGCACGCTGCGCGTGCGCGCGCTGCCGGAAGGCGATGAAGGGGAGCGGCGCGAGGAGCTGACCTACATCGTGCCGCCCTCGCGCGCGGTCTGGATCGCGCCGGGCCAGCTGCACTGCATCGACGTGCTGGAAGCGGCCGAATTCCGCACGCTGTATCTGCACGCCAGCCTCACGCCCGCGGGCTGGAGCGGCAGCCGCATGATCGTGGCTTCGGCGCTGCTGCGCGAATGCGTGCAGGGGCTGGACGCGCAGCCGCTGCGGCCGGCGCGCGAGGCCCTCCTGATGCAGCTCGTGCACGACGAGATCACCCATGCCGACCCGCAGGCCCTGGCCGTGCCCATGCCGCATGCGCAGCTGGGCGACAAGCGCCTGCGCGCCCTGTGCGAGGCCGTGGTGCGGGCGCCCGCCGCGCGCACCACCCTGGCCGGATGGGCGGCCGACGTGGGCGCTAGCGAGCGCACCATCGCGCGCCTGTTCCAGGCCGAACTCGGCACCAGCTACCAGCAGTGGCGCCAGCAGGCGGCGCTGGCCCATGCGCTGCCGCTGCTGGCCCAGGGCGCCTCGGTGGCGCAGGTGGCGGCCGCCACGGGTTATGCCAGCGAGAGCGCGTTCTCGGCCATGTTCAAGGCCGCCATGGGCCAGCCGCCGAGCAGTTTCCAGGGGCGTTGACGCATCGACTCATCGCTTTTCCGATCGGAAATCGATGAACTTAAATCGCTTTTGGATCAGCGGTCTTGCTCCCAGAATCGCGATCGACCCCGCCCATCCATTCGACCGAGGCCCCGACATGAAGCACTTTTTTTCCCTGACGATCGCCATGGCGGCCGCCCTGGCCTGCGGCCAGGCAGCGGCGCAGTCCGACACGCTGGCCAAGATCAAGTCCAGCGGCGCCATCACCATCGGCGCGCGCGACAGCCAGATCCCGTTCTCCTACAAGCCCACCGGCAGCGGCGACCCGACCGGCTTCACGAACGACATCTGCCTCAGAATCGTGGACGCGGTCAAGGCCCAGCTCGGACTGCCCAAGCTCGAGGTGCGCTACATGATCCTGACCTCGACCAACCGCATCCCGCTGCTCAACAACGGCTCGGTCGACCTGGACTGCGCCACCACCACCAACACCGTGCAGCGCCAGCAGCAGGTGGCCTTTGCACCCAGCCATTTCGTCACCAGCATCACGGCGGCCGTCAAGAAGAATTCGGGCATCAACAGCTTTGCCGACCTGAACGGCAAGACCGTCTCCACCGTGGCCGGCAGCACCGGCGTGCAGTTGCTGCGCGCATACAAGCGCTCGGGCAACATCGAAGTGCAGGACCTGGCGGCCAAGGACACCGCGGACGGCTTTCTCATGATGGCCTCGGGCCGCACGGCCGCCTACATCCTGGACGACGTGCAGCTGGCCGGCTTCATCGCCACCGCGCCCAACCCGGAGGAGTTCAAGATCCTCACGCAGGAGTCGCTGCGCCAGGAACCCTACGGCATCATGTACCGCAAGGACGACCCGGCCTTCAAGGCGCTGGTCGACAAGACCGTGACCGAGGTCATGACCTCGGGCGCGATCAACGAGATTTACGCCAAGTGGTTTCTGAAGCCGATCCCGCCGAGCAACGCCAACCTGAATTTCCCGATGACCGACGCGGTCAAGGACATCTACAGGAACCCCAACAGCAACGGCGTCTGACCGGAGCGCTCAGTCGCCCTGGAACATGCGCGAGAAATCGCAGCTCTCCTGGGCCAGCATGACGACCGAAGCCAACAGCGAACTGCGGTGCTCGCCCTTGTACATCGCGACGTAGGGCACGGCCGGCAGGGCCGGCGTGACGTCCAGCACCGCCAGCAGGCCGTCCCGCACCATGGGCGCCAGGGCATCGCGCGGCAGGTAGCTCACGCCCAGGCCCGAGACCGTCAGGCCGATCAGCGCCACGAGGTTGTGGACCACGATGGGCCTGGCCGGTTGCACGCCCAGGTTCTTCATCCAGCTGTCGTAGAGCAGGCCCGTGCCCGAGCGCGACCCCTGCAGCAGCAACTGGTGCTGGGCCAGCTCGTGCAGCCGGATGCGGCGGCCGGCCTCCACCAGGCCGGGCTTGCACATCCAGGCGCTCTCCACCGCGCCAACCCGCTTGCTCGGGATGCGCGTGTCGGCGAAGGCATCGGGCACGACCACCAGGTCGAGCTCGTCGGCCAGCACCTTCTCGCGCAGGTTGACGCTGCTGTCCACGTCGGGCTCCAGCGTGACCTGCGGGTAGTGCACCTGGATCAGCTCGACCCAGCGCGGCAGCCAGGTCATGGCGGTCAGCTCGGTCACGCCGATGCGCACGCGGCGCGCGACGACCTCGGCCCGGCCGAACTGCTCGATGGCGGCGTTGCGCTGGTCCAAGAGGCCCTTGGCCAGCAGGAACATCTCCTCGCCCTTGTCGGTCAGCCGGGCCGAGCGCTGGCTGCGGTCGAACAGCGCGGTGTCGAAGGCCTGCTCGAGCTCGTGGACGCGCTTGGAAACGGCCGACTGCGAGGTGTGCAGCTTGTGCGCCGCGAGCGCGAAGCTGCCGAGTTCGCCGATCCAGTACAGCGCCTCGAGTTGCTTGAAGGTCATCATCGCCCGGCACTCCATCCATCACTTTTACTCAACAGATCCTAACCATGACCGCCTCCAAAGGTGAACTGTTTCCCGACGCGCTGCAGGCGCAGATCAAAGCCCGCTTCCTGCACGTGGACCATGACATCACGGGCCGCGCGCGGTTGTTCTTCGACAACGCGGGCGGCTCGTTCCGGCTGAAGGCCGCGGTCGAACAGTTCGCGCGCATCGACGCCGTGCCCGACAACCCCGAGCGCATCCACGAAACCGCCGTGTTTCTGCAGCAGGTGCAGGCCAGGGGCACGCAGGACCTGCGCACCGTGCTCAACGCCGAGGGCGGCAGCGTCTATGCGGCGCTGACGGCCTCGGGCGCCATGTTCGACATGGTGCGCGCCATCGCCGAGAACGTGACCGGCACCAACATGGTGACCACCGTGCTGGAGCACCCCTCCTCGTTCGACGCCATGCAGCTGTACGCCGAGCGCACCGGCCGCGAACTGCGCGTGGCGCCGTCCAACCCGGTCACGGGCGGCATCGACGTGGACGCCATCTGCCGCCTGGTGGATGCCGACACCGCGCTGCTCAGCGTGATCTACGCCTCCAACATCTCGGGCGCCAAGCTCGACATCGCCGAGATCGTGCGGCGCGCCCGCGCCATCAAGCCCGACCTGTACATCGTGGTCGATGCCGTGCAGCACGCGCCGCACGGCCTGATCGACCTGGCCAAGACGCCGGTGGACGGCATCAACATCGCGCCCTACAAGTTCTTCGGCTGCCGCGGCTCGGGCCTGGCCTGGCTGTCGGACCGCGCGGCGCTGCTGCCGCACCACAAGCTCGCGGCCAAGAAGCCGGACTTCTGGGATCTGGGCAGCGCCGCGCCCTGGCAGTTCGCGGTCATGAGCGAGATCGTCGACTATGTCGCCTGGATCGGCGCGCAGTCCGGTGCCGCCGGCGACCGGCGCGCGCTGTTCGTGCGCGGCATCGAAAAGATCGAGCTGCACGAGCGCGCGCTGCTGCACCGTCTGCTCGAAGGCAGTGCGGCTGCGGCGGGCCTGCGCCACCAGCCCGGCGTGCAGGTGTTCCTGGACCACGACGACCTGACCCGACGCGACCTGATCCTGGCCATCGGCATCGACGGCCTGGAGTACGCCCAGGCCGTGCGGGAATACGAGCGGCGCGGCGTGGTGGTCTACGAACGCGTGGCGACCAGCCTGTACTCCAAGCGCATGCTCGAATCCTTCGGGCTGGCCGGTGCCGTGCGCGTGTCGCCGCTGCACTGCCACGGCACGGCCGATGTGGACCGCTTCCTGCGCGTGACGCAGGAGATTGCCGCGGCGTTCGGCTGAATCAAGCCGCCAGCGCCACCCCGCCCGCGAGCCGCTCGGCGACGGTGGCGCGCACGGCGGCGGGCGCCTCCTGCAGCAGCGCCGGCCAGTCCGCCTGGGCCTGGCGCACCAGCTGGCGCGCGATGCGCAGAAGGTTGGGCACGCGCAGGAGCCGCGCGGCCTTGAGCAGGGCTTCCAGCTGGTCCCAGCCGAAAGCGCGCAGACGCGCGTCGATGGCGCGGTTGACGGCATAGTCGTTCGGGCCGACCTCGGCGAACAGCGCGCTCACGCAGACCGGGTCATACAGCGGTGCCAGCACGGGCTGGTGCGCGTCGGGGTACAGCAGTGCCCAGTTCTTCAGATGGGCGTCGGTGTTGCCCAGCAGGATGAAGGCGACGAAGCGGGCCATGAACTCGCGCACATCGGGCGCAGGCCGGGCCGAGTAGCGGTCCAGCACCTGCAGCATGGTGGCGTAGTCGCGCACCATTTCGCGGCCGTACTTGTGCTGCGGGGGGTACTGCAACGCCTGGGCGAACTCCTCCATGTGGATGCGCAGTCCGTCGGGTCCACGGTCGAAGCGCGGTACCGCCAGGATCTGTTCGAAGGGCACTTGCTCGGGCAGTTCGGCGTCCGTGCGGGAGATCACGCGCGCCTGTGCACAGGACAGGCCCAGCGCCGCGCACAGCCGGTAGCCGGCCATTTCGTTGGCCACCAGTTCGGGATGGCGTGCGGTCGGCAGCTTGAGGATGAAGGCGCCGGCCTGGCCATGGCGGCGCACGCGGTAGCGCCGGCCGTCCTGCACGGCCGAGAATTTGGTCACCACGCCGGGCAGGGCCGCGGCGTCCTCCACCGGCTCCTCGACGAAACCCGGTTCCAGCACGTCCAGCCCCAGCGCCGTGTGCCAGTGGCGCACCACGTCGGGGATGCCCTCGCGCGCGGGCACGGGCTCGACCTCGATCGCGCCCATGAGGTCGTGGCCGGCCGCGGCCAGCAGTTCGAATTCATCGTCGGGGCTGCAGCGGCGCTCGCGCGCCAGGCGCTCGCGGTTGTGGCCTTCTGGCAGCAGGTTGGCGAAGTAGGCAGGCCAGCGTCCGCCCATCTGCACCAGGCGGGCGTCGTGCGGCGCCGCGAGAATGGCGCGCGTGTCGTCCTCCCGCGCACCGCGGAAGGCCAACGACAGCGTGGGCCGGCCTGGGTCGGCGATGTAGTCGGCGTCGAACGAGGCGCGCAGGATGTCCCCGTACTGGGAGAGGTAGCCGATGGCGCGCCGGCTGCGGTCCGGCAGGTGCAGATGCATCCGCAGGTAGCGGATGGTGGTGCTCATCCCCTGTCTCCACCGTGCTGGCGGCCGATCGCATCGACCACCGAGGGCGGGGCGCCCGCGCCGGCCGGCTGGCCCAGCAGGCGGCCACCGGCACGTACGAAGGCTTCGAGCTCGGGGCGCAGGGCGGCCGGGACGGCGAGTGCCTCCAGGCCCAGCACCCGCGACATTTCCAACAGCGATGACAGGCGCGGATCGATCTCCCCACTCTCGATGCGCTGGACCGTCATGCGCGACAGGCCGGCGGCCTCGGCCAAGGCGGCCTGGGTCATGCCCATGCGTTTGCGGGCTTCGGCCAGTTGCGCGACGATGCTCATTTCAATGATCCTTTGAACTTAAAAGCGCTCTTATTGTATCTTTATTTGCAGCCATTGATTGATGCAATGAGCATTCCATCACTAAAGCGCTTTTTCAGCAGCATCGTGACCGTGCTGGCGGCAAATCAGGGCGGCACAACACAGCCCCGCCCGCCCTTGTCCTACAGGGGCATCCGCGGCCGCGCGGTACACCTCAAGCCTGTCCCTTGTCACACCACCACCATGAACGCCACACGCTGGACCAGCGGCAACGAGTTGGAACTCCTGGAAAACGGCGAGGAGTTCTTCCCACGCGTGTTCGACGCCATAGCCAACGCGCGCGAGGAGGTGGTGCTGGAAACCTTCATCCTGTTCGAGGACAAGGTAGGCCTTGCCCTGCACGAAGCCCTGCTCAAGGCCGCCCGGCGCGGCGTGCAGATCGACGTGACGATCGACGGCTTCGGCTCGCCCGACCTGTCGGACCACTTCATCGGCAGCCTGTGCGAAGCGGGCGTGCGCGTGCACGTCTTCGACCCCGGCCTGCGCATCTGGAAATGGCGCACCAACATGCTGCGGCGCATGCACCGCAAGATCGTCGTCGTCGATGCCGAGGTGGCGTTCATCGGCGGCATCAATTACTCGGCTGACCATCTGATGGACTTCGGCCCGCAGGCCAAGCAGGACTACTCGGTGCGCATCCGTGGCCCGCTGGTCGGCGACATCCACCGCTTCGTGCACGCGACGCTGGCCGAAGGCCTGCGCCACCAGCAGGGCGTGCGGCGCTGGTTCCGGCACCGGCCGCTGATGCGCCAGCGCGCCCGGGCGCTGCCCGCGGCCGGCGACGCGCAGGCCATGCTGGTCACGCGCGACAACACGCGCCACACGAACGACATCGAGCGCTACTACCGGCTCGCCATCCGCGCCGCGCGCGAGCACGTCACCATTGCCAACGCCTATTTCTTTCCCGGCTACCGGCTGATCCGCGAATTGCGCCGCGCCGCGCAACGCGGCGTGCAGGTGCGCCTGATCCTGCAGGGCGAGCCCGACATGCCCATCGTCAAGGTGGCTGCCCGCATGCTCTACCACCACCTCGTACGCGGGGGCGTGGAGGTCTACGAGTACTGCGAGCGGCCGCTGCACGGCAAGGTGGCCGTGGTCGACGACCGCTGGGCCACGGTGGGGTCGAGCAACCTCGATCCGCTGAGCCTGGCGCTGAACCTGGAAGCCAACGTGCTGATCCACGACCGCGCGTTCAACCAGACCCTGCGGGCGCGGCTGGACCACCTGGTGGACAACGCCTGCACGCAGATCGACCGCGACACCATCGGCGAGCCCAGCACCTGGCAGTTGCTGCGCAGCTACGTCGTGTTCCACGTGCTGCGCCGCTACCCGGGCTGGCTTGGCGGCCTGCCGCGCCACACCCCCCGGCTCGTGCCTGCGCTGGAGACGGATGGCCTGGTCGAGGCTTGTCCCACGCCGGCGCGCGAAGGTGCGCCATGAGCGCCGTGGCGGCTGAGACGACACCGCGGCGCCCGGCCCTGCGGTCCCGCGCCTGGTGGCCTTGGCTGCGCAAGGGGTTCTGGGCCGCCTTCTTCGCACTGCTGGCTTACCTGCTCGTCAACCAGGCCCGCAGCATTGCCTGGAACGAGGTCGTGCAGACGCTGCGCGACCTGCCTCTGCCCGTGCTGCTGGCCGCCGGCGGGCTGGCCTGCGCCAGTCACCTGCTGTACGCCACCTTCGATCTGCTCGGCCGCCGCGCCGTCGGCCACCGGCTGCCGGCGCCCCAGGTGATGCTCGTGACCTTCATCAGCTACGCCTTCAACCTCAACATGGGCGCGCTGGTCGGCGGTGTGGCCTCGCGTTACCGGCTGTACGGGCGTCTCGGCTTGGGCGAGATGCAGGTCACGCGCATCATGGCCCTGAGCATGGTCACCAACTGGCTGGGCTACCTGCTGCTGGGCGGCCTGGCGTTCGCGCTGTTCCCGCTGGCCCTGCCGGCCGAGTGGGACATCAGTGACGCCGTGCTGCAGATCGCAGGCGGCTTGCTTGCCGCCGTGGCCCTGGGCTATGTGGCCGCCTGCGCCTTGCTGCGCCGGCGCAGGCTCACGCTGCGCGGCCACACCTTCGCGCTTCCTTCGGGCCGCATGGCGCTGCTGCAGCTCGCCATGTCCTGCCTGAACTGGTCGCTGATCGCAGGCACCATCTTCGTGCTGCTGCAGGGCCAGGTGCCCTACGTGACCGTGCTCACCGTGCTGCTGCTGGCCGCCGTGGCCGGTGTCGTGACCCACGTGCCGGCCGGCCTCGGCGTGCTGGAGGCGGTGTTCGTCGCGCTGCTGGGCACGCAGCTGGCGCCTGCCCAGCTGATCGGCACGCTGCTCGCGTACCGCGCGCTGTACTACCTCGCGCCACTGGCGCTGGCCGTGCTCGCCTTCCTCGCCTTCGAGATCCGCCACAAGGACCGCACCCGCAACGCATGACCCAGGCCACCGACTTTTCCTTCGCTCCGCTGCTCGACGCCCACGCGTCGGCCTTGTTCCTGGACTTCGACGGCACCCTGGTGGAGCTGGCGCCGGAACCCGACGCCATCGTGATTCCACCCGACCTGGTCCCGCTGCTGGCCGCTGTGCGCGACCGGCTGGGCGGGGCGCTGGCCGTGGTCTCGGGCCGCGCCGTCGGCGCCATCGACACATTCCTGCACCCGCTGGATCTGCCCGTGGCGGGCGTGCACGGCAGCGAGCGCCGCACCGCGGACGGCAACCTCGTGCTGCTGCCCACGCCCTCGCTGGACACCGTGGAACAGGCTGCCGCCCGGCTGCTGCACGACCACCCGGCCCTGGCCGTGGAGCCCAAGCGCGGCGCCGTGGCGCTGCACTACCGCCAGGCGCCGCAGCTGCAGGAGCTGTGCCGGCGCACCATGGAAGCTGCCGTCGCGGCCTCGCCCGGCGTCACGCTGCTGCACGGCAAGATGGTCTTCGAGGCCAAGTCCTCGCTGGCCAACAAAGGCAAGGCGCTCGGTGCCTTCCTCGAGGAGGCACCCTTCGCTGGCCGCAAGCCCGTGTTCCTGGGCGACGACACCACCGACGAGCCCGGTTTCCAGGTCGCGCAGCAGCTGGGCGGCACCGGCATCAAGGTCGGACCTGGTGAAACACTGGCACGGCACCGCATCGCCGGTCCGGCCGCCGTGCGCGCCGGGCTCGCCGCCTGGCTCGCCTCCTGAGATCCGCCCTCCATTCCAACGCCAGCCAAAGAAAAGGAACACCGCGTGGCCCGTCTCGTGTGCATCTCCAACCGCGTCGCCGATCCCCGCAAAACCGAGGCCGGCGGTCTCGCCGTGGCCCTGTCCGGCGCACTGCAGGCCAACGGCGGCATGTGGTTCGGCTGGAGCGGCAAGATCCTGCCCGAGGACGGCGCCACGCCGCCCGACACGCCCGTGCACCAGCAGCAGGCGGGCAACGTCACGCTGGCCACGCTGGACCTGTCGCGCTGGGACCACGACGCCTATTACCTCGGCTACTCCAACGCCGTGCTGTGGCCCGTCTTCCACTACCGGCTGGACCTGGCGGACTTCGACACCGGCTACATCGATGGCTACCGCCGCGTGAACCAGCTGTTCGCGGCCAAGCTCATGCCGCTGCTCAAGGAAGACGACATCGTCTGGGTGCACGACTACCACCTGATCCCGCTGGCCAGCGAACTGCGCGCGCTGGGCTGCCGCAACAAGATCGGCTTCTTCCTGCACATCCCGCTTCCGCCGGCGCAGATCTTCACGGCCATCCCTGCGCACGACTGGCTGGCCCAGGCCCTGTTCGCCTACGACCTGGTCGGGTTCCAGAGCGAGGCCGACCTGGAGCACTTCAACCGGTATGTCGCCACCGAGGCCCGCGCCGAAGACCGCGACGGCGACGGCCGCCGCTGGCGCGCCTTCGGCCGCACGCTGCGCACGGCCGCTTTTCCGATCGGCATCGATGTCGCCGAGTTCGACGCCCTCACGCGCGCGCACGATGCCACGGAGATGTACCGTCGCATGCGGGAGGAATATTCCCGCCGCCAGCTGCTCGTGGGGGTGGACCGGCTCGACTACTCCAAGGGCTTGCCGCAGCGCCTGCGCGCCTTTCGCGAGCTGCTGCGCCGGCATCCGGACAACATCCGCCGCGCCACCCTGATCCAGATCGCCGCACCCAGCCGCGAGGACGTGGACGCCTACGGCGACATCCTGCGCGAACTCGAAAGCCTGGCGGGCTCCATGAACGGCGACTTCGGCGAACTCGACTGGATCCCGGTGCGCTACATGCACCGCACCATGGCGCGCAAGCGCCTGCCCGGCCTGTACCGTGCCGCGCGCGTGGCCCTCGTCACACCGCTGCGCGACGGCATGAACCTGGTGGCCAAGGAATTCGTCGCGGCCCAGGACCCCGAAGACCCCGGCGTGCTGGTGCTCTCGCGCTTCGCCGGCGCGATGGAGCAGATGCGCGAGGGCGCCGTGCTGGTCAACCCCTACGACAGCCAGGCCACGGCGGACGCCATCCAGTTCGCGCTACAGCTGCCGCTGGCCGAGCGTCGCCGCCGCCACCAGGCCCTGATGGCCACGATCCGCCGCTTCGACGTGCACTGGTGGTGCCAGGCCTTCCTGGACGAGCTGGCCGGTGCCGACGCAGAGCAGACCGGGCCCGACTGGCTGCGCCTGTAGGGCGGTCTTTCTCCGCCAAGCTGCGGACGGCAGGATGCAGCACCGCTTGACGCGCGCACCCAGCCTTCCACAATCGCCGGCCAATGCAAGTCCCGGAATCCGGCTCCGCCCCTCTGGAAGCTGCCCAGCGGCGGCGCGGACCGGCAACGCTGTTGCGGCGCCGCAACCTGCGCGAATGGGCGCTGTGGGCGCTGGTCTGGCTGCTCGTGCTGGCCCTGGCCTGGCATGCGAGCTGGCGCGCGCGCGAGCGCCTCATCGCGCAGGACATGCTGCGGCTGCAGGGCCAGGCGCAGGCGGTCGAGATGCACCTCACGCGCCACCTGCAAGCCATCCACGCGGCGCTGGCCGGCGCCAGGCATCTGCTCCCGCAGGATCTGGCGGAGCTGCCTTCCGTGCCGGCTCCGCTCAAGCTGCTGGTCGACGCCATGCCCGGCGTGCGCGGGCTGCAGATCGCCGACCGCGACGGGCGCGTGCTGGCCGCGAGCCAAGCCGAGCTGGCCGACCGCGACGTCAGCGCCCGGCCCTACTTCAAGGCCGTGCGCGACGGCGCCGATGCCGACACCCTGTACGTGTCGCAACCCTTTCGCTCCGTGCTCGGCAACTTCACCACCGCGCTGTCGCGCGCGGTTCATGGGGCCGACGGCCGCTTCGCCGGCGTGGTCAGCGCATCCTTCGACGTGGACTACTTCGAGATCGTGTTGCGCGCCCTGCTTTACGCCGCCGATGCGCGCGCCACCATTGCGCACGGCGACGGCCCCATCATCGTCAGTTCGCCGCTGGAGGGCGCGCAGATCGGCTTGGACCTGAACCAGCCGGACTCGTTGTTCCGCCAGCACATGCAGAGCGGCCGCATGCACAACCTGCTGCAAGGCCGCCTGCTGGACCAGGACGAGCTGCGCATGGTGGCCCTGCGCGCCGTGGAACCGGCGGCGCTGATGCTGGACCGCCCGCTCGTGGTGCAGATGAGCCGGCGCACCGATGCCGTGCTGGCGCCCTGGCGGGCCGAACTGCGCACCGAGGCACTACTGCTGGCGCTCACCATGGCCGTCAGCGCGGTGTGGCTGCGCTGGCATCAGGGCCGGCGCCAGCTGCAGGAGCGCACCGAGCGCGACGCCGCCCGTGCCAGCCGCGAGAGCGCGCGCCGGCTGGAGTTCGGGCTGCGCGGCGCCGACCTGGGCCTGTGGGAATGGAACCTGGCAGAGGACACCATCACCGTCAACGCCCGCGAGATGGAGATGCTGGGCTACCCGCCCACCGACGAACCCTTGCGTGCGGAGTTCTGGCGCGGCCTGCTGCATCCGGACGACCAGGCCGAGGCTGCGCAGGCGATCGCGGCCCATCTGCGCAACGAGACCCCGAGTTACCGGCTCGAGCACCGCTACCGCCACCGCGACGGTCACTGGGTCTGGGTGCTGACCCATGCCATGGTGATGCAGCGCAACGCCCGCGGCAAGCCACTGCGCGTGGTGGGCACGCACCTGGACATCTCCGAGCGCAAACGCTCACAGCTGGAGCTCGAGCGCATGAACGCCCAGCTGGCCGCGCTGTCGCTGACCGACGGGCTCACGGGTGTGGCCAACCGCCGCCAGTTCGACCAGACGCTGGCCCTGGAATGGGCGCGCGGCCTGCGCAACCACCAACCGCTGGCGCTGCTGATGCTCGACGTGGACCACTTCAAGCGCTACAACGACCACCTGGGCCATCCCGAGGGCGATGCCGCGCTGCGCGCCGTGGCCCAGGTGCTCTCGGCCTGTCTGCGCATGCCGGTGGAAAAACTCATGCGCTACGGTGGCGAGGAGTTCGCGGTGCTGCTGATCGATGCAGATGCCCAGGCCGGCACCCGCGTGGCGCAGCGCTGCCTGGAGGCGATCGCCCAGGCCCGGTTGCCGCATCCCGATTCGCCGCTGTCGCCATGGATCAGCGTGAGCATCGGCGTGGCCAGCCTGGTCCCGCACGCCGGGCTGGTGCCGGAACAGCTGGTGATGGCGGCCGACGCCGCGCTCTACCGCGCCAAACAGCTGGGCCGCGCGCGCTACGAGCTGGCCACCGGTGAAGATGCCCTCAAGCGCCCGACTGGCATGCAGCCGCTCACGCCGTGACCGCCGGCTTGCGCGCGTCCACCCAGTAGACCGCCACGGGGAGCGCCTGCAGCGCATCGGCCAGCCGCAAGGGCCCGCGCGGCAGGCGCCGCTGCACATGGCCCATGAGTTCCAGCGCCGTCACGTCTCCGCCTCCGCCGCTCCAGTCCTTGAAGGCCGGCGTCAGGTCCACGCTGGCATCGCCCCAGCAGGCCTCGCCCACGGGCGCCGCATCGGCGCTGTGGAGCAGGCGCGCGAACAGGCGCGCGGCCAGGACCACCAGCAGGCCCTGCGGCGTGCGCCGCGCATAGGCGACCACGTGTTCGCGCGCCCGCCCGGTACCGCGCAGCGGGATGTAGGCGCCATCGCGCAGCAAGGCCGGGTCTTCGCGGCGCAGCGCCAGCAGCCGCCAGGTGGCCCACAGCTTGAGCCGGCCGTCGGCCGGCGTGGCCGACATGCGCGCCAGGCCGGCCAGGCGGTCCGGCTCGGCGGCCAGCAGCAGCGCCTCGTGCGCCGCCAGCGTGCCCTGGCGCAGCGCATAGTCGACGGGCCGGCGGTTGTCGGGGTCGACCAGGCTCAGATCCTGCATCTCGTTGCCCTGGTAGATGTCGGGCACGCCGGGCGAGGTGAACTTGATCACCACCATGGAAAGGCTGTTGAGCGCGCCGAACCAGGCCAGTTGCCGGGCCAGCGCGCGCAGGTCGGACAGCGCCGGGTTCGGCGCCAGCCGGCCCAGCAGCCCGTCGATGAAGGCCTGCAGCGCCTGCTCGTATTCCTCGTCCGGCCGCACCCAGCTCGTGCGCAGCTTGGCTTCGCGCGCGGCCTTGGCCATGTACTGGCCCACGCGCGCGCGCAGCGTGGCAAGGCCCTGCGCATCGATCTCACCGTCCGGCAGCACACCCAGCAGCACCTGGTAGAGCAGCAGCTCGTCGTCGCGTGAGGGCGCCGTGCCGCTGGGTAGTTCGCGGCGCAGCGAGCGCGTGAGCTGGTGCCAGCGCATGAGGCCCAGGCGCCACAGCGCCGGCCGCTCGGACAGCACCGCGATGCGGTTGCGCACGTCTTCCGAGCGCTTGTTGTCGTGCGTGGAGGTGGCCAGCATGGTGTGCGGCCAGCGGGCCGCGCGGTCGCTGCTGGCGCCATGGAAAGCGGACAGCGTGAGGCCCTGGGAGGTCGGGTCGCCGCCGACCTCGTTGAGCGACACCAGCTGCAGGTAGCGGTAGAACACGCAGTCCTCCACCCCCTTGGCGGCCAGCGGCGCGCAGAACTGTTGGAAGCGCCAGGCGAAGCGCCGCACGGGCAGCAGCGCATCGGCGTCGCTGCCGGCCGCGAGTTCGCCCAACAGGCAGGCACGCAGGAAGTCGAACACGCTGGTGTCGGCGATGGCCGTGCGCCGGCGCGCCTGGGCGATGGCCCAGTCGATGAACCGGCGGTCGTCCTCGCCCGCCGCCTCGACCACATAAGTGCGGTAGACCGGCATGCCGGCGGCCGTTTCGGCCACCGCCGTGCGCAGCGTGGTGAAGCCGAAATCGCGCGTGCGCCGGTTGGCGCCGGCGATGCGCTTGAGCTGCGTGACCAGCAGGTTCAGCTCGGCGCCCAGGGCGCCGTAGGCCACGGCAAGCTTGGCGTCGAAGACCATGTCGTCCAGGCTGCCCTTCGCGCCCGTGAAGCCGCGCCAGACCCGCTCCATCCGCGCAGCCTGGCTGCGGTCGCTGAACAGGCTGTTGAGCAGCGCGCCAAAGCGGTAGCCCGTGGTGCCATGCAGGCGCCAGTCCGCCGGCATGTCGGCATGGGCGGCGGTGATCTTCTCGGCCACCACGTAGAGCGGCAGACCCTCGGCCGGCGCTGCCTCTTCCGGCCGCCGCTGGGCGCGCCTGCGCGCATGGCCGTCCTGCAGCCGCGCGAAATACTGGGCCGGATCGCGCAGGCCGTCCGGATGGTCGATGCGCAGGCCGTCGACGATGCCGGCGGCCGTGAGGTCCAGCGCCAGCGCGTGCGTGGCCTCGAACACGTCCTCGGCCTCCACGCGCAGCGCGGCCAGCTCGTTGATGTCGAAGAAGCGCCGGTAGTTGATCTCGTCGGCCGCCACGCGCCAGAAACCCAGGCGCCAGGGCTGGGCCTCGAGCAGCGCGTGCAATGCGTCGTGGCCCGGTTGCCGGTTCAGGCGCTCCAGTGCGGCAGCCATGGCGGGGCCGGCCGGGCGGCGTTGCGCCAGCAGCTCCTGCAGTCCCTGGCGCAGGCGTTCCGCGGCCGCGGCACGCTCGCGTGCCCCGGCGGCGCCGCGGTCCTCGCGCGGCGGCATGGCGTCGGCACGTTCGGCCAGCGCCGTGAGGCCCTCGGCCGTGTCGGCGTCCTCGGCCTGGTCGGCGGCCAGGCGCAGCACCGCGCCCCAGGTGGCCGGGTCGGTCGGAAAGCCGTGCTCGAAGTAGCGCAGCACGAAGCGGCCGCCCTCATCCTCCCAGGCCAGCTGCAGCTGGCCCTGCTCCAGCACCTCGCCGTAGGGCGCGCCCAGCACGGGCAGCAGCACCTTGCCGGCCATGGCCGCATCCATGGGGCGCCAGTCGATGTCGAAGAAGCCGGCATAGGCCGAAGCTTGGCCGTGCGTGAGCACGTCGGACCACCAGGGGTTGTCGCTGCCGATCACCCCCATGTGGTTGGGCACGATGTCCAGCAGCAGTTGCAGACCCAAGGCGCGCGCGGCCAGCGCGAAGCGCTCGAACCCCTCGCGGCCGCCGAGCTCGGGGTTGATCTCGCGCGGGTCGGCCACGTCGTAGCCGTGCATGCTGCCGGGCCGTGCGCGCGTGATCGGCGAGCAGTAGACATGGCTCACGCCCAAGGTCTGCAAGTACGGCAGGATGGCCTGGGCGGCGGCGAAGTCGAAGTCCTTGTGCAGCTGCAATCGGTAGGTGACGCGGGGAATGGAGGCGATCATGGGGTATGCAGGCTCACGCGGACGGACCAGGGTGGCATGCCGGGAGCGGCATGGGAGACATAAACGGTGTGGCCAGCGTCGGCAGCGACTTCGGCGGGCGCGTCCTGCAGGTTGGCCTGCAGTTCCCAGCTCGCGCCGTCGGCCAGCGGCCAGACGACGTGCACGAAGCCGCCACGGCCCAGCGAGCGACCGCCGTGCGGCGCGCCGCCCAGCCGCGGCACGAGGTGTTCGTGGCGCAACCCGAGCAGCCGGCCCACGAACGCGAGGCGCTCGCGGTGCGGCGACGTCTCGCGCTCGGCCCAGCGCAGCTTGGAGGCGGCGAAGGTGGCCTCGTCGTTCGGATCCGGAATGCGCGCCCGTGCGGCCTCGTCGGCGAACGCCGCAAAGCGCTGAAACTCGGCGCGCCGGCCCTTGCGCACGGCCTCGGCCAGCTCGCCCTCGAAGTCGCAGAAGAACAGGAAGGGCGTGGACGCCGCGAACTCCTCGCCCATGAACAGCATGGGGATGTGCGGCGACAGCAGCAGGCAGGCATAGAGCGCCTCGAGCCTGTGCGCATCCGTGAGCCGGTCCAGGCGCTCGCCCAGCGCGCGGTTGCCGACCTGGTCGTGGTTCTGCAGGAAGGAGACGAAGGCGGTCGGCGGCAGCTGGCCGCTGGGCTCTCCGCGCGGCACGCCCAGGTGCGGCGATACCTGGCCCTGGTAGATGTAGCCCTCGGCCAGCGCGCCGCCCAGCAACTGCGCAGGGTCCTGCGCATAGTCGGCGTAGTAGCCGTCGGTCTCGCCAGTCAGCAGCACGTGGGCGGCGTTGTGCACGTCGTCGTTCCACTGTGCTGTGGCCGCGCCTGCCGGTTGCAGGCGCTGGGCCTGGTTGTGCTCGTTTTCCAGCACGAGATGCACTTGGCGCGCGCGGCCGGGGCCCTGCGCGATCGCCTGCGCGATCTCCTCGACGATGGGCAGGGCCGAGTCGTCGCGGATCTGGTGCACGGCATCCAGCCGCAGGCCATCGGCATGGAACTCTTCGATCCAGTACAGCGCATTGGCGACCATGAAGCCCCGCACAGCCGCGTTGTGTTCGCCGTCGTAATTGATGGCAGCGCCCCAGGGCGTCTGGTGCGCGGGGTTGAAGAACTGCGGGCAATAGCCGTGCAGGTAGTTGCCGTCGGGACCGAAATGGTTGTAGACCACATCGACGAGCACCATGATGCCCAGCCCATGGGCACGGTCGACCAGCGCGCGCAGGTCGTCGGGCGTGCCGAAGCTGCTCTCGGGCGCGAACAGCAGCACACCGTCGTAACCCCAATTCCGCCCGCCGGGCGTGTCTGCCAGCGGCATCAGTTCGATGGCGGTGATGCCCAGCGCCGCCAGCTCGGCCAGGCGCTCCGCCGCGGCCGCGAACGTGCCCTCGGGCGTGAAGGCACCCACATGCAGTTCGTAGATCACCGCTTCCTGCCAGGCCCGGCCACGCCAGGCGGCGTCCTGCCAGGCGTAGGCCTTCGGGTCGACCACGGCGCTCGAGCCATGCACGTCGTCCGGGTTGGACCGCGAAGCCGGATCCGGCACCGGCATGCCGCCGTCGAACCGGTAGCGGTAGCGCGTGCCCGCGCATGCCTCGGGGACAACAGCCTCATGCCAGCCCTCTGCCAGCGGCTGCATGGCGTGGGTGCCACCGGGCTCCAGCAGCACCTCGGCCTGGCGCGCGCCGGGCGCCCACACACGGAACCGCACACCGCCCGCGGCCAGGACCTGCGCACCGAAGTCCATCTCAGTTCTCCACGGCGCTGGCGCGCCACCCACAGAGCACAAAAGCGGATCGCGAGCCGCTGGTCGAGAGGCCGCGGACCAGGCCACGCCAGCGCAGCCGGGGAACTGGCTCTGCCAGGCCGCCGGGTGCGCCCCCTTGGGGGGATGGGATTTCTGCACGCAGTGAGAAATCCAAACGAGGGTGGTTCATTTCAGCGCAACCGGCTGGGTGGGTCGCGCGGATCGTCCCTGGACGGCCACCAGCGCTCCAGTTGGGCTGCCGCCCAGTCCTTGCCGCCCAGGCCGAAGGCCAGCGCCAGCGCCAGCACCACGCCGCCCAGGATCAGCAGGAAGGCGTCGCGCACGATGCTGCCGCCCACACCCATCTGGTCCAGCGCGATCATGACGACGAAGGCGAGGATGGCGTAGTAGGCGATGCGGCCCAGGGCCTGGCCGTCGCGCATGCCCACGCCCTTGCAGTAGGTCGCCACCGCGTTGGACAAAAAGCGCGCGAAGTAGGAGCCGAAGGCCAGCACCAGCAAAGCCACGATCAGTTGCGGCACGAACAGCATCACGCGGCTCAGCAGCTCGGTCACGTGGGTGAGGCCCAGGCCGTTGAAGGCCACGATCAGCGCGGCCAGGATTACCACCCAGTAGGCCAGCACGCCCAGCACGCCGATGGTGTCGATGTGGGTGCCGCCCTGCTGCAGGAAGCCGTCCAGGCCGGCGCGCTTGGTCACGATGTGGAAGTTGATCGCGCGCAGGCCCTTCTCGACTGCGAAACGCACGGCCTTGGCCACGAGGAAACCGGCCACCAGCACGAGCAGTGCGATCGCCAGGCGCGGCAGGAAGGCGCCGGTCTGGATCAGGAATGCCCGCACGGGCTCCAGCATGACGTTGATTTGGTCCATGTGCTTCCTTTCGCTTCAGGCCGTGGGCGTTTGCGCCAGGGCCAGGATGCCCGCGAGCGGGATGCCGACCCAGTCCGGCCGGTTCTCGAGTTCGTAGCGCAGTTCGTACAAGGCCTTTTGCAGCTCGAACAGCGCCAGCAGGCTCAGCGCCTGGTCCGAGACGGCCAGCGGCGTGCCGGAAAGCGTGTCCCGGTAGCTCTGCAGGAACGCGCCGCGCGAGGCGGCCTCCCAGGCGCGCGCGGGCTCGGCCATGGGCGCGGCCTCCTCGGGCGTATGGGCGGCCTGACGCAGCGCCACGGCCCGTGCGTAATCGAAGGAGCGCAACATGCCGGCCACGTCGCGCAGCGGCGACTGCTTGGCGCGGCGCTCCGCGAATTCGCGGCCGGGCTCGCCCTCGAAGTCCACGACCACGAAGTCGTTGCGGGTGAGCAGCACCTGGCCCAGGTGGTAGTCGCCATGGATGCGGATCTTGCGGCCTTCGTTCTCCAGTACGCCACCGGCGGCGATGCGCTGCGCGAGCGCCGTGCTGGAGGCCAGCACGGCGCGTGCATCGTCCTGCACGCCTGCGGGCAAACGGCCCAGCGCGGACTGCAGCAGCGTGAGGCTTTGCTGCAGGTCGGCCTGGGTCTGCTCGCGCCAGGCCACCACGTCGGCTGTGGCCAGGGGCTCGGGATCGAAGGCGGCGTCGCCACTCTGCGTGCCCAGCGCCAGGTGCAATTCGGCGGTGCGCCGCCCCAGGGTCTGCATGAGCGCGAGGTGGGCGCCGTGCACGTCGTCCGGCATGGCAGCGGCCACGGGCGTGCGCAGCTCTTCGAGGTGGCGTTCCAGGTAGCCGACCAGGTAGGCCCAGCCGTCGCCCTGGTTCTCGATGTGGGCCTGCAGCAGTGCCAGCGTGCTGGTGCTGCCGTCGGCAGCCACGAACTCGACGGCGCCTGCCACCGGCGCGCACTGCGGAAACTTTGCGACTTCGGTCAGGAAGCGGCCGACCTCGAACTCGGGGTTCACGCCCTTGCGGATGCGCCGGTAGCCCTTGAGGAACAGCCGCTCGTCCACCATCACGATGGTGTTGCTGCTCTGCGCCTGCGGCCGCGCGACGGGCAGCTGCGCGATGTCGCTGCCCGCCAGCCCCGCGAACGCCTTGGTCGGCACGAAACGGATGCTGCCGGTGCCGGTGGCGAGCGCACGACCCGCGCCGATGGCTGCGATCACGGCGCGGCAGAAGCGCTCATCGGCGAAGGCATCGGCCATGTAGCCGACCTCGGCCTGCTGGCGCACGCGCGCCACGGCGGCCGGGCCGAACGCGCGGTAGCGCTCTTCCTCTCGCTCTTCCCAGGCCAGAGCGAGCGGCGCGAAGTACACCGAATCGGCCGGTCCGTCGAGCTCCACGAGCGGCAACAGCCACCCGTCCTCGCCCTGCTCCCACAGCGCATGCTGCACCATGCGTGCGCGCTGGATCGGCGTGCCCTTGCTCGCATACCAGCGCTGGGTCTCGATGTGGCGCGGCAGGATCTCGTTCTCGAACTGCTGGCGCGTCTTGACGGCCATGCCGATGCGCCAGGGCACGACCTGATCGCGGAACAGGCTGTTCCAGCCGTCGAACAACACGAGCACGGGCCGGTCCTCGGCCGGCAGCATCTCCTGGTGCCAGCTCGGCACGGCCACGTCCGTCGCCAGGCGCAGCCAGTAGAAGCCGTGCGCGGCGATCGTCATCAGGTAAGGCAGCTCGCCGATGGGGGGGAACGCCGTGCGGCCCAGCATCTCCACGGGCACGCGCCCCTTGAAGGCCGAGAGGTCGAGCTCGGCCGGCTGGGCCGAGCGCGCGAGGTTGACCACGCACAGGATGACCTCGTCGCCGTAGACGCGCAGGTAGGCCAGGATCTTGCGGTTGCCGGGCTTGAGGAACACAAGGTCGCCGCGGCCGAACGCTCGGCTGGTGCCGCGCACCGCCAGCATGCGGCGCATCCAGTTCAGCAGCGAGGCCGGCTCGCGCTGCTGCTGCTCGACGTTGAGCGCCTCGTAGCCGTAGATGGCGTCCATGATGGGCGGCAGGTACAGGCGCTGCGGGTCGGCACGCGAGAAGCCGGCATTGCGGTCGGGGCTCCACTGCATGGGTGTGCGCACGCCGTTGCGGTCGCCCACGAACACGTTGTCGCCCATGCCGATCTCGTCGCCGTAGTAGACGATGGGCGAGCCGCGCATGGACAGCAGCATGCTGTTCATGAGCTTGATGCGGTCGCTGTCGTTGTCCATGAGCGGCGCCAGCCGGCGGCGGATGCCCACGTTGATGCGCGCACGCGGATCGGCCGCGTACGTGCTGTACATGTAGTCGCGCTCCTTGCTGGTCACCATCTCCAGCGTGAGCTCGTCGTGGTTGCGCAGGAAGATGGCCCACTGGCAGCTTTGCGGGATGTCCGGCGTCTGCTGCATGATCTCGATGAGCGGGAAGCGGTCTTCCTGCGCGATGGCCATGTACATGCGCGGCATCAGCGGGAAGTGGTAGGCCATGTGGCACTCGTCGCCCTCGCCGAAGTACTCGCGCACGTCCTCGGGCCACTGGTTGGCCTCGGCCAGCAGGAAGCGATTCGGGTACTTGGCGTCGATGGCCGCGCGCAGCTGCTTCAAGATGGCGTGGGTCTCGGGCAGGTTCTCGTTGTTCGTGCCCTCGCGCTCGATCAGGTAGGGGATGGCGTCGAGCCGGAAGCCGTCCACGCCCAGATCCAGCCAGAAGCGCATGACCTCGAACACGGCCTCCAGCACCGCCGGGTTGTCGAAGTTGAGGTCGGGCTGGTGGCTGAAGAAGCGGTGCCAGAAGTAGGCCTTGGCGACCGGGTCATAGGTCCAGTTGCTGGTCTCGGTGTCGGTGAAGATGATGCGCGTGCCCTGGTACTTCTGGTCGCTGTCGCTCCAGACGTAGAAGTCGCGCTCGGGCGAGCCCGGCGGCGCCTTGCGCGCGCGCTGGAACCAGGGGTGCTGGTCCGAGGTGTGGTTGATGACGAGCTCGGTGATGACCTTCAAGTCGCGCTTGTGCGCCTCGGCCAGCATCTCCTTGAAATCGTCCAGCGTGCCGTACTGCGGGTGCACGTCCATGTAGCTGGAGATGTCGTAGCCGTCGTCGCGCAGCGGCGAGGGGTAGAAGGGCATCAGCCAGATGGTGTTGACGCCCAGATCCTTGACATAGTCGAGCTTGCTCGTCACGCCCTTGAAGTCGCCCACGCCGTCTGCGTTCGAATCGACGAAGGCCTTGACGTTGAGCTGGTAGATCACCGCGTCCTGGTACCACAGGGCTTCGTCGGTGACCGGGGTGACCGGGCCCTGCCCGGCCTCGGGCAGGTGCGGGATGCTGTCGGCTGCTGCCGCCTGTTCTGGATTCTTCATGCGTTCCCTCTGACTTCGATCACATGGGCCGGCATCTGCGATGGAACCAGCATCACGAAGTTGCCGCCGTCCTGCCACGCGAAGGACTGGTCCGTGAGCAGATCATGCGCCACGAAGCTGCCGCCCTGCACGCCCAGCCAGGCCGCGTCCACATGCACCCAGCCACTCTGCGTGAAGGTGGCGTCGATGTTGACGACCGTGAGCACGGCGTTGCGGCCATCCGGATCGCGCTTGGCGTAGGCGATCAGGTAGGGGTTGCTGGTGTCGAAGAAGCGCAGCGAGGCGTTGGACTGCAGCGCCGCATGCTCCTTGCGGATGCGGTTGACGGTGGCGATGAAGCCGGCAATGCTGTCCGGCCGGTCCAGAGTGAGCTCACCCCAATGGCGGACCTGGTATTTCTCGGAGTCCATGTACTCCTCGCTGCCCGGCTTGACCGGCTCGCCCTGCATGAGCTCGTAAGGCGGGCCGTAGATGCCGTAGCTGGCCGACAGCGTGGCGGCCAGCACCAGGCGCGCCATGAAGATGGAGCGCGGGCCGTGGTGCAGGTGCTCGTTGAGGATGTCCGGCGTGTTGGGCCAGGCGTTGGGCCGGTAGTAGTCCTTGCCCGGGCCGTGGGCCAGCTCCTCGAAGTACTCCATCAGCTCGTGCCGGTTGTTGCGCCAGGTGAAGTAGGTGTAGCTCTGCGAGAAGCCCAGCTTGGCGAGCCGGTGCATGACCTTGGGACGCGTGAAGGCCTCGGCCAGGAACAGCACGTCGGGATGCTCGGCCTTCACGGCACCGATCACCCACTCCCAGAATGCGAAGGCCTTGGTGTGCGGGTTGTCGACGCGGAAGATGCGTACCCCCTCGCCGATCCAGTGGTCGAACACGCTCTTGAGCTCCAGCCACAGCGCGCGCCAGTCGGGCGTTTCGAAGTCGAACGGATAGATGTCCTGGTACTTCTTGGGCGGGTTCTCGGCGTACTGCACGCTGCCGTCGGGCCGCTTGCGGAACCAGTTCGGATGCGCCTTCACGTAAGGGTGGTCGGGCGCGCACTGGAACGCGATGTCCAGCGCGATCTCGATGCCCAGCGCATTGGCCGCGCGCACGAGTTCGCGGAAATCTTCGGGCGTGCCGAGGGCGGGCAGCACGTCCTTGTGGCCGCCCTCGTCGGCGCCGATGGCCCAGGGGCTGCCCACGTCGCCTTCGAACGCGACCAGCGTGTTGTTGCGGCCCTTGCGGCGCGCCCGGCCAATGGGGTGGATGGGCGGCAGGTACAGCACGTCGAAGCCCATGGCGGCCACGTAGGGCAGCCGCGCCTGCACGTCCTTGAAGGTGCCGTGGCGGCCCTCCTCCAGCGCGGCCGAGCGCGGGAACATCTCGTACCAGGTGCTGAACGCGGCGCGCTCGCGGTCCACGACCAGCGGCAGGCCCTCCGCGCTCCACCAGACGGCGTGGGAGCGGTCGGGCCAGCGGTCGGCCAGCGCCGCCAGGTCCTCGCTGAGCGCGGCAGCCTTGATGGAGGCGACCTCCTGCGAGACCGAGTCCATCTCGGCGATGGTGGCGCGGCCGGCCTGCTCGGCGCGGCTGCGCAGGTTCTCTGCCAGGCCTGCGAGCTTGCTGCGGTCCTCGCCCTCGGCGCGCTCGGAGGCCTGGCGCACGAGCTCGGCGCCGACGCGCGCCGCGATCAGGATGTCGGCCAGGTCCACGCGCCGCACCAGTTCGGCGCGCCAAGACTGGAAGTGGTCGACCCAGGCGCAGACCGTGTAGCGCCAGCGGCCCTGCGCGTCGGGCGTGCAGCGCGCCGACCAGACGTCGTTGCCCTCGGCCTGCATCTCGGCCTCCTGCCAGGCACCGGCACCCTCCCTGCGCCAGCACAACCGGGCACGCACCTTGTCGTGACCATCGGTGAAGACGTGGGCGGTGACGTCCAGCGCCTCGCCGACCACACGCTTGACCGCGAAGCGGCCAGCGTCGACCTGGGGCAGCACGGCGTCGATGACGGCGCGGGCCTGGCCCTGCTGCGGCAGGTCCGGCAGCGGGACTGCCGGCACCTGCGGCACCACCGCAGGATCGGCAAGCGGCGCAGCGGGTTTGGCGCGTGCGCGGCGGGGCTTTTGGTCGGCTTGGGATTCAGTCGGCATGGGCATCGGATTCCAGGCGGAACATCAGGGTGGACAGCGGCGGCAGGGTCAGCACCAGCGAATGGCTCTGGCCGTGCGCGCCATGGTGTTCGGTTTGCACGGCACCCTGGTTGCCCACGCCGGAGCCACCGTAGTCGCGCGCATCGGTGTTGAGCAGTTCGCGCCACAGGCCCGGCTGCGGCACGCCCAGACGGTAGCCCTGGCGTGGCACGGGCGTGAGGTTGCTGACCACGAGCACGGGCGGCGTGCCCTCCTCGCCCTTGCGCAGGAAGGCGAACACGCTGGCCTGGCTGTCGTCGTTGGCAACCCAGGCGAAGCCTTCGGAGGAAAAGTCGCGCGCATGCAGCGCCGGCTCGCTGCGGTACAGCCGGTTCAGGTCGCCAACCAGGCGCGCCACGCCTTCGTGCAGCGGCTCGCGCGACTGCGCCCAGTCCAGCTCGCCCTCGTGCGCCCACTCGCGGCCCTGGCCGAACTCGCCGCCCATGAACAGCAGCTTCTTGCCCGGATGGCCCCACATGAAGCCGAACAGCGCGCGCAGGTTGGCGAATTTCTGCCAGGCGTCGCCGGGCATCCGGCCCAGCAGCGAACCCTTGCCGTAGACCACCTCGTCGTGCGAGAGCGGCAGCACGAAGCGCTCGTTGAAGGCGTAGACGAGCGAGAAGCTCAGCTGGCCCTGGTGGTGCCGGCGGTACACCGGGTCCAGGCCGAAGTACTTGAGCGTGTCGTGCATCCAGCCCATGTTCCACTTCATCGAGAAGCCCAGGCCGCCCTCCTCGGCCGGGTGCGAGACACCAGGCCAGGCCGTCGACTCCTCGGCGATCACGAGCGCGCCGGGCTGCTCGTGCGCCACGGCCGCGTTGAGCATGCGCAGGAAGTGCACGGCCTCCAGGTTTTCGCGGCCACCGAACTGGTTGGGGATCCACTCGCCATGCTTGCGCGCGTAGTCCAGGTACAGCATGGAGGCCACGGCATCCACGCGCAGCGCATCGAAGTGGTACTCACGCAGCCAGAACAGTGCCGAGGACAACAGGAAGCTGCGCACCTCGTTGCGGCCGTAGTTGAAGATGCTGGAGTTCCACTCGGGGTGAAAGCCCTGACGCGGATCGGCATGCTCGTACAGGTGCGTGCCGTCGAAGGCCTGCAGCCCGTGCGCGTCGGTCGGAAAGTGCGACGGCACCCAGTCCAGGATCACGCCGATGCCCAGGCCGTGCAGGTGGTCGATGAAGTACTTGAGGTCTTGCGGCGTGCCATAGCGGGCGGTGGGCGCGAAGTAGCCCGTGGTCTGGTAGCCCCAGGAGCCGTAGAACGGGTGCTCGGTCACAGGCATGAGCTCCACGTGCGTGAAGCCCATGGCCTGCACGTGCTCGCCGAGCGCGTGGGCCAGCGCCCGCCAGCCCAGGAACTGGCCGTCGTCGCGGCGCCAGGAGCCGGGGTGCACCTCGTAGATGGACAGCGGCGCGCCAGCGGCCTGGCGCTCGGCGCGGCCGGCCAGCCAGTCGGCGTCGTTCCAGTCGAAGTCCAGCGACCACAGGCGCGACGCCGTGGCAGGCGGCAGCTCGGCCAGCAGGGCATAGGGGTCTGCCTTGTCCAGCGCCTGGCCCGCGGCCGTCACGATGCGGTATTTGTAGCTCTGCCCATGCCGCGCGGCGGGGGCATCGCCCTCCCAGATGCCGCTACCGTCTGCTCTTGGCGCGAGCGGCTCGGCACCGGCCTGCCAGCCGTTCCATTCCCCGATCACGCTGACGGCACGGGCGTTCGGCGCCCAGACCGCGAAGCGCGCGCCCTCGCCGCCCGGGTGCAGCGCGGCGCCGAGGCGGCCGGCGAGAGCCGTGTGCGTGCCCTCGCGGAAGTAGTGCAGATCCTGGTCCGCCAGGGCGGCGGCGGTCGAAGGCGTGGCTGCGGTGTGCTGCATCGACAGGACTGTGCCGGATGCACCCTTGCGGCAGCGAGCGGACAGCTGCCGCAGCGCGTGTAGGCCAAGGCCCCGCACGCACGCACGGCGGTGGTACAACCGGGGCCCCGCAGCCCCATCCCTCCGCCGCCAACATGAACGAAGAAATCGGCCAGGTGTTCGTCGTCGACTGGTCTTTTTTGCTGATCCTGGTGGGCCTTGCGGCCATCACGGTGGGGCTGTTCGTCCGGCGTGCCCGCATGAAGCGGCGCGCCCGGCACGAAGAGCGCCGCAGGCGCCGGCGCGAGTACCGCGCATGGCTGCGCAACAGCGGCGTGCAGCCCCTGAACCACGACCAGGACCAGGACCCTGCGGCACGCTGAACCGCCCGGGTTGCCACCGATGTCACGCCGCTGACACATTGCTAGGCTCTGCACCGGCACCCGGACCCGCATCCGAGGTCCGTCTTCCTTGTTCCGCAGCAGGCGCAGCGCCATGAAAACCATCCACAACATCCTCGTCGCCGGCTCCCTGCTGGCGGCCTCCGCGGGCGCTTTGGCCCAACAGGTCAACGTCATCTGCTCGGTGCAGGCCGACTGGTGCAACATGATCGCCACGGTCTATGCCAAGACCACCGGCGTGAAGATCAACCTGGCCCTGAAGGGCTCGGGCGAGGCACTGGCCCAGCTGATCGCCGAGAAGGACAATCCCAAGACCGACGTCTGGTTCGGCGGCACGGGCGATCCGCACCTGCAGGCGGCCGAGCAAGGCCTCACGCTGGAGTACAAATCGCCCTCGCTGGCGCAGCTGTACCCCTGGGCGCAGCAGCAGGCCCAGCAGTCGGGCTTCAAGACCGTGGGGATCTACTCCGGCCCGCTGGGCTTCGGCTACAACACCGAACTGCTGGCCAAGAAGAAGCTGGCAGCACCCAAGGCCTGGGCCGACCTGCTCAAGCCCGAGTACAAGGGCGACATCCAGGTGGCCAACCCGGCCTCCAGCGGCACGGCCTACACCATGATCGCCACGCTGGTGCAGCTCATGGGCGAAGACAAAGCCTTCGACTACCTCAAAGGCCTGCACAGGAACGTGGGCCAGTACACGCGCTCGGGCACGGGCCCGATCAAGGCTGTGGCCCGTGGTGAGACTGCGGTGTCCATCAGCTTCGTGCACGACGCGCCGCAGGAGCGCATGCAGGGCTTCCCGGTCGAGACGTCCACGCCCAGCGAGGGCACGGGCGCCGAAATCGGCTCCATGAGCATCATCAAGGGCGCGCGCAACCTCGAGCAGGCCAAGAAGTTCTACGAGTGGGCCCTGACCCCCGGCGCGCAGGCCTTCGGCGCGGCCGCCAAGCAGTACCAGTTGCCGTCGAACAAGGCGACGGTGGTCGACCCGAACGTGCCGGACTTCAAGAAGATCAAGCTCATCGACTACGACTACAAGAAGTACGGCGCGAGCGCGGAGCGGCGCCGGCTCATCGCGCGCTGGGAAAAGGAAGTCAACTCCCTCCCACGGTAAGCACGTGACGAGGCGACCCAATGGCGCGGTGTGGGCCTGCACCGCGGCCGGCCTGCTCGCATACCTGCTGCTGCCCTGGTACGCTATCCAGGACACGAGTTGGTACCAGGCCCTGCCGGGCATCTTCTCCGAAGGCGATGCGGCCAACGGCCTGCTGCAGGCCCTGGCGCAGAACCGGCCCTGGCTGCTGGTCGGCCTGGCCGGCCTCGTGCTTTGCGCCATCGGGGCGCTCAAGGCGCCAGGCCGCGGCCAGGGGCGGTGGCTGCTGGCCGGCGGCCTGCTCGGCGCCGTGGGCCTGGCGCTCACGGGCTTCACGATCGGCGCGCGCGGCTGGAGCGTCGCGGCGCTGAACACGGCCTTCGGCGAGCTCACGGTCAACCAGTTCGGCATCGGCGCGGGTGGCTTCGTCGTGCTGACCACGCTCGTGCTGCTGGCCGCCTTCGGCCTGGCCCGGCTGGGCTTGTTCCGGGGCGACCTGTTCGTGTCGGGCGCGGTGGTCGGCTGCGGCGTGTTGCTGGCCCTGTTCATCGCCTACCCGGTCGGCAAGGCGCTGGCCGGCGCCTTCGTGCTGGAGGACGGCGGCTGGTCGCTGATGGCCTTCTTCGAGCGGGTGTTCACCGAGCGCATCTGGGGTCTGGGCTGCCTGGCCGGTGGCACGGCCTGCGGCGTGGCCTGGAACACGCTGCTGCTCGCGCTGCTGACGGCCTGCGGAACGACGGTGCTGGGCACCATGATCGCGCTGATGGCCGAGCGCGGCAACCGGCGTTTGCAGGCACCGCTGCGCGTGGTCGCGCTGTTGCCCATCATCACACCGCCCTTCGTGGTGGGACTGGGCCTCATCCTGCTGTTCGGCCGCGCCGGCGTGGTCAACCAGCTGCTGGAAAGCTGGTTCGGCGTCGCCCCCACGCGCTGGTTCTACGGGCTGCCCGGGATCCTGACGGCGCAGCTGTTCGCGTTCACACCGATCGCCTTCATGATCATGCGCGGCGTGGTCCAGGGCATCGCGCCCAGCCTGGAGGAAGCCGCGCAGATGCTGCGCGCCGACAGGCGCCGCGCCTTCTTCACGGTCACGCTGCCGCTGCTCAAGCCTGGGCTCGCCAATGCCTTCCTGGTCGGCTTCATCGAGAGCATCGCCGACTTCGGCAACCCGGTGGTGGTGGGCGGGCAGTACAGCGTGCTGTCCACCGACATCTTCTTCGCCATCGTCGGCGCGCAGTACGACGCCGGCCGCGCGGCCTCGCTGGCCTGGGTGCTGACGGTCTTCGCGCTGGCGGTGTTCGCGCTGCAGCGCGGCGTGCTGGGCAAGCAGAGCTACACCACCGTGAGCGGCAAGGGCGACGCCGGCATCGCCATGCCCCTGCCGGATGGGGTTCGCCGGGCCTGCCACAGCGTGGCCCTGCCCTGGATCGCGTTCACCGTGGTCGTCTACCTGTTCGCGTTCGCGGGCGGCTTCGTGCAGACCTGGGGCCGCGACTACACGCCCACGCTCAAGCACTTCCACACGGCCTTCGCGCTCGAATGGGGCCAGTTCGGCCTGGTCTGGGCCGGCACGGCCTGGAACTCGCTGATCACCACCGTGAAGCTCGCGGGCATCTCGGCGCCGATCACGGCAGCGCTGGGTCTGCTCATTGCCTGGCTGCTTGCGCGCAACGAATTCAAGGGCCAGGGTGCCTTCGAGTTCGCCGCGCTGCTGGCCTTCGCGATCCCGGGCACGGTGCTGGGCGTGAGCTACATCCTGGCGTTCAACGTGCCGCCGCTGGAGCTCACGGGCACCGGCCTCGTGATCGTGCTGTGCTTCATGTTCCGCAACCTGCCGGTGGGCGTGCGCGCCGGCACGGCGGCCTTCAAGCAATTGGACCGCTCGCTCGACGAGGCCTCGCTGATGCTGCGCGCCTCGACCACGCAGACGCTGTTCCGCGTGGTGCTGCCTCTGCTCAAGCCGGCGCTGGTCGCGGCGCTGGTCTACAGCTTCGTGCGGGCCATGACCACCGTGAGCGCCGTGATCTTCCTGGTCACGGCCGAGAACGAGCTGGCCACCACCTACATCATCGGCCGCGTGGGCAACGGCGACTACGGCGTGGCGCTGGCCTATTGCACGGTGCTGATCGTGCTGATGCCGCTGGCCATCGCGCTGATCCAGTTCCTGGTCGGCGAGCGCAAGCTGGGCCGCCGCAAGGCCGGCACGACCGCTGCCGCCCCGGCGGCGGCGCACTGAGGGAAAGAACAACGATGGGCAACGGCATCGAATTTCGCAACGTCACGAAGCGCTACGGCACGGACGCCAACGCGCCGCTGGCCGTCAAGGGCATCAGCTTCGAGGTGCCGCAGGGCACGCTGACCACCATCCTCGGCCCTTCGGGCTGCGGCAAGACCACCACGCTGCGCATGATCGCGGGGCTGGAATCGCCGACCAGCGGCCAGATCTTCATGGGCGGGCGGGACGTGACCACGCTGGGCCCGGGCGAGCGCAACGTCTCCATGATGTTCCAGAGCTACGCGCTGTTCCCGCACATGAACGTGGTGGAGAACGTGGCCTATGGCCTGCGCATGGGGGGCATGGCCAAGGCCGAGGCGGCAGCGCGCGCGGGCGATGCTCTGCAAGGCGTGGGCCTGGTGGGCTTCAACGAGCGCCTGCCCAGCGAACTCTCGGGCGGCCAGCAGCAGCGCGTGGCGCTGGCCCGTGCGCTGGTGCTCGAGCCCGCCGTGCTGCTGTTCGACGAGCCGCTCTCGAACCTGGACGCGCGGCTGCGCCGCGAGATGCGCGAGGAGATCCGCGCGATCCAGCAGCGCCTGCAGCTCACGGTGGCCTACGTCACGCACGACCAGAGCGAGGCGCTTGCCGTGTCGGACCAGATCATCGTGATGGACCATGGCGTGATCGCCCAGCGCGGCACGCCCGAGGAACTGTACAGCCGGCCGCAGAGCGAATTCGTGGCCGGCTTCATGGGCGAGGCCATGGTGTTTCCGGGCCAGGCGCAGGCCGATGGCCAGGTCGCGCTGGGGCCGCTGCGCTTCACGCCGCGCCATGCCGTCGGTGCAGGGGCGGTCAAGGTGGCGGTGCGGCCCGAGGCCTGGCAGATCGGTGGCACGGCCGGCCTGCCGGCCACCCTGCGCAAGGCGGCTTACCTCGGAAGCTTTTACGAGTACGGCTTCGACACCGCGCTGGGCCCGGTGTTTGTGGTCAGCACGGACCTCTCACGCCGCCTGGCACCGGGTGCCGACACGATGCTGACACTGGGCCAGCACGGCGTGTCGGTGGTGGCACAACCAGCCTGAGCCGTCAGAAGCTCTTGCTGACGCGCAGCTGCGAGTAGGTGCCGTTCTTCGCGTTGCGCGATTGCACGGTGGCCATGTGCTGCAGCGTGAGCACCATGTCCAGCACCGGGACGCGCGTGGTCCAGAACAGGCCGGCGTTGGTGGAGCGGTAGCGGCTCGGGCCCCAGCGGTTGTTGCGGTCGTCCTGGAATTGCTGGGCATGGATCACGTGCACGCCGATGGGGCCCAGCCGCGTCATGGTGCCCGCCGCGGCCTCCACGCTGGCCCAGTTGCCGCTGCGCAGGTCGTTGTCGCGGTTGCGCGTGTTCAGGCCCACGGTGACGCGGCCCGCCAGCGCGATCTCGTGTCGCGGCAGGTAGACCAGTTGGGCCGCGGGCCGCAGCGTGTAGAAGTTGCCGAAGCCGATGTCAGGCCCCGAGGCCTGGTTGTAGCGGCCGGTGGGCAGCACCAGCGAGGCGCCGGCCAGCACCCGCACCCGGTCGCTGGCGTGGCGCCAGCCCGCGTGCAGTTCCATGTCGCCGATGTCGGACACGCTGCCCCCCTCGGCCGCCGCCAGGGCCGCGACGGTGCTCTGCACCTGCGCGTCGAAGCCGGCCTGCACGGCGGCCCGGGTTGCGGCCGGCACGGCCGGGTTCCAGTTCAACGCGGGCGTGGTGGCCTGCGCGCTGAAGGCCTGCTTCTTGATGCCGTAGGGCAGGTTCAAGGCCAGCGCCAGCCGGCCGCCGCCATAGCGGGCCGCGCTGAGCCATGCCAGGCCCAGGTTCCACTGCACGAGCGAGCCGCGCGCATCGATGACACCAGTGATCGGCCCATAGCTGGGATACAGCGCGGCGGGCGTCGGTGCCGGCAGCGCCACGGTGCCGCCCGGCAGCGTCTGCGTGAGCCGCTTGCCGTCGTTGCCCGTGATCTTGTGGATGTCCACGCGCGTGAGCGCGATGCCGCCCGTCAGGCCCTGCAGATCGGGCGGCGCGAAGATCTCGCCCCCCAGGCTGCCGGCCAGGTTGTAGCGCACCTGGAAGTCCTCGCCGGCCTGGGCCACGGGGAGCGCGGCGATGGTGCAGGCGAAGGACAGCGTGAGCCGGGCGATGGCGTTCATGGCGGTGGGTGGGACGGGGACGGCGAGGGCGCGGCACCTTAGCACCATGTTGCAACTTGTCACACGCTCTGTCCCCAGCGCACGACGCCGTGCATGCGAATGGCACAGGTCGCGCTTGCACCAACCCACCGAAACCAGACCGTGCGATGCGGCGGACAGGGCCACTGCATCCCGCCGCGGGTCGGCGACGGCGCGTCATCCTCAGCTGACGCGCCTCGCGCAGCCGGCAACGCAAGCGTCCGGTCTCGGACGCTCAGCGTCGACGCCGTACATGGCCTACGCCGCCAACGCCGCGCGCAGCGCCTGCAGGCACAGCGCGTTGTCTTCGTCGGTGCCGACCGTGATGCGCAGGAACTGCGTGAAGCCGGGCTCCTTCCAGGGCTTGACGATCACGCCGAAGGCCAGCAGCGCCTCGTTGACCGGGCCGTTGGGTCGTCCCAGGTCGACGAACAGGAAGTTGGTGGCCGAAGGGGCCACGCGCAGGCCCATGGTCTGGAGCGCGCGCAGCATCGCGTCGCGCTGCACCACGGTACGCGCCACGGACTGGCGCATGTGGGCCTCGTCCTCGAGCGCGGCGCGCGCGGCCAGCTGCGCCACGACGTTCACGCCGAAGGGCGTGCGCACGCGGTCCAGCAGTTGCACGAGTGCGGCGTCCGACGCGATGCCGTAGCCCACGCGCAGCCCCGCCAGGCCCCAGGCCTTGGAGAAGGTGCGCAGAGCCATCCAGGCGCCGCCCCAGTCGCGCAGCATGGGCAGCGCATCGGGAAAGCCGGGCGTCAGGCGCGCGTACTCCACATAGGCCTCGTCGACGACCAGCAGCGTGCCGGCCGGCGTGGCGGCGAGCAGCCGCGCGAAGGCGGCGGTGTCGAACATGCAGCCGACGGGGTTCGAAGGATTGGCCAGCATCGCGATCTTGGGACCGCGGGCGAGCGCGGCGCACCAGGCGTCCACGTCGAAGCCGAGCGCGGGCGTGAGGTCCAGCAGCTCGACTTCGGCGCCCATCATGCGCGGGTAGATCTCGTGCAGGCCGAAGGCCGGACGCTGCGTCAGCACGCGCTCGCCGGGCGAGAGCAGCGCCAGGCAGAGCATGTGCAGGATGGACTCGGAGCCATTGCCCACGACGATCTGGGCGGGCGTGGCGCCGCTGCGGCGTGCCAGCGCCTCGCGCAGGGCCTGGCTGTCGGCGTCCGAGTACCAGTGCACCTGCTGTGCCAGGCCGGCCAGCGCCTCGGCCACGCGCGGGCTGGGGCCGTAGGGATTCTCGTTGCTGCCCAGTCGCGCGATGCGGTCCACGCCGTAGCGCGCGCGCACGGCTGCGGACGAGAGGCCGGCGTTGTAGACGGGCAGCGGCGGCACCTCGGAGCGGGCCAGGGCGAGGATGTCGGACGCCATGTCAGTCGAAGATCTTTCCGGGGTTCATGAGGTTCAGGGGGTCGAGCGCGGCCTTCACAGCACGCATGGCCGCCAACTCGGCCGGCGTGCGGCTGCGGCCCAGCCAGGGCTTCTTGTGCAGGCCGATGCCGTGCTCGGCCGAGACGCTGCCCGCGAAGTCGCCGACCAGGCCGTAGACCAGGTGCTCCAGCCCCTCCACATCGCCGGCGATGGTCGATGCGTCGGTCGAGACATGCAGGTTGCTGTCGCCGATGTGGCCGAAGAACACGCTGGCATGGCCGGGCCAGCGCGCGTCGAGCGCGGCGCGGCAGGCGTCGGCGAAGCGGCCGATCTCGGCCATGGGCAGGCTCACGTCGAAGTTGACGGGCGGGTGCATGTTGGTGGGCAGCTCGGCCGTGGCCTCGCGGATCTTCCAGAACGCACGCGCCTGCGCCTCGGACTGCGCGATGGCGGCGTCCAGCACCAGGCCGTCGGCCAGCGCCGGCGCCAGCACCTCTTCGAGCGCGGCCTGCAGTTGCGCCGCATCCGGGCCGTCGAGGTCGACCAGGGCCAGCAGCGGATGCGGCGCATCGAAGGGCTCGCGCAGCTTCTGCCAGGTGAGCCCGGCCTGCACGAAGTCGCGCCACATGAGCTCGAAGGCGGCCAGTCCCGCGCCGGCACGCGCCTGCAGGCGCGACAGCAGCGCGAGCGCGGCGTCGTAGTCGGGCACGGCGGCCAGCATGGTCGCGCGCGCACGAGGGGCCGGATGCAGCCGCAGCAGCGCACGCGTGATCACGCCCAGCGTGCCTTCGGCGCCGATGAAGAACTGCTTCAGGTCGTAGCCCGTGTTGTTCTTCTGCATGGGGCGCAGCATGGGCAGCACGCTGCCATCGGCCAGCACCACCTCCAGGCCCAGCGTCTGCTCGCGCATCATGCCAAAGCGCAGCACGCCGTTGCCACCCGCGTTGGTGGCCAGCGCACCGCCGACCTGGGCGGAGCCGCGCGCGCCGAAGTCCACGCCGAACAGCAGGCCCCGCGCGCTGGCCGCCTCCTGGATGGACTGCACGGTGGCACCGGCCTGCACGGTCAGCGTGCGCGTGGCGGCGTCCAACTGCTCGATGGCCTGCATGCGGTCCAGCGACAGGGCCACGCCATGGGCCAACGGCTGGGCAGCGCCGGCCAGCCCGGTCATGCCGCCCTGCGGCACGACGGGCACGCGGTGCCGGGTGCACAGCGCGAGCGCGGCGCTGACCTGCTCGGTGCTGCGCGGGCGCAGCCAGGCCAGCGGACGCACGGGCGGCACGCCGCTCCAGTCGGTCAGCCGGTGCGCGGGGATGGCCTCGCCGGTCGCGACAGCGTCGTCGCCCAGCGCCGCGCGCAAGGCAGCCAACAGCGCGCTCATCGCCGTGTTTCGGCGAAGTCGAGCACGGCCTGCAGCATGTGTTGCAGGTGCGGCTGCACACCAGCCGCCACATCGGGCAGGTAGTCGAAGGGCAAGGCCTCCTGCATGTAGCTGCTCTGCGTCTGCTCCAGCTGCACGGCGTGCTGGCCGTCCTGCGGGCGGCCATGGTGGCGCGTGATGTAGCCGCCCGTGAAGCGGCCGTTCAGCACGCTGCTGTAGCCCGTCGCCTCCTTAGCGATGGCGAGCAGGCGCTCGGCCAGTGCCGGGTCGCAGCTGGTGCCCTGGCCGGTGCCCAGGTTCAGGTCGGGCAGCTTGCCCTCGAAGAAGCGCGGCAGCACGGAGCGGATGGAGTGCGCGTCCCACAGCATGGCGATGCCGTGCTGGGCCTTGATGCGCGCGAGTTCTTCCGCCAGCTTGGCGTGGTAGGGGTGCCAGATGGCGTCGCGGCGCGCGGCGATCTCGGCTTTGCCGGGCTGGTCGGCTGCATCCCGGTAGACGGGCGTGTCGTCGAAGGTGTCGACCGGGCACAGGCCCGTGACGCTCTGGCCCGGGTACAGGCTGGCGCCGTCCGGCGGGCGGTTCAGGTCGATGACATAGCGGCTGTGCGTGGCCACGAGCACCGAGGCGCCCAGCGCATCGGCGAAGTCGTACAGGCGCTCCAGGTGCCAGTCGGTATCGGGCACCTGCTGCGCCTCGGGCGTGAAGCGCGCGGCCAGCGCGGGTGGCACGTGGGTGCCGACGTGGGGCATGGAGACCAGCAGCGGGCGCGTGCCCTGGCGGAAGCGGAACGGGGGTTCGGTGGTGGAAAAGCTCATGGGCTGTCCTTGAGAAGTTGGGTACGGGCGGCGACCAGGCCGCGCACGGCGTCCTGGTGCGCGGCATGGCGCGCGGCGCGCACGCGGGCCTGGCCAGCCACATGGACGGTGCCCACCGCGCTCGTGCGGTGGCTCGCGAACACATGGGCCGACAGCATTTGGGCGGCCGGCAGGCCGGCCAGGGCCGGGTGCTGCGCGTCGAGCGTCACGAAGTCGGCCTGCTGGCCGGTGGCCAGGCCGGCGACCGGGCGGCCGGCCGCTTGCGCGCCACCAGCCACGGCGGCCAGCGTCATGGCGGTGGCGACCTGCGGCTGCGCGGGCGTCGCCATCACGTTGCGCCGGCGCGTGGCCAGGCGCTGGCCGTATTCGAGCAGCATGAGTTCCTCTGCCGCGTTGACGCAGGCATGGCTGTCCGAGCCCACGCCCCAGACGCCGCCCGCGGACTGCCATGCCGGCCAGTCGAACAGGCCGTCGCCCAGATTGGCCTCGGTGCTGGGGCACAGGCCGGCCACGGCGCCGCTGCCGGCCGCGCGGCGGTACTCGTCGGCATCCATGTGCGTGGCGTGGACCAGGCACCAGCGCGCGTCCACGGGCGCATGGTCCAGCAGCCAGGCCACGGGGCGCTGGCCGCTCCAGGCGATGCAGTCGGCCACCTCCTGCGTCTGCTCGGCGATGTGGATGTGCACGGGGGCCGTAGCGTCCTGCGCGTGCAGGCCGGCCACGGCCTCGCGCAGCGCGTCGGGCGGCACGGCGCGCAGCGAATGCGGCGCCAGGCCCAGGCGGGCACCTTGCGCGGCGCAGAGCGGACGCAAGCGCTCCAGCAGGCACAGCATGTTGTCGGTGGAGCGGATGAAGCGGCGCTGGCCCTCCCCTGGCGGCTTGGCACCGAAGCCACTGGTCTGGTAGAGCACGGGCAAGAGCGTGAGGCCGATGCCGGCACGCTGCGCGGCGCGCAGCAGGGCCAGCGCGAGTTCGGCGTCGTCCGTGTAAGGCCGGCCATCGCGGTCGTGGTGCACGTAGTGGAACTCGCAGACGCTGGTGTAGCCGGCCTCCAGCATCTCCACGTACAGGCCGAATGCGATCGCTTCAAGCAGGGCCGGATCGAGCTTGCCCGCGAAGCGGTACATCAGCGTGCGCCAGCTCCAGAAGCTGTCCTCGCTCTGGCCGCGGTACTCGGTCAGGCCGGCCATGCCGCGCTGGAAGGCGTGCGAGTGCAGGTTGGGCAGGCCGGGCAGCACGGGGCCTTCGGCTTGGGCGACGCCATCGGGGCGCGCGGCGTCGGGCTGAACGTGCACGAGCGTGCCGGACGCATCCCAGCGCAGCAGCACCTTGCGCGCCCAACCTGTCGGCAGCAGTGCGTCGGCTGCGAACAGCGCGCTCATACAGAGCCCTCCGCGATGCGGCCCTGGCGCACCACCGTGCGCACCGGGCGCTGGCCAAACCAGTAGGCCAGCTCGGCCGCGTCATTCAAGTCCCACAGCACGAAGTTGGCCGGCCGTCCGGCCGCGATGCTGCCGTGCGTCTCCTGCAGGCCCAGCGCGCGCGCCGCGTGCGTGGTGATGCCGGCGATGGCCTCAGGGACCGTGAGCCGGAACAGCGTGCAGGCCATGTTGGCCATCAGCAGCAGCGAGAGCGCCGGCGAGGTGCCGGGGTTGTGGTCGGTCGAGACGGCCATGGGCACGCCGGCCGCGCGCAGCGCCGCGATGGGTGGGAGCTGCGTGTCGCGCAGCGTGTAGTAGGCGCCCGGCAGCAGCACGGCCACGGTGCCGGCCGCCGCCATGGCATCGACGCCCTCCTGCGACAGATGCTCGATGTGGTCGCAGGACAGCGCACCGTAGCGCGCCGCGAGCTGCGCACCGCCCATGTCCGACAGCTGCTCGGCATGCAGCTTGACCGGGATCCCAAGGGCCTGGGCGGCCTGGAACACCTGCTCGGTCTCGGCCAGCGAGAACGCGATGCGCTCGCAGAACACGTCGACCGCATCGACCAGGCCTTCAAGGTGCAAGGCCGGCAGCATCTCGCGGCAGACCAGGTCGATGTAGTCCTGGCTGCGTCCTTGAAACTCCGGCGGCAGCGCGTGCGCGCCCAGGAAGGTGGTGCGCACGGTCACGCCATGGGCGCTTGCCAGGCGCCGTGCCACGCGGAGCTGCTTGCGCTCGTGCTCGAGCGCAAGGCCGTAGCCCGACTTGACCTCGATCGCGCAGACGCCTTCGGCCAGCAGACTGCGCAGCCGCGCCGAGGCGCTCGCGAAGAGTTCGTCCTCGCTGGCCGCGCGCGTGGCGCGCACGCTGGAGACGATGCCGCCGCCGGCTTTGGCCACCTCTTCGTAGCTCGCGCCGGCCAGGCGCATGGCGAACTCGTTGGCGCGCTGGCCGCCATAGACCAGGTGGGTGTGGCAGTCCACCAGGCCGGGCGTGACGAGCGCGCCCTGCCCTGCGTGGCGCGGCAAACCGGCATGGGCCGCGGGCATGGCATCGGGCGCGCCGGTCCAGGCGATGCGGCCGTCCTGCACGGCGATGGTGCAGGGCTGACCGTCCAAGCTGCGCAGACCGGTCCACAGGCCGTCGGCCGAAGGCAGGGTGTCGAAAGAAGGCATGGGGTTTTCCTATCGGACTGGGTGCCATTGCACGGCCAGCAGGGCGGCGTCGGCGTCCGCGGTGTCGAGCGGCCAGCCCGTGGCGGCATCGCTCCACCACAGGCCCTGGCCTGGCGCGAGCGCTTCGCTGCCCGCGCGCCAGTGGCCGCGCCAGGCCAGCAACAGGCCGTGCGCTGCGGCGGGCAGTTCCGCGCCACGGTGCAGCACATGGAGCGCTGCGCGCAGCCGGCCGCGCCGCGTCATCACGTTGAAGTCGCTGGAGGCGCCGCCCAGCAGCGTGCAATCGACGCGCGCGTCGCCGCTGAACGCAAAGGGTGCCAGCGGCGTGGCCAGCCGGTGCTCCAGGCCATCGCCGTGCAGGCGCACGCCGTCGCCCTCCAGCAGCGTGATGATGCGGTCCACGCCCGCGAATGGCGAGAACGGCCCGCTGGCCGCGATGCTGGCGATCGAGACGCGCCAGTCGAAGCCCTCGAAGCCCGCGCCAAGCGGCCAGCTCGCGATCTCGCGCGTGCTGCCGCCGCCGTTCTTCCAGGGCGTAGCGGGCAAGGCCGCCACGTCGAAACGATGCGACTCCGTGCTCATCGGACCAGCCCTCCCTGGCTCAAACGCCGTTCGACATGCCGCAGCACCAGCATCACGATGCCGGTCAGCGCGAAGTACACGGCCGCGATCGCGAGGTAGACCTCCAGCGAGCGGTAGGACACGCTGATGATCTTCTGCCCCTCGTGCATCACGTCGTGGATGGTCAGCAGCGAGACCAGGGCCGAGTTCTTGATCAGCGCAATGAACTCGTTGCCCAGCGGCGGGATCATGCGCACCACGGCCTGCGGCAGGATGATGTGGCGCATGGACGTGGGCGCCGTCATGCCCAGCGACTGCGCGGCCAGCGTCTGGCCCTGATCGATGGACTGGATGGCGCCGCGCACGATCTCCGACACATAGGCACCCGAGTAGACGCCCAGGCCCAGCACGCCGCACAGGAAGGCCGGCAGCAGCAGGCCGAAATGCGGCAGGCCGAAGAACAGGATGAACAGCTGCACCAAGAGCGGCGTGCCGCGCACCACGGTCACGTAGGCCGTGCAGGCGCCGTAGAGCCAGCGGCGCTGTGGCTGCAGGCGGCCGATGCCGACCAGGAGGCCCAGCGCACAGCCGAGCAGCAGCGCGCAGACCGTGATTTCGATGGTGACCAGCGTGCCGCGTGCGAGGGCGTCCCAGCCGCTCCAGACGGGGGAGAAGTCGAGGTCCATGTCAGTGGTTCAGGGAAATAAGTCCCGAGGGCCGAGCGCAGCGATGGCCCGTGTGTGACCCCGCTTCCCCCCCTGTGCCCACGCCGAGGAGCGCAGTGGACTGGGCGGCGCGGGGAACCTCGCGCTTTGTGAACTGACTCATTGCACTTGTTCGAGCTGAGTG
>NZ_VEDO01000059.1 GCF_007677875.1 Variovorax boronicumulans | reverse complement strand
GGCGGCTTCAAAGGCCAAGTGCAACAGTTCGGTGTTTCAGCTCGCATGGCCATGAAGATCCTTGAACAGAACTTCAACGGGCGTGCACCAGCCAAGCGTCTTGCGCGGCCGGGTGTTGAGCTCCCAGGCAATGTGATCGAGCTCACGTTGGGAGTGCACGCTCAGATCGGTGCCCTTGGGCAAGTACTGCCGGATCAGACCGTTTGTGTTTTCACAGATGCCGCGCTGCCACGGGCTATGTGGGTCGGCAAAGTAAATCTTCAGCCCCGTGCTTTCGGCGAGCTTCTTGTGCAGCGCCATCTCCTTGCCTTGGTCGTAGGTCAGCGTCTTACGCGCCTCGGCGGGCAGAGGCGAGAACGCCTGCTCGAATCCATGGAGCG
>NZ_VEDO01000058.1 GCF_007677875.1 Variovorax boronicumulans | reverse complement strand
ATTCAAGCGCGAAGTGCAACACTTTTCGCTTCTGCGGAGGAACTGCATGACAAGCACTTACAGCCACCTGAGCGCTGAAGAGCGCGGAATGATCATGGCCATGAAGATGGAAGGCCACAGCGCCCGCGCGATCGCTTTGAGTCTGGAGCGATCCCCCAGCACCATCACCCGCGAGTTGCGCCGCAATGGCTGGCGTCCCGAGGTCGAACAACCGTGGATGGGGCGTCCCCGCGTGGCTGGCGGCTACAACGCGCAGCGCGCCGGGGTGCGAGCACGCCGTGTTCGCCAGCAGGCCTGTCCCCAACGCAAACTGCACCCCGCAGGGGCGTTGTGGGCGCGTGTGCGCAGCCTTCTGGAGCGCAAGCTTTCGCCCGAGCAGATTGCCGCTACGCTGCGCAAAGAGCACCCGAA
>NZ_VEDO01000057.1 GCF_007677875.1 Variovorax boronicumulans | reverse complement strand
CCCCCCACCCCCCCCCCCACCACACCCCTCCCCCCCCACCCACTCTTTCACCTCCCCCACTTCCCCCACTTCCCCCAATCCACCCCTCACCCTCAACATCCCCACCCCACCCACCCCCTTCACCCTATCCACCACCTCTCCCTCTCTCTTCAACTCCCTGTCCACCTCCCACTCCACATCCCCATCCATCCCACCCATCTCCTTCTCCACCCTCTTCATCACTACCCCAATACTCCCTCCCCCCCCCTTCCTTCCCATCTCCACCCGCTCCTTTTCTCCCACCCCCATTTCCATCACTTCCCCCCCCCCCCTCATCACCCCCCCCTGCCCACCACCCCCTTCCACCACCACCCCCTCTCACCCCTTTCCCCCTTACCCCCAATCCCTTTCCTCATCTCACCTTCCCATTCCCCCTCCCCCTCCGCCATT
>NZ_VEDO01000056.1 GCF_007677875.1 Variovorax boronicumulans | reverse complement strand
CACCCCGCCTCCCCCACCCGCACCCCATCCCCCGTCAAATACACCATCACCCACACCGAAACCACCCCCCCGCAGCCCACCCCCCCCCCCAACTCATCCAAATCCCCCTCCCACAAAACCACCCCCTCCACATCCCAACCAACCCCCCCCCACCCACTATTCCCCTACTCATCAACACCCTCCACAACCACATCCCTCCCATCCATCCCCATCTCCACTCCCACCTCCACACCCACTTCAACACACACCCACACCTCCTCCATACCCTCAACCCCCTCCCTCCCCTCCCCATCTTCACCCTCACCCCTCCATTCCCCCAACTCCCCCAACTCCCCCCCCCCCACATTTCAAACCTCGTTCCACTCCCCCCACTGCCCCATCACTCCCCTCACCCCACTCCCAAACGCCGACTCTCCCGTGCACCCCCACAAGTA
>NZ_VEDO01000055.1 GCF_007677875.1 Variovorax boronicumulans | reverse complement strand
ACATACCCCCTCCCACCCCCGCATCTCTCAAAACACAAACCCTCTCATCCCCCACTACTTCCCCAACCCCACCCATCTCACCCTCCACTCCCAACCTCACCTCCATCACATTCCCTCCCACCTCAACACCCCCCCCCCCAACACCCTTCGCTCCTCCACCCCCCTTCAACTTCTCTTCAACCATCTTCATCCCCATCCCACCTCAAACACCCAACTCTTCCACTTCCCCTTTCAACCCCCCCTTACTTTCTTTCCCCCAAACCAAACAAACTCACTCCACTCCCCCCCCCAATCCCCCCCTCTCCTTCCACCAAATCACACTACCCTCCATCCAACTCACCACCTCCCCCCTTCACCCCCACCGTCTCCAACCTCAACCCCACCACCCCCGGCACCCTCCGCATCCCCAGCCCCCCCTTCCCCGACGCCCCAGCCATCGCCCCCAACTAC
>NZ_VEDO01000054.1 GCF_007677875.1 Variovorax boronicumulans | reverse complement strand
AGGTCAGCGTCTTACGCGCCTCGGCGGGCAGAGGCGAGAACGCCTGCTCGAATCCATGGAGCGCGTCCAGTGCAGTGCTGCCATCGACCTTGACCAGCATGACGAACAGCGTCTTGCGGCACACCAGCGTGCCCACAGCCGACTGGTTGCGCGCTCCCTTGATGAGATCGCCCTCCCAGTGTCCGGGCATGAGCCTGTCGTTCGCTTCGGGCGGGCGCACATGGATGCTGACGATGTCTTGCAGCGCGCCGCGGCGACCAGTTCCGCGCGCATGCGGTCTGCGCGCACCACGGCCCTGGCGCAAAAGCGCCACGAGTTCGCGCCGAAGCTCGCCCCGGGGCGCCGCATAGATGGCGGTGTAGATGGTCTCGTGCGAGGCTTGCAAGGCGAGTTGTTTCGGGTGCTCTTTGCGCAGCGTAGCGGCAATCTGCTCGGGCGAAAGCTTGCGCTCCAGAAGG
>NZ_VEDO01000053.1 GCF_007677875.1 Variovorax boronicumulans | reverse complement strand
CACCTCCTTCCCCACAAAAGTTGCCCAACACACTCCAAACACACATCCCCACGTTTCTCTTTCATCAAAGGCAAAAAAACATCTCCACACACACCAACAAAACCATATAACCATCATCCACTCTTCCACAATCCACCACTACTCCCACATCACCACCATCCCCTCCCACTCCTCCTCCCTCATCTTCTCCATCACCTTCTCCCACCTCTACCCCGCATTCTTCACCATCATCTCCACCCCACCCAATTCCTCCATCCGCCCCCCCCCCCCCAACTTCACCACCCCCACCAACCTCCTCTCCTCCTCCCCCTTCTCCACCACCCCCACCCGCTTCCCTTCCACCACCCCCGCCCCCACCACCACCCCCTCCACCACTTCCCCCACACCCACCCACGCCATCCCCCCAACCCCATCAACCAGCCCCCCCCCGACCCGCTCCCCCACCCAGCCCCCTCCTCCCAGCCCCCC
>NZ_VEDO01000052.1 GCF_007677875.1 Variovorax boronicumulans | reverse complement strand
CCCCACCCTGCTCCACCTCCCCTTCCATTTCATCTTCTTCACCGCCACCTCCAATCTCCCCAACCTCCTCATCCGCGCCCCCCCCCAACACCTCACTCCTCTCCTTCTCCAACTCCCCCCCCAGAACCCCACCCTCCTCCACCAAACCCCCAACCTCCACATCCCCCTCCACCCCATCCCCTCCTCCGTCACCTCCTCCAACTCCCCCCCCTACTTCCCCCCCCCCCCCATCACCATCATCTCCTCCCACCACAACTCCCTCTCCAACCTCCCCACCCCCCTCCCCACACACCACCCACACCCCCCCCATCCCGGGCTTTTCTTTTGCCCACAATCCCCCCATCACCCACCACCACCACCCTTTCCCCCTCCCCCACAACCACCCTTACCCCGTTGACTACCCCATCCCCCCCCCCGATCCCCCCCTCCTCAACCCCCATGCTAGCCCCCCCCAGCACTACCCGCAACCCCCATTCCATTCAAAATTCAATTCAATATCATCTAACCCAATTCAATCCCATTCC
>NZ_VEDO01000051.1 GCF_007677875.1 Variovorax boronicumulans | reverse complement strand
CATTTTCTGCTTAACCTTGCATCACATCGTAACTCGCCCGTTCATTCTACAAAAGGCACGCCATCACCCATTAACGGGCTCTGACTACTTGTAAGCACACGGTTTCAAGTTCTCTTTCACTCCCCTTCCGGGGTACTTTTCACCTTTCCCTCACGGTACTGGTTCACTATCGGTCACTAGGGAGTATTTAGCCTTAGGAGATGGTCCTCCCAGATTCCGACGGAATTTCACGTGCTCCGTCGTACTCAGGATCCACTCAAGAGAGAATATATTTTCAACTACAGGATTATTACCTTCTTTGATGTAGCTTTCCAACTAGTTCGTCTAACAAATACGTGTCTAACTCCGTATAGAGTGTCCTACAACCCCAATAAGCAAGCTTATTGGTTTGGGCTCTTCCCGTTTCGCTCGCCGCTACTCAGGGAAACGCATTTGCTTTCTCTTCCTCCGGGTACTTAGATGTTTCAGTTCCCTGGGTCTGTCTTCCTTACCCTATGTATTCAGGTAAGGATACCATACCATTACGTAT
>NZ_VEDO01000050.1 GCF_007677875.1 Variovorax boronicumulans | reverse complement strand
GTCGTGGAGCACGCGGTGGGTGGCGAGGCGGGGGGGGAGGTGAGTGACCACCATGTGGGAGTGGCGGGGGGGGGGGAGGTGGATGGGGTTGGGGATGTAGGTGGGGGGGGTGATGGCGAGGAGGGGGTGGTTGTGGGGGTGGGGAATGTGGAGGTGGTGGTGAAGGTGGATGGGAGGAGTGGAGTGGAGGGGGTGGATGGATTGGAGGAGGGGTTGTGGGGTGTGGGGGGGGAGGGGGGTAAGAGGGTGAGGTAGGAGGAAGGGAAGGAGATGGGGGTGGAGAAGAAGGTGGGGGAAAGGAGGGGGGTGAAGATTTAGTTTGGGGAGGGAGATAGGGGGTGGGAGGGGGGGATGTGTGAAAAGAGAAAGGGTGTGATGGGGGAGTAGTTGGGGAAGGGGAGGGATGTGAGGGTGGAGTGGGAAGGTGAGGTGGATGAGATTGGGTGGGAGGTGAAGAGGGGGGGGGGGAAGACGGTTGGGTGGTGGAGGCCGGTTGAAGTTGTGTTGAAGGATGTTGATGGGGATGGGAGGTGAAAGAGGGAAGTGTTGGAGTTGGGGTTTGAAGGGGGGAAGGAAAGAAAGGGGGGGGGGGGTG
>NZ_VEDO01000004.1 GCF_007677875.1 Variovorax boronicumulans | reverse complement strand
CTGGTGGACACGAGCATCCTTTGCTCCTACCGCGCTTTCAAGATGACTTCGCCGGACGCTTACCTGCTTGCAGTAGTGGCAGCGCAAGCACCGCCGCTGTTCTGTTCGGGATGGCGAACGCCACCTTGCCGCTGACTTCGAGCCCAGCCTCTTGAACGTTCTGCCGGGTTACCTCTACGTGCTTGACCACGGCCAGGGCGTGCCGGTACCTGTTCGACTACTCGCAGGACCTGGAGTGTCTGAAGTCGTGGGACCAGCGGGTTTCAAGCCCATCGGTGCGGCGTGGCCATGTCCCGTTCCAGCCCCGACGCGGTGGTCGGAGGCTTCGAACAACAATGTGGTCGGCGCGACCGCGTCTCGATGAGAGCCGACACTGGATGACTGCTTATTCCTGGCTGTGCCGCATTCCGGCAACGACGGTATGTGCGAAGTACGGTCGAAGTGCTCGATCCAGGATGGCGTCCTGAGCACCCAGGTCTTGAGGCGACGGCTGCAACCAGGAATCCAGGTCCTCCGGTCGGATGGGCACGATGCAGCGGTCATGCCCCACTGCCGTGACCTTTGGTGGCGGATCGCCCGTGATGAGCGCGAACGACAGCAGGTCCGGCTCGCCCGGTCCAGTCCAGCGAGACCATATGCACGCGGCCAGTAGGTCTTGGGGTACGTCTGGCCGGAACTCCACCTGTGCGCTTGAAGGAGCTTCACCTGGCAGAAGCGCACGGCCTTCAGCCAGATGCCGTGGCACATGTTCGTAGAAGGCGCTCAGGATCACGACGCCATGGCTGACCCCATACTGGCCTTTCCAAAAGGCCTTTAACGAGTCGCGGCGTGCGTTGTACGTGCCGGGGTACTGGGTGTCGAACTTCGCGTGAACGTGGCTCGGCCTGCACTGGTATCTCATAGGCAAGAACACCCGCTCGCCGTTGTGCATGACCATCACGGGGACAAACGACCCGGGGAAGATGCGCAGGTCCGTCGCGGTCAGGCCTGGCTGCAACAGCTGCTCGATTCGCTCCTCGAGCGCGCCGATCTTGTTCCGAGCGATGCGCTTCTCGTTCTCTGCGGCCTTCGTGGGCTTGCGGGCGAGCTTGAGTTCGGCGTCGACCAGCCGCTGCCGCTGCTTGGCCAGGTCTACACGCATCTCTTCGAGATGGCTCGTGGCGTGCTGCGCAATCAGCGATTTGACCTCCCGCTCTTCGTCGGTAAGCGGCGACTCGAACGCCGCCTCCACACCCTTTGGCACCTGAACCTTACGGTCGGACAGCCGCCGCCAAAACAAGTCGTAGAAGTCCTTGATGCTCAACTTGGCCCCGTACTCCCGGACGAACTTTTGGTAGTCGGCCTTGATCTGCGCGCTATAGCACATCGTCGTTCTGGCTCCATCGTGTGTCGGACGTCGAACCAGCGCTTGGATCGCCGGCAGCTCGTACTTGGCACCGTTCCAGCGTGAGATGGTGCCCGAGAATTGCGTAGTTGTAGGAAACGCAAAAGGACTGCGAAACATGAAGCGCAACTGGGATGTCATTCGCGAGCTGCTCATCGAGGTCGAGGCACTCGACCAGGCTCAGTTCGAGGACCTCCAATACGGAGCACCAAGCGTGAGCCGAAACCCGGAGAAGGCAGTCCACATGGTCCTACTTTGGAAGGCTGGCTTCGTGGAGGGCGTCGACTCGAGCAGCGACGCCGGCGATGCAGTCATCGCAACAGGCCTAACTTGGGCGGGTCACGACCTTTTAGAGACCATGCGCAGCAAGCCAGTATGGGACCAGGTCAAGAAGATCGCGCAGGAGAAAGGCATCGAGCTGACGTTCGATGCGGTGAAGACGCTGGGCAGAACCGCGTTCGCAGCCATCATTGGTGGGTAGCCCAAACGATGGCACACGCTGACGCTGCACGCCTGAGGGGACACCTCACAACGCCGTTCCATGTCGCGCTGCTGGATGCAGCGATGCATAACCTCGAGGACTTGAAGAACCCGCTTCGTGCGACGAATTTCTCGAATGCCTTCCGGGAGCTTATTCGGCATGTCCTAGACAGTCTTGCCCCCGGGAAGGAGATTACAAACTGCAAGTGGTTCAAGCCGGACCCCACGTCGAGAGATGGATTCACCCGCCGAGACCGGATTCACTATGTCATCCATGGCGGGCTCCTTCCTGACTTTGCGGAAGAGGAGCTCGACATCGACGTCAGCGGCGAAGCCCAAACGCTGCTGGCGGCCATAGGCAAGCTGAACAAATTTGTGCACGTGAACGAAGACATTTTCGACGTCGATGCAGTGCTAGTTGCGGAGGTCTCCGAAGGCGCCATTGGAGCTTTGGCGGACGTTCTGGCTTGCGCCGAGGGCTGTAGAAGTAATCTCTGTCGCCTTCTGGAAGATCGTGTCCACACGGCTGTCTTGCAGGAGGTTCTGCGCGAGACCATCAACGACATTGATATTGTTGCCACACACCACATCGTCGAAGGAGTTGGGGTGGAGGAAGTGCGCGTGCGCGGCCTGACCGGATCACAAATCACGCTGGCGGTATCTGGCTATGTCGAGGTCGAGTTGCAATGGGGCTCGGGCGGCGACATGTCCCGCGGTGACGGAGCCACCATGGACGAGACCTTCCCGCTGACTTGTGAGTTCACAAGCAGCGTCCGAACGCCGGATGAGTTCGAGTTGTCGCCGGACTCTCTACAGGTGGACAACAGCAGTTGGTTCGGAACCGCTCAATAAAAGGTGCTGGCTCGGCCGTTGAGAAAGCGGACCGCGTGCCACTGCGGTGGCCTCGTTCTAGCACTAGCCCTTGCCGCTCTGCTCCGTCTCAAACTGCATCGTAGCGGCCGGTGGCTGCCTCAGGTGTCGACGAGTTGCAGCAAAGCTCGGCAGTCCAGCTACCGCGACCCTCTCTCGCCGGAAGCAGTCGACCAGCAACTCAAACCTTGCTGCCGCTTTTCCGGGAGTTCCGCTTCTCCCAGGCCTGCATTTCCACCACGACGGTGGAGGACCCCAGTTTGTAGTCTTTAACGCGGGTCGAATCCGGCTGCGAAAGTAATTTCATGGAGTCCAGCGAATTCTTGAGGTCGTACTTAAACTTGGGCAGCGTGGCGCTGGAGCCTGTCATTTTGTGCAGGCTTTCAAGCTCTATGGGGAACGGCTTCGCATGGGTCGAATAAAAGCTGCCGAGCCATGACTTTATAGCCACCTTCTCTCTCAAAGCCTCCAAAGGAACAGCAGTCCACTTCTTCTCGCCGTAAAGCTGAGCAAACTCCTCGAGGACCCGAAAGACAATCTTGTCGCTTGCTCGCCCCTCCTCTCCTCGGGCGACGTCACCGGCAAAGGAAACATCAAGTATCCGTGGAACTTGAATGTCCAAACCGTCACACCGCATACGCAAAACCATTTTCGACAACCTTAGAAGTGATTTCCGCAGCGCCTCCAGACTATCGGGATGGTATTTAACACCCATCTCCTCAAGAAACTTAAAGAAGGAGACCTCGACCCATTTCTGTTCGGCCTTCGACGACAACGGACGCTCTTCTCGGTAGTAACTTAAACAAGTTGCGAACACCCGGCGATCATATGTCCCCAACGCTGGGCCTTGATAGATTATTCGGACGTCGTTTGTCGATGCGATTTCCTGGTCAACATAGACGCAGCGCTCACCAGATTCACCGTCATTCGCATTCACCGGAGAGTCGTCCCGAATGGAACTGATAGACCATAGGGCGGAGCGCATCAGGAGGTTCGGCAAAGCACAACAGAGCTCATGCCACCTAGGCAGGAACACGTCTTTGCCGCGGCGAACAGCGCGGTAACGTCGAGCGTTGTTCAGTTCGCTGTCAGTAGCGCCCGCCGGAAGTTCGAGGATAAGAGCATTCTGGCGCTCGGCCTTGAACGCCGCATGCTCGACCGTCTGTGCGAGGGCGATTTTCTCCAGTTCCGACCCTTCGTGGCGCAAGGCCACGGGGCCCAGCGTATCGACAATGGTCTTGTAAGTAAGATGAGGCAGCTGCTTGGTCATAGGTAGAAAAGTCGGGAAGCTGCATGGGTATAGCGCTGCAGACGCCCCATGCGTCACCGAAATTGTCATCGGGGCCCTTCGGCCCATCTACTGAGGGTGCGCGGACTTCCAGCCGAGGGAGCTCGGACGTCTTGCTGAGGGAGCCCAGACAATTTAGTAAGGGTGCTCGGACGGTCTACTACGTGAACCCGGACGATTTACTAAGGGCGCCGGGATAAAATCAAAAAATCGCCCAGTAAACACCAGTAGATTTTTTCTGAGAAGCGCACCGTAATCTAGTAATAAGAGTAATCTCTTTAAGCGCCTGCGGCGCTCAATGAGCCCGCCCGCGCGCAAAGGTATCACGCTCTCCCGGCCTGCGAAGGCTGGTGCGGTAAGGACCGGACGATTTGGGCTCCATGCGTTAGAAGTGGCGTGCGGCACCGACCGCACGCCCTGGTAGCGCTCTTTGGCGTTGAATCGAAGCGGCGCACCGCGGGCACGTTAACGGTTGCCGTCGCGCCCTAAGATTCAGAGAACTCATAGAGGCCAGCAAGAGCGGTTTTATGGATACCTGCATAGCACCCGGTAGCCAGCCCATTCCACCAGCTTGCGCCGATGTTGCGTCCATAGGCTGAGGTAGCCGAGCCATCCAGGCGCGCCGGCCGCTGCGACGCTCAGCAACGACATCAACCGTCGCGTTTCCGACTGCAGGAGCCCATCGAAAAGCATGAAATGCCGGCGCGAGCCCCCTGCCCCCTGCCCCCTGCCCCCTGCCCCCTGCCCCCTGCCCCAGACGCACCCTAACCAGTTTCCTGACCACGTCGGGCAGGTCGCTTTCCCGCAAGCGATGCCCCACGCGAGCGGACGCCCTGACCATGCCGATTCGGACCGCCGCAGCCGAGACGCATAGATGGGGCTGTTCAAGTCGCCCTCGTCCTCGTGCAGAGCGTCCTCGGAGTTCGCTGCAGCGCGCAGGCGGTGTCCGCCGCTGCAACACGTCGCGCCCCCCCCTGTCCGACCTGAACCGACGTAGCGCCGCGAACCACCGCTCTCAAGGCTCGCCGAGCATCACCCTTGCGCTCGCCTCCGCCCACGTCTTCAACCACTTGACCCCTTTCTCGACGGCAGGTTGCTTTTGCGGCCCGAACAGAAAGCGATGCGGCACGACGCCGTCGAGATGGCACAACACGTCTTGCCGGTCGTCGATGAAGTGCGTAACTCCAATCTCCCGGCAGTGGTCCGCCTTTTGAGGTCGCTCTCTGCAGAAGCGAACATTGCCGCGCTGAATACCCGTTCGAGCGTAGAAGTTGTGATGTTCGAGCCATTGCAGCGTTTTCTCTTGAACCCTGGCACCGCATTTGGAGACCAGCCACACGTTGCCCTGAAAGCGCTGCACGAGCACAGGGACATGGTCAAACATGCCTTCGAACGGAGGCGTTGCAAGGGCATCAGCCAACGAGCCACCAACAAAGCTCGTGTCGGCGCCGTCAGCTCCGTCCGGAGCGATGAGCACGCGGCCGACGTCGATTCCAAGGCGGGGGGTGGGAAGGTGCGAGTTCATTTCTGGGTTCCTGAATGTGTGTTGTCGGCCCAGATGCTAGAAACGCTTACTCTCACTTGGAACTACTATGTTTTGACAGTCTATTCATAAAATGGATAGATGGCGGACATTCCAACCACGAACCTCGATGCCCTGCAGTCCTTCTCCGTTTTCGCGGACACGTTGAACTTGAGCGAAGCAGCCCGACAGCTGAGCATCAGCCAACCGGCGCTTCACACGAAGCTGCGCAAGCTTGGAGAGCAGCTCAACGTGCCACTGTACGTACGCCAGGGCCGCCTGCTGAAGCTCACCGCCGAAGGGCAGGAGGTAGCTCGACACGGGCGAGAGCTCCTCGCACTGAACCAGCGTTTTGTGCAGCGCATGTCGGGCGCCGGAAGCAAGGACTCTGTGTCGCTAGTCGCTGGTGAAGGCGCCTACCTGCACCTGCTGGGAAAGGCTCTGACAAGGTTCAGGTCGTCGCAAAAGTCGATGTCGCTCTCCCTGCTCGCAGGCGACCGAGAACGCGCGATTTCCGCCGTCGACCATGGTGAAGCTCAGCTCGGTGTAGCGCCACTCGGAGAAGCGGCGAGCGCCTTCGATGCACGGCCCCTGACCTGCGTCGGGCAGGTGCTGATCGTGCCCACAGCACACCCTTTGGCAAGCAGGCGCTTTGCATCATTGAAGGACTTGCATGGTCAGTCTCTCATCGTGCCCCAAGCAGGTCGCCCGCACCGGGAGTTACTTGGCCAACTACTCGCCGCGGAGGGGGTCGAATGGGAAGTGGCCGTCGAGGCAAACGGCTGGGCTCTGATGCTGCAGTTCGCGGCCTGGAGTGTCGGCTTGGCTGTAGTCAACGCGTTCTGCCCGGCGCCGAGAGGAACTGTCGCCATCCCGCTCCGGGGCTACCCTCCTCTGACGTACCACGTCTTCCATCGTGCCGGGCAGCGGTTGGGACCCGCGGCCTCCCGCCTTAGCGAAGGCATCCTGGATCAGGCTGAACAGTGGCGGGCCTCCCTGGCGCTGCCGCAGCATTGGAGCTGACATGAATCGAGACGTCGAAGCGCAGAGCAAGCTGCTCGCGTTAATTCTGCGCCACCAGCCTGAGTCCATAGGACTGACGTTGAACGCCGAGGGCTGGGCCCTGGTGGCGGAACTTGTCGAGCGAGCGAGGAGCGCCGGTCATGTCTTCACCGCGAAAGATGTGGTGGAGGCGGTGCGAGCAGGCACGAAGCGCCGTTTCGAACTATCTCTCGACGGCCAAAGCGTCAGAGCCATCCAAGGACACTCGACGAGCCAGGTGAAGCGACAACTACAAGCCGTTTGCCCGCCTCCTGTCCTTTTTCACGGCACCGCGACCCGCTTCCTGACCAGCATTTCCGCCCGCGGGTTGTTGGCCGGAGTACGGCATCACGTTCACATCTCAGCCGACCGGCCCACTGCGCTCCAAGTCGGGCGCCGGCACGGACAGCCAGTCGTGCTGCCTATTGATGCGGCGGGCATGCATGCAGCCGGCCACGAGTTCCACCTTGTAGAGAACGGTGTTTGGTTGACGTCGAGCGTGCCCGCCAAATTCTTGGTGATTGAGGCTTGAACGTCGGTGCCAAGCACCTCGGTTGCCACGGACGTCGGACGGGTTGCAGACAGCTCACGTACAAGTGTCAACCACGCGGAGGCGCTGCACGCGGTGAAGGCGATGCGGCTACAGCCTGCTTCTAAACGCGCTACGCAAGCTGAACCAGGCGCGCAGGGTGATGGAGTACGGCACCCATTTGGACCACGCGCGGCTGCACGAGCAGTGCCATGAACATCTGGTGCTGATCGACCTGCTCGCCAAGGGCCAACGCATGGAGGCTGCCCAGTGCTTGCGGGAGCACCTGAGCACGGCTTTGGCGCGCAAAGTCGGCCCGGGCCGAACTACCGACACGCAGAACGAGTCTGGCTAGCGTTGTCGCTGCTCGATGACGTGCTCCGGGCCGCATGGCCGTCGAGGATGAGAGTGAAGATTCTCCGAATGGTCCGGCGTTGCCTAGAGCGCCTGAGGCCATCAAGAATGTCCCGCGCCGCGGCATACAAGGCGGCCGTTCTGAAGCCGAACGTCAGCATCTAATCCGAACCGGTCATTCGTCCTCGGCCTGTAGCCGACCGCTCGTGGCCGAAAGCGGGTCGCTCAGCCGGCGGCTCTGCGCCCATAGCGGCCGGCCGCCTTTTGCTCGCGAATGCCTGCTTGACCTCGAGCAGCAGTCGGTCGGCGTCCCGGGTACAGCTAGCTGCGTATAGCGGCCCGGTCGGTCGCTGCTTAGAACACCGAGGAATCGTTGCGAGCGCCCCCTCAACGAGGAGGTACTTCGAACTCGATGTCCACGCCATGACCGTCAGCCGATGTGCTCCGCAGCCGCCATTTGCTGATGCCATCCGGCATGAACACTACCCGTCCTTTTCGGTCCGTGAGGCCCGTCTGGTGCGGCTTGTCGCTGCCCTGCGGCAACAGCTCATACCGCTCAAAAGAGTATGGCTCGTCGTCGGCGAAGGTCAGCGTGACGACCGTGGCGGCACCTGCTTCGACATGCTCTCGCAGCGCGTGCGCCTGCGCACCCGTAGCCGCAACAAGCAGCAAGACGCCCAACGATGCAAATCGGCGCAGCATCTCAGCGCGCGTCGATGACCAGGTTGGCCGTATAGGCCAGCACATCGGTGCGCGGCTCGTTCTTCGGGGTCACTTTGTGGACCACCGAGATGATCTGCCGGCCGCCGACCACAGGAATGCTCGCGATGCCTTGCGCATCGGTCTGCGCAGGCGCGGGCTTGTCTGGCCCCGGCAGCGCGATCTTCGCGCCTACCAGGGGCTTGCCATCCCACAGCACCTTCACCTGCAGCGTCGAGCCTTTGACCGGCGCCTGTGCGCTGACGGGCACGATTTCCAGCGGCAAGCCGTAGGCCCGCGTGACGAGCGGCTCCCACGACAGCACCGTCTTGGCCAGCGTCATCTCGAAGGCCGACTCCAGAGGTCCGGTCACGCCGTTCTTCGGCAGGTTCTTCCAGCCGTCCGACGTCTTGGTCCAGAAACCGTCGTCGAAGACCATCAAGGTCAGCGCCGGCTTGCCGTCGACCTGCACCACCACCGGCGACGGACCATCGCCGACCACGCCGCGCACGGGCAGCGCCCGGCCGTTGACATCCAGTGCCGTCAGCGTCTTGAGCTTGAGCACATCGTAGTCGTCGAGCTTCTCGCCGTGGCCGTACAGGACGACATAGCCGTCGCCCTTCGGTTCGACCCAGACGTCGTGCGCCATCGCGGCAGCGGATGCCGTGACCAGCGCGACGGCCAGCCAGGTTTTGGAGAGGGACAGGATGTTCATGATGGAATGGTCCATGCGGCTGTTCATTGGAAGGCGTACTTCACGCCAACGCTGACCGCCACCGGCGGACGCGGGTCGAAGGCGATCCCGCCGATGTCGTAGACGAAGTCCGAGCTGTAGCGGTTGGGCGCGATGTCCACCTGGAGGAAACCACTCCACGGACCCTGGGCCAGGCGCAGCTTGGTGCCGATGGTCCATTGGGGGCCGGCATAGAGGCTGCCGTCTGCCCGCAGCGGTCGCTTGCCCACGCGCTGCGCGAGCAGGTCGGCGTTGAACTTCATGCCCGACTGCAGCGGTGTGTTCCAGGAAATGCCCAGGGTCTGGGTGTCGTCGGGCACCGTGATGACCTTGTCCTCGCCCGCTACGGCTGGGTTGCGGATGCGCGTGCGCACGTCGGTGTGGCTGGCACTGAAGCTCAGCCGCGGCGTGACTGCCCATTGCACGACGAGCTCGTAGCCATCGCGCTGGGTTTCACCGACGTTGACGACGTTCAGCGGGTTGGTTGGATCGCGGCGCAGCTCCGATTCGGTGCGCGTGGTGAACAGGCTGCCGGTCAACGAGAGGCCGGGCAGCGGCCGCACCGTCGCACCCAGGTCGCTGCTGCGCAGCTTGGCGACCTTCAGGCCGCTGTTGAAGGCCGCGCCGGTGCGGTCCGGTGCCAGTTCGGTCGCGGCCGGCGAGCGAAACCCCATGCCGGTGTTGGCGAACAGGTCCACCATGGCGACCGGTGAGTAGACCACCCCGACCTTGGGGCTCACCACCCCTTGCGTGGCAGTGCCAGAGTTGGGTGTGAGCCGGTTGTCGACCTCGGTGCGGATGCGGTCGTAGCGCGCCCCACCTACCAGCTTGACTTGGTCGATCAGTTTCCACTGGCCTTGGGCATAGATGCCGGCCGTACCGGTGTGCACCGTCTGGTCGCGCGAGCGACCGGCCTGCGCCACGCCGTCACCGCCGTCGGGGTCGCCTGCGGCCACCACGCTGCGGTCGAACTGGCCATCCGTGCCCACGGTCAGCAGGCCTTGCGTGCCCCAACGCAGCAGCTTTGACACCCGCCAACCCGCATACTCGCGCTCGCCGCGGATGGCGCCTGTGGGCGGGCCGAACGCGGTATCCACCAGCAGCAACTCCTCGCGGCCGGCGTAAGCCGTTGCCGTGATGCCGCCATCGGCGTTCGGCACGTAGTTGGCCACCAAGGTGTAGTAGTCGTTGCTGCCCTTGTCGTTCAGCGCGTCGGGGCTGGCACTGCGGCGGCTCACGCGTCCGGAACGCACGTCGTCGGCCAGCAGAAAGCCCGCGGACTGCGAGTCCCGCACGGAGGCATTGAAGCGCAGCGACAAACGCCCCTGGGGCACGTCGAAGGTGAACTTGTTGAAGGCATTCAGACGACGGTAGTCCGAATGCGCCCGGTAGCCCTTGCGGTCCAGCACCTCGTAGGCCAGGAACGGCGTCACGTTGCCCATCTTGCGGCCGTAGGTGGCCGAGGCACGGTAGCTGTCGAAACTGCCCGCTTCCACACCCACGCTGGTCTCGCCCGTGGTCTTGGTGATGATGTTGATGGCGCCGGCCAGGTTGAAGTTGCCGTACTCCGCAGAGAACGGCCCCTTGATGACCTCGATGCGCTCGACGATGTCAGGGCTCAGCCAGTTGAAGTCGACCATGCCGTGCCGCATGCCACCGTTGGGCCAGTTCACCGGCACCCCGTCGATGTACACCGCCACGTCTGCGCCGTGGTAGCTGGAAAAGCCACGGATGCTGATGTCGTCGCCAATGTCCGAGCCCGGGCTGGAGGCGCCGAAGGTGACGCCAGGGGTGCTGCGCAACATGTCCATCGCCTCGCGCACCGGCAGTGCCTGAATCTGCTCGGCGTCCAGCACGTAGGTCGGCGCGGGCAATGCCTCCACCGTCGGCGCCACCTCGCTGCGCGTCGTGTGCTGCGAGCCGCTCACTGTCACCGCTGGAAGCTCCGTGCTCTGGGCCCAGATGGCGCCGGCGTGCGCGGCGCACATCAGTCCGGCGAGTGCCGTTGGGCGCCAACGCATTGCAGCGCGTGCGCGCTCGGTGAAATCGGGGTATGTCATGTCGTTCTTCTGTATGGTGAATTGAAGATTTCTCTTAACTGAATCGGCCAAAGCCGGTCGCACAGAACCCCTCAGTTCCTCGACCGCCAGCCTCCTCCTATTGGCATTCGGCGATGCCGCGGGCACGCCCAATCCACAAGGCAACGTCCTCCCCAGGCCGTTGTCTTGCCGCCATCGGAACCTGTCGCCAATCCGGCCTGGTTGTCCTTCTCGCCAGGCCACAGCGCGGCGATGTCGCTGTCCTGGAGAAGCCAGCCATGCCAAGCGGCCAGTGTTCGAGGCCACGCGAATCTATGGAGGATGCGTGACGGTTTCGTGGCGGCCGTGTCACCGATCAATCCAGGCGGGCCCGCTCCGCAATGCAGTGCCTTCCGGGTGACGTGGCGGCGATAGGCCATGCGCAGGACAAGCATGGCAGGCTGCGCACCACGTCCTGGGAGGGGCGGCCGACGAAGCGCAAACGTCATGCGGACCAATCCCAGCGTCGTGCGCGGACCATGCGCCAAACCAGAAGGGTCAGCACACCTTCGGCCACTCCGAGCAGCATGTGCGGCAGCAGGATCGCCGGCAGCACGACGGACGGGCCGAACGGGAAGAACAGCGGCGTGCCGTCGGGCCGATGCGCAAGCCACGGCTGCAGGCCCAGCACGAGGCCCACTAACGCCGCGGAAAGCATGACCGCGCACCAGGTGGCCAGCAGCACGGCAATGGTCTCGTTCCAGCTGCGCAGCGCGCGGAAGACGGCCAGCGTCACAAGTGCACCAACGCCGCCGATGGCCAGGGCATTGACCGGCAGCGCCGTGATGCCGCCGGCACCGAACAGCAGCGACTGCAGCAGCAACACCAGGCTGTAGCTCAGGAATGCCAAGCGCACGCCGAAGCACAGCGTCAGCAAGGCCACGCCAACCGCGTGCACCGAGGTCCCGCCGGGCAGCGGCAGCATGACCAATCCGAGAGCGTAGACCAGCGCAGTGAGGGCGGCGAGTTGCGGCACCATCGCCTCGTCCAAGCGCTCGCGCAATCCGCGACTGGCCGCCCACCAGGCCACGCCTGCGACAGCGTAGGCTGGCAGATAGGTCTGCGGTGACAGGAATCCATCGGGAATGTGCATCAGCGCGGCTTTCGGCGCAGTAGGCGTCGGGCAAGCACGCCCAGACCCAGGATCAGGCACACCCCCAACGCCACGCGTTCCCAGTCAGGCGCGCTCGCAGGCTGGCTTGGAGCAGCGGCCGGTGCCACACCACCTTGGGCAGCCAACACCAGTGGCGTCTCGATGCCATGCCCGTCGACCGAGTAGGCACGCAGCCGCCAGCCATCGGCCGCGCCGCTGGCACCGGGCAGCAACACCAGGCGGCCAGCGCCATCGGTGCGGCCGGTCTGTACCGGCTCGGCACCGGTGCCACGGAACAGCTCATAGCGTTCGAACGCGAAAGGCTCACCGTCGGTGTAGTGCAGCAGCACCACCACCGCCTCTCCCACGCTGACCTCGTGCCGCACGGCGTGCGCCCAGGCCGCGCACGAGGCCGCCCAGGCCAGCAGCGCGAACAGCCAGGCGCGTACCAGCCGCATGCTCAATGGGCCTCAAACACCAGTGCGCTGGAGACCGACAGCGTGTCGGCCCGAGCGTCGTTCGCCAGCGGACGGCGCGCGCTCACGCTGACCATCTGTCGGCCCTTGGCCACCGGCACGCTGGCACGGCCCTGCGCGTCCGCCTTGGTGTCCTTGTCCTGGCCGCCCTCCTGCCAGGACAGCACGGCGCCGGCCAGCGGCTGGCCGTCCCACAGCACTTGCACCGGCAGTTGGCTGCCCACCGTAGGGGCTTGCGTGGCCTGCGGCACGATTTCAACCGGCAGCCCCTGCGGCCGGCTGGCCTGCGCGTCCCAGACCTGGACGGTCTTGCCGTACTTGAGCGCGTGGGAGCCGCCGAGGGCGCCGGGCACTTCATTCATCGGCCCGCTCTTGGTGCCGTCGGGCGTGCGCGACCAGAAGCCGTTGTCGTAGTGCAGTAGTAGCAGCGAGGGCTTGCCTTGCACCTCGACCTTCAACCCTGCCTGCCGCAGCGGCAGTGCCTGACCTGCCGCGTCGATGGCTTGCGCCTTCAGCACCTTGCTTGCGAGCGCCGTCTCCAGCTTGCCGTCATGGCCAAACACCACCGCGAAGCCGCCGCCGCCCGGCTCGATCCAGGCATCGTGGGCAAAGGCACCGCTGGCGGCCAGGGTCAACAGGACAGTGGCGGCCCCGCGGATGTGGATGGGACGAAGCATGCGGGAACTACCTTTCAAGAATTCAAGGCACCAGGGTGAAGGGTTTGCTCAGCTGGTCAGGCCTTGGCAAACCCAATGTAAGTCGAATTCACAATTCTTCTTACAAGTATCGCAATGAGCTCGGCATCCGCATATGCGTCAGATGGCGTACTGCAGCGAGGTGGCAGTCACGATCCAAGTCCGCGGCCGGCTGTGACCCTGCGCAACCGGGCAAGTCCAATGACAGTTCCTGTCATCGCTACGGCCAACACGCCGATGCTCAGCACGATCAGCACAAGCTCGCGTGCAAGCCCGGCCTTCAACATGCCGGGCATGTCCCAGCTGTGCAGCAGATTGAACATCCAGCGACCTACGCGCTGGGAGCGGTCAACGCTCAAGGCCACCTCGCCAGTGTGTGGATCGGCGTACACGCGTGTGCCCCCGACGTCGGCAAAGTCCAGGGCCAACACCGGCAGGCGGCGCTCCGCGCCCCCGTACATCGAAGCCTCGCCACGGCGGTAGTAGAAGGCGTCGTAGCCGTCGAGTACCTGGTGTGCCAGCAGCCGATCCGTGAACAGGCGCGGCGCCACGGCGAGCAATGCGGCGTCGTCCCAGCGCTCGCGAGCCAGAGGACCCGCGGGAGTTGCTTCGATCACGCGCGTGCGGTCTTCGCCATCGCGTGCCAGCACGAAGGCCTCGCCACCCAGAACCTTCCACTCCAGCTCGCGCCCCGCGAAGCCGGTGTCGCGCAGCGCCGTCAGCGCCTGCCCGGTGGTGAACTCCACCCGCGTGTCTCCCGGCACGCCACCGCGCCAAGCTGCCAAGTCCGGTCGAGCCCCTTTGGGATCGAACACCCCTGCAGGATTCATCGACGCCAGCCCGCTGAAGGTCCAGGCGATCAACACGAGCCCGAACACGAGGCCCGCCACATGGTGCCACCGCATGTTGAAGTCCCGGTACGGCGTCTTCGCGCCGGACTTGTAGCGTCCGCAGAACCGCCAACGCCAGATGCCGACCACTGCGCCCGTGACCGCGGACACCGTGGCGGCAGCAGACAAGGCCACGAGGGTCCAGGTCCAGACGGGGTCGCGCGAACCTTCGCGGAACATGTAGAGCCAGTGCAGCCAGGCGCCGACGCTGTTCCAGCGGCGCTGTGCCTGCGGCGCGTCCATGACCACCTCGCCTGTGGTCGACGACACATAGAGCCGCGTGCGCTGGGCATCGTCCATCTGCACGATGAACATCGGGCGGTGCGCATCGAGCTGCCGCCCGTGCGTCCAGCGGTCGTCTTGCGTCGTGCCTTGGGCGTGTGCCGCCACGCCAGGCAGGAAGGCGCGCGCGCCGGCAAGCGCGGCCGCCTCGTTCACGGTTGGCGCCAACTGTCCGGTGCGCGCATCAACCACGGTGAAGCGGCCATCCGCCTCCTCCAGACGGTACTGCGCAGCCCCTGCGATTCCGCTCAATCGTATGCCGCGCACCGTCTGCGGTGCGCGGGCCTGGGCCAGCGCCGCTTCGACCGGCACGCAGCAGTCCGCGGCGTCCAGCACCGGCAACGGTGCAAGGCGCTCGTGCGCGAGCAGCCGTGGATAGCCCACGTACAGCATCACGACGCCACTGACCGTCCACAGCAGCATCAGGATGCAGCCGCCGATCCCGGTCCACCGGTGCACGAGGTACAGCAGCCGCTTCGCGTGCGCAGACACCAGCCCTCTCCTCAGAAGCGGTGGTGCACGGACAGCTCGACGCGCCGGCCCTCGCCCACGAGCCACTGCGTTGCGCTGTAGTAGTACGAGGAGTAGTACAGGCGGTCCAGCATGTTGAAGCCGCGCAGGGCCACCGTGGTATCTGGCGTGGCATTCCAGCGCACGGACACATCGACCGTCGTGTACGCCGGCAAGGCAATGGTGTTGGCGTTGTTGCTGTATCGCTTGCCCACGTAGCGCCCGCCGGCACCGACCGTCAAGTCAGGCAGCACGCGCCAGTCCAGCCACAGGTTGGCCACGCGCTCGGGCACGTCGGTCGGCACATTGCCGTTGCGCGAGACGCTGACACCGCCGACCGACTCGGAGAAGTCGTCGTAGCGTGCGCGCAGAAGCGCAGCGTTCGCGTCCAGGCGCAGCGCCGGGGTCAGGTTCAATGATGCCGTGCCTTCGATGCCGCGCGTCGAGCGCTGCCCCACCTGCACCCGCAGCGAGGGATCGGTCGCATCGCGCGTGAGCAGGTTCTTCTTGACGATGTCGTACACGGCCAGCGTGAGCTCGCCACGCTGCTCGGGCAGCAGCTTCTTGATGCCAACCTCGATCTGGCGTCCCGTCGACATGTCGAACACCGCATTCGTGGGCGTCAGGAACAGCAGCGAAGACACCGGGTCCGCGGCGCGCGCGATCTGCGCGTAGACGCTGCTCGTCGGGTTCCACTGGTAGACGGCGCCCAGCCGCCAGCCGGTGTGCGAGAACGTGCGCTTGAACGCCTGGCTGCCCGCGACGAGGTCCTGGCGGTCGAGCTCCACGCGGTCGCGCCGCAGGCCCGCCACCACCGACCACCGCTCGGACAGCACCAGCCGGTCTTCCGCGAACAGTGCCGTCTGCTGCGCAGTATTGCGGTAGCGTGGGATGAACGGGATCGGGCTCGCGTAGAGGCCCGGCTCGTAGTCGTACGGGTCGACCGAGGCCACCGTGCCGGTGTAGGTGTTGTTGGTGTGCTGGAAGCTGCTGCGGTTCACGTCGAAGCCCAGCGCGACCTGGTTGGCGAGCCCGCCCAGGTCGTGCTTGAGCGTGAGGTCGGTGGTGTTGCCGGTCTGGCGCTGGCGGTGCGCAATCTCGGTGGCGCCCGAGCGGTCGATCAGCCCTGTGCCGGCATTCCAGTTGTAGGTGTCGACCGAGTGCCAGTAGCGGTTGCTGGCGATGTGGTATAGGCGGCTGCGCAGCCGGGTCTGGTCGTTCGGCGTCCACTCGGCGGCGACCTCGCTCCAGCGGTCGCGGTAGGCGATGCGACCGTCGCGCACGTCGTAGTTCTTCTCGCGCAGCGCTTCGACCGGCTGGCCATCAATGAGCGGAATGCCGTAGTAGTTGATCGGCTTCTGCCAGCCTTGGGCATGGCTGGTCGTGATGCGCAGGTCGCGCGTGGCATCCAGGCGCAGCGCGCCGGAGATGGCCTGGTTGCTGTTGCGGCCGCGGTCGACCCAGCCGTCCGAACGCTCGCCGCTGGCGTCCAGGCGGTACGACAGTTTGTCGTTGATCGCACCGCCGCTGCCGAAGGCCAGGCCACGCTTGCCGTCCGAGCCCACTGTGGCCTCGACCTCGTTGCGCACGGACCCGCGCGAGGGCTTCTTGGGTACGACGTTGACCACGGCGCCGATGGCACTGTCACCCTCCAGCACCGACGCGGGGCCGCGCAGGACCTCGATGCGCTCGATGGCCCAGGTGTGGAACGGGAACGTGGGCGAGACATTTCCGTACTGGCGCACGCCGTCGTACAGGCGCTGCACCGACGTGGCGTCGGTGAAGCCGCGCGCCGACAACGCACTGCTGCTGTTGCCCGGATGGGCCATGCTGGTGACGCCGGTGGTGCGCGTGATGGCATCCATCAGCGAGCTGTCGCCACGTGCGTCCAGCTGCTCGCGCGTGACCACGTCGAGGCTCGCGGGTGTCTCCAGCGGAGAGATGTCCAGCCGCGATCCCGTGGCGGCAGGCCGCTCCAGCGGCGCTGCGGCGGGGCTGCTGACGGTAACCGGTGGCAGGGCCGCACCAGTGGTTTGCGCCGCGACGGGGGCGATGGCTGCGGCCTGCACCAGGGTGGCAACACCGGCGAGCAGATGGGTAGGAGTGGCGGTGCGACGGCGCAGGCCGAGCGAGGCCGCACGGGCGCGAATGGACTTTTGCATGATGATCCGAATGGTTGCCGCGTGACCGCCTTGCCCCCGGACAAGCTTGGTCCTTCGGAGAGCAGCGGCGCGGCGCGCGAGAGAGAGGCAGCCGCAACGTCAGCGACGCGCGGCACAGGCCAGCAAGGTGCGCTGGCGAAGCGTTCTCAGGCGAAGGCGGGCGGGCCGCGTGGCGGCAGTGGTGCGCCCACCAGGGCGGCGATGTGTGCCGCAACCATCGGCTGCAAGGCATGTGCGAGCGGCTGCGCAGGCGGGACCATGGCCGCCACGGGCCACGGTGGCAAGGTGGCCACGAAGCAGGCGGAGCAGTCCAGCGTCTGGTGCCCGACCGGCGCGGTCTCGCCCTCGCTGCCCCTGACCACGAGCTTGGCCGTGGCGCCGGAGGTGCAGATCAGCTCCAGTGTCTGCGGATGCACCATCGGCGACAGCGCAGCGACACCCAGCGTCAAGGCGAACCACGCCAGCACGAGGCGGACGAGCAGCTGTGACGTGCGAAGGACTTGCATGGCGCGCAAATTATGGGACCGACTTGGGCCCACGGCGGGGCCTGCGCACCGGCTTGTGCGAGTAAGCAAATGACTTTCTTGCGTGATGCGGGCCGTCCCATCTCGCCGCTGCGCTGTGGCCGTGCAACCCAGCGAGCGACGGGTTGATGGACCTCGGGTACATGGCGGTGGTCAGGTCGACGAAGGCGCGCGCATGCTGCCGCGTCAGTGCTTGTGCGCGCCTTGGCCGGCTGGCTGCGTGCTGCTGTTCAGCGCGCGCACCGGCGCCTGGACCTCCAGCGACTCGCGCTTGCCGTCCTTGCCCTCGAAGACCAAGGTCAGCGGCACGGTGTCTCCTGCCTTCACCTGCTTGGGCAGGTCCATCAGCATGATGTGGTAGCCGCCGGGCTTGAGCTCGACGGCCTTGCCGGCCGGCAACTCCACCGCCGGCACCTGGCGCATGCGCATGACGTTGTCCTGTAGGGCCATCTCGTGGACTTCGACCACCGGCGCTGCCGGGGACGTGGCCGACACCAGCCGGGTGTCCTTCGCGGCGTTCAGCTTCATGAAGGCGCCGGTGGCCCTTTGCTGCGGGACGGTCGCGCGGACCCAGGCGTCCTCGACGGTCACCTGGGCTTGCGCGATGCCTGCGGCGAAGAACGCTGCAGCGATGAGGGTGCGGAGGATGGGCTTCATGGGAGGCTCCTTGTAGGGTTGGCGGGTTGGTCATGCCAGCAGGCGCCGCAGGTCCTGGGCGAACTGCTCGGCCGTCTGGTCGTGGCGCAGGACCACGCGCAACTTCCCTGCAGGGTCGTAGACATAGGTCAGCGCGCTGTGGTCCATGGTGTACGACGAGCCGGTGGGCACCTTCTTGTAGTACGCCTTGAAGTTCTTCGCGACTTCGGCCGTCTCCTCCAGCGTGCCGTGCAGGCCGAGGAAGTTGGGGTCGAAGGCGGTGGTGTAGGCCTGGAGCACCTGCGGCGTGTCGCGCTCGGGATCGACCGTGACGAAGATGACCTGCACACGGTTGCCAAGGTCGCCGAGCAAGGCCTTGGCCTGCGCAGCGCGTGCGAGCGCCGTCGGGCAGACGTCGGGACACTGCGTGAAGCCGAAGAACAGCAGCACGGCCTGGCCCTTGAAGTCCGCCAAGGTGCGCGTACGTCCCTCTGGGTCCAGCAGCCGGAAGTCCTTGCCATAGTCGGCGCCCGTGACGTCGATGCCGTTGAACGCGGATGAATTGCCGGATGTGCAGCCTGCGGCCAGCGTTGCTGCCAACGCTGCGGCTGCGATCACGAGGCCGCGGCGGGTGCCGCAAGTGTGGCGTGCGCTGGGCATCATTTGACCCGCCTCTCCGTGGCAGACCTGTCGCCCTGGGCCACCTGGAGTGCAGCCCGGACCTGCGGATCGAAGTCCTTGAACATGCCTGCGACCATGGCGGTCACGTCGGGCGGGGCGGTGTCCGGCGTGCCCGCGTTGTAAGGCGGCGAGGGAGCGTACTCGGCCAGCAGTTGCACGGTCTGCGCATAGGTGCCGTCGCGCAGCATGCCGACGATGGTGAGGCCCAGGTCCAGCCCCGCGCTGACACCGGCGCCAGTGATGCGGTTGCGGTCATGCACCACGCGCGCCTGCACAGGCGTGGCACCCACGGCTGTCAACAGCGCATGGGTCGCCCAGTGGGTCGTGGCCTGGTAGCCCCGGAGCAGGCCGGCAGCGCCCAACAACAGCGATCCGGTGCAGACGCTGCTCACCAGCTTGGCGCGGCTGCCCCGGTCCGCCAGGAAGGCCAGGGTCTGCGTGTCCTGCATCGCCGCGACCGTGCCCGCGCCGCCACCCGGCACGAACAGGATGTCCAGGTCACGCGGACAACGGGCCAACGTGACCGTGGGCATGATCGCGAGCTGGCTGTCGCTCACCACCGGTGCCATGGTCTTGGCCACATGGTGCACCGTGGCGCCCACCAGGCTCGTAAACATGTGCTGCGGCCCGACAAAGTCCAGCGCGGTCATGCCCGGATAAAGGAGCATGCCGATCTGCTCCTTGCCTGTCCAGGAAGCAGGCATGTTGCCCATGTCGTGCGGCAGGGGCGCCTGCTCTGCCCGCCCCTGGCCGGCGCTCGACAGCCACGGCGAGGTGGCCAGCGCGGCCGTGGCGGCACGCAGGAAGCTGCGTCGTTGGTCGGTGTTCATCGTTGAGTCTCCGAGCGCTGTGCCCCTAGATTCGGACCTTCAGCGTCAGGTAGAACGACCTTGGCTGGGTCGGCATCACGACTGGAAAGGCGAAGTATTGATAGGGCTCGAAGGAACGGCGCCCGGTCAGGTTGTAGCCCGAGAGCTGGATCGTGTAGCGGTCGAAGTCGTAGGCGGCCTGCGCATCGACCGTGGCCATACCTGGCACCGAGACGGAGTTGGGCAAGGTCAGTTGGCGTGGGCCGACCGCGGTGATGCCGGCGCCGAAAGAAAGGCCCTGAGCTGCTCCCTCCAGCACCCGGTAGCGGAACGCGAGACGTCCGCTGTGCTTGGGCACGCGGGCCAGTTTGTCTCCGACAGGAATGGTGTTGTCTTTCGTGACCTCCGCATCGGTGTACGCATAGTTCGCAAGCAGCGACAAGGCTCTGACCGGCTCCCAGTTCAGGTCGGTCTCGAATCCGCGGGCCCGTTGCTGCCCCGATTGGATGGAGAACAATGGGTTTGCGGGATCGGGGGTGGCGACGTTGTTGCGTGTTTGTTGAAATACCGCCAGCGTGCCAGACAGCCCGCGCGCCTTGTCCGCAAGCTTCACGCCGACTTCAATGTTCTTCGATGTCTCGGGCTTGGGCGTCGACGACCCGATGAAGCCGAACGGCGCCCGGAACGCGGTCGCGTAGCCGCCGTAGAGCGCCACGCCAGGCACCAGGTCGTAGGTCACCCCAACACGCGGGGAAACATGGTGGTAGGTCTTGTCGGTTGCCTGCTCCGCCTCCTGGAACTCCAGCTGGGTCAGCCGGAGCGATCCCGTGAAGCGCCAGCGACCGTAGTGGGCCTGGTCCTGCACATAGGCCGCGAGGGTGCGATAGCGGTCGGTTTGCGTCGAGTTGATGGGGGTCTTGTCGCCGAAATCGAGGTTGTACTGCGGGTCGGCGAGATTGATCGAGCCGACGCTCGTGCCGTCGAAGCCCATCCCCGAATAGAACTTCGTCAGGTCATAGCCAATGCCGACGACCCACTCGTGGCGACCGCCCAGCATGTTGACCGGAGCGGTCAGGTGCGCATCGACCGCAGTTTCTCGGGTCCGGCCGCGCATGGTGAGCGGAAAGATCGGGTAGGTGGTGGGCGTCGACGCATCGGGCGCTGCTAATGCGGGAAACACGAAGCTTCCATACTGGCCCACCGTGCTGCTGTAGAACTGTGCGCTGGCGTTCAGGCGCATCCCACCGTCGAGCTCCCGGCGTAGTTCAATCTTCCCAAGGCGATTGTTGATGTCCGTGAGGGGCTGGCCATTGGGCGCTCCCGGGAAGGCGTTGCGATAGAGCTGTCCGGCCAAAGCCTGCTGCGCGGGCAGTCCTGAGTATTCGAGCTGTTGGGTACGGTTGTACTGTCCAGAGACAAGCACTTCGGTCTGCGCATCGGGCTTGAACAGGATGCTCGGCTGCAAGAACACCCGCTTGCCATGCACCTGGTCGATCCAGCTCTTGTTGTCCTGATACTCGCCCGCAAGGCGCACGGCGAGCTTGTCGCTCAGCGTGATGTTGTAGTCCCCATAGGGGTTGGTCGTCGAGAAGCTGCCGGCCCGCACGCCGAGGTACCCGCCTGTCCTGCCGATTTCCGGGCGCGTCGATTGGATGTTGATGAGGCCGCCCAACGGAGAGCCCAGTCCGCCGCCGTAAAGACTCGAGCTCGGTCCCTTGAGTACCTCGATGCGCTCGACCCCGACCAGCCCCGCTGGGTTGAAAGCCTGCTGGTTGCCGCCAAAGACGGACAGCCCGTCCAGATAGGTCTCGGCTGGAAAGCCACGGATGATCGGCGCGATCAGCAGTGCCTCCTCCGGCTTCGTTGGCACGACGCCGGAGATGTTGACGAGTGCGTCCGAGAGGGTGTGGACGTCCTGGTCGTCGAGCAGTGACCGCTTGAGCACCGAGATGGACTGCGGTGTCTGGATCACCGGCGTTTCGGTGCGCGTGGCAGAACCGGCCGTCGAGGCGGCATAGCCTGGGCCTTCCCCCCTGACGACGACGGCGGGAAGTGTTGCGGGCGCGCCGCTATTACTCGACGCTGCGGATGTGGCAGCGGCTGCCGTGGCAGCGGTCGACATGGAAGGCGACGACTGCGCAAATGCGGCAGTCGTGAACGGATAGGTCAGTGCTACCGCGGCGGCCAATGGCAGAACCTGGGCATGAGCCCGTGCCAGCAGCAGGCTTGTGGCAGGCCTCGCGCGCGGCGATGCGGCAACAAGGGGCGACAAATTCAAAGGGTGCGATGGGTGCACGGACCTCTCCAGTTCCTTCCAAGGCGGCCCTGCACACCAATGCGCAGGACCGCGTTGCCGCAGCATGCGGCGAAGCGAAGCGCAGGCCGACGGACGGTGCTGCGCTTGAGCGATGGATCAGGAAAGGGAGGGAGGGCCGCGTGGCGGCAACGGCGCCCCGACCAGCGCCGCGATGTGGGCGGCCGCGATGGGGTGCAGCGCATGGGCGAGCGGTAGCACCGGCTCGGCATGCAGATTCTGAGGAGCCGGTGGCAAGGTCACCGCCAGGCACATCGGGCATTCGATGGAATGGTGGCTGGCCACGCGGTCCTGGTCGCCGTCCTCGCCGAGGACGATGAGCTTGGCGCCGCCGCTGGCCGTACAGATCAGCTCCATGGCCTGCGGTTGGACGACTGGCGCAGCGATGGCCACGCCGAGCGCGAGCATGAACCAAGCCAGGACCAGACGGACCAGCATGGTGGAGCGGCGCAGCGTGTGCATGGGCGGCGATGATACGTGCAGGTGGCGTGCGCGCCCGCTGGCTGCCCTTGGGCAATTTGCCCAGGGCAGCCGCTCTGGCAACACGCCGTAGACCACCCGACTTCAGGCGCTCGTGCTTCTGAGCCGCTGGGCCACACGCGCCGACACGGCGCGGCGACGGTCCAGCATGGCCGAGGCCGACTCTCGGACCTGCGCGACGAGCGATGGTGCTGCCACACGCGGGTGGCCGCTGTCGAATGGCGGCGCCGGGTCGTACTCCATCATCAGCTGGATCGACTTGGCGACATCCTCTCCGCGCAAGGTGGCAACCACGGTGAAAGCGAAGTCCAGGCCCGAGGTCACCCCCGCCCCTGTGATGCGGTTGCGGTCGACCACGACACGCTCCGGCACGGTCTTCACACCGAACTGCTCCAGCTGGTCCATCGACAACCAGTGGCAGGTCGACTTGTAGCCGGTCAACAGGCCAGCGGCTGCCAGCAGCAGCGAGCCTGTGCAGATCGAGGTGACAAGCTCCGCACCTGCGGCTTGGGTCCTCAAAAACTGCAGGACTTCCTCGTCCTCCATCAGGTCGGTCTGCCCTGGGCCACCCGGCACGACGATGACGTCGAACTGTGGGGCGTTCGCAAAATCCACGTCGGGCAGCAGGCGCAGGCCGGTGTCGCCTTGGACAGGAGATGTGTCCTTCCACACCAGCTGCGCGCTGCAGTTCGGCGTGCGGGCGAGCACCTCGAATGGACCGAGGATGTCAAGCGCCGTGATCTTGGGGAACACGAGCATGCCGATGCGGGTGGTCTTGGTCTGCGTCATGGTTGAAGGCCTTGGTCAGTCGTTTGTGAAGCGCGCCCGAAAGGCGCCGGGTGTCATGTCCAGCGCCTTCGTGAAGACGCGGGTCAGTTGCTGGCGGCCGGAGAAGCCGCAGCGCAAGGCGATCTTTTCCAGGGGCTGGTCGGTGCCGGACAACAGCTCGCGGGCCAGCTCGACCTGCGCCGCGCCGATGTACTGGGCTGGTGACATGCCGAAGGCTTCCTTGAACTTGCGCGTCAGCTGACGCGTGCTCAGGCAGACATGCGCCGCCACCTGCTCCGCCGTCACACCGGCCTCGAGCTGGCCCATGATGAATTCGGTGGCCTTGCGCATCCGGTCCGACTCGTTCCCATAGGAGGCCAACGCGGTGCTGAACTGCGTCTGGCCGGCGGACCGCACGCGGAACACCACGAGTTCGCGCGCAATCGCCAGTGCGAGGTCACGGCCGAAGTCGTCGTCGACCAGGCTCAGTGCAAGGTCGATGCCGGCGGTCGCACCGGCCGAGGAGAACAGATTGCCGTCGCGCACGTACATCGCGTCGATGTTGAGCCGCACGTCCGGGTAGCGCTTGGCGAACTCGGTGGCGTGGTTCCAGTGCGTGGTGGTTGTCTTGCCGCACAGCATGCCGGCTTCGGCCAGCACGTAGGCGCCCGTGCACACGGAGCCGAGCCGGTTGACGCGCGGCTGTATGGCCCGCAGCCAGTTCTGCAGCGGCACATCGTGCCGAGCCTTCAACACGCCAGGGCCGCCGGCCACCAACACGGTGTCGAAGGCGCAGATGTCCGGTGCCGGCAGCGGTGCCGTTTGCAAGCGCAGGCCACAAGAGGCATGGACTTCGCCGCCGAAAGTGGACAAGGCCGTCACACGGTAGCGGTCGGGCTCGCCCTCCCGGTTGAGCAGGAAATTGGCCCGACCGAACACGTCGCCCGGCCCTGCCAGATCGAGCAGCAGGACGTCGTCGAAGACGACGATGCCGACCTCCCGTGTGCGTGGATGCGGCCTCATCTTGGCTGTGGCCCCTTCAGTCCGCGACGAAGCCGATTTCCTTGACGATCTTTTGCCATTGCGCATGCTCCTTGTGCATCGTGGCCGCAAGTGTGCTGGACTCGCCATCGGACATCTCCAGGCCGGCGTCGAGCAGCTTGCGGCGCACCTCGTCCGCAGCGACCGTCTTGCGCACTGCGGCGCGGTACCGTGCCACCGTTTCCTCGGGCGTGGTCGCGGACAGGAAGTAGGAGAACCACTCGCGGTTGACGATCTGGGTGTAGCCGAGCTCCGGGAATGCCGGGACTTCCGGCAGTTGGGAGGTGCGCGATGTTCCAGTGACCGCAATCACCTGCAGCTTGCCGGCGCGGTAGTGCTCCAGGATGTCGCTTTGCGCCATGAAGCCGAAGGGAACCTGCCCCGACAACACGTCTTGCAGCAAGGGCGCGGAGCCCTTGTAGGGCACATGGTCGAAGGGCACCTGCATGGCGCGCTGCAGCAGCACACCTGAGAAATGGAACACGCTGCCCGCCGCAGGTGTGCCGAAGAAGCCGTACTTCTTGTCGCGCTTGAGCAGCGTGACGACTTCGGCCATCGACTTGGCTGGCGTCGTCGTGGCGGCCACCAGCACGATGGGCACGGTGGCAACGGTTCCGACCGGAACAAAGTCTTCGAACGGCCGGTAGCGCAAGGCCTTGTAGGTGTGCGGATAGATGACCATGGACGAGCCAATGGTCTGCAGCAGCTGCGTGCCGTCCGCTGGGGCGTTCTTGACGAGTTCGATGGCCAACTGCCCGGCAGCCCCCGCCTTGTTGTCCACGATCACGGAGGCGCCGAGGTTCGTTGCCAGCACCGGCGCCACGGCGCGGGCGATGCGGTCACCGGTCGCGCCCGGTGGAAAGCCGACCAGCAAGCGCGCCACCGCTTCCGCCCGCGCATTCGGCAGGAAACCTCCCAATGCGGTGGCCATCGCCATTCCGCTCAGGCCCGATACGAAGCCACGTCGACTGTCCATCCGCCACCCCCTTCGTGCGATGGACTACGCGCCACCGTGCGTCCAGTTTGAGGGCGATGGACAGACGGTGTCGGACATAAGCGGTCGAAATCTTGACGTTTTCGTGTCAAGGCTTGGCCAGCAGGCAACAACAGAAGGTTGCCTGCTGGCCTGGACGTTGGGTCAGAGCGCGGCAGCGAAGCGCTTGTTGACCTCGTTCCAGTTCACCACCTGCCACCAGGCGGCCAGGTAGTCGGCCCGGCGGTTCTGGTACTTGAGGTAGTAGGCGTGCTCCCAGACGTCGTTGCCGAGAATGGGCGTGCCGCGCACCTCGGCCACGTCCATCAGCGGGTTGTCCTGGTTCGGTGTGGAGCTGACCAAGAGCTTGCCGTCCTTCACGATGAGCCAGGCCCAGCCCGAGCCGAAGCGGCCCGTACCCGCCTGGTTGAATTGCTTCTGCAGGTTTTCCAGAGAGCCGAAGTCGGCGTTGATGCGCGACAGCAGTGCAGGAGACGGCGCACCACGCTGTCCTGCAGGAGCCATGGTCTGCCAGAAGAAGGCATGGTTCCAGATGCCGCCGGCGTTGTTGCGCACCACGGCGGGCCGCAGCGAGACCTTGGCCAAGATGTCCTGCAGGGTCAGGCGCGCTAGCTCGGGATTGGCTGCAGCGAAGTTGTTGAGCGCATCGTGGTAGGCCTTGTGGTGACGGCCGAAGTGAATCTCCATGGTGGCCTTGTCGATCACTGGCTCCAGCGCGTCGGTCGCGTAAGGCAAGGGCGCCTGAGGAAAGGCCTGCGCCACATTGGATGGCGTGGCGGCCGACGCGGCCGGTGACACCGCGGCAGGCGCGTGCATGGCGGTTTGGGCACAGGCGGTCAGCATGATCGCGGCCAAGGCGGCAGCGGTGGGTCGAATCATGGAATGCACTCCTTTGGGTCCGTGCGAAACATGCTCCCACACACTTCGCGGCGAGCTTGTCAGACGAACGCCCCTGTCCGCAAGGTGATCGCGATGGTCCGCAGCACCCTGGCTATACTCCGCGCGCCCTGGGGACTCGTCCCCCAGGGCATCCGTGCGACAGGTGTCCGCATGCCCAGCATGCGGAGTAAACGGGAACGAGGTGAAGGCCGCAGCCACAAGGTAGCGGCTCATGCCCCGGCTGCCCCCGCAACGGTAAGCAAGCGACAACGCCGATTGCCCCCTGGCTGGACCACCCGGCCGGGAGGCCGTCACTGGGCTCGAACGTGGTCTGCCACAGCAGATGCGCGACGGGCCTGGGAAGACGCGGCGCTGGCAGAACCCTTCTCTGCCCCTTGCGAGCCCGGATACCGGCCTGGCGCGTTCGCGCATGCCCAGCATGCAAATGCCGACCGTCTGCGGGGTGCAGACAGCGGCGCGACGCCGCCTGTCCAACGCTTGGAGGGTGGTGCGCGTTGCTGTCACGACAGACGGTCCCACTTGGTCGACCATGATGCAACGCCCGTCCGCTCCAATCCGTCCAGTCGCTCTGTGCGCCGCGCTGCTATGCGCGCCTGCGCTGGCACAAACCACGCTGCCCGAGGTACGCGTCACCGAAGAGGCCGAGCGTGCTGGCGCGCAGCTGCGGCTCCCTGCGCAAACCGCCAGCCGAACAGGTCTGGCCATCCAGGACACCCCTGCCAGTGTGGACGGCGTGTCCGCCGAGCAGCTGCAAGAACGCGGCGACATGAGCATTGCCCCGGCCATCACGCGCACCGTGGGGCTCACGTCCAGTGCTTCGCCGGGCAATGGTGGCCTGTCGTTCGGCAGCCGCGGCTTCGTCGGCGTGAACTCGGTCGGTGTGGCCGAGGACGGTCTGGCCGCTGGTGTGGCGCTGGGCACCATTTCCTACCCGACCGACAGCTGGGGCTACGAGCGCATCGAGGTGTTGCGTGGCCCGGCCTCGCTGATGTACGGCAGCGGCACCATGGGCGCCACCATCAACGCCGTGCGCAAGCAGCCCAGTCGGGAACGTGGCTTCGAGCTGCTGCTGTCCGGCGGATCGGATTCCACCGGCCGCATCGGCTTCGGCGCGACAGGTCCGATTGGTGAAGTGGTCAGCTACCGTCTGGACGTCTACGGCCAACGCAGCGACGGCGAGCGTGCGCTGGACGATTCGCGCAGTGGCAAGTTCATGGGCACGCTGCGCATCGAGCCCACCCGCGACCTGCAGATCGACCTGATCGCGGACCGCAGCCTGCAAAAGCCTTCGCGCTACTGGGGCACGCCGGGCCTGAATGGCCACGTCGTCGAGGCGCTGCGCGGCGAGAACTACAACGCCGGCGACAGCATCATCCGCTACGAGGACGACCGTCTTCGGGCCAAGGTTCGCTGGCGTGCCAATGACATCGTGACCGTGCGCAACGAGCTGTTCCACTTCGAGACCGACCGCCGTTGGCGCAACATCGAAGCCTATGTCTACAACCCGACAGCCGGCACGGTGGCGCGCTCGGACTACCTGGAAATCCTGCACGATCTGGAGCAGACCGGTAACCGTCTGGGCGTGGACCTGACGCTGGATCAGCACCAGGTGGCCGCGGGCTGGGAGTTTTCTAAAGCCAAGTTCCGCACGAGCAACAACTCGCCCTACAGCGGCTCCTCGGTGGTCTCCGCCTTCGATCCCCAACACGGCAGCTGGGACAGCCCGGACGCCACGCGCGCGCGTTTCGACTCCGAGCTGCGCCAGAACGCCTTCTATGTCGAGGATGCCTGGAAGCTGTCGGACCGCTGGGTACTCCTGGGTGGTCTGCGCCACGACCAGTACGACGTGTCGCGCCGCGAGCTGGTGTCGGGCACACCGTTCGACAAGGACCTCAGCGGCACCTCGGCACGCCTGGGCGTGACCTACAAGCTCGATGCGCGCACCAGCCTGTACGCGCAGTACAGCCGGGGCCACGATCCGGTGAACACCTTGCTGACCTTGAACCTGGCGAACAGCGCATTCACGCTGAGCGTAGGCCGGCAGTTCGAGGTCGGCGTCAAACAGCAGCTCGCGGACAACCTGGGCGAGTGGACCCTGGCCGTCTACGACATCAAGAAGGACGACATCGTCACGCGCGACCCGAACCAGCCAGCCATCTCCATCCAGGGCGGCACTCAGTCCTCCAAAGGCGTGGAGCTGGGCGGCGTGCTGCGTGCCAACGCCGCGCTGCGCTTCGAAGGCAACGTGAGCTACACCGATGCCCAGTTCGACACCCTGTTGGAAGCGGGAGGCAACCGTGCCGGCAACCGCCCGCTGGGCGTGGCCAAGAACACGGCCAACCTGTGGGCGCACTACCGGATCGGCGCCTGGCAAGCCTCGGCCGGCACGCGCTATGTGGGCAAGCGCTTCGCCAACAACGCGAACACGACGGAAGTGCCCGCGTACACGCTGTTCGATGCGGCGCTGCACTGGCAGTACAACGCCAACACCACGTTCAGCCTGTACGGCCGCAACCTGGCAGACAAGTTCTACTCGAACGCCACCTACGGCAGCCAGTTCCTGGTCGGCCCGGGCCGGCAGTTCGAGCTCGCGGCCAACCTGCGCTTCTGACATGGAACTGCGCCGAGCCAGCCTTTGCGGCGCCGCGTTGGTGCTGCTGCTCGGCGCCTGCTCGAAGCAGGCCGAGCCGATGGGGGCGTCCGCCACCGCAGCGCCCGCCGGCTCTGCGGCCGTCGCACCCGTCACCGTGGAGGTCTGCGGGCAGCCGACCACCTATGTGCAGGTACCCCAGCGCGCGGTCACCTACGACGTCGGCATAACCGAGATGTTCCTGTACCTGGGCCTGGGCAGTCGCCTGGTCGGCACGGCCGGCATTCCGGAGAACAAGGAGGTCGATCCGGTCTATCGCCAGCAGCTGGAGGTGGCCCCCGTTCTCTCGCGCAAGGGCATCAACCTGGAGGCCATCGTCGGGGCGCGCGCGGACTTCGTGTTCGCCGGATGGAGCTATGGCTTCCGCCCCGGCGAGGTGACGCCCGAGGTGCTCGCGCGTCATGGCATCCCCAGCTACGTGCTGACCGAGTCCTGCATCCGGGTCGGCCCGCGCGAACGCGTGAGCATGGACGACACCCTGGCCGACCTGCGCAACATCGCGCGCATCTTCCGCGTCGAGGCCGAGGTCGCGCCGCGCATCCAGGGGCTGGAGCAATCGCTGCGCGACCTGGAGCGCCGCACTCGGGACGTGGCCCAGCGCCCGAGCGTGTTCGTCTACGACAGCGGCGAGGACATCCCGACCACCTCGGGCCGCTACGGCATGCCGCAGGCCATCATCGAGGCGGCCGGCGGGCGCAACATCTTCGACGACATCGCCAGCAACTGGCCCAAGGGCAACTGGGAGGACGTGGTCGCGCGCAACCCCGAGTGGATCGTCATCGTCGACTACGGCCATCCGAACGCGCAGGGCAAGATCGACTTCCTGCTGAACAAGCCCGAACTGTCCCAGCTCGATGCGATCCGGCACAAACGCTTCTTCGTGCTGACCTATGCCGAAGCCACGCCAGGCCCGCGCAACATGGCAAGGGCACGGGCGCTGGCCGCCGCGATGCACCCGGACAGCATGGCCGACGCCAGGCCGTAAGCCGAACATGCAGCCTGAACACCTGCTGGCACCTGCACGGCGCTGGCCCATCGGCCTGTGGTGCCTGGCGCTGGCGGTGCTGCTGGTGCTGGCCATCACCGTCGCCATCACCTGGGGCACGGTGGCCATCCCGCCCGCCACCGTCTGGCGGATCGCCGGTGCGCAGGCCTGGCAGGCGCTGGGGGCCGAGCCCGCCGCGACGACCGCCTGGACCATGGAGCAGTTCCAGATCGTCTGGATGATCCGCATGCCGCGCGTGCTGCTGGCCGCGCTGGTCGGCGCGGGCCTGGCGGTGGTCGGCGTGGTCATGCAGGCCATGGTGCGCAATCCGCTGGCCGATCCCTATCTGCTGGGCGTGTCTTCGGGTGCCTCCGTCGGTGCCGTCGCGGTGCTGGCCTACGGTGCACTGGCCACAGCCGGCGCCTATGCCCTGACAGCCGGCGCGTTCGCCGGCGCACTGCTGGCCACCTGCGTGGTCTATCTGCTGGCCCATGTACAGGGGCGCATCCATGCCACGCGGTTGATCCTGTCGGGCGTGGCCGTGAGCTATGTGCTGGTGGGCATCACCAGCCTCATCACGCTGACCTCGGGCCAGCGTGAACTTGCTGCCGCGCTGATGACCTGGACGCTGGGCACGCTGGCCGGCACGCAGTGGGATGAGCTGGGGCTGCCGGCACTGGTGCTGGTGCTCACCATCGCCTGGCTGCTGCTGCAGGCGCGCGCGCTAAACGCCATGGGCAGCGGCGAGGAGACCGCGGTCACGCTGGGCATCAACACGCATGCCCTGCGGCGCACGCTGTTCGTCGTGGTGTCGCTGGTCACCGGCGCCATGGTGGCGGTCAGTGGCGCCATCGGCTTCATTGGCCTGGTGGTGCCGCACATCACGCGCATGCTGGTCGGCACCAACCACCGCCGCGTACTGCCCGTGGCCGCATTGGGCGGTGCCGTCTTCCTGGTGCTCGTGGACCTGCTGGCACGCACCTGGCTCGCCCCGACCGAGATTCCGGTGGGCGTGGTGACATCGCTGATCGGCGGGCCGTTCTTCGTTTGGATGCTGGTGCGCAACACCGGCTTCGGAGGGCGCTCGGCGTGATGCTCGAAGGCCGCCAGCTGCGCTGGGAAGTCCATGCTCAACGGATCGTCGACGACGCCAGCGTGGCCCTGGCGCGCGGCGAGTGCCTGGGGCTGATCGGCCCGAACGGCAGCGGAAAGTCCACGTTGCTGCGCATGCTGTACCGGGCGCTGCAACCCACGCACGGTAGCGTGCACCTGCTGGAGCAGGACATTGGCGGCATGTCCGAACGCCAGTTCGCGCAAAAGCTGGCGGTACTGACGCAGGAATCGGCGACGGACTTCGACATCACGGTAGCCGAGCTGGTGATGATGGGACGCATCCCGCACCAGGCCAAGTGGGCGCGCGACAGCGCGCAGGACCACGCCATCGTGTGCCAGTCCCTGCAGCAGGTGGGCGCGCTGGCGTTGGCGGAACGCCCGCTGGGGGAACTGTCCGGTGGCGAACGGCAGCGCGTGCTGCTGGCCCGCGCATTCGCGCAGCAGCCCCAGGTGCTGCTGCTGGACGAGCCGACCAACCACCTGGACATCCGCTACCAGCTGGAAGTGATGGGGCTGCTGCGCGGCCAGCGGATCAGCGCCATCGTCGCCTTGCACGACCTCAACATCGCCGCGCACTACTGCGACCGCCTGGTGCTCATGGCCCAGGGCCGCATCGTGGCCGAGGGCCGCCCAGAGCAGGTGCTCAAGCCGACCACCATCCATGCGGCTTACGGCGTCGCAGCCGAGGTCGATACGCACCCGGCCACGGGCAGGCCACGCATCAGCTTCATTCCGCATGCATTCGACTGAGAGCACACTCCCGGACGCCGTGATCCTTCTTGGCCGCGGTGGCACAGGTGCAGCCGCACGCGAGACGCTGCACGGTCTGGCCCAAGCGCTGCAGATGCGGATGGCGGAAAGCCGGGTACTGGTGGGCTTCATCGACAAGGCGGCGCCGTCCCTGCCGCAGGCACTGGACCTGTGCGTTGGTGCACGCACGGTGGTTGTTCTGCCACTGCTGTCCCCCGACGAGCCAGCATTGACACGCTGGCTGCACAAGGTCGCGATGCGATGGCGCGAGCGTCAACAAGCTGGAGGTCCTTCCATCCGCTTCGCCCCGGCCCTGATGGCTGCCGAGCTGCTGCCTGAGCTGGCACGCGAACAGGCCATGAAGGCGCTCCAGCAGGCGGACGTCGCCGAGACCGCAGGCCCCCAGTGGCGCGATGACCCGGTCGGTTGGTCCAACGTACCAGCGCACACGCACCACGCGCTGGTCTGCCTGGGGCCGCGGTGCACGGCGCTGGGCGCTGTTGCAGTGTGGGATGCCGTCGGCGACGCATTGAAAGCGACGCCTGCGCTGCAGCGCCGCTTGCGTCCGCTGCAAACCAGTTGTCAGTACCCCTGCAACCACGGACCGCTGGCCATTGTCTATCCGGAAGGTGTCTGGTACGGGCGCCTGGAGGTGGAGAACGTGGGCGAGGTTTTGCGAGCGCATGTGCTTGAAGGGCGGGCCGATCCAGGGCATCTCGTGCATCGACTGCAGTCCGAGTGAATTGCCGGCGCTCACGGCGACTTCGTTGCGACGCGCGCAGGTACGGCCTTCTTCGACTGACGGAAGCTAGTCGAAGCGGTCATTCAGCTTTCGACTTCGAATGGCAGCTGATGGCCGAAGTCGGACCTTCAGGCACTATGGGGGTCAGGTGACGCGCGCGCTCCTCCCGATGTGCTTGGTTGGGCCTTGGGCTGCGCCCCATGGCTTGTGCCTTGAGCCAAACTATCACAGCTTGCGCGCTGGGCGACATCGCCCGCTCACCGCTGACGGCCAGGTGGTAGGTGTGGCCACCGATGGTAGGTCCGATTGGTTGTCCGACGCGGATCAGGATGGCCGCGAGGGCTGTAAGGCTACTGGTCTTGGCACGCAAGACTACTGTGCCGTCGGACAAGATCGACCACGCAAGCCTCATGCCTGGCTTCGCGCGCAGGGCGCTACGGACGCCAGTTGGAATGGTCGGTCATGGGTGGCCGATCTGCTGCATGCCTGGCTGCTCCAGCACCACGCTGGTGCCCAGCGGCTCAGCGACGGCCCGAGCCATGCACTACAGCCCGGGCTGGTGGGAGGCTCTGACGCGCTACCTGGAGAACGGGCGGGTGCCGCCGCGATCTGCGGCTATAGATTCAAGCGCGGGCATAACCGGCGCCATCACGTCCTGTCGATCCTCATCGGCAACAGCTCTTCTCGTACCTACACTGAGGCTTCTGGCTACCCACCCGAAGTCCATGCTGCTTGACACCGACGCCTGCAAGTTCTTCTCCCCGAAAGAGATGCATCCGCTGTTGAACCGGTTCGACCGGTTGCTGACGCAGCTAGTAGGCATGCATCAGGACGCACGTGCGTATGTCAGCAACCCAACGGCACTGTTCTCGGTTGAGAAGCAATTTCCCATCGTCCATCTGGTAGCGCTCTGGAAGGACGACAACTGGCACCTATTTCGGGGTCATGGGGGGACGTACCGACGACGAGAAGGACATCGGACAGTGGGTGAAACCAGGGGCAGCGCGCCTGGTATGCAGCCTATCCTCCGGCTGGAAGTCGTAGAGGACCCCATGCTCACCGCAGCCTTCGACCGCGACCTCCACGTTAAATCTCGCGCGCGCGGGGTTCCTTTCGATGAGCTCGACGAGTTCAAGGCTTACAGCGAGGCCCATACACAGGCGAAGAAGCCGGCCGTGCTCTTCAGTGCGCCGTTGCTGATGCTCCTTGCGCCGAATGCGCGGCGGTTCTCATCGCAGCGTTTTACGCTGTATCAACACATCTTCGGGGACGGGCACGAGTATCCTGACGATGGCCTCTTTTACGTTGGAATGACCGGCCGCGACTGGAAAACTCGCTGGGCTGAACATCTTCGGGCGATCAACAAGGGCTCGCAGCTCATGTTTCATCGCGAGTATCGAAGCCGGATTGCTCGCCAGAGGCTCACCTATGTGCACCACAAGGTGATGGGCGTCGCCCCTACCCTTGAGCGGCTCCAAGAACTCGAAGAAGCGTTCGTCCGAGGTCACTGGGAAGACGCCCGCCGCCTGAACATGATTCCGGGGGGCAAGGCTGGCCTCGACTACCTGCGAGCAAACGGCATGGTTCAGACCGCGCCGCGCCAAACCCCAGAGGGTGCAGAACTGGTTCTGGATCATTGGCTGAAAGAGAACCCCCGCAAGGGTCTCCCTGCGCCATGGGTCTCCGAACTGTGGAAGACTGACGACTACGCGTTGAGCGTCATCTGCGGCCCCGATGGCCGCCTCTCTGTCGAACAAGTTCGGAGGGTCAGAGACCTGGCGCGCGGTGGTGAAGAGCTGGAGACGATTTGCGCGGCGGTAGGGGCACGAAACGTCCAACAGGTTCGTCGTGTAATCGAGGGGTCGACCTATGGGCGAGTCACTTGAGGCGCAACGGTGCTTTGGATGGCGGCGATGGGCGGTCGACCAAGCTATCTGCCAGCACAGGAACCGTGCGTCTGGCGACTGATTGAGCCATGCCGTTCTGTGCCGGTCGATCTTGGTCGCAGAATGATGACCCGCAACCAAGGACTCTCCCAGCAAGCCCATGGACGTCTACGTCTTTCTCAAGGAGCGGATCGAACTCATCCGACACTTTTACGACGCTGCATCGGCACCGTTTGTCGATACAAAACGGTGCATCGAAGGCTCGCTCCCACCGTACGACAATCCACCTTACGACGAGAGCGGGGAGCCAGCGTTCTTAGTTGAATGGCTTAGGGCTGATGTCGAGCACGAGTTGGTTGGCCGTTCTGCGGTCTCGATGTTGTCGGACGCATTGAAACAGGCCTTCGTGAACTGGGAGCAGAAAACGTGGGCGGAGCAGCCGTGTGCGGACTGCTTTAAGAAGGCCTTCAAGTCCGGCTTTGTCGCTGGCTACGTCGCGTGCTTCACCGAAGGCTTCGACCTTGATTGGTCAAGTTGTCCCGCTGACCTGGATGTGCTGAAGCAGGTTGTGTTGGCCCGAAACAGCGCTCAGCACGCTGACCTGGTCCTAGACCATCTGTCCCACGACGAAAAGTCTCTGCGGTCCCACCCAAGGCCGTTCTTCGTCCGGCCCGAGGATGAAGGAGCCAACGCGTCGCTGAGCCCATTCCTATCTCCAACGATCCATATCAGCAAGGAGAAGCTGTACGAGGCAATCGAGCATGTTGACCGGTTGGGAATCTGGCTGCAGCAGGAGATTGACCGGCGGCGCTACCGGAGGTGGTCGCGGCCAAAGGCGTGCTGATGCTTTTGCGCATCACCGCCGACGTAGCCGCAGAGCCTCTGGCCGCGGGCGTGCCCGAAGCCTTGCTAGACATGCTTCCACGGCATCGCCACCCTGGGCGAGGTCGCAGGCCCGGTCTGCAGCGTTGACAGTCCACCTTGGAAAAACATCACAAGCGGCGCGCAGTACCAGAGGCAACCGATCTACACGACACGTCGTTCCTGAACGCCGGCCGCGGTGAGCAGCTCGTAGAGCTCAGAGACACGCTGCCTGGAACCGCGATCCTTGCAGAACATGAAGATTGCGCGTTGCTTTGCGCGCGACAGGGCGACAAAAAACGTAGCCACCCCTTCCGGGTTGCCCGGCGTGTGATTCCACCACGACCCATCGTCGAGGCCGACAAAGAGCACGGTGTCGTACTCCAGCCCCTTACTCTTGTGCACCGTCATGAGCGGTATGTCGTTCTTGCCGACATAGCGATCAAGGCAATCGTCCCACGTGGCGGCCCCCTCTGCAGCGCTCTGGAGGTGCAGCGAGTAGGCTTCCATCATCACCTCGAGCAGGTCATTGCGCGTGTATGCCGAGAAGCTCGACCTAAGCGCTGCAATCCCAAAGAACTCGAATGTCCTCCTCGCAACTAAAACCGCAAGGGCCCTTGATGGCGCATATCCGCGGACTTCAGCGCCTAGCGCTGCCAGGAAGTCCTGCATGTCCCTGTCAGCACGCGCTCGCAGGACTTCGCTCTCCTCCTCTGCACCCCTTACCGCATAAAGGGTCGATGACAAGGTAGTCCACGCAGCAGCACTTCGCTGTCCGACGGCAAGCCTCAGCGCCGCGAGCGCGGCGCACGCAGCATGGTCAACCATCAGGTCTTGGACGTTGGCCCTGCCAATCAAGCGAGTTTCGTTTCTGAGGCTCAGCCCTACAGCCGCAAGCGCTGGTTGAAGCTCGTCCTCGAAGTTGTTAGCCAGTTGCCGCACAAGCAGCACGTAGTCCGTGGGATGCTTGCCTCGCGCCGCCATGTCCGCAGCGATCCACTCTGCCATCCTCTGGCGCTCAACTGCGGTCGATCCGCTGTTCCATACCTGCACGACATCGCGGTCCAATTGCGCAGCGGCTTGCGCTTGAATCTGCGGTGAGTTGGGGTCCAGCGCTTGGGCGACGAAGTGCTGAACGCGAACGAGTTCTGGCGACGACCTGAAGTTGAAGAGAAGGCTGACTCGCTGCGCACCAAAGTCCGCCTCGAACTGCTCGAACGCATCGTCCCGGGCTCCAGCCCAACCCATGATCCGCTGCTTGTGGTCACCAACCACGGTGAGGGTCGTGCCCCCATGCCCAAACGTTGACAACAAGAAATCGTACTGGGCGTAGGACGTGTCCTGAAACTCGTCCACGAACACGTACGGGTAGGTCATTCGCAAGGCGCGTGCGATCTTGGGGTTCGCGCGGACAACAAGCTCAGCCAGCCTGTTCAACGTCACGAAGGAAAGCTTTGATGTCCCGGCACCTCGAAGCTGCCCCAGCATCCAGTGGTAGGTGGCAAAGTCCTCCGATGTCGTCAGTCCTGCGGGGTAGTCGATGGGGAGGCGATACCCTCCAACTTCGGTAGCTTCAAAGGTCTGCGGGGCAAAAGCTCCAACCTGGGCCCTCCAAGCTGGCGACGCTAGCCCCTGAATTCGTTCCAGCTCAGCCTGCACCTGCCGGCGCGTTGGGAACGCAATGTCGTACGGCCGAGTCGGGCGCCAGATGGCCGGGATGGCCGCCAGGAAGCGGTCCACCAGGCTCTTGGTGAAGGCATCGAACGTAAGAGATGTGAAGCGCCCCGCCACTTCCGGTCGGACTCGTTTCCGAACACGTTCGCCGAGGTTCGCCGCCGCGTCCGCCTTGAAGGAGATGGCCAGGATTTGCTTCGATGGACTGCACAACCCGGTTTCCAGCAGGTAGGCCGCCCGCTGGGCAAGGAACTCCGACTTGCCTGCGCCCGGTCCGGCGACGACCGAGGTGGACCCCTCGCTACGCAACGCGGTCCAGGCCGCTGGTTCCAGGTTCGCAATACCGCGTGGTCGCCAGGCGTCGGGCGTGATAAGTCCGCCCATCAGGCGGTCCGCTCAAACGTGGCTTTCACCTTCTCCAACATGCGGCCAAGCGGCTGCGGCATAGCCGCATGCAACTCCTCCGGTGTAAGCCTACTAAGGACGCGGACATGAGTGCTGGGCTTCCCCCGACCAAGAAACAAGTAGCGGTACCAGCGCAGCAACTCGTCATGATCCGCGGTGTAAAAGCCCGGGTTACTGGCTTCCCCCAAGACAGCGTCTCGCGGCTCGCCTCTTTCCGAAGGCCCGTGCATGCCCTGCTCTAGCCGTTGGTATCCGGCGGGGAAAGCTGACAGCATCGTGTAGTCGAGGTCCAAAGGCGCAGAGTAGAAGACGTTGAACTGCTCCAACCAGGCGACCCACTTGCTCAGGAAGTCAAGGTCCCCCTCCCTACCTGCGCCAAGGCCCTCGATGTTGGCCTTCGCGCCCTCAGGCCGGAGTGTCTTTCCGAACAACTGCTCGCCGGTGTAGCCTATGGCGAGGAGTTGTTCGAAGACTGTCTTGAGCCTTCCAAACCCTCCGCCGCTGCGGCCCCAATCGAGGTCCAGCAAAGTCACAAACGGCACGCTCAGGTCGGCGAGCAGCCTCCAAAGGTGGTTCACGTGCCGTCCACCCAGCGGCACGACCGCGACGAACGACCGGTCGATTGGGAAGTCCATCGCTTTTGCAAGGAGCGGCAGCACCACCTCTTCGGTTGCCCCTTCTCCCAAGATCACGTAGCGTGCGAAATACAGCTCCGGATAGGCACGCACGGCTTCCCGGATGAACTTCGATGCATCTTCATCACCGGCCGGCAAGCTGATGCGCCTTACCTCCGAGCATCGGGTCTCGGAGTTCAGCCGGAAGTGACGCACGCTTTTGGGGTCCACCCGGGCGAGGATGCTGGGGGAATGGCTGGACACGATGGCCTGCGCAAGGCTACCTTCAGCAATCTCCTGTACTTGGCTGATGATGCGCGAGAGGTAGAAGGGCGCGAGGTTGTTCTCGGGCTCTTCCAGCGCGACCAAGGTCAGGGCGGGCAACGCTACCCCATCGTCGACGAAGCCCTCTGGTGCTTGCTCGCCGGCAAGCTGTGCTTCGATGTCAAGCGCAGCGGCGACCATGGCCAGGTGAAAGAGGGATCGTTGGCCATCGCTCAGCTCCTCTAGGCCACGGTCTTGACCATCCTCATTTGGGTGGAAGACAACTTCCACTCGTCGTACGAACTCTTGCCAGCGGGTGTCGACTGGCCTGAAGATGGGCAAACTGTCGGTGCCTGCGGAGTGGAGTTGCTGCCATCGCTGGGTGACCGCCGTGCTGATGCTGGCTACCGCGGCCTCGCCCGCGAATGCTGCGTTCACGCCGGACCCAGCATTCGTCAACGTTTCCCTGACACCTTGAGACCAGTTGATGGCTCGCCACAGTCGCCCTCGGATGAATGCAGCGACCTGCGAACCGCCATCCCGCGTCGCGGGGATGTAGACGAGCTGAATACGCGAGCGGTCGGGGCCCTTCAGTTTCTGAAGGTCTCCCTCCTCGAACTCGCCAAACGTCTGAACCGCACAGTACGACTCGTCAATGGCGCCATCGAGAGTACCGTCGTCGGTCCACGATGCCTCAAGGCGCAGACGCACCTTCAGGTTGCCGTTCTCCTCGGCTGCCATGTTGCGGAAGAACGCAGCCACGGCTGGACTGTCTTCATCAACATCGAGTTCAGGGAACGCCACGATGGCTTCGATCACCAGCGTGCGGGTCGCCGGACGGGCGACCTCGGTCGACGGGACGTGGAAGTCCTGCCTACGAAGGCGACGCTGCTCGGCGGTCACTCCGAACATACGCTGCAGCGCCTGCATCATCGCGGTCTTGCCGCTGCCGTTGTCGCCAATCAGCGCAACGAGTTCGGGCCCCAGTTCGACCCTGGTACGGGCAGGCCCAAAACAGCGAAATCCCTCCAGTTCGAGCCGTTCGATGTGCACGTTATTCTTCCTCCAGTTTCTGGCCACGGACAAGGGTGGCTACTGGAGGCAGTTTGCCATCCGATCAAGGCGGCCTATCCGGCTTCGCGTTGATAGCCAAGGCTGGTGTTAACCGGGAAATAGCCCGTTCCGGCCAGCGCCTTAGGCATCGGGGACCTGCGAGGCAAGTTCTGTCACAGTGCTGCGGCCGGCGCCGGACGTCCACCAATCTGATGAAAACCAAGGCGGCAAATGCGCGCCGCGCTTCCTCAGGAAACTTGAGGCGGAACAAAGAGGCCCCGGCAAGCCTTCCTGCTCCTCAACACTTTCCGCGGCCCTTTCTCCTCTATTCCAACGCTAGAACGGTATGTCGTCGTCCATGTCGTCAAAGCCAGAAGCGGGCTTCTGCTTTGTGGAAGTGGGCTGCGCAGGTGGCCGGCGTGCTGGCGTTGGCGCGGGCGCAACCTTCAGGGCTGGATACTGGTCCTCATGCCGAAGGAATGCGTCAAGCCCGTCCTCCGTCGCGCTATACGCGAAATACTCCTCGTTGTGGTTGTAGCCGGATTCCAAGGACTTCTCCACATACCCGAGACGCATCAGTTTCACCGCGCTGATCGCGACCCTGTCGTCGGGCACCCCCCTAATCTGGCTCTCGATATAGCTGTATGCCAAACCCGAAGGGGACGCAACATGGCCACGAACGCACTGCGCAAGAAACTCGAGGTCAGCCTCTTGCAACTTGTAGTCGGGCCGATTGGCGACCCGCTTCTCGTTTGTGCCAGGCGCTACAAAGGGCACGCGACGCAGGGGTCCGCACTCGGCAACACGCTCCTTGATCTTCGTGCAAGCGGCGTTAAGCGCAGAAGCTATGTTGTTGTCCGAGCGGTTCGCGACATAGTCCGCAGTGTTGATCCCTAGCAAGTCGGTCGGCAGCTTCATCTCCACATCTCGAGGCTTGACGATGTAGCAACGTTCAAGTCCGACCGACCCAACGAAGAGACCAAGCTCAAACACGACGTTGTCGCGAGCAACCACCACCTCCTTTTCGCGCATGGTCGCCAAGTCGTCAGGCGTGAAGACGAACACTGCGAAGTCCACTGCGGAAGCCTTGGCGATCAAGTCTTTGATGGTGATGGAACCCAGTTTGAACGTGCCCTGTGGCCAGAGCGTGCATTCGCACGTATGGTCAAGATTTGCATTTATGACTTCGGCCACGGGCAGACCCTCGACCGACGACGCGATAAACAATGTTGGCTTCTGCACTAACTGCCCCCGGGAATGTTCTGGCCCGATTCTCTCAGGAGGGCTGAAGTGCAACTCGATGCTTGCACCCTCCTACCGAGCGCACACGCCACTGGAGATGCCAAGCCATCGAAGCTTTTGACCGGGCACTGCTCTCCCCCATTGCCGACCTGGCCAACGCCGACCGGCTGCGAGACGCCCGGCCGGTGTGACTTCAGCCGCGCTTGGACCCCGGCCAGGTCGAGAGCGCCTGCTCTGCAACAGCATCCAGGGTCGCGCGGCTGAAACCGGCCTTGGCCTGCACGGCGATGCCATGCACGACGGCGCAGACGAATGCGGACAAGGCCGTGCAGTTGGCCGTGCGCGGAAGATCGCCCTCTTTCCTGGCGCGCTCCAGTCGCTTGCGTAGCAGCGTCTCACCGTGGGCCCGGGCTTCGACGACCGCCTGCCGCACCGGCTCGGCCTCGTCAGAGCCCGCCAACGCGCCGTGCACGCCCAGGCAGCCGGTGTGGTCGGCGTACCGGGTATTGAGCTCCACTGCGCCGTGCAGGATGTGTGCCGCCACCTCGCGTGATGTGGGCAGTTCCAGCGCCGCGGGAAAGAAGTCCAGATACTGGGTGTAGTAGCGGTCGAGAGCCTTCAGGAACAACGCCTCCTTGTTCCCGAAAGCCGAATACAGCGCGGGCCGCTCCACCCCGGTCGCCGCGGTCAGGTCGGCATAGGACGCACCCTCGTAGCCCTTGCGCCAGAAAACGCCCAGGGCGGCATCCAGCGCCTCGTCCACATCGAACTCCCGGGGGCGGCCCATCAGCGGGCCCTCGTGCACACAGTCATGGCGCGATGGTAATTCCGCTCCGCCACCGACCTGCTGGCGCTCCGACAATATCATAACGATTGGTATGTTTCTGGAAACGGTGCAGTTCCACCTCCACGCACGCGGTGATGCGCATAGGAAGGCGCGGCGGAAATAACATACCGCTCATTACGTAATTGGCGTTATGGAACCCACCGATGTCCGGTGCGGGCCGCCCAGGACGTAGAACGGAGTGTCCACATGCACGATTCCTTGAAGGGCAAAGTTGCCTTGGTGACCGGCGGTTCCCGCGGGCTCGGCACCGCCACGGCGTTGGCTCTTGCTGACCAGGGCGCCGACGTCGCCATCAGCTATGTTGCGTCTGCCGACAAGGCGCATGCGGTCGTCGATCAGTTGGTGGCCAAAGGTGTCCGGGCAATCGCCATCCAAAGCGACCAGGCAGACACCAGTGCTGCGAAGCCGCTGTTGGACAAGGTGCAGGCCCACTTCGGCAGGCTGGACATCCTGGTCAACAACGCTGCGATTGCGGTCCAGGGCAAGAAGATCGACGACCCGGAGCTGGACACGGTCAACCTGGACCGCCAGTGGCTCATCAACGTCTTGGGCACGGTGGCTGTCACGCGGGCCGCTGCACCGCTGTTGTCCGATGGCGGCCGCATCATCTTCGTTGGCTCCCTGCTGGGCAGCCATGTGCCATTCACGGGGGCAGCCGACTACGCCGGCACCAAGGCCGCGCTCATCGGCTTCGCCAAAGGCGTGGCCCGCGACCTGGGTCCTCGGAACATCACGGCCAACGTCGTGCAGCCTGGGGTCATGCCTACCGACATGGCTGCGGAGGTTCTGGGCGCAGGCGTCCCAGATGCTTTGCTGGACATGCATCCGATCCGCCGCATCGCCACCCTGGACGAGGTGGCCGGCCTGGTCTGCTTCCTAGCGGGGCCACATGGGGGCTACATCACCGGCGAAGTGCTCAGTGTGGCCGGAGGCCTCGGCGCCTGACGCATACTCAAGCGCATTTCCCGCGGAAGCCGATGGCTGGAAGCTGGAGGATTTCATCGCCAACTTTGAGTTCCACCTTCAGCGCCAGGTTGGCATGACCCTCAAGTTGGCCTCTGCCCAGTTCGCCACGCAAGTGAGGCGCTGATCGACTACCGGTGCCCTCTGTGGTCCGAAAAGGAATCGGTTGGGCACCAGACCGGCAAGGTGCCGCAGTACGTCCTCCCGGTCGTCGATGAAGTGCGTCAGTTCGAGGTCGACGCAGTGCTCTGCTTTCTGGTGGCGCTCACGACAGAAGCGAACGTTGCCAGGCTGGATGCCCGTTTTCCTGTAGAAGTCGTGATGCGCAAGCCAGCGCAGCGTTCGCTCCTGAACTCGCGGGCCGGCCTTTGAGACGAGCCAGACCTCGCCTCGAAAGCGCTGCACGATGACCGGGACGTGCTCAAACATTCCTGGGTAAGCGGGCGTAGCAAGGGCGTCAGAAGCGCTGCCCCCGATAAACGAGGTGTCGTCGTTGCTGTCGTCACTTGGAGCGATGAGCACGTGGCCAATGTCAATGCCCAGTCGCGGCGGGAGCTTCGTTTTCAAAGGGATAGGTCCTCGATTTCCACGTGCGGCTGTCCAGTCCTGGCGAGAATGCCCTCGAGGTCTGTCAATCGCCTAGTCTTCGCGCGAACGACAACCGTGCCGTCGGACGGGATCGACCACACAAGTCTCGTACCTGGCTCCGCGCCCAGTGCGCGACGGACGCCAGTTGGGATGGTCGTTCTGCCTCCACAGGCCATTCGGGACTCGTTCATGTTGGACGCGCTCATGGGTGTGGAGAAGAGGAGGTCAGGCTCGATTGGCCGATGCGTCGGACGAACCGCCGTGCACAGCATTGAAGCGCGCGCGCAGCGAGAGCGCGTCAGCCAGCGCGTGGTGGCGCCGCACGCCATGCGCTGCTTCAAGCTCGCGCCAGCAGCGCTCAGCAGCGAGACACCCATCGTGGTCTTCCAGCAGGTAGGCGACATGCGTCGGCTCAAATTCAATCGGCCGCGATGTGGTCGCCAGCTGCAGTAGCTGCTCGAACATCACGCGGTCGACATGGAAGTCGTAGCACAGTTCGATGCTCTCCCCGTCGAACTGGCGTAGCCAAGCGACAAGGGCCGTCGCGACTTCCAGGGCCGTTCCGCGAAGGCCGCATCCGCGCCCCAACTGCGGGAGAACTTCAGTCGCAACGAAGTCGTTCGAGCCGTAGTCGACTTCGATGTCTCGTTCCGCATAGAACGTCTGGCTACCAGGGCCGCAGAGCCCGATGCTCAACAGCTCTTCGCGACCGTCGGGCTGCGGCAGAAACTCTGTGTCGACAAAGAGGTACATGCGGGCGGCCTACCTATCCCGCAGGCGCTGAACTGCTCGGTCCACGACTGTCGGCACCGGTCCCGGTACGCGCTCGCGAGAAGGTGCGGGGACCAACTCAACGACAAGGCCAACGTGAAAGGCGACATCAGCTAGCTGCCCGAGCTCAACGGTCGTGTCACCCACGAGCACCCGAGCAACAACGCCACGGGGGAGCTGCGCACGCCACGCGACGGTACCGCCAGTCAGCATGGATTCGCGAAGAGCTTGTCGAGCTCTTCGGCCGAAGAAGACGTTGCGGGTCATCCTGCGTCCCTGATGTTGACGCCGCAGGAGAGACGCAGCAGGCACCCGCAGTTGGTCGCTACGCCCTGCTCGTCATTCGCACCACGTGGCCGTCGCCAGTACGTGCCGAAAGGGGGAGCCAGCGCCCTGCCCTCTGCATCGGCCGCATCGCCGGCGACCGCCGCAGGCACGGCCGTGCAAGGAGAAAAGAGGTTGTTTGGTGGCCGTTGACCCAGAGACACAGCGTGTCCTCGCTCAGTCGAAGTGGACATAGCGGTCGACCCGAACCAGGGTCTCCCGCATGCTGACCGAGGAGGAATCGACGTCGAAGTCAGCATTCGCAAAGCAGTGCTTTCGTTCTCTGTTGTCGACGTAAACGAACAACTCGCCTTGCGGAGAAGTCACCCGTTCGAGGCGGTGAATTTCATGCCTCGCCCAAGTCTCACCTGCGCCCTTAGGGGGGCCCATGTAGAGAAACTGCGCGATCCTAATTGAGCCCGCACGCTTCAGGTGGTCGAGAAGCTCTTCCTCGCGCACGGCGCACACAGTTTCCCAGCGGGAAGACGATTCGCCAACGCCGAGAAAGGTGACGACCAACCAAGGCAAATGCGCCGCCACATTTCTCGTCCGGGCGATGCTGGAAACGGTACTGCCGGCCAGTGGCGAGGAAAACGGCATCGAGCGCGCGGTGAAGAGCATTCTGGTGAAGGCGGTACCGCCGAGGGATAGTGATCGAAAGTTTGGAGGAAGTCGCACAGCGACCTGGTGGCACGTCCAATCCCCGCCCTCGGGCTACTTCAAGGCGCCGTCATCTCGATGTTAAAGCATCCTTCGATAAAGCATCCTGCTCTAAAGCTGTCGACGGCTAAGCGTCTGATAGCGAGACTTCTGCCGGTGAAAAGTCAGCAGAACTTCGAGTCAGCCAGGGCCCGCTTGGCTAGAAACCTCGTTCGAATCCGCGGGGAAGCAGGCCTGAGCCAGGAAGCGCTCGCCGCACTCGCGGGATTACATCGAACGTTCGTGGGACATCTTGAGCGGCAGATGCGAAACCCTTCGCTCGAGAATATCGAGAAGGTCGCAGTCGCCTTAGATGTCGATGTTGTAGACCTGCTGAGCAAGCGCTGAGCCACCTGCAGTGCTCCTGCGCTGAACCCAGAAACAACGTCGAGGAACGACGGCCACTCCTCAGTGGGCTTGATGCAACCGTCGGCGCTTTCCGCGCTCTCAGCTAGTCGTCCGCGTTGCCGGAAGGAAGGCTGTCGATGAGCGCCTTAATGGTGCTCGTACGGTACGCGGTCGCGCGGCCGCCAAGTTTCAAAGGGGCGGGATAGATGCCGGCGCGGACACCAGCGAACCACGCGGAGCGCGAGACGGGAAAAACCTCCAAGACCTGCGCCAAGCGCAGGAGGGGGTCGATGACAACGGAATTGGCCACGGATAGAACATTCACCCCCGAGGGTGGACCGGCAGTTCTATGACCTCAAGATTGCAATGTGCCTCAAGCCAGTGACGGGGAAGTCCACCAGCATCCGGTAGCGCTCAAGAAACGCCGTCGCGGTATAGGACAGCTAACGCCCCATGACCCGCAGATCATGCAACATAAAAAACTATCAAAGGCGATTCTGTGATAGAAAAAACAAAACCCGGCCTAAGGCCGGGTTTTTCTTTTTGGTGGGCGGTGCAGGTTTCGAACTTGCGACCCCGTCCGTGTGAAGGACGTGCTCTACCCCTGAGCTAACCGCCCAAAACTCATTTCATCTGAAAGTGACTTAGACCAGTTTTGGACCACTCCGGCACCAGGCTCACACTTTCAAAAAAAAACTCCTTGAAATTCAAGGAGTTCTTGGTGGGCGGTGCAGGCTTCGAACCTGCGACCCCTGCCGTGTGAAGGCAGTGCTCTACCCCTGAGCTAACCGCCCTGAATCTTGTTCAGGAAAGCCTGTGATTATGCCATAGTTTTTTCGGCCATCCGCCAAATTGTTTTCCCACCCGTCGATTTGTCGAGCTGGGCCAACACGGCCTCGTGCGCAGCGAGCTCGTCCTCGCTGGCGACGAGGATGGGCAGCACGATGCTGGACAGGTCGATGCGCGGCACCTCGTTGGTGGTGACCGCTTCGTCGGTGGTCTCGACCTCGATCAGGAGCGCGTCCTGGCCGCGCGTCATGTTGATGTAGACGTCGGCCAGCAGTTCGGCGTCGAGCAAGGCGCCGTGCAGCGTGCGGCCCGAGTTGTCGACCTCCAGACGACCGCACAGCGCATCGAGCGAGTTGCGCTTGCCCGGGAACATCTCCTTGGCCATCACCAGCGAGTCGACCACGTTGTCCACGACGTCCGTGATCGGGCCGCGGCCCAGCAGCTCGAGTTCCTTGTTCAGGAAGCCCACGTCGAAGGGTGCGTTGTGGATGATGATCTCGGCGCCCCGCAGGTATTCCAGCAGTTCGTCGGCGATCTCGGCGAACTTGGGCTTGTCGCGCAGGAACTCGTTGCTGATGCCGTGCACCTTGAGCGCGTCCTCATGGCTGTCGCGTTCGGGGTTCAGGTACAGGTGGCGGTTGTTGCCGGTCAGCTTGCGGTTGACCAGCTCCACGCAGCCGATCTCGATGATGCGGTCGCCGGTGGCGGCCGACAGGCCCGTGGTTTCGGTGTCGAGGACGATCTGGCGCATCAGTGGTTCTCGCGGGCGTGGTTGATCGTGTACTTGGGAATTTCCACGGTCAGATCGTCCTTGCCCAGCATGACCTGGCAGGACAGGCGCGATTGCGGCTCCAGGCCCCAGGCCTTGTCGAGCAGGTCTTCCTCCTCTTCCTCGGGCGCCTCCAGGGTGTTGAAGCCCTGGCGCACGACCACGTGGCAGGTGGTGCAGGCGCAGCTCATGTCGCAGGCATGCTCAATGGCGATGCCGTTGTCCAGCAGAGCCTCACAGACGCTGGTGCCGGGCGCGGCGCGCAGCTCGGCACCGGAGGGACAGTATTCGGGATGGGGCAGGACCTTGATGACGGGCATGGGGATCAGACGGACTCGATGTTCTTGCCTGACAGGGCGTTGCGGATGCCGGCGTTCATGCGCAAGGCGGCGAAGGCCTCCGTTCCCTTGGCCAGGGCTTCGGTGGCCGCGGTCATGGCCTGCACCTGGTCGGCCGCACGCGCGGACTGGGCGGCGGCAACCAACCTGTCGATGGCGGCGCGCTCCGGCGCGGGCAGCAGATCGCCATCGGCCTGCAGGGCGCTGCGCGTGGCCAGCAGCATGCGGTCCAGCTCGACGCGGGCCTCGACCAGTGCGCGGGCCTGCATGTCCTGCCCGGCCGTGCTGAAGCTGTCATGCAGCATGCGCGCGATCTCGTCGTCGCTGAGGCCGTAGGAAGGCTTCACATCGACGCTGGCCTCCACACCGCTGGTCTGCTCGCGCGCACTGACGGTCAGCAGGCCATCGGCATCGACCGTGAAGGTCACGCGGATGCGCGCCGCCCCAGCCGCCATCGGCGGGATGCCGCGCAAGACGAAGCGCGCCAGACTGCGGCAGTCGGCCACGAGGTCGCGTTCGCCCTGCACCACATGCAGCGCCAGCGCGGTCTGGCCGTCCTGGTAGGTCGTGAAGTCCTGCGCCATCGCGGTCGGGATGGTCTGGTTGCGCGGCACGATGCGCTCGACCAGTCCGCCCATGGTCTCGATGCCCAGCGACAGCGGGATCACGTCCAGCAACAGCAGGTCGGCCGCGCCGCTGTTGCCGGCGAGCTGGTCGGCCTGGATGGCTGCGCCCAGCGCAACGACCTCATCGGGATTCAGGTTGGTCAGCGGTGTCTTGCCAAAGAAGGCCTCGACCGCGCGGCGCACCTGCGGCATGCGCGTGGCGCCACCGACCAGCACCGTGCCCTGCACTTCGGCCGGGCTCAGCTTGGCGTCGCGCAAGGCCTTGCGCACGGCGGCCATGGTACGGGCCGTCAGCGCGGCCGTGCAGCCCTCGAAGTCGCTACGTGTCACCTCGACGGTGAGTTCGCGCTCGCCCAGTTGCACGCGTAGCGTGGTGCGCTCCTGCTCCGTGAGCTGTTCCTTGGCCGCGCGGGCCGCTCGGCGCAAAGCGACCTGCTGCTGCGGCCCCTCGGCTTGCACGCCGCTGGTCTGCTGGGCCCAGTCGGCCAGCGCATGGTCGTAGTCGTCGCCGCCCAGGGCGGAATCGCCGCCGGCCGCAATGACCTCGAACACGCCACGGGACAGGCGCAGGATGGAAATGTCGAAGGTGCCGCCGCCCAGGTCATAGACGGCGTAGACGCCTTCAGCGGCATTGTCCAGGCCGTAGGCGATCGCGGCGGCCGTCGGTTCGTTGATCAGGCGCAGCACGTGGATGCCGGCCAGCTGGGCCGCGTCCTTCGTGGCCTGGCGCTGGGCATCGTCGAAATAGGCGGGCACCGTGATCACGGCGCCGTGCAGGTCGTCGTTGAAGCTGTCTTCGGCGCGGAACCGCAGCGTGGCCAGGATCTCGGCGCTGACCTCCACGGGTGTCTTGGGGCCGGCTGCGGTCTCGATGCGCAGCATGCCGGCACCTTCGCTGGCCGCAAGACGGTATGGCAAGCCCGCGGCGGCCGCGTCGGCCGAGCCACGGCCCATGAGCCGCTTGACGGATGCGATGGTGTTGGCGGGATCGCCCGTCTGCGCGGCCAGCGCTTCGTGACCGATCTGGCGGCCGGAACCACCGGCAGAGGGCGCCAGGTAGCGCACGACCGAGGGCAGGATCACGCGCCCTTGCTCGTCGGGCAGGCATTCGGCCACGCCGTTGCGCACGGCGGCCACGAGCGAATGCGTCGTGCCCAGGTCGATGCCGACGGCGATCCGGCGCTGGTGGGGATCGGGCGAGAAGCCGGGTTCGGAAATCTGGAGGAGCGCCATGGTTTCATTGTCCCCCGGAAGCAGCGCCCCCTTGGTCCGCACTGGCATCGCGCTTGTCGTCGACGCTGGCCTGCAGGCGTTCGATGAACATCAGCGCCCGCACCTCGGCCGCGGCCGCGGCGAAATCGCCCGCCTCGTCCAGCAGCTGCGCGCAGCGCGCCAGCCCCTCGGCGTGCGTGGCGGCCAGTTCGCGGTCCAGGGCATCGAAGTCCTGCGCACTGCGCGCCTCGTCGAGCTGCTCGTGCCATTCCATCTGCTGGACCAGGAAGGCCGGCGGCATCTTGGTGTTGCCGTGCACGTCGACCGGCGCGCCATGCAGCTCACACAAGTAGGCCGCACGCCGCAGCGGATCGCGCAGGCGCTGCCAAGCCTCGTTGATGCGCACCGACCACTGCATGGCCACGCGCTGCGCCGCCGCGCCCTGTGCGCTGAAACGGTCCGGATGGGCCTCGCGCTGCAAGGCCTTCCAGCGCACTTGCAAGGCGTCGAGGTCCTGCGCGAAGCGGGCCGGCACATCGAACAGTTCGAAATCGGTGGACTGCAAATTCATCGTCATGGTGGGCACGCACGGCGCACCCAAGAAAAAACCGCCATCACGCAGTGCGCCATGGCGGTTGCTGGGGAGATCGCAGGCTCAGACGCGGAAGCTCTCGCCGCAGCCACACTTGTCGCGCTCGTTCGGGTTCTCGAAGCGGAAGCCCTCGTTCAGGCCTTCGCGGACGAAATCGAGCTTGGTGCCGTCCAAGTAGGCCAGGCTCTTGGGATCGACCATCACCTTGATACCGTGGTCTTCGAACACCAGGTCTTCGGGTGCGGGCTCATCCACGTATTCGAGCTTGTAAGCCAGCCCGGAGCAGCCCGTGGTCTTGACGCCCAGGCGTACCCCGACGCCCTTGCCGCGCTTGGCGAGGTAGCGGTTGACATGGCGGGCGGCCGCCTCGGTCAGGGTCACGGCCATGGTCAATGGACGCGCTTCTTGCGGTAGTCGTCCACGGCGGCCTTGATCGCGTCTTCGGCCAGGATGGAGCAGTGGATCTTGACCGGCGGCAGCGCCAGTTCTTCGGCGATCTGGCTGTTCTTGAGCGCAGCGGCTTCGTCCAGCGTCTTGCCCTTGACCCACTCGGTCACGAGCGAGGACGAAGCGATGGCCGAACCGCAGCCGTAGGTCTTGAAGCGCGCATCCTCGATCACGCCGGTCTGCGGGTTGACCTTGATCTGCAGCTTCATCACGTCGCCGCACGCCGGTGCGCCGACCATGCCGGTGCCGATGGAATCGTCGCCCTTGTCGAAGGAGCCGACGTTGCGCGGATTTTCGTAGTGGTCTACGACCTTGTCCGAATAAGCCATGGTTCTCTCACTCTGTATGTTGCGTGTTCAATGCGCTGTCCACTGGATCGACGAGATGTCGACGCCGTCCTGGTACATCTCCCACAGCGGGCTCAGCTCGCGCAGCTTGTCCACGTTCTGGCGGATGGTCTGCACGGCGTAGTCGATGTCAGCTTCGGTCGTCCAACGGCCAATCGTCATGCGCAGGCTGCTGTGCGCCAGCTCGTCGCTGCGGCCCAGTGCACGCAGCACGTAGCTGGGCTCCAGGCTGGCCGAGGTGCAGGCCGAGCCACTGGACACGGCCAGGCCCTTGATGCCCATGATCAGCGACTCGCCTTCGACGAAGTTGAAGCTCATGTTCAGGTTGTGCGGCACACGCTTCGTGGCATGGCCGTTGATGAACACCTGCTCGATGCCTTGCAGGCCCTGGAGCATGCGGTCGTGCAGCGCCTGGATGCGCTGGTTCTCGGCCGCCATCTCTTCCTTGGCGATGCGGTAGGCCTCGCCCATGCCGACGATCTGGTGCGTGGGCAGCGTGCCCGAACGCATGCCGCGCTCGTGACCGCCGCCGTGCATCTGCGCCTCGATCCGAATGCGCGGCTTGCGGCGCACGTAGAGCGCACCAATGCCCTTGGGGCCGTAAGTCTTGTGCGCCGTCAGGCTCATGAGGTCGACCTTGAGCTTGCCGAGGTCGATCTCGACGCGGCCCGTCGCCTGCGCGGCATCAACATGGAACACCACGCCCTTGGCGCGGCAGATCTCGCCGATGGCGGCGATGTCCTGGATCACGCCGATCTCGTTGTTCACGAACATCACGCTGGCGAGGATGGTGTCGGGGCGGATCGAGGCTTCGAAAGCCGCCAGATCCAGCAGCCCGTCGGGCTGCACGTCCATGTAGGTGACTTCGAAGCCCTGGCGCTCCAGTTCGCGGCAGGTGTCCAGCACGGCCTTGTGCTCGGTCTTGACCGTGATGATGTGCTTGCCCTTGCCCTTGTAGAACTGGGCGGCGCCCTTGAGGGCAAGGTTGTCAGATTCGGTCGCGCCGGAGGTCCAGACGACTTCGCGCGGGTCGGCACCGACCAGGGCGGCAACATGCTCGCGCGCCTTCTCGACCGCGGCCTCGGCCTCCCAGCCCCAGGCATGGCTGCGCGAGGCGGGGTTGCCGAAGTGCTCCCGCAGCCACGGGATCATCGCGTCCACCACCCGCTCATCGCAGGGGTTGGTGGCGCTGTAGTCCATGTAGATCGGGAAATGGGGCGTGCTTGACATTGGCTAGCTTTCAGTCGCGGCTGGCTTGGAGAAATGGCGAACGCAGGCGATTCAGGACTTGGCGAAGGCGTTGCCCAGCGCGAACACCGAATTGGGGGCGTTCACACGGATCGGCTTGACCACCGGCTGCGGCGAGATCGCGCGCTTGAGCATGGGCTTGCTTTCCACCTGCACCCCCTTGGCAATCTGATCGTCCACCAGCTTTTGCAGCGTCACGGAGTCGAGGAACTCGACCATGCGCTGGTTCAGCGCGGCCCAAAGTTCATGCGTCATGCAGCGGCCGGCCTCACCCAGGCAGTTTTCCTTGCCACCGCAATGGGTGGCATCGATGGGCTCGTCGACCGAGACGATGATGTCGGCCACCGTGATGTCGGTCGCCTTGCGGCCCAGGGTGTAACCACCGCCGGGGCCGCGCGTGGACTCCACGAGATCGTGGCGGCGCAGCTTGCCGAACAGCTGCTCCAGGTACGACAAGGAGATCTGCTGGCGCTGGCTGATGGCCGCCAGCGTGACCGGACCGTTGTTCTGGCGCAAGGCCAGATCGATCATGGCTGTGACCGCAAAACGGCCTTTGGTTGTCAGACGCATCGCACGCTCCTTCTCAATTGCTTGACCTACCGTTGAAGCCGGAGCGGGGGTCTCACCCGGCCCGACGCGCTTTGCACCAGCTCTTCAGTCGTCGACGATGTGGGAGCGGTTTGGAGCCCTCAGCGATGGACTTCTTCGATGCGCTTTTGTTCCCGATCAATTAACTCAAGTATAGCAGAAATCCCTATTGAATCGCTCGGATTAAGGCTCAGACACCCGGGATGTGGTCATCCCCCGGCGCGCCGAAGGCCTGGGCCTTGAGGTGGGCCAGCTGATCGCGCACGCGGGCGGCCTTTTCGAACTCGAGGCTGCGGGCGTGTTCCAGCATCAGCTTTTCGAGCCGCTTGATCTCGCGCGCCACGTCCTTCTCGCTCATTTCCTCGACCTTGGCGCGCTGCAGCGCGGCCTGCTCGATGCGCTCGGCCTCCTTGCCGCTCTTTTCGCTGTAGACGCCATCGATGAGGTCGCGCACCTTCTTGACGATGGCGCGCGGCGTGATGCCCTCGGCCGTGTTGTGCGCCATCTGCTTGGCGCGCCGGCGTTCGGTCTCGTCGATGGCGCGGCGCATCGAGTCGGTGATGCGGTCTGCGTAGAGAATGGCCTTGCCCTGCAGGTTGCGCGCGGCGCGGCCGATGGTCTGGATCAGCGAGCGCTCCGAGCGCAGGAAGCCTTCCTTGTCGGCGTCCAGGATGGCGACGAGCGAGACCTCGGGGATGTCCAGGCCCTCGCGCAGCAGGTTGATGCCGACCAGCACATCGAAGCTGCCGAGGCGCAGATCGCGCAGGATCTCCACGCGCTCCACGGTGTCGATGTCCGAGTGCAGGTAGCGGACCTTGACGCCGTTGTCGGCCAGGTAGTCGGTGAGCTGCTCGGCCATGCGCTTGGTCAGCGTGGTGATCAACACGCGCTCGTCGCGCTCCACGCGCAGGCGGATCTCCTGCAGCACGTCGTCGACCTGGGTCGCGGCCGGGCGCACCTCCACCTCTGGATCGATCAGCCCGGTGGGGCGCACGACCTGCTCGACCACCTGACCGGCATGCGTCTTCTCATAGTCGGCCGGCGTGGCCGAGACGAAGATGACCTGGCGCATGCGCTGCTCGAATTCCTCGAACTTGAGCGGCCGGTTGTCCAGCGCACTCGGCAGGCGAAAGCCATAGTCCACCAGGGTGGTCTTGCGCGAGCGGTCGCCGTTGTACATGGCGCCGAGCTGGCCGATCAGCACGTGGCTTTCGTCCAGGAACATCACGGCGTCCTTGGGCAGGTAGTCGGTCAGCGTGGACGGCGGATCGCCCGGTGCTGCACCCGACAGGTGGCGCGTGTAGTTCTCGATGCCCTTGCAGTGGCCGACTTCGCTGAGCATCTCCAGGTCGAAGCGCGTGCGCTGCTCCAGGCGCTGGGCCTCGACCAGCTTGCCGGCATCCACCAACTGCTGGAGCCGCTCGCTGAGCTCCAGCTTGATGGTTTCCACGGCCGTGAGCACCTTGTCGCGCGGCGTCACGTAGTGGCTGCTCGGGTAGACCGTGAAGCGCGGGATCTTCTGCTTGATGCGGCCGGTTAGCGGGTCGAACAGCTGCAGCGTCTCGATCTCGTCGTCGAACAGCTCGATGCGGATGGCGAGCTCGGAATGCTCGGCCGGAAACACGTCGATGGTGTCGCCGCGCACGCGGAACTTGCCGCGCGAAAAATCCTGGTCGTTGCGCTGGTACTGCATGCGGATCAGCTGGGCGATCACGTCGCGCTGGCCCAGCTTGTCGCCGGCGCGCAGCGTCATGATCATGCGGTGGTAGCTCTCGGGCTCGCCGATGCCGTAGATGGCGGACACCGTGGCCACGATCAGCACGTCGCGCCGCTCCAGGATGCTCTTGGTGCACGACAGCCGCATCTGCTCGATGTGCTCGTTGATCGCCGAGTCCTTCTCGATGAACAGGTCGCGCTGCGGCACATAGGCTTCGGGCTGGTAGTAGTCGTAGTAGCTGACGAAGTACTCCACGGCGTTCTTGGGAAAGAACTCGCGGAACTCGCTGTAGAGCTGCGCAGCCAGCGTCTTGTTCGGTGCGAACACGATGGCCGGTCGGCCCAGCCGCGCCACCACGTTGGCCATGGTGTAGGTCTTGCCCGAGCCGGTCACGCCCAAGAGGGTCTGGAACACCTCGCCATCGCGCACGCCCTCGACCAGCTGGTCGATCGCCTCGGGCTGGTCGCCCGCCGGCGGGTAGGGCTGGAACAACTCGAACGGCGAACCGGGGAAGCGGACGAATTCGCCCTTCTTCTCGTCGAAAGGTGGGTCCAGAACTTCTGACATCAGGAAATCCGATCGTGACAGGAATGCTTAAAATTGGTGCAAGGCCGTCGCCGGCTTCCTCGCGCAGTGCAAGCGAGGGGCAACCCGATAGGCTAGCGCAGCACGGCCCTCCCCGCTAGCGACAACCCTCTGCAGGAACTTCAATGTCTTTGTTCTCCGCCGTCGAGATGGCACCGCGCGACCCGATCCTGGGTCTGAACGAGCAGTTTGCCGCCGACACCAACCCCAACAAGGTCAACCTGGGCGTCGGTGTCTACTACGACGACAACGGCAAGCTGCCGCTGCTGGCCTGCGTGCAGAAAGCCGAACAGGCCATGATGCAAGCGCCCAAGGCCCGCGGTTACCTGCCCATCGACGGCATCGCCGCGTACGACAGCGCCGTCAAGAACCTGGTATTTGGGGCCGACAGCGAGCCTGTCAAGAGCGGCCGCGTCGCCACCGTCCAGGGTCTTGGTGGCACCGGCGGCCTGAAGATCGGAGCCGACTTCCTCAAGCGCCTGAACCCGAACGCCAAGGTGCTGATCAGCGACCCAAGCTGGGAAAACCACCGCGCGCTGTTCACGCAGGCCGGTTTCGAGGTGCAGAGCCACCGCTACTACGACGCCGCCAAGCGCGGTGTCGATTTCGTCGGCATGCTGGCCGACCTGAAGGCCGCCGCGCCCGGCACCATCGTCGTGCTGCACGCCTGCTGCCACAACCCGACGGGTTACGACCTCACGCCCGCGCAGTGGGATCAGGTCATCGCCACGGTGAAGGCCGGCAACCTCGTGCCCTTCCTGGACATGGCTTACCAGGGCTTCGGCCAAGGCATTCTTGAGGACGGCGTGGCCGTGGCCAAGGCGCTCGCTGCCGGCCTGTCGTTCTTCGTCTCGACCTCGTTCAGCAAGAGCTTCAGCCTGTACGGCGAACGCGTCGGCGCGCTGTCGGTGCTGTGCCAGGACAAGGCCGAGGCCGACCGCGTGCTGAGCCAGCTCAAGATCATGATCCGCACCAACTACAGCAACCCGCCCACGCACGGCGGCAGCGTGGTGGCGGCGGTGCTGAACACGCCCGAACTGCGCGCGCTGTGGGAGGAGGAACTGGCCGGCATGCGCACCCGCATCAAGCAGATGCGCGTGGCCCTGGTCGAGAAACTCAAGGCCGCCGGCGTCAAGCAGGACATGAGCTTCATCACGACCCAGGTCGGCATGTTCAGCTACTCGGGCCTGACCAAGGACCAGATGGTGCGGCTGCGCAACGAGTTCGGCGTCTACGGCACAGACACCGGCCGCATGTGCGTGGCGGCGCTGAACAGCAAGAACATCGACTACGTCTGCGCCAGCATCGCCAAGGTCGTCTGACCCACCACGGATGCCGCTGAAGACGCCGCGCACCGCGCGGCGTTTTTCTTTTGTCGCGTCAGCCGAAGAACCAGTAGCAGACGCCGATCGAGGCCAGGATGCCCGCCACGTCGGCCAGCACGGCGCAGGGCACGGCATGGCGCGCGCGCTGGATGCCGACGGCGCCGAAGTACACGGCCAGCACGTAGAACGTGGTCTCGGTGCTGCCCTGTACCGTGGCCGCCAGCAGCGCGGCGAAGCTGTCCACGCCCTGGCTCTGCATGGTCTCCAGCAGCAGAGCCCGCGCGGCGCTGCCCGAGAACGGCTTGACCAGCGCGGTCGGCATGGCGTCGACGAAGCGCGTGTCCCAGCCCGCCAGCGCCACCAGCGTGCGCAGGCCGTCCAGCGCCAGGTCGAGCGCGCCCGAAGCGCGCAGCACGCCCACCGCGCACAGCATCGCGACCAGGTAGGGCAACAGGTTTCTGGCGACCTCGAAGCCCTCCTTGGCGCCGTCGACGAAGGCCTCGTAGACCGGCACGCGGCGCAGCGCGCCCGCCACCAGAAACAGCAGCACGATGGCGAACATCGTCGCGTTGCCCAGTAGCGAGGACAACGCTGCCAGCGCCGTGGCCGACAGGCCCGCCAGCAGCGCCATGAAGCCGCCCATCAGCAGGGCGCCGGGCACCAGGTAGGCCAGCACCACCGGGTCCCACAGCTTCAGGCGCTGCACGGCAGCGACCGCCAGCAACGCCACCAGCGTGCCGGCCGCATTGGCCAGCAGGATGGGCAGGAACACCAGCGTCGGATCGGCCGCCCCCTGTTGGGCGCGGTACATGAAGATGCTGACCGGCAGCAGCGTCAGCGCCGAAGCATTCAGCACCAGGAACAGCACCTGCGCGTTGCTGGCCACGGTCGGGCTGGGATTGAGCTCCTGCAGCGAGCGCATGGCTTTGAGGCCGATGGGCGTGGCCGCGTTGTCCAGACCCAAGGCATTGGCGGCGAAGTTCAGCGTGATCAGACCGAGCGCCGGATGGCCCGGCGGCACCTGCGGCATGAGCCGGCACAACAAGGGCGACAGCAGCCGCGCGAGCCAGTTGACAAGGCCCGCTTGCTCAGCGATGCGCAGGAACCCCAGCCACAGCGTCAGGGTGCCGAACAGCAGGACCATGACTTCCACCGCAAGCTTGGCCATCGCGAACAGCGCCTGCACCATGGCGGCGAAGACCTCGCTCTCGCCCCCCACCAGCCAACGCCAGGCCGCGCTGGCGGCCGCGGTCAGAAAGAAGCCCAGCCACAAACCGTTCAGCATGGCCGGCAGTGTATTAGCGGGTGGTCGCCCTCCTTGGACGCACCGGTGGCGTGCACGATGGAATGCACTACCGTGGGCAAATCGCGCATTGCGCACTGCATTGGTGTTTCCCGTCGTGCAAAGAGGTGTGACAACTGCTATATTGCTGCGGTGCAGCAAGTTTGGGCTGTACATCCCCTTCCCTCCCGTCCTCCTGCGATGCTGTACCAGATCTACGAAGCCCAGCGCTCCCTCATGGAGCCGTTTGCCGAGTTCGCAAATGCCGCCTCCAAGCTGTTCGGCAACCCGGCATCGCCGCTGGGCCAGAACCCGTTCGCCCAGCGCGTTGCCGCCGGCTACGACCTGCTGTACCGGTTGGGCAAGGACTACGAGAAGCCGGTCTTCGGGTTGCAGACCGTGAAGGTCGGCGGGGTCGATGTGGCGATCCATGAACGCGTGGAGATCAACAAGCCCTTCTGCGAACTGCGCCGCTTCAAGCGCTTTACCGACGACGGCGCCACGCTGGCGACCTTGAAGGGCCAGCCGGCCGTACTGATCGTTGCCCCGCTGTCTGGCCACTACGCCACGCTGCTGCGCGACACCGTCAAGTCCATGTTGGGCGGCCACAAGGTCTACATCACCGATTGGAAGAACGCGCGTACTGTTCCACTGGCCGATGGCGAGTTCCACCTGGACGACTATGTCAACTACGTGCAGGAGTTCATCCGCCATCTGCAGTCCGTCTACGGCGACTGCCATGTGATGAGCGTGTGCCAGCCGACCGTGCCGGTGCTGGCTGCCGTTTCTCTGATGGCCTCGCGCGGCGAGCGTCTGCCGCTGTCCATGACCATGATGGGTGGCCCCATCGACGCACGCAAGTCCCCGACGGCCGTTAACAACCTGGCCATGAACAAGAGCTTCGAGTGGTTCGAGAACAACGTGATCTACCGCGTGCCGCAGAGCTTCCCGGGCGCGGGCCGGCGCGTGTACCCCGGCTTTCTGCAGCATGCGGGCTTCGTGGCCATGAACCCGGACCACCACGCCAAGAGCCACTACGATTACTTTGAACATCTGCTCCAGGGCGATGACGTCGGCGCCGAAACCCACCGCAAGTTCTACGACGAGTACAACGCCGTGCTCGACATGGACGCCGATTACTACCTGGAGACCATCGCCACGGTGTTCCAGGAATTCAAGCTCGTCAACGGCACCTGGCAGGTGCGTAATACCCAGGGCGTCTCCGAACTGGTTCAGCCACAGGACATCCAGGGCTGCGCGCTGCTCACCGTCGAAGGTGAACTGGACGACATCTCCGGCTCCGGCCAGACCGCCGCCGCGCACGACCTGTGCACCGGCATCGCCGCCGACCAGCGCGAGCATTTCGAGGTCAAGGGCGCTGGCCACTACGGCATCTTCAGCGGCCGCCGCTGGCGCGAGACCGTCTACCCCAAGGTGCGCGATTTCATCCTCGCGCACAACCACGCAGCCAAGCCGAGCACTGCACGCAGCAGCGCCGTGGCGCGCACCGCGGCCGCCCGCGTCGCGGCCAAGAAGACGGGCACGGTCTGAGCACTGTGTCCGCCCTGGCCGAGCGCGTGCTGGCGGCCTTGCCGCAGACCCAGTGCACGCGCTGCGGCTACCCTGATTGCGCCGCCTACGCGCAAGCCATCGCCCAGACGCAGGCCCCCATCAACCGTTGCCCTCCCGGTGGCGCCGAGGGGGTGCAGCGTCTGGCCAGGTTGACCGCGCAGGCCGAGCTGCCGCTCGATCCCGCGTACGGCATCGAAGGTCCGCGCCAGATGGCCTTCGTCGACGAGAACTGGTGCATCGGCTGCACGCTGTGCGTGCAGGCCTGCCCGGTCGACGCAATCATCGGCGGCAACAAGGCCATGCACACCGTGCTGGAGGCCCATTGCACGGGCTGCGAACTTTGCATTCCGGCCTGCCCGGTCGACTGCATCCGGTTGGAGCCGGCGAGCGGCAACCGGACCGGCTGGGCCGCGTGGTCAGAAGGCCAAGCAGACGCAGCAAGGGCTCGCTATACGCAACATGCGTCGCGGCAACGGGCCCCCGCGCCTTTGCCGGCTCTGCCCGCTGGAGGCGCACAAGCCGTCGGCCCAACCAACGGCTCCCGAAAGGCCATTGTTGAAGCCGCCTTGGCGCGCGCCCGTGCGCGCCGCGCGCAAGGCTGAGCCTCGAACCTTCACGAGCACCGAAAAGACAAACGGGTTACGCAATCGCTTGCGTAACCCGTTGACGTTCTTGGCGGAGTGGACGGGACTCGAACCCGCGACCCCCGGCGTGACAGGCCGGTATTCTAACCAACTGAACTACCACTCCTGGTAGGCAGCTTCGGCGCCTTGCGGCAACCCAAGCGCTACAAACTTGGCGACCCTACGGGGATTCGAACCCCGGTACTCACCGTGAAAGGGTGATGTCCTGGGCCTCTAGACGATAGGGTCCACGAAGATGGTTCACATGGTGGAGGTAAGCGGGATCGAACCGCTGACCTCTTGCATGCCATGCAAGCGCTCTCCCAGCTGAGCTATACCCCCGGGTGAACCATCTGTCTTCAAAATAAAACGGGCTTCAACATTGCTGCTGCAAGCCCGTTGATTTCCCAAAGGAAATTTGGCGGAGTGGACGGGACTCGAACCCGCGACCCCCGGCGTGACAGGCCGGTATTCTAACCAACTGAACTACCACTCCTGGTAGGTAGCTTCGGCGCCTTGCGGCAACCCAAGCGCTACGAACTTGGCGACCCTACGGGGATTCGAACCCCGGTACTCACCGTGAAAGGGTGATGTCCTAGGCCTCTAGACGATAGGGTCAAAACCTTTGGACTGAATCCATTCGACAGTGATGACAACTTACTTGGTGGAGGTAAGCGGGATCGAACCGCTGACCTCTTGCATGCCATGCAAGCGCTCTCCCAGCTGAGCTATACCCCCTTGGGTGGTTGTCAATTTTTGACTTGTTTGCAAGTCATCTGACTCGCATTCTCGTCATCTATCGAGCCTCAAATTATAGAACGCTTTTCAAGCGCTTCGCAATCTTTCGATCACATTTTTTTTCGTCGACAGCGCAAGCACGGCGTCGAGCGATGGCGTCTGCGCTGTCCCCATGACCAGCACACGCACAGGCATGGCCAGCTGCGGCATCTTGAGGCCATGGGCCGTCAGCACTTCCTTGAGCGCGGCGGCGATGGCCGACTTCTCCCAGGCCGTGCCCTCGAGTTTGTCTGCCAGCGCCTTGATCGCGGGGCGCACGGCATCGGTCACATGTTGCGCCAGCTCTTCGGATTTGGGCTGCACGCCGCGGTAGAGGGCCGCGGCCCAGTCGGCCAGCGCCACGATGGTGTCGCAGCGGTCCTTGAACAGGCCGCAGATCGCGGGCAGGCGTTCATCGGCGGCAATGCCTTGCTTGTGCAACTGCTCGGCCACCAGCGGTGCGAGCACCTCGTCGGCCGTGGCCTTCAGGTGCTGCGCATTGACCCAGCGCAGTTTGGCCTCGTCGAATTGGGCGGCGCTGCGGCCCAGGTGGTCCAGGTCGAACCATTCCAAGAACTGAGCACGGCTGAAGATCTCGTCGTCGCCATGGCTCCAGCCCAGGCGCGCGAGGTAGTTGACCATGGCGTCGGGCAGGTAACCCTCGTCGCGGTACTGCGTGACGGGCTTGGCGCCGTTTCGCTTGCTCATCTTCTCGCCCTGCTCGTTGAGCACGGTGGGCAGGTGCGCGTAGACCGGCGGTTCCTTGCCGAGGGCGCGGAAGATGTTGATCTGGCGCGGCGTGTTGTTGACATGGTCGTCGCCACGGATCACGTGGGTGATGTCCATGTCGATGTCGTCCACGACCACGCAGAAGTTGTAGGTCGGCGTACCGTCGGGCCGCGCGATCACGAGGTCGTCGAGCTCGTCGTTGCGGATCTCGATGCGGCCCTTGACCTTGTCCTCCCAGACCACCGAGCCGCCCTGCGGGTTCTTGAAGCGCAGCACGGGCTGCACGCCCGCGGGCACCGGCGGCAGCACCTTGCCGGGCTCGGGTCGCCAGGTGCCGTCGTAGCGCGGCTTCTCCTTGTTGGCCATCTGGCGCTCGCGCAGCGCGTCGAGCTCGGCCACGCCCATGTAGCAGGGATAGACCAGGTCATGCGCAAGCATCTGGGCCAGAACTTCCTTGTAGCGCGCGATGCGCTGCATCTGGTAGAACGGCCCTTCGTCGTGGTCCAGGCCTAGCCAGCGCATGCCTTCGATGATCACGTCGACAGCGGCCTGCGAGGAACGCTCGAGATCGGTGTCCTCGATGCGCAGCACGAAGGTGCCGCCGCTGGCGCGCGCGAAGGCCCAGGGGTACAGGGCCGAGCGGATGTTGCCCAGATGGATGAAGCCGGTCGGTGACGGCGCAAAACGGGTACGGACGGAAGTGGTCGGCATGTCAGGCATGGAAATCAGGCGGCTTCGGCGTTCGGCAGGGCCAGGCGAGAACTGTCGGCATCGTCCTCGCTGCCGCCCACGCGGCGCTCGTTGAGTCGCGCGATGTCGCCATCGGAGATGTCGCCGGTCACGTAAACGCCGTCGAAGCAGGAGGCATCGAAGCCGGCGATGGCCGGGTTCAGCGAGCCTACGGCCTTCTTCATGCCGTCCACATCCTGGTAGATCAGCGCGTCGCAGCCGATGATGGCGCGCACCTCCTCGACGGTGCGGCCGTGGGCGACCAGCTCGTCCTTGGTCGGCATGTCGATGCCGTAGACGTTGGGATAGCGCACCGGCGGCGCCGCGCTGGCCAGGTACACCTTGCGGGCACCGGCGTCGCGCGCCATCTGCACGATCTCGCGGCTGGTCGTGCCACGCACGATGGAGTCGTCGACCAGCAGGACGTTGCGGTCCTTGAACTCGCTGGCGATGGCGTTGAGCTTCTGGCGCACGGACTTCTTGCGCACGCCCTGCCCCGGCATGATGAAGGTGCGGCCCACGTAGCGGTTCTTGACGAAGCCTTCGCGGTAAGGAATGCCCAGCAGCTGCGCCAGCTGCATGGCGCTCGGGCGGCTGGATTCGGGGATCGGGATCACCACATCGACGCTGCTCGGCGGCAGAGTGGAGACCAGGCGCTTCGCCAGGGCCTCGCCCAGGTTCAGTCGGGCCTGGTAGACCGAAATGCCGTCCATCACCGAATCGGGCCGGGCGAGGTACACGTATTCGAAGATGCAGGGATTCAAGCGCGGCGTCTCCGCGCACTGTTCGGCATGTACCTGGCCCTGCAGGTCGATGAACACGGCCTCGCCGGGTTCCACGTTGCGCTCGAAATCGTGGCCCGTGCCTTCCAGCGTGACCGACTCGCTGGCCACCATGACGGTGTCGCCGCTGCGGCCCATCACGAGCGGACGGATGCCGTAGGGGTCTCGGAAGGCCAGCAGGCCGTAGCCCGCGATCAGCGCGACGACGGCATAGGAGCCGCGCACGCGCTTGTGCACGGCCCGCACGGCGGCGAACACGTCGGCGACCTTGAGCGGCACGCCGCGCGTGGCGCGCTCCAGTTCGTGCGCCAGCACGTTGAGAAGCACCTCAGAATCGCTCTCGGTGTTGGTGTGGCGGTGGTCGGTGCTGAACAATTCCGCCTTGAGCGCGTGTGCGTTCGTCAGGTTGCCGTTGTGCACCAGCACGATGCCGAACGGTGCATTGACGTAGAACGGCTGGGCCTCTTCCTCGCTGTAGGCGTTGCCGGCCGTGGGATAGCGCGCCTGGCCCAGGCCGCAATTGCCCGGCAGCGCGCGCATATTGCGCGTGCGGAACACGTCGCGCACCATGCCCTTGGCCTTGTGCATGAAGAACTTGCGTTCCTGCTGCGTCACGATGCCGGCCGCATCCTGGCCGCGGTGCTGCAACAGCAGCAGCGCGTCATAGATCAGCTGGTTGACAGGGGCATTGCTGACGACGCCGACGATTCCGCACATGGTTGATCCCGCAGGTAAAAAGGGCGGCCAGGCTCAGGCCGCAGGACTCAGGGTAGATACTCGGCAAACCCGCTCGGCAGGGCCTGCTTGAAGGCATGCAGCACCGACACCGTGATGCCGGCCCCGTAGGACTCGCGCCACCAGGGTTCGCGCTGCAGTGGTGTGTTGGAGATGATGACGCCGGCCGCCAGAATCAAGATGGCGCCACGCAGCAGGCCGAACACCATGCCCAGCACACGGTCCACCGGCCGCAGGCCCACGGCCTGCACCAGCCGCTTGAACAGCGCAGCCAGGAGCCCGCAGGCGAACGCCCCCAGCACGAACACCAGCGCGAACGCTGCCACATAGCGCACCGTATCGGTTGCGCCGCCCATTGGCAAGTGCGGCGCCACATCCGGCGCCAGCCACTGCGCCAGCACGAAGGCGGCGATCCAGCCCAGCACCGAAAGCACCTCGAACACCAGCCCGCGCCAGGCCCCCAGCAGCAGCGAGCAGGCCAGCACGGCCAACAGGATCCAGTCGAGGACAGGCATGCACGGACGTCAGAGCGTGAGCACCGAGGCCGGCAGGCTCAATGCCTTGATGCGCTCGGCCGCCTTGTCGGCTTCAGCCCGCACGCCGTAGGGCCCGACGCGCACGCGGATGCGCGCGCCCTCCTTGGTCTGCACCTCCTGGGTGTAAGTCTTGAGGCCGGCGCGCTCCAGGCGCTGGCGCGTCTCGCGCGCCTTGTCGGCATCGGCGAATGCACCCACCTGCACGACGAAGCGGCCGGATTGCTCCGCGGCGCTGGCCGACGCGGCGACAGGCGCCGCGGTCTTGCCGTCCAGCAACGCACGCGCCCGCGCGCCGCTGTCGGCGGCCGGGGCTGGCGCGGGGGCCGGAGCAGGCGCAGGCGCAGGCGCTTTGGCCTCCGCCTTGGGTTCGTGCCGGGGCTCGTTCCTGGCCTCGGCCTTCGGTTCGGCTTTGTGTTCGACCTTGGCCTCGGTCTTCTGCTCTGCCTTGGGCTCGCTGCGGGTTGGCGGCGGGACCGGCGGCAGCACCTCTTCTCTGGGGTTCAGGCTCGCATCGGCGGCTACGGTGCCGGTGGCCTGTGCGGGCTCAGGCGCCGCCTGCGCCACCTTGCCGCCGGCGCCGGCACCCGGCAGCGGGGCCTTGTCGCGGTCGGGAATGTTGAAGGGAATGTCGACCTGGATCGGCCGCGGCTGCGAATCGAACAGCAGCGGGAATCCCAGCACGCCGACCAGCACGAGCACGGTGGCGCCGATCAGCCGGTGGCGCGCACGGCGGCGCATGTCGTCGATGGTTTCCGCAGGGCTGGCCGGCTGCTCGTCGCTGTGGGGGCCGCGCGCGCGAAACTTGAAAAAGGCCATGGAGTGAGTTCAGCTACCGAGGTGCTTGGCGTGCAATTTGGGGAGGCCTTGCTCCAGCACGCCACCTACGGTCAGGAATGACCCAAAGACGAGGATTCTATCAGCGGGGTCTGCCGCGGCCACGGCCGCCGCCAGCGCCTGGGTGGGGCCGGCATGCCGGCTGGCCGATGCGTCCTTGCGCGTATTGAGGGCTTGCCAGCGCTGCAGCAGATCGTCGGCCCGTGCCGCGCGCGAGCCCGGCAGGTCGCAGAAGTACCAGCGGTCCACGACCGGGGCCATGCGCCGCAGGATGCCGTCCAAATCCTTGTCGGCCATGGCGCCGAAGACCGCATGCGTGTTGGGGAAGAAACCCATCGCGTCCAGGTTGGCTGCGAGTGCGGACGCCGCATGCGGGTTGTGCGCCACGTCCAGCACCAGCGTGGGCTGGCCCGGCACGATCTGGAAGCGCCCCGGCAATTCGACCAGCGCGAGGCCGGCGCGCACCGCCTGTGCCGGGATCGGAAGGCGCTCGCGCACGGCCGTCAGCGCGGCCAGCACGCCGGCGGCGTTGAGCAGCTGGTTGGCACCGCGCAACGCAGGGTAGGCCAGGCCGCTGTAGCGCTTGCCGCGCCCAGCCCAGGCCCATTGCTGCTGGTCGCCGGAGAAGTTGAAGTCCACGCCGGATTGCCACAGGTCGGCGCCGATGGCCTGCGCATGGCGCGCGATGCTGGCCGGTGGCACCGGGTCGCTGACCACGGCCGGGCGGCCCGGACGCAGGATGCCCGCCTTCTCGAAGCCGATGGACTCGCGGTCCGGGCCCAGGAACTCCATGTGGTCCAGGTCGATGCTCGTGATCACGGCGCAATCGGCATCGATCACGTTGACGGCGTCCAGTCGCCCGCCCAGCCCCACCTCGAGCACGGCGAGGTCGAGCTTGGCATCGGCCATGCAACCCAGGATGGCGAGGGTGGTGAACTCGAAGTAGCTCAGCGTGGTCTCGCCGCGCGCCGCTTCGACGCGCGCAAACTGCGGCAGCAGCTCGGCCTCGGTCACGGGCTGGCCTGCGATGCGGCAACGTTCCTCGAAATGCACGAGGTGGGGCGAGGTGTAGACGCCGGTGCGCCAGCCGGCCTGGCCGGCGATGGATTCCAGCATGGCGCAGGTCGAACCCTTGCCGTTGGTGCCCGCCACCGTGATGACGGTGCAGTCGAAGCGCAGCTGCATGCGTTCGGCCACCTGGCGCACGCGCTCCAGCCCCAGGTCGATCGGTCGGGTGTGCAGTTGCTCGCAGTGCGCGAGCCATTCAGCAAGGGTTTGCATAGAGGCCGGATTGTCGCAAACGCGTTCGCCATAATCGCGCGCCATGACCACCCTGTACGGCATTCCCAACTGCGACACCGTCAAGAAGGCGCGCACCTGGCTGGACGCGCAAGGCATCGCCTACACCTTCCACGATTTCAAGAAGGCCGGCGTACCGCCGCAGCTGGACGCCTGGATCGCCGCACTCGGCTGGGAGACCGTGCTCAACCGCAAGGGAACGACCTGGCGCAAGCTTGGCGCGGCCGAGCAGGCCGCCGTGCAGGATGCGGCCAGCGCCGCCACGCTGCTGCGCGCGCAGGCCAGCGCGATCAAGCGCCCCATCGTCGAATGGGACGACGGCAGCGTGACCGCAGGCTTCGTGCCTGAAGCCTGGGCCGCGCGCCACCACTAGTTTTTTCACTCTGTCTTTTTGAGACCATGACCACCAGCAGCATCGCCGGCGTGACCGTCACGACCCAGGCCAACGTGTACTTCGACGGCAAGTGCGTGAGCCACGCCATCACCTTCCCCGACGGCATCAAGAAGAGCGTGGGCGTGGTCCTGCCGGCCGAGCTGACCTTCGGCACGGCCGCGCCCGAAATCATGGAATGCGTGGGCGGTGCCTGCGAATACCGCCTGGCCGGCACCGACGCCTGGCTCAAGTCCACCGCCGGCGAGAAGTTCAGCGTGCCGGGCAACACGAAGTTCGACATCCGCGTGACGGCCGAAACCGGCCCGTACCACTACATCTGCCACTACGGCTGAGTCGGCGGCCGATCAGACGACCACCGGCTCCGGCTCCAGCCGGATGCCGAAGCGCTCGTACACACTGGTCTGGATCGCCCGGGCCAGCGTCATGACCTCGCCGCCCGTCGCGGGGTTGTCCTTGCCGCCGCGGTTCACGAGCACCAGCGCCTGCTTCTCGTAGACGCCGGCATTGCCCACGCTCTTGCCCTTCCAGCCGCAGGCATCGATGAGCCAGCCGGCGGCCAGCTTGATGCTGCCGTCGGCCATCGGGTAGTGCACCACGCGCGGGTCGCGGCCGATGATGTCGGCACACTGCTCGGGCGTCACCGTGGGGTTTTTGAAGAAGCTGCCGGCGTTGCCGATCACCTGCGGGTCGGGCAGCTTGTGGCGGCGGATCTCGCAGATCCAGTCGAAGATCTGCTGGGCCGTGGGCGCCGCGACACCGGTCTCGGCTTGCTTGCGTTCCAGGTCCAGGTAACCCAGCACGGGCTTCCAGGCCTTGGGCAGGCGCAGCCGCACACGCGTGATCAGCGCACGGCCTGCGAGGCCGAAGTCCGACAGTTCGGCCGCCGCATGCTTGAACACCGAATCGCGGTAGCCAAAGGCACATTGCGCGGCATTCAGCGTGAAGGCCTTGCCGGTCGCAAGGTCAATGGCGTCCAGCGACTCAAAACGGTCCTGCAGTTCCACGCCGTAGGCGCCGATGTTCTGCACGGGCGAGGCGCCCATGGTTCCTGGAATCAGCGCAAGGTTCTCCAGGCCCGGCATGCCCTGCGCGAGCGTCCAGGCCACGACGTCGTGCCAGTTCTCACCGGCACCGGCCTCGACGATCCAGGCGCGGTCGGTCTCGGCGACCACGCGCCGACCCATGATCTCCACCTTGAGCACCACCGCGCGCACGTCGCCCGTCAGCACGATGTTGCTGCCGCCGCCGAGCACGAACTTCGGGCGCGCCGCGAGCTCCGGATCGGCCAGCACGGCCGCCAGGTCGGCCTCGGACGCCACACGCACCAGGGTCTGCGCGCGCGCGACGATGCCGAAGGCGTTATAGGCCCGCAGCGGCACATTCATCTCGACTAACATCCCGGAATTGTCGCATCGCATGCCGGCCCTGACGCCCGCGCTCACGGCCCGGCGCAACCTCCAGGAACCTCACCCATGCCTTCTTTCGACACCGTTTGTGAAGCCGACCTCGTCAAGGTCCGCAACGCCGTGGACAACAGCGCCAAGGAAATCGGCACCCGTTTCGACTTCAAGGGCACCTCGGCCGCCATCGAGCTCAAGGACAAGGAGATCACCGTCATCGGCGATGCCGACTTCCAGCTCGACCAGATCGCCGACGTGCTGCGCAACAAGCTCACCAAGCAGGAGGTCGACGTGCGCTTCCTGGACATGGGCGACGTGCAGAAGATGGGCGGCGACAAGGTCAAGCGTGTGATCAAGGTGCGCAACGGCATCGAGGCCGAACTGGCCAAGAAGCTGCAGCGCCTGATCAAGGACAGCAAGCTCAAGGTGCAGGCCGCCATCCAGGGCGAGACCGTGCGCGTGACCGGTGCCAAGCGCGATGACCTGCAGGCCGCGATGGCGCTGATCCGCAAGGACATCACCGACATCCCGCTGTCGTTCAACAACTTCCGCGACTGATGCGCATGCGCCCGGCTGCCGCGCTGGCTGCCCTGCTGCTGGCTGCCGGGCTGGGTCCGGCGCAGGCGCAGTCCGTGGCGCTGACGGGCGTGCTGGGCCAGCGCGCGCTGCTGGTCGTGGACGGCGCCGGGCCGCGCAGCCTGGCCATCGGCGAGAGCTGGCGCGGCGTCAAGCTGCTCATGCTGCAGGGCGAGCAGGCCGAGGTCGAGGTCGGCGGGCGCCGCACCAGCGTGCGCCTGGGCGCCTCGCCCGTCAGCATGGCCGGAGCCGGCGCCGGCAGGCGCGTCGTGCTGCAGGCCGACGGCCGCGGCCATTTCATGGGCCAGGGCCGCATCAACGGCCAGCTTTTCCAGTTCATGGTGGACACGGGCGCCAGCACCGTGGCACTGGACACCACCGAGGCCGAACGCCTGGGCCTGGACTACCGCAAGGGCCGCCAGGCCCGCGTCAGCACGGCCAACGGCAGCACCCCGGTATGGGTCGTCCGCTTGGCCTCGCTGCGCATCGGCGAGAGCGAACTCACGGACATCGAGGCCGCTGTCGTGCCCCAGCCCATGCCTTATGTGCTGCTCGGCAACAACGTGCTGGCGCGCTTTCAGATGAGCCGTGGCCCACAGCAGATGGTACTGGAGCAGCGCTACTGATGGCCATGCAGCCCACCGCCGTGCCGCACCCGCAGGACGCCGAATACGAAGACCTGCTGGGCCTGTGGTCCGAGCTCGAGGCCGGCCTGTCCACGCTGCTGCTGCGGCCTCGCCAGGTGGCCGGGTTCCCGCACAAGGTACGGCAGTACGACCGCTGGATGCAGGACCTGCTGCAGCACGACATGGACACCGGCCTGTACCTGCTGTACCAGCTCGCGGCCAACCGCACGCTGGGCTACAGCAGCGCCCACGCACTGGTCTGCGGCGTGCTGTGCCACGTGCTGGCGGCCGAACTGGCGCTGCCACAGGCAGAGCGCGACAGCCTGGTGGGCGCGGCGCTGACCATGAACCTGTCCATGACGGCACTGCAGAACCGCCTGGCCGAGCAGACCGAGACGCCCAGCGCGGAGCAGAAGGAACAGATCGACGCGCATGCCGCGACCGGCAGCATGCTGCTGGGCCGCCTGGGTGTGGCCGACGCGGACTGGCTGCAGGTCGTCGCCCTGCACCACGAAAACCTGCCCTCCGCCGCACTGGACACGCTGGCGCCGGTGCAACGCCTGGCCCGCATCCTGCAGGTGGTCGACCGCTACGCCGCCATGATCAGCCCGCGCAAGTCGCGCGCGGCACGCAGCGTGATCGAGACCGTGCGCGCCATGCTGGGCCGCGGCGATGTGGCGCGCGAAGCCGCGGGCATGGCGCTGGTGCGCGCCGTGGGCCTGTGTCCGCCGGGCAGCTTCGTGCGGCTGGATTCGGGCGAGGTGGCGCTGGTGCTGCGCCGCGGCCGCCAGGCCAACCATCCACTGGTGGCCACCGTGCTGGGCAAGAACGGCGACAAGCTCGCAACACCGCGCCTGCTGCGCATTGGCCAGGGCGGCCCGGCCATCCAGTCGGCGCTGACGCCCGAGCTGCTCCGCAACCGCGTGCGCATCAACCACCAGGTTCTGCTGCGCCAGGGTCTGCACGCCCACCGCACGCACGCGGCCTGAGAGCCGCTACTTCTTCTTGCTGCCCAGGCGCGACTCCTTGCCCTGGGCCAGCCGGCCGATGTTCTCGCGGTGGCGCCAGAACAGCAGCAGCGCCATGGCGCCCAAGGCCAGCGCGATGCGCTTGTCGGCATACCAGGCCAGGCCGTTGCCGAACAGGTAGTAGACCGGCGCGAACACGGCCGCCACCAGCGAGGCCAGCGAGGAGTAGCGGAAGAAGAAGGCGATGATGAGCCAGGTCAGCGCCGCAGCCAGGCCCAGCAGCCAGTCCACGCCGAACAGCACGCCCAGTGCCGTGGCCACCCCCTTGCCGCCCTGGAAGCGGAAGAACACCGGGTACAGGTGGCCCAGGAAGGCCGCCAAGCCGACCAGCGCCACCGTGCCCTCCTGCAGGCCAAAGCGCTCGCCATACCAGACCACCAGCGCCACCGGCAGCCAGCCCTTGAGCGCGTCGAGCAGCAAGGTGATAAGGGCGGCGGCCTTGCTGCCCGAGCGCAGCACATTGGTCGCCCCGGGGTTCTTGCTGCCATAGCTGCGCGGGTCCGACAGGCCCATCACGCGGCTCACGATCACGGCGAAGGACAGCGAGCCCAGCAGGTAGGCGGCCAGCGTGGCGAGGAAGGAATTCATGGGATGCAAGTGTCTGCGGCGAAAGGCGCGCGCATTGTGCCAGCGCCGCCCTACGCCGATGGCTCAGAGCGGCAGGCCGCACTGCACCGGCTTGGCACCCAATAACTGCACGCAGACCTGCGGATCGATGCCGACCAAAAAGCCGCGCCGACCGCCGTTGATGGCGATGCGCGGCAGCGCCAGGATGGTCTCCTCGATGTACACGGGCATGCGCTTTCTCGTGCCGAACGGCGAGGTGCCACCCACCAGGTAGCCGCTGTGCCGGTTGGCCACCTCGGGTGCGCAGGCTTCGACCGATTTGGCGCCGATCTGGCGCGCCAGGTTCTTGGTCGAGACCTTGCGGTTGCCGTGCATCAGCACGAGCAGCGGCTTGGCATCCTGGTCCTGCATGACCAGGGTCTTGACGACCGCGAACGGGTCCAGCCCCAGCACCTCGGCGCTGTGTTGGGCGCCACCGTGCTCCAAGTACTCGTACGGGTGTTCGGTGAACGCGACCTTGTGCGCACGCAGCAGCTGCGTGGCCGGCGTTTCGGAAACGTGCTGCTTGGCCATGCTCAGAGCGCCGGGTCGCCGAGCTCCAGGTGCAGCGCGTCCAGCGCGGCCATGGCTCCGTCCGGCAGCTCGGTCTGGAAAGCGGCCACATCCTCCTCCAGCTGTGCCACGCTGGTCACGCCCAGGATGGTGCTGGCCACCTGCCATTTGCTGCGGCAAAAAGCCAGCGCCAGCTGCGTGGGCGTGAGCCCCAGCTCGCGCGCCAGTGCGTTGTAGCGGCGCGCGGCCGTCAGCGCCGCGTCGCGCCCCCAGCGCCCCGAGCGCACCGAGGCGTAGCGCGCGATGCGCGCCTCGCTCGGGGCCGCGGGACCGCTGGTGCCGCCCGCGTCGTACTTGCCGGTCAACAGGCCGAAGCCCAGCGGCGAGTAGGCCAAGAGGCCCACGCCCAGCCGGTGCAGGGTTTCGTCCAGCGCGTGCTCCACGCTGCGGTTGATCAGGCAGTAGGCGTTCTGCACGGACGCTACGCGCGCCAGCCCATGGCTTTCGGCCAGGCGCACGAACTCGTGCACGCCATAGGGCGTCTCGTTGGACAGGCCGATGGCGCGCACCTTGCCCGCGCGCACCAGGCTGTCGAGCGCCTGCAGCTGCTCCTCGATCGCGGGCGCGGGCTTGTCCAGCGCGGGATCGAAGTAGCGCGCGCCGAAGGACGGCAGGTTGCGCGCCGGCCAGTGCAGCTGGTAGAGGTCGATCACGTCGGTACGCAGGCGCTTCAGGCTCGCCTCGCAGGACTCGACGATGTCGCTGGCCTTGAACTCGGCCCGGCCATGGCGGATCCAGGGCATGCCGCGCGGCGGGCCGGCGGCCTTGGTCGCCAGCAGCACGCGCTGGCGCACGCCGGGGCGGGCCGCGAACCAGTCGCCGAGGATGGTCTCGGTCGCGCCATAGGTCTCGGCGCGTGCCGGCACGGCGTACATCTCGGCCGTGTCGATGAAGCTGATGCCCAGCGCGAGCGCTCGGTCCAGGATGGTGTGCGCCGTGGCGCTGTCGACCTGCTCGCCGAAAGTCATGGTGCCCAGGCAGAGCGGCGTCACGTGCAGGCCACTGCGGCCCAGCGGAACAGTGTGCATGGAGGAGCTGGTGGGTACGGCAGAACGGAGCGCGCGAGTGTCGCAGTTTTCTGTCGCGCGGCTGACCGTGCCCGGCCCCGCCCCTGCCCTACCATCGCCGCCCATGTACCAGCCCCTACGCCCTTCGCGCAGCGCCATGATCCCCCTGCGCACGCTGCGCGCCCATGTCCGCCTGTGGGGCGAGCCCGCGCCGGACTGCGTGCCGCTGGTGCTGGTGCACGGCTGGATGGACGTCTCGGCTTCCTGGCAGTTCGTGGTGGACGCGCTCGCCCAGGACCATTTCATCATCGCCCCCGACTGGCGCGGCTACGGCCTGACCGAGGCGCCTGCGGTGGACAGCTACTGCTTTGCGGACTACCTGGGCGACCTGGATTTCCTGCTCGACCATTACGCCGGCGACCAGCCCGTGAACCTGGTCGGCCACAGCATGGGCGGCAACGTGGCGATGATGTATGCGGGCGTGCGACCGGCCCGCATCCGGCGGCTCGTCAACCTGGAGGGCTTCGGCTCGCCCGAACACCGGCCCGAGGAAGCGCCGCGCCGCTACGCGCGCTGGATGGACGAGCTCAAGCAGCTGCACCGCGGCGAGATGGGCCTGGCACCCTATGACAGCGCCGATGGCGTCGCCCGCCGGCTCATGAAAATTAACCGGCGGTTGCCGCAGGACAAGGCCGACTGGCTCGCGCGCCAGTGGGCGCACGAGATACGGCGTGTCGATGGCAGTGCCGAGTGGCGCATCCGTGGCGATGCGGCGCACAAGACCATCTTCGCCCAGGCCATGCGCGTGGACGAGGTGCTGGCGCTGTACAGCGCGATCACGGCACCGGTGCTGGCCGTGGAAGCCTCCGACGACAGCCTCTCGCAATGGTGGAAGGGCCGCTACACGCTGGAGGACTACCACCGCCGGCTGGAGCACATCGCCGACTGCACGGTGTTGCGCATTGACGACGCGGGCCACATGCTGCAGCACGACCAGCCGCAGGCGGTGGCGCAGGCCATCGAGCGCTTCATCGCCTAGCACGCAGCGTTACAAGGCGTTGCAGTCGCCCTGCAATTGCCGTTCAATGCCCTCCGGGAACTTCCGGAGAACCGCATGAAACTGAGCCTCAAGCTCCCCCTGGCCTTCGTCGCCGCACTGGCCGCCCTGCTCTGCGCCGCGCTGTTCGGCATGTTGCAGCTCCACCAGGGCCTCTCGACCTACGAGACCACCGTGCGGGCGCACACCGCCCAGGAGCGCGATGTGGCAGCGCTGCTCAACGACTTCAAGACCCAGGTGCAGGAGTGGAAGAACGTGCTGCTGCGCGGCAAGGACCCGGCACAGCGCGAACGTTACTGGACCGCCTTCCAGAAGAAGGAGGCCGACGTGGCCCGCGGCGCGCAGCAGCTGGCCGCCGCCTTGGGCGATCGCGAGGCTGGCCAACTGATCGCGCGCTTTCGCGCAGCGCACACCACCATGGGCGCGGGCTACCGCAAGGGCTATGCGGCCTTCGAGGCCGCGGCCTTCGAATCGGGCGCCGGCGACAAGGCGGTGCAAGGCATGGACCGCGAGCCGGCCCAGCTGCTGGACCAGGCCGGCGCGAAGATCGCGGCCGAAAGCCGCGGCATCGCCGACATGGCCGCTGCGCAGTCGCGCCGGGCGCTGTCCATCAGCCTGGCCACCATGGCCGTGGTCTGCGTGCTGGCCATCGGCGGCGCCATTGCGTTCAGCCGCTCGGTGGTGCGGCCGCTGGACCGGGCCGTGGCCGTCTCGCGCGCCGTGGCGGCCGGCGACCTCACCGCCGCCGCCCAGGTGCTGGGCAAGGACGAGGTGGCCGAACTGCTCAATGCGCTACACGCCATGCAGGGGGCGCTGTCCAGCGTGGTCAGCAACGTGCGCCAGAACGCCGAGGGTGTGGCCACGGCCAGCGCCGAGATCGCGCTGGGCAACAACGATTTGTCGGCCCGCACCGAACAGCAGGCCTCGGCGCTGGAGCAAACGGCCGCCTCCATGGAGCAGCTCAGCGCCACCGTGCGCCAGAACGCCGACAACGCCCGCAGCGCCAACGGCCTGTCGCAGGAGGCCTCGCGCATTGCGGCCGAGGGCGGCGCCGCCGTGGGCCGCGTGGTGCAGACCATGCAGGGCATCGCCGACGCCTCCCGCCGCATCGCCGACATCATCGGCACCATCGACGGCATCGCCTTCCAGACCAACATCCTCGCGCTCAACGCCGCCGTGGAGGCCGCCCGCGCCGGCGAGCAGGGCCGCGGCTTCGCCGTGGTGGCCAGCGAGGTGCGCCACCTGGCGCAGCGCAGCGCCGAGGCCGCACGCGAGATCAAGGCGCTGATTGGCACCAGCAGTGCGCGCGTGGAGGAAGGTTCGGCCCAGGTCGACGCGGCCGGCGCCACCATGCAGCAGGTGGTCGCCGCGATCCAGCGCGTGACCGACCTCATGGGGGAGATCAGCGCCGCGAGCCAGGAGCAGAGCTCAGGCGTGGCCCAGATCGGCGAGGCCGTGACGCAGATGGACCACGCCACCCAGCAGAACGCAGCCCTGGTCGAGCAGAGCGCCGCCGCGGCCAGCAGCCTCAAATCCCAGGCCCATGACCTGGTCCAGGCCGTGGCGGTGTTCCGGCTCGGCGCCGGGCAGCCACGCCTGACCCACGCGGCCGCCTGAACGGCCGCCCCTCCCCTGCCCGCCGCAAGGGCTCGGCGGGCGGCGGGGTGCGCATGAGAAAATCGCACGTTTTGCCGCAAGGCACCACCGAACCGAGCGAGATCACCATGGACGCAGAACACATCAACCAGATCGGCACCCAACTGACGGACCTGGCCGCCAGGACCCAGGAACTACGGGGGTATCTTTGACGCCGATGCCAAAGCCGAACGCCTGAGGACCGTCAACGCCGCGCTGGAAGATCCCGCGGTCTGGAACGAGCCCAAGAAGGCCCAGGAGCTCGCCAAGGAGAAGAAGGCGCTCGAAGACGTCGTCGTGACGCTGGAGCGGCTCGCGCGTGAGCTGGCCGACAACACCGAGCTCTACGAAATGAGCAAGGAGGAAGGCGACGAGGCGGGCCTGGCCACCATCGAGGCCGAAGGCGCCAAGCTGGCCGCCGAGGTCGAGGCGCTGGAGTTCCGCCGCATGTTCAGCAACCCGGCCGACCCGCTGAACTGCTTCATCGACATCCAGGCCGGTGCCGGCGGCACCGAGGCCTGCGACTGGGCCAGCATGCTGCTGCGCCAGTACCTCAAGTACGCCGAGCGCAAGGGCTTCAAGACCACGGTGGAAGACGAGTCGCCGGGCGACACGGCCGGCATCAAGGGCGCCACGGTCAAGGTCGAGGGCGAGTACGCGTTCGGCCTGCTGCGCACCGAGACCGGCGTGCACCGCCTGGTGCGCAAGTCGCCGTTCGACAGCTCGGGCGGGCGCCACACCAGCTTCGCCAGCATCTTCGTCTACCCGGAGATCGACGACTCCATCGAGATCGAGATCAACCCGGCCGACGTGCGCACCGACACCTTCCGCGCCTCCGGTGCCGGCGGCCAGCACATCAACAAGACGGACTCGGCCGTGCGGCTCACGCACATCCCGACCGGCATCGTGGTGCAGTGCCAGGACGGCCGCAGCCAGCACAGCAACCGCGACGTGGCCTGGAAGCGCCTGCGCTCGCGCCTGTACGACCACGAGATGCGCAAGCGCCAGGAAGAGCAGCAAAAGCTCGAGGACAGCAAGACCGACGTGGGCTGGGGCCACCAGATCCGTTCTTACGTGCTGGACAACAGCCGCATCAAGGACCTGCGCACCAATGTGGAAATCTCGGCCACGCAGAAGGTGCTGGACGGCGACCTGGACGCCTTCATCGAAGCCTCGCTCAAGCAAGGCATCTGAGGATGCGCACCGAAGCCCTGATCTTCGACATGGACGGCACCATGGTCGACTCCATGCCCTGGCATGCGAAGTCCTGGGTGGCCTTCTGCCGCCGGCACGGCATCCAGATGGAGGCGGCCGAGATCCTGGCCCGCACCACAGGCCGCACCGGCGTGGAGTGCATGGCCGAAGTGTTCGGCCGGCCGCTGGGCGAGGCCGAGGCCCTGGCTCTGGTGCACGAAAAGGAAGAGATCTACCGCGACCTGTTCGCCGCCACGTTCAGCGAAGTGGCGGGCTTCACGGCGTTCGCGCGCCAGGCTGCTGCGCGCGGCCTCAAGCTGGCGGTGGGTACCGCGGGCGACAGGCACAACATCGCATTCGTGATGTCGCGCCTGGGCATGGACCCGCCGCCGCTGGCCATCGTCGGCGGCGACGAGGGGCTCACCGGCAAGCCGACGCCGGCCATCTTCCTGGAAGCCGCCCGCCGCATCGGCGTGGCGCCCGAACGCTGCATCGTGTTCGAGGACGCGCCCTTCGGCATCGAAGCCGCCCGCCGCGGCGGCATGCGCGCCGTGGCGGTGTGCACCACCCACAGCGCCGAAGAACTCGCCGGCCCCCATGTGATCGCGGCCGTGCGCACCTACGACGAACTCGCCCATTCGAATTTTCTGGAGATGCTCGATGTTGCAATTGCGTGATGCGCAAAGTGCCCCCGTGGCGATCCGCCGCGAGGATTACCAGGCACCGGCGTTCTGGATCGACACGGTCGACCTGTGCTTCGACCTGGACCCGGCCAAGACCCGGGTGCTCAACAAGATGGTGCTGCGCCGCAACCCCGAGGTGCCGGCCCAGGCCCTGCGGCTGGACGGCGAGGAGCTGAATCTGGCCCGCGTGCTGGTCAACGGCCAGGGCACCTCGTTCCGCATCGAGGGCAGCCAGCTCGTGCTGGAGAACCTTCCCGCGGCCGAGGAAGGCCCGTTCGCGCTGGAGATCTTCACGACCTGCGCCCCGGCCAAGAACACCAAGCTGATGGGCCTGTACGTCAGCAACGGATCGTTCTTCACGCAGTGCGAGGCAGAGGGCTTTCGCCGCATCACCTACTTCCTGGACCGTCCCGACGTGATGGCCAGCTACACGGTGACGCTGCGGGCCGACAAGACGGCCTACCCCGTGCTGCTGTCCAACGGCAACCTGGTCGAGCACGGCCCGTTGGAAGGCGAAGGCAACGAGAACCGCCACTACGCCAAGTGGGTGGATCCGCACAAGAAGCCGAGCTACCTGTTCGCGCTGGTGGCCGGCAAGCTCGTGGCGCGCGAGCAGCGCATCCGCTCGCGCCTGGGCGGCGACCACCTGCTGCAGGTCTACGTGCGCCCCGGCGACCTGGACAAGACCGAGCACGCCATGCAGTCGCTGATGGCCTCGGTGGCCTGGGACGAGGCCCGCTTCGGCCTGCCGCTGGACCTGGAACGCTTCATGATCGTGGCGACCAGCGACTTCAACATGGGGGCCATGGAGAACAAGGGCCTCAACATCTTCAACACCAAGTACGTGCTGGCCAACCAAGCCACGGCCACGGACGTGGACTTCGCCAACATCGAGTCGGTGGTGGGCCACGAGTACTTCCACAACTGGACCGGCAACCGCGTGACCTGCCGCGACTGGTTCCAGCTGAGCCTGAAGGAAGGCCTCACGGTGTTCCGCGACCAGGAGTTCAGCCAGGACCTGTGCGCCGAGCCCTCGGCCCGCGCCGTCAAGCGCATCGAGGACGTGCGCGTGCTGCGCACCGCCCAGTTCCCCGAGGACGCCGGCCCGATGGCCCACCCCGTGCGGCCCGACAGCTACGTGGAGATCAACAACTTCTACACCGTCACGGTCTACGAGAAGGGCGCCGAGGTCGTGCGCATGATGCAGACCCTGGTGGGCCGCGACGGTTTCGCCGCCGGCATGAAGCTGTACTTCGACCGCCACGACGGCCAGGCCGTGACCTGCGACGACTTCGCCCAGGCGATCGCCGACGCCAACCCGGGCTCCGAGCTTGCGCGATTGCTGCCGCAGTTCAAGCGCTGGTACAGCCAGGCCGGCACGCCGCGCGTGCATGCCGCGGGCCAGTGGGACGGTGGCGCCGGCCGCTACACGCTCACGCTGACGCAGAGCTGCGCGCCCACGCCGGGCCAGGCGCTCAAGGAGCCCTTCGTGATCCCGGTCGCGCTGGGCCTGCTGGGGGCCGATGGCCAGGAGCTGCAGACGCAACAGCCCGCGCTGTTCGTGATGACCGAAGCGCAGCACCAGATCGTGTTCGAGGGCCTGGCGGCCGAGCCCGTGCCCTCGCTGCTGCGCGGCTTCTCGGCCCCGGTGATCCTGGACATCGACTACAGCGACGCCCAACTGCTGGCCCTGCTTGCCCACGACAGCGATCCGTTCAACCGCTGGGAGGCCGGCCAGCGCCTGGCCCTGCGCCGCGCGTTGAAAGCCATCGCCGACGACGGCTTCGCCGCCGGCCAGACGGTGCTGGATGCCGCCTTCATCGACGCCATGCGCGAGGTGCTGCGCCACCCGCGGCTGGATGCGGCCTTCAAGGAACTGGTGCTGACGCTGCCGTCGGAGACCTACCTGGCCGAGCAGCTGGACGTGGTCGACCCGCAGCGCATCCATGCCGTGCGCGAAGCCATGCGCGCGCAGCTGGCCACGGCCCTCTTCGAGGACTGGCAGTGGGCCTACGAGGAACACCGCGACAACGGCGCCTACCAGCCCGACCCGCGTTCGTCGGGCCGTCGCGCACTGGCCGGCCTGGCGCTCGCCCAGCTGTGCCTGGCCGCGCGCAAGAGCGGCGACACGGTCTGGCCCGGCAAGGCCTACCAGCGCTTCAAGGACGCCGGCAACATGACCGACCGCTTCAACGCGCTGTCGGCCCTGGTGGCCAGCGCCCACGAACTGGCGGCGCCCGCTCTGCAGCGCTTCCATGCGCTGTTCAAGGACGAGGCCCTGGTGCTGGACAAGTGGTTCGCGCTGCAGGCCGGCAGCCCCGACCGCAATGGCAACGTGCTGCCAGCCGTCAAGCAGCTCATGAAGCATGCCGACTTCAACCTGCGCAATCCCAACCGCGCGCGCAGCGTGATCTTCAGCTACTGCAATGCCAACCCGGGCGGCTTCCACCGCGCGGACGCCGCCGGCTACGTGTTCTGGGCGGACCGCGTGATCGAGCTCGACGCCATCAACCCGCAGGTCGCCGCCCGGCTCGCGCGAGCGCTGGACCGCTGGAAGAAGCTGGCCGAGCCCTACCGCACGGCCGCGCGCGAAGCGCTGGCCCGCGTGGCCGCCAAAGCCGACCTCTCCAACGACGTGCGCGAGGTCGTGACCCGCGCACTGGACTGATCATCAACCTCGAAGGAATCCCATGACCCAGAAAGTCTCACTGACCCGCTACCTGGTCGAGCAGCAGCGCGTCGACGGCCTGATCCCGGCCCAGCTGCGGCTGCTGCTCGAGGTGGTGGCCCGTGCCTGCAAGCGCATCAGCTTCGCCGTCAACAAGGGCGAACTCGGCGACGTGATGGGTGCGGCCGAGACCCAGAACGTGCAGGGCGAGGTGCAGAAGAAGCTCGACATCATCGCCAACGAGGTGCTGATCGAGGCCAACGAATGGGGCGGCCACCTGGCAGCCATGGCCTCCGAGGAAATGGAAGGCATCTACGTGGTGCCCAACCGCTATCCCCAGGGCGAGTACCTGCTGATGTTCGATCCGCTGGACGGCTCGTCGAACATCGACGTGAACGTCAGCATCGGCACCATCTTCAGCGTGCTCAAGAAGCCCGACGACCACCCCGGTGTCCAGGAGGCCGACTTCCTGCAGGCTGGCGCCAAGCAGGTCGCGGCCGGCTACTGCATCTACGGCCCGCAGACCACGCTGGTGCTGACGGTCGGCGACGGTGTGGCCCAGTTCACGCTGGACCGCGAGCAGGGCTCCTTCGTGCTGACGCAGGAAAACCTCCGCATCCCCGAGGACACCAAGGAATTCGCGATCAACATGAGCAACATGCGCCACTGGGACGCACCGGTGAAGCGCTACATCGACGAATGCCTGGCCGGCAAGGAAGGCCCGCGCGGCAAGGACTTCAACATGCGCTGGATCGCCAGCATGGTGGCGGACGTGCACCGCATCCTCACGCGCGGCGGCATCTTCATGTACCCCTGGGACAAGCGCGAGCCCGAGAAGCCGGGCAAGCTGCGCCTGATGTACGAGGCCAATCCCATGGCCTGGCTGGTCGAGCAGGCCGGTGGCGCCGCCACCAACGGCAAGGAGCGCATCCTGGACATCGCGCCGACCAAGCTGCACCAGCGCGTGAGCGTGATCCTGGGCTCGAAAAACGAAGTCGAGCGCGTGACCAGCTACCACACGGAAAAATAACGCTATAATCGTTGGCTACGCCGGTGTAGCTCAGTCGGTAGAGCAGCTCATTCGTAATGAGAAGGTCGAGGGTTCGATTCCTTTCTCCGGCACCAACAAAATCAAAGGGTTAGGCCTCACAAAGGTCTGACCCTTTGTGCTTTCAAGGGTACGTTTTCAGTCCGTACCGACGCTGTACCGACATCGAACCATATTGTTAGCGCAGGAAGCGCCGTTGCAGACGTCCAACCGCCCCTCCCCCCGCAGGAACGTGACGCCTCAATTTCACTGAGGTGCCCAATCTGAAGGCACCGCGTCACAGCCCGCGCCGGGCAACGATCCCGGAAAATCTGCCGTCTGCTGTCCACAGCGTTGCCCACGGCGGTCACGGACAAGTGATCTTGCTCAGCCAGGCTGATTGAACTCCGGAGCACATCAGCCTGCTCTCTTTGCCCACTTGCCAGCGTTGATGACCAGCAGGCCTAGAACCAGCAGCACAACCGCAAAGATGTAGCCTGCCAGCGATTCCGGCACGAACAGCCGCAGCCACCAGGGCCATGCCGCAAGCAGGTCGGCTGGCGGCTCAACCCCTGCCCTGCCGAAAACTCGTCCCACCTTAGACAGCAGCCGGCCCGTGCGCAGCCCGAGAAGGAGCATTGCAGCAGCACATCCGACAAGCATCCGACCAAACGTCAAAGCGCAATCTGGACAATGAAGCGCAAGGAATCTGAGCAGGTTCAAGGATGGGCCTCTATGCCGTGATGGCGCTAGGGGGTATTGAGGGCGGCGGCGGGAACGGTGGGGCCGCTGCCAAGCGCTTTTCCTGCTCCCTCAATGTTGCTGTCACTTCTTCTTGGCGAGCGCGCAGCGCGCTGCGAAGTTCCGACGCGCGCTTGCTGGACTTGAGCTTTGCGTGCGCATGCAAAGCATCCACCAGATCGAGAGCCGCAAGTCCGATCTCGGCATGAACCAGCATTCTTTGGCTGAAGTAGTCGTCGTAATCCGGCGGATCGTCATAGCCCGGATCGTCCAACACAGCCAGCTTGTCCGCGCCATGCTCTGGGAAAGTCAGCACGTCCGTCATGAGGTCGGCAGGAAGCGCCTTCCATTCGACAGCAAAGGCTTCTGGCGAGAACCTTGGGCTTTTCACTGTTGGCTGGCAGGTTCCGTTGCTCCCTGATGGCCGACCTTCTTCAGTCCCATCGTCGTAGGTCACGGCGAGGCACTCTGACGCAAACTCCCGTAAGGCAGGCCCAAGCTGCGATGCAAGATAAGCGGACTGTCTCGCCTCTGCCCGCTCGGCCTGTGCCTTGTTTGCCTTGGCCGTCACCCAGGCTGTGCCGAAGGCGCAAATGATCCCAGACGCTCCACCGACGAGCGCGGCCGACAGTTCAGGGCTCATGCGATTTACCTGATGGTTATGCGACAAATCAGCCGTCACATACCGCTCCGGCCTCAGTTTTAGGCTGCCGGTTTGGTTGGCACCGCCTTGGTTTTGTCATCTTATGACAGCAGCCTCGGGTGCAAACTGGGCGCGAGTACGGCCACAGCAGAAGGTCGGCGCACTGCTGCCGATTTACAAGATTTTGATAAACCTCCGAAACTACCCTAGATCCATGTTTTGGTGAGTTGAAACACGGCCGCACTGGCCGCCTTGAATACCAGGGTACGCTCGGCAGACGTTCAAGAAGCATCGCGCCAAAACGACAAAGCCGCCCGGAGGCGGTTCGTCATCGCGGGCGTCCTGAACGCTCAGACTTCACCGCCAGGCAGTTGGCCGTGGCGCACAGCGTAGACGGCTTCAGCGCGCACCGCGTCGCGGCTCAGCGTGCTCTTGGCGGTGGCCACGGCGCCGATGTCAGCACCTTCGCCCAGTTCAGGCATGGTGCCGTTGCGCTCGGCCTGCAGGACTTCTGCCCGCACGGCTTCGCGGGTCAAACCGCTGACGGTGGTGGAGACCTGGGGCACGTAGCCCACCTCACCGCTGATGTTGTCGCCAGCAAAGACGGGGGCGGCCATGAAACCGACTGCTGCGACGAGGACGGTGGCAAAGAATTGGGTCTTCATGATGGTTCCTTCAGGTGATGGATCGGACTTGCTCAACCGGCGAGGCTGACCCCATGTCCGCCTCGTCTCGATGAAGCGTTTCAAGTGCGTCTCATCGATGGGTCAATTGTCGAAGTCGCAGCCTGAAAGAAAAACTGGGTGCGGGGGAATGGATCGTTTCCAGTACCGCAACAAAAACCTCGGAAATGCGGTGTTGAGCGTCGCCACGAGAGCATTTGGACGACAGCCGTGCGGCGCAGCGACGCGCGCGAGCCTCCGCCTTGCCTGAATACGCTCGAGCGATCATCAAGCTGCAGGAGATCGAAAATGGACGAAAGAGACAAAACTGGCATTGGAGCGGGTGCTGCCGTGGGCGGGGTTGCCGGCGGTGTGGCAGGAGCTGCCGCTACAGGCGCAGCTATTGGCGGCGTCACTGGACCTGTCGGGGCTGCGGCGGGCGCTGTTGCAGGGGCGGTCGTGGGTGCACTGGCGGGTAAAGGTTTGGCTAAAACCGCTGATCTGGCAGAAGAAGACAAGTACTGGGGCAGCAACTACAGCACCCGGCCTTACGCGAGCGGGGCGAGCTACGACGACTACGGCCCCGCCTATATGTACGGGGCACGCGCACATGAGAAGTACCCGGGGCGGCCGTACGATGAGATCGAACCGGAGCTGAAAAATGGGTGGGCCGAGTCGCGTGGCGCCTCATCACTTGAATGGGATAGCGCGCGGCATGCCTCCCGCGATGCCTGGCAGCGTATTAGCGACAGGGTGGAACGCGCAGTGCCTGGTGATTCCGACCGAGACGGGAAGTAGAACCCAACAAAACGGGCCGCGAGGCCCGTTCTGCTTGGTGGGCGGCGAACCTCACTCTGCCGCTTCTACCCGGTCATCGTTTGTTGTGCTGCGGCTGCCCTTTAAGTGCAGTTCGACATCGCTGGACAGGTCGCCGACCTTCTCGACGGCTTCGCGGATCTGGTCGGGGCTGACGTTCAGGCGCTTGGCCCAAGTCTGCAGCGCTTGGTCGGCGCCAACGTCGATCCGTTCAGGGCCGGTCTCGTTCGGTGCGAAAGTGCTGTCTTGATTTGCCATGGTTCATCCCTTTCTGTTGATTGACCAATGCTCTCTCTCGCCATGCTTGCGCTGTGTCAGCCGTTGCCACGTGGCGACGTGGTCCTGGCTTCTTTGAGCTGGGCGTGGCGTTCAAGCATGGACCGTGGCCCTGTCCCGCCCCGTTGTGGCAGGCACAGGAGATGGCTTCTCTAGAGGGTGTCCGTGAGACGGAACAGGGGCGCCCCCAAAAACGGGCCGTATTGCTCCGTGAGACGGAACAGGCGGCGTTCTCCCTGTTCCGCCAGACGGAGCAATAGGGGCCCTCTCTGTTCCGCGAGACGGAGTAAGGGGTGCGTTTTTGCGGTACGCCCCACGCACAAAGGCACGCGCCGCGCCGTGGTCGAACCCATCCAACTTGCTGAGGCTGTGCCACGTGACGGCGTACCAACTAGCCTTGTTGGGCCGCTGGCCTTTGACGGTCTCGAAGATCAGTTCGGCGTCGAGCAGCTCCTGCTTCGCACGCTGGATAACGTCGGCTGACTTCCAGCCACGCGGCAACAGGTGCGCGCGCGACAGAAGCAGCCGGCCGTTGTCGTCGCCGTGCAGCTGCCGGGCCACCTCCAGCAACAGCGCTCGGGCAGGATGCGACAGCTCCAGGTAGGCGCGGCTGTCCAGCACCGACCACGGCAGTGCAACGAAGCCGCCGGGGTCTCTGCTGGTGTCGTGGCCGCGCCGCTTGGGGTTGCGACCGTTGGCCATCAGCCTGCGCCGGACAGACCAGCCCGAGCGAAAGCGAGCAACATGCCGGCACTCAGCCCATGTCGCTTGGCCAGTCCCTCGATCTTTTCGGCGGCTGCGCGCGATCCGATGACGAGCACTGGCGGCGCATCGTCCTCGGGCATGAACGTGCCGCAGTGGTCCGAGTGGCCCGCGTGCTGCAGGACGGGAACGACCGGATGGGCGGTGGCGGTGTCATGCATTGCCGCCTCCCTTCTGCAGCCGCTCGAGCTGAACGATCTCCGCCCTGCACATGCTGGCGTGCTCCTCGAAGCCTCGAAGCGCCGTTTGCTTCGCAGAGATCAGCCGCTGACGCTGCTCGCGCTGGAACCGTGTGCAGCTTGCGACGGAAATGGGCGTAACGCCTTTAGGGTAGCGCCCTCGTCGCTGAGGATTCGCGACTGGAGCCGCAGCGGCGGTCGGCAGCATGACGACGTTGCCCCCCTCGATCCGAGGCAGGTGGACCAGTGACGCCGGCTCCACGGCGACGCCGGCCACAAGATGCGAGAACAGGTAGATCACGACCTTCCCGTGATCAAGCATCACTTCGGCGACGGCGCCCCGGTACTGGGTCTCGACCTGTCGCCCGAACCGGAAGACACCATGCCACTTCGAGCTGCTGACCGGCACTCGCGCTGGGTCGAGCAGCTTGGCGGCCACGGCTGCGGCGATGGTGCCTTCATACCGGACGTCGTCCCTGCGGACCCTGCATTCCAGGCCTGGGAATTGAGGTGCGCTGATCATGCGGCCTCCTCAATCTGCCGCCGGGCTGCTCGGTGCTGGTCGATAGCGACCTTCAACAGCATCTCGGTGGCCCCTTCGAGGAGTGAAACCTCATGGTTCCGCCGAAGGTGCAGCGCCAGGGCATGCGCCTCCTCCAATTCAGCAGCAGCGCGCGCGGCGATCCGCTCATCGGCCGGCGCAGCGCCGCTGTCTTGGATCGCCTCCAGCGCCCGGGCGGTGGTCTTCGCCAGCACGCCAAAGATGGGCTCGCTCGTTTCCTTCATTAAGGCCGCAGCGACCTCTTTGGCATACGCGCAAGGGCTCCATGCATCAGCGGTCTGCTCGCCGACTTCCTCGACTTCGGCAAGGATGGCAGGCTTGTTGCCCAGGCCCACCTCCCAGTGCCTTTGGCGTTCCAGGTTCGCCAACACATCCCGAAGCTGCAAGCCGGCCGTCTTGATGAAGGCCATTGCCGTCTTGTCGTCCGCCGACCAGTCCTTTTCGGCGAATTCCATGATCAGTGCGCGGACACCGTGCAGCACAGCGTGGAAGTGGCGAATGTCGCATGCCAGGCCGCCGGCATGGTCAACGACCACTGGCTCGTTACGCTCGACCAGCCTCTCGCCCAGCGACGCAGCGGTATCGAGCAGACACCAGGCGTACTCTGCCATGCCATCGGCGCCGCCCCAGATGTCGGCCGCTCGCTGCGTGATCGCTTTGACCGTGGCGACGGCTGCCGCGCGGTGATCACCTGGGTCCGCAATGGTTTCGGTCCGACGGCGACGGGTCGTGGCGGCGCTCATGCTGCACCGCCTTTCGCGCGGGCCTTGCGACCGGGCTTCTTGTGTGTCCGGCGCACACGCTCGATGCATTCCCAGGCCTCAACCTCAGAAACAGCTTCGCGAGCAACCTGGCCCAGCCGCTTCTCCTCCGGCGTTTCGCCATCCTGGAGAGACTCCATCCATCCCATGCGCTCCTCGGAGCACATCGGCAGGAGGAAACTGGACTTGTTGCGCCCCATGAGCGCGCAGTGCATGCCGTAGTTCAGGATGCAGGGGCTGAACAGGCGGTCTGCGTCGATGGGATGGCCATCGTAGTTCCGCGCCTTACGCATGGGTCACCTCCACCACGGTGCGTGCGATGGCCACGGGGGCGAGCAGTTGCTGCGCCAGGGCTTCGGCACCGGCCGGAGACAGCACGGTGACGGTCGCGGGGATCTCAAGCCGAGCAGCGAACTGCATCAGGCAGACCTTGCCCCGGTGCAAGGCGCTGGCGGTAATGTTGAGGCCGCGCTGCGCGTGTCCTGCGCTTTGCGGATGCGTGGGTGCCCCTCCAGGGGCGACAATACGGGTAGCCATGGTGTGCGTTCCTTCACCGGTTGCACGTTTTGGTCAGAACGGCTGCAGGGCTCCTACCCCCTGTGGCCGTTCGCTTTTATGCCTCGGCTCACGGTGGGCACTGAGTGCCCACCGCCCGCCCCGAGGCGCGGCGGTTATCTTCGATTGACGAAAGCAAACACCTCGCTTCGCAACCACAGCCTGTTTCGTGGTGTGCTCGTCGGCGCTTCCTTTGGGAAACCGGGCAATTTGACTAGCACATCCCTGGCATGCCGAAGGGAGCAGTAGTGCATCTGCGCGATGTCCTCCAGGCGCATCAGCTCATTCACGATTCGGCTCCTTGGCCTTGTCGATGCGGTCGCGCACCCAGGGAGCGCCGCCAAGACGTTGCAGCTTTGCTTTCTGTTCCTCAGTCAGCTTGATAGTGACAGGGGATGTCGCCGGGGCACCGGCAACCATTGGTTTCGGTCCACGACGGGCTGGTTCCGGGGATGCTTTCGAGTCCATGCATAAATGGTACACCTATTTCATAAAACAGGTGTACCTTTTTTATCTTGATGTGATGGATGCCCTTGCCTTCAGCGGTGGCTACCCTGCTACCGTAGCTGCCACCTGGCGTACGCTCGCGGCTAGCATTCGTGCGGAGGGGGGAAGATGGCAATCAAGACCTATGCCGCGATCGTGGCGGGCACTGGACATGAAGGCCGCGCGCCGCGCATCCGAGCCTTCTGCCGCCAGGGGGCAAGCGTCCGCTTGAAGCGCGAACCCATGAACCAGCACGACCGCAACGCAATCGCCGTCTATGCGCGACTGCATTTGTTGTGGGGACTGTGGCGCCCTTGGCATCACATCGGCTACATCAAGGCCGACAGAGCCGCGAGCTGGGCGCCGAAGATGGACAGCGGCGAGTTGACCTTCGTGTCTGCGGTAGTGGACAGTCTCTACGCTCCAGTGGGCCAAGACCACCCTCGAGTGTCGCTGCGGGTGACTTTCCACATGGTGCTGACCGCGAGCGGGAGCCTGTAGGAGCACCTTGGATTTGTTTAAGCTCCCGACCCTGCTGCCGAAGCTCGCGAAAGGGATGTTGCCCCGTGACAAAGGAGTTACAAAGCCCCGCACTGCGCACTGATAAATCCAACAGGCTTGCCAGCTGTGCGATCCGTCCTAGACTGAAGGCGCGACCTTCTTCGTGCCTTGGTTGCCCTTGTCGTCTGAGTGCACTCGCCGCGGAGGGCTTCATGACCGAGTTTGCAACACTCATCCAAGCCGTTCACGCCAGCGCCGCCGAGCGAGCGGACGCAGAGGCTGTCATGATCAAGGAAATCTCAGGCCTTGCCGGCATGGCGAACGCCGAGACCCTCGCGCGGGTGAAAGAGGCTCGGCGGCGCGAGCAGTTCTGCCTCAAGGCGTTGCTCTATGAATCAGAGACGCTCGATGCTGAAGCGCGTCGTGCAAGGCAATCAGTTCCCTACGGTGAGTGGCTGCTCGGCGCGTAGTTGAAGCGCATGCAGTGGGCAACGCGCGATGGCGTCTTCTGTCTTGAGATCAAGGGCTTTCGCTACCGAAGGTAGTGGCCTGCTGCTGCGTTTGCGGCGCCAGCCAGGAACGTGGATTGCCAGCCCGCGCCGCATGAGCCCCGACATCCATCAGGCCGTAGAAGAAGGCCGGCTCGCTTTCGTTGCGGGCATCCCGATTACCGGCAACACTTACAGGGCGTCTAATGATGCGCCGATCAGCGCCAGGCTCCGCGATCTGGCTTGGTCTCATGGATGGCTGCGAGCACAAGCCGCCGCCAATCGCGCGGAGACCAGCGAAGTAGTAGCGAAGGCACGCGCGGTACGGCGGCTCCGATGACAGGGCTGCGGGTGGGCGCGTACAGTTCGAGCCTCACACGAAACCGCTCGACATGCCACTGCTGTTCGAACAGTCAATTCACACCGGGCATTACCGCATTGCCCGTCAGCCGCGAACCTACTCCGGAAAGCACGCAGCCCCATGGATTGCGATCGAGTTGGCCTTCTCTGTCCCTGAGCGTGCGCTGAGCTACTGGGCCTTGGCCGACGCGCTTGCAGAAGCCTGCCCAGGCACGGGGCGGATGCATCCGCACGCCTTCCTGCGGTACTGCATCAGGCAAGGCTGGCTGGAGCGGGTGTAGCCGATGCATGTGCACGGCAGCGTGTCAACCGGACTGCTGCGTGTGCAGGCCGGGGTGCGCACGTGAGCGGCCCCTAGAACAGCACACCGAGCAGATAGGCTACCAAAAGCACCGTGATCACGGACAGGATGATCGTGAACGGCTTAGGGCGTTGGTGGTCGTCGGATTCAGGGGGCATGGTGCCGGCTCAAGCAGTAAGCGGCCGGCGCAATGGCCGGAATGAGGCCTCATGCTATGGCCCGGTGAGAGGTCAACTGTGGCGGGTCTGTGTCAACCGCAGGGCCGAGATCGAGGGGCCTTTATGCAAAGTCCCCATCAAAGCGCCGACTCGGCTGGGTGTTAAGCCGGCACGTGAATCGGTGCAGCTGGCCGCGTCGCTCGGTGGTAGACCCAGACAACCACCAGGGCACCTAACCCCATCATCCCGCCGAACACAAGCGCCCCGGACAGCGCCAGTTTGAACCACGTGATCAGCACGATGCTGAACTGCCAGGGCAGATACGAGGCTACGCAAAGAGGGACCAACCACCGGCCAACCGAGCGGCGGTGCCGCAGCAGATAGATGGCTGCGGCGAACACAAAAAACGGCAGGGCGAGTACCGTTGTTGAAAGCACCGCTGACGGGATCAGCGGCAACTGGAAAGTCTTGAATGGGGCGACTGCCGCCAGGAGTGCTGCTGCGAGGGCCAATAGGGCGAACAGCGTGTTGCGCAGGACCATGCTGCGATTATCCTGCCGGCGCCGCAGCACAGAAGCCACAACGCCCCGCCATTCTGTCGCGTCTGTGGTGTACGCTGGGGCACAGACTCCGCAAAGGTTCCCCGCATGAACGAGCGCATCGCAAGCACCCCTGAAGTGGCGCCCACGCCGGCAACAGCTGTCGCGGCAAGGTCGTACGTGAACAGCGCTATGAGGCAGACCTATGTGCCCAGCAACACTGTGCCGGCTAGGCGCGGCTCGAATGACCACAAACGATACGCGTCCAAAGGCAACCCGACCTGACAAATCGCTTGCGGTGGAGATCCGCGCTGCGTTGTCGGCCATGCGTTCTTTCTGCCGGGTTGCAATCTGTGCTGTCTTGGCCGGCTGCGCTGTGCCCACGACCGGTATTGTTCCGCTGTCTGATGGGTTGCTTAAGGTCACGCACCAGGGAAATGGCTTCTGGGTCGCCACCGCGAACCTCAAGACCGAGGCCGCCAAGGAGGCCGGCGTCTACTGCCAGCAGATCGGTAGACAGGCTCGCGTGATCGACGTGAAAGAGAACCAGGCCAAGCCCATGGGCGGCTGGCCCGAGGTAGAGGTGCTTTTCAAGTGCGACTGACCGCGACGCTCTAATACATGTCCGACAAGCCCAGCATGTTCCTCACCGCCGAAGAGTTGGCGGAACTGACTGGCATCAAGATCGGCAGAAACAAGAAGACGCGCGAGCAGCTGCAGGCGGCGGAGCTGACGAGACTGCGAATCCCGCATTTCCTGAACATCTCCAAGCGCGTCGTCGTGGCACGTGCTGTGATTGAAGGTGCTGGAACACCGTCGCCGCGTTTGCGCCTCCTCGCCGAACCACAGCAGCCTTCGGCTGTCGTCGAGCCAGCGCTGGGAACCTACCCGCGCTTCCGCACCAAGATCCACAAAGCCAAAAGTGGCAAAGTGCGGCACTACTACTTTTACGACATGCGCTCGGAGCGCAGGCCTGACATCGCGTTGGGACGCGACTTCGACGACGCGCTTAAGAAGTGGCGAGATCTTCACATCCGCAAGCCGCGAATCGTCGGCACATTGGAAGAGGCGTTCGACGCATGGGAGGAGAAGGCCCTGCCCGAGTACACCAGCGCCGAGACGAAGCGCGGTTACGCCAAGAGCCTGCGGACGATGCGCCCGGCCGTGCAGGCGTCCACATGGAGCGACGTGGACCTACCGATGCTCAAGCGCTACCTGCGGGACCGGTCGGCCAAAACCCAAGCGAATCGGGAGATGGCCCTGCTGTCGATCATCTGGAATTGGGCGCGCCTGGAGGGCTATACAGCCCTTCCCTGGCCTGCTGCGGGCATGGAGCGGTCCAAGTGGAAGAACGCCGAGAAGCCGCGCAAGGTGAAGGTACTGGACGAGGTGTGGGAAGCCATCCGCTACGAGGGCAACCAGACCCTGCGCGACTGCATGGACCTGGGCGCGGCCACCGGGATGCGGCTGACCGACTGCGTGTCGGTGCTGCTGCCGAAGGGCGACATCCTGCACCTGGAGGCGAGCAAGACCGGCAAGGAAGCGGAGTGGGATTTGAGCCTGTCCGCAACCCTGCCTGACCTACTGCGCCGTCGTCGCCAGATGGACGTGCTGCACTCGATGTTGCTGTCCACGCCCAGGGGCGAGCCGGTCGAATTGCGCAAGCTCGGCTATCAGTGGGAGAAGGCCAGGGCGCGCGCGGCCGTGAAGGCCGGCATTGCGAACGATCATGAGATGGTGCGCCAAATCAGGGCGCTGTACCTGCGCGATTCAAGGAAGCGAGCGGCGCAGAAGTCGGCAAATTTGGAGGACGCGGCCCTGCTGCTTCAGCACGACGACAAGAGGCTGACCGAACGGCACTACGGCGGTATTCGCAAGCTCCGACCGGTGGCTTGACGCATGGCGACCTTAGCCCGCGAAGAGCTTTACGGCCTCATCTGGTCCCAGCCTCGTACGACGCTCGCCGACCGTTTCGGCCTCTCTGACGTCGCACTTGGCAAGCTCTGCCTCCGAGAAGGAATCCCAGTGCCGCCGAAAGGCTACTGGGCACAGCTGGAGAACGGCAAATGCGGTCCCCGGCCTGCTTTGTCTATTCGCCTACCGGGCCAAGAATCTGATGTCGTCGTGACACCAGAGCGGACATCATGGAGACCGGCGCGTGCTGGCGATCCGCTACCGCCCGAGCCCCACTTTCCAGAGCGCGTTGAAGATCAGGTCGCCTACGCAATGGCGCTGGTTGATCCGAAGTTCTGGCGCTGGCCGCTCTCCGACACTCACGCAGCGCTTCGCAACCTTCTTGATGGCGAACGTCGTCGAAGGGCTCGGCACCGGAAGAACGGGTTGCCCGAGGATCTACCCCTGTTCGATGCCAACCACTTCCAGCGTCAGCTGAAGATCTTCAACTGCCTGGCGCATGGTCTCGACGTGGTGCACGCCCGCTGCAAGGTGAGCGGCGAAAGCAAAGAGATCCGAGCGACGCAGACGCACTACTATCTCCGGCTGACGGTGGACATTGGCAAGGTCCGACTGATCTTCCAGTTTGACGGTGCCGAGCTAGTCGGTCTCGGATCGGGGGAGCCGCCACGAGTTGGAGACTTGGTTCTCGTATCGGGCCATATAAACGATGGAGTGCGATGGACCGAGGACGGCGCGAAACCGCTTGAACAGCAGTTGCTGGCGGTGATCCAAACGACCTTAACGCGCACCGAGGAGCGGCACCGACGATGGGCTCGGCGGTATCGCGAAACCCTTGCCGAGCAGATTGAAGCGGCACGGAAAAAGGATGAGGCTGCGGCCACAGCGGGTGAGCGAGCAGCAGCAGAGAAGCTTGCAGCAGCCGAGCAAGCCCGCCGTAACGATCTTACGGTCGAGGCCGCCCGCTGGCACGAGGCCACAAAGATCCGCGCCTACATCGCCCACCTCGATGCCGTCGGGCCAGCCGATGCTGAATGGCGCGCCTGGGCGCTGAAGGTGGCGGAGGAAATGGACCCGACGACGGGCCGACTTCAACGAGTCGAGACGCCGCCACCGGAGACACCCACCCCGTAGCGGTAGTGTTTTGGCGCCGGCGATTCAGTCGCTCACGCTGCTGCTGCGTGGGCGGTGTTCGAACCCGACTGCAGCTTCTGCAGCCTCTCCTCGAACCGCCCCAGCACTTCCGCAAAGATGTCCGCCTTGCGCTGCGTGCGCGCGTTGTCCTCTCCAGTGGCCGGCCGCTTCGCCGAAGGCCCAGTCTTCGCGCCAACCGTCTGGCGGCGATAGAGGTCGCGGTACTTGTCACGCAGGGCCCGGGCGCGTGTCACCTTGCTGCGAAGCTTCGCCAGTGTGAGCGTCTTGATCGGTTGCGCGCGGCTGGCATCGAACAAAGCGAGTTCCGGGTTCGTGAGCAAGGGGCGGGCTTGAGCAAGGGTGAATGCCATCAAATGTCCTTTCGTAGGAGGCGCAAGAAATTCGCGCCATGGCCTCATAGGCTAGATGGAACAGCCAATGCAGCGTGCCAACGAAATGACGACTTGCCTGTCGGCCAATGCCGCAGTGCCACACGGCTGATCAGGCAGCACAGCCGGCGACGCCGCCGGCCCTCTCCACCCAGCTCAGCCGATAGCATCATCGGGATGTCCATGAGCTGTTATGTGCACTACTTGTGCAAGGGCTGCGGCCACAAGGGTTGCGTTGAGACGTCGGAGAACCATCGGTCCGGCTCAGGCGTCCTGCGCACGAGATCACTGCACGGCATGGTCGAAAGGCGGATCACCAGGCCCGACGACCGGCGGCCACGCACTATGTTCAGGTGTGGTATGTGCAAGGGCGTCATGCATCCGGCCTCCTGATGCGCTGCGACTGTCGGCAACGTTTCCACGTTGCGCCTAAACTTTCGTGTGCCGGTCTCTAGATCCTTGATTCTCTTCAGTATTCGGTTCGTGGCCCAAATACTGCTTTGATGCTTGGAAACCGCACACAAGGCCCATCATGACCACCACCTTCGCAAAGTTCAGCCTCGCCGCCCTCGCATCCGTTGCCGTGTTCTCGGCGCAAGCGGCACCCGTGGCTCAATGGGACTACGTGGTCAACAGCGCCTTCGATCCGAGCATGACGACCTTCACGTCGGGCCGGGCGACCAGCAACGGACTTGCTGGGCCGCTGGAAATCAGCTGGGGCGTGACCGGCGGCACGGTGGGCTCGAACCGCAGTGCGCTGCAGATCTCGAACACTCCCAGCTCGGGTGTCCTGGTGACCGATGGTGCGTCGAAGATGGCGAACACCTACACGCACGTGAACAACGGCAACCTTGGCGCCAACAGCGTGTCGCTCCGCACCACGCAGATCGACGCACAGCTGCAGCTGCGTCCCACCGGCTCTGGCCTGCCCTTCGGCGCATTCACGGCGAACTACTCCATCAATTTCGCCGAGACACCCAACGTAGCCGGCACATGCGCCGCCATCAGCGCCGTCCCTTGCGACGACATCTTCGTGATCTCCGGCTCGCTGAACGAGGCGTTCGTGTACGACGGCTTCCAGTACTTCGTGAGCTTCTTTGCCGCCCCCTCGCTGACCGCGCTGACGCCGCAAGTGTGCGCGGCTGCCGGCGTGGGCCCGAACTGCTTTGGCTTCACGACCGAGGAATTCAAGACGACGAACGTCAATTTCAACCTGGTGATCACCAGCCGCGCGGTGGAAGTGCCCGAGCCGGGTTCCCTGGCGTTGCTCGGCCTGGGCCTGGTGGGCGCCGCTGCTCTGCGTCGCCGCAAGCAAGCCTGATACAGCTGGAACACTTCCCCAAGCCCGGCTTCGGCCGGGTTTTTTGTTGCAGGATTTGGCTGCCTCACAGATGCGGCGCTCCGCTCAGCAGCTTGGCGTCTGTTCCACCATACACATAAGTCCCAGCTGTGCAGAGCTTGCCCATTCCCAAGAATCCCGTGAGGCGCTTTCGGTGTGGCGCACGGGGGTGATGTGAACCTGGCTTTGGAGATCGGCAAGTACTGCCGTGCGTGGATTTGGGCAGTCGGAGTTGCAGCGAGCGGGCCCGTGCTGTTCCCCGCCATTGTGATCACCCGAGGCCTTCGTGCGGTGAGAAGGCAGAGGGCGACTGGAGCCAAGAAGGTGCGAGGCAGTGAAGGAGCGGCCTGAGCGGGCGCCGCCCTCAGTCGATCCGGTCGCGCTGCGGTGGCTTCTGATCAGACTGCAGCGTGAGGTAGAGGGCAACGCCATGTTCCACGGCGACAAGCTTCGGGCGCTTCAGGCGTTGTCGGTGTTGGCCGGCTGCATCGAGCAGGGTGCTGCCAACAGTGAGCAGGCTCTGACGCAGGCGCAGACCCTATTTGTGTTGGCTAGTGCGCTGCCGGCCGCCCGGGAGCTATCGCTTCACTTTCCGACACTACAAGAACCGCTTTGACCGAGCGTGGCCGGTGTGAGAGTTGCCGTGGTCCCATTCAGCTGGCTGCTGCGCACCCCCAAGATCCACCGCGTCGATCCCGCGATTTTGGTATTTGCCGGCATGCCGTGCCACCCAACAATGCACGCAGCTGCGGCGTGCATCTCCTAAGAAACGGGCATGCCATGGTCAGACGGCCGGGTGCGCGCCACCTGGCCGTCGTCTTATGCCCGGGTCGGTAGGACCTTCGAGTGGGCCCGAAACGCGAACCTGCCGCTCGCGCTGAGCGCTCCAAATTTTCGCGATTGTGAGCCGCCATCCTGGCAACTCTTAGCCTCAAGCCCGGCACCACCTCACCCTACGCTCGAAAGCGCGACGCTACTTCGATGTCTGCGGCTTCACGTTGCGATCTCCGCGACCAAAGCGGTCAACACGAACTGGCTAGGCGGGTACGCTCATCGGTTTGCACGCCCCGCTTGTCCGAGGTGCGTTGTGGGCGAGCGACAAGACGGTACAAGTTCGCGGCCTAGAGGGTCCGAACCCATTACATATGTGCACCCTCTTTTGCACAAGGTCGTGCCTATGAAATTTGGTTCTTTCGGAATCGCCCAGCGCCTGTATTTGGTGGCGTGTGTGTTGGGTCTCGCGTTGACCGCCGTCGTGGTATTTGCCAAGGTGGAGCTGGATGGAATGTCCGATTCCGCTCAAACCATGCAGCACGTCCGGGTTCCGCAGATGCAGCGCATAGCCCAGACTGAACTGAACGTGACGAGGGTTTCGCTTCAGCTTCGCCACGCCATCCTTGCGCGCACCCCGCAGGAGCAAGCCGCCGCCATCACGGACATCGGAGAAAAGCGCAAGGCCATGGATGAAGCCCTTGCACAGTACGCCAGGACCACTTCGGCAGAGGGACTTGCAAGGTTTGCTGTCATTCCGCCCCTTGTGGCCAAGTTCTGGCAGATGGGCGAGCGCAACCTCGCTTTGATTCGCAACGATCAAAAGGCCGAGGCATTTGCGTACCTCGCAGATGAGGTCATTCCAGTCCGTAACCAGCTGCTGGCAGCCCTTGCAGATTCGGTGCGGTTCCAAGAAGATGCCCTTCGCGCCGACCTGGCCACCGTGGGCGGAAATGCAGCGAACACGTTCCGGGTATTGGTCGCTCTTGTTGTGGGGACCATCACCGGCCTTGCCCTCTTTGCCTGGTACATCTCTCGCGCGTTGCAACGGCGGGTGCACCTGTCCTGCCAGGTTGCTGAAAGCGTGCGGGACGGTGAGCTTGGACTGCAATTCCATGACGCCGAGCGCGACGAATTTTCGCCCCTTCTAGCGGCTTTGCGGGACATGCAGCTGTCGCTCAGCAGCGTGGTGTCAGATGTTCGCAGCAGCGCAGAAAGTGTTGCGAGTGCCAGCGTACAGATCTCCCAAGGCAATTCCGACCTCAGCCAGCGCACCGAGCAACAGGCCAGCACGCTGCAGACAACGGCCGCGTCAATGGAGGAATTGAGCGCCGCCGTGCGACAGAACGCCGACAGTGCCATTCAAGCCAACCAACTCGCCCAAGGTGCCAGCGCCGTCGCCTCGCGCGGCGGCGACGTAGTGGGCCAAGTGGTCCAGACGATGAAGGGCATCAATGACAGCTCGCGCAAGATCGTGGACATCATCGGCGTGATCGACGGCATCGCCTTCCAGACCAACATCCTGGCGCTCAACGCAGCGGTGGAGGCGGCGCGCGCGGGCGAGCAGGGCCGCGGCTTCGCGGTGGTGGCGTCGGAGGTGCGCAGCCTGGCGCAGCGTTCGGCTGAAGCGGCCAAAGAGATCAAGGCGCTGATCTCGGCCAGCGTGGATCGCGTGGAGCAAGGCACCCTGCTCGTGGACCAAGCCGGTACGACTATGGTGCAGATCGTCGATGCGATTCAACGGGTCACCGACATCATCGGCGAGATCAGCGCGGCGAGCAGCGAGCAAAGCCACGGCGTCAGCCAGGTTGGCCAAGCCGTCACGGTCATGGACAACGCTACTCAACAAAACGCTGCCCTTGTCGAGGAGAGCGCTGCAGCCGCTGCCAGCTTGAGCACGCAGGCGCAGAACCTTGTGCAGGCCATGGCGGTGTTCCGGCTGCCTGGAAGCGGTTCGCAGGCGAGGCTGGCGACGGCAGGGTAACTGCGGGCTGAAGAAGGAGGCTGGAGCACAAGTACTCCCGCCACCTGCGCTCCTAGCCGCAGCAAACGCACAGAGCGAGCAGCCTGTACCGAATCCGTTCACTCCCTTCTTCTTCAGGCCGGCGCCACCTCGCGCACCAAGTCCTTGTCGCGTGTCTCGACCCAGTGGCTACCCTCGCCGTGGGCCGCCAGCGCCTCGGCAAGCCTGATCTTCAGAAGCCAGCGGTTCATAAGCGAGGCTTCCATCCATTCGCAGGCGAACCTCTGCCCATTGCTGGGCGGGCTCTCGACATGGCTCGATATCCTGATCTGCTTCATGGCTCCAAGGGTAAACACCGATGCTTGTCGGAGCAGTGATCTTTGTCACGACATTTGCTGATTGGAGATGACCTGGCTCGTAACTGCGAGAACTGCCCAGCGGGGTGCGTCTTTGACATCCTGACCGAAGGCAGCGGCGGCCGACTGCCGGCGCCGGTGCGTTGTTTTCGACTGCGCGGGACTTGGCAAACTGACTTTTTTCCACAGAAGTTTGCGTCGATGCACCAGTTTTTCGTTTCGCTTGAAGAAGGTGGAAACGGCAGTCACATCGTTCACCTTGACGGGTGCTCTCAATCCCTTCCGCAGTGCCACGCGCAATTCCAGATTCGCGAGCTTGTCAGCCAGGCAGCTTCATGACGGGCATGCGGTTGCAGTTCCATGCTCCTGGGGCCACGCCGCAAGAGGCCGGGCGCGGCTTGACTGCTGCATTGCTGTTCCTGTCGAGGGCTGGCGTTACCCCCGAAGAAGCGTTCGCAGGCGATCAAGCGCGCGCAGCGTGGGGAGACAGCAGCCTTGCACCGCTACATCAGCCGACGCCCGAAGAGATCGTCGCTGCCGAAGCACTGGATGGCGCGCTGGAATCTGCGCTGATGGCGTGCTACCGAGGCAGGAATGCGCCACTTGATGCAAAGCTACATTTGTCACGAGACGGAACTTAGCGCCCGATCTTGACCGCGTCATCCATGCGAAGCACCGGCAGCCTTGAAAGCTTGCACAGCGTCCGCCATCCCTGAGTGCGACGCCTCAGCTCACCGTCAGCCGAGTTGGCATTTGGGCTCGAAGGAACGGCAGCAGTTCTGACGCCTCGATTGGCTTGGACACGAAATATCCCTGGATCGCATCGCATCCTGCTTCCACGAGCATTTTGTAAGTCTCGGCGTCTTCCACACCCTCGGCCAGCATTCGATAGCCCAAAGAGTGTCCAAAGTTAATCAGCGACTGCGCTAGCGTCCACGCGCGGAAGTCCGTCGCAATCGGCGCGACCAACGACCGGTCCAGTTTCAGCAATGACACCGGCAGGCGGTTCAGGCAGGCAATGTTGGAGTACCCAACTCCAAAATCGTCCAGTGAGATCTGCACGCCGAGCTTCTCGATGGTCTTCAAGGTCTCGGATGTTGTGGAGCCTGTCAGCACGGAGTTTTCGGTGCACTCGATGTGGAGCCAGCGCGGATTCACGCCATGCCGGTCGCAGGCTTCACGCACCTTGTCCGCAAATCCCGGGGATTCCAGATTCTTGGCTGACACGTTGACGGCCACGGTGATGAACACGCCTTGACGCTGCCAGTCGGCGTTCTGTGCGAGCGCCGCGTTCAAGACCCAGTCCGTCAGCTGATGGATCGCTGCGGTCTTCTCGATGGCCGGAACGAATTCACCCGGAGAAATGGTCCCCATGACAGGATGCGACCAGCGCAGCAGAGCCTCAACGCCCGAAACCCTGTTCTTTGTCACATCGAGTTTGGGCTGATAGACCAGCCGGAATTCGCCGCTCGCCAAACTTTCTGGAAGCATTTTCACCAGCGCATAGGCCCTGCGGTGTGACGTGTCCATCTCGGACGCGTACCAGCGCAGGGCAGCACTTTCGGCCGCCGCCTGAACCAGCGCAGAGGTCGCCATGCGCAGCAGGTCCCGGTTGCGATCTGGCCCCGGCTCGAACATCAGGGCGCCGCACCGAGCCTCCAGCGTGAACACCACGCCGTCGAATTTGAACGGTTCGCGCATCCGCGCCATGAGCGCTTCCAGCTTGCTCGATGCATCCTCCCGCTCCCGGGCATGGAGGACGAATGCGAACCGTGTTTCGCTAACGTGGTAGACGGTGGTATCGGTTCCGACCAGGTCGGCAAGCCGACCGCCGATGACACGAACCGAGCGCTCCAGGGCAGACAGACCAAGCGCCAACAGCGCCGACTGAACCTGCGAGCCACTCATGATGTCCACCAGCGCCAGTACCCGGGCGCCGGGGTCCGCGGCCAAAGCTAGATCTTGCAGATCAGATCGCAGCTGCGCCCGGTTCGGCATGTGCGTTACCTCGTGCACGCGCCCGACGGACACTGTCCGCTCAATCTGCGCCATGACCAACGCGGCCAAATCCTTTAGCTGGGCGGCCTCGTGCTCCGACAACTCCCTGGGCTTTGTGTCGATGATGCACAGGCTGCCCAAGGCGTGCCCACTTTGCGTGATCAACGGGGCCCCAGCATAGAACCGGATGCCGGGCTGACCACATACCAGACGATTGAACTTGAAGCGGCGATCCTTGGCCGCGTCTTCGATCACCAACACCTCGGACGAACGGATCGTATGGTCACAGAACGCCGCACCGCGCTCGGTCTCCGAGACCTCCATACCGACCTTGGACTTGAACCACTGCCGGTCCTTGGTGACCAGGGAAATCAAAGCAGTGGGGACATTGAACAGCGCCGCAGCAAGCCTCGTGATCCGGTCGAAGTCCTCCGTTGCGGGCGAATCGACGAGCTTTGTCGCTTCCAATACAAGGAGGCGCTCTCGTTCGGCGTCCGACGCGCCTGTCAGCAGTTCCAGCATATTTACCCTTTGCAGAGCTGGCAGTCTGCTGGGTTTTGCGACGGTCGGCGCTTGGAAACCGCACAGGAACGCCGGCACGAAACTCACGCGTGGGCAAAGCGAGCATTCGTTCACGGTCGGACGACGTTGTGCCTCTTGCGGGGACGCAGTGCCTGTGTTTTCGGCTGTAGGCCACGGACTACATAGACACCTCAGAGGACAGCCGGACCCGTTAAAACGGGCAGACAGGCCGAGGCTTGATCACCTCGTCCACCAGCCAAAGCCAGCGGAACTGCGACACGGCGCGCTCGACAGCCTGGATGAGGTCGTCGGAGCCTGCGCGCATGACTTTGGCGGCGGCCGCCGCGTAGGGTTGTCAGGCTTGCTTGCGGCGCCGTGCTGCCGCCAAACCTGCTAGACCGATGCCAATCAGGGCAAGCGATGCAGGCTCGGGCACCTCACTGCTATCGAACGGGGTCAATGAAATTTCTGTTATATCTGCTTGAATGATCCAGGAGTCGCCGGGAGCGATTGGATAGAAGGCGCAGTATGCAGGATCGCGCTCACAGTCGCGCTCAATTACTGTTCTACGGGCGGACATCGTTGTCATCCATTGTTGTAAGACATTAAAAGGCTGCTGCGAATAGTCCTGTTGGTACTGTGCAATTCCCTTGGGCAACACGCCTCCAAGCCCGAAGGCATGAGTCTCGCTCCGTTCGATATCGTTGTAGTATCGTTCGGTCACAGAGTAGACAGACAGATAATCTTCATCAGGCAAAAAGGTCGCGCCAAATGCAGAGTCGTCCCGCAATGTGTTTGTTGGGCCGGCCAGCTTCGACATTGAATAGGCGCCAGCTTGAAAATAGTAGGCGCTCACCAAGGGGGGGTTATCTGCGATGGGTCCTTGACAAACACCTGAGGTGACACCGCCAGCCAAACATCCGGTTGACGATGAAATTTGCCAAACATCAGAGAATGGCCCACTTTGCACGCCGTTCCCGGAATCAAAACTTATCCAACCGAACACTGCCAGCCCTACCTTATCGGGATGCGGTTTACCGCTCTCATAATCTTCATAGTCTTCAAAATTGGTTGTGACTCCTTTAAAGTACAGTGTGGTGGGTGTTGCTTGGGCAGAGATAACTACCGTTGTCAAACAGGCTGCAAAAACAGACTTGATGAGTTTCATTTTCAGTTGAATAGAACGTGCGACGGCCTCGAATGCCCACGACGTGCAATGTTGTGGCCGAACCATCATTGTTGCAAAGTGTAAGCTTCCGAGGCAGGCGCCTTCCTCATATGTGATGACGTTCTCTGCCTTAACGCCGCGTTGCCGGTCCGACACGGCCCGCAGCGGCTGTGGCTCGTTGCGCCGCGCATGCATCCACAGTCGTACCCACCGCATCGCAGCCCGCATGAGCCGGCCCGGATGGCGCTCAGAGCATCCACGTCGCCTGCTGTCCGGGGCACAAGTCAGTGCCACTTGGCGCACCCGACAGCAATACTGGCACACAATCCCGAGCCCTCGGCACCTCTCGGCACACCCGCTCTTTGAACTGGTCTTCGGTCTCGCCATCCTGCCGATGCCAGACCCGGTCGTTGTGCGACAGCGTCTGCAGCTCCTGCGGTTCTTCGCCCGGTGCGACCATGCCAACGATGATGACGTCCGTTGCGCCGGCCGGCTCTTGTTGCGCTTCCAGCGCCTCAACGCGCTTTTCCAGTTCACGCATGGGCGGCCTCCTTGGGGTCCATGATCACACGCCGGATGGCCAGCACGTTGGCTTGGTTGGCGATGATTCCGCAGCGCCTGGCCGCTTGCTCGGGGGTTTCGCCCAGCAGGCAGCGGATCACGCGGCGCACGCGCTTTGGATCTGCCGCCTCCAAAGCAGCGATGCGACGATCAAGACCTTGCATTGCGCTCTTCCAATACCGCGATGCGCGCGGCCAGTTCATCGACTTCCACAACCCGGGCCAGAGACCCGATGGCAGCGACCAGCGCAGCCCCTTGGGACGGCGCCAGTTCGCCCGAGGCCACTGCAGCCAGGACAGCCCGGCCCTGATCGGCCAGAGAGCCGCCAGGCAGTGCGATGGCTTGGGGCTGCTCCGTTGCCTTGACCGGGGGTACAACGCGCTCCAACAGCAGCCTAGCGGCCCCTGCATCGCCTTCGCTGGCCTTCGCAACCAAGGCCGTGATGATCTCGGGCACGTGCTCCTCGATCTGCTTGCGCAGAGCAGCGACCTTCCCCGTCCCAGACGGTCGGCCGTTCGGGTTGCCGGATTGGCCCGGCTTCCACTTCCTGTTATCTCCTGATCCCATTCTGTTCCTAGCCTGTTAGATCACCGGTATCAGTGCGCAGAGTGCGGCGCGGGCCGCTGGGTGGCGCCGTCCGTCACCAGCCACGTTGCCAGCTGTTGGCAAAACTCCGGCGAGGCTGGGAAGTGGAACCATCCGAAGGCGCTGGAGTAGCCGACAAGCATCGCTCCGTGCTCGGTTGGTAGCGGTTGGGACGCCGTCATGCCCCACGCGCTGAAGCTGTCGATGTACTGCGTGGAACCTGGGCCGGCGAGCAGAGATTCGCGAACGGCCGGCGTCATCTCAGCCCTGGCCTTGCCAAGCTCACTGATCAGCCGATCAAAGCCAGCCGCGTCCATAGGTCCTTCCGGAACTGTCACGGTGACCTGCGTCCCGTCCTCGCTAATCTCGCAGCTCGTGGTGGTGATTGCCATGGTCACGGACCTCCTTGTTCCAGACGCTCCGGCGTCCACATCCCGCCGTTCCAAACCCAGTTCGTCGTCATCTCGAACGGCGACTTGTTCTTGTCGCTGCTCAACACGGGCCGCTTGGACCCATCAAACAAAGCCTCCCAGCCGGACGATTGCTCGGCCGGCGCAGGCGCGGGAGCAGCGGCCGGTTGTTGGTAGCTCAGCAAGTTGGACGAGTACGGGCCGTCCATCCGCGCATTCACTGGCGAAGAAGTCGGCGGCTTGTAGCTCTGGAACTGCGGCTGCTGCCCGCCCATGCCAAGATTGGACGCGCCCCCACCAAGCGCAGCGCGCCCATCAGAGAAGGGGTTGCCCACCACAGGTGTGGACATGAGCCCAGACCCGAGATTGGCCATCTGCTGGTAGCCCGCCATGGTCGAAGGGTCCGTATAGACGCCATACAGCGTGTTCAGGCCCTGCGCCATCTGGTCGTTCATGCCGGACTTGTTGGCCTGATACCAGAGGTCTACGTCCTTAAGTAGACCGCCTTTGTCATCTTCGCCATAGAGGTACTGCCCAAGCCGTGGATCGACCTGCTGTTGCGTTGTCTGAGAGCCGCCCTTGCCGGCCTTGGATGCGCTGTAGAGCGACGCGGCCCCGCCTGCGATGGCGCCCCAGCCGGCTGCTGAAATACCTAAGGACATTGTTCGCCTTCCAGTTGCTGTTGTGGTTCGTTGCGGAGTTTGAGAGTGCGGGTTTGCAGCATCTCGCTCTCATCGGTCATCTCGTCTTCGATGGCCTCGATGTCGGTGAGCTTGGTGTGGAAGACCGTAGTCCAGCACGTGTCCCGGTGTGCAAAGCCAACCCGCTTCATGCCCGCCTTGGTTGGCAGCACGTGGTAACCGGTAAGTCGGACCATCCCCTCATCGGTGCTGACGCTGATGTCGCCGAACATGACGTTCACGTGATCCTTGTTGTGGGCCGCGCCGGTCAGCACCGTGCCCGCCGGGATGAAGATGGTCCTCGCGTAAACCTCTCCGGCCAGTTCATGTGTGGTGCTCAGGTCAACCTGTGGCACCTTGAGGATGGCTTTCTCCAGGGCGCCGACTTTGTCGTTCATCTCCTTGCGTTGCGCGGGCGTGATTTCGGCGTGCGAAGCGATGGCCAGATCGGCGCGCTCTGGCTCAGTTAGCCGTTCTTCCTTGCTCATAAGCCTCCCTCGGAATGCGGATGGACATGCTTGCAGCTGTCTGGACATCCAGTGACAATGCCGGCCATGGAATGGACCCCGCATACCGCATGGATGGTTTGGAAGGCTCTGGCCCTCGTGGGCATCTGGGCCTTCGGCTGCTTCGTGTACGCGTTCATGACGGGGCGCGACCTTGGGGATGATCTGAAGATCAACGATCTCTCCCAGACAAAAGCACCGGAGCGGTCGGGAACAGAAGTGGATCGACTGCCTCGCTGAGCAGTCCCTGCGTTGGGGAAGGTCGGTTGGCGGCGATGAAGCTGTCCAGCAAACCTGCGGTGCGCTCCGGATCGACCAGCAGCCCCGACAGGCGATCAGCGCGCGAGGTTCGGACCTGCCCGCGCAGGAAGTCCAGCATCGCCGTACCACCGGGTACTTTCCCCGCGGCGTAGCTCGTCCCAGGGCTGTCGAGCAGCCCCAGGCGCAGCATTCCGGCCGCCTTCTGTGCCGTGTCCGAGCCAGTGGAACGGCCGAGGCTTTCAGCTCGGTCTGCGCGGCGCAGGTCGTCAGCCACTGCCTTCAGAATGGCGCGCTGCTGCTCGTCAAAGATCACGCCCGTCGCACCACTGCGCGCGTCGAGCCACTTGTTGAACTTCGCACTGGTGAGGTTGCCCAGGCGGTCCACCTGGCCGGCCGCATCCGTCACGGCGTAACGGCGCAGGTCGTCCAGCAGGCCAGGGTTGTCACCCACCAGGCGCTGGAAGGCCTGCGCATCCTCGACCTGGGAACGCGCGGCGTTAAAGAATTTTCCAGGGATCTCGGCGCCCTGGATCGATGCCTGGCCATCTCCGCCCATGCGGAACATGAAACGCTGCGGCCCAGTGTCGAACTGCAGCTTCTTGAGCTGGTGCGCGTCGAGAGCCTGCTGCCATGCAGCCACCGTGTCCGGTTGGAACACCTCGCCTGGCATACCCTCTCCGCGGCTGACCGCTGCAACGCGGTTGTCGATCTCGCGCTTCATTCCGTTCAGCGCGGCGGCTTCCCGGGCGAAGCCCTTGGCCTCTGCCGCCTGCGCCGCTTCGCCGATGGAGGAGCGAAGGTTCTGGATCTCACGAAACGGGACCGGTCTCGCTATACGCTCCGCATCGGCAGCAAGACTGCCGCCCGGCGGAACGGGAGTGGTGCCGATGGCTTCGGCCGTTTCCAGGGCAGTCCGGGCGCTACGTCCGCTGCCGAAGGTGCCGGGCCCCAGGAATCGGGCCTGCGTGTCGCGCATGGCGTCCACAGGGACCATGAAGCGCGTTTCGTCGAACGGGTCAACGGCTTCGAACAACTGGTTCACGCGCTGGCCGGCACGAACACGAGCGGGGCCCGCCCAGTCCGCGATGGCATTGCCGGCGTCTTGCGCGGCCTGTTGCACCGTCCCGGTGACCGGGGCAACCCGGTTGAGCGTTTCCAGCCGCGCGACGTTCTGGGCCGCCTCCTGGTTCGCCAGGGTGGCGGGGGCAACGGCTTTGACGCTGCGTTGCATTTGACTCAACTCGGGTGTCTGCAGCAGCTGTGGAACGGTTGGCCGCGCGCCGGGGATCAAGCTCGGGCCTTGCGGGCGCAGGGCATCGCGCACCATCGCCAGCTCGTCCAGGCTGGCGGCATCGGCCCCGGCCATCGCAGCGACCTCCCGGGCCATGCGTGCATCAGCAGGAGCGCGCAGGTTGCGCAACTGCCGGCCGGCGGCGGACGCCACCTTGCCTCCAGCCTGCAACCCGCCAGGCAGCATTCCACCGATCAACGCGCCGGTTCCTGCGCTTTCAGGGTCAACCAGGGCAGCAGAAGCACCTCCGGTCAGGACACCGCCTGCGGTACGAATGCCGAGGTCCGCAGCGCGGCCAAGTGCCGGCGTACCGGTCGTCATCCCGCCAGACCGCACCGCATTGACCACCGCCGCGCCCGATGGCGACAAGGCTGCGCCGCGTAGCGGAGCGACGAGGGCGGGGCCAACGCCCGCTGTGCCGGCAATGTTCCCAGCCACCCGGCCAATAAGAAACGCCGAGTCGTTCGGCGCGACGCGCTCGTTGAAGAACTGATCCAGCGACTGGCGACGCTCGCGGTCCGCCTCCGCCATGCCCGGGGACACCTTGTCAGCCAGCCACGCACCGCCGCGCAGCAAGGTGTTGCCGATGTCCGCGGCTCCACGAACACCACCAAGCGCAGCGCGCCCCATCTCTGCCCGTCCTTCGGGCTGCATGAGGGCCAGCGCGGTGTTGAACATAGCGCCGGGAATGCCGGGCACCTGCACAGGGCGGCGAGGCTCTGCCGGCTTGCTGTTGCCCATTGCCTGCACGTCCTGCAGGCTGTAGGTCTTGGTGCTGTCGCCAGCGCCCATGCGCTGCACGTCGTCGAGGGAGTAGGTCGCCATCAGCGCTGCCCCTTGAAATTGAAGCCATCCCACACAGCCGTTTCGCCATTCGGGAGCCGGTAGGCCTGCCCGCGCTGCAGACTCTTTGCCGTGGGGCTGGGCGGCAGTGGAAGTGCGCCGACTGCGGACGGTTGTGGCGCGCTGCCGCGCTCCAGCGCCGGGCTGGGCCTGTAGCCCTGGTCCCGGCTGTACATCTCGCGCATGCCCGCAACCTCCTGCTCGTAGACTTGGACGAAACGCTGCAGCTTCTTCTCTGCGGTCGCGCGGTCGTCGGTCGGCGACGGGATGAACGGGGCCAGGCGCGGAAACTCTGCGGCTGTCACGGCAGCGCCAGAGCGGTCATGAATCACCAGGCTGCCGAGGTCCGCGATAGCAGCGCGGGTGTCCACGCCGGCAGGGTCCATGCGGTTCAGGACCGTGCCAGGGAGGAAGCCCTTCCAACCCGTTGCGTTCTGGTCGCCTGCAGATGTGCCGACGTTGTCGCCCCGGATCAACGACAGTGCCGTGCGCGCGCGATTCAGGTTCTGCAGGTTGGTCTGGATGGCGGTGTTTGCGCTGTTCGGGATCTGCTTCAGCGGAGCGGTGAGCGGCTCGCCGTCCGGGCCGGCAACGGTCTGTGCGGTGATCGGACCGGCGCCGGGTCGTTTGGGGAGCGCGACGATGCCCTGCTCGGTTTGCATGTATTGGGGCATCTCGCGATCCAGCGCCAGGCGGTCGCGAGACACCTGCAGGTTCCCGAGCGCTACCGAGTTAGATGCGCGCTCGCCAGGCGTCATGGACTTCTGGAACGCCGCGCCGCGCTGCTGGCCGGTGTACTCGTCGATGGGCAGCACCGAACCGCCCGTGTCCAGGTAGTGCGTCTTCGGGGCAGGGGCAAAGGGGCTGACCTGCTGGCTGCCGTCCTTGTAGGTCACGACGTTGACGGCCTGCCCGTCCTGCATGCCAACCTCCATCTTGTGCACCTCGGGCAGCCACTTGGCGGCGTTCTCGTACAACTTGTTGGCGGTTTCGTAGTCGCCATTGCGCGCGTAGACCTGGGCTTGCTGCACGAGCCGGTTGGTCATGTCGCGCGTGAGGTTGCTGCGGGCAGCCGCTTGCGGGTCGGCTTGACCGATCATCGGAGCTTGGCCGGGCTGCGCGCCGAATGTCGGCGCGGTCATCCCACCGATTGCAGGTGGTGCGCTCGGGGCCGCGGATGGGCCGGCGGACTGGCCGGCAAGCTGCGGAGCATCGAGCGCCGCAAGCTGGTTGCGGATGTTCTTTGACCGCGCGATGGCGTCGCGCATGCCGGTCAGTTCCAGCTGCGACCGCTCGTTTGCGAGACCCATGCCCGCCATCTGCGCTTGCTGCACCTGGCGGCGCGTGTCATAGTCGCGTGCGCGCTGCATGCCCTCGATGCCAGCCGCCAGCCCGCGGCCACCAGGTGCGGACAGCAGGCCCTGCGCGAGGCCGAGGATCTGGCCAGAGCGCGGATCGTCCGGGCCGTTGCCGAAGAAGTCCCACAGGCTCATCAGTTCATCCTTTCGAGATCTTCGGCCGTAGCCCACGGCAGCAGGTGGGTGAACGGCACCAGCTCGGGCACATCGAAGGTCTCGCCCATGCGGCTGCGAACCATGAACGTGAAGCTGCCGGGCGACACCGCGATCAGCGCGCAGGCTGCATCGAGCAGGGGCAGAAGCCAGGGCAGCTGTTCGCTCACCACCCGGCACATGTGCGCGACGTAAGGCGCATGCTCTGGCTGGTCTTCCTGGCCAGCGACGCCGCCCCAGATCGTGACCATGGCACCTACCTTGACCGGGGAGGCCTCGATGGCCTGGGTGTTGACCGACTCGAGCAGCGGCGCGAGCCAGGTGCGGTGCGCAGGCAAGTTGATGGAGACCGACCGCACATCACTGGCCGTGGTAGCGAGCGAGATGGCGGACGGTGTGTGGATCTGGTCGTCGCAGAGCATGGGGGCATGATCGATGTTCATGCCCTTCTCGTGGCTCAATTGAGTTTTGCCTTCCTCAATTGAGCTTCGCGCTACGAGACCACCTGCGGCGCGAACTGGTCGAAGGCCTGGCGCAGGATCTTGCGCACGGTGTTCTCGCTGATGTCGATGCCGAGCTTGGTGCCAGCCTCGCACAACTCCGAGGGCACCGAGCTGCGCGCGTTCGGGCTGTACCCGTACCCGTCTGCCGCCGCGATGGTGACCAGCTTCAGGACGCTGTTGTATTCCTTCGTGGTCAAGTCCTCGGGCATCAACATGGTTTCGGCCGCCACCACGTCCTCCAGCATCACGACAGCCTGTGCGAACAGGTCTTCCATGGTCAGCGGCCGGTCCAGCAGGTAGAGCGCGCCACCGCTCTGGGGATCTGCGGCGTACGAGACAGCAGGCACCGCGCAGTCGAACGTGCCGGTCTGCTGCAGCCCCTGGACGTAGCAGAAGCCGCGCACGCTGTGGCGCTCGCCGGAGTGGCTGTAGGCCTGCAGCGGGCTGTGCGCCACGACCAGGTCGGCCATCACGAACACCGAAGGGCGCAGGATGCCTTTGAGTATTGCGCGGTGCACGTCCAGCGAGTCGGCCGGCAGCTTCCAGCGCTCGCGAACTTCATGCAGAGTCAGATAGTCGGCGGGGATGCGGATGCTCAAGATCAGCCCTCCAGCTGAAGTTGCGTAGGGGTGCGGGGGTGGGGGTGCATCTCCTGCGGGGTGCAGGATCTGCGCCCCGCAGCATCTGCGGGGGCGGTGCCCAACACCCCCAATATCGGGGTTGTTTCAAAGGCACCCAATTTCGGATCTGTTTCAGGCCTTGCACGGAAACCGCTGGGTTCCGCCTGGGTTACTTGTGGGTTCTCGCTTGGCACGTGGGCGGTGTAGTCGTCGGCGAAATCAGAGCAAACGAGGTCCATCAAGTCCACGACGGCATTGATGCGCCACATCTCTGTTGTGAGATCCGCATGCCGGTGGTCCGCGTGCTCGGCGAAGTCGAATTGCAAACTCAACATGTGCTCGCGCAGCCGCAGATGTTGACGCTTCAGCCGGTCGTTCTCCTGGCGAAGCGATGCGACCTGTTCGCGCTCTGTCCGCAGCAGTTCCGCATCGGACGCGGACACCTCGCGGACCATGCCCAGGCGTTCGGCGAGATGGCGGACGTGGATCGGGTGGATGGCCACCCGATCCACGTTGCCGAGCCAGTCTTGTTCCAGGGTCAGCGTGCCGTCTTCGTTGGCCTCGATCTTCAGGCCGGGGATGTTGTCGGTGATGTCGGTCATTTGAAAACTCTCCAGGGACTGGTACTTACGTAAGGTGTGCAGAATCTGCAGTCGTTTCTGAGGTTGGGCGTTCTTGCTCATGCCTCGGCGAAACCCGCATGGCTATTGGCTTTGCGGACGATCTGCACAACTTTTGACGCTGCAGAATCTGCAGTCGTCGGCAAGGGCGTAACTGCAGAATCTGCAGCGCTGGACGGGGTGACGCTGCAGTTTCTGGAGCGTGCGACTGCAGAATCTGCAGCGCCCTTTTTCTTCTGCGGCGGCACAGCAGCAGCGACGGCGCGACGTGCTTCGGTCAGCGACTTGAAGGCGCGGTACTCGTAGCTGGGCCTGCATGCCTCAATGCCGAGCGCGGGGCGAGCGAACACCTCCATGTCGGTGAACCGGTAGAGGTTGCAGAGCTTAGAACCGTGCTCCACGCCGATGGTCTTGCGTGTCTTGCGGATCAGACCCACCGCCTCCAGCTGTCGCAGTCCCTTGGCCAGCGTCGTGGAGCTTTTCCAGCCACGGTGCACCAGCTCGGACAAGGCGGCATTTATGTCGCCGTTGTTGCCACTTCGCAGGCGGCTGCGCAGGTCAAGAAACAAGGCCCGAGCCGACCAGTCCAGCGCGATGAACGCCGGGCTGTTCAGCATTTCCAAGTTGATCCGGACGTGCGCAGCGACCGCGCTCCTGCCGCCGTTACGCCCGTTCATGGGTCGCGCCCATGCCCAGACCGGCCGCGGGGTGTTGCCCCGGAGGCGCCAAACCTGCGGCCAGCCGCTTCGCCAAGACGGTCAAGCCCAACGGCGTAATGCGCACTTGCTCACGCAGGCGCTCCTGGCCGGTGTTCATGTCCGTCACGGGCGTCTGCTTGAGGTACAGGTAGCCGGCCTTAACCTTTTCGGCGTAGCCCAACAGGGACTTGTGACCGGCGCGGCGATAGCACCAGTCATTCTGCTGCAGCCACAGCACGAACTTGCGTTCGGGCACGCGCAGGGTGTTGGCAGCCTCGCGGATCGAGACCGATCCCTCGGCATCAGCGATGCGGTCGTGTGCTGCGATCTTCGGGGCCACCAGGGTCAACTGCGCCTGCAGGGCTTCGCGCTTCTCCATCTCGTCGGCCGCCAGGCGCATCGCCGCAGCGTAGGTCTGCGGCAGGTTGAACCGGCTCAATGCCAGGGCCTGCGCCTCCAGCATCGTCATGCGGTCGAACACCTTGGCCTGCACCTCGTAGCTGTAGCTCATTGCCATCAGGCAGGCTTCGCGCTTGGGGAAGTTGTAGATGCTGTACTCGCGGCTGCCGCCGTTCGGCATGGGCTTCTCGATGGTTCCCAAAAATTTGGGAGCCATCTCGCCCAGCACTTTCGGCACCTTGACCATGAAATGATCGTGGCGCAGTTCAGCCTCATCCTCACCACGCTGGCTGTTGATGAAGTCCACCAATTCCAGGCTGGTCATCGTCACGGAATCGCCGCGACCGTCGATCATGATGATGCTGGTCATGCGTGCACCCCCATGGACGACAGGCACATGCTCAGCGCTCGCAAATCGGGCAGCTCGCGCAGAGAGCCGCAGCGGACGACGTAGCCGCCGAAGGACTCATGCACGGTGACGCCTGCACGCGCCGCGCGTTCCAACAGAAGGGCCTTGAGGCGCTCGGCCGGATCGCCGAGAATAGAGGTCTGAGTGATTTGTTTATGCGCCTGGGTTGCGGCTGCCACCGCTTCGCCGGGCGCTCCCATTTCCGGGCCTTGCAGCTTGTGCATCACAGGCCCCCTTTCGGCTCGGACACCAGCTCATAGAGCGCTACGCGTCTATGCTCAAAACCTTCCGCGTCCACCGTGGTGATGCGGCTGGCCGTGATGACGAAGCCCTGTGCGATCAAGTCCTTGACGCGCGCCGCGGGGTGCGAGATGCCCAACTTGCGGAATTCGTAGGTGTGGCGCTGGTTGGTGCGCAGCAGTTCAAGGGCACGGCGCAGTTGCGCCGCGGTGGCAGTGCTCTTGTCGGCGATGGCCGAACGCTTGTTGTTGACCGCGTCCATTACGCCACCCCCAGCAGTTGGGCGAGGTCAGCGACCTTCCAGGCCAGGCGCCCGTTCAGGCGCATCGGACGAATGGGGCCGTCTTCGTTGCACGCCCAGCCCCGAAGGGTCTGCGGCCGGCGGTTCAGGTAGTACGCCGCCGCAGCCGTGTCCACGGTAGGGCGAGTGATGGACTCCAGCGGCGGGAATGCCGGGGAGGCAAGTGCAGCGAGGCGGATGTCTGCGCTGTGGTGCAGGGACTGCATGGTGGGTTACTCCAAGCACCGACGAATGCCGATGCATGGAGCCCTATCCTTTGCACAACTGCAGAACGGCGAAGTCCCGGACAAAGTCCGGAGAAAGACCGGAGATTAGCGACCCATTCGATGTGTCTTCGTTGGTAGCGAGGTCATGTTGTGCATTGCGCTGCTCAGGGAGGTGGTCTGCGGCTGTTCCGCGGCGAGCTTTCTCCTCGATCTCGCCCACTCCACCGCAACTGCTTCCCACCAGTCTCGCTTGCCTGCTTTTGCCGCGGCGAGACCGTTGGTGCTCGCGTCGCTCAGATCTGACTCAATTGTTGGCCAGCGGTCCCGATACCTCTCGACCAGCGCTGCCTTCTTCATGGAGAAAACCGGCCTGGTCTGCACGGGTCGGCTTTGCTGAACAGGGTTCACCGCACGGGGCTCCCCCGGAATGGGACCTGCTGGCAGCGGCAACGCCGCTGTGGTGCTCTGGGCAGCAATAGAGGCAGCTCGAGCGGAGCCGCCAGGCGGGTCCGCCACTATCACCGTCAGGCGGTTCTCAAGGTAGATGCGCAGGGCCTCGACCGACACCAGACCCGACAGCAAGGCGCGGCCGTGCAACACCGTTTGCTGACCGAGGGTCAAGGGATTCAGAACCGGGAGCTGTCCGGATTTGGCCGCCCTTTCAAGCTCAGAATCAAGGCCCAAGCGGGCCGTTCCATACGTCATCTTCAGATCCTCCGAAGATGACTCGTCCATTGGCCACAACGCCAAGGCGATCAGATGAGCAAGTTCGGCGAATGCGACGTGTCTTGTGTTGGGAGGAAGTAGCAGCGTCTGCCCAGGCGTCAACGCTGGCTCATCGGGTTGCTTGCCCACAGTGTCGGCGACAAGCTCGCGCAGATCGTCACGCAAGAAGCGAAGCTCATTTAAGGGAACCACCACCGGTGGCGAGAACCGCACGATCTGGTCGTCCACGGTGCGCGTCATACTGACCAAGCATTCTGTCCCGGTCACCTGTAGGCGGTGCGTGTCGCTCCCAAACAAGACCGGCGCCAGAAAACCCTCGTCTTTGTCGCCGAAGAGCGCTGCAGGGTCGTGCTTAGACTTGTCGAGCCAGAACCAAGGCATCAGCCCGCATTCGATCAGGCGCGATAGGGGCCAGTCCTCGCCTGTCTGCTCCTGGAGCCATAGGCATGCTGTATCGACTGTCGCGTGAGTAGGAAGGTAGATCAATGCACCCCCTCAGTGCAGCCCCTGAACATGACGCCCCAGCAGGCGGGCAGGGAAACCCGCTTTTCGGTTCGCGGGCCTAGCTGGGGCGAAAACGTTAGACGGCGCGCAGTTTGCCTGGCTCCAAGTCTGCGACAAACTGGACGCCAGCCAATGTCAGCACGTGTTCCTCTACGCGTGCGATGTAGGGTCGCAGCGCGTCCACACTGCGCGGTCGGTAACCCTCTGCCACCGCGGACGGCTTGTGCCCCATGATCTGCGCAAGTGCTCCAGCAGGTGCCCCAGCAGCCTCGCCAAGCAGCGAGAACGACCGACGCAGGCCGTGGATGGTCAGATGGTCAATGCCCGCCACTGCCAGGGCTTTGACGTGGCTCGCGCGCGCATCGGCAATGCGGCCAGTCTTGCCGGTGCTGGCGAACACAAAGGATTCGGTACGCGGAAGCGTGGCCAGTAGTTGGGCAAGGTATGGCGACAGCGGGATCACGCGCGTGGCGTCTACCTTGTCGGCGATGGTCAGCCGTCGCCATTGAAAGTCCACACGATCCCACGTCAAGGCTGCCAGCTCTTCGCGCCGCGCGCCGGTCAGCAGCAGTGCCCGGAGGTAGACCGACGCGGTGTTGTTCGGCAGGCTGGTGACAGCGTCCCACCAAGGCGCCACTTGCGCTGACTCCAGAGCATCGGTGCGCCGCCGCCCCGTCGGAAGGTTTTCGACAACTGCCGGTGCAGCAGCCGCGCCACGGTCCACCAAGTCGCGGTACTCCGGACGCGTGCTGCACCAGCGCAGAAAGCCGCGGAACATCATCAGCGCGCGCGCAGCTTGGTGTGGTCCTGCTTCGGCCTCGGCCCGGTGCCACGCCGCAAGCCGGTCCTCATGGATGGACGCCAACGTCCAGGACATCAGTGGATGCAGTGGTCCTGGTCTCGTAAGTCCAGTGCCGCGCTTCTTCGCAACACCCCCCGCGGCGGCCATCGCTTTCAGATCCGCGAGATAGCGCGGCTTCCATACCTTGGCCCGCTTGCCCTTTCCGTTCTCCAAGTAGATCGGCCACGCGTCTCCGACAGTGACGGCTTGTGCTTTTGCATGTGCGGCTTGCGCAGCCTCTTGCGCAGCCTTCTCCGCAGCCGCCCTGCCCTGCACTTCCGCCTCCTCGCGCTCGACCTCCCGCGGGTCAACCCGCTCAGACTTCACTGTGTTTGCCAATGCTCTGGCCGCACTGCGCGCGTCCTTGATCGACATCACGGGAAACTGCCCCAGTGTGCGACTGAATGCCTTGCCTGCAATGCGAGCCTCATAGACGAACGACTTGGCACCGGTCGCCGTGACGCGGACCTTGAGGCCGGCAACTGAATCAACGCCACCACCGTCGCGCAGGAGAGCGTGATGGCGATCCGGTGGGCACACCAGTCGTTCGATCAGCCCTACGGTCAGGCTCTGTGGACGCGTGAGATCAACTGACGATGCGGCCCGTGGACGCGCCATGGAGGCTCCTGATGGGCTGTACCGACGTTGTACCGACAGGAACGGCCAATTTTGACGAATTCAAATCAACGCTGCAGCTGCACAAAAAACAGGCAACCCACACTCAAGCCATTGATTTTCCTAGATTCTATCAACACCTGACAACGTTTGCGAACATTAGGAAATCTTAGGTCCTCGCTCATTCGTAATGAGAAGGTCGAGGGTTCGATTCCTTTCTCCGGCACCAAGAAATCAAAGGGTCAGCCTTCCCAAGGGCTGACCCTTTTGTCGTTTCTGGCGGCAATACCTGCGCCACGCTTCCCGCGTGCTGCTCGAAGTGCACGTCTAGCGGCCCTGCCCTCCAGCTTCTCTGCGCGGCCGGGCAGTAGATGGTGACCGTCCCGCGGCGCAGAGCGAGGTCCTGAACCAGCCGATATGGGACATGGGGACGGTGGATGGGGGCGCACGCTGCACACGCGCCAGACCGTCCCCGTCCCGTGATGCGCGTGCGTCGTACGCTCGAATTCGTCCAGCGCTGGGAGCACAACAAGAGGCCTAAGAGGCCGACCCGGATGTGTGAGGTGTCGGCCGCTTTTGCAAAACACGTAAGAATTTTTGTGCAATTTATTCCATGTTATTGATTCTATTAGATAAATATTGGATGGCCTAGTTACTGCTTAGTGGTCTCTATCAACGATTACATTGAAAGATCACCATGTCCACCACGCTCGCCAAACTCAGCCTTGCCGCCCTCACTTGCGCGGCAGTGTTCTCGGCCCACGCCGCGCCCGTGGCGCAGTGGGACTACGTTGTCGACAGCGCATTCGACGCCGCCATGACGACGTTCACCTCGGGTCGCTCGACCAGTAATGGCGTCGCTGGCCCGCTTGAAATCAGCTGGGGCGTGACCGGTGGCACGGTGGGCTCGAACCGCAGTGCGCTGCAGATCTCCAACACCCCCAGTTCGGGTGTTCTGGTGACCGATGGTGCGTCGAAGATGGCCAATACCTACACGCACGTGAACAACGGCAACCTGGGCTCCAACAGCGTGTCGCTCCGCACCACGCAGATCGACGCACAACTGCAGCTGCGCCCCACCGGTTCTGGCCTGCCCTTCGGCGCCTTCACGGCGAACTACTCCATCAATTTCGCCGAGACGCCCAACGTGGCAGGCACCTGCGCAGCTGTCAGCGCTGTGGCGTGCGATGACATTTTCGTGATCTCTGGCTCGCTGAACGAGTCGTTCGTGTACGACGGCTTCCAATACTTCGTGAGCTTCTTCGCCGCACCCTCGCTGACCGCGCTGACGCCGCAGGTATGCGCAGCCGCCGGCGTCGGCCCGAACTGCTTCGGTTTCACGACGGAAGAATTCAAGACCACCAATGTGAACTTCAACCTGGTGATCACTAGCCGTGCTGTCGAAGTGCCCGAGCCCGGCTCCGTCGCCCTGCTCGGCGCCGGCCTGCTGGGCCTCGCGGCGATGCGTCGCCGCAAGCAAGCCTGAGCTTCCCACGAGCCCCGACGAACCCGGCCTCAGCCGGGTTTTTTCGTTTCGGAGCGATCGCGGCAGCCAGGCAGGACGCCCTCGGAGGACAGACCGCGCGGTGGCCATGCCTCCGCCGCCCCTCGGTGCAACGCCAGGCAGAATACGCGACCGGTCCCCCTCCATCGAACCGGTCCACTTTGCAGCTAGGCATCCCGCCGGTCACAAGACAGGCCCGCCAACAGTGGGAGCGCTGGCGACACGCTTCAGAAGGAAGGGCCTCATACCGCAGACCACACCCTTCCAGAGGCCTGCCGCTTGAAACGACCGGTCCTGTTCAGGCAGCAGCCTGCGCCGCGTCGATGAAGGCGCGCACGGGATCGAGCTGCGAAGGCACGTTGAGCGCCGGCGCATGCCCGCAATCGGGCACCTCGATCACCTGCAGGCGCCCGGCCGCGCCCGGCCCGCGGCGGCGCATGGCGTCGACCGTCCCGGGCAGCACGAGGTCCGACTGCGCGCCGCGCAGGCACAGCACGGGCGCCGCGACGGCGTCGTAGGCGTCCCACAGCAGATAGTCGTCGGGGTGGTCCACGAACTGCCCGACCATGGCCGGGTCGTAGTGCGGCGTCACGCGGCCGTCGGGCAGGCGCCGCGTGGAGGTTTCGGTCAGCCGGCGCCACTGCGCATCGCTGAGCCAGCCGTAGGGCGCATAGGCCTGGCGGAAGAAGGCCTCGAGCTCCGTCACGCTGGCGAATGCCGGCGGCTGCCCCGCATAGGCGCGGATGCGCGCGATCGCGGCATCGGCCAGCTGCGGTGCGTTGTCGTTGAGCACCAGGCTGCGGATGCGCGTGCGCATGCCCGGCGCCAGCAAGCCGCCGGCGCAGGCCATGCCGATGGCACCGCCCATGGAGGTGCCGACCCAGTGCGCGCTGGCGATGCCCAGCGCATCGAGCAGTGCCTCAGCCAGCCGCACGTAGAACGCGATGCAGTATTCCTCGCGCGGCGCCGGGCTCCATTGGCTGAGGCCCCGGCCGATGGTGTCGGGGCAGACCACGCGGTAGCGGTCGGCCAAGTGCATGGCCAGTTCGTCCATGTCGCGCCCGGTGCGCGCCAGGCCATGCCAGGCGACCACCACCGGGGCGTCGGCAGGGCCCCAGGCGGTGTAGTGGATCTCGCGGCCGGCGCAGGCGACGTAGTGCGAACTCGGGGTCATGGAAGGCTCAGTCGGGAATGGTCAGCACGCCGGCGGCGTAGTCGATGCGGTCGGCCGCGGCTGGCGTGGCAGCGATGCCCGGCACGTTGGCCGCCGAGATGGCCGGCGCCGCGCCCGGCGTGCCGCCGCGCGGCACGGTGCGCACCACCTGGCTGGGCGGCAGCGCGGCGCCGTTCTTGAGGTTCGCCCAGACCGCGTCCAGCGCGCGGTTCAGGTAGACGTGCAGCGGGATGTAGCGGCTGTCGTAGCCGGGCAGCACGCTCGGCAGGCCGATGAAGCTGTCGAAGTGCTGGGCGTTGGTGACTTCGATGTAGCTGAGCCTGCTGGACGCGCCCTCGACCTTTCGGTTCAGCGCCACATAGGGCCGCGAGGTGTGCGACACGGGCAGCAGCGCATCGTCTCGGCCATGCACGATCACAGCGGGCTTGCCGCGCAGGTTGCCGTTGCGCCGGGTTTCGTCCACGCCGGTCTTCAGGCGCTGGGCCCAGGCGTCGTTGCCCTCGACCAGGTTGCGCAGGCACAGGGCGCCGTCCAGGTTCATGTCGAAGGCATTGGTCGAGGGCGAACGCGAGAGCAGGTCACGCGCGGCACCGCCCGGGTTGTTCTCGTTGATGAGTTGCACGCCACTGGTCGGCGGCACGCCGTTGCCGGTGGCGAACATGCTGGCCAGCAACGTGGCGTCCAGCCCCTGCGGCACACCCAGCGCGCTCGTGGCGCCATAGCCATAGCCGCACAAGCGGTCCTGCACGCCGGCGCGCGCCAGTCCGTTGGCGAAGGTCACCGCCACGGCCGGCGCCACCTCGAAGGCCGCCAGCGAAGGATGCAGCACCTGCGCCTCGGCCTCCCAGCCGTAGGCGCGCAGCTTGGCCAGCGCTTCATCGGCCTGGGCCGCGGTGCTCGCGCCCGTCAGCAGACCCTTGGCCTTGAGCGAGGCGCAGCGTGTCGGTGCCACGGCCGCGAACGCCGTCGCGTACGCGGACTGGTAGGGTGCCCCGGCCAGGCTGGGTGCCAGCGCGGCGCAGGACTGGAAGACATGGGCATAGGTCGTGAAGTCCACCAGCGTCTTCGCGCTGACCGGCACGGCCGCGCTGCCGCGCCGGATGCTCACGCCCGGGTCGGCCGGCAACTCGACGGCAGGCTCCGACACCGCCACGGCGTCGATCCAGCCCGCGTCGTCGAGCTCGGCCGCGGCCAGCGCTGCGCCGCCGCCGTTGGAGATGCTGGACGCGATCACCAGCGTGTTGTCGCGCGTGAAGGTCTGCCGCCGCGTGCCGTCGGCCGCGCGCTCGCCAAGCCGCTCGTTGAGCACGTAGAACGCGAACTGCACGGCCTGCAGCGTGAAGCGGCCCCAGTCCTTCTCGGGGTTCTGCTGCGAATGCGCATGCTTGAACGCGAAGCGGTTGGGCGTGGCCGTGTTGAAGGCCGCGCGCTCACTGTCCGTCAGTGCCGCTCGGAAGGCGGCCGCGGTCCCGGCCACGCTCGAGGCCGCGCGCGTGCCGTCGATCAGCGGCACCGTGTCGTTCTGCAGATCGTGCGGGGCGGCGCCCGTGCCCTTGTCGGTGTAGGCCACGGCGCAGCCGCGCTTGAGCGCCCATTCGCCGGCCGAGATCGCGCCGTAGACGCCGCGCGAGCCCGAGGAGGTGGCGGTCACGATGCAGGGCTGCTTCGCATCGAAGCTGTTCGGCACCTGCACCATCAGCGTCACGTTGCGCCGGCCCGTGCCGTCGTCGCTGTAGGCGATGTACTCGCCGCCGGCCACCTTGCCCTCGCCCAGCGAGGCGCTGCCGTCCAGCGCCACGTTGGGGCCGTACAGCAGGCCGTAGCCGCCCGCGGCCGTCATGTCCAGCAGCGCGCGGTAGTTGTTGTAGATGGCGTTGCGGCGCAGCTCGTCCGCCCGCGGTGCAGCGGCATTGGCATAGCCGGGCGCGGCGCCCGCCAGACCGGTCTTGCCCAGGCCGGCCGTCAGCAGGTCGTCCTGGCCACCGTCGTACTCCAGCATGGTCACCGTGCCGACGAAGTCAAGCTTGACATTGGCCTTCGGGCCGTCGTCGCCGCCACAGGCCGCCAACAGGGTCGCCGCCGCGACGGCCACGGCACAGAGCGGCATCGGCCGCAGGTTCTCGCATCGCATGGTCTGTCTCCTCTGGTTGAACAAATTCAGCGCCGTGCCAGCGCGCGCGCGCGCAGGCGCCCGACGATGCCGGTGGGAAAGTGGTAGACCGAGAGCACGAACAACAGGCCCAGCCAGAGCAGCCAGCGGTCCGGCGTGAACACGGCCGCGAGCCAGGGCACGCCGGCCACGGCCTCGTTGGCCAGACGCAGCAGGTCCTGCAGGTAGCTCTGCGCCACCACGAACAAGGTAGCGCCAATGGCCGCGCCATAGACCGTGCCCATGCCGCCGATCACGACGATGAGCAGGATGTCGACCATGATCTCGAACGAGAGCGAGGTGTCCGGCCCGTTGTAGCGCAGCCAGATCGCCAGCATGGCCCCGGCCAGCGTGGCGAACAGCGCCGACAGCACGGCCGCCGTCGTGCGGTACACCACCACGCGGTAGCCGATGGCCTCGGCGCGGAACTCGTTCTCGCGGATGGCCTGCAGCACGCGGCCGAACGGTGAATTGACGATGCGCAGCAGCGCCAGCACGAGGCCCACGGCCAGCACGAACAGCCCGTAGTAGCACAGCAGCCGGCCATCGAGCGAAGCGCCCAGGAACGGCTCCTCGGCGAACTCGAAGCTCGGCGAGATCAGCTCGGGCATCTTGAAGGTCAGCCCGTCCTCGCCGCCCGTGAAGGCAGAGAGTTGCGAGGCCAGCGTCTGGAAGGCCGAGGCCACGGCCAGCGTGATCATCGCGAAGAAGATCGCGCGCACGCGCAGCGAGAACAGGCCGATGGCCAGCGACAGCACGAAGGACAGCGCCAGCGCCGCGCCCACGCCCACCGCCAGCGCGTCCCAGCCCGCGCCCATGCGCGAGGACGCGATCGCCACGCCATAGGCCCCGATGCCGAAGAACATGGTGTGGGCAAAGCTCACGATGCCGGTGTAGCCCAGCAGCAGGTCGAAGCTCGCGACCAGCACCACGAACACCAGCACCTTGGCCGCGACGTTGAGCGCCTTCACGCCGGGGAACAGAAACGGCGCAAAGGCCAGGCCCAGCAGCAGCGCCACGAGGATGGCAGCCAGCCATCGGCTGCGCGGCAGGTCGTGGGAAAGCAGTCTGTTCATACCTTCACCACCGGATACACGCCCTGCGGCCGCCACATCAGCACCGTCACCATCAGCGCGATGCTCGCGAACTGCGTGGCCACCGGCAGCACGAAGCCCACGTAGTTGACCAGCAGCCCCACCAGCAGCGCGCCGATCAGCGCGCCCAGCGTGGAGCCCAGGCCGCCGATGATGATGACGATGAAGATCAGCACGTTGACCTGTGCGCCCATCTGCGGGATCAGGTTCTGCTGGAACAGGCCCCACATCACGCCGCCCAGGCCGGCCAGCGCGCTGCCGGCCACGAACACGCCGACGAACAGCCGGCCGATGCGGTAGCCCAGCGACTCGACCATCTCGCGGTCCTGCACGCCGGCGCGGATCAACAGGCCGATCTTGGTGCGCGAGAGCAGCCAGGCCAGCGCCACGAACACCACCAGCCCCACGGCCACGGCCAGCAGCCGGTAGCGGCTGATCGCCGCCTCGCCGATGAACAGCGAGCCACGCAGCGCCTCGGGCAAGGGCAGCGGCAGCTGCGCCGGGCCCCAGACCATCTTGATGAACTCCTCGCCGATGATCATGCCGCCCATCGTGATCAGGATCTGCTTGAGGTGCTGGCCGTAGACCGGCCGCACGATGAAGCGCTCGAAGGCCAGGCCCACGGCGGCCGCCACGGCCATGGCCACCAGCATGGCCGGGAACACGGCGACGAGGTTGCGCCACAGTTCCTGCGAGCCGGTCCAGTCGGCCATCAGGCCCAGCACGCTGCTCGCGACGAAGGCACCCAACGCAATGAACAGGCCGTGGCCGAAATTCAGTACGTCCATGAGGCCGAACACCAGCGTGAGGCCCGAGGCGATGATGAAGACGATCATGCCCATCGCCAGGCCGGCCACCGTGAGCGTGAGCCAGGTCGAGGGAGAACCGACCAAAGGCAAGGCCAGCAGCGCCAGCACGGGCACGAGTGCCAGAGGTTTCCAATCGAAGCTCATAGCGCCAACCCCAGCAGCGACTGCTGCAACGCGGCGTCCGCCGAGAACGCCTCCATGGCGCCGGCGTGCACGACGCGACCGTTGTCCATCACGGCCACGCTGTCGCCCAGGCGGCGCGCAAAGTTCAGGTTCTGCTCGACCAGCAGGATGGTCACGCCCTGGGCCTTGAGTTCGGCGAAGGCGTCGATCATGTTGTCGATGATGGCTGGCGCCAGGCCCTTGCTGGGCTCGTCCACGATCAGCAACTGGCGCGGCTCGACGATGGCACGGGCCACGACCAGCATCTGCTTCTGCCCGCCCGAGAGCTTGCCGGCCGGGTGGTTCCAGAACTTCTCGACGGCCGGGAACATCTTGAAGATCCATTGCAGCCGGCCTGCGTCCATCTGCTCGGCGCGCCTGGCCGCGCGCGCGGCCAGCAGCATGTTCTCCCTGACCGTGAGGTCGGCGAAGATGCCCATGTTCTCGGGCACGTAGGCGACGCCCAGCGCGGCGATGTGCGGTGTGGCGGCGGCCGTGATGTCCTGCCCTGCCAGCACCACGCGGCCCTGCGACGCATGCCACAGGCCCATGACCGTGCGCAGCGTGGTCGACTTGCCGGCGCCGTTGCGGCCCAGCAGCATCGTCACCTGTCCCTGCGGCACCACGAGGTCCACGCCGTGCAGGATGTGGTACGCGCCAATGTGGGTGTGCACACCCTTGAGCTCCAGCAGGTTCATGCCTTGGCCACTCCCAGATAGGCTTGCTGCACGATGGGCGAGGCGATCACCTCGGCCGGCTCGCCGTCGGCCACGAGTTGGCCGTTCACCAGCACGATGATGCGGTCGGCCAGTTCGCGCACCACGTCCATCTTGTGCTCCACAAGCAGGATGGTCTTGCTGCGGTCGCGCTTGAGCTTGCGGACCAGGTCCAGGATCACGGGTGCCTCGGCCGCGTTCATGCCGGCCGTGGGCTCGTCGAACATGAAGACCTGCGGCTCCAGCGCCATCAGCAAGGCCACTTCCAGCTTGCGCTGGTCGCCGTGCGGCAGGCTGGCCACGGTGTCGTGCGCGCGTGCCTTGAGGGCCACCTCGGCGAGGATGGCGTCGGCCCGCGCCGTCAGATCGCGGTGGTCGCTCCAGATGCTCCACAGGTTCAGGCCGCGCCGGTGCGGCCCTTCCTGCGTGGCCTGCACTGCAAGGCGCACGTTCTCCAGCACGGTGAGACTCGGGAACAGGTTGGTGAGCTGGAAGGCCCGGCCCAGGCCGGCCCGCGTGCGGGCCGAGGGCGGCAGGCTCGACAGGTCGCGGCCGTTCAGCGACACCGTGCCGGCCGTGGCCCTGAGCTGGCCCGAGACCAGGTTGAAGTAGGTGGTCTTGCCCGCGCCGTTGGGGCCCACGATGGCCGTCAGCGTGCCCGGCGCGAAGCGGCAGCTGACGGCGTTCACCGCGACGTGCCCGCCGAAGCGGACCGTCAGGTCTCTGGTTTCCAGCACGCCGCGTTCAGCGCTTGTTGCGGACGGGAACCTGCATTTCCTCAGGCTTGATCTCGCGCACGAGTTCCGGCACGCCCCAGGCGAAGGCCGGGTCCTGCTTGATGCGGAAGTGGTACATGCTCTGCATGGCCTGGTGGTCTTCCTTGCGGAAGGTCATGGTGCCCTTGGGCGTCTCGAAGCTCATGCCTTCCATGGCGGCGATGAGCTTGTTGGTGGCGGTCTCGCCGCCGGTCTTCTTGAGCGCCGTGACCACCGCCATCGCGGCCGAGAAGCCGCCGGCCGTGAAGAAGTCCGGCGGCGTCTTGAACTCCTTGTAGTGCGCCGCGACCATGGCCTCGTTGACCGGGTTCTTGGGCAGGCCGAAGTAGTAGTAGGTGGCGCCTTCCATGCCCGGGAAGCGCTTGTAGGCCGTCATGGCCGGGAGGATGTTGCCGCCCGTGCTGACCTCGATGCCGAAGCGCTTTTGCAGGTCGGCATCGGCCAGCGCGTTGAACGGCGTGGTGGCGCCGGCCCAGACCACCCAGACCACCTTGCGGCCCGGCTTGTCCTTGAGCTGGTCGACGATGCGCTGGATGCCGGCCGTGAAGTCGGTGGTGGTCGGCGGCAGGTATTCCTCGTGGCCGATCTTGGCCTTCTTGATGGCGTCCTTGAACGCCTTCACGCCGTCGCGGCCGAAGGCCCAGTCCTGCGCCAGCGTGACGATGGTCGTGCCCTCCTTGTCCAGCGCCACCGCATTGCTGATGGCGTCCTGGCTGGAGTTGCGGCCGGTGCGGAAGATGTACTTGTTCCACTTGTCGCCCGTGATCGAGTCGGCCACGGCGGGCTCGACGATCAGCACCTTCTTGTACTCCTCGGCCACGGGCAGCATGGCCAGCGCCACGCCCGATCCCGTGGTGCCCACGGCCAGGTCGGCCTTGTCGTCGGCGTAGGCCGTGGCCAGCAGCGACTTGCCCAGGTCGGGCTTGCCCTGGTCGTCCTTCTCGATGACCACGAGCTTCCTGCCATTGACGGCCATGGTGCCGCCGGTGGCGTAGTCCAGGCCCATCATGAAGCCGGTCTGCGTCTGCTTGCCGTAGGCCTCCAGCGCGCCCGTCTTGCCGTAGACATGGGCGATGCGGATGTCCTTGGACTGGGCGAAGCTCCCGATGGCGCACAACGCGAGTGCGGAAGCGGCTGAGAAGCGTGCCAGACGGCGACGGATCATGGTGTAGTCTCCAAATGGTTGATGCCTGGAAATTGCACAGCACGTGCCACCCTCGATCATTGTTATAAATCAATTGGCTATGGAATTTTGGAGGCGTCGTTCGCCTGAAAAAAAGACACCGGAAATGACCAAAACCCATACAGTTGCCCGGCCTTTCGACAGGGTTTTCCTGGGGGTTTGCGCGTGCTGCGGGCTGTAGGCCTTTGCCGCGACCCGAGCCCCGGCGGGCGGCGGTCGGCCTAGCATTGCCCTCGCCCTTTCGGGCCTGATGGAGCTACCCCAAGGAACCGACATGCACAACATGCACAACAACCGCTTTCGCACCCTCGCCGCCACCGCCCTGCTGGGCGCCTGCAGCCTCGCCTTTGTCGGCTGCACGACCACCAAACCCGGCACGGCCAGCGCCCCGGCCTCGGCACGCCACGCCATCGACGCCGATGTGGATGCGGCGCTGTCCAAGCTCTACAACACCGTCCCCGGCTCGCGCGAACTGGTGGCGCGCTCGGCCGGCACGCTGGTGTTCCCGTCCGTGATCAGCGCCAGCCTGGGCCTGGGTGCCGAGTACGGCCGCGGCGCGCTGCGCGAAGGCAACCGCACCGTGGGTTACTACAGCACCACGGCCGGTTCGGTCGGCTGGCAGGCCGGCGCCCAGTCGCGCGCCGTGATCTACGTGTTCAGCACGCGCGATGCGCTCGAGAAGTTCCGCGCCAGCAAGGGCTGGACCGTGGGCGCCGACGCCACCGTGGCCCTGGCCACCGTCGGCGCCAACGGCCAGGTCGACAGCAACACCATCCGCCAGCCCGTGGTCGGCTACGTGCTGACCAATGCCGGCCTGGAAGCCGGCGTCGCGCTGCAGGGCGCCAAGATCAGTCCTGTCACGCCGTGATGCATTGCCCCAGGCTGGCCCATGCCGGCCTGGGGATGCCCCAATTTGGGGCCTCGCGTGCACCACGCTTGCCGGCTCCGCTCGGCCGGCACACGCAAGCCATTGATTCCATTGCACCCGTCAGGGGCGATTCGATTGGCACATCACTTGCAACAACCGCCCCGTCAGCCGGCGCCGTAGCCGGCTGACGGGGCGGTTCCACTTCCGCCCGACTCTCCGCCAACGGTGGCGGAACCTCTGCCTGCTGGCGGTCCGACAGGACCGCACGCAGGTGGTGTTCCAACCCAACCGGCGGAGCGCGCGAGCGCCACCCGCCAGGGTCGGCCCCAGCGCTTGCTGCGCAGCGGCCAGCCCACAGCAGCAGGAGCGCAAGCGCATGAAGATCGTCGTCGTCGGCCACGGCATGGTGGGCCACAAATTCCTCGAAAGCCTGGCCGAGAGCGGGCTGCCCTACCTGGACGTCACCGTGCTCTGCGAAGAGCCGCGCGCGGCCTACGACCGCGTGCATCTTTCGGAGTTCTTCAGCGGCAAGACGGCCGACCAACTCTCGCTGGTGGCGCCCGGCTTCTTCGAGAAGAGCGGCTTCAAGCTGCGCCTGGCCGCGCGCGCCGCGGCCGTCGAGCGCCGCAACAAGACCGTCACCACGGCGGACGGCGAAATCATTCCCTACGACAAGCTGGTGCTGGCCACCGGCTCCAACCCCTTCGTGCCCGGTGTGCCGGGCCGCGACCGCGCCCATTGCCACGTCTACCGCACCATCGAGGACCTGCAGGCCATGCAGGCCTCCGGCGCCAGGAGCCAGAGTGGCGTTGTGGTCGGCGGGGGCCTGCTGGGCCTGGAATGCGCCAAGGCGCTGCGCGACATGGGCTTGTCGACCCACGTGGTCGAGTTCGCCCCGCGGCTCATGACCGTGCAGGTGGACGAAGGCGGCGGCCGCACGCTGCGCACCAAGATCGAGGCGCTCGGCGTGCGGGTGCACACCGGCCGCAACACGACGGAGATCACGGACGGCGCCACGGCGCGCCACCGTCTGGTGTTCGCCGACGGCACGCACCTGGAGACCGACATGGTCGTGTTCTCCGCCGGCATCCGCCCGCGCGACGAGCTGGCGCGCCAGTGCGTGCTGGCCATCGGCCCGCGCGGCGGTGTGGTCATCGACAACCACTGCCGCACCAGCGACCACGACGTCTACGCCATCGGCGAATGCGCGTCGTGGAACGACCAAGTGTTCGGCCTGGTCGCGCCGGGCTACGACATGGCGCGCGTGGCGGCGCGCCACATCGCGGGCGATGCCACCGCCGAATTCACCGGCGCGGACATGAGCACCAAGCTCAAGCTCATGGGTGTGGACGTGGCCAGCATCGGCGACGCGCAAGGCAAGACGCCCGGCTGCCGCAACTACCAATTCGTCGACGAGCGCAAGCAGATCTACAAGAAGATCGTGGTCAGCGAGGATGGCAAGAAGCTGCTGGGCGCCGTGCTCGTGGGCAACGCCGACGAGTACGGCACGCTGCTGCAAACCGCGCTCAACGGCCTGGCGCTGCCCGACGATCCCGAATTCATGATCCTGCCCTCCTCCGACGGCAAGGCCAAGCCCGGCCTGGGCGTGGACGCCCTGCCCGACACGGCGCAGATCTGCTCGTGCAACAGCGTGAGCAAGGGCCAGATCTGCGCGGCCGTGGGCGAAGGCGCGTGCACCATCGGCGATCTGAAAGCCTGCACCAAGGCTGGCGCCACCTGCGGCGGCTGCGTCCCGCTGGTCACCCAGGTCATGAAGTTCGAGATGGCACGCCGCGGCATGGCCGTCAACAACCATGTCTGCGAGCACTTCGCTTATTCGCGCCAGGAGATCTACCACCTGGTGCGCGTGGGCAACATCAAGACCTTCGACGAACTGCTGGCCAGGCATGGCAAGGGCCTGGGCTGCGACATCTGCAAGCCCGTGGCCGCCAGCGTGCTGGCCTCTATCTGGAACGAGTTTGTGCTCAAGCCGCAGCTGGCCAAGCTGCAGGACAGCAACGACTACTTCCTGGGCAACATCCAGAAGGACGGTACCTACTCCGTGGTGCCGCGCATGCCGGGCGGCGAGGTCACGCCCGACGGCCTGATCGCCGTGGGCCAGGTGGCCAAGAAGTACGGCCTCTACACCAAGGTCACGGGCGGCGCGCGCGTGGACATGTTCGGCGCCCGGCTCGAGCAGCTGCCGCTGATCTGGGAAGAGCTGATCGCCGCCGGCTTCGAGAGCGGCCATGCCTACGGCAAGTCGCTGCGCACCGTGAAGAGCTGCGTGGGCTCCACCTGGTGCCGCTACGGCGTGGACGACTCCGTGGGCCTGGCCGTGCTGCTGGAGAACCGCTACAAGGGCTTGCGCGCGCCGCACAAGATCAAGTTCGGCGTCTCGGGCTGCACGCGCGAATGCGCCGAGGCCCAGGGCAAGGACGTGGGCGTGATCGCCACCGACAAGGGCTGGAACCTCTACGTCTGTGGCAACGGCGGCATGAAGCCGCGCCATGCCGAACTGATCGCCAGCGACCTCAGCAAGGAAGCGCTGATCGCGCTGATCGACCGCTTCCTGATGTTCTACGTGCGCACGGCCGACCGTCTGCAGCGCACCAGCACCTGGCGCGAGGGCCTGGAGGGCGGTCTGGACTACTTGAAGCAGGTGCTGATCGAGGATTCGCTGGGCATCGCGGCCGAGCTCGAGGCCCAGATGCAGCACGTGGTCGACACCTACCAGTGCGAGTGGAAGACCGCCGTGACCGACCCGGCCGTGCGCGCGCGCTTCAAGAGCTTCGTCAACAGCGACCAGCCCGACCAGCGCATCGTCTTCGTGAAAGAGCGCGGCCAGATCCGCCCCGCCCGCCTGGACGAACGCGACACCGCAGCAGCCTGACCCGGAGTCCCACCATGCTTGCCAAGACCCACACCTGGACCCCCGTCTGCACGCTGGACGCCATCGTGCCCCACACCGGCGTCTGCGCCCTCGTCAACGGCCACCATGTGGCCGTGTTCCGGCTCGGCGACGACCGCGTCCACGCCATCGACAACATCGACCCCAAGTCCGGCGCCAGCGTGCTCGCGCGCGGACTCATCGGCAGCCTGGGCGAGCGCACCGTCGTCGCATCGCCGCTCTACAAGAACCACTTCGACCTCGCCACGGGCGAGTGCCTCGAAGCGCCCGAGCATTCGGTCGCCGTGCATGCCGTGCGCGTCGAAGACGGCCGCGTTCTGGTCGCCTTGAACTGACCCCCTCTTCTTTTCCACAGAGACCCACATGGCCTACCTCGCTCCCACCGAATTCGTGACCAAGATGGTCGATGCCGGTGAATCCAAGCTCTTGATGTCCACGCGCGACACGCTGATCCGGTCCTACATGGCCGGCGCCATCCTCTCGCTGGCGGCCGCCTTCGCGGTCAGCGTCACGGTCAACACCGGCAACCCGCTGCTGGGCGCCGTGCTGTTCCCGGTCGGCTTCATCATGCTGTACCTGCTGGGTTTCGATCTGCTGACCGGCGTGTTCACACTGACGCCGCTCGCGGTGCTCGACAAACGGCCCGGCGCCACCTGGCGCGGCGTGCTGCGCAACTGGGGGTTGGTGTTCTGCGGCAACTTCGCGGGTGCGCTGACGGTGGCCGTGTTCATGGCCATCATCTTCACCTTCGGCTTTTCCGAGGCGCCCAACGCCATCGGCGAGAAGCTGGGTCACATCGGCGAGGGCCGCACGGTGGGCTACTCTGCGCACGGCGCAGCCGGCATGCTCACGCTATTCGTGCGCGCCGTGATGTGCAACTGGATGGTGTCCACCGGCGTGGTGGCGGCCATGATGTCGACCAACGTCTCGGGCAAGGCCATCGGCATGTGGATGCCCATCATGGTGTTCTTCTACATGGGCTTCGAGCACAGCATCGTCAACATGTTCCTGTTCCCCACCGGTCTGATGCTGGGCGGCAACTTCACGCTGATGGACTACATCGTCTGGAACGAAATCCCCACCGTGCTGGGCAACCTCGTGGGCGGCCTGACCTTCGTGGGCGCGACGCTGTACTCCACCCACTACAAGACGGCGGCCAAGCGCCGTGCGGCTTGAAGTCACGCTCGGCCAGCATTCGCTGGCGGGCGGCAAGGGGCTGAACCAGGACTTCCACGGCGCCGTCGTGCCCACGGGATCGGCGCTGCAGCTCAAGGGCATCGCCGTCGCGCTGGCCGACGGCATCGGCTCGAGCCCCGTGAGCCACATCGCCAGCGCCGCGGCCGTGCGCGGCTTCCTCGACGACTACTACGCCACCTCCGAGGCCTGGTCCGTTCGCCGCGCCGCGCAGCGCGTGCTGGGCGCCACCAACGCCTGGCTGCATGCGCAGAACCAGCGCGGCGATGCCCGCTTCGACAAGGACCGCGGCCACTGTTGCACCTTCAGCGCCCTGGTGCTCAAGGGCCGCGAAGTCCACCTGCTGCACGTGGGCGACACGCGCATCTACCGCGTCCACGCGCAGGCGCTGGAGCAGCTCACCGAAGACCACCGCGTGCACCTGGGCGCCGGGCAGTCCTACCTGGGCCGGGCGCTGGGCGCCGCTCCGCATGTCGAGATCGACCACCGCTGCCTGGAGGCCGAAGCGGGGGCGCTCTACCTGCTGGCCAGCGACGGCGCCTACGCGCGGCTGGATGCGGCCAGCGTGCACACCGCGCTGGCCTGCTGGCCGCATGACTTCGACGGGGCGGCGCGCGTGCTCGCGCAGGTGGCGCGCGAACGCGGCAGCACCGACGACGCCACGGTGCAACTGCTGCGCATCGACGCGCTGCCGCCGCACGAGGTCCAGCCCTGGCAGGACCAACGCGCCCAGCTGCGGCTGCCGCCGCCGCTGGCGCCACGCATGGTCTTCGAGGGCTGGACACTGGTGCGTGAACTCCATGCAAGCGCGCGCAGCCAGGTGTTCCTGGCGCTGGATCCGCAGACCGGCGGCCAACTCGTCGTCAAGGTGCCGGCCGTCGATCTGCGCGAGGATGCCGAGGCGCTGGACCGCTTCCTCCTCGAGGAATGGGTGGCCCGGCGCGTGCGCAGCCCGCACGTGCTGCAGGCCTGGGCAGACGAGCGTGGGCGCGAACACCTCTGCGTCGCCATGGAATACGTGGAGGGCCAGACGCTCGCGCAATGGATGACCGACCACCCGCGGCCCGATCTGGACAGCGTGCGCGGCCTCGTCGCGCAACTGGCCAAGGGCCTGCAGGCCCTGCACGGCAAGGAGATGCTGCACCAGGATCTGCGGCCCGAGAACGTGATGGTCGACCGCAACGGCACCGTGAAGATCATCGATCTCGCCTGCGCCCATGTGGCCGGCCTGGCCGAGGCGGCGCCGGCCCTGCAGGCCACGCGCATCGTGGGCTCGCTGCAGTACACCGCGCCCGAGTACTTCGTGGGCAACCCACCCACGGCCGCCGCCGACCTGTTCGCGCTGGCCGTGCTGACCTACCAGATGCTCTGCGGCCAGCTGCCCTACGGCCTGCAGGTCACGCAGCTGCGCGCGCCCGCGGACTTGAAATGCCTGCGCTACGTGCCGCTGCGCCACCACCGGCCCGAGCTGCCGGCCTGGCTGGACGCCGTGCTGCACAAGGCCTTGCAGCCCGATCCGTCGCGCCGTCAGGAAGCCGTCTCGGAGTTCGTGCACGACCTGCACCGGCCCGGCGGCGCGCTGCTGCGCCCACGCGCGTTGCCGTTGGTGGAGCGCAACCCGGTGCTGTTTTGGCAGGTGTGCACGGCGGTGCTCGGGCTGGCGACCGTCGTGCTGACCGGTCTGCGTGCGCTGGGGCGCTGAAACACATCCTGCCAGAACGAACAAAGCCCGCATGTGCGTGCATGCGGGCTTGTGCGGCTCGGCGAACGCTCAGTGCGTCGCCACCGCTGGCGCCGCCTGCACGCCCCCCTTGCGCAGCCTCCACACCGCCAGCCCCATCTGCCACACGATGAACGAGCCCACCAGTGCGAACAGCGTGCCGGCAATCGGGCGGTGCGCCATCTCGAGGAAGCTGCCGCGCGTGAGCAGCATGGCGCGGCGGAAGTTCTCTTCCAGCATCGGGCCCAGGATGAAGCCCAACATCAGCGGCGCGGCATCCAGGCCCAGGCGCATGAACATGTAGCCCATGGCGCCGAAGGCGGCCGTCACGAAGATGTCGTCGACGTTGTTGTTCACGCTGAACGAACCGATGCAGCAGAAGAACAGGATGGCCGGGAACAGCACGCTGTACGGGATCTTGAACAGCGTGAGCCACCAGCGCACCAGCGGCACGTTCAGGATCAGCAGGAAGCAGTTGCCCACCCACATGCTGGCCACCAGGCCCCAGAACAGGTCCGGGTGCTCGGGGATCAGGTTCGGGCCGGGCGTGACGCCCTTGATCATGAACGCGCCCATCATGAGCGCCATGACGGCGTTCTCGGGGATGCCGATGCTCATGAGCGGGATGAAGCTCGTGCGCGCGGCCGATTCGTCGGCAGCCGCCTGGCCGGCCACGCCCTCGATGGCGCCGTCACCGATCTCGTGCTTGTACTTGCTGACCTTCTTGTCCACGGCATAGGCGGCGAACTGGGCGATCACCGGGCCGCCGCCGGGCAGGATTCCCAGGAAGGAGCCCAGCGCGCTGCCGCGCAGTGCGCTCGGGATGATGCGCTTGAACTCGGCCCAGGTCGGGATCAGCTTGATCGCGCCGTTGAAGGGCGTGCGCTCTTCCTTGGCGTCCAGGTTCTTGGTGATCTCGGCGATGCCGAAGCAGCCCAGTGCGATGCTGACCAGGCCGATACCGTCGGCCAGGAACGGCATGTCCAGCGTGAAGCGGGCCACGCCGCTGTTGACGTCGGTGCCGATCGCGCCCAGCAGCACGCCGACCATGCACATGGCCAGGCCGTTGATCAGGCTGCCCGTGGTGACGAAGCTCACGCAGACGAAGCCCACCAGCATCAGCGCGCAGTAGTCGGCCGGGCCGAACAGGAAGGCCACCTGGCTCAGCGTGGGCGCCAGGAAGGCCAGCACCACGATGGCGATGGTGCCGCCGATGAAGCTGGAAAAGCCCGCCGTGAACAGCGCCAGCCCGGTCTTGCCCTTGAGCGTCATGGCGTAGCCGTCGATGCAGGCCACGATGGAACTCGCATGCGGGATCTTCATCGTGATCGCGCTCACGCTGTCGCCGTACTGCGCGCCGTAGTAGATGCCGGCGAGCATGATGAGCGAGCCGTCCAGCGGCATCGAGTAGGTCAGCGGCAACAGCAGGCTGATGGTGGCCAGCGGGCCCAGGCCCGGCAGCAGGCCGACCATGGTGCCCACGGTGCAGCCCAGCGCGCAGTACATGAGGTTGCTCAGCGTCAGCGCATGGCCGAAGCCGAACATGAGGTTGTGGATGACTTCCATGGCGGCGACCTCAGATCAGCGGCAGGGACAGGCCCAGCAGCTTCTGGAACGCGAAGGCCACGATGATCAGGCCGATGCTGATCTTGATGTTGCGCGAGACCGAGTAGGTCGTCGCGGCCTTGCCCGAGATGAAGACCATCGCCACGATCGCCACCAGCATGTTCACGTACAGCGACAGCAACGCGAACACGCACAGCGAGAACAGCAGCAGCCCGATGTTCTTGAGGTTCAGGTCCAGCGGCTCGCGCGCCTGGAAGCGCGAACGCACGATGATCATCAGCGAGATGACCAGCAGCGCGCCGCTGACGATGAGGGGAAAGAGGCCGGGGCCGGCCCGGCCGAGGGAGCCGGCCTGGTATTGCAGCGAGTAGCCGCCGAACACCAGTGCGATCAGGGCCAGGAAGAGCCCTCTCGCGAGATTGCGGTCGATCATCATGAACTTCCGTTGGGTTTGTCTCCACGCCCGCGCGGCCGGGTGGCTGCGCGAACGCCTGTGGGCCCGGCCGGTCGGAACCGGCTGGCCTTGGACGGATTTTTTGGCCGCACACCCGGGCTGCGGCCATCGGGTACCACTTACGACAGCTTGGTGACAGCTTGGCGCGGTCGCTGTTTGTCAGCGGTCCGCGCGCGGCAGGCGCACGCGCACGGACAGCCCGCGGCCGGATGGTCCGGGCTGCAGCTGCGCCGCCCCCGCGTGCAGCTGCGCGATGTGCTGCACGATGGGCAGGCCCAGGCCGGTGCCGGGGCCGCTGGCGCCGCGGCCACGGTGGAAGCGGTCCCACGCGCGGGCCTGGTCGGCCGCGTCCATGCCGGGGCCGTCGTCCTCCACCTCCAGCCAGACGTCGTCGCCCTCGGTGCGCGTGCGCACCGTCACCTGCGCGCCGCGGCTCGCATGCTGCTGCGCGTTGTGCACCAGGTTGCCCAGCAGTTCGCGCAGCAGCCAGGCCTCGCCCTGCACCAGGGCCGGCTGCAGATCGAAGCCGAGGTCCTGCTCTGCGGCCAAGGCTGGCCGCACCCAGTCGGCCGCGGCCTCGGTCACGAGGCGGGCGAGGTCGATGCGCGCAGTCTGGCCGCGCCGCTCCAGCGCCGCGCCTTCGGCGCGCGCCAGCGTGAGCAGCTGGTGCGACAGATGGGCGCTGCGCTCAGCCGCTGCATGCAGGCGCTGCAGCCGCGCATGCAGCTCGGGCGGGTGCGGCTGCTCCAGCGCCTGGGCCGATTCGGACAACAGCACCGCCAGCGGCGTGCGCAATTGGTGCGAGGCATCGTCCAGGAAGCTGCGTTGTGAGGCCACCGCCTGGCGCAGCCGGCCGAACAGTTCGTTGAGTGCCGTGCCGAAGAAGGCCACCTCGCGCGGCAGTTGCCGCAGCGGCAGCGGGTCCAGCTGCTGCAGCGAGCGCCGCTCCAGCTCCTGCGAGGCCTGTTGCAACGGCCGCAGCCCGCGCCCCACGGCCAGCCATGCCAGGAGCGCCAGGCACAACGCGAGCAGCAGGCTCACGCCAGCCGCGGCCAGCGCCACGGCGCGCGCCGCGGCATCGCGCTTGCCCAGCGATTCGGCCACGAGGATGGGGCAGGTCTGCGCGCCGCAGGCCGCGCCGTGGGCGACCATGCGCATGGGCTTGCCGCGCAGCACGCCGTCGAAAAAGCGCCAGTCGCCCTGCGCGAGATGCGGATCCTGGGCCAGCAGCGCGTGCTCGCCGCCCAGCAGGCGGCCCTGGCCGTCGCCGACCGCGAACACCACCTCGTCGACCAGGTCGGCGCGCAGCGCATGCGCGGTCTGCGCGCTGAGCGGCAGCGCGGCCTGACCATCGCGCTGCTCGAGGATCTGGGCGAGCGCCACGGCCGTGTCGGTCAGCGCGCGGTCCAGGCTGTCCATGGCGGGCTGCACGGCCAGCAGGTACAGCAGGGCCGTGGCCAGCGGCACCAGCACCACGAGCGGCGCCAGCAGCCAGACCAACAGCGTGCGCCGCAGGCTGGGCGCTTCAGCCGCCATCGGGGTCCGCGGCTTCGAGCAGATAGCCCAGGCCACGCACGGTACGCAAGCGCACGCCGCCCGGCTCGATCTTGGCGCGCAGCCGCGAGACCTGCAGTTCCAGCGCGTTGTCGGACGTGCCCGCGGCCCAGCCCGGCACCAGGGCCATGAGCTGCTCGCGCGCGACGATGTGGCCGGCGCGCGTCATCAGGTACTGCAGCAGCGTGGACTCGCGCGCGCTGAGAGCGAGAGGCTGCCCGCCGATGGCCGCGCGCATGCCCTGCGGATCGAAGCGCAGCGCCGCCAGCGCCAGCCGGCCTTCGCGCCGGTTCTCGTGCCGGCGCACCAGCGCGCGCAGCCGGGCCACGAGCTCGGCCGGCGCGAAGGGCTTGCACATGTAGTCGTCGGCGCCCGCTTCCAGGCCGGCCACGCGGTCTTCCACACTATCGCGCGCGGTCAGCACCAGCACCGGCTGCAGCCAGCCGCTCGCGCGCACGCGGCGCAGCGTTTCCAGCCCGTCGATGCCGGGCAGGCCCAGGTCCAGCACCAACAGGTCGTAGGCGTCCTGCAGCAGCGAGCGCGGCACGGGCTCGCCGCGCGCGCTCACGTCCACGCGCCAGCCCTGCGCCTGCAGGGCGCCGGCGACCGAGGTGGCCAGGGCTTCGTCGTCTTCAACGAGCAGGATGTGCATGGTGGTTAAGGGGTGCGCAGGCGCCGCATTGTGCCCGCGGCCGTGGTCCGGGGTCCCCCGCGCCCTCATGCAACATCCGCCGCCATGCAACTGCCTCCCCCGTCGGATGAGTCCGCCGCTGCTCGGTGACGCGCAGGCCCGCACGCTGAACAGCCAGACCGGCGACCTCGCCCGCAGCGCCCGGCATGCCGAACTGCAGCCGCAGGTGCAGCCGGTGGACGACGCCCACGTCGAGGCCTTCGCCCAGGCCCGCCAGCAGTTGCCGGCACTCTTGCAGGCCCGCATCGAAGCCGGCATGCGCTGGCGGCAGGCCTACCGCGCGCACATGCAGGCCGTGGTCGGCCAGCAGCAGGCCGAAACCCAGTACCGGAGCCTGCCGCGCCGGCTGTAGGCCAGCGAGAGCGAGGCCCAGCGCAAAGCCTGCGAATGGGGCGAGCGCTTCACCGTCCAACGCGAGCGCGCGGCCCGTTCGCGCGCGGACAGGAAGCGCTTGCCGCCGCGCTGGATCGCATCCGCCACCCTGGCCGCACTCCGCGAGCGCTATGGCAACGCCACACGGGCCAGGCTCTGCAGCGCCGCCATCGAGAAGGAACGGACCGAAGCGCAGTGGGAGCTCTGTGCCAGCGCCGAGGAGCGCCAGCAGCGCATGCAGGCCGCACGCAATGAACGCCAGCGAGTTGCTGGAACTGCACAGCACTCGCCACTGAACCCGCACGACCACCGGCTGCTGGACCGCCTGGCCCGGCGCGCCACGGTACCGGCGGCGCTCGGTGCGCTGTTCGCTGTGCGACTGCATGCGCCAGGCCGGCCGCAAGGCCGAGCAGGAGGCCTGGCGCTGAGCCTGGCCCCGCCAGGCCACTGCCGCGCCGACCGATTCTGATGTCGCGCGACGTGCTCCCCCACGGTGCGTCGGGTCGCCATGCTGGATGGCAGCCACGCGTGGATCCCGCCACGGCTGCACGCAGCCGCTCACCACGCGATCACCGGGCGCGCCAGGGGCATCCCATACGGCAACGGAAAGCCGCCGACCCCATCGTGCGGCGTGCGCCGCTTGACATGCAACAGTACATGCACCGCTGCACCCTGTAACATCCCGCGTGGTCCCACGACAACACTTCGCCGCCATGCCTGATGCGCTGCAATGCCGCAGCGCCGCCCCATGATCGAAACGCTGCCGCCCGCTACCGCCCCTGCTACGGACCTGGCCGTGGTGCAGCGCCGCCACTACGTCACGCTGCTGTTCTCCGATCTGTCGCGTTCGACCGAACTGGCCGGTGCCATGGAGGCCGAACAGTACGCCGCGCTGTTGTCCATGCTGCGCATCGCCTACCAGGAAACCGTGCCGCGCTGGGGCGGCAGCATCGTGCGCGTGCAGGGCGACGGCCTGCTGGCCATGTTCGGTCACCCGGTCCCCCACGAAGAGGCCGGACGCCGCGCGGTCGAGGCCGCCCTGGCGCTGCACCGCGCCGTCGGCCGGCTGGCGCCGCGGCTGCCGCCGGGTTTCGCGCTGCAGCTGCACACCGGCATCCACGCCGGGCTGGTGCTGATCGGCGATGGCGACATCGAGCGCGGCCGCTTCGAACTCATGGGTACGGTGCCCAACATTGCGGCCCGGCTGTCGGATGCGGCCGGCCCGCACGAGATCGTGGTCAGCGACGAGACATTGGGCCCGGCGCGCCGCTTCTTCGGTGCCGGCGCGCCCAGCATGCTCACCGTCAAGGGCCGCGACGCGCCCATCCTGGTCTACCGCATCGGCAGCCAGGCCGAGACGCTGGCCGGCGTGCAGGCGCGCAGCCGCAAGCAGGCGCCGCTGGTGGGCCGCCAGGCCGAGTTCGAACGGCTGGCGCGCGCGCTGGACGCGGCCTGCGCCGGCGCCCCGGCCGGCGTCGAGGTGGCCGGGCCGCCCGGCATCGGCAAGACGCGGCTGGTCGAGGAATTCCTGCACCACGCCCACCAGCGCGACTGCCGCGTGCTGCGCGGCAGCTGCGACAGCGGCCTGGGCGCCGCACCGCTGCAACCCTTCCGCCAGATGATGCAGTCGCTCGGCACGGCCGAGCTGCCGGCGCGGCCGCATGCCTTCGCGGCCGCCTTCGAGCGGCTGGCGGCCGAGCAGCCCCTGGTGCTGTTCATCGACGACTGGCAATGGGCCGACGACGCCTCGCACCAGGTGCTGGCAGGCATCCAGCGCCAGGCCGGGCAGCGCCTGCTGGTGGTGTTGACGCGGCGTGTCGTCGGCAGCGCGGCCGCGCCGGCCACGCCCGGCTTCGACGCGGTCACGCTGGCGCCGCTGGGCCAGGCCACGGCCGCCGAAGCCGTTGCCGCTTACCTGCCCGGCGCCGACCCCTTCGTGGTGGCCCAGATTTGCGCCCGCGCTGGCGGCAACCCGCTGTTCATCGAGGAGCTGTGCCATTCCGCCGCACACGGCGACAGCGGCCGGCTGGCGCCGCCGCCCAGCCCGGCCGGCTGGATCAACCAGCTCATCGAATCGCGCGTGCAAGGCCTGACCGCGCCGCTGGTGGACATGCTGCGCACCGCGGCCGTGATCGGCAACACCGTGCCGGCCTGGCTGCTGGCGCGCATCACCGGCCATGCGCCCGCCGGTCCGCTACTGCGCGAGCTCGCTGAGCAGGACTTCCTGTTCCCGGGCGAGCACGCCGGCACGCTGCGCTTCAAGCATGGCGTCACGCGCGACGTGGTGTACGCCTCGGTCGGCCTGCTGCAGCGCCAGTGGCTGCACCTGCGCATCGCCGTGGCGCTCATGCAGCAGGCCCAGAGCGGCGGCGCCGAGGACGCCGAGGCCCTGGCCCTGCACTTCGGCGCCGGTGGCGACCCGGCGCTGGAGGCGCATTACGCCGAGCTGGCCGGCGACCGCGCGCTGGCCGTCTCGGCGCTGGACCGCGCGCGCGCACACTTCCGCGCCGCGCTGGCCGCGCTGGAGCGCGGCGAGCTCGTGGGCGAGCGCGCGCTGCGCTGGGTCGACATCGTCGAGCGGCTGGCCATGGTCTGCATGTTCGAGCCCGAGCGCGGCCAGATTGCGCTGGCCGAGCGCGCCGTGGGGCTGGCCCAGCGCCATGGCGACCTCGGGCGCGTGGCGCGCGCGCGCCACTGGCTGGGCTGCGTGCACTACGCGCTGGGCGAGCCGCGCCTGGCCATCCGCCACGGCGAGCAGGCCCTGCGCGAGGCCGAGGCCGTCGGCGACGCCCCGCTGGCCACCCAGGTCGTGGCTTCGCTCGGCGAGGCCCATACCGCCGCCGGGCGCTACCAGCGCGCGGCCCGGCTGCTGGACCGCGCCATCGAGGTCAAGCGCAGCCACCGCAGCGGCCGGCGCACCAACGTGGGCCTGGCCTACTCGCTGGTCTGCCGTGGCGTGGTGCTGGGCGACCAGGGGCATTTCGGCGCGGCGGCCGAATGCTTCGACCAGGCGCAGGAGTGCATCGTGGGGCTCACGCACCAGATCGGCACCAGCATCGAAGGCTGGCGCGCGGCCGTGCTGCTGTGGCAGGGCCGCTGGGAGGCCGCACACCAGGCCGCCGCCACCTCCGCCCGCATCGCCGAGGCCACGCGCTCGCTGTGGCAGCTGTCGGTGGCGCGCGCCATCGGCGGCTATGCCGAGTGGATGCTGCGGCGCGACCCGGCAGCCATCGAAGGCCTAGTGGCCGTGACCGATTGGGTGCTGCCGCGCGACAGCGGCCTGTTCCGCTCGCTGAACCACGGCTGGTTGGCCGAGGGCCTGCAGCAGCTGGGCCGCCCGGACGAGGCAAGGCGGCACGCGCTGCTGGCCCTGCAGCGCGGCCGCCGCGAAGACCGCATCGGCCTGGCCATGGCGGCGCGCGCGATGGCACGCGCGGCCCATGCGGCGGGCCAGCACGCGGCCGCGCAGCGCCAGCTGGCCTTCGCCTACCGCGTGGCGCAGGCGCGCGGCTCGGCGCACGAGCGCGCGGTGACGCAGCTGGCCGAGGCCGAGCTGGCCGCCGCCAGCGGCGGCAGCATCCGCGCACGCGCGCTGCTGGACCAGGCGGCGGCGGCCTTCGACACCATGGAAATGGGCTGGCACCTGGAACAGGTGCAGCGGTTGCGCGCGCGACTCTGAACCGACCCCACAGGGCGGACGACGCGCCGGAGCTGGCCCAGCAGCCCGACGCCCATGGTCGCCAGCCGCTTGCCCGCGGCCGACCGACGTGCCTCGCGTTTCGTCAAGCCCGGCGCGCTACCGCGCGCACGGCCAACTCGGTGCGGCTTCGCGCATGCAGCTTTTCCATGATGCGGCTCACGTAGTTCTTCACCGTGCCCTCGGCCAGGAACACGGCAGCGCCGATCTGCTTGTTGCTCAGGCCTTCGGCGACCGACGCACTGCACGAGGCGGCACACCCGCTGCAGGCGCAGGCCGATCGCGCGGTCGCGCAGGCCGGCGGCCGGCCGACTGCCGAAATGAAAGCCGCACGCGATCTGCAGGTCCGCATGGCCACGCTGGCCGGGCAGATCGACGACGCCGCAGCGCAACTGCGCGCAGGCCGGGTGACGACCACCGCGGAGCTCGGCCGCGTGATCGGACGGGCGCAACGGGCCGATCTGGACCAGCGGTGGGCACTGACCGACGTGCAGACGTGGGTCCCGCTGGCGCAGGAGCCGCACCGCCACTTCGAAGCCGCACTGGCCGACTTCACGCAGCAGAAGTACCAGGCGGCGGCCGGCGAGGTGCGGCGTGCCGCAGCCTACCTGCGGCTGGAGGCGGCCCGCGCGCACGGCGACGCGCGAAAGGCCCTGGACGGGGCGCAGGCGCAACTCGGCCGCACCGCTGCGGCGCTGGACCGGGGCAGTGTGCGCACCGAGGCCGACTTGACCGCTGCATTCGCCCGCGCCGACCATGCCCTGGCACTGTCGCACCGGGCGCGCGCCGCCGAGTCGTGGGGCCGCAAGGCCTACGACGAGGCCGGCCACGAACTGCGGGCAGCGGCACAAGGCGTGGAGAACGCCGCTGCCTGGACAGGCGAGCAGGCCCGCACCGCCGCCGCTGCCAGCACCGCCGAGGCCCGGAGCGTGGCCGACAGGCTGGCCAGCGGCGCGCAATGGACGCGCGCGGAGTTCGACAAGGGCATGGCCGCGCTGCACCGCACCCTGGCGCGGACTGCCCCCACCCAGGCCGTGGGCACGGCCACGACCACCCGTCCATGAGGCACACCATGACCGCGACATCCGCAAGACCCGCACGAACCGCTGCAGCCGCCGTGGCGGCCGTCGCCCTGCTTGCGCTGGGCGCCTGCAGTACCCTGTCCACCGGCATGGGCGGCGGCGACCTGACACGCCAGGGCCAGAGCCAGGAACCGGTACTGTTCTCGTGGCGCAGCCACGATGGCGGCATCACGGGCACCATGGTCGCCACGCTGCCCGACGCCACCTACCAGGGCCGCTTCTTCCAGATCACACAACAGACCGAGCGCGAAAGCGTGGTCCCACTGTGGGACGGCTGGACGGAGGGTTGGACCGACTGGCCCTATTGGGGCTGGGGCCCCGGCGGCATGGATACCTGGACGCAGTTCTCCACCCGCTACACGGGCAAGGTCCTGGCCAACCTGCAGACCGACGACGGCAAGCGCATGCGCTGCCGGCTGCACCTGGCGCAGCCGATCCAGGGCATGGCCGGGGGCGGCGACGGCGAATGCCAGTTGCAGGGCGGCGGCACCATCCGGGCGCGCTTCTGACGCGTGGACCCGTCCAAGTGGCGCCGACGTGGGCGCACCAGCGGACAACCACGCGCACCGGGCGCGAGGGTCAGGCGGAACTGGTGGCCGCCACCGGTGCCGTCTTGGGCGTGAGGATCAGCAGCACCGGTGAGCCCGTCGGCCGCAGCGTTCCGGCCTGCAGCAGCGCCGCGGCCATGGCCAGCATGACGGCCACGCCCATGCGCGAGCCCGGGCAGGCGTGCAGGCCCCAGCGGTCCGTGCCGGGCGCGAAGTAGTCGCCACCGAACAGCAGCGCGTCGCGCCGCGCCTGTTCCTCGGGCGGCAGGCTCTCGATGGCCGAGGCCAGGCCCAGCACCACGGTGGCCTCGGGGTCGGGCCGGTTGCCCTGCACGGGACGGCGCCAGACCATGGGCGGCACCGGCTCGGCCTGCATGGTGTCCAGCATGGGCCGCCACAGCGCGGCGCGGGCAGTGGCCAGCGGCGCGTCCTCGGCCAGCGCGCGCTCGGCCAGGTCCTGCTGCAGCGACCACAGCCGGCCGTCCTCGATCCAGTTCTTCATCACCGTCAGAAAGTTGCCGTGCACCGTGGGCGCGAAGCCCAGCAGCAGGCCGGTGATCTCGCGCTCCAGCAGATCCGGGCCATGCGCATCGCCCAGCGCGGCCAGCGCCGGGCGCAGCGCGGCCACCAGCCCGGGCGAGGACCCGTCGGCCAGCCGGTCCTTGACGGCCTGCAGCACCATGGGGCCGTGCAGCTCGCCTTCTGCCGTCACGTTCACCTGCGGGTGGGCGCCGAACACCATGCGCGAAGGACCGATGATGTGGCCGGGGCAGCGCGGTTTGCCCTGCGGGTCGGGCGTGGGGCTGCGCCCGCCGACGACCATGTTCTGGCCATCGGGCAGGCCGAACCAGCGCTTGGACAGTTCGCCCACCACCTGCTCGGAGAAGCCCATGAGGTCGATGGCCACGCGCACGCGGCCATCGGGGTGGCGCAGCGCAAAGGCACCGCTGGAGACCGCCACGGTCTGGGCCAGCACGGCCTGCGCCACGGCGCTGGCCGCGGCGAAGGCCTGGGCCTCGCCGATGCTGGCCACCGCCGCGTTGACCACAGGGCCGACGTCTGTATGACCGTCGGCCGGGTCCATGCCCAGGTGATTCACGCCCAGCGAGGCCTGCATGCGTTCGCCGAAGCCCTGCACCGAAAAGCGCTTGCATCGCGCGTCCGCCAGCGCCGGGAAGACCTTGTCGGCCGTCCCCAGCAGGCGGCCGTAGGGCTCGGCCTGCTGGTCGCCGCCATGCTGCTCGCGCACGGCGCGCCAGGTGGCACGGCCGTTGTCGCGGTCCTCCAGCCGGGCGCGCCAGACGTCGAGCGCACTGGGCGGCACGGGCGCCGGCGCCAGCACGGGCTCCGGGGCGCTGCGGAAGTCCGACAGCCGCGCCAGGGCGGCCAGCGCGGGCACGAACAGGTACAGGCCCCACTGCAGTTCGACGAAGGGCTTGTCGCCCAGCTCGGCCCGCTGCGGCGTGCCGCTGGCATCGACCCAGCGGAACACGCGCGGCTGGCCCGCGCGCGGCACGCCCAGCAGCGGGTCGGACTGGGTCGAGCCGACGCCGCTGCTGTTGCCACCGGCCAGCCAGCGCTGCACGGTTTCGTACTGCTCGGCGATGCTGGCGCAGTAGGCCATGAACAGGATGCCGCGGTCGGCCTCGGGCGGCGCCTCCAGCGATGCGGGGCCGTAACCCATGCCGCGGCGCAGGATGCGCGGCAGGCCGGGCTGGCCGTCGCGCGGGTTGGCGCGCCGCACGTGTGAGGAGAACGGGCATTGCGCCTGGTCCGCACCGCGGTAGCGAAAGTCGTTGTCGCCGCCGGGGCCGGCGGCCACCAGCGGCTTGCCGTCCTGGCGCCGGCCCATCATGCGCTCGAGCAGCTCGGTGCGGCGCTGCGCGTCGCCTTCGGCGTAGCGCTCGAGTGCCTCGTTCAGGTGGTCCAGCCGCTGGCGCAGCTTGCGCACGACGAGAAAGCTGCCGCGGTCCAGCAGGCCGTCGGCCTCGGCCGGGTAAGGGCCGTCGCCGCGGTCGTTGGCGAAGCCCAGCACCAGTTCGCCCGGGCGCACCTGGTGCTGGCGCGGATCAGGCGAGCTGTCGGGTGCTGGATCGGGCGTGAGGTCGGGCGCCACCATGGGCTGGCTGATGCCGTCGACGAAGCCGAAATGCTCGCGGCCATTCGGCGCGGCGGTGCGGCTGCGCGTGGGCTCCACGGACAGCACCGACAGCCCCGTGCCCTGGCCGAGCACGCGCACCGCGCCCTGGATCAGCGGATGCAGGCCGTGGCCTTCGTCGGCGGTGTCGATGGTGCGCATCATGACGGCCACATGCACCACGCCGAGCTCGATGCGGTCCTCGCGCGCCGGGTCCACGCCATGGCGCAAAGGCCGGCGCCAGTGGTCGGGATGGTTGCCGCGCAGGTCGCCCAGCAGGCCAGCGCGCGGCTCCATGCCTTCGGCGAATTCGGCCGGCAGGCGGTCCAGCCGCTCGGGGTCGATGCGCAGCGCGTGCAGGCCGGCCATGGTGAAGCCGATGTGCAGCCGCACCTCGCCCTCGGCGGCGGCCGGCGCGGCGCAGCGCGGGGCCAGCGTGGCCAGATGCTCGGCCGCGCGTTCGGGATCCGTCACGCGCAGCAGCACCAGCGCGCCGTGGGTGGCGCGCGGGCCTTCGCCCAGCACGGCGGCCTGCAGCGCGTCCGGATTCCAGGCCAGCCGGTCCGCCGGCGCCGGCTCGGGCAGCGGGCGGGCCAGCCAGGCCAGCTCGTCGGCGAACAGCTTCTTGACCAGGGGCACCTGGGGGTGCTGGTTGAAGGCGTCCGTCGCGAGCGTGGATTGCAGGCCCTTGAGCGCCAGCTGGGCGAAGCGCAGCAGGATGTCCCCATCGGCGCCGGCCCACCAGCCGGTCAGGCGGTACAGGCCCTTGAGCGTGCGCAGCTGCAGCGGCAGCAGCCCTTCCAGGTCGCCGAGCATGCGCTCCAGGCCCTGGCGCGTGGCGCTCAAAGCGTCGGGCTCGGCGTGGGCGGCGATGGCACGGTCGGCGGCGGCCGGGTCGCCGCTCTCGCGCTGCAGCCGCTCCACGCTGGCGAGGTAGCGCTGGTCGGCCAGCGTGGCCGGTCCGTCGGTGTAGAAGATGCCGGCGTCCTGCTCGGCACTGCGCACCCAGCGGCAGTAGGTGTCGAAATCGCTGGTGCGCGAGCCGGGGTACCCCTCGCAGTGGCACAGCAGTGCGTCCAGCAGCGGGCCGATGTCGCGGTAGATGACCCGCATGTAGGGCTCCCAGCCGCCGTCGAAGCTCACGTTCAGCGACAGGTGCCAGGACTTGGAGCCGACGAGCGCAGGCGGCACCAGCGCATAGCGGAAGCTGCTGATCATGTTGAAACGGCCGATCGGGTCGGGGAAAGCCGAGTCGCGCAGTTCGGATTCGCGCGCGTTGCGGCGCGAGGAGTGCATCGCGTCCAGCAGGCGGCGCAGCCGCTCCAGGTAGCTGATGGGTTCGAAGCCGGGGGCCAGGCCTTCGCGGACGCGGGCTTGCAAGGCCAGGTTGGTGATGCCAGCAAGTCCGCTGCCGCGCACGTGGTTGCGCATAAGTTCTATCCCTGAATACGGGGCCAGTCAGGCCGGAGGGCCGAACTTATCAGGGCCGGGAGACCGCAAGCGGCGGCGGGTCCGCAGATGTGATGAAAGCGGGACTTACGTGTCGCCCTGGAGGCGGCCGTACAGGGTGGCGCGCGAGATGCCCAGCAGCCTTGCCGCCGCCAGCTTGTTGCCGCCGGTTTCGGCCATGGCGGCGGCGATGGCCAGCGCCTCCAGTTCGGCCACCTGCGTGGCCAGGGGCCGCAGCAGCGCGGCATGGCCCTGGCCTTCGGACGCGGGCGGCGGCGCCGCGGCGGCGATGGCCTCCACGCCGGTCTCGGCGAGCACGCGGCGCACTTCGTCCGCGTCCACACGCTGGCTGTCGCTGCGCATGGCCAGCTGCTCGAGCACGTTGCGCAGCTCGCGGATGTTGCCGCGCCAGTGCTGGCCGGCCAGCAGCGCCAGCGCGTCGGGCATCAGCTCGGGCGGGGCCTCGCCGCTGCGCTGGGCCAGATCTTCGCTGAGCGCCTCCACCAGAGCCGGGATGTCGCCACGGCGCTCGCGCAGCGGCGGCAGCTTGAGCGGCAGCACGTTGAGCCGGTAGTACAGGTCTTCTCGAAAACGACCCTGGCGCACCAGGGCCGGCAGGTCGCGCGAGGTGGCGGCGATCACGCGCGCGTCGAACGGCACCAGCCGGTTCGAGCCCAGCGGTTCGATCTCACCCTCCTGCAACGCACGCAGCAGCTTGGCCTGCAGGGCGGGTGGCATGTCGCCGATCTCGTCCAGGAACAAGGTGCCGCCATCGGCGAGCTTGAACTTGCCCTCGCGCCCGCGCCGGTCGGCGCCGGTGTAGGCGCCGGGCGCGACGCCGAAAAACTCCGCCTCCAGCAAGGTGTCGGGCACGGCCGCGATGTTCAGGCTCACGAAGGGCCCGCGCGCGCGGGCCGAGGCCAGGTGGATGGCATGGGCCAGCAGCTCCTTGCCGGTGCCAGTCTCGCCCAGCAGCAGGACCGGACTGGACGACTGGGCGGCCCGCCGCGCATGGCGCTTGACCTCCAGCGCCGCCGGGCTGGTGCCGATGAAGCTCGCGAAGGTGTACTTGGCGCGGCGCTGGCCGGTGCCGCCCTCGCCCTGCAGCAGCGCGCGGCTGCGCTGGCTGGCCAGTTCGCGGCGCGCGTCGTCCAGGTCGCGCTGCAGCAGGGCGAACTTCTCGATCAGCGGCTTGAGCGTGGTTTCGGGCTGGTCGAACAGCACGATGCCGATGGCGCCGATGGTCCGGCCGTCCTCCTCGCGCAGCGGGATGCGGCTGACCACGAAGGTGCCGGCCTTGTTCGTCAACAGATCCACGAGGATGGGCTCGCCGGTCTCCAGCACGCGGCGCATCTGGGTGTTGGGAATCACCTCCTCGACCGGATGGCCCTGGAATTCGTCGATGCTGGAAAAGCCCAGCGCCGGCAGAAAGCGCCTGTACCCCTCGTTGACCCAGACGATGGTGCCGGCCTTGTCGACCAGGAACATGCCCTGGCTCATGCTGGAGAACAGGTGGAACATGGAGCGCGCCGCCAGAGCCAGCATGCTGCTGGCGTCAGGCGGCAAGGCGGACTCTGTGGCGGGCATCGGCGCGCATGGTAACGGGGCCGGCCGCCCGCCCCGGCGCGCCGCGACGGTGCGCCATCGGCCTACAAGACCGGCCAGGCGACCGGCGCACAATCGGCCGCGATGGACAGAATTCGCATCGACAAATGGCTGTGGGCGGCCCGCTTCTACAAGACGCGCACGCTCTCGGCGGACGAGGTGGAGCGCGGTCGCGTGCAGATCAATGGCCACGACGTGAAGCCGGCGCGCGAGGTCAAACCGGGCGACACCGTTTCCGTGCGCCAGGGGCCGGTGCTGCGCACCGTGCTTGTGCTCGGCGTCAGCGGCCAGCGCGGTCCGGCGCCGGTGGCGCAGGCGCTCTACGAGGAAACGGTGGAGAGCCTGCACGCGCGCGCCCGGCAGGCCGAACAGCGCCGGCTGGCACCCGAGCCGGCGCTGGCCCAGGAACACGGCCGGCCGACCAAGCGCGAGCGCCGCGTGCTCGACCAGGCCACGGATGGCTGGGGCGAGCGCTGGAGCGCCTCGGTCGATGGCTGACCCAAGGAGACTCCATGTGCCGCGTCTTCCTCGCCGCCTGCGCCGCACTGGCGCTGTTGACGGCCTGCCCCGACACCAAGGTGCCGCAGGATCCGACCAAACTGCCGACGCCCAAGGCGCTCGACGGCACCGGCTGAGTTCAGCCGCAGGCGACCTTGGTGATGCGGCTGCGGCCGTCCAGCGTCAGGTTGATGCGCGCCGCGTTGAATTCCATCGTCACCGCCTGCCCCGGGCTGAGCCAGCGCACGATGCTGGCGCCCGAGCGCGCCCGCACATCGCGCTCCAGCGCAGGGCCGAAGGACTGGCCGACGGCGAACTGCGCGGCCCCAGCATCGCAGGTCGCGGGGGGTGCAGATGCCCCCGGCCGGCCGGAGGGCCCATCCAGCCCTGCACAACCCGCCAACGCCAGCACGGCGAAGGCGGCCCACCATGGCTTCTTGCCTGTTTTCATGGGCCGCATGCTATGCCACGTTCCACGCTCGGATGGAACCCCCTAGCACACGCAGGTACACTCTTGCCCGCTGTTACGTCCTCTGTACGGTGGATGACAGTTGGTTCTGGCATCCTTCATGCTCGCCCGCTTCTATGAGAACGCGAGCCATGCGCAGCGCCCCCGAGCTCCCCCACGAAAAGCTGCTGGTGAACACCACGCCCTTCCCCTCCACCACGCCAAGCCTGCCATCGGCCTGGCGCAGCGCCCGCGTGGCGTTCGTGCTGCATGCGCTGGCCATGGTCGGTGTTCTCACCGCCATCACGGCGCTGATCGAACGCGCGGCACCGTGAACGGCACCCCGCATGTCTGACACCGGCCGCCCTGGGCACCGCTACATCGAAGACCGGCTGGAGCAACTCGAGCGCAGCAACGAGGACCTGCTGGGCCTCGTCACGGCACTGACCGCCGTGACCACGGCACTGGCCGCGACGCACCCGCAGCGGGCGGTGCTGCACGAGGCCCTTGCACGTGCCGCACCGGGCGTGCGGCAGGCCACGCAACAGCATGGCATGAGCGAACGCACACAGATGGTGCTGGAGGCCTTCACCAATCTGCTGCACCAGACGCTGACCGAGCCGCAACCCGCACGGCTGGACGAGGCCAAGCAGGTGATCCAGGCCTTCCTGCAGCATCCGCCGGAGGACGACCTCCGGGATCACCCGGAGTCCTGATACAGCCAGCGCGGCCCGGTACTTGCTATTGCAGTGGTATGCGAGCCGAGCCCACCGTCATCCTCGAAGTCGACCGTCGCCTGGCGCAGTTCATCCTGGCCAGCCGTCCGGAGGGCCCCGACGCCGCCAGCACGCAGGCACTGGCGCGCTGGCGCGCGGCCCAGGAGGTGCGCAAGATCCTGCAGGAGGCTTGCCCCTACGAACTGGGGACGCAGGCCAGCCATGCCTGGTTCGTCGAGAAGTACGGCGACGCGGCCGGCGCCGTCATGGACGAATAGCTTCGGCGCGGCGGCGCTGCGGCTGTGCGCCGCGGGTGTGCAGCCAGCGTTCGAGCTGCGCCGCGGGCATGGGCCGCGCAAAGCAGTAGCCCTGCAGTTCGTCGCAGGCCATGCTGGCCAGCAGTGCGGCCTGGTCACCGGTTTCGACGCCTTCGGCCACGACCTGCAAGCCCAGCGTGTGGGCCAGCGCCACGATGGCGCGCACGATGGCCAGGTCGGTCGGATCGGTCAGCATGTCGCGCACGAAGCTCTGGTCGATCTTGAGCTTGTCGATCGAGAAGCGCTTGAGGTAAGCCAGGCTCGAATAGCCCGTGCCGAAGTCGTCGATGGCCAGGCCCACGCCGAGCCCCTTGAGTGCCGCGAGTTGCTGGTCGGCCTGCGGTGCGTTGTCCATCAGCAGCGATTCGGTGATCTCGATCTCCAGCGCCTGCGCCGCGATGCCGCTGGACGCGATGCAATTGCGCACGTGCTCGACGAGGCTGGGCTCGGACAACTGCACCGACGACAGGTTCACGGACACCCCGAAGCCCGTCAGGCCCTGGCGGGCCCAGGCCGCAAGCTGGGCGCACGCTTGCCCGATGACCCACGCGCCGATCGGCCGGATCAGGCCGGTTTCCTCTGCCACCGGAATGAAGGCCGCTGGCGGCACCTCGCCCAGCACCGCGTTGTGCCAGCGCAGCAGCGCCTCCACGCCGACCACGCCGTGGCCATCGGCGCGCACGCGCGGCTGGTAGTGCAAGCTCAACTCGTCGGCTTGCAGCGCATGGCGCAACTGCTGCTCCAGCACCAGCCGCTGCTGCACCAGCTGCTCGATGGCGGGCTCGTAGAAGCGCGCCGCATCGCGGCCGGCGCCCTTGGCTTCGTACATGGCCGCGTCGGCGCGGCGCATGAGCGCGTCGAGGTCGCTGCCGTCCTGCGGATAGAGCGCCACGCCCACGCTGCACGAGACGTGCAGCGCATGCCCCTCGACGTGGTGGGGCTGGCGGATCAGCGGAATCAGCCGGCGCTCCACCGCCTGGCGGACCTCATCGACCGAGCTGACGTTGCGCATGATGACCACGTACTCGTCGCCGCCCAGCCGGCTCACCGTGTCGCCGGTGCGCACGGCCTGGCTGAGCCGCTGCGCGACCGAGCGGAGCACGCCGTCGCCGATGTGGTGGCCCAGCGTGTCGTTGACCGTCTTGAAGCGGTCCAGGTCGATGAACAGAACGGCAACCTGTTCGCCGCTGGCGTCGGCATGGGCGATGGCCTCGCCCAGGCGCTCGACGCACAGCGAGCGGTTGGGCAGCTCGGTCAGCACGTCGTGGTGGGCCAGGAACTGCACGCGCGCCTCGGTGCGCTTGCGGTCGCTGATGTCCACGGCGATGCCGATGTACTGTGTGACCTCACCGCTGCGGGTGGCGTCGCGTACGGCGGAGATCATGAGCCAGGCCGGATAGCTCTCACCCGATCGCTTGCGGAACTGCACCTCGCCCTGCCAGGCATCGCGCTCCTGCGCAGTGCGTGCGATGCGCTCGTTCAGCGGGTCGCCGCCCTGCGCGGTCAGCAGCATGGACAGCTGCTCGCCGATCACCTCGTAGAAGTCGTACGAGGTGCTGCGGCAGAAGGCCCGGTTGGCCGACAGAATGCGCAGCTGCGCGTCCATGATGACGATGCCTTCGGAGGACGCCTCAAAGACCTTGGCCCACAGCTCGAGCCGGCGCTCCATGAGCTTGATCACGTTGATCGGCGTGAAGGCCGTCACCACCGCGTCGCGCCCGCGGAACTGCAGCCGGCGCGCCGACAGCACGGCCCAGGAGGGCTCCTCGCCGCCCAGCCAGCGCACCTCGAACTCGTCGACCACGCCGCGGTCGGCCAGGTGCTGGAAAAAGCGCTGGCGCACGCCAGGCTCCAGGCCGCTGCGCCAGGGATCGGTGCTGCGGCCGCCCAGCCACGGCTGGGCCGCCGCGTTGGCATGCAGCACGTCGTGGTGCGGCACCGAGGTCACGACGAGCGCGATCGGAATGGCCTCGACCAGCATCTGCTGGGCCTGGGCGGCACGGGCGCTGGCGGCCGCGTCCTGCTGCACGAGGCGCTGCGCGTCCAGGTCCGTCAGCATCTGGTTGAAGGCGGTGACGAGCTGGCCGATTTCGTCACGGCTGTGCCAATGGGCCCGCAGCGCGTGGTCGCCCGTGCGGCGCACCGCATCGGCCACACCGGCGAGGCGGCGCAGCGGCTGGGCGATCTGCTGCGCCACCGCGTAGACCAGGCTCAGGATGCAGCCCAGCAGCAGCAGCGCCGTGCCCAGGTGCAGCCACATGCGGCTGAACAACAGGTCCACGCGCTCGCGCAGCAGCCGTTCCAGGTCCTGCGCCGTGATCGACCAGGCCCCACCGAGCGCCGCCAGCGTAGCCGCATGCTCTGCGCGCAGCAGCGCCAGGTCGGACTGCACGATGTGGCTGTCGGCCAGGCGCTGCACCGAGGTCAGCAGCGACTGCAGCGTGCCCAGCAGCGCCTGGCGGCTCTGGCCCAGCGCCTCGCGCTGCACCGCCGTGCCGGCGGCGAAGGCCTGGGTGTAATCGGAGCGGATGCCCAGCGCGACGGCATCAAGCCGCCCGGCCAGGATCAGCAGCTCGGTGCGCCGGTCGACCGAGCCCGCCGCCACGGCCCGCTCGCTGGGCAGCGTGCGCACGGTGTCGTGCAGCACCTCCAGCAATTCGGGAAAGCGCAGCACCACGAGCGACATCGCGTAGTAGCTGTCCAGATCCGGATCGAGGATCAGGTTGGACTGGTTGCCCACCGTGGTCAGCAGTTCGCGCGCGTTGCGCAGCAGGAGCCGGGTGGCCTCGGCACTGTCCGGCCCCTCGTCCACCCGCGCGAGCGCGGCTTCGAACGCATCGGCGGCCGCGCCTGTCTTGAGCACCTCGTCGTGCGCAGCGCGCTGGCGTGCCAGCTGCGCGTGCACCTGCGCACGCTGCGGCGGCGTCGGCGCCGCGGCTTCGAACGGGGCGAGCAGCAGGTCGCGCACGACGACGCTGTACTCGATGCCGACGATCTCCTTGCGCGTGAAGTCGATCGACTGGAACTTCTCGTGGATCAGGATGCCGCAGACGTAGATGACGGCCGACAGATCCAGAAGATAGATCAACGTGAGCTTGCGCCCGACGCTCAAGCGCCCCAGCCAGCGCGTGAACCCGCGCAGCGGGTTCATCGGGGCCGCGGCGCGCGCACCGTGGAATGCGGCGGCACGGGCTGAGGCAGCGGCCCCTCAGACATGGACGGGGACGAGGAACTCCCGGCTGATCTGGCTGCCCAGCTCGTTCACACGGTCCAGGAACTGCGTGAGGAAGGCGTGCAGGCCGGTCGCGAGGATCTCGTCGATGCGGCCGAACTTGAGCTCGGCGCGCAGCTTGCCGGCGCGCCGCAGCGTCTCGCTGGCCGGGTCGCCGACCACCATCTCCAGGTTCGCCAGCACCTCGTTGAGACTGGCGTGCAGCGAGCGCGGCATGTCCGCGCGCAGGATCAGCAGCTCGGCCACGCGCTCGGGCTTGATCACGTCGCGGTAGACCTTGCGGTAGACCTCGAAGGCCGAGACCGATCGCAGGATCGCGCTCCAGTGGTAAAAGTCGTACTCCTGGTCCTTCTCGCTGGCGGCACCGTAGAAGTCGCTCTCCACCGCATGGAACTTCACGTCCACCAGGCGCGCCGTGTTGTCGGCGCGTTCGAGGAAGGTTCCGAGGCGCAGGAAGTAGAAGGCCTCGTCCTGCAGCATGGTGCCGAGCGTGACGCCGCGCGACAGGTGCGAGCGGAACTTGACCCACTCGAAGAACTGGCCCGGGTCGGCCTCGAACTCGCCCGACTTGAGCATGCGGTTGAGGTCCAGCCAGGTGGTGTTGGCCGTCTCCCAGACCTCGGTGGTGAGGCTGCCGCGCACGGCCCGCGCGTTCTCGCGCGCGGCGCGCAGGCAGGACACGATGGACGAGGGGTTGCTCTCGTCCTTGACCATGAACTCCATCACGTCGCGCGAACTGATCTTGTCGTGCTTGCTGCTGTACAGCCCGCCGAGTTCGCTGATCGACAGCAGGCCCTGCCAGCCCAGCTGGGCCACGGCAGCGGACTGCGGCAGCAGCGAGGACTGGTAGTTCACGTCCAGCATGCGGGCGGTGTTTTCGGCGCGCTCGGTGTAGCGCGACATCCAGAAGAGATGGTCGGCGGTGCGGCTCAGCATTGGATCATTCCCCCGAGGTCTGTGCTTGTTGTTGGCTGGGCGCCGAGTTGGCGAACGGAATGTTCTCGTCTTCCAGGATCCAGGTGTCCTTGGTGCCGCCGCCCTGCGAGGAGTTGACGACGAGCGAACCCTCCTTGAGCGCCACGCGCGTGAGACCGCCCGGCACGATCTGCACCTCCTTGCCCGACAGCACGAAAGGCCGCAGGTCGATGTGGCGTGGCGCAATGCCGGACTCCACGAAGGTCGGGCAGCTCGACAGGCTCAGCGTGGGCTGGGCGATGTAGCCGCTGGGGTTGGCCTCCACCGCCCTGCGGAAGTCGGCGATCTCGGCCTGGGTGGCGGCCGGGCCGACCAGCATGCCGTAGCCGCCGGCGCCGTGCACCTCCTTGACGACCAGGTCTTTGAGGTTGTCGAGCACGTACTTCAGGTCGTCGGCCTGGCGGCACATGTAGGTCGGCACGTTGTTCAGGATGGGCTTTTCGCCCAGGTAGAACTCGACCATCTTGGGCACGTAGGGATAAATCGACTTGTCGTCGGCCACGCCCGTGCCCACGGCGTTGCAGATGACCACGTTGCCGGCCTTGTAGGCCTCCATGAGCCCTGCGCAGCCCAGCGTGGAGGTCGGGCGGAACACCTGGGGATCGAGGAAGTCGTCGTCCACGCGGCGGTAGATCACGTCCACCCGCTTGGGGCCGCGCGTGGTGCGCATGTAGACGAAGTTGTCCTTGACCAGGAGGTCCTGGCCCTCGACCAGCTCCACGCCCATCTGCTGGGCCAGGAAGGCATGCTCGAAATAGGCGCTGTTGTACATGCCGGGGGTCAGCACCACCACGGTGGGCTCGGCGGTTGCCGGCGGCGCGGAGGCACGCAGCGTCTCCAGCAGCAGGTCCGGGTAGTGGGCGTTCGGTGCCACATGGTGCAGGCTGAACAGGTCGGGGAACAGCCGCATCATCATCTTGCGGTTCTCCAGCATGTAGCTGACCCCGCTGGGTACGCGCAGGTTGTCCTCGAGCACGTAGTACTCGCCCTTGCCCTGGGCATCGGGCGCACGCACGATGTCCACGCCAGCGATGTGCGAGTAGACGTTGTTGGGCACGTCCACGCCGACCATCTCGGGGCGGAATTGCGCGTTGCCCGCGATCTGCTCCTTGGGGATCAGGCCGGCCTTGATGATTTCCTGGTCGTGGTAGACGTCGTGGATGAAGCGGTTCAGCGCCGTCACGCGCTGCGCCAGGCCCTTTTCCATCGCCGCCCATTCGGCCGCCGGGATGATGCGCGGGATCAGGTCGAACGGGATCAGGCGCTCGGTACCCGAGCCGTCTTCGTCCTTGGCGCCGTACACCGCGAAAGTGATGCCGACACGCCGGAAGATCATCTCGGCCTCCGCCCGGCGCTTGGCCATCATGTCGCCGGGTTGGCGCGCCAGCCAGGCGTCGTAGATCTTGTAGTGATCCCGGATCTGTTCACCCTTCGAGAAGAACTCGTAGGGGAGCTTGGTATACATCTCGTCAAATTTCAGCATGGACCCATCTCCTGTACGGAGAATAGCAAGTTGCAAGCCAGACACGGATGGCGACCACTGTGGCCTGCAAAATAAAAATCCCTCAAAGCCGGTGGCGCCAGTAGCGGGGGTGCTGCGCCCGCGCGCAATCGATGCGCTCGGGCTCGTCGCTGCGCCACTGTGCCGCACCGCAGGCCGGTGAGGCCACGACGCTGGCGCCATGCGCCTGCAAACGTTGCACGACCTCGGGCGCCGGATGGCCGAAACGGTTGCGGTAACCCGCCTGCACCAAAGCGAAGCGCGGCACCACCACGCGCAGCAACGCGGTGCTCGACGAGGTCTTGCTGCCATGGTGCGGCACGAGCAGCAGGTCGGCCTGCAGCGACGCGCCACTGGCCACCAGCCACTGCTCCTGCGCCTGCTCGATGTCGCCGGCCAGCAGCACCGCACGGCCCTGCGCCGCCACGCGCAGCACGCAACTGACCGTGTTGGGTTTGGCATCGCGCGGCGCGCCCGCCGGCGGATGCAGCACCTCGAAGCGCACGCCGTCCCAGTCCCACTGCTGGCCGGCAACGCAAGGCGTCATGGCGTGGCGCATCGCCAGCGCATGGCCGTCGGGCAGGGAGGCGCGCAGCGCGGCCTGCGGCTGGGCCGCGAGCACGGTCGCGGCACCGCCGCTGTGGTCGCTGTCGGCATGGCTCACGACCACGGTGTCGAGCCGCTCGCCGAGCGCTCGCAGCAGCGGCACCAGCACGCGGTGGCCGGCATCGCTGTCCTGCCCATGGCGCGGGCCGGTGTCGTACAGCAGGCTGTGCCGGGCCGTGCGCAGCAGCACGGCGTTGCCCTGCCCGATGTCGGCGGCCAGCAGGTCGAACTGGCCCGGCGCCGGCCGCACCGGCTGCCAGAACAGGGCCGGCAGCACCAGCGGCAGGCCCAGCATGCGCACGCCCAGCGGCAGCCGCAGCACCAGCAGCACGGCACCGAGCAAGGCCGCAGCGCCCAGGGACCACGGCACCGCCGCATGCGTGAGGCTGGCCAGCGGCCATTGCGCAAGCCAGGCCAGCACGGCCAGCATCGCACTGGTGGCCGCAGCCGCCAGGTCCCACAGCGGTGCGCAGACCACGCCCAGCAGCGCCAACGGCGTGAGCAGCAGCGTGACCCAGGGAATGGCCAGCAGGTTGGCGACCAGGCCCACGAGCGAGACCTGCTGGAACAGCATCAGCGACAGCGGCGCCAGCGCCACCGTGACGATGGCCTGCTCGCGCAGCAGCCGCAGCACGCGCGCCCGGGCGCCCAGCGCCAGCGGCCCCGCATCGCTGGCGAACAGCACGCCGACCGCGACGAAGCTGAGCCAGAAGCCGGCCTGCAACAGCGCCCAGGGATCGAGCGCCAGCACCGAGAGGCCGGCCACGGCCCAGACCAGCGGCCAGGGCCATTGGCGGCCCGCCAGGCGCAGCAGCGCGACCACGGCCAGCATCACCAGCGTGCGCTGCGCCGGCACACCCCAGCCGCTGAACATGGCATAGGCCGCGGCCAACGCCACGCCGCCCACCAGGCCCGCGTGCGGTGCCGGACACCACAGGCTGGCCGACCAGCCCAGCCGGTCCAGCCGCCGCCAGCCCCAGCCGACCAGCGCGGTCGCGAGCCAGGCGAACATGGTCACGTGCAGGCCCGACACGCTCAGCAGATGGCTCACGCCCGTGGCGCGGAACAGGTCCCAGTCGGCCCGCTCCACCGCACCCTGGTCGCCCATGGCCAGCGCGGCCACCACCCCGGCGCGCGCCGGCTCGGCGATGCGCGCGAAGATGGCGCCGCGAACGGCCTGGCGCGCGCGCTCCACGGGGTGCCGCCAGCCGCGTTCGAGCAACCGTGGCGCGATGTCCTTCGGCCCGGCGCGCACGTAGCCCGTGGCCTGCACGCCACGCTCCCACTGCCAGAGCTCGTAGTCGAAGCCATGCGGGTTGCGCTGGCCATGCGGCGCGCGCAAGCGTGCCTGCAGCGACCAGAGGTCGCCGGCCAGCAGCTCCGGGGTCTGCTGCGGCACGCCGTCCAGCCTGCCGCGGTACCACGAGAGCTCCACGCGCGGTGGGACGCGCACGGGCGCACCGTCCAGCTGCGCGGCCTGCAACGTCCAGCAGCAGGCGCACGGCCAGCTCGCCGGGCTGCGGCATGGCCGCCACACGCCCCGTCAGCACGAGGTCGCGCCCTTCGAGCGCAGGCGCCAGGGCCCGCGCCTCGAAGGCGAGCGCCCGCAGGCCCACCGAGCCGAAGGCCAAGGCCGCCACGCCCAGCGCGGCCAGCAGCCGCGCGGCCGGCCGCCGATGGCGCCAGCCGAACCAGGCCAGCGCGCACCCGAGCAGGCCAAGGCTGGCGTAAGGCCAGACCGCCCAGAGCGCCGGCTGTTGCAGCTGCGTCGCCGTGCCGAGCACGAAGCCGATGCAGCAGCTCAGCCAAGGTCCTGTCCTCGACGCCTCCACCGCCTCTTCGGTCATACCCCCTCACTACACTGCCAGCCCCAGGCCACTGGCTCGCCTCTTGCTAGCTCGCCTCTTGCTAGTATCCGGCACCGGTGGCGAGGGCCATGGTTGTTACACCCAGAGCAAGAGACGCAGATGTCCACACACGCAGCGCTGAACCACATTTCCCACTACCGCTATGACCGCCCCGTGCAACTGGGGCCTCAGGTCATCCGCTTGCGGCCTGCGCCACATTGCCGCAGCAACATCATTTCGTACTCGCTCAAGGTCGAGCCCGCCAACCACTTCGTCAATTGGCAGCAGGATCCGTTCGCCAACTACCAGGCGCGCCTGGTCTTTCCGGAAAAAACGACCGAATTTAAGGTCACGGTGGACCTCGTCGTCGAGATGGCGGTCTACAACCCCTTCGACTTCTTCCTGGAGCCGGCGGCCGAGAACTTCCCGTTCGCCTACAGCCCGGAGGTCAAGGAGGAACTCGCGCCCTACCTCGCGGTGGAGCCGATCACCCCGCTGGTGGCGCAGTACCTCGCCAAGATCGACCGCAGCAGGCAGCGCACCATCGACTTCCTGGTCAAGCTCAACCAGCAGGTCGCCGGCGACATCCGCTACCTGATCCGCATGGAGCCCGGCGTGCAGACGCCCGAGGAAACACTGCAACTGGCCAGCGGCTCCTGCCGCGACTCGGGCTGGCTGCTGGTGCAGCTGCTGCGCCGCTGCGGCCTGGCAGCGCGCTTCGTCTCGGGCTACCTGATCCAGCTCACGCCCGACGTGAAGGCCCTGGACGGCCCCAGCGGCACCGACCACGACTTCACCGACCTGCACGCCTGGTGCGAGGTGTACCTGCCCGGCGCCGGCTGGATCGGCCTGGACGCGACCTCGGGCCTCCTGGCCGGCGAAGGCCACATCCCGCTGGCCTGCACGCCGCAGCCCTCGGGCGCCGCGCCCATCGAAGGCCTGGTCGACGAGGCCGAGGTCACATTCGAGCACCACATGGCCGTCACGCGCATCTTCGAATCGCCGCGCGTGACCAAGCCCTACACCGAGGAGCAATGGGCCGAGGTGCTGGCCCTGGGCGAGCAGGTCGACGCCCAGCTCGTCGCCGGCGACGTGCGCCTGACCATGGGCGGCGAGCCGACCTTCGTGGCCACCAGCGACCGCGACGCCGCCGAGTGGAACACCGACGCGCTGGGCCCGACCAAGCGCGGCTATGCCACCGAACTCGTGCACAAGCTGCGCGCCGAATACGGCCAGGGCGGCTTCCTGCACTTCGGCCAGGGCAAGTGGTATCCAGGCGAGCAGCTGCCGCGCTGGGCGCTGTCGATCTTCTGGCGCGCCGACGGCCAGCCCAGTTGGTCCAACCCGGCCCTGTTCGCCGACGAGCGCCATCCGGCCCACTACACCAGCGAAGACGCGCGCCGCTTCACCGCGCTGCTGGCCAGCAAGCTGAACCTGACCGACGCCTTCGTGCAGGCCGGCTACGAGGACGTCTTCTACTACCTGTGGCGCGAGCGCCGCCTGCCCGTCAACGTCGACCCCTTCGACACGCGGCTGGACGACGAGCTCGAGCGCGCCCGCCTGCGCCGCGTGTTCGACCAGAAACTGGACGCCGTGATCGGCTACGTGCTGCCGCTGCAGGTGGGCGAAGGCCCCAGCCTGGCCGGCAACCGCTGGACCACCGGCCCCTGGTTCTTCCGCGACGAGCGCATGTACCTCGTGCCCGGCGACTCGCCCATGGGCTACCGGCTGCCGCTCGATTCGCTGCCCTGGGTCAGCAAGAGCGACTACCCCTACTTCCACGAACGCGACCCGATGGAGCCGCGCTCGGCGCTGCCGGCCGCCGACGGCCTGCGCGCACGCTACGCCGCCGCCAGCGCAGCGGGCGGCCACGGTCTCGGCACGAGCAGCAGCGCCCCGCTGTCTGCGCAGCAGGACCCCACCCGCTTCGTGAGCGCGACCGACCACCCCGGCGAATCCGCACGCCGCTGGCAGGACCGCCGCCTGGGCGACGCGCCCACGCCCGACCCGCTGCAGGCCGAACCTGCCGACTTCCTGCGCAGCCCGAACCGCTTCGAATCGGCCCACTGGATCACCCGCACCGCGCTGTGCGTGGAGGCGCGCGATCCGCGCCGCGCCAACGGGCCCAAGGCCGAGCAGATCGGCACCAAGTCCGGCCACCTCTACGTGTTCATGCCGCCGCTGGCGCGGCTGGAGGACTACCTGGACCTGCTGGCCGCGGTCGAGGCCACGGCCGAGGAACTGGGCGTCAAGATCGTGCTGGAAGGCTACCCGCCGCCGCGCGATGCGCGACTGAAGCTGCTGCAGGTCACGCCCGACCCGGGGGTGATCGAGGTCAACATCCACCCAGCCCACAGCTGGGGCGAACTGGTGCAGCACACCGAGTTCCTGTACCAGGCCGCGTTCGAGACGCGTCTGTCGGCCGAGAAGTTCATGACCGACGGCCGCCACACCGGCACCGGCGGCGGCAACCATTTCGTGCTGGGCGGCGCCACACCGGCCGACAGCCCCTTCCTGCGCAAGCCCGAGCTGCTGGCCAGCCTGATCCTGTACTGGCACAACCACCCTTCGCTGTCCTATCTGTTCTCGGGCATGTTCATCGGCCCGACCAGCCAGGCGCCGCGCGTGGACGAGGCCAGGAACGACCAGCTCTACGAGCTGGAGATCGCGCTGCGCGAGATCCGCCGCAACCGCGAGGTCTACGGTCAGGACATGCCGCCCTGGCTGGTGGACCGCACGCTGCGCAACGTGCTCATCGACGTGACCGGCAACACCCACCGCAGCGAGTTCTGCATCGACAAGATGTACTCGCCCGACAGCAGCACCGGCCGCCTGGGCCTGCTGGAGCTGCGCGCCTTCGAGATGCCGCCGCATGCGCGCATGAGCATCGTGCAGCAACTGCTGCTGCGCGCACTGATTGCGCGCTTCTGGAATGCGCCCTACCAGGCGCCAGCCACGCGCTGGGGCACCGAGCTGCACGACCGCTTCCTGCTGCCGAGCTTCGTCAAGATGGACTTCGACGACGTGATCCGCGAGATGCGCGAAGCCGGCTTCGCGTTCGATCCGTCCTGGTTCGCCCCGCACTTCGAGTTCCGCTTCCCGTTGGTCGGCCAGCTCCAGAACGCCAGCATGGAACTGACGCTGCGCAATGCGCTCGAGCCCTGGCACGTGATGGGCGAGGAAGGCGCGATCGGCGGCACCGTGCGCTACGTCGATTCCTCGCTGGAGCGCATCGAGGTGCGCGTGACCGGCCTCAACGAGAGCCGCTACGTGGTCACCTGCAACGGCCGCGCGCTGGCCATGCAGCCCACCGGCACCAAGGGCGAGTACGTGGCCGGCATCCGCTACCGCGCCTGGGCCCCGCCCTCGGCCCTGCATCCCACGATCGGCGTGCACACGCCGCTGGTGTTCGACATCGTCGACACCTGGATGAAGCGCTCGCTGGGCGGCTGCCAGTACCACGTGGCGCACCCGGGCGGCCGCAACTACGACACCTTCCCGGTCAACTCGTACGAGGCCGAGAGCCGACGCCTGGCGCGCTTCTTCCGCATCGGCCACACGCCGGGCACGATGGTCGTGCCGCCCGCCACGATCAACGTGCCGGGCAGCCGCGAGTTCCCGTTCACACTGGACCTGCGGCGCTGAACGCAAGAGGGGCCGCGACTGTGGCGTGCATGCAGCATCCCGGCGGTGACCGGGATGTGACAATGCCCCTGACGTGGATCAATCAAGCGACAACCTTTTCGACGGGCAAGGCCAGGAGAGCCCGGCCGGGCTGGCGTCCTCGCTGGCCAGGCCGGCCATGCCAGGCCATTACGACGAGCTGCGCGGTATGGCGCGGCCCGCCGGCGATGCGCCCACCCGCAGCAACACGGCGCGGCCGCCGCTGACGCCTGATTGGGCCGAATTCTTCGCGCTGCTGGGCCGCGAGGGTTTCGCCGACCTGGACCGCCGCACCGCGCTGATGCGGCGCCAGCTGCGCGACAACGGCGTCACCTACAACGTCTACGCCGACGCTGCCAACCCGCAGCGCCCCTGGTCGCTCGACCTGTTCCCGCTGATCGTCACACCGGACAGCTGGCGCCAGATCGAAGCCGGCGTGCTGCAGCGCGTGCGCGTGCTCGACAGCGTGATGGCCGACGTCTATGGCCCGCAGCGCCTGCTGGCCCGGGGCCTGCTGCCCCCGGCCCTGGTGCAGGGCCACCCGGGCTATCTGCGTGCCATGCACGGCGTGGAGCCGCTGGCCGGCACGCACCTGCACATCACGGCCTACGACCTGGCCCACGGCGCCGACGGCAACTGGTGGGTGGTCTCGCAGCGCACCCAGGCACCTTCGGGCCTGGGCTATCTGCTGGAGAACCGGCTGGCCATCTCGCGGCTGTTCCCGCAGGCCTTCGACGCGCTGCACGTGCAGCGCCTGGCCGCCACCTACAGCGCCATGGTCGAAGGCATCCAGCGCATGAGCCCGGCAGGGGCCGATGCCCACATCGCGCTGCTGACGCCGGGGCCGTACAACGAGACCTACTTCGAGCAGGCGTACCTGGCGCGCTACCTGGGCCTCACGCTGGTCGAGGGCAGCGACCTGACCGTGCGCGACCAGCGCCTGTACCTCAAGACCCTCAAGGGCCTGGAACCCGTGCATGGCCTGATCAAGCGGCTGGACGACCAGTACCTGGACCCGCTGGAACTGCGCCCCGATTCGCGCCTGGGCGTGCCCGGCCTGCTGCAGGCGATCCGCGCCGGCAACGTGCTGGTGGCCAACGCGCCGGGTTCGGCCTTCCTGGAATCGCCCGCGCTGCTGGGCTTCCTGCCCGCTCTCGCGCGGCACCTGCTCGGCGAGGAGCTGCAGCTGCCGGCCGTGCCGACCTGGTGGTGCGGTGAGCGCGCCGCGATGGAGGCCGCCCTGCCCGACCTGGCCCGTTGCGTGATCAAGCCCACCTATGGCGACAGCGGCGGCCCGGCTCCCTTCGATGCCGTGCTGGGCAATGCGCTGTCGCGCCGCCAGCTCGACGAATGGGCCGGCCGCATCATGCGCCAGGGCGATGAGCACACTGTGCAGACCTACATGCCGCTGTCGCAGATGCCGACCTGGAGCAGCGGGACGGGCTACCCGCCGCGCATCGCACCGCGCTCGGTCATGCTGCGCGTGTTCGCCGTGTCCGACGGGCCGCGCTCCTGGCGCGTGCTGCCGGGCGGCCTGGCGCGCATGGTCAGCGCGCACCACAGCATCGCCTCGATGCAGCGCGGCGGCAGCAGCGCCGACGTCTGGGTGCGCACCGACGGCGAGGTCGACCGCACCACGCTGCTGCACCGGCACCAGTCGCCCGCGGCCGTGGTGCGCCGCCGGCGCCTGGTCACCAGCCGCGCCGCGGAGAATTTGTTCTGGCTCGGCCGCTACGCCGAGCGTTCGGAGAACACGCTGCGGCTGGCGCGTGTGACGCTGGCCGCGCTCAACGGCGAGGACCAGTCCCTGGCCCCGCTGCTGGCCTGGCTGCACGACATGTGCAAAACCTTCGCGCTGGTGCTGCCGGCCGTGCCGTCTCCTGCCCAGGCCCGCCGCGTGTTCGAGCGCTCGCTGATCGCCGGACTGGGCGACACCGAGCAGGTGCAGAGCGTGGGTTACAACCTGCGCGCGACGCGCTTCGCCGCCTCGGCCGTGCGCGAGCGGCTCTCGCAGGAACACTGGAACGTCATCGTGCAGGCCGAGGAAGAACTGCTGGCGCGCTGTGCCGACGCCACGCGCAGCGGCGACTTCTCGGCGCTGGAGGCCATGCGCCTGCTGGAGACCACCAGCACCGCCACGGCGGCCATGACGGGCGCGCAGACCGACCGCATGACGCGCGACGACGGTTGGCGGCTGCTGTCCATCGGCCGGCATGTGGAGCGGCTGGGCTTTCTGTCGTCCGCGCTGGCGCGTGCGCTGTCCAGCGGTGCGCTGGCGACCACGGGTGGCTTCGAATCCCTGCTCGCGCTGTTCGACAGCACCATTACCTTCCACTCCCAGTACCAGCAGGGCCGCGAACTGCCGGCGCTGCTGGACCTGCTGGTGCTGGACCGCGACAACCCACGCTCGCTCGGCTGGGTGGCCCATACCCTGGCCGGCCGCCTGGCCAAGCTGGCCGGTGACGCCAAGGTGCAGGACACGCCGCTGGCGCGCGACGTGCTGCAGCCGGCCCGCTGGTCGCTCGAGGAGATCTGCACCGTCGATGCGGACGGCCGGCATGCGGACCTGCTCAAACGGCTGGAAGCCTGCGTGCGGTCGGCCTACGAGATTTCCGACGCCATCGGCGCCATCTACTTCACGCACTCGCGCGACGCCAAGACCAGCGTAGGCGCATAGGGAAGTCCCATGCGACTGCAAGTCACCCATGAAACACGCTACGACTACACGCCGGCCGTGGAGACCGCGCAGCACGTCGCCCACCTGCAGCCACGCGACACGCCCAGCCAGCGGCTGCTGCACCACCGGCTGGTGGTGACACCCGAGCCCGACGAGCTGCGCACGGGCCGCGACGTGTTCGGCAACACGCGCAGCTTCTTCGCGCTCCAAAGCGGCCACGACGAACTGCGTGTGCTGGCAGACAGCGTGGTCGAGACCCGGCTGCCGCAGCGGCCACCCAGCCCGCTGCCTTGGGAGCAGGTGCGCGACCACTTCCGCTACCACGCCGGCGGCGGCTACGACGCCGCGTCCGAATACCTGTTCCCCTCGCCCTACGTGCCGCGCCATGCCGATTTCATGGACTATGTGCGGCCCAGTTTCACCGCCGGCAGGCCGCTGCTGGAAGCCACCGACGACCTGATGCGGCGCATCCACCGCGACTTCGAATACGCCTCCGACAGCACCGAGGTCAACACCCCGGCGGTGCAGGCGCTGGCCCAACGCCAGGGCGTGTGCCAGGACTTCGCCCACATCATGGTGGCCTGCCTGCGCATGCTGGGCCTGCCGGCGCGCTACGTGTCGGGCTACCTGCTCACGCAGCCGCCACCGGGCCAGCCGCGGCTGATCGGCGCCGACGCCTCGCACGCATGGGTGGCGGTCTACGTGCCCGACGTGCCGGAGCACGACGGCTGGTACGACTTCGACCCGACCAACGACCGCGCGCCGGGCGAGGACTATGTGACGCTGGCCGTGGGCCGCGATTTTTCCGACGTCTCGCCCATGCGCGGCGTCATCCATGGCGGCGCCCGCCACAGCCTGCATGTCGGCGTGACGGTGCAGCCGCTGGCGGCCGACGCCGCGCAACCCGAGGAGATCCCCGCATGAGCATCCACGACAAACTCAATGCCCTGAACATCGCGCTGCCGCCGGTGGCCACGCCGGCCGCCGCCTACCTGCCCTTCGTGCAGACCGGCAAGCTGGTGTTCCTGTCCGGCCACATCGCCAAGAAGGACGGCCAGGTCTGGGTCGGCCAGCTGGGCAAGAACGTGACGACCGAGGAGGGCAAGGCGGCCGCGCGTGCCGTGGCCATCGACCTGCTGGGCACGCTGCAGGCCGCCACGGGCGATCTGGCCAAGGTCAAGCGCATCGTCAAGCTCATGAGCCTCGTGAATTCCACGCCGGACTTCACCGAACAGCACCTGGTGACCAATGGCGCCAGCGAACTGCTGGCCGAGCTGTTCGGACCGGCCGGCGCACATGCGCGCAGCGCTTTCGGCGTGGCGCAGATCCCGATGGGCGCCTGCGTCGAGATCGAACTGATCGCCGAAGTCGAATGAGCACGCGCGCAGCCATCGTCACGGCCGGCAGCAGCGGCATGGGCGCTGCCGCGGCGCGCGCACTGGCAGCCGCCGGCTACGGCGTCGCCATCCTGTCCTCCTCGGGCAAGGGCGAGGCACTGGCGGCCGAACTCGGCGGCATCGGCGTGACGGGCTCCAACCAGTCCGACGCCGACCTCGGCCGCCTGGTCGACGCCACGCTGGCACGCTGGGGCCGCATCGACGCGGTCGTGAACAGCGCCGGCCACGGCCCCAAAGGCGATCTGCTGAGCATCCCGGATGCCGACTGGCACCTGGGCATGGAGTTCTACTTGCTGAACGTGGTGCGCATCGCGCGCCTGGTCACGCCGCAGATGCAAGGGCAACAATGCGGCTCCATCGTCAACATCTCCACCTACGCGACCTTCGAGCCCGAGGCCGCGTTCCCAACCTCTGGCGTGTTCCGCGCCGGCCTGGCCAGCTTCGCCAAGCTCTATGCCGACCGCTACGCAGCCGACGGCATCCGCATGAACAACGTGCTGCCGGGCTACATCGACAGCCTGCCCGAGAAGGAGGAGCGCCGCGCGCGCATTCCCATGGGTCGCTATGGCACGGCCGAGGAGGTGGGCGAGCTGATCGCCTTCCTGGCCGGAGACAAGTCGGGCTACATCACGGGGCAGAACATCCGCATCGACGGCGGCATCACGCGCGCCGTGTGACCGTCACGCGACTGTCACCATGAGCGTGCAGTGTTCCGGGGTTTCCCACGAACCCCGAGAACACCATGCCGAAGGACTTTTCCACGATGGAGGACAGCAACCGCTGTCCAAACCCCAGCATCCATGAGGTCAGCCAGCCCTCGCGCCGTGCCGTGCTGCGCGGCGCGGCGGCGTCGGCGTTCCTTGCACCGCTGGCCGGGCTGGGTCTTTCGGGCTGTGCCAGCACCGGCGGCAGTGCCACCGTCACAGCGCTGGGCTTCAAGGCCGTGCCGATCTCCAACGCCGACAGCGTGACCGTGCCCGAAGGCTATACGGCGCAGGTGATCGCGCCCTGGGGCGACCCCGTCGGCCTGTCCGGGGAAATGCCGGCCTACAGGGCCGATGCCAGCAACAGCGCATCCGAGCAGGAAGCGCAGTTCGGCATGCATCACGACGGCATCCATTTCTACGCGCAGAGCGCCACCTCCGGCCTCTTGGTCATGAACCACGAGTACACCGACGACGGCCTGCTGCACGCGGGCGGCATGGCGCCCTGGACTGCGGAGAAGGTGCGCAAGGCCCAGGCCGCGCACGGTGTCAGCATCTGCGAGGTGGCGCTGAAGGACGGCCGCTGGGACGTGGTGCGGCCTTCGCCCTGGGCCCGCCGCATCACGGCCCGCACGCCCATGGCCGTGTCCGGGCCGGCCGCTGGCCACGCGCTGATGAAGACCGCCGCCGACCCGAGCGGACGGCGTGTGCTGGGCACCTTCAACAACTGCGGCAGCGGCATCACCCCCTGGGGCACCTACCTCACCTGCGAAGAGAACTTCGTCAACTACTTCAAGGGCCCGGACCAGCCCGACGCGCACCAGGCGCGCTGGGGGCTGCGCAAGGGGGACCCGGCAGGCTACCGCTGGCATGAGCACGACGCGCGCTTCGACGCCGGCAGGCACCCGAACGAGCTGAACCGCCACGGCTGGGTGGTGGAGATCGACCCGCACAACCCGAGCAGCACGCCGGTCAAGCGCACGGCGCTGGGCCGCGCCGCGCACGAGGGCGCGACCGTGGCCGTCACGCGCGACGGCCGCGCCGTGGTCTACATGGGCGAGGACGCCCGCTTCGAATACATCTACAAGTTCGTGAGCGCCGGCCGCATCCAGGCCGGCGGCGCCGCGGCCAATGCGACGCTGCTGGACACCGGCACGCTGTACGTGGCGCGTTTCGACGCCGACGGCCGCGGCCGCTGGATCGCCTTGACGCACGGCGAAGGCCCGCTGACCGCCGCCAACGGTTTCGCCGACCAGGGCGAGGTGCTGATCAAGAGCCGCCAGGCCAGCGACCGCCTGGGCGCGACCAAGATGGACCGGCCCGAATGGATCGCGGTGGACAAGCAGGGCTGGGTCTACTGCACGCTGACCAACAACAGCAACCGTGGCGGCAAGGACCAACCCGGGGTGGACGCGGCCAACCCGCGTTCCAACAACGGCATGGGCCACATCCTGCGCTGGAAGGAGGACGGCGACCACGACGGACTGGCATTCCAGTGGAACCACTTCGTGCTGGCGGGCGACCCGCTCAACGAACGCGCCGAGGCCAGGGGCGATGTGAAGGGCGACGCCTTCGCCTGTCCCGACGGGCTGTGGGTGGATGCGCGCGGCGTGCTGTGGATCCAGACCGACATGTCGACCTCGGCCATGGGCAAGGGCGAACTCGCGGGCCTGGCCCACAACGCCATGCTGGCGGCCGACCCGGCCACGGGCGAGATCCGCCGCTTCCTCACGGGCCCGGCCGGCTGCGAGATCACGGGCGCCACCGGCACGCCGGACGGCCGCACCATGTTCATCAACATCCAGCACCCGGGCGAGAGCCCGAGCGAGCGCAGCGACCCGGCCATGCCCACGCGCTTTTCCAACTGGCCCGACAAGGGCGCCAACCGGCCGCGCTCGGCGACCGTGGTGATCCGGCGCGTGGATGGCGGGGTGATCGGGGCCTGAGGCAAGGCCCCGCGCGGCCTTACTCGACGCGCGTGACGCTGGAGGGCTTGAACCCCAGGTCCGTGCTCTTGCCCTTGCGCCCGCGCGCCCCGCGCGCGTTGTTGAGCGAGCGGATCTCCAGCTGCTCCTCGCGCGCCTTGCCGCCGCGGCCCAAGCCCTCGATGCGGATGCTGCGCGTGTAGGCGGCCGCACCGGCCAGCGCGTCCTTGGGCTCCAGGTCCATGAGCATCAGGCCGCGGCCGCCCTTCTCCATGGCCTTGAGTTCGGCGATCTCGAAGGTCAGGATGCGGCCGCCGGTGGATGCGCAGGCCACGTGCGTGGCCGGTGCCAGCGTGAGGCCCTGGGCCACGCCCGCGGCATGCGAAGGCCGGCACAGCGATTCGCCCTCGCCCACGCTGACGAAGCTCTTGCCGCCGCGCTGGCGCGACAGCATGTTCTCCACCGTCGCCAGGAAGCCGTAGCCGCCCGAGCTGGACAGCAGCAGCTGGGCGCTGGCCGGACCGGCGAAGAAGTGCGCCATCTGCGTGCCGCTTTCCAGCTCGATCAGCGAGCTGCAGGGCGTGCCGTCGCCGCGCGCGCCCGGCAGTGCCGCCACCGCCACGCTGTAGACGCGGCCGTTGCTGCCGAACACCAGCAGGTGGTCCACGCTGCGGCATTCGAAGGCGCCGTACAAGGTATCGCCCGACTTGAAGCTGTACTCGGCCGGCGCGCTGCGGTCCTTGGCCCAGCCCTTCTGCGCCCGCACCCAGCCCTTTTGCGAGACGACCACGGTGACGGGTTCGTCGATCACGCGCACCTCGGCCACGGCGCGCTTCTCGGCCTGGATCAAGGTGCGTCGCGCGTCGGCGAAGGTCTTGGCATCGGCCTCGATCTCCTTGACCATCAGGCGGCGCAGCGAGGCCGGGTTGGCCAGGATGTCTTCGAGCCGGCCCTGCTCTTCGCGCAGTTCCTTGAGCTCCTGCTCGATCTTGATGGCCTCCAGCCGCGCCAGCTGGCGCAGCCGGATCTCGAGGATGTCCTCCGCCTGCCGGTCGCTCAAGTTGAAGCGCGCGATCAGCGCAGCCTTCGGATCGTCCGACTGGCGGATGATGGCGATGACCTCGTCGATGTTGAGCAGCACGAGCTGCCGGCCCTCGAGGATGTGGATGCGGTCCAGCACCTTGTCGAGCCGAAAGCGCGAGCGCCGCTGTACCGTGGTCTGGCGGAAGGCGATCCACTCCTCCAGAAGCTGGCGCAGCGACTTCTGCACGGGCCGGCCGTCCAGGCCCACGCCGGTCAGGTTGATCGGGGCGCTGGTCTCCAGGCTGGTGTGGGCCAGCAGCGCGCCGATGAGTTCGGGCTGGGCGATGCGGCTGGTCTTGGGCTCGAACACCAGGCGCACGGGCGCGTCCTTGCTGGACTCGTCGCGCACCACGTCCAGCACGGCCAGCATGCTGGCCTTGAGCTGCTGCTGCTCCTGGCTCAGCGTCTTCTTGCCGGCCTTGACCTGCGGGTTGGTCAGCGCCTCGATCTCCTCCAGCACGCGCTGGCTGCTGACGCCGGGCGGCAGCTCAGTGACCACCATCTGCCACTGGCCGCGCGCGAGGTCCTCGATCTTCCAGCGCGCGCGCACCTTGAGCGAGCCGCGGCCGGTGCGGTAGGCGTCGGCGATCTCGCCGGCCGTGCTGATGATCTGGCCGCCGCCCGCGTAGTCGGGGCCGGGCAGGATCTGCAGCAGCTCCTCGTCGCTGAGCTTGGGCGTCTTGATCAGTGCCACGCAGGCGTCGGCCACCTCGCGCAGGTTGTGGCTCGGGATCTCGGTGGCCAGGCCGACGGCAATGCCGCTCGCGCCGTTGAGCAGCGTGAACGGCAGCCGCGCGGGCAGCTGCCGCGGCTCTTCGGTGGAACCGTCGTAGTTGGGCACGAAGTCCACCGTGCCCTCGTCGATTTCGTCGAGCAGCAGCCGCGTGATGCGCGCCAGCCGCGCCTCGGTGTAACGCATGGCCGCGGCGCCGTCGCCGTCGCGGCTGCCGAAGTTGCCTTGGCCGTCGATGAGCGGATAGCGCTGGGAAAAATCCTGCGCCATGCGCACCAGCGCGTCGTAGGCGGCCTGGTCGCCGTGCGGGTGGAAGCGGCCTAGCACGTCGCCGACCACGCGGGCGCTCTTGACGGGCTTGGCGCCCACCGTGCCGTTCGCGCCGCCGAAGCCCAGACCCATGCGGCCCATGGAGTACAGGATGCGGCGCTGCACCGGCTTCTGGCCGTCGCAGACATCGGGCAGCGCGCGGCCCTTGACCACGCTCATCGCATATTCAAGGTAGGCGCGCTGGGCGTAGCGGCCCAGGTCGAGCGCGTCGTCGCTCTCGCCGTCGCCGGGGCCGCCCGTGCCGGGGCCCTGGGGGGGCAGGTGGGAATCGTCCAGGATCGAAGAATCAGTCATGTTGCGAAACGAGAGGGGCATGCGGCAGCGAGGCCGCCGCAGGATGGACCGTGCAGGCCGGCTCAGGAGATCAAGGTTGCTGCGCGAGTTGCGTGCCGGCGTCGCCCACGGGCGCACGGCCGCGCAGCTCCATGCGCACGCGCTGCTGCGGCAGCTGCAGCCGGCGTGTTTCCGGCGGAGGTTTGAGGCCCAGGTACAGCCGCGTGACGGTGCGCACGTAGTCCTGCGTTTCCTTGTAGTTCGGGATCCGGTTGCCGGCCTTCTGCACGGCACCTTCGCCGGCGTTGTAGGAGGCCAGCGCCAGCTCGAGCTGGCCCGGGAACAGGTCGAGCAGGAAGCGCAGATAGCGCGTGCCGATGCCGATGTTGGTCTTGGGGTCGGTGAGCTTGGCTTCGATCGGCGCCTTGGCGTCACCCACCAGGCCATAGCGCTCGGCCGTGGCCGGCATGATCTGCATGAGGCCGACCGCGCCCTTGGGCGAGACGGCCGCGCGGTCGAAACCCGACTCGGCCACGATCAGCGCCTGCAGCAGCTCGATCTCGATGCCGTGCTTGGCCGCGGCCGCGCGCAGGTGCGGCAGAACCTGCTTGTAGGTCGGCGAGACCTCGAAGAAGTTCTGCAGCTTAAGCGGCAGAGCGGGCCGTTCTTCGGCCGGCGGATTGAAGGCGCCGATGCCGTTTCGGGTGTCGAAGCTGTCGTCACCCTTGTAGAAGAGCGCATAGCGCTCGTCGACCTGGGTGCTCGCGAAATGGGCCACGCCGCGCGCGTCGATGAAACCCCAGACATCTGCGTGCGCCAGGGCCGGCCACAACGTGGCCGCCAGCGTCAGTGGCAGCAGTGCCTTGCAGTTCCATCGTGCGCGTGCCATCAGATGTCCACCTCGACTGCGTCGCCATGCAATTCCATCAGTTCGCGACGGGATGCGGCTTCGCCCTTGCCCATGAGCTTGGTGATCAGCGCCTCGGTGCCGGTGAAATCCACCGCACCGAGCTTGACCGGCAGCAGGCGCCGCGTGTCGGGGTTCAGCGTGGTGTCCCACAGCTGCTCCGCACTCATTTCGCCCAGACCCTTGAACCGGCTGATGGTCCAGCTGCCCTCGCGCACGCCTTCCTTGCGCAGTTTATCGAGGATGGCCGTCAGTTCGCCAGCGTCCAGCGCGTAGGTCTTGGAGGCCGGCTTCTTGCCGCGCGCCGGCGCGTCCACGCGGAACAGCGGCGGGCGCGCCACGAACACGTGGCCGGCCTCGATGAGCTTGGGGAAGTGGCGGAAGAACAGCGTGAGCAGCAGCACCTGGATGTGCGAGCCGTCCACGTCGGCATCGGCCAGGATGCAGATCTTGCCGTAGCGCAGCCCCGACATGTCGGGGTTGTCGCTGGGGCCGTGCGGATCGACGCCCACCGCGACCGAGATGTCGTGGATCTCGGTGTTGGCGAACAGCCGGTCGCGCTCGACCTCCCAGGTGTTGAGCACCTTGCCGCGCAGCGGCAGCACGGCCTGGCATTCCTTGTCGCGGCCCATCTTGGCGCTGCCGCCGGCCGAGTCGCCCTCGACCAGGAAGACCTCGTTGTGCGAGATGTCGCGGCTTTCGCAGTCGGTCAACTTGCCGGGCAGCACGGCCACGCCCGAACCCTTGCGCTTCTCGACCTTCTGGCCGGCGCGTTGGCGCGTCTGCGCGGCGCGGATCGCCAGTTCGGCCAGCTTCTTGCCGTAGTCGACATGCTGGTTGAGCCAGAGTTCGAGCGCCGGCCGCACGAAGCTGGCCACCAGCCGCACGGCGTCGCGCGAGTTCAGCCGCTCCTTGATCTGGCCCTGGAACTGCGGATCGAGCACCTTGGCCGAGAGCACGTAGCTGGCGCGCGCGAACACGTCTTCGGGCAGCAGCTTGACGCCCTTGGGCAGCAGCGAATGCAGTTCGATGAAGCTCTTGACGGCCGTGAACAGGCCTTCGCGCAGGCCGGCCTCGTGCGTACCGCCGGCGCTGGTCGGGATCAGGTTGACGTAGCTCTCGCGCACCACGTGGCCATCTTCGGTGAAGGCGACCGACCACTGCGCGCCTTCGCCATCGGCGAAGGTCTCGTTGCTGTCGGCATAGCCCTCGCCCTCGAACAGCGGGATCACGGGATCGGCCGTGAGCGTCTGCGATAGGTAGTCGGTGAGCCCGCCCTTGTACTGCCAGGTCTGGCTTTCCCGGGTCTTCTCGACCGTCAGCGAGACGGTGACGCCGGGCATCAGCACGGCCTTGCTGCGCAGCAGGTGCGCCAGCTCCTGCATGGGCAGGGCCTCGCTGTCGAAGTACTTGGCGTCGGGCCACACGCGCACCGAGGTGCCGCTGCGCCGGTCACCCTCGCCGGCCTTGCGCACGACGAGCGGCTCGGCCACGTCGCCATCGGCGAACACCAGCCGGGCCACCTGGCCCTCGCGGTGGCTCGTGACTTCCAGCCGCCGGGCCAGCGCGTTGGTGACGGACACGCCCACGCCGTGCAGGCCGCCCGAGAAGCTGTAGGCGCCGCCCTTGCCCTTGTCGAACTTGCCGCCCGCGTGCAGGCGGGTGAACACGAGTTCGATAACGGGCGCCTTCTCTTCTGGGTGCATGCCGAACGGGATGCCGCGGCCGTCGTCGTCGATGCCGACGGAACCGTCGGCGAACAGCGTCACGCGGATGCGCTTGCCGTGGCCGGCAAGGGCCTCGTCGGCCGCGTTGTCCAGCACTTCCTGGACCACGTGCAGCGGGTTGTCGGTGCGCGTGTACATGCCTGGCCGCTGCTTGACGGGTTCCAGGCCTTTCAGAACTCGGATGGAGGCTTCGCCGTACTGCGGCTGCGCCTTAGCGGAGGATTGGGTTGCCATGGCGCGGGATTGTAGAGTCGCCGCGTAGCGCCACTGGATGCAAACACAGACTCGCGCCCGGGCGACGGCAAGGGTCACGCAAATTCACTACAGTGCGCCCCCATGACAAGTACAACGAAGACATCCCTTCCGCTGGCCCGCATCCTGATCTGCGGCGGACTGATCGTGACGCTCTCCATGGGCATCCGCCACGGGTTCGGCCTGTGGCTGCAACCCGTCACGCAGGCCAACGGCTGGACGCGCGAGGCCTTCGCACTGGCCATCGCCATCCAGAACATCTCCTGGGGCATCGCGGGGATCTTCGCCGGCATGGCGGCCGACCGCTTCGGCGCGTTCCGCGTGCTGCTGGTGTGCGCGGCGCTGTACGCGCTGGGGCTGTTCGGCATGGCCCACGGCACCACGCCCTTGACGTTTTCGCTGTCCACTGGCGTGCTGCTGGGCATGGCCCAGGCCGGCACCACGTACGCCGTGATCTTCGGTGTGATCGGGCGCAACGTTTCCGCCGAACGGCGTTCCTGGGCCATGGGCATCGCGGCCGCGGCCGGCTCGTTCGGCCAGTTCCTGATGGTGCCGGTCGAGGGCTTTCTGATCGCGCGCTTCGGCTGGCAGGAGGCGCTTGTAATCCTGGGCGCCGCCGCACTCCTGATCGTGCCGCTGGCCTTCGCGCTGCGCGAGCCGGGCTTCACGGGCACGGCACCGGTGAAGCGCGAGCAGACCATCGCACAGGCGCTGGCCGAGGCCTTCAAGTACCCGAGCTTCCAGCTGCTGATGGCTGGCTATTTCGTCTGCGGCTTCCAGGTCGTGTTCATCGGCGTGCACCTGCCGAGCTACCTGAAGGACCACGGCCTGTCGCCGCAGGTGGCCAGCTATGCGCTGGCGCTGGTCGGCCTGTTCAACGTGTTCGGCACCTACATCGCGGGCACCCTGGGCCAGCGCATGGCCAAGAAGAACATCCTGTCGTTCATCTACTTCGCACGCGCGGTGGTCATCACGGCCTTCATCCTCGCGCCGCTGTCGCCCATGAGCGTGTATCTGTTCGCTGCCACCATGGGCCTGCTGTGGCTGTCCACCGTGCCGCCGACCACGGCCGCCGTCGCCTCGATCTTTGGCATCCAGCACCTCTCGATGCTGGGCGGCTTCGTGTTCTTCTCGCACCAGATCGGCTCCTTCCTGGGCGTCTGGCTGGGCGGTTACCTGTACGACCGCACCGGCAGCTACGACGTGGTCTGGATGATCACCATCGCGCTCGGGGTGTTCGCCGGGCTCGTGAACCTTCCCGTGAAGGAAGCCGCGATCCGGCGCGGCACGGCGCTGAAGGCCACATGAGCATGGCACGCGCCGCGGCCTGGTCCATCGCGCTGGCTGCCCTGGCCGGCGTGTTCGCGATGTACCTGCAGCCCGAATTCATGGTCGGGCTGGCCAACCAGGTCTGGGCCTGCTTTTGAGCGCCGTCACGCCGCCTGCCCCGCTCCACCCGCCTTCGGCCTGGGTGCAGCGCTGGGCGCATCTGATCGCCCCCGGCGGACATGTGCTCGACCTGGCCTGCGGGCCCGGCCGCCACGCCTACTGGCTGCACGCGCAGGGCTTCGCCGTGACGGCGGTCGACCGCGCGCCCGAGGCCATGGCCAGCCTGGCCCCGCTGGCCACGGCCGGCGCGGAGGTGTTGCAGGCCGAACTCGAGGGCGGGCCCTGGCCACTGGCGGGCCGCCGGTTCGATGCCGTGGTCGTCACCAACTACCTCTGGCGCCCGCGCCTGGCCGAGGTGGTGGCCGCGGTCGGCCCGGGTGGCGTGCTGGTCTATGAGACCTTCGCGCTCGGCAACGAGACCGTCGGCCGGCCGTCGCGGCCTGAGTTTCTGTTGCGGCCGGGGGAACTGCTGCGCGCGGCGGCGGACCTGCGCGTGGTCGCCTACGAAGACGGGTTCCTCGAGGAGCACCCGCGCTTCGTGCAGCGCATCGCGGCCGTACGGGAAACCCCGACGGAACTCCCGCCGCGCCACCGCCTCTGAGGGCCTTCCAGCCAATAGCGGCTGGGTAGAATGCGCGTTTTTCCGTTCCACACCGCGGACATGACCTCTTCCACCGCCAGCATCACGGGCAGCATCGTCGCCCTCGTCACGCCCATGCACGAGGACGGCAGCGTCGACTACCCGGCGCTGCGCAAGCTGATCGACTGGCACATTGCCGAAGGCACGGACTGCATCGGCGTGGTCGGTACGACAGGCGAGTCGCCCACCGTGAACGTCGAGGAGCACTGCGAGATCATCCGCGTCTCGGTGGAGCAGGCCAGGGGCCGCGTGCCCATCATGGCCGGCTGCGGCGCCAACTCCACGGCCGAGGCCATCGAACTGGCCCGCTTCGCCAAGAAGGTCGGCGCCGACTGCCAGCTGCAGGTCGTGCCCTACTACAACAAGCCCACGCAGGAAGGCCAGTACCAGCATTTCAAGGCCATCGCCGAAGCCGTCGGCGACCTGCCGACCGTGCTGTACAACGTGCCCGGCCGCACCGTGGCAGACATGGCGCACGACACCGTGCTGCGCCTGGCCCAGGTGCCCGGCATCGTCGGCATCAAGGAAGCCACGGGCAACATCGAACGCGCGCAGTGGCTGATCCGCGACGTGCCCAAGGGCTTCGCCGTCTATTCGGGCGATGACCCGACCGCCGTGGCGCTGATGCTGTGCGGCGGCCAGGGCAATGTGAGCGTGACGGCCAACATCGCGCCGCGCCTCATGCACGAACTGTGCGTGGCCGCCATCGCCGGCGATGCGCGCGGTGCCATGGAGATCCAGCGCAAGCTGCTGCCCGTGCACAAGCACCTGTTCGTCGAAGCGAACCCCATCCCGCTCAAGTGGGCGATGGCCCGCATGGGCCTGTGTGGCGGCACCATGCGCCTGCCCATGACCCCCCTCGCCCAGCACAACGAAGCCGTCGTCGAAGCGGCATTGCGCGCCAGCGGTCTGCTCTGAGCCGCCAGCGCCCCGGTCTTTCTACAGGAATCCCGTCCGTGAAATTTCCCGCTCGACTGGCGCTGCTCGCGCTGTCCCTGGCGCTTGGCGCCTGCTCGGTCCTCGAAGGCAGCAAGATCGACTACAAGAGCGCCGGCAAGGCGCCCACGCTGGAGGTGCCGCCCGATCTCACGCAGCTGAGCCGCGACAGCCGCTACGTGGTGCCCGGCAGCACCATCTCGGCCAACGCCTACCAGACCACCCAACCACAGCAGCAGGCCGGCGTGCCCATCGCGGCCAGCCAGATCGGCGACGTGCGCATCGAGCGCGACGGCAACACACGCTGGCTGGTGCTCGACCGCGCGCCCGACGAGAAGCTTTGGGACCAGGTGCGCGACTTCTGGCAGGAGAACGGCTTTCTGCTCACGATCGATCAACGCAACCTGGGCATCATGGAGACCGATTGGGCCGAGAACCGCGCCAAGCTGCCGCAGGACTTCATCCGCAGCACGCTGGGCAAGGTGCTGGATTCGGTCTACTCCACCGGAGAGCGCGACCGTTTCCGCACGCGCATCGAGCGCACGGGCAAAGGCTCCGAGATCTTCATCAGCCACCGCGGCATGATCGAGGTCTATCCCGACACCAACGCCCGCGACCGTACCGTGTGGCAGCCGCGCGCCGTGGATCCCGAGCTCGAGGCCGAGTTTCTGCGGCGGCTGATGGTCAAGCTGGGCACACGCGACGAGCAGGTCAAGGCCGCGGCCGCGTCCGAAACCATGGTGCGCTCGACCACGCGCATCGCCACGGTCAACAACCAGCCGGTTGTGCAAATGGACGACGGCTTCGACCGCGCCTGGCGCCGCGTCGGCCTGGCACTGGACCGCACCGGCTTCACCGTGGAAGACCGTGACCGCAGCCAGGGCACTTATTTCGTTCGCTACGTGGCCCCCAATCCGAACAAGGCCGAGCCCGGCTTCTTCGGCAAGCTGTTCGGCAGTTCCTCCAAGACGGAGGCACCGCTCAAGTACCGCATCACGGTGCGCAGCCAGGGCGAGACTAGCACCGTGGCCGTGCTGGGCGCCGACGGCGGCCCGGCCAAGCCAGCCGACGCGCAGAACATCGTCAAGGTCATCGCCGACGACCTGCGCTGAGGAGTCGGCGCACAGATGCTGCGCTTCAAGAACCTGGGCAGCGGGAGCTCGGGCAACGCCACCGTGGTGGAAGCCCGCGACGGCGGCCGGCCCAACCGCCTGCTGATCGATTGCGGCCTGGGCCCGCGCACGCTGGCCAAGCGCCTGGGCCTCGCCGGCCTGGACATGGCCGACATCGACGCGATCTTCGTCACGCACGAGCACAGCGACCACATCGGCAGCGCCTGCAAGATCGCGCTGCGCCACCGCATCCCGCTGTGGATGAGCCACGGCACGCACCAGGCCATCGGCGCGCCTGACCTGGGCGATCTGCTGCACCTCGCCCGCGATGGCGATGCGGTCGGCCTGGGCGCGCTGCAGTTCCGCCCCTTCACCGTCCCGCACGACGCGCGCGAGCCCTTGCAGCTGCGCCTGTCCGACGGCGCCACCTGCCTGGGCGTTCTGACCGACCTGGGCCACGCCACCGAGCATGTGCTGGCGCAGCTGGCCGGCTGCCGCGCGATGCTGCTGGAATGCAACCATGACCCGGAGCTGCTGGCCGCCTCTCCCTACCCCCAATTCCTCAAACGGCGCGTGGGTGGCACACACGGCCATCTGGCCAACCCGCTGGCGGCGGGGATCGCCACGGCGTTGGCGGCGCATGGACTGCAACAGATCATCGCCGCGCACCTGAGCCGGCAGAACAACCGGCCCGAACTGGCACTGGCCGCACTGGCAGGCGCGCAAGGCTGCGGAGCCCTGGCGCTGGGCGTGGCCGATCCGGTCACGGGAACGGACTGGATCGAGGTCTAGAAACGAAAAAGCCACCTCGCGGCGGCTCCTTCGGACAGGCTGCGGAGCAGCTTACTGCTTGGCAGCGCCCTTGGCGGCTTCGGCAGCGGCCTTGGCGGCGTCGGATGCGGCAGCAGCAGCGTCCTTGGCGGCTTCGGTGGCGTTGTTCACGGCAGCGGCAGCGGCATCCTTGGCGGCTTCAGTGGCGGAGCCCACGGCCGAAGCAGCGGAGTCGGCTGCAGCGGAGGCAGCGCTCGCGGCATCGGCGGCGGCGGAAGCAGCAGCTTCGGCCGGAGCGGCGGCGGGTGCGGGCGCCGGTGCTTCGGCAGCAGGAGCGGGAGCACTCGCGGGCGCCGGCTCTTCCTTCTTGCCGCAGGCGGCCAGGGCAGCAGCGGCCATCAGAGCGGCCAGAACGAGCTTCTTGTTCATTGCATGAATCCTTTGTGTTCTCTGGAAAACAGTCCTGAAGAGCTGCAGTCCCGCCAGAAGAACGAGGGGCTGCAACGACCGAGTTGAAAGCACAAGGTCGCCTTCAGCTCAGCCTGCGATTATAGGCAGCGACATTCTGTAAACCCCGTGTAAACCCTGGTTACAGACCCAGCACGGAAGCGGCAAATGCGGGCGTGCTGCGCCGCAGCGCCTCGGCCAGCAATTCCTGCGTCTGCACACGGCGTGCCGCCTCGGGCCCGGCCCAGCCCGTGCAGTGCACGGCGTCGAGCCGGCGCAGGCTCCAGTGCGGGCTCCACAGCGCGCTCGGGAAATCCTGCCGGTCCATGGTCTTGCAGGCGCGGCAGCTGATCAGGTGGTCCCACTGCGTGCGCCATTGCACGAAGCGGGCGTGGCGCCGCCGCACCTCCCCGTAATTGCTTGCGAGCAGCGTGCAGCGGCGGCCCGGCCGCGCCCACGCCTGCAACTCGGCAACCACGGCGCGCTCGCCGAGCGGCCAGTCTGCGAAGTCGGCATCGGCCAGGATCAGCTCGACCCAGCCAGCACGCGCAGCCGCCTGCAGGCCGGCGCACAGCCACAGGTGGAACTGTGCCCGGCCTTCGAAGCGGCCCTGCGGCAGCGCCGGGGTCGCGTCCTCAGCCATGCGGCAGCGGCTGCAGCCAGCCGTCTTCGCACCATTGCGCGAGCAGTTCGCGCGCGCCCTCGCTGGCGCCGGCGACCTCGCGGGCCGACAGGCGGCGCAAGTCCGCCAGGCGCTGCATGAGGCGCGCATCGCGGCCGCCGGCGCGCCAGCTCTCACCGTTCAGGTAGACATGGCCGGCGTCGTAGAGCATGCGGCTGCGCCGGTCCAGCGCGACGCCGCAGCCCTCGGGCAGGTCCGCGCCCTCGCCGAACCAGACCTGGGCCTTGGGTTCGCTCAGGATCTCGCCGAGCGCGCAGTCCAGTGCGGCCGGGTCGTCCAGTAAAGCGCGCAGGGCCTCGGCCGCAAACGAGCGCACCTCGACCGGCACGGCGGCCGGCTGTGGCGTGGCCGCCTGCTTGGGATCGCGGTACAGCGCAGTGCCCAGGCTCTCCTCCGCCGTGTCGGCCAGCCGCTGGAGCAACTCGCGGGCGATGCCGCCGCGGCTGGGCGCCCGAAAGCCGATGGAATACGTCATGCACTCGCCGATCGCCACGCCGTCGTGCGCGTAGCGCGGCGGCAGGTAGAGCATGTCGCCCGGCTCCAGCACATACTCCTCCTCCGGTTCGAAGGCCGCCAGGATCTTGAGCGGCACGCCCTCTTGCAGCTGGAAGTCGCGCTGGCGCCCGATGCGCCAGCGGCGCTGGCCATGGGCTTGCAGCAGGAACACGTCGTAGCTGTCGAAATGCGGGCCGACACCGCCGCCGTCGGTGGCGTAGCTGACCATGACATCGTCCAGCCGCGCGTCGGGCACGAAGCGAAAGGCCTGCAGCAGCCCATGGACGGCGTCGCTGTGCAGGTCCACGCCCTGCACCAGCAACGACCATTGGCGCCGGCTCAGCGGCGGCAGCGCGCGCCGCGCGAACGGGCCGTGCTGGAGCGTCCAGCCCTTGGTGCCCTGCTGCACCAGGCGCGACTCCACGCCCTCCTGCTCCGCCAGCGCAAACAGCGCAGCGCGCTCCAGCAGGGCCTTGAAGCCGGGGATGGCGCCGCGCACCAGCAGGGGCTTTTTCTGCCAGTGCCTGCGCATGAAGCGTTCGGGCGTGAGGCCGCCCAGCAGCGGCAGGGATTGGGTCGTGTCCATGGAGTCCTGTGCAAAAACGCCATCGCCCCGCGCGGATGCCGGCGGGGCGAAGCTGCGACAATTCTTCCATGGAAATCATCCCCCAATGCGTCGTGGCGCTGACCTGGACCCTCAAGGACACGCTGGGCGAAGACCTGGACGTGCTGAGCGACCCCGTGGAATTCCTGGTCGGCGGCGACGACCTGCTGGCCAAGGTCGAGGAGGCCTTGCAGGGCCATGTGGCCGGCGACCAGCTGCACCTGCACCTGGAACCCGAGGACGCCTTCGGCGACTTCAACGAAGAGCTGATCTTCCTGGAGCCGCGCGCGCTGTTCCCCGACGTGCTCGAGGAAGGCATGAGCTTCGAGGGCACGGCCTTGCCCCAGGGCCTGTCGGCGGGTATCCCGCGCGACCGCATGTACACGGTGACGGAGATCTACCCCGAGCATGTGGTGCTGGACGGCAACCACCCGCTGGCCGGCATCGCGCTGCGCCTGTCGCTGACAGTCAACGCCGTGCGCGAGGCGACCGAGGACGAGATCGGCCGCGGCACGGCCGGCACGGGCTTCTTCAAGGTGCAGGTGCCGGTGCCCGGCAACGACACCCTGCACTGAAGCGCTGCGCCGCAGCTCAGGCGGTCCCGGTGGACCCGTAGCCGCCTGCCCCTCGGGCGGAGGCTTCGAAGTCCTGCACGATGTTGAACTTCGCCTGCACCACCGGCACCACCACGAGTTGCGCGATGCGCTCCAGCGGCTGCACGGTGTAGGCCGTGCTGCTGCGGTTCCAGGCGCTGACCATGAGCTGGCCCTGGTAGTCGCTGTCAATCAATCCCACGAGGTTGCCGAGCACGATGCCGTGCTTGTGGCCCAGGCCCGAGCGCGGCAGGATCATGGCGGCATAGCCGGGGTCGGCCAGGTGGATGGCGATGCCGGTGGGCACCAGTTCCCAGGCGCCGGGCGCCAGCAGCAGCGGCGCGTCCAGGCAGGCGCGCAGGTCCAGGCCGGCACTGCCCGGCGTGGCATAGGCCGGCAGCTGTTCGGCCATGCGGGGGTCGAGGATCTTGACGTCGATGTTCATGGTTTGGGCTGGAGCAGCTTGCGCCATGGCAGGTGGCGCAAGCGCAGAAAGGCGAAGACGAGGTAGGCCAGGCCGACCAACCCGCCCCAGGGCGCGAGCAGCGGTAAGGCCGAAGACAGCAGGAGCCAGGCGACGTACACGAACAGCGCGCCCTGCGCCACCTGGCGCAGCGGGGCGAAGGGCTTGGCGGCCGTGGGAATGGCCTTGGGCACGGGCGTGCGCGGAGGGCGTTTGGGCGCAGGCGCAGCGGCCGGGGGCTGCGGCCGGGTCAGTTCCTCGATGTAGCGCGCAAAGTCGCCATCGGGCGGTGTGTCGTAGGGCGAGGGCATCAGCGCAAGCGCGTGGCGATCTCGGCCACCAGCTGTCGCGCCAGCGCCAGCTTGGGGGCATGCGGCAGTTCGCGCGCGCCGGCCTCGTCGACCAGCAGCAGCGCGTTGTGGTCCTGGCCGAAGGTCGCCGGCCCGATGTTGCCCACCAGCAGCGGCACGCCCTTGCGTGCCCGTTTGGCCTGGGCGTTCTGCAGCAAGGCCTCGCTTTCGGCCGCGAAGCCCACGCAGTAGAGCTTGCCGCTTCGCGCACGGTCCGACTGCGCCACGCGCGCCAGCACGTCGGGGTTCTCGACGAAGGCCAGCGCCGGCACCTGGCCCGAGCCGTCCTTCTTGATCTTGTGTTCGGCGGCAACGGACGGCCGCCAGTCGGCCACGGCCGCCGTGGCCACGAATACGGTGGCCGCAGCCACATGCCGCTCCACCGCTGCCAGCAGGTCCTGCGCCGAGCGCACGTCCACGCGCGTGACGCCGCGCGGCGTGGCCAGGTGCACGGGCCCGGCCACCAGCGTGACGCGGGCGCCGGCCTCGCGCGCGGCGCGCGCGATCGCAAAGCCCATCTTGCCACTGGACAGGTTGGTGATGCCGCGCACCGGGTCGATGGCCTCGAAGGTCGGCCCGGCCGTGACCAGCACATGCTGACCCGTCAGCGGCTTGGGGGCCAGGTGGGCGATCAGGTCCTCGACGATCTCGGGGGGCTCCAGCATGCGGCCGTCGCCGGTTTCGCCGCAGGCCTGCGGGCCGCTGCCCACGCCGAGCAGGACGGCCCCGTCGGAAGCCAGCTGCGCCATGTTGCGCTGGGTCGCCGGGTGCAGCCACATCTCGCGGTTCATGGCCGGCGCCACCAGCAGCGGCACGCGCTGCATCGGCCGTGCCAGGCACAGGAGGCTCAGGAGTTCGTCGGAGCGGCCCTGCGCGAGCCGCGCAATGAAGTCTGCGCTGCACGGTGCCAGCACGATCGCATCGGCCTCGCGCGAGAGGTTGATGTGCGGCATGTTGTTGGGCTCGCGCGCGTCCCATTGCGAGCCGTACACGGGCCGGCCCGACAACGCCTGCATGGTCACGGCGGTGATGAACTGTTCGGCCGCCTCGGTCATGACCACCTGCACGGTCGCGCCCTGCTTGACGAGCAGCCGGCACAGCTCGGCCGACTTGTAGCAGGCGATGCCGCCGGTCAGGCCCAGCACGATGTGGCGGCCGGCCAGGTCGCCTGACGCGCCCGGCGCAGGCTGGGCAGAGTTGTCCATGGGGTCCCCTCGTTGACGTGGGGGCGCAATTTAGCAGACGAGGCAAGGCTTCCCGCGCGCGCACCAGGATGGGCCGGGCACCCTTCTATAATCTCGCTTTACCACCTCCCCGGGAACGTTTTCCCGACCCTGACATGACCAAATTCGTCTTCGTCACCGGCGGTGTGGTGTCCTCCCTCGGCAAGGGAATCGCCTCAGCCTCCCTTGCTGCGATCCTGGAATCGCGTGGCCTGAAGGTCACCCTCATCAAGCTCGATCCGTACATCAACGTCGATCCCGGCACGATGTCGCCGTTCCAGCATGGCGAAGTGTTCGTCACCGACGACGGCGCCGAGACCGACCTGGACCTGGGCCACTACGAACGCTTCATCAACACGCGCATGCGGCGCGCCAACAACTTCACCACGGGCCGGATCTACCAGTCCGTGCTGGAGAAGGAGCGCCGTGGCGATTACCTGGGCAAGACGGTCCAGGTGATCCCGCACGTGACCAACGAAATCCAGGAATACGTCAAGCGCGGCGCCGGTGTCGGCACGCCGGATGCCGTGGACGTGGCCATCGTGGAGATCGGCGGCACGGTGGGCGACATCGAGTCGCTGCCCTTCCTGGAAGCCGTGCGCCAGATGAGCCTGCGCATGGGCCCGAACCAGGCCGCCTTCGTGCACCTGACCTACCTGCCCTGGATCGCCGCGGCCGGCGAGCTCAAGACCAAGCCCACGCAGCACACGGTGCAGAAGCTGCGCGAGATCGGCATCCAGGCCGACGCGCTGCTGTGCCGCGCCGACCGCCGCATCCCCGACGAGGAAGCCGAGAAGATCTCGCTGTTCACCAACGTGCCGCGCTGGGGCGTGATCTCCATGTGGGACGTGGACACCATCTACAAGGTGCCCCGCATGCTGCACGAGCAGGGCCTGGACGGCCTGATCTGCGACAAGCTGCGCCTGAACACGCCGCCAGCCAAGCTCAAGCGCTGGGACGATCTGGTCTACGAGACCGAGCACCCCCAGCACGAGGTCAACATCGCCATGGTCGGCAAGTACGTCGACCTGTCGGACAGCTACAAGTCGCTCAACGAGGCGTTGCGCCACGCTGGCATGCGCAACCATGCGCGCGTGAAGATCAGCTACATCGACTCGGAAACCATCACGCCGGGCAATGTGGCCCAGCTGGCGCAGTACGACGCCGTGCTGGTGCCGGGCGGCTTCGGCAAGCGCGGCGTCGAGGGCAAGATCTGCGCGGCGCGCTATGCACGTGAACAGCGCGTGCCCTACCTGGGCATCTGCCTCGGAATGCAGGTCGCGACCATCGAGTTCGCGCGCCATGTGGCCGGCCTGGCCCATGCCAACAGCACCGAGTTCGAGCCGACCGCGCCGCACCCTGTGATCGCGCTGATCACCGAGTGGAAGGACGCCGACGGCAGCATCAAGACGCGCGACGAGAACTCTGACCTGGGCGGCACCATGCGCCTGGGCGCGCAAAGTTCGGACGTGGCCAAGGGCACGCTGGCCCACAGGATCTACGGCGACGTCGTGACCGAGCGCCACCGCCACCGCTACGAGGCCAACGTCAAGTACCTGGACAAGCTGCGCGCGGCCGGCCTCGTGATTTCCGCGCTGACGCAGCGCGAGCAGCTGACCGAGATCGTCGAGCTGCCGCAGAGCCAGCACCCCTGGTTCATGGGCGTGCAGTTCCATCCCGAGTTCAAGTCCACGCCCTGGGACGGCCACCCGCTGTTCAACGCCTTCGTCAAGGCCGCGCTCGACCACCAGCAGGCACAGTCGCCCCAGCCCACCGAGCCGGCCACCACGGCCTGACCGACCACCACCGAAAGAACCGACCGCATGCCCAGCGCCTACATCCTCGCCGACGTGACCGTCACCAATTCCACGCAGTACGAGGAGTACAAGAAGTGGTCCACGGCCGCGATGCAGGCGCATGGTGCCGAGGTCTGTGTGCGCGGCGGCAAGGTTGAGGTGCTGGAAGGCGACTGGTCGCCGAGCCGGCTGGTCATGCTCAAGTTCCCCAGCGTCGAGGCCGCCAAGGCCTTCGACGCCTCGCCCGAGTACGGCAAGGCCCGCGCGGCACGCCAGGGCGCGGCCATCATGCGCATGATCGTGGTCGAGGGCGTCTGAGCCCTCGCCCCAAGGATTTCCTAGCTCTGAGAAAGAAGTAGCAATGAGTGCCATCGTAGACATCGTGGGTCGCGAGATCCTGGACAGCCGCGGCAACCCCACCGTCGAGTGCGACGTGTTGCTGGAATCCGGCACCATGGGCCGCGCGGCCGTGCCCTCGGGCGCCTCCACCGGCTCGCGCGAAGCCATCGAGCTGCGCGACGGCGACAAGAGCCGCTACCTGGGCAAGGGCGTGCTCAAGGCCGTCGAGCATGTCAACACCGAGATCAGCGAAGCCGTGCTGGGCCTGGACGCTTCCGAGCAGGCCTTCCTGGACAAGACCCTGATCGACCTGGACGGCACCGAGAACAAGTCGCGCCTGGGCGCCAACGCCATGCTGGCCGTGTCCATGGCCGTGGCCCGCGCCGCCGCCGAGGAATCGGGCCTGCCGCTGTACCGCTACTTCGGCGGCATGGGCGGCGTCTCGCTGCCGGTGCCGATGATGAACGTCATCAACGGCGGCGCCCACGCCAACAACTCGCTGGACCTGCAGGAGTTCATGATCATCCCGGTCGGCGCACCGAGCTTCCGCGAAGCCCTGCGCTACGGCACCGAGACCTTCCACGCGCTCAAGAAGATCCTCAACGACCAGGGCATCAGCACGGCCGTCGGCGACGAAGGCGGCTTCGCTCCCAGTGTGGCCAGCCACGAGGCCGCCATCCAGATGATCCTGCAGGCCATCGAGCAGGCCGGCTACAAGCCCGGCGAGCAGATCGCGCTGGGCCTGGACTGCGCCGCCTCCGAGTTCTACAAGGACGGCAAGTACGTGCTCGAAGGCGAAGGCCTGTCGCTGTCCAGCGAAGAGTGGACCGCCATGCTGTCGGGCTGGTGCGACAAGTACCCCATCATCAGCATCGAGGACGGCATGGCCGAAGGCGACTGGGATGGCTGGAAGCACCAGACCGAGGTGCTGGGCAAGCGCGTGCAGCTGGTCGGCGACGACCTGTTCGTCACCAACACCAAGATCCTGCAGCAAGGCATCGAGCGCGGCATCGCCAACTCCATCCTGATCAAGATCAACCAGATCGGCACGCTGTCGGAGACCTTCGCCGCCATCGAGCTGGCCAAGACCTCGGGCTACACCTCGGTCATCAGCCACCGCTCGGGCGAAACCGAAGACTCCACCATCGCCGACATCGCGGTGGGCACCAACGCCGGCCAGATCAAGACCGGCTCGCTGTCGCGCTCGGACCGCATGGCCAAGTACAACCAGCTGTTGCGCATCGAGGAAGACCTCGGCGACGTCGCGCGCTACCCGGGCCGCCGCGCGTTCAACGTGCTGCGCTGAGCGTCCCGCTCCCACCTCTGCTGCCGTCGCCGTTCCCATGGGCTCGCGCTTCGTTCCGGCCGTGCTGCTGGTGCTGCTGGCCGTCGTGCACGCCCAGCTCTGGTTCGGCCGCGGCAGCATCTCCAATGTGGCCGAGCTGCAAGAGCGGCTGATTGACCAGCAGGCCGCCAACGCCAAGGCCCAGGCGGTCAACGACCGGCTCGCGGCCGAGGTCGCCGACCTCAAGGACGGCCTGGAGATGGTGGAAGAAAAGGCCCGCGGCGAGCTGGGCATGGTCAAGCCCAACGAACTGTTCGTGCAGCTCACGCGCTGAATGCCCGAGCCCCTGATCGCCGCCTGGCTGTGGCTGCTGGAGCCGGCCTTCACGCTGTGGGGCGTGGCCAGCAGCTGGCTGGAGATCCTGGCCGTGCTGCTGGCGCTGGCCATGGTGGGCTTCAACATCCGTGAGCGGCACTGGGGCTGGCCATTGGCCGCCGTGAGTTCGCTGCTCTATTTCGGCCTCTTTTCGCGCAGCAAGCTCTATGGCGACGCCGCGCTGCAGATCTTCTTCGCCAGCGTCGCCTTGTGGGGCTGGTTCAACTGGCTGCGCGGGCACCGGCCCGATGGCTCGGCGCTGCGCGTGGCGCGCCTGTCGGCGGCGGGCTGCTGGGCCGTGGTGGCGGCCTGCGCCGTGCTGTGGCCGCTGGTGGCGCTGTTCCTGATGCGCTTCACCGACACCGACGTGCCCTGGTGGGACGCCTTCCCCACGGCCGTGAGCCTGGTCGGCCAGTACCTGCTGGGCCGCAAGTACATCGAGAACTGGCTGGTCTGGCTGGTCGTCAACACCGTCAGCGTGGGGCTGTTCGCCTATAAGGGCCTGTGGCTGACCACGTTGCTCTACGCGCTGTTCATTGGGCTGAGCTGGCTGGGTTGGCAGGCCTGGAAACGCCGGCTCGTGGCGGCCGTCCCGAGCACCCCGTGACCACCCGCATCGCGCTGCTCGGCGCCGAGAGCAGCGGCAAGACGGCGCTGTCGCAGGCGCTGGCGCAATCGCTCACCGCGCGCGGCCTCGCCGTTGAGCTGGTGCCCGAATTGCTGCGCCAGTGGTGCCTGGACGCCGGCCGCACGCCGCGCGCCGAAGAACAGGACGGCATCGCCCGCGCACACGCCGCTGCGATCGCCAGCGCGGCCGCCAAGGCCCCGGAGCTGCTCATCGCCGATACCACGCCGCTCATGGTCGCCGTCTACAGCGACCTGCTGTTCGGCGACCGCACGCTGTACCCGTTCGCGCTGGAGCACCAGCGCAGCTACGCCCTGACCCTGGTCATGGGCCTGGACCTGCCCTGGGTGGCCGACGGCATCCAGCGCGACGGTCCGCAGGTACAGGCGCCCGTGGACGCGCTGGTGCGCGCAGCGCTGGACCGCGCCGGCCTGCCTTTCCAGGTGGTCTATGGCCACGGCCCTGCGCGGCTCGCCCGCGCCGAGCGCGCGCTGCGCGCCCTGCCCGTGCTTGCCGCCCGCTTGGGCGCGCTGCCCGACGCGCCAACGGCCGCCCGCTGGCGCTGCGCCTGCGATGGCGACGCGGCCTGCGAGCACCGGCTGTTTCGCCGGCTGCAGGACTACTGAACCGACTGGCTGCCCGGCGGCAACGAGCCTGGCGCCGCAAAGATCTGCGCCGCATCGACCGCGTCGAAGCGGTACTGCTGGCCGCAGAACTCGCACCCCACTTCGATGTCGCCGCGCTCGGCCAGGATGGACTCGGCCTCGGCCTGGCCCAGGCCGCGGATCATCTGCGTCACGCGCTCACGGCTGCAGGTACAGGCGAAGCGCGGGCCGGCTTCGCCCGTGAGCGGCGAGAAGGTCAGCACGCGCTCTTCCCAGAACAGCCGGCGCAGCACGGTGTCGATGTCCAGCGTCAGCAACTCCTCGCGCTTGAGCGTGCTGGCCAGGTGGGCGATGCGGTTGAAGTCCTCGTTCTGGCCCTGCGTGTCGGCCTGCGCCGCATCCTCGCCCGCGCTGGCCTGGCCGGCCAGGTTGGCCTCGCCCTTGACGGGCAGGCGCTGGATCAGCAGGCCGGCCGCCACCTGGGCGTCGGCCGCCAGCACCAGCACGGTGTCCAGCTGCTCGCTGTGGCGCATGTAGTGCTGCAGCACCTCGGCCATGCGCTCGAAGCTCTGGCCCTCAGCGTCGCTGAGCGCCACCACCCCCTGGTAGGGCTGCTGACCAGGCTGCTTGCGCGCGGGGTCCAGCGTGATCGCGCAGCGGCCCTGGCCGCTCTGGTTGATGAGCTCCGACAGGGTGGCACCGTTCTCGACCGCGCCGTTCAGCGAGGCCGTGGCGCGCACGCGCAGGTCGGACTGCACCTCCACCACCGCCAGCTTGAGCGGGCCGTCGCCGAACACCTGGAGCACCAGCGCACCATCGAACTGGATGCCGGACTGCATCAGCACGGCGGCTGCCGTCATCTCGCCCAGCAGCGACTGCACGGGCGCAGGGTAGGCGCCCGCCGTGGTGTTGGACGCGCGGCGGCGCAGCACCTCCTGCCAGGCGTCGGTCAGGCGCACGATGGCCCCACGCACCGGCAGGCCGTCGAACAGAAACTTGCGCAGTTCAGTCATTTCTGCACCCTTCGGCCTGCGGCCTGTCCCGCCGAGCGGGAGCGCGCTTGTTTGGGGCGGCCCGGCACGGCGCGCATCAGCCGATCCTCCTCAGGCCCGCGCGGTAGCGCCGGGCGTTGTCCATGTAATGCCGCGCACTGCGGCGCAGCCCCTCGATCTGCTCCGGCGTCAGCTGCCGCACCACCTTGGCGGGACTGCCGACGATCATTGAGCCGTCCGGGAACTCCTTGCCCTCGGTCACGAGCGCGCCGGCGCCGACCAGGCAGTTGCGGCCGATCTTCGCGTTGTTGAGCACGACGGCGCCGATGCCGATCAGCGACTCGTCGCCCACCGTGCAGCCGTGCAGCATGACCTGGTGGCCCACGGTGACGTGCCTGCCGATGGTGAGGGGCACGCCTTCGTCGGCGTGCAGCACACTGTTGTCCTGGATGTTGCTGCCCTCGCCCACCGAGATCGGCCCGCTGTCGCCGCGAATCACCACGCCGGGCCAGACGCTGCTGTCCGGCCCCAGGGCCACACCGCCGATGACCTGGGCGCTCTCGGCCACCCAGGCGGTCTCGGCCACCTGCGGCGTGCGTTCATCCAATGCGTACAAAGCCATCTTGCGTCCTCGTGGTGGTGTCCGGGTCATTGTAGGGAGGCGTCCGGCTGCTGCAGGGCGGCCAGTTCAGCCTCGCTGAAGCCGGCCGCGCGCCGGGCCTCCAGGTTGAACGGCCCCTTGAGCCGCGGCGCGCCGTACCGGCGTGCCAGCGCCGCGTAGGTGGCAACCGGCTCCAGCCCGCGCGCCCGGCACAGCCAGCCGTACCAGTGGTTGCCGATGGCCACGTGGCCGACCTCGTCGGCCAGGATCACGTCCAGGATTTCGCCCGCGCGCCGGTCGCCCGCGGCCACCAGCTTGGCCCGGATTGGCGGCGCGGCATCCAGGCCACGTGCCTCCAGTGTGCGCGGCACCAGGGCCAGCCGCGCGAGCAGATCGTCCTGCGTCTTCTCGGCCATGTCCCACAGGCCGTTGTGCGCCGGGAAATCGCCGTACGCATGGCCCGAATCCGCCAGATGCGCGGCCAGCAGCTGGAAGTGCAGGGCCTCCTCGCGCGCCACGCGGGCCCAGTCGCGGTAGAAGGCCTCGGGCAGTCCTTCAAAGCGCCACAGGATGTCGCAGGCCAGGTTGATGGCATTGAACTCGATGTGGGCCAGCGCATGCAGCAGCACGGCACGGCCCGCGGGGGTGTGCACCGGCCGCGGCTTGAGCTGCTGGTGCGGCACCAGCATGGGCTGCGCCGGCCGGCCTGGCACCACGGCCGGCGGCGCGAGCTGCTGCTGCGCGTCCAGCGGCAGGCCATCGCCCAGCGCACGCGCGAGCATGGCCTTGCGGGCGGGCGCGCTTTCGCACAGCGCGGCCAGCGCTGCGGGGCGCAGGCCGGCTGCGATGTTCGGAGATTGGGTCAAGTGTCGGAGCCCATTGGAAAGAGATGGCGTACGAATGAAACGCAGCGCCCTAGAATTCGCCAAGACTCCATTCTGGTTGAACCGCCACGCCCCCATGACCGTTGCCGATACCGCGTCCATGCTGATCGCCCGCCAGCCCATCGTGGACAAGCGCCGCGCGGTGTTCGGCTACGAGCTGTTCGACCGCTCCCACCCTGCGGACGCCCACGCCCCTGCGCACGACGTGGCACTGGTGTTCAGCGCATTGGCGCATACCGGCAGCGAGGCCCTGGTCGGCCAGTTCGCGATCTTCGTCAACAGCACCCACAACAGCCTGGCCGGCGGCCACCTGGATCTGGTGCAGCCCGAACGGCTGGTGCTGGAGATCGAGGGCATCGCAGGCGACGCGCCCGCCGAGATCGAAGCGCATTCGCACGCGCTGCATGGGCTGCGCAAGCGGGGTTTTCGCCTGGCCTTCAGCCAACAGGTGCTCGAGCCGGCTTATGTCAGCTGGCAGCCGCTGGCCGACTTCATCAAGCTGGACCTCGCGGACATCGACCCGATGCTGTTGCCCAAGCTGATCCAGGCTGCGCAGACCCGCACCGGCGCGCGGCTCATCGCCGAGAAGACCGAAACCGCCGCCCAATACGAGCAGTTGGTCGGCTACGGCGTGGAGCTGTTCCAGGGGTACTGGTTCGCCAAGCCGGACCTGATCAAGACGCGCCTGCTCGCGCCCTCGCAGGCCAACGTGATCCAACTCATCAACCTGGTGCGCAACCAGGCCAGCACCGACGAGATCGAGCAGGTGCTCAAGAAGGACGCGATGCTGGGCTTCAACCTGATGCGCCTGATCAACTCCTCGGGCTTCGGGCTCACGCGCGAGATCACCTCGTTCCGCCAGGCCGTGATGCTGTTGGGCCTGAAGAAACTGTTCCGCTGGGCCGCACTGCTGCTGACCACGGCGGCGGCCGGCGCGGCCTCGCCGGTGGTGGGCAGCACGGCCGTGGTGCGCGGCCGGCTCATGGAGCTGCTGGCGGCCGAGTCCATGTCGCCCGAGGAATGCGATGCTGCCTTCGTGGTCGGTGTGTTCTCGCTGCTGGACACCATGCTGGGCATGCCCATGGAGCAGGCCGTGGGCCTGCTGACGCTGCAGCCACCCATCGTCGACGCGCTGCTGCACGGCAATGGGCCGTACGCCGACCTGCTGGCACTGGCGCAGGCCTGCGAAACCGGTGATGCCGAGGCCTTCCGCCGCGCCACGGCCGCTCTGCACCTGACCGAGCGCCAGGTCAGCCTGGCGCACCTGGATGCGCTGGCCTGGGCCGACGCTCTGGTCGAGTGAGCCGCACCCCACTCCACCGGCCCACGCATTCCGTCCCCCGCCCAGAACCGCCTGCCCGCACGGAGCCTGCACCATGTCCATCATTCCCGACGCGCTGACACCGATGAAGCCCGCGGGCGATGACAACCAGGTCGTGATCGCGCGGCAGGCCATCGTGGACGACACACGCACGGTGCTCGGCTACGAACTGTTCGACCGCTCGACGTCCCCAAGCCAGCACACGGCCGACAGCGATGCCGCTCTGCTGTTCAATGCGCTGTCGTTCGCCGACACCGAGACACTGGTCGGCAACAAGCTGGTGTTCATCAACTGCACGCACGAAAGCCTGGCCGGGGGCCACCTGGAGCTGATCCATCCGGACAAAGTGGTGCTGGAGGTGCCGCCAGTGGCCGGGCACGATCCCTCCCTCATCGCGAAGATGGCCGAGGTCATGCGCAAGCTGCACAAGGAAGGCTTTCGTTTTGCCTTCAACCACAGCGTGCTGACGCGCGGCTACGCGCCCTGGCGTCCCCTGGCTGCGTACATCAAGCTGGACCTCATGGTGCTGTCCAGCGACAAGGTCGAAGCGTTCGTGCAGTTCGCCCGCAGCAACACCACCGCCCAACTGGTCGCCGAGAAGGTGGAAACCGGCGAGCAGCACAAGCTGCTGGCGGGCTACGGGGTCAAGCTGTTCCAGGGGTACTGGTTCGCCAAGCCGACCATGGTCAAGGCCCTGACCATCCGGCCATCGCAGGCGACCATCCTGCGGCTCGTCAACCTGGTGCGCAGCCAGGCCGACGCGGCCGAGTTGGAAGATCTGCTCAAGCGCGACCCCACCCTGTCGTTCAACCTGCTGCGTTTCATCAACGCCTCTGGCTTCGGATTGAATTGCGAGATCACCTCGTTCCGCCACGCCGTGATGATCCTGGGCATGCACAAGCTGTTGCGCTGGGCGGGGTTGCTCCTGAGCACCTCGCGCAGCGGCGGCCCACCACCTGCCATCGGCCAGACTGCGGTGGTGCGCGGCCGCCTCATGGAGCTTCTGACGGCCGAGCTGCTGTCGCCGGAAGAATGCGACAACGCTTTCACGGTGGGCGTGTTCTCGCTGCTGGACAGCATGCTGGGCGTGCCAATGGCCAAGGCGCTGGAATCGGTGGCTCTGCCCGAGCCGGTGGTCGATGCGCTGCTGCACCGCCGCGGCCTGTACGCGCCCTTCCTCGAGCTCACCGAGGCCTGCGAACGCGGCGACGATGCGGTGTTCGCGCGCGTCGCCAATGCGCTGGCGCTGTCAAGCCGGCAGGTGAACATGGCGCACTTGCAGGCGCTGGCCTGGGCCGAGACGGCCTGAAGCCAGCACGCTGCGCGCCGGATCAGCCGGCGTTCTTGATGGCCTTCTTGGCCTGATTGGCCGAGCGTTCCGACTGCTTCTTGTGGTAGCCGGATTTCAAGTTGTTGACGGCCTTGCCCACCGGGCCGCTCTTTTCGGCCTCGCTCTCGGCACGCTTTTGATCGATCTTGTGCTTGGCGGCATCGGTCGCCTCCGAGGCAGCCTTGCCGACCTGTGCAGAAGCGGTGGCCAGGCTCAACGCCGCGACGGTTGCCAACAACACTTTCTTCATCGCATCCTCCATCCGAAACGCACGCAACACCGCGCAAACGCAGGATCGGGTGTCCACGTGCCAGGGGCTGTAGGCGCTGGCCGCCGCAGCGCGTGCGCATTGGGCTTGTAGGCCAGGAACGGACAAGGCGCACGTGCTGATGCGCTCACCGCCTACAAGCGGCCCGCGCACCGACACGCACCATCTATCCTCGAAACCGAATGCAACAGCGACGCTGCAGCGCAGCGACAGGGGAAATCACATGGACTTGCGGCAGGCACAGACGTTGGCTCTGATCGAAGAGCACCGGCGGGACGATGCATGCTTGGCTTTGCACGACTCCGGTTACGGCGACTTGGCCGACCAGTGGGTGCGGGCGAGCAGCGAGTTCGAAACGGTGGCACGCGACCGGTTGGAACCCGCGGCCTTGGAAGGCATGGACGCCCCGGTCAGCACGGACGTGCTGCGGGCGTACGCGCGCATGTGCATGAGCTGGTCGCGCATCGTCCAATTGCGCGACCAGGCGGTGGGCTGGATGGAACGCCGCGACTGAGTCGGCGCGGGCAATACCGCCCTCAGGCCGCGCCGCGCAGCGCCGCCGCCATCTGCTGCAACAGCCGCTCCAGCGCGTCGACTTCGAAAGGCTTGGTCAGCGCCTGCACGTGCGGGCCCATGGCCTCAAGCTCGGTGCCCATGTCGTAACCGGAGCACAGCAGCACATATTGCGCCGGGTTGCGCGCCAGCACCTGCTGGGCGAGTTCCACGCCCGACAACCCAGGCAGACCCACGTCGCTGATCAGAATGTCGCACCCGTCCTGCGCCAGCAGCGCCAGAGCCTCCTCGCCGGTGCCGCAGACCTGCACGGCGTAGCCAGGCTCCTCCTCCAGCAGCATGGCAATGGAATCGCGCAGGTCTTCGTTGTCTTCGACGTACAGGATGCGGGTCTGGGGCATGGAGGCGGAATTTAGAAGCGGTACTTGAGGCCGATGCTGGTGGAGCGAACCCAGCCATTGTCGTCGCCCGCAAAATCGAAACGGTGGCGCTGCCAATCCAGCACGGCCGACCAGTTGCTGCTGAACGCCCAGTCCACCCCGAGGCCGTAGGCCGGCCCCCAGCCGCTGGCTCGGCCGGTGGCGATGCCTGCGCCGGGCGCCGCGTCGATGCGCGTGCGCCCCCAGGTCGTGCCCACGCGGCCGAACACCCCGAAACCGGCGCCCACCGGCGCTCGGCCGACCAGGCTGAAGTTGACCCCTTCAGCCCGGGTGTCGCCGCCTGCCCGCTCGAAATCGCCCATGCTCAGCACGCCCACTTCGGCACCGAAGTACGGGCTGAACATGCTGCCGACATAGGCGTGGCCCGCCAGATTGGGCTGGTCGCAGCCAGCGATGCCGCAGTCCAGCCGGTAACTCGGACGACCCAGGTTCAACCCGGCGTACCCTCCCGGCAGCCAGCTGTTGCGGCGCAGCTCGTAGTTCGCGCCGGCGGGCGGAGAGGAAGAGGTGCTGCTGCCCTGCGCGAAAGCGCAGGCGCCCGCCAGCAGACCGACGGCCAGAGCCGCACGCGTTCGCAAGCTGTCCATACGTCCTCCTTGGGCGGGCCAGCGCGCCCGACGAGCGCATTGTCGCCATCGGCCCGCCAGACCATTGTGGGACAAAAGGCCGTCGGCAGGCGCTTTTCTCAGCTTCGCCGTGCGGCCTTGCGCCGGCGGCTGCCCTGGGGGGCGGCGCACTCGTCGCAGCGGCCGTACAGCGTGAGCTCGTGGCGCTCCACCGCGAAGCCCGGTGGCGCCAGTTTCTGCATGTCGCCCGGGCAGGCGTGCACGTCGAACACGCGGTGGCAGACCGTGCAGCTGAAGTGGTGGTGGTGGTGGTGCCCGCCTGGCTCGAAGCGCGGCGCCTCGCCCGGCAGCTCCACGCTCTGCACCTCGCCGGCCTCGGCGAGCTGCTTGAGGTTGCGGTAGACGGTGGCGATGCCCAAGGCCGGCACCTCGGCCTGGGCCGCGGCCAGGATCTCGGTGGGCAGCAGCGGCCGGCCGGCCTGCACCAGGGCCTGGCGGATCGCGTCGCGCTGGCGCGTCGAACGTTCCACGCCTTACTTCTCGCGGTACTTCTCGACCTTGGCCACGCGCATGGTGTAACCGGCCACGCCCATCGAAGACGGTGCGCGCTCGATCTCCAGACGGCCGTAGACCCAGATCGCCTCCATCGTGCGCAGGCCCGTGAAGGGCTTGTCGGCACGGCCCAGCAGGATCTGGTTGGACGGCGGCGGCGGCGTGTGGATGCAGGCGCCGAAGTACGGCACCAGCAGGAACTCGCGGATGCCCTGCTTGCCCTCTTCCAGCGGCACCAGGTAGCCGGGCAGCTTGGCGTCGATGCCGTTCATGGCGGCGACGGTGGGCGCGTTGTCCCAGATCTCGCGCAGCTTGTCCATGAGCTCCTTGGCGCGCGGGTCGGTGTCCGGCAGGCCGCCGGCACCCGCGCTCAGGCCCTGCAGGTCCTTGGCCGGATCCCAGCCGGCCGGCACCAGCTCGGTCCAGGTGATCTCGCGGAACTGCGCGGCCCGGGCTGCCAGCGGCGCGAGGGTGGCAGCGGCACAGGCGGCCAGGGCGCCCCGGCGCGTCGGCATGCGGTCACGGTTTTGGAACATGTCAAATCCTCGGGGTCAGGCCGTCGGCCAGGGACAAACGGTAGGCACGCCAGCCCGGCACCAGGCTGGCCAGCAACCCGGCCACCAGCAAGGCGGCCAACAGGGTCCATTGTGCTGCGCTCGGCAGCGCCAATTGCAGGCTGAGGCCGAACTGCGCTTGCAGCCAGGGCCCTGTCGCGGCGATCACGGCCCACTGCGCCGCAAGGCCCAGCAGCAGCCCGGCCAGCGTGACCCACAGGCCTTCGAGCGCCAACAGGCCCATGACCTGTACCGGGCCGGCGCCCACGGCGCGCAGCACAGCCAGCTCGCGCCGGCGCTCGTTCAGGCCGGCCAGCACCACGGCCACCAGGCCGGCCATGCTGACCAGCGCGACCAGGCCCGACATGGCCAGCAGCGCCTGCTCGCCGGGGCCGATCACGTCCCACAGCTCGTCCATGGCCACACCGGGCAGGATGCCCATGACGGGTTCGCCGCTGTAGTTGTTGACCCAGCGCTGCACCGAGAACACCTGGGCGCGGCTCTTGAGGCCGACCAGCGCGGCCGTGACGGACTTGGGTGTGAGGTCGGCCGGCGGCGCCGCCGGCGCACGGCCCGGCAGCCGCATGCCGCCGATCCAGTCGGCGTGCAGTGCCTCCATGGCTTCCAGGCTGATCAGCACGCTGCGGTCGATCGGCGTGCCTGTGCGCGCCAGCACGCCGACCACGCCGAAGGGCTTGTCGGCATGGCTGTCCTGTTCCAGCTCGCCGCCGCCGTGTGCGAGCGTGATGCGCTGGCCCGGGCCGTAGCCCAGGCGCTCGGCCACCTCGGCGCCGATCACGGCGTCGAACAGCTGGGCGAAGGGCTGGCCCTGGGCCAGGCGCAGCGGCTGGCCCTCGCCATGGCGAAAGCGCTCGAAGATCTCCACGCTGGTGCCCATGACCGGAAAGCCGCGGTGCGCATCGCCCAGCGACAGCGGCACCACCCAGGCCACGGCCGGTTGCGCCTTGAGCGCCTGCACCGTGTTCCAGCCGATGTTGTTGCGTGCACCGCCCACGTGGAATACCGAATACAGCAGCAACTGCACCGAGCCGGTGCGCGGGCCGACGATGAGGTCGGTTCCCGAGACGGCCGAGGCAAAGCTGTCACGCAGATCGCTGCGGATGCGTTCCACACCCAGCAACATGAAGGTGGACAACGCGATCGAAGCGATCGTCAGCGCCAGCGTGAAGCGCCGGTTCCAGGCGCTGCGCAGCGCCAGCACGGCCAGGAAAGGCTTCATGCCACCGCCCTCCCCGCTGGCGCGCGGTTCAGTTCGGGCAGCGCCACCTGGCGCTTGAAGCGCGGCGCGAGCCGCCGGTCGTGGCTCACGAACAGCAGCGCGCTGCCTGCGCCCGCGCAGGCGGCGAGCAGCAGGTCGACGAAGGCATCGCGCCGGTCTTCGTCCAGCGCCGAGGTCGGCTCGTCGGCGATCACCAGGGCCGGCATGCCGACCAGCGCGCGCGCTGCCGCCACGCGCTGCTGCTGACCGACCGAGAGCTGACCGGGCTGGCGCGACCACAGCGCCTCGTCCAGGCCCATGGCCGCCAGCCAGTGGCCGGCCTGCGCGCGGGCCGAGCCGCCCTGCTGGGCGGCTGCGCGTTGGCGCTGGGTGGAAAAGCGGCAGGGCAGCAGCACGTTGTCGAGCACGCTCAGGTAGGGCAGCAGGTTGAACTGCTGGAACACGATGCCCACGTGGTCCACGCGCCAGCGGTCGCGCGCCGCGCGCGAAAGGCCCTGCCAGTCGCGCCCGGCCAGCAGCACGCGGCCCTGCTGGGGCAGCAGCACACCGGCCGCCAGCGCCAGCAGGCTGCTCTTGCCGCAACCGCTCGGCCCATGCACGAACACGGTATCGCCAGCGGCCACCGTGAAGCTTGGAATGTCCAGGCAGTCGGCCGCGCTGTCGGGCCAGGCGAAGCGCAGACCTTCGATCTGCAGGACCGGATGACTCACTTGCCCGCGAGCGACAAACGGGCCGCCGCCTTGCGCAGCAGCGTCAGACCCTGGCCTTTGGGTCCGGCCACCTGGGCGGCCACGGTGCGCACGCCCGGGAAGGCCTCGAACAGGCGCACATCCACATGCTGCGCGGCCGCGGCCTTGCGACAGTCGAAGTTGGCCGTCAGCACCAGGTCGGCATGGGCCTCGGCATCGGGTGCGGCGGCCGGCGTGGACGCGGCGGAAGCCGCCGCCGCGGCTGCGCCCAGGCCCAGCACGGGCGCCTCGACCACGGCATCGGCCAGCTGGCATTCGCCTGCGGCATCGACCACGAACAGCTTGTCGGCCGCGCGCAACTGCTCAACCAGCGCCGTCACGCGGCCCCGCTCGGCCACCGAACGCGGGGCGCGCTCGAAGCCCAGCAGGTCGTGCAACGGCGACTCCATGCGCAGGCTGATGCGCTGGGCGTCGACCGCCACGTCGAGTTCGATGCGGCCATGGGCGTGGGCCTTGTGGTCGTGCTGTGCGAACGCTGGCGTGGCCAGGGCCAGCGCCAGGCTGCAGACCGCGAGCAGGCGGCGGGTCGGGAGCAAAGAAGAAGTGGGCATGCTGCGTCGTGCTGTTGTCACCGTGCGGACCGCCGCAGCGGCCCGGAAGTTCCCCTACTTGAAGGCCGGCGCCGCAGGCGCGTGGTCGTGCGCGTGCTCGCCTGCATGGTCATGCGACTGCGTGACACCGTCGTGGCCGTGCCCGTCATGGTCGCCATGGCCGTGGTCGTGGCTGTGGCCGTGGTGCGCCAGCGTGCCCACCACCGCCACGAGCGCGATGCCGGCCACCAGCCAGCTGACCTGGGCCACAGTCTGGCGCTTGGTCAGCCGCGTCTGCAGCTGCGGAATCAGGTCGGCCAGGGCGACATAGACGAAGCTGCTGCTGGCCACCACGAGAAAGTACGGCAGCCAGGCCTGCAGCCGCTCCAGCAGCCACCAGCCAACCAGGCCGCCCAGTGCCGTGACCATGCCGGCCAGCGTGAGCTTGAGCACGGCCACGCGCGGCGTGCCGGTGCCACCGTCCAGCACCACGAGATCGCCGATGTGGTGCGGCACCTCGTGCGCGAGCACGGCCAGCGCCGCCACCGCCCCGAGCGCGGGGCTGACCGTGAAGGCAGAGGCGATCACGATGCCATCGCCGAAGCAGTGCACGCTGTCGCCGGCCAGCACGGCCCAGCTGCCGCCCTTGCCGCCATGGTGGTGATGGTGGTGGCCGTGGTGGTGATGCTGGCCATGCGCGTGGCCGTGGTCTGCATGCTCGTGCCCGTGGTGCCACAGCTCCACCTTGTCGAGCAGGAAGAACAACACCAGGCCGGCCAGCAGCACGCCGAACAGCAGGGCAGGGTTCATGCCGCTCTCGAAGGCCTCTGGCAGCAGGTGCACGAAGGCCGTGGCGAGCAGCGCGCCGGCGGCAAAGCTCAGCAGGTAGCGCCGGTCGGCGAGGAGCCGGCGCTGGCGTGCGGCCAGCCCCAGCAGCAGCGCTGCGAGCCACACGCTGCCGACGCCGGCGACCAGGGTGGCGATCAGGATGCCGAGCAGATCCATGGCGGTGCGCGATTCTTCGGAAAAAAAGAAAGCGAGGGCGGCTGCCCTCGCAAGGCGCTAATGATAACGCATGCTCACTATTGGCATGCCGCACTCACACCAAGCCGTCTGCCTTGAACATGGCCTTGATGCCGCGCACGGCCTGGCGGATGCGCGATTCGTTCTCGATCAGCGCGAAGCGCACGTGCTCGTCGCCGTGGTCGCCGAAGCCGATGCCGGGCGAGACGCTGACCTTGGCCTTGTCCAGCAGCTGCTTGGAGAACTCCAGCGAGCCCATCGCACGGTAGGCCTCGGGGATGCGTGCCCAGATGTACATCGAGGCCTTGGGGCAATCGACCTGCCAGCCCGCCTCGGTCAGGCCCTTGTACAGCACGTCGCGCCGGCGCTGGTACTGCAGCGCGATGTCCTTCACGCACTGCTGGTCGCCCTCCAGCGCGGCAATGGCCGCCACCTGCAGCGGCGTGAAGGTGCCGTAGTCGTGGTAGCTCTTGATGCGTGCGAGCGCCGCCACCAGGTCGGCGTTGCCGACCATGAAGCCCACGCGCCAGCCCGCCATGTTGTAGCTCTTGGACAGCGTGAAGAACTCCACCGCGATGTCGCGCGCGCCCTGGACCTGCATGATGGACGGCGCCTTCCAGCCGTCGAAGACGATGTCGGCATAGGCCAGGTCGTGCACCACGAAGATGTCGTGCTTCTTCGCCAGCGCCACCACGCGCTCGAAGAAGTCCAGCTCCACGCATTGCGCCGTCGGGTTGGACGGAAAGCCCAGCACGATCATCTTGGGCTTGGGGTAGCTGCCGCGGATGGCTTTCTCGAGCTCGCCGAAAAAGTCGACGTCGGGCGCCATCGGCACCGAACGGATGTCGGCGCCGGCAATGACGGCGCCGTAGATGTGGATGGGATAGCTCGGGTCTGGCACGAGCACGGTGTCGCCGCGGTCCAGCGTGGCGAGCATCAGGTGGGCCAGGCCCTCCTTGGAGCCGATGGTCACGATGGCCTCGGTGTCGGCATCGAACGCCACACCGTAGCGGTCGGCGTACCAGTGGCAGATCGCACGGCGCAGCCGCGGGATGCCCTTGCTGACCGAGTAGCCGTGCGTGTCGGGCCTCTGCGCGGCCTCGACCAGCTTGGCCACGATATGCGGCGGCGTGGCGCCGTCGGGGTTGCCCATGCTCATGTCGATCACGTCCACGCCGGCGCGGCGTGCCGCGAGCTTGCGCTCGGCCGTGATGTTGAACACGTAGGGGGGGAGGCGGTCGATGCGCGCGAAACGGCGCTTGCCTGCAGCAGAAGCGGACATGGATGACTTTCACGTAAGCGCCCGGAACCGTCCGAGCGACGTGGTCGGCAATGGGGCCAACCCGCCGCGATGCTAGCGCATCAGCCCTTCTGCAGAACCGGTTTCATGGCGGTTCGGCGACTTTCCTAGAATCGGACCCACGCGACATTGCGTATTTCCAATTCCAAACAAGCATCTCGACATGGCAACTGCTAAGAAAACCGCTCCCGTCAAGAAAGCCGCTCCTGTCAAGGCAGCGGCGCCCGCCAAGAAGGCCGCTCCCGTGAAGGCCGCTGCGCCTGCCAAGAAGGCCGCTCCCGCCAAGGCACCTGTGCCGGCCAAAAAGGCCGCTGCTGCCGGCCCGCTGAAGCCGATCAAGACCGCCTTCAACAAGACCACGCTGCAAACGCACCTGGCCGAGCTGTCGGGCGCCGAACCCAAGGTCGTCAAGGCCGTGCTGGGCGCGCTGGAAGCCACCATGGTCGCCTCGCTGAACAAGAAGGGCCTGGGCGAGTTCACGCTGCCCGGTCTGCTCAAGATCAGCTCTCAGGTGATTCCTGCGAAGAAGAAGCGCCGCGGCATCGACCCCTTCACCAAGGTCGAGCGTGAGTTCGCTGCCAAGCCCGCCACCGTGCGCGTGAAGGTGCGTTCGCTCAAGAAGCTCAAGGACGCCGCGCTGTAAGGCGCCGGTCCGGGTGCCGCTACAAGGGCGGCACCCTGCTTCGCGCAGCCGCCCCGGCTGCGCTCAGATCGCCACCAGCTGGCGGATCCCCTTCTCCTGCATTTCGCTGCCGGGCCCGCGCGCGATGAACACGCCGCGCTCCATCACCAGGTACTCGTCCGCCAGCTCCTCGGCGAAGTCGTAGTACTGCTCCACCAGCAGGATGGCCATGTCACCCCGGTCGGCCAGCATGCGGATCACGCGCCCGATGTCCTTGATGATGGACGGCTGGATGCCTTCGGTCGGCTCGTCCAGGATCAGGAGCTTCGGACGGGGCGCCAGTGCGCGCGCGATCGCCAGCTGCTGCTGCTGCCCGCCCGACAGGTCGCCGCCACGCCGGTGCAGCATCTGCTTCAAGACCGGGAGCAGCTCGAACAGCTCGGCCGGGATCGGCGTGCTGCCGCTCTTGTAGGCCAGGCCCATGCGCAGGTTTTCCTCCACCGTGAGCCGCGCGAAGATCTCGCGGCCTTGCGGCACGAAGCCGATGCCGGCGCGCGCGCGCTCGTAGGGCGTGGTGCGCTCGATCGGCTTGCCGTCGAACGCGATGGAACCGGTCTTGATCGGCACCAGGCCCATCAGCGACTTGAGCAGCGTGGTCTTGCCCACGCCGTTGCGGCCCAGCAGCACGGTGACCTTGCCCAGCTGCGCATCCAGGCTGACATCGCGCAGGATGTGCGAACCGCCGTAGTACTGGTTGACGTTCTTGACGCTCAGGATGCTCATCTCATCGTCCCAGGTAAACCTCGATCACGCGCTCGTCGGCCTGCACCTCGTCGAGCGTGCCCTGCGCCAAGACCGCGCCGTCACACAGCACGGTGACGATCTCCGAAATCGTGCGGATGAAGCTCATGTCGTGCTCCACCACCATCAGCGAATGCTGGCCCTTGAGCGTGAGGAACAACTCGGCCGTGCGCGCGGTCTCCTCGTCCGTCATGCCGGCCACGGGCTCGTCGAGCAGCAGCAGCTTGGGGTCCTGCATGAGCAGCATGCCGATCTCCAGCCACTGCTTCTGGCCGTGGCTGAGGTTGCCCGCAAGCCGGTTCACGCTGCCCGCCAGATGGATGGTGTGCAGGATCTCGGCCAGCCGGTCGCTCTGGCGCGAATCGAGCCGGTGCAGCATCGAGGGCATGACGTTCTTGTCGGTCTTGAGCGCCAGCTCCAGGTTTTCGAACACCGTGAGCTGCTCGAACACCGTGGGCTTCTGGAACTTGCGGCCGATACCGAGCTGGGCGATTTCCGGCTCGGTGTGGCGCAGCAGGTCGATGGTGCTGCCGAAGAACACCGTGCCCTTGTCCGGCCGCGTCTTGCCCGTGATGATGTCCATCATCGTGGTCTTGCCCGCGCCGTTGGGGCCGATGATGCAGCGCAGCTCGCCGGGCGCGATGTCCAGCGAGAGCCCGTTGATGGCCTTGAAGCCGTCGAAGGAACGGTGCACGTCCTCCAGGTACAGGATGCGGCCGTGCGTCACGTCCACCTCGCCCGGCGTGGCGATGCGCGAAAAGCCCGCCTCGCGGCCGCCCGACTCCGTCTGGCCCTGCTCGGGGGCCGCGGTGCGCGACAGGCGCCGCGCGCCCTCCTCCATCAGATCCGGCGTCATGCGCGGTCCTCCTTGCCGCGTGCGGCCAGCTTGCGCACCAGACCCACCACGCCGTGCGGCAGGTACAGCGTGACGATGATGAACATGGCGCCCAGGAAGTACAGCCAATACTCGGGAAAAGCCGTCGTGAACCAGCTCTTGGCGCCGTTGACGAGGAAGGCGCCGACGATCGGACCGATCAGCGTGGCGCGCCCGCCGACTGCGGCCCAGATGGCGATCTCGATGGAGTTGGCCGGCGACATCTCGGTCGGGTTGATGATGCCGACCTGCGGCACGTACAGCGCGCCGGCCACGCCGCACATCATGGCCGAGATGGTCCAGACCGTGAGCTTGTAGCGCACCGGGTTGTAGCCCGAGAACATCACGCGGCTCTCGGCGTCGCGGATGGCCTGCAGCACGCGGCCGAACTTGCTTTGCACCAGCCAGCGCGCAAACAGGAAGAAGCCCAGCAGCACGAGGCCGGTCAGCACGAACAGCGTCATGCGCATCTGCTGCGTGGCGATGGGGATGTCCAGGATGCGCTTGAAGTCGGTGAAGCCGTTGTTGCCGCCGAAGCCCGTCTCGTTGCGGAAGAACAGCAGCATGGCGGCAAAGGTCAGCGCCTGCGTGATGATGGAGAAGTACACGCCCTTGATGCGCGAACGGAACGCGAAGTAGCCGAACACGAAGGCCAGCAGCCCCGGCACCGCGACGACCAGGATCATCTGCAGGATGAAGGAGCCGCTGAAGGTCCAGTGCCAGGGCAGCTCCTTCCAGTCCAGAAAGACCATGAAGTCGGGCAGCTCGCTCTTGTAGTTTCCCTCCAGGCCGATCTGGCGCATGAGGTACATGCCCATCATGTAGCCGCCCAGGGCGAAGAACAGGCCATGGCCCAGCGACAGGATGCCGGTGTAGCCCCAGATCAGATCCATGGCCAGTGCCGCGATGGCGTAGCACATGATGCGGCCGAGCACGGCCACGCTGTAGTCCGACAGGTGCAGCGCGCTGCCCTCGGGCACCCAGAGATTGAGCACCGGCGCGAGCGCGCAGACCGCCAGCAGCGCGGCGAAGAAGGCGGCCCAGCCGGGCCGGGTCAGCAGCGGCGCGCGGCCCGGCAGCGTGACGTCCGGGCGCACGATGGGCGGCGGGGGCGGCGGTGCCGGCGGCAGTTCGGTGCCGGCCTCGGCCGCCAGTGCGCGTTCGATGGAAGACATGGGTGTGGTGCTCATGGGATTCAGGCCTCGGCGCTGCGGCCCTTCATCGCGAAGATGCCCTGGGGCCGCTTCTGGATGAAGACAATGATCAGAACCAGCACGGCGATCTTGGCCAGCACCGCGCCGGCCCAGCCCTCGAACAGCTTGTTCAGGATGCCCAGGCCCAGCGCGGCGTAGACCGTGCCGGCCAGCTGGCCCACGCCGCCGACCACGACGACCATGAAGGAGTCCACGATGTAGCTCTGCCCCAGGTCCGGGCCCACGTTGCCGACCTGGCTCAGCGCGCAGCCGGCCAGGCCTGCGATGCCCGAGCCCAGCGCGAAGGCGTAGGTGTCGATGCGCGCGGTGTTCACGCCCATGCAGGAGGCGATGGGACGGTTCTGCGTCACGCCGCGCACGAACAGGCCCAGCCGCGTGCGCCCGATCATCCAGGCCACCGCGCCCAGCACCAGCAGCGCGAACACGATGATGAGCACGCGGTTCCAGGGCAGCGCGAGGTTGGGCAGCAGCTGCACGCTGCCGCTCATCCAGGACGGGCTTTCCACGGCCACGTTCTGCGCGCCGAAGGTCGAGCGCACGAGCTGCATGAGCACCAGGCTGATGCCCCAGGTGGCCAGCAGCGTCTCCAGCGGCCGGCCGTACAGGAAGCGGATCACGCCGCGCTCCAGGATCGCGCCGACCAGCGCCGAAGTCAGGAAGGCGGCGGGGATGGCGGCGATCAGGTAGGCGTCGAAGGCGCCCGGCAGGTACTTCTGGAACAGGCCCTGCACCACGTAGGTGGCGTAGGCGCCGATCATCATGAGTTCGCCGTGGGCCATGTTGATCACGCCCATGAGGCCGTAGGTGATGGCCAGGCCCAGCGCCACCAGCAGCAAGATGGAGCCCAGGCTCACGCCCGTGAAGGCCTGGCCCAGGCGTTCGCCCCAGACCAGGCCGGCGTCGATGCTCGCGATGGCGGCCACGATCGCCTTCTTGACGGCCGGGTCCTGCTCCTCGGCGAGCCGCTCGTTGAGCAGCAACTTGGTGGCCGGGCGCTTGTTCTCGGCCAGGGTCGTGGCAGCGGCCAGCCGCTTGGCCGGATCCTCGCTGCTGAGCAGGCCGCCGGCCTGGGCCAGTTCCAGCTGTTCGCGGATGCCGGCGTCCTTCTCGGTCGCCAGTGCCTTCTGCACCAGGGGCACGCGCGCTTCAGACGGCGCGCCCGCCAGTGCGCGCGCGGCCTCGGCGCGCACGGCCGTGTCGCTGCTGCGCAGTTGCAGCGCGGCCAACGCCACGTCCAGCTCGCTGCGCATGAGGTTGTTGTTGACCACGTCCTCCGCGTCGGCCGGCACGGGCACCTGCGCGCCCGTGACCGGGTCGACGCCCTGGTCGCCCTGCACGACGAAGACCTTGTCGGCCGTGAAGCGCACGCTGTCATCGGCCATGGCCTTCAGGAAGGCCTCGGTCCTGTCGTCGCCCTTCTCGACCGCCTCGATCACGGCCGCCGTGATGGCCTCGATGCGCTCGGACGAGGTGCCCGAGGCCATGGCCAGCGCGGCCTCGTTCGTGAGCGCGTGCGCCGGCAGGATGGCCACGGCCCACCCCATGCATGCTGCGGCCAAAGCCCTTGTCCAACGTCGCAAGGCAACCCCCTGATGTCTGTCCAGATGAAAAAGAAGGGGCGCGCGGCCCCTTCTCGTGCGTCGCGCTACAGGGCAGCCGTCACTTCTTCTCGGGCTCGTCCTTCTTCTTGTCGTTGCCTTCGATGTAGGGGCTCCAGGGCTGGGCCTTGATCGGAGCCTTGGTGCGCCACACCACGTTGAACTGGCCGTCCGGGCGGATCTCGCCGATCAGCACGGGCTTGTGCAGATGGTGGTTCTTGGCGTCCATGGTCAGCGTGAAGCCGCTGGGCGCATTGAAGGTCTGGCCCGCCATGGCGGCGATGACCTTGTCGGCGTCGGTGGACTTGGCCTTCTCGACGGCCTGCTTCCACATGTGGATGCCGACGTAAGTGGCTTCCATCGGGTCGTTGGTCAGCGGCTTGGTGGACTGGCCCGGCAGCTTCTTGGCCTTGGCGTAGTCGCTCCATTGCTTGATCCAGGCCGTGTTGGTCGGGTTCTTCACGCTCATGAAGTAGTTCCACGAGGCCAGGTGGCCGGCCAGCGGCTTGGGATCCAGGCCGCGCAGCTCTTCCTCGCCCACGCTGAAGGCCACCACGGGCACGGTCTTGGCGTTCAGGCCGGCGTTGCCCAGTTCCTTGTAGAACGGGATGTTGGAATCGCCGTTGATGGTGGAGACCACGGCCGTCTTGCCGCCGGTGCTGAACTTTTTGATGTCCGCGACGATGGTCTGGTAGTCGCTGTGGCCGAACGGCGTGTAGGTCTCCATGATGTCGGCATCGGCCACACCCTTGGACTTGAGGAACGCGCGCAGGATCTTGTTGGCCGTGCGCGGGTAGACGTAGTCCGTGCCCAGCAGCACCCAGCGCTTGGCCGAGCCGCCTTCCTTGCCCATCAGGTATTCCACGGCGGGGATGGCCTGCTGGTTCGGCGCCGCGCCTGTGTAGAACACGTTCTTGGACAGCTCCTCGCCCTCGTACTGCACGGGGTAGTACAGCAGCGCGTTGTTCTCTTCGTAGACCGGCAGCACCGACTTGCGGCAGACCGAGGTCCAGCAGCCGAAGGTCACGGCCACCTTGTCCTGTGTGATGAGCTGCTTGGCCTTCTCGGCGGCCAGCGGCCAATTGGAGGCCGTGTCGATCACCACGGGCTCGAGCTTCTTGCCCATCACGCCGCCCTTGGCGTTGATGTCCTCGATGGTCATCAGCGCCATGTCCTTGAGCGCCGTCTCGGAAATCGCCATGGTGCCGGACAGCGCGTGCAGCACGCCGACCTTGATGGTGTCCTGCGCGAAGGCGGGAACGGCGGCCAGACCGGCCAGCGCGAGGCCCGTGGTGAGGGCCTTGAGGGTGAAGCTGCGTTGCATTCGGAGTGCTCCCGTTGGGTGGTTGGATCGGTCCGGTCTTACAAGCCTGTGGGCCTTGTCTGACCTTGGGAGCGATCCTAGGAAGAACCCCGACGGGGGTCTGTACGCCAGGTGGCGTACGCCCAGCAGCACGCCGAACAGGGGCGCGAGGAACGAGAACACACCGAGCTGCGAGGCCAGGTAGCGCCGCAGCAACCAGAACCAGGTCAGGAAGCTGGCGAACGACACCACCACGCTCTTAAAGCCCAGGTGCGCCCACACCGCGGGCGTGGGCGTGAAGCGCCATTCCCCGAGCAGCCAGGCCGCCGGTAGCAGCAGCACGAAAGCGCCCAACAGCTGGACCAGCCGCATCGCGGTGGCCGGGGCGCTGGTCAGCGACGTGCAGCGGATCGCCACCGTCGTCCGTTCGTGCCGCGCGGGTGCCGCCGTCCATCGGTGCCAGCCGCGGCGCGCCCACGAACACGCGCGGCGACGCGCAGCCGCAGGCCGGGCAGCCAGCAGGCTCGTCGCGCTGGGCCAGCGTGCGCAAGGCACCGCGTCGAATGCCGTGGAAGGGCGGCGATGGCATCAGCCCTGCCACACGCCGAAGCCCTGCGCGCGCAGGCGGATGCCGAGCTCCACCTCCATCTCGCGGGCGGCCTGGTAGGGCATCGGGTTGTAGCGTGCGTACAGCGCCGGCAACAGGCGCTCGCCGTACAGCATCACGAAGCGGTTGGCCTGGATGCCGGCCTTGTGCTTGTCGAAGCGGATGTCCGGGTCCAGTCCGGTCATGCCCACGTAGACGAAGGGCTTGCCGATCTGGTAGTCGGGATTGGCGTGGCGGAACCGCGCGCTGTTCCAGACGGGGTCGGCGAGCTGGACGACGTAGACATGGTGGTGCGGCCGGGGCATGACGACATCATGCCGCGGCCCCGCAGGCGCAGACGAGGTCGGGCGACGGCGGCTGACGGCGCTGTCCGAGACTGCCCACATCGTGGCCGGCTTCGCAGCCGGCCGAGTGGCTGCGCCGCTTCCCCGACCGGCCGGCCGCGCAAGGCCGATCTCACGCCGCGCGAGATCGAGGTGCTTTCATGGCTGGGGATAGCGACGCGCGCCTCGGCAGCTGCCCAGAGGACGCGCGAAGGCGTTCTGCCCGACGGCTGAAACGGGCTTTGGCCACCCGCGCGCGACCGGTGCGAAGATGGCCCGCATGCAAGCCCTGGCCGCCCTGCAGTCCCATCCCTGGGCCTACCCCACCCTCGAGGTGGTGCACATCGTCGGCATCGCGCTGCTGCTGGGCAACCTCGTGGCGCTGGAGGTGCGCGTATTCGGCGGCGCCGCCGCGCTGCCGGTGCCCGCGCTGGCCCGGCTATCGCTGACGCTGGCGCTGGCCGGGTTTGCGCTCGCCGCGGCCAGCGGCCTGCTGATGTTCGCCAGCCAGCCCGGCGAGCTGCTGGCCAAGCGCAGCTTCCTGCTCAAGATGGCGCTGCTGGCGCTGGCCGGCTGCAACGCGGCCTGGTTCCACGGCCGCGGCGCGCTGGCCCGGCTCGACCGGCTGGCCCGGCTGCAGATGTTGGCGTCCAGCGGGCTGTGGCTGGCCGCCATCGGCTGCGGCCGCTGGATCGCCTACGAATGACCCACCACGAAGGAGCGATGCCATGAACCTGAACCTCACGCGCCGCCGGCTGGTCGCACTGGCCGGCCTGGGCGTACCGCTGGCGCTGCAGCGCGCCCACGCCCACCACGGCTGGAGCAGCTTCGACCAGGACCGGCCGATCTACCTGGAAGGCCAGGTGGTCGAAAGCCGCTGGCGCAATCCGCACGCAGAACTTGTGGTCGAGATCCCTGCCACGCTCGCGCTGCCGGCCGACCTGAAGCAGCGCACCCTGCCAGCCCAAAGCGCCGGCGTCGATGGCGCCGCGCTGCTGGCCAAGACCGTGCTGCCGAGCCGCCAGGACCGTCGTTGGGAACTCGAGCTGGCGCCGCTCACGCGCATGCGTGCCTGGCAGGCCGAGGAGATCCGTGCGGGCGATCGCGTGGCGGCCGTGGGCTTCACGTTCAAGGGAGAACAGGGCGATGCCGTGCTGCGTGTGGAATACCTGTTCGTGGGCGGCAAGATGTATGGACTTCGTTCCAGCCCTGCGTAAAAAGGACGGTATGCCGCCCCCGCACTGAATACAAAACATTCAACTGGCAACAATCCATACAATCGGAGGCGTTTACAGCCAATTCCCAACCGCCATGCCCAGCCCGCGCTCCCGCCCCATCGACCCGAACGGTCGCGGGAGCCTGCGGCACCGGCGGCGCAACATCGCGGCGGCGGCGGCGGCACGCGCCACCTGGTGGTTCGCCGGAGCGGCCGTCACCCTGCTGCTCGCGTGGTGGCAACCGGCAGCCCTGCAGCACCTGGACCTGCTGGCCTACCACCTGCTGCAGGGCGATGGGGCCCCCACCCTGCCCCAGTCGGCGGTCGAACAGGTGCCGACGCCGCTCGCCGCACTCTTCACACTGCTGCTGGTCAGCGCGGTGGCCTTGCGGCCACGCAAGGCACCGGCGCGCCTGCTGCTGGCCCTGGCGCTGCTGTGCCTTCCGCTTGCCGCCAGCTCGGCCCTGCTCACGCAGCAGCGCTGGCTGCCCCCCGCCATGCCGGTGGCCGGCCTGGCGGTGGCGTTGGGCTTGCGTGAGGCGGCGCGTGCGCGCGCGGCCCAGCGGCAGCAACAGCGCACGCGCGCCCAGGCCCAGGCCGCGCTGCGCGCCATCGACGACGCCGTGCTCACTGTCGATGGTGCAGAGCACACCGTGCGCTTCGCCAATCCCAGTGCCGTGCAGCAGGCAGCTCCCGGGGTGCTGGACGGCCGCCCCCTGGCGCTCGCCTATCCGCTGGAGGCGCATAGCCACGAGGCGCTGCATGCGGCGATCACGGCCTGTGTCGCCCAGGGCGTCAGCGTGCGCGTGCGCGAACTGCTGCAGCTGCGTTCGGCCGAGGGCGTCCGTAGCCTTCGCGCGACAGCCAGCCCGCTGCGGGCCACGGACGGGGTCGTCGATGGCGCCGTGCTGGTGTTCACCGACATGACCGGCGCGCTCGAGGCCGCGCGCGAGCGCGAGCATGCCGCCACGCACGATGCCTTGACCGGCCTGCCCAACCGCGTGCTGTTGCATGAGCAACTGCAGCGCACGCTGTCGCGCGTGAAGCGCCAGCACAGCGTGGCCGCCATCCTGTTCGTCGACTTGGACCGTTTCAAACACATCAACGACACGCTGGGCCACCGCACCGGCGATGCCGTGCTGCGCGTGCTGGCCCAACGCTTGCAGGCCCTGTGCCGCGACACCGACACGGTGGCGCGTTGGGGCGGCGACGAGTTCGTGCTGATCCTGGAGGACGTGGGCGGCCCCGAGGGCGCCGCCCTGGGTGCCAGCAAGATCGTCGACGCGCTGTCGCGCGACGTGGCGCTCGGCCCGGAATTCAACCACCGCCTGCTGCCCAGTTCGGCCAGCGTGGGGGTGGTGCTGGTGCCGCGGGACGGCACGCAGATCGAGGATCTGTTGTCCAAGGCCGACATGGCCATGTACCGCGCCAAAGGCCAGCCCAAAGCCAGCTTCCACATTTGGGCCAGCGACATCAACGCGCGCATGCACGACCGCCTGGCGCGCGAGGTCGATCTGCGCCAGGCCTTGCTGCATGAGCGCCTGCGGCTGCACTACCAGCCGCAGTTCGCGTTCGAGAGTGGCCACATGATCGGCATGGAAGCGCTGATGCGCTGGCAGCAGGCGCCGGGCCGGGACCTGCCGCCGTCCGAGTTCATTCCGCTGGCCGAGGAATCCGGCCTGATCGTGGACATGGGCGCGTGGGCCGTCCGGGAGGTGGCCCGCCAGTTGGCGCGCTGGCAGGGCGCCGGCCTGCGGCCGGTGCCGGTGGCGGTGAACGTGTCGGCGCGCCAGTGGACCAACGGCGAGATCGTGCAGGCCGTGCGCCTGGCGCTGCGCGAAACCGCCATCGCGCCAGCCCTGCTGCGTCTGGAGATCACGGAAACCGTGGCCATGGGCGAAGGCGAGCAGATCATCGGCCTGCTGCAGGCCATCCACGCCCTGGGCATCAACATGTCGCTGGACGACTTCGGCACCGGCTACTCCTCGCTCGCCTACCTCAAGCGCTTTCCGCTCGACGAGCTCAAGATCGACCGCAGCTTCGTTTCAGCACTGCCCCAGGACGAGCAGGACGCCGCCATCGTGCATGCCACCGTGGCACTGGCCCGCGGCCTGGGCCTGCGCGTGCTGGCCGAGGGCGTGGAGACTCCGGCCCAGGCCGAATTCCTGGCCGCTTGCGGCTGCGATGGCGCCCAGGGCTATCTCTACGGCCAGCCGGAACCGGCCGAGCAGGCCGCGCTGCGCCTGCGGGCCTGATACTCGCGCACCGCAAGCCCCCCGCCGCCGCACAAATACGGCGGTGGCGTGCATTCCTTGGGCGCACGGATCGGAGCTTTTGCCGAACATATGCCGGCTCCGATCCGCGTAAATTTGTAACAAATCTCATGACGTCCCTCACCACGTTCGACTGGAACCGCTGGTTCCTGCGCGAGGACATCCCGCCGGCGCTGCAGATCGCCGGCGCCTACGACGACTGGCTGGTGGCGCTTTCCGTCGTGGTGGCGGTGGCCGCCGCCTGGGCGGCGATGCAGCTGGCCGTCGGCGCGCGGCGGACCACGCGGCCCGCCGCGCGCTGGGCCGCACTCGGCGCTGGCGCGCTGGCCCTGGGCGCCGGGGTGTGGGCCATGCACTTCATCGGCATGCTGGCCTTCCAGCTCTGTACCGATGTGGACTACGACCCCGGCATCACCCTGTTGTCCATGCTGCCCAGCCTGCTGGCAGCGGGCACCGCGCTCCACTTGCTGGCGCGCCCGCAGATCAGCGGGCGCCAGTTGTTGCTGGGCGGTGTGCTGGTCGGTGCCGGCATCGGCGCGATGCACTACGGCGGCATGCTGGCCATGCGCATGGACGCCCGGCTGGCCTTCGACCCGCTGGGCTTCGCTGCCTCCATCGTGCTGGCCGTGGTGCTGTCGGTCCTGGCGCTGTGGATCCGCTTCGGCCTGGCACACCGGCTGCGCCTGGGCGGCCAGGCGCTGGACCTGCTGGCGGGCGGCGTCATGGGCCTGGCCATCGCCGGCATGCACTACGTGGGCATGGCCTCGGCGCGTTTCATCGGCGTCACCGATCCGGCCTTCGATCCGGCTGCCAACCCACAGAACGTGCTGGCGCTGGTCATCGCCTTCGTCGCCGTCACCATCGGCGCGCTGGCCGTCACGGTCCAGGCCCTTTTGCGTTCACAGCACCTGAACCAGCGGCTGCGCGACAGCGAGGGCCGTCTGCGCGCCGTGCTCGACACGGCCGTGGACGGCATCATCTCGGCCGACCGCAGCGGCCGCATCCTGTCGTTCAACGCGTCGGCCGAGCGCATCTTCGGCTGGTCGGCCCAGACCATCGTGGGCCGCAACATCGATCTGCTCATGACAGCGGTGCCCGACGATCTGGACACGGCCGAACGCGCCGAACACCTGCAAAGCCGCCTTGCCGGCCTGGTCGGCGCCAGCCGCGAAGTCAGTGGCAGGCACCGCGACGGCCGCGTGATCGCGCTGCGGCTGGCCATCAGCCGCACCGAGGGCCAGGGCGAGCCGCTGTACCTCGGCATCGTGACCGACATCTCCGAACGCAAGGCGATCGAGACGGCGCTGCTCAACCGCGAGGCGCAGTACCGCACGTTGATCGCCAACATGCCGGGCGTGGCCTTCCGCAGCGAGGCACGCACGCACGCGCGCATGCTGTTCGTCTCCGAGCGCGTGGAGGACTTGACGGGCTGGCCGGCGGCCGAGTTCATCGGCAACCTGCGCAGCCTGGAAGCCCTGATCCCGCCGGCCGACCGGCAGGCCCGCAACGCCGCGATCGCGCTGGCCCTGGCGCAGGACCAGCCTTACGCCGTTGAGTACCGCATCCGCCGCGCCGATGGCGCCGAACGCTGGGTCGCCGAATCGGCCGGCGGCGTGCGCGATGCCGACGGGCAGCTGCAGTGGATCGACGGCGTGATGCTGGACGTGACCGAGGAACGCGCCCGCGCCAAGGCCTTCGAGACCACCGGCGCGGTGCTGGACCGCGCCATGGCGGTGCTCGAACTCTCGCCCGATGGACGCATCCTGCATTGCAACGGCAACTACGTCGCCATGCTCGGCTACGAGCGGGCCGAAGAGCTGATCGGCCGGCCCTATCTGGACATGCTGCCGCCCCACCTGCGCCGTCTGCCCGACCAGTTGCGCATGATGGACGCGCTGCGGCGCGGCGAGGTGCTGGCCGGCGAGTTCGAGCGCATGGGCAAGAACGGCCGCGAGCTGTGGGTGCAGGCCACCTACAACCCGGTGTTCGATGGCGCCGGCCGGCTCGTCAAGACCATGGCCTTCAAGACCGACATCACGCTGCGCAAGACCATGGAGCGCGAGCTGCGCCAGGCCAAGGTGCGGGCCGAACAGGCGGCGCAGGCGCGCAGCACTTTTCTGGCCAACATGAGCCACGAGATCCGCACGCCCATGAACGCCATCCTGGGCTTCACGGACGTGTTGCTCAACACGGCGCTGGCGCCCCCGCAGCGGCGTCATTTGGAGACGGTGCGCCAGGCCGCCCAATCGCTGCTGGGGCTGCTCAACGACATCCTGGACACGGCCAAGCTCGAGAAGGGGGCGGTCGAACTCGAACTGTGCGATTTCTCGCTGCGCCAGCTGTGCGAGCAGGTGGTGGCCTCGATGCGGCTGACGGCCGAGAAGAAGGGCCTGGCCCTCGCGCTGCACTACCCGGACGCGCTCTCCGACTTCCGGCGGGCTGATGCGCTGCGCATCCAGCAGGTGCTCGTCAACCTGGTGGGCAATGCCATCAAGTTCACGCGCCAGGGCCGCATCGACGTGCGTGTCGAGCAGCGCGACGAGAGCACCGTCATCGCCGTCCAGGACACCGGCATCGGCATCGCACCGGACCGTGTCGAGCGCATCTTCGACGCCTTCGCGCAGGCCGACGCCACGATCACACGCCAGTTCGGCGGCACCGGCCTGGGCACCACCATCGCGCGCCAGCTCACCGAGCTGATGGGCGGCCGCATCGTCGTGCGCAGCGAACTCGGGGTGGGCAGCTGCTTCGAGGTGCATCTGCCGCTCCAGGCCGGTCAGGCGCCGCAGGTGGAGGTCGGCGTCGCCACCATGGGCCAGTTGCCCCCGCTGTCGGTCCTGGTGGCGGACGACGTGCCGCAGAACGTGGAACTGCTGGAGCTTGTGCTGCAGGCCCATGGCCACCGCGTGCACAGCGCACGCAACGGGCGCGAGGCGCTGGCCATGCTCGCCGAACACCGGTTCGACCTGGTGCTGATGGACATGCACATGCCCGAGATCGATGGGCTCAGCGCCACCCGCGCGCTGCGTGCGCGTGAACGCGAGGCCGGCCTGGTGCCCACGCCGGTCATCGCGCTCACGGCCAGCGTGCAGGCCGCCGACCGCCTCGCCGCGCAGCAGGCGGGCATGGACGGCTTCGCCACCAAGCCCGTGGTGACCCACCAGCTGTTCGCCGAGATCGGGCGCGTTCTGGGCCTGCAACCGGCGCCCGGAACGACACGCTCGCAGGACGTGCCAGAGAGCAACGCCGTGGTCGACTGGCACCAGGGGCTGGTGCTGTGGCAGAGCCGTGAGCGCCTGCAGGCGGCCATTGGCAACTTCGTGCAGGCCCAGGCCGGCACACCGCTGGATCTGGCCGACGCCCTGGAACGCCAGGACACGGCAGCGCTGGCGGCATCGGCCCACCGCATCGCCGGTGCCGCTGGCAACCTGGCGCTGCCCGCCTTGCGGCTGGCCGCGCAGGTGTTGGAACGCGCAGCCCGCGCCGGCCAGCTGGCGCCCGCGCGGGCGGCCGTGCCGGTACTGCTGGCCCAGCTGCAGTCCGTGGTCGCGGTGCTGCCGCCAGCCATCGCAGCGCCAGCGCCGAAGGTGCCCACCGTGCTGGCGCCGCTGGAGCAGCACAGCGTGCTGGACGGCCTGGGCGGCTTGCAGCAAGCCTTGAAGCGCCATGAACTCGACGAGGACGCATTGCACCGCTTGGCCGACGCGCTGCCGCCGGACGCGATGCGCGATCTCATGGAAGCCATCGACAACTTCGATTTCGACGCGGCCCTGCGCTGCGTCGACCGGCTCCGCGCCAACCTGCAGACCCCCACCAAGGCCTTGCCATGACCACCGACCTTGACCGCCGCCCGCGCTTGCTGCTGGTGGACGACGAGCCCACCAACCTGCAGGTGCTGCGCGGCATCCTGCAGGCCGAATACCGGCTGCTGTACGCGCGCGACGGGGCCACGGCGCTCAAGCTGGCCCGCGACGAGCGCCCCGACCTGCTGCTGCTGGACGTGATGATGCCGGGCATGAGCGGCCACGAGGTCTGCCGCACGCTCAAGGCCGACACGGGCACCGCGTCGATCCCGGTGGTGTTTGTGACCGCCCTGGCCGACGCGGGCGACGAGGCGCAGGGTTTCGACACCGGGGCGGTCGACTACATCGTCAAGCCGGTGAGCCCACCCGTGGTGCGGGCCCGCGTGCGCACGCACCTGTCGCTGGTGCGCATGGACGAGCTCAAGGCATCGCGGCTGGAGATCGTGCAGCGCCTGGGCCGTGCCGCGGAGTACAAGGACAACGAGACCGGCCAGCACGTGCTGCGCATGAGCCACTACGCCCAGGCGCTGGCCCTGGCGCTGGGTTTCGATGCGCGCGATGCCGAAGACCTGCTCCACGCTGCGCCCATGCATGACGTGGGCAAGATCGGCATTCCCGACCACATCCTGCGCAAGCCGGGGCAGCTCACGCCCGAGGAATGGTCGGTGATGCGCACGCACGCCAGCATCGGCGCCGACATCATCGGCCAGCACGACAGAGGCGTGCTGCACATCGCCGCCAGGATCGCACGCAGCCACCACGAGAAGTGGGACGGCAGCGGCTACCCCGACCGGCTGGCCGGCGAGGCCATTGCGCTGGAGGCCCGCATCATCGCCATCGCCGACGTGTTCGACGCGCTGACCAGCGTGCGGCCGTACAAGCCGGCCTGGAGCGTGGAGGACGCGGTGGCGCTGCTCGAACGGGAAGCCGGCAAGCACTTCGACCCGTCCCTGGTGCCTGTCTTTATCGGCATCCTGCCGCAGCTGCTGGCGATCCGCGAGCGCTTCGCCGACGCACCCACCGACGCCTGAATTAGGACTGCGGCTGCAGCTGCCGCACGCGCTGCAGCGCCACCGTGGCCGCCGCCGTGCGCGTCTCCACGCCGAGCTTGACGTAGACGCGCTCCAGGTGCTTCTTGATGGTGGCCGGGCTGGCGCCCAGGATTTCGCCGATGTCGCGGTTGGTCTTGCCCTTGACCAGCCAGTACAGCACCTCGGCCTCGCGCGCGGTCAGCGCCAGCGACAGGCTCAGCGCCTCGATGACGGCCGCGTCCGACTCCTCGCGCATGACGATGAGCCAGTCTCCGCCTCCCTCGCCGTCGCCGGTCTGCTGGTGCAGCCGGAAACTCAGCGCGCGCGCGCCCTGCTCCAGGCGCAGCGGCGGCGGCTCGATCTGGCGCTGCTCGGCGTCAAAGGCATGGCGGCGCAGCCAGTCCAGCAGCACGGGTGGCGCCATGTTGCCTCCGCCCGGCCCGCCGCAGTAGCGCTGCAGCAGTTCGCGCGCCAGCACGGTTTGCCACATGAGCCGGCCATCGCTCACGCGCACGGTGATGCTGGCATAGCCAAAGGCGTCGAGCGCGTTGCGCGCCTGGCGCCGCTCGCGCGCGCTGGCCAGGTGCACCTGCATGCGGGCCAGCACCTCCTTGGGCTTGATGGGCTTGGTCACGTAGTCCACGCCGCCAGACTCCAGCGCCGCGACCAGGTGCTCGGTCTCGGTCAGGCCGGTCATGAAGATGATGGGGATGTGGGCCGTGGCCGGCAGCGCCTTGAGCCGGCGCGCGACCTCGAAGCCGTCCATGCCCGGCATCATGGCGTCCAGCAGCACCACGTCGGGCACAGCCTGCGCGGCGCGCTGCAGCGCCATCTCGCCACCCGTGGCGACCAGCACCGTGAAACCCGATTCGTCCAGCGCGTCGTGCAGCACGGCCAGGTTGTCGGGCACGTCGTCGACGATCAGCACCACGTCGCTGTTGGCGCGGTCCAGGGTCTGGTCAAGGGGTGGGTGCGGCATCGGCTTGTTGCAGCAATCGGCTCATGGCTTCGAACTGGAATTGTCGGGCCAGCCCGCGCATCTGCTGGACGAAGGCCGTGCAGTCGGGCTGGCCACGCTCGATGGCGTCCAGCGCGTTCATGATGCCGCGCGGAAAACCCACGTCCACCGCCTGCTGCAGCGCCTCGCGGCTGGCCGCATCCGGGTAGGCCAGCGGGGCGTCGGGCCCGGGCGGCGGCGCCTCGGCGGCCGGCGGCTGGTCCAGCCACTGCAGTCCCAGCTGGCGCCCCAGCCAGTCCAGCAGTTCGGACAAACGCACAGGCTTGACGAGGAAGTCCTCGGGCCGGATCTCCACGTCGTTCTCCAGGCCCTTGTCGAAGGCGTTGGCCGAGACGATGGCGATGCGCGGCGGCCGCGCCAGCAGCGCGCGGACGCGGCGGATGGTCTCCCAGCCGTCGATGCCGGGCATGGCCAGGTCCATCAGGATCACATCCGGCCGGTAGCCCGCGACCAGCAGGTCCAGGCAGTCGTGGCCGCTGGCGGCCGTGCGCAGCGCAAAGCCCAGCGGCTCGAGCAAGTGCACGAGCAACTGGCGGTCGACCTCCTCGTTGTCGACCACGAGGATGCTGCGGCGCGGGCCGGCATAGCCATGGCGCGGCGTGGTGGCCCGCACCACCTGCCGCCCGGCGCTGCCATGCTGGGCGGGCAGGAACAGCCGCACCCGGAACTGCGAGCCGACGCCGGGCTCGCTCGTGGCCGTGAGTTCGCCGCCCATGAGGTCGGTCAGCATCTTGGCGATCGTGAGCCCCAGGCCGGCGCCGCCCGGCGCGCTCTGGCCCGGCGCGGCCGCGCGCGCGAAGGGTTCGAAGATGCGCGCGAGCGCATCGGCCGCGATCCCGGGGCCGCTGTCGGCGATCTCCAGCGTCGCCATCTCGCGCTGGTAGCGCACACGAAAGCGCACGTGGCCCGTCGCCGTGAACTTGATCGCGTTGCCCAGCAGATTGATGAGGATCTGGCGCAGCCGCTGCTCGTCCGCGCGCACGAGCTCCGGCAACGGGCCCTCAGGCTCGAAGTGGAAGGCCAAGCCCTTGCCCTCCGCCTGCAGCTCGAACATGGCGGCGACCTCGTGCACGGTGTCGGCGAAGGCCATGGGCCGGATGTTCAGCGTGAGCTTGCCCGACTCGATGCGCGCGATGTCCAGCGTGCCGTCGACGAGTTGCAGCAGGTGCTCGCCGCCGCGCTTGATCACCTGCACGGCATGGCGCCGGTGCGGTGGCACGGCCGCGTCCTCGCCCATCAGCTGCGCATAGCCCAGGATGCTGTTGAGCGGTGTGCGCAGCTCGTGGCTGATGGCGCTGATGTAGCGGCTCTTGGCCTGGTTGGCCTGGTCGGCCTGGCGGCGTGCCTCCTCGGCGACCTGGCGCGCGCGCTGCAGTTCGGCATCGGTCTGACGGTGCAGCGCGATCTCGCGCACCAGCAGGTGGGTCTGGCGGTTGGACTCCTCCTGCGCGACCTGCCGGCTCTTGTGCGCAAGCACTAGCCACCAGGCCACGATGCCGGCCGCCAGCAGCAGCGCCATGTAGGCCTTGGTGAAACCCGAGCGCAGCGCCTCCTCGGCCAGCCGCGCGCCGGCCATGCCTTCGGTGACAGCAGTCTCCTGGCTGTAGAGCAGACCGAAGACGGCCGCCAGCAGCGGCACCAGGATCAGCATGAGCAGCAGGTAGTGCGCGAGGCCCGTTTCCAGGTACGGCCAGATGCGCCGCGGCAGCAGCCAGCGCAGCGCCGCCGACCATTGCCAGGACAGCGAAGCGCGCGGTTTGCAGAGATCGCCGCAGCGCGCATCCAGCGTGCAGCACAGCGAGCAGATCGGGCCCTGGTAGGCCGGGCAGTGCGCCATGTCCGGGCCCTCGTAGTCACGCTCGCAGATCACGCAGCGGTTGGTCTGGGGAGTCGATTCCCTGGCGATGTAGTAGCGGCCCCTGGTCAACCAGGCCAACAGCGGCGAGGCCACCAAGGCGGTGCCAAGCGCGATCAACGCCGAGAAGGCCTGCGCCAGCGGACCGAACAGCCCGACGTAGGCGCTGATCGACAGCACGGAGGCCAGCGCCATCGCGCCCACGCCCACGGGGTTGATGTCGTACAGGTGGGCACGCTTGAACTCGATGCCCTTGGGCGACAGGCCCAGCGGCTTGTTGACGACGAGGTCGGCCACCACGGCCATGATCCAGGCGATCGCCAAATTGGAGTACAGCCCGAGCACCTCGCCCAGGGCCTGGAACACGTTCATCTCCATGAGCATGAACGCGATGAGCGTGTTGAAGACGACCCACACCACGCGGCCCGGGTGGCTGTGCGTGACGCGCGAGAAGAAGTTCGACCAGGCCAGCGAGCCCGCGTAGGCGTTGGTCACGTTGATCTTGAGCTGCGAGACCACCACGAAGAGCGCCGTGGCCGCCACCGCCCAGCCGAGGTGGGGAAACACGTACTCGTAGGCCGCCAGGTACATCTGGTTCGGGTCGACCGCCCGCTCCTTCGGCACCATGTGGGTGATGGCCAGGTAAGCCAGCAGCGCCCCGCCCAGCATCTTGACCACGCCCAGCACCACCCAGCCCGGCCCGCCGACCAGCACGCCCAGCCACCAGCGCCCCCGGTTGACGCATTCGCGCACCGGCATGAACCGCAGGTAGTCGGCCTGCTCCCCCATCTGGGTGATCAGCGCAATGCCCACGGTCAGGGCAGCACCAAACAGGTGCAGATCAAAGCCATCGCGCGACGACTTTTCACCGACATAGTGCGTGATACCCGAGAACGCACCAGGATCGCGCATCAGCACGTAGACGAAGGGCACGACCAGCATGACCAGCCACAACGGCTGCGTCCACATCTGCAGCCGGCTGATGGCCGAGACGCCGTGCGTGACCAGCGGAATCACGACCAGCGCACAAAGCAGGTAGCCCCAGGTCGGCGGGATGCCCAGCGCGAGTTCCAGCGCATAGGCCATCACGGCAGCCTCCAGCGCGAAGAAGATGAAGGTAAAGCTCGCGTAGATCAGCGAGGTCAGCGTCGAGCCGATGTAGCCGAAGCCCGCGCCGCGCGTGAGTAGATCCATGTCCAGCCCGTAGCGCGCCGCATAGATGCTGATCGGCAGGCCGGCCAGGAAGATGATGAGGCCGGTCGCGAGGATGGCCCAGAACGCGTTGACGAAGCCGTACTGCACCAGCAGCGTGGCGCCCACGGCCTCCAGGATCAGGAAGGAAGCTGCACCGAAGGCCGTGTTGGCCACGCGCCAGGGCGACCACTTGCGAAAGCGTGTGGGCGTGAAGCGCAGCGCGTAGTCTTCCATGGTCTCGCGCGCAACCCAGCTGTTGTAGTCGCGCCGGACCTTGACGATGCGCTGCGGCGCGTTCTGTTCGACGGGGGCGGAAGTCTCTTGCACGGGACGCCTGCCGCGCAGCTTTCGTGCCACCCGTCGGCCGCACGGCATGATGCTTGCTGAATAATCGTTCGATGCCATCCACCACAGCCTGATCTCCGAGCGACATGGAACTCACACCGCGAGAGAAAGACAAGCTGTTGATCTTCACGGCCGCCCTGCTCGCCGAGCGCCGCAAGGCCCGGGGCCTGAAGCTCAACTACCCCGAAGCCGTTGCCCTGATCTCCGCCGCCGTCATGGAGGGCGCCCGCGACGGCAAGACCGTGGCCGAACTCATGAGCGAAGGCCGCAACGTGCTCACGCGCGACGACGTCATGGAAGGCATTGCCGAGATGATCCCGGACATCCAGGTCGAGGCTTCGTTCCCCGACGGCACCAAGCTGGTCACCGTGCACCAGCCCATCCCGTGATGACGCCGGGCGAACTGCTGGTCGACGCGGGCGACCATGAACTCAACCCCGGGCGCCGCACGCTGACCGTGCTGGTCAAGAACGGCGCCGACCGGCCGATCCAGGTCGGCTCGCACTACCACTTCGCCGAGACCAACGGCGCGCTCGATTTCGACCGCGAGGCCGCGCGCGGCATGCGGCTCAACATCACGTCGGGCACAGCCGTGCGCTTCGAGCCCGGCCAGCAGCGCACCGTGGAACTGGTGGACTTCGCCGGCGACCGCACGGTCTACGGCTTTCGCGGCCTTACACAAGGGAAGCTGTAAATGGCGAACATCTCGCGCCGCGCTTACGCGGAGATCTTCGGCCCCACGACCGGCGACCGCGTCCGCCTGGCCGACACCGACATCCTGATCGAGGTTGAGAAGGACTACACCCTGGCCGCCGGCGGCTATGGCGAGGAGGTCAAGTTCGGCGGCGGCAAGACCATCCGCGACGGCATGGCCCAGGGCCAGCGCACCAGGGCCGAAGGCGCCGTGGACTGCGTGCTGACCAACGCGCTGATCCTTGACCACTGGGGCATCGTCAAGGCCGACATCGGCCTCAAGGGCGGGCGCATCGTGGCCATCGGCAAGGCCGGCAACCCCGACGTGCAGCCGGGCGTGGACATCGTGATCGGCCCGGGCACCGAGATCATCGCGGCCGAGGGCAACATCGTCACAGCCGGCGGCATCGACAGCCACATCCACTTCATCTGCCCGCAGCAGATCGAAGAAGCCCTGGCCTCGGGTGTCACCACCATGCTGGGCGGCGGCACCGGTCCGGCCACGGGCACCTTCGCGACCACCTGTACGCCCGGCCCCTGGAACATCGAGCGCATGCTGCAGGCGGCCGACGCCTTCCCGATGAACCTGGGTTTCCTCGGCAAGGGCAACGCCAGCCTGCCGGCCGCGCTGCACGAGCAGATCGACGCGGGCGTAATCGGCCTGAAGCTGCACGAGGACTGGGGCACGACGCCGGCCGCGATCAGCAACTGCCTGGACGTGGCCGACGCCACCGACACGCAGGTGGCGATCCACTCGGACACGCTCAACGAATCGGGGTTCGTCGAGAACACCATCGCGGCCACCAAGGGCCGCGGCCTGTGCGCATTCCACACCGAGGGGGCTGGCGGGGGCCACGCACCCGACATCCTGCGCGTGGTCGGCGAGGCGAATTTCCTGCCGTCCTCCACCAACCCCACCATGCCGTACACCGTGAACACGCTGGACGAGCACGTGGACATGCTGATGGTGTGCCACCACCTGGACGCGGGCATCGCCGAGGACCTGGCCTTCGCCGAATCGCGCATCCGCAAGGAGACCATCGCGGCCGAGGACGTGCTGCACGACCTGGGCGCGATCAGCATGATGAGTTCGGACAGCCAGGCCATGGGCCGGGTCGGCGAGGTCATCCTGCGCACCTGGCAGACCGCCCACAAGATGAAAGTGCAGCGCGGCGCCCTGCCCGAAGACAGCGCGCGCAACGACAACTTCCGCGCCAAACGCTACATCGCCAAGTACACGATCAACCCGGCGATCGCGCACGGCATCAGCCACGAGGTGGGCAGCATCGAGGTCGGCAAGTGGGCCGACTTGGTGGTCTGGAAGCCGGCCTTCTTCGGCGTGAAGCCGGCGCTGATCCTGAAAGGCGGCAGCATCGCGTTCGCGGCCATGGGCGATCCCAATGCCTCGATCCCCACGCCGCAGCCTGTGCACTACCGGCCCATGTTCGGCGCCTACGGCGGCGCCATTGCCAAGGGATCGCTGACCTTCGTGTCGCAGGCCGGCCTGTCGGCCGGCATCAAGGAGCGCTTCGGCCTGGCCAAGAACCTAAGCGCCGTGAAGGACATCCGCAAGGTGCGCAAGCAGCACCTGGTCCACAACGGCTACCTGCCGAAGATGGAGATCGATCCGCAGACCTATGCGGTGCGGGCCGACGGGCAACTGCTGACCTGCGAGCCGGCCAAGGTGCTGCCGATGGCGCAGCGGTATTTCTTGTTCTGACGAGGCCGATCCGCGAGAGGTCTAGGATAGGAGCCGATGGCCGCCCGCGCCGCGGCGGCCGCACCCCCATCTTTGCCATTTATGCTCACCACCAGCAAACTCATGCCCCAGGGCGCCGGCCTGGCGCCCGTGCTGCTCAAGCGCGCCGCCACCGTCGAACTCGACTGGGATGTGCGCCAGAAGAGCCGCTTCGACGCCACCGATTCGCAAGGCCGCCAGCTCGGCGTGTTCCTGCCGCGCGGCACCGTCGTGCGCGGCGGCGATGTGCTGGTGGCCGAGGACGGATCGCTGGTCCGCGTGCTGGCCGCGCCGCAGAACGTGCTCAAGATCACCCACTGCACGGCCCACGGCACGCCCTTCGATCTCATCCGTGCGGCCTACCACCTGGGCAACCGCCACGTGCCCATCGAGCTCAAGCCCGACCACCTCAAGATCGAGCCCGACCATGTGCTGGCGGACATGCTGCGCTCCATGCACCTGATCGTGACGCCCGTCGCGCAGGCCTTCGAGCCCGAAGGCGGTGCCTACGGCGCCCAGGGCCACGGGCATGGTCACCATGGCCATGGCGACCACGCGCACCACGATCACGATCACGATCACGATCACGACCATGGACACGCTCACGCCCACCAGCACGGCCATGGTCACGCGCACCCGCACGACCACGACGGCCAGGACCAGCAGCAGTAGCCGCGCCGGCCCACGCCCACCCTTGCCAGAATCCGCCCATCCACGCAGAGCGAGGTTCCCATGCGCCAACTCTCACCGGCCGGCCAGCAGGCCATCGACGACATCGCCAGGCGGCACGGCATCAGCACGGATGCCGCGCTGAGCATGCTGGACGCCGTCGTCCGCGGCAACGGCGGCATGGCCCAGTTCAGCCATCCGGAGTTCGGTGGGTCCGGGCAGTGGATGCGTGGTGGGATGACCATGGTGTCGGACATGTTCAACCAGCAGCTCAAGGCGCGCGTGGAGGCGCTGTGCTTCGAGTTGTCCAACCTCGTCGCCAGCCAACCCGACCTGCTGCGCAGCGGCAGCTTCCAGTCGCAGAGCCAGAACGGGCAGGAGCAGTTCAGCGGCAGCGGCCATGGCCATGCCGGCGCCGACGGGAACAACGCCAGCCTGTTCGTGCCGCCACCGGCCGACTGGTGGGGCCCCACGCTGCGCTGGCCCGACAGCACCGGTTCGCAGAACGGCACGCGCTACGCCAACTTCGCGCAGGCGCGGCGCCTGGCCATCGAGGCCAACGGCGTGGTCACGATCTACGACACGCTGGACCACCAGATCGGCGGCTTCTCGCAGCAGCAATCCCACGGCGGTTCGCTGAGCTTCAACAGCCAGTACGGCCTCATCGACGTCGCCAGCCTGCCGGTCGTTTCGGTCAACGGCATGGAGCCCGCGGCGCCCGCGCCGTACCCGCCGGCGCCTGCGCCGTACCCGCCGGCACCTGCGCCCTACCAGGCGCCCGCCATGCCTCCCGCTGCCGGCGGCAACGGCCAGGACATCTTCGCCATGATCGAGCGCTTGGCCGATCTGCGCGCCAAGGGGGTTCTGGACGAGGCCGAATTCCAGGCCAAGAAAACCGAACTCCTGGGCCGGCTCTGAGCACGCTGAACATCTCGCCCCCCACGCTGCTGGGGCTGATCTGGCTGGCCTCGCCCGCGCTGCCGGTGGGCGGCTTCAGCTACTCCGAGGCACTCGAAGCGGCCGTCGACGCCCAACTCGCCAACGGCGAGCAGCCCGCAGGCGACTGGCTGCTCGCGCAACTGCAGCTGAGCCAGGCGCGCAGCGACCTGGCCGTGGTGGCCGAGGCCGTCGCGGCCTGGCAGGCCGGCGACCTTGGCCGCGTGCAGGAGCTCGACGCCTGGCTGCGCTGCACGCGTGAATCGGCCGAGCTCGTGCTGCAGACCGAGCAGATGGGCCGCTCCATGCTCGAATGGCTCAAGCTGCAGCACGACGACGCCGTGGCCGCCTTCGCCGGGCTCACGCCCTGCTATCCCATCGCCTTCGCATTCGCCGCTGCGCGCTCCGGCGGCGCGCCGCGCGAGGCCTGCCTCGCCTTCGCCTTCGGCTGGGCCGAGAACATGGTGGCCGCGGCCGTCAAGGCCGTGCCGCTGGGCCAGAGCGCGGGCCAGCGCATGCTGCAGCGGCTCGCGCAGGCGATTCCTGCGGCCGTCGAGCAGGCCCTGGCCACGCCCGAAGAGGCGCGCCAGGCCTTCTCGCCCATGCTGGCCATCCTGTCGGCGCAGCACGAAACCCAATACTCCCGACTGTTCCGTTCCTGAAAAGCCTTCGACCATGACCGCCCTGCACCACATCGCCCACCGCACCAAGAAACTGCCGCCGCTGCGCGTGGGCATCGGCGGCCCGGTCGGCTCGGGCAAGACCACCTTGCTGGAGATGCTCTGCAAGCAGATGCGCGCGCAGTACGACCTGGTCGCCATCACCAACGACATTTACACCAAGGAAGACCAGCGCCTCTTGACCGTCAGCGGCGCGCTGCCGGCCGAGCGCATCATGGGCGTGGAGACGGGTGGCTGCCCGCACACGGCGATCCGCGAGGATGCCTCCATCAACCTGGAAGCCATCGACCGCATGCTGGAAGACTTCCCCGATGCCGACGTGGTGTTCGTGGAAAGCGGCGGCGACAACCTGGCCGCCACCTTCAGCCCCGAGCTGTCCGACCTCACGATCTACGTGATCGACGTGGCGGCCGGCGAGAAGATCCCGCGCAAGGGCGGCCCCGGCATCACCAAGAGCGATCTGTTCGTGATCAACAAGACCGACCTGGCGCCGCACGTGGGCGCCGATCTCGCGGTCATGGAGGCCGATACGCGGCGCATGCGTACCAACGCGCGCGGCGAACTCAAGCCCTTCGTGATGACCAACCTCAAGACCCGGGACGGCCTGGCCGAGGTGGTGCGCTTCATCGAGCAACGCGGGATGCTGCAGACCGCCTGAGTAGAATCCGCGGCCTCGGAAGCTTGGCAGAGTGGTCGATTGCACCGGTCTTGAAAACCGGCGATGGGAAACCATCCGTGAGTTCGAATCTCACAGCTTCCGCCAGACCCGACCCGCGCCCATGCCCCTGACGCACCGCCAACGCACCCTCGCACCGCTGCTGGCGGCCCTGGTCATGGCGGCGTGCGCGACGCCACCAGCCCCTGCTCCGTCCGTGCCCCCGGCAGCGACACCGGCGGCGCCGCCTGCCGCCGCAGCGCCTGCCGCAGCGCCTGCCGCAGCGCTTGCCGCCGCCGTGCCTGCGCCAGCGCGGAGCCCGGACTTCGCCCAATGGGTGGACCGGTTCCGCGCCGAGGCCCGCGCCGCCGGCATCACGGACGCCACGCTGCATGCGGCCTTCGACGGCGTCCAGCACCTGGACCGGGTCATCGCCCTCGACCGCGCCCAGCCCGAGTTCACGCGCACGGTCTGGGACTATCTGGACACCGCGGTCTCGCCCACGCGCGTGAGACGCGGACAGGACAAGGTGCTCGAGGTGCGCGCCGTCGCCGATGCCGCCGCGGCGCGCTACGGCGTGCCGGCCGAGATCGTCGTGGCGATCTGGGGCATGGAGAGCAACTACGGCAGCAACTACGGCGACACGCCGACCATCGATGCACTGGCCACCTTGGGCTTCGAGGGCCGGCGCGCCACCTGGGCGCGCGGCCAGCTCATGGCGGCGCTGCGCATCCTGCAGAACGGTGACATCCCGCGGGAACGCATGCTCGGCTCCTGGGCCGGTGCCATGGGCCAGACCCAGTTCCTGCCCTCCAACTTCCTCGCCTACGCGGTGGACGCCGACGGCGACGGCCGGCGCGACATCTGGGGCAGCATGGCCGACGTGACGGCGTCGACCGCACATTTCCTGGCACGCGAAGGCTGGCAACGCGGCCAGCCCTGGGGCCTGGAGGTGCAGTTGCCGCCCGGCTTCGACCTCGGCCGTGCCGACGATGCGCTGCGCCAGTCCAGCGCCCAGTGGGCAGCCGAGGGTGTGCGCACCGTGGATGGCAAGGCCCTGCCCGCGCTGCCCGACGCGAGCCTGCTGCTGCCAGCCGGCGCGCGCGGGCCGGTGTTCCTCGTCGGACCGAACTTCCGCACCATCCTGCGCTACAACAACGCGACCAGCTACGCCCTGGGTGTGGGCCTGCTGGCCCAGCGCATCGCGGGCGGCCCCGGGGTCCAGGCCGCCTGGCCGCGCGAACTCCAGCCGCTGTCGCGCAATGCTTTGCAGACGCTGCAGCAGGCGCTGCAATCCAAGGGCTTCGACCCCGGCGGGATCGACGGCGTTCTGGGGCCGGCCACGCGCGGCGCCATCCGGCGCTGGCAGCGCAGTGTCGGCCTGGCCGCCGACGGCTTTCCGACGCAAGACCTGCTCGACCGCCTGCTGCAGCCCTGAGTCGCGCGCTCTGCGCCTACGCGCGAACGGGGCGAAGCCAAGCGGATGGCAGCGAGGGCCGGCCCTAGCATGGGCCGCATGCCCACACCACCGCGCGGCGCCGCCGCCCACCACCAATGCTGATCCGCATCGGCTATGACATCGCGCTGCGCGTCAGCGCGCCGACCGCATTGGTCTATCTGCTGCAAGTGCATCCGTCTCGGGCACGCGACCTGCTCGCGCCCGAGGACACCACGCTGAGCCCGCCCCTGCCCACGGATTTCTACGAAGACGCCTTCGGCAACGCCTGCGCGCGCGTGCGCGTCTCCGCCGGCACGGACACGGTGCAGTTGCGCAACCACGCTGTGGTGCGCGACAGCGGCCTGCCGGATCCCGTGCACTGGGAAGCCTGGGAACACGCTGTGGACGACCTGCCCGTCGAGACGCTGCAGTTCCTGCTTCCAAGTCGCTATTGCGATTTCGACGGCGAACTGCTGGCCTTCGCCTGGAGCCGCTTTTCAGGCCTGCAACCTGGGTGGGCACGCGTGCAAGCGATCTGCGACTATGTGCACCAGCACCTGCGCTTCGACTACGGCTGCGCGCGGCCGACCCGCACCGCGCTCGAGGCCTGGCGCGAGCGCGTGGGCGTGTGTCGCGACTTCGCCCACCTCGCCGTCGCGCTGTGCCGCAGCATGAACATCCCCGCGCGCTATGCCACGGGCTACCTGGGCGACATCGGTGTGCCGCCCGTGCCGTATCCGATGGACTTCAGCGCCTGGTTCGAGGTCTACCTGGGCGGACAGTGGCACACCTTCGACGCGCGCCACAACCAGCCGCGGATCGGGCGCGTGCTGCTGGCGCGTGGCCGGGACGCGGCCGACGTGCCGATCACCATGGTGTTCGGCGAGCACCAGTTGCTGCGCTTCGACGTGGTCACCGAACTGGCCTGAGCGCTATGCGCCCAACCGCCGGTCGCTGTCGACGGCCAGATAGAACCACTCGGTGCCCGGCAAGGCCTGCGGATTCGGGAACACCATGACGCCGTCGCACGGCGCCTTGACGGCTTGCCCATCGGCGCGCACACCGATGGGCTCCCCGTGCCGGACCGCATCGAAGCTGGCCCAGTCGCGTAGCAGACGGTCGCCATCGGCTTCGCGGTCGACCACATCGACCAAGCGAAGCAAGCGCGGCGGCTTGGGCAGCGGCGGGGGGTCGCCTGCCATGTCCAGCAGCGCGAGGCTGGCCAGGATGGCGCGGTAAGCCACCTCGGGCGCTTGCGGGTCACGATGCTGGCCGCATTCCAGCGTGACCGCATAGCCGCCCTGGCTCCGCATGTATTCGTTGGTGCCCCAGCCGAAGGCCAGGGCCCGTGCGTCGCCGGCCTGGCCGCGCCGGGCCAGCCGGGCGGCGTAGACCTCGAGCCAGGCCTCGACCACGCATTCCGTGCCGAGGTGCGCCGCGAGCAAGCCCTCTTCGCGCGCCCGGGCGAAGGGCTCCAGCGGGCCGCTGTTGTCGCGCGGACCGATCATCGCGAACGCAGCCCCCGCCGTGTGGAAGGAGTGCAGGTCCAGCAGCACGTCGTGGCGCGCGAGCATGGGGCAGAGCCGGTTCGTGATGCGCGCCTCGTAGTCGGCTGGTTGCGGATCGGGCTGGAAGGAACGGTTCAGGTTACGTTCGCCTTCGCGGCGCTGGCGGTGGCGGGCCAAGGGGTTGGCCACGGGCACCAGGGTCAGTTCGCCACGCCGCAACGCCAAGCGGCCGGATTCCAGGTCGGCGCGCACGCGCTCGATGGCCACGGTGCCGCAGGTCTCGTCGCCGTGCACGCCGCCGAGCACGACCAGCCGCGCGCCGGGCTGTGGCGACGCGAAGGCATGGAGCCGAAGAGCCTCGTCCATGAACCTTCAGTTCTTCACCGCAGAAGCTGCGGTGGCCGGCCGGCGCGACTGGTCCAGCATCAGCGCGCGCTGGCCCGTGTTCCCGGGCGCGCGGTCGACGCGCTCCGGATGCTCGGCCATCAGCTCGCGGCTCTGGCGCTGCGCGCGCGGACCGACGAGCGCGCCGTTGCCCGGGGCCTGGGCCGTGTCGGGGCTGCCTGCACCACCGGCCATCCCCTGACGCGCCGCCACACCTGGGCCAGCACCGCCCAGGCCCACGCCCCCGGTGCCGCCGTTGGCCGAGGTGCTGCTACCGCCACCGGCCGCGGCCGCCGCCTGGGCCGGCGTCGGCTGCGCGCCGACGGGCAGCCCCGCGGCCATCGAGATCCAGAGGACCAGGCCGCCCGCCCAACCGATGTTGCGTCTGCGCATGTCGTGCTCCTTCACTGTTGTGATGCTGGAGTATGCAGGCGGCTGGGCGGCACCCCGCCATGCCACTACACAAATGGAAACCCACCGACAGCCCACGCAGCCGCGCGGCTGACAATGGCAGCGCCATAAACAAAAAACCCCGCACTCGGCGGGGTGTCTTGACGGGCCTGGCCTCAGATATGCGCAGAGCGCAGGCGGACCGAGAAGTCCTGCAGGGCCTGGATGCCGCTGCTCTCGGCGCGGTGGCACCAGTCCTTCAGGTTGGCTGTCAGCTGCTCGCGCGACAGCGAGGTCGACAGCCACATCTGGCGCAGTTCCTCGCGCATGGTGACCATCTTGTCCAGCACCGGGTGCGCGGCGCGCGCCTCGGCGATCTTGGGCTGGGCGGATGCCGGCACGCGCTCGTCGTCGCGGTGCAGCCAGCGGCGAGCAGCCACCAGCACCGAAGCGTCCGCCTGCTTGGCCTTCAGGACGGCAATTTCCTGCTGGCAAGTACGCTTGAGCTCGCGCGCGAAGCCCGCCATGACTTCATAGCGGTGGGCAATCAGAGCCTCGAGCGTCTTCTCGTCGGCCACCGGCTTGATCTGGCCCAATTGCAGGCGCGGCGGCGTCTTCTTGACCTTGGCCAGGCCCAGGCGCTGCATCATGCTGATGTACATCCAACCCACGTCGAACTCGTAGGGCTTGACCGAGAACTTGGCCGACGTCGGGTAGGTGTGGTGGTTGTTGTGCAACTCCTCACCGCCGATGATGATCCCCCAGGGCGAGATGTTGGTGCTCGCGTCCGGCGCCTCGAAGTTGCGGTAGCCCCAGTAGTGGCCGATGCCGTTGACCACGCCGGCGGCCCAGAACGGGATCCAGGCCATTTGCACGGCCCACACGACCAGACCGGCCGCGCCGAACAGCGCAAGGTTCAGGATCAGCATGAGGCCCACGCCCTGCCAGCTGTAACGCGAATACAGGTTGCGCTCGATCCAGTCGTTGGGGCAGCCCAGGCTGAACTTGTCGATGGTTTCCTTCTTGGCGGTCTCCGCGCGATACAGCTCCGCGCCCTTCCAGAACACAGTTTCGATGCCGTGGGCATGGGGGCTGTGCGGGTCGTCGGCGGTTTCGCACTTGGCGTGGTGCTTGCGGTGCACAGCCACCCATTCCTTGGTGACCTGGCCCGTGCCCAGCCAGAGCCAGAAGCGGAAGAAATGCGACGGCAGCCAATGCAGATCCATCGCCCTGTGCGCCTGGTGGCGGTGCAGGTAGATGGTCACGCTGGCGATCGTGATGTGCGTTGTGAGCAGTGCATACAACACGATCTGCCACCAGGACAGATTCCACAGACCATTGGCAAGCCAGTCCACGGCAGCGTTCAGCACAGCCCAATCGGGTAGCAACATATCTAGATCAGCCCCTTCTCCGTTTTCCGCATACGCGCGCATAGCACAGATGGTGCAGCAGCGAAAACCAGCCATTGTAGGACGTCACCGTCTTTTGGCCTAGAGCCCAGAAACAACCTTGGGTCAGCCCTGTCTTTCCCAGAGGGCTGCGAAAAAACCGTCCGTGCCATGCAAGTGCGGCCACAGGCGCAGGAAGCGGCCCGCGTCGCCAGCACAGAGCGCACCAGCAGCTGTCACCTTGATCCGCTCCAGCTCGGCGGCGACGGGCAGCGGAACTAAGCCCGGCTGGGCGGCCGAGAAGGCCGCGGCAATGTCTTCGTTCTCCTGCGTGAGCAGGCTGCAGGTGGCATAGACCAGGCGCCCGCCCGGCTTGAGCAGCCGCGCCGCGCTCTGCAGCACAGCCAGTTGGGTGGCGGCCAAGCCATCGATGGCAGCCTGGTTCTGGCGCCACTTGAGGTCGGGATGCCGGCGCAGCGTGCCCGTGCCGCTGCAGGGCGCATCCACGAGCACGCGGTCCATCTTGCCGGCCAGGCGCTTGATGCGCTCGTCACGCTCGTGGGCGATGGCGACCGGGTGCACGTTGGACAGGCCGCTGCGGCCCAGGCGCGGCTTGAGCGCCTCCAGCCGGTGCGCCGAGGTGTCGAAGGCGTAGAGCCGGCCTGTGTTGCGCATGCTCGCACCAATGGCCAGCGTCTTGCCGCCAGCGCCAGCGCAGAAGTCGGTCACCATCTCGCCGCGGCGCGCGTCCAGCAGCAGGGCCAGCAACTGCGAGCCCTCGTCCTGCACCTCGATGGCGCCGCGTGTGAAGGCGTCCACGCGGTTCAGCGCAGGCTTGCCCTGCACCCGCAGACCCCAGGGCGAATACGGCGTGGGCTGGGCTTCGATGCCGGAGGCCTGGAGCTCTTGCTGCATCTCGGCGCGCTTGGCGCTGAGCTGGTTCACGCGCAGGTCCAGCGGCGCCTGGCCCAGCAGGCTGTCGGCCAGCGGCCAGAATTGCGTGCCGAGCTGCGCGCGCAGCGGTTGTGCCAGCCACTCGGGCAGGTTGTGGCGGTGGCGGTCCAGCAGGTCGGCCGGGGCCACAGCTTCGCAGCGCTGCACCCACTCCTTCTCCTGCGGCGTCAGCGCGGAGAACAGCAAGTCGCGCGGCCCGCCGAAGCCCAGGATGGCCAGGCGGCGCTCGCGCGGGCCCGAACCGGAGGGCGCGAAGTGCTCGTACTGCAGCTTGCGGCGCAGCACGGCGTACAAGGTGTCGGTGAGCGTGGCGCGTTCGCGCGGCCCCAGTCCCCGGTGGGCACGGAAGAAGCGCGCCGCCACGGCGTCGGCGGGATGGGCGAAGGCCAGCGCCTCGCGCACGAGATCGGCGCAGGCGTCGAGGACGGCGTTGGGATGCATGGGGCGATTGTCCTCAGCCGGCAGCCAGCAGGCGCTCGATCACGCGCGGGTACATGCGGTGCTCTTGCGTGAGCACGCGCGCTGACAGCGCAGCCTCGTCGTCGCCGGGCAGCACGGGCACCACCACCTGGTCGAGGATGGGGCCGTGGTCCAGTTCCTCGGTCACGCGGTGCACGGTGGCGCCGGCCACGCGGCAGCCCGCCTCGATGGCGCGCCGATGGGTGTGCAGGCCCGGAAAGGCCGGCAGCAGAGAGGGGTGGATGTTCACGAGCCGGCCGGCATAGCGGCGCACGAAGCCAGGCGTCAGGATGCGCATGAAGCCGGCCAGCACGACGAGATCGGGCGCGTACCCGTCGATGGCATCGGCCAGCGCGGCGTCGAAGGCGGCGCGCGGGTCGGCCGCCTGGGCGAAGGCGCGGTGGTCGACGGCGGCGGTCGGCACGCCCAGCGCCTGGGCCCTGGCCAAGCCGGCGCAGTCGGGACGGTTGCTCAGCACGGCGGCCACGCGGGTGTGCAGGCGGCCGGCCCAATCGCACTGCTGCGCGGTGCGCACGATGGCTTCCATGTTGGAGCCGCCGCCGGAAATCAGGATCACGAGGTTCTTCATCAAGGCGCGGGATTATCCCCACACGCAGGTGACAGCCCAAAGTGCACGGTCGTGCTACAAAGCTGCGGGCCGTCGCGGGACGGCTTGCGACGACCCACAGGAGACCACCATGGATTTGGCTTTCACGGCCGAAGAGCAACAGTTCCGGGAGGAGGTGCGCGACTGGGTGCGCGCCAACCTGCCCCAGGATATCGCCTACAAGGTACACAACGCGCTGCACCAGACGCGTGACGACATGCAGCGCTGGGCCAAGATCCTGGGCAGCAAGGGCTGGCTGGGCTATGGCTGGCCCAAGCAGTTCGGCGGCCCGGGCTGGTCCGCCGTGCAGAAGCACTTGTTCGAAGAGGAATGCGCACTGGCCGGCGCGCCGCGCATCGTGCCCTTCGGCCCGGTCATGGTGGCGCCTGTGATCATGGCCTTCGGCTCGCCGGAGCAGCACAAGCGCTTCCTGCCCGGCATCGCCAGCGGCGAGGTGTGGTGGAGCCAGGGCTACAGCGAACCGGGCTCGGGCTCCGATCTGGCTTCGCTCAAAACGCGCGCCGAACGCAAGGGCGACAAGTACATCGTCAACGGCCAGAAGACCTGGACCACGCTGGGCCAGTACGGAGAGTGGATCTTCTGCCTGGTGCGCACCAGCACCGAAGGCAAGCCGCAGACCGGCATCAGCTTCCTGTTGATCGACATGAAGAGCCCCGGCATCACGGTGCGCCCCATCATCATGCTGGACGGCGGCCACGAGGTGAACGAGGTGTTCTTCGACAACGTCGAGGTGCCCGCCGAGAACCTGATCGGCGAGGAAAACAAGGGCTGGACCTACGCCAAGCACCTGCTGAGCCACGAGCGCACCAACATCGCCGACGTGAACCGCGCCAAGCGCGAGCTCGAGCGCTTGAAGCGCATCGCCAAAGCCGAAGGCGTCTACGACGACATCCGCTTCCGCGACGAGATCGCCAGGCTGGAAGTGGACGTGGTGGCGCTCGAAATGATGGTGCTGCGCGTGCTGTCGGCCGAGAAGTCGGGCAAGAACCCGCTCGACGTGGCCGGGCTGCTCAAGATCAAGGGCAGCGAGATCCAGCAGCGCTACAGCGAACTCATGATGCTGGCCGCCGGCCCCTACAGCCTTCCCTTCATCAAGGAGGCCATGGAAGCCGGCTGGCAGGGCGACTATGTGGGCGCTGCGCACTGCGCGCCGCTGGCCGCGACTTACTTCAACATGCGCAAGACCACGATCTACGGCGGATCGAACGAGGTGCAGCGCAACATCGTCGCCCAGACCGTGCTGGGTTGAGCAGGAGACGCGAATGGACTTCAACTTCAGCGACGACCAGGAACAGCTGCGCGACGCCGTGCGCAAATGGGTCGACAAAGGCTACGGCTTCGACCACCGCCGCAGCCTCGTCAAGGCCGGCGGCTTCTCGCGCGAGGCCTACGGCGAATTGGCAGGCCTGGGCCTGACCGGCCTGTACGTGAGCGAAGAACACGGGGGCATGGGCATGGGCCCGGTCGACGCCATGGTGGCCCTGGAAGAGCTGGGCCGCGGCATCGTGCTCGAGCCGCTGGGCCAGACGCTGATTGCCAGCGGCCTGCTGTCGGGCTATGCCGATGCTGCGCTCCAGGGCGCCTGGCTGCCGCGCATCGCCGCGGGCGAGGCCCTCGTGGTGCTGGCCCACCAGGAGCGCGCTGCCCGCTACCGTCTCGACGTCTGCGCTGCGCACGCCAAGAAAGCGGGCGATGGCTGGTCCGTCAGCGGGCACAAGAGCGTGGTTCCCGCAGGCGACCAAGCGGACGCCTTTCTGGTGCCAGCCACCATCGACGGCAAGATCGCGCTGTTCCTGGTGGAGCGTGCCGCCTCCGGCGTCGCGGCGCGGGGCTACACCACGCAGGACGGCTCGCGCGCCGCCGAGGTCGTGTTCGAGGAGGCAGCCGCTGCGCTGGTCACGTCCGATGGCCTGGCCGCGCTGGAGCATGGCGTGGACATCGGCATCGCCGCCCTGTGCGCCGAAGCCGTGGGCACCATCGACAAGACCATGGAGATCACGGCCGAATACATGAACACGCGCAAGCAGTTCGGCGTGGTGATCAGCAGCTTCCAGGCCCTGCGCCACCGCATGGCCGACATGAAGATGCAGCAGGAGCTGGCCCGCTCCATGAGCTACTACGCCACGCTCAAGCTCAATGCCCCGGCGGACGAGCGTCGCCGCGCCATGGCGCGTGCCAAGTACCAGTTGGGCCAGTCCATGCGCTTCGTGGGCCAGAACTCGGTGCAGCTGCACGGCGGCATCGGCGTGACCGACGAGTACGTGGGCAGCCACTACTTCAAGCGCCTCACGCAGATGGAAATGCAGTTCGGCGACACCTTGCACCACCTGGGCGAGATCTCGGCCCGCATGCAGGACAAGGCCGGCGTGTTCGCCTGAGTCGGGTTAGCGCCACAAAGAAGAAGCCCCGCTGCGCGGGGCTTTTTCATATCAGCAGCCGGGACGATCTGGGCACATGCGCCATCAGGAACTCCATCTGGTCCGCCAGGATGCGGCGGTTGCGCAGGATGAAGTCCTCCCACAGGCTGGGCACGTAGGGCGCGTACAGCAGCGGCATGCGCGCCTGCTCGGGCGTGCGCGCGCTCTTGCGGTGGTTGCAGCTGCGGCAGGCGGTCACCACGTTCATCCAGTGGTCGCTGCCCTTCTGCGCCAACGGCACGATGTGCTCGCGCGTGAGCACGTCCTCGTGGAAATGCTGGCCGCAGTAAGCGCAGATGTTGCGGTCGCGCGCGAACAGCTTGCTGTTGGTCAGGGCCGGGCGCGCACGGAACGGGTTCACCCCCGGCACGCCCTTGGTGCCGATGATGCTGCTGACGGCAATCTTCGATTGCAGGCCGGTGACGGCGTTGTGGCCGCCACGGAACACCGCGACCTCGGCGCCGGACTCCCAGCGCACCTCGTCGGCGGCGTAGTGCAGCACCGCCTGCTCCAGCGAGATCCAGGATTGGGGCAGCCCCTGCCCCGACAGCTTCAAGACCTTCAAATGACGCCTCCAGCTAACGTGCATGCGCACGGACACTGCAATCGCAAACATCCAGGCTGCGCGCACCACTTGTCCATGATGCGCCGCGTCACAATATACAGGGTTCGCCCGGCCTCCATATGACGGGCGCCACCGGGGCATCTGCCTTCGGCGCTATGGAAAAGATAACGACACCATGAGGATCTTCCGCGGCTTCCACTACCGGGGCATCGCGCCGGCGTGCGCGCTGACCATCGGCAACTTCGACGGCGTGCACCGCGGCCACCAGGCCATGCTGGCGCTGTTGCGCAATGAGGCGCAGCACCGCGGTGTTCCCAGCTGCGTGATGAGCTTCGAGCCGCACCCGCGCGACTACTTCGCCCAGGCCACGGGCCGGCCGGAGATCGCCCCGGCCCGCATCGGCACGCTGCGCGACAAGCTGACCGAGCTGGCCCGCTGCGGCGTGGACCAGACCATCGTGCTGCCCTTCCGCGCCGAGCTGGCGCGTCAGAGTCCCGAAGCCTTCATCCAGGATGTGCTGGTCGCCGGCCTGAAAGTGCGCTACGTCCTGGTGGGCGACGACTTCCGTTTCGGCGCCAAGCGCGCGGGCGACTACGCCATGCTGGCCGCCGCAGGCGAAGCCATGGGCTTCGAGGTGGCGCGCATGAACAGCTACGAGGTCTCGCTGCCCGACCCTGCGGCCGAAGGCGGCCGGCGCAGCGTGCGCGTGTCGAGCTCGGCCGTACGCGAGGCGCTGGGCCAGGGCCGCATGGACGACGCGGCCCGACTGCTGGGCAGGCCCTACAGCATCAGCGGCCATGTCGTCCGCGGCCGCCGGCTCGGCCGTGAACTGGGCTTTCGCACCATCAACATGCGCTTTTCGCACTGGAAGCCGGCTGCGTCGGGCATCTTCGTGGTCGAGGTCCATGGCCTGGCGGAACAGCCGTTGGCCGGCGTGGCCAACCTCGGCGTGCGCCCTTCGCTGGACCCGAACGACGTCAACGGTGGCCGCGTGCTGCTGGAAACGCACTGCCTGGACTGGCCGGCCAGCCTGGGCGCCGAGGGGGGCTACGGTAAGATCGTGCGCGTGGAACTGCTGCACAAACTGCACGACGAGCTGAAGTACGACAGCCTGGATGCCCTGAAAACCGGCATCAACAGGGACTGCGACGAGGCCCGCGCCTGGCTGGCGGCCGGCCATGCGCAGACGCGGCGGCAGACCACGCGCGACCGAATTTAGCCGCCCGGCTTTCCCGCGCTCGCGCGTGTTCCCGGAGGCTGCCGGGCCGCGTATCCCCTCCCCGTTCCACGGCGCCGTCGCCGACGACGCCCTTGCCCGCACCATGACCGACACCACCGACTACCGCAGCACCCTGAACCTGCCCGACACGCCGTTCCCCATGCGCGGCGACCTGCCCAAGCGTGAACCGGGCTGGGTCAAGGACTGGAACGAGCAAGGCCTGTACAAGCGCCTGCGCGCCGCACGGGTCGGCAAGCCGAAGTTCATCCTGCACGACGGCCCGCCCTACGCCAACGGCCAGATCCACATGGGCCACGCGGTCAACAAGATCCTGAAGGACATGATCGTCAAGGCGCGCCAGCTCGAAGGCTTCGACGCGCTGTACGTGCCGGGCTGGGACTGCCACGGCCTGCCGATCGAGAACGCCATCGAGAAGAAGTTCGGACGCAAGCTCAGCCGCGACGACATGCAGGCCAAGAGCCGTGCCTTCGCGACCGAGCAGATCGCCCAGCAGATGGCCGACTTCCAGCGCCTGGGCGTGCTGGGTGAATGGGACCATCCCTACAAGACCATGGACTTCGCCAACGAGGCCGGCGAGCTGCGCGCATTCAAGCGCGTGATCGAGCGCGGCTTCGTCTACCGGGGCTTGAAGCCCGTGTACTGGTGCTTCGACTGCGGCTCCTCGCTCGCCGAGTTCGAGATCGAGTACGCCGACAAGAAGAGCGACACGCTGGACGTGGCCTTCAAGGCGCACGACCCGGCCAAGCTGGCAGAAGCCTTCGGCCTGCCCGCGCTGTCCAAGGACGCCTTCGTGGTGATCTGGACCACGACGGCCTGGACCATCCCGGCCAACCAGGCGCTGAACCTGAACCCCGAACTGGAGTACGCGCTGGTCGACACCGCGCGCGGCCTGCTGGTGCTGGCCGCCTCGTTGGTCGACGAATGCATGGCGCGCTACGGTCTGCAGGGCCAGGTGCTGGCCACCGCCAAGGGCGAGAAACTGGGCGGCCTGGAATTCGAGCACCCGCTTTACGACGTGGACGCCGGCTACCGGCGCCTGGCGCCCGTCTACCTGGCCGACTACGCCACGGCCGACGACGGCACCGGCATCGTGCACTCGGCCCCCGCCTATGGCCTGGAGGACTACAACTCCTGCACCGCCCACGGCGTGCGCAACGAGGACATCCTGAACCCGGTGCAGGGCAACGGCACCTACGCGGACGACTTCCCGCTGTTCGGTGGCCTGCACATCTGGAAAGCCGTGCCCGTCATCCTGGACGCGCTCAAGGCCGCCGGCCGTCTGATGGCGACCGAGACCATCACCCACAGCTACCCGCACTGCTGGCGCCACAAGACGCCCGTGATCTACCGCGCCGCCGCCCAATGGTTCATCCGCATGGACGAGGGCGAAGGCGTGTTCACCAAGGACAAGGCGCCGCGCACGCTGCGCCAGACCGCGCTCGCCGCGATCGAGCAGACCGGCTTCTACCCCGAGAACGGCAAGGCCCGGCTGCACGACATGATCGCCAACCGGCCCGACTGGTGCATCTCGCGCCAGCGCAGCTGGGGCGTGCCGATCCCGTTCTTCCTGCACAAGGACTCGGGCGAGCTGCACCCGCGCACCCTGGAGATCCTGGACCAGGCCGCCGACATCGTCGAGAAAGGCGGTATCGAGGCGTGGAGCCGCGTGACGGTTGAGGACATCCTCGGCGCAGACGCCGCGCAATACACCAAGAGCACCGACATCCTGGAGGTCTGGTTCGACTCCGGCTCGACCTTCTGGCATGTGCTGCGCGGCACGCACGCGCCGCAGTTCCACGACCAGGGCCCGGAGGCCGACCTGTACCTGGAAGGCCATGACCAGCACCGCGGGTGGTTCCACAGCTCGCTGCTGCTGTCCTGCGCGATCCAGGACCGCGCGCCCTACCGCGGCCTGCTGACGCACGGCTTCACGGTCGACAGCCAGGGCCGCAAGATGAGCAAGTCGCTCGGCAACGGCATCGACCCGCAGGAGGTCAACAAGAAGCTGGGCGCCGAGATCATCCGCCTGTGGGTGGCGGCCAGCGACTACTCGGGGGATATCGCGGGCGACGACAAGATCCTCGCGCGCGTGGTCGACGCCTACCGCCGCATCCGCAACACGCTGCGCTTCCTGCTGGCCAACACCAGCGACTTCGACCCGGCCCAGCACGCCGTGCCGGCCGAGCAACTGCTGGAGATCGACCGCTACGCGCTGGCGCGCGCCGCGCAGTTCCAGGCCGAAATCCTGGCCCACTACCAGGTCTACGAGTTCCACCCGGTCGTGGCCAAGCTGCAGGTCTACTGCTCGGAAGACCTGGGCGCGTTCTACCTGGACATCCTGAAGGACCGCCTGTACACCACGGCCGCGGGCTCGCTGGCGCGCCGCAGCGCGCAGACCGCGCTGTGGCAGATCACCCAGGCCATGCTGCGCTGGATGGCGCCATTCCTGTCGTTCACGGCCGAGGAGGCCTGGAAGCTGGTCGGCAACTCGGAGTCCATCTTCATGGAGACCTACAGCGCCCTGCCCGAGCCCGACGAGGCGCTGCTGGCCAAGTGGTCGCGCATCCGCGCGGTGCGCGACGTGGTCAACAAGGAGATCGAGGCCGTGCGCACCACGGGCGCCGTGGGTTCCTCGCTGCAGGCCAACGTGGTGCTGTCGGCCGCGGCCGACGACCATGCCGTGCTGGCGGCGCTGGGCGACGACCTGCGCTTCGTGCTGATCGCCTCCAAGGCCGAGCTGCGCGAGGGCGCCGAGCTCGCGGTGCAGGTCACGCCGTCGTCGGACACCAAATGCGAGCGCTGCTGGCACTACCGCGCCGATGTGGGCAGCGACGCAGCCCACCCCACGCTGTGCGGCCGCTGCACCAGCAACCTGTTCGGTGCCGGCGAAACCCGGACCTTCGCCTGATGGCGACCGGCACTGCCCGCGCGCGCTGGTGGCCCTGGTTGCTGCTGGCGGCCGCGGTCTTCGCGGCCGACCAGTGGACCAAGCAGTGGATCCTGGACCACTACCAGCACGGCGACGCCACCGTCGTCACCAGCTTCTTCAACATCGTGCGGGCGCACAACCCGGGCGCGGCGTTCTCATTCCTGGCCGGGGCCTCGGGCTGGCAGCGCTGGTTCTTCACGGCCATCGGCGTGGGCGCGGCCGTGTTCATCGTCTGGCTGCTGCGTGCGCATGCGGGCCAGCGCCTGTTCTCGTTCGCGCTGACGCTGATCCTGGGTGGCGCCATCGGCAACGTGGTCGACCGGCTGCAGCACGGCTACGTGGTCGACTTTCTGGACTTCCATTGGGCGGGCTGGCATTTCCCAGCCTTCAACATCGCCGACAGCGGCATCACGGTCGGCGCCGTGCTGCTGATCCTGGACGAGCTGCGGCGCATGCGGCGCGGCCGCTGAACCGCCGGCTGTGGCCAGCAGGCCACAGCGCTGTGCAGGCGTATAGTCGTCTGCACATTCCATGAAGCATCTGCTGAATCTGTTGGCGGCCATCGCGCTGCTGGTCTGGGGTACGCACATGGTGCGCACCGGCATCCTGCGCGTGTTCGGCGCCAACCTGCGCAGTGCGCTGTCGCACAGCCTCTCCAACCGCTTCTCGGCCTTCGCCTCGGGCCTGGGCGTCACGGCCCTGGTGCAGTCCAGCACGGCGACCGCCCTCATCGTCTCGTCCTTCGTCGGCCAAGGCCTGGTGGCGCTGCCGGCCGCGCTGGCGGTGATGCTGGGCGCCGACGTGGGCACCAGCCTCATGGCCGTGGTCTTCTCGTTCGACCTGTCGTGGCTTTCGCCACTGTTGATCTTCGTTGGTGTGGTGCTGTTCATGGCGCGTCAGTCCAGCAACGTGGGCCGCTTCGGCCGGGTGCTGATCGGCCTGGGCCTCATGCTGCTGGCACTGCGCCTGGTCACCGCCTCCACGGCGGTGCTGACCCAGGCCACCGCCATCAAGTCTTTGCTGGGTTCGCTGTCCAGCGACCTCATGCTGGAGATCACAGTGGGTGCGCTGCTGGCTGTGGTTTGCTACTCCAGCCTTGCCATCGTGCTGCTGACGGCCACGCTGGCGGCCTCAGGCGTGGTGCCGGCCGAGGTGGCCCTGGGCCTGGTACTGGGCGCGAACCTGGGCAGCGGCGCGCTGGCCGTGCTGACCACCGCACGCTCGGCAGTCGAGGTGCGCCAGGTGCCCATGGGCAACCTGGTGTTCAAGCTGCTCGGCGTCGCCCTGGCGGCCCCCTGGGTCGGCCTGTGGATGCGGGCCGTGCAGCCCTACATCGCCGACACGGCCACGCTCGTGGTGCTGTTCCACCTGAGTTTCAACGTGGTCGTGGCCACCGTCTTCATCGGGCTCACGAACGGCATCGCACGCGCCGTGGAGCGCTGGCTGCCGCGCCAGCCGCGCGGCCAGGGCGGGCCGCTGGCGCGGCCGCAGCACCTGGATCCCTCGGCCCTGGCCACGCCCTCGCTGGCCATCTCCTGCGCTGCCCGCGAGGCGCTGCACCAGGCCGACGTGGTGGAGACCATGCTGCGCGGCGTGCTCGACGTGATCGTGCGCAACGACCTGCGGCTGGCTGAAGACCTGCGCAAGCTCGACGACACCGTCGACCAGCTGTACTCGTCGATCAAGTACTACCTGACCAAGATCTCGCGCGAGGCGCTGGGCGAGGAGGAGAGCCAGCGCTGGACCGACATCATCAGCTTCACGATCAACATGGAGCACATCGGCGACACCATCGAGCGCGTGCTGATCGACATCGAGGACAAGAAGATCCGCCCGGGCCGCAGCTTCTCGGAGGCCGGCATGGCCGAGATCCGCGAGCTGCACGAACGCCTGCTGGCCAACCTGCGGCTGGGCATGAGCGTATTCCTCAACGGCACCGTGCACGACGCGCGCAAGCTGCTCGAGGAGAAGGCGCGGTTTCGCGACCTCGAGCGCGCCTACTCGCGCACCCACCTGGCCCGGCTGACCGACAAAACCGTGCCCAGCATCGAGACCAGTTCGCTGCACATCGATCTGCTGTCCGAGCTCAAACGCATCAACTCGCACATCTGCTCGATCGCCTATCCGATCCTGGACTCGGCCGGCGCACTCGCCCCCAGCCGCATCCGCGAATCCAAGTTCGACGAGCTGGGCTGATCAGCCTTCACTGACGACCTGGTTGCGTCCGCCGCGCTTGGCGGCATAGAGCCGGCGGTCGGCTTGCAGGAGCAGTGCAGCGCCGGTCAGATCGTCCGGCCGCGCGGCGTGCGAGACGCCCATGCTGACGGTCACGCACGGCGCGGCGTCCGACCAGGCATGTGGCAGCGCCAGCTGCTCGATCTCCTGGCGCAGCCGTTCGGCACGCAGTGCCGCGCCTGCCAGGTCGGTATCGGGCATCAGCAGCACGAATTCTTCGCCGCCATAGCGCGCGGCCAGGTCCGCGGGACGCCGCATCCCCGCCTGCAGAACGCGGGCAATGGACTGCAACGCCCGATCCCCCTTGGCATGCCCGTAATGGTCGTTGTATTGCTTGAAGCAATCGACGTCCAGCAGGACCAGCGACAGCCCGACACCGCCGCGCGTGGCACGTGCCGTCTCCTGCCCCAGCATGTCGTCGAAGTGGCGGCGGTTCGGGATTTCTGTCAGTCCGTCGATGCGTGCCAGCTGTTCGAGCAGCCGGCGCTGGCGCGCGAGTTGAAGATGCAAGGCGACGCGCGCGCGCACCACGGCGGCATGGAACGGTTTGACGACGTAGTCGGACGCGCCAGCGCGCAGGCCGCGCTCCTCCTCTGCCGCGGAATCCAGGCCGGTGATGAAGATGACACCGATGACGGACGTACGACCGTCGGCCTTGAGCAGGCGCAGCACCTCGTGGCCGTCCAGGCCCGGCATCACCACATCCAGCAGGATGAGGTCTGGCTGGAGCTGGCGGGCAAGCTCCAACCCTTGTTCGCCACTGCGCGCGGAGAGAACGTTGTACTCCGAACGCAGGAGGTCGGTCAGCATCTGGCGGTTCAGTGCCGAGTCGTCGATGACCAGCACGGTCTGCCGCACATCCAAATCCATCTGGTGCCCCTTCGTACGGGCTCCCCGTGCGCCTTCGGCCCCGGGGGGCCGGTGCTTTGACGAATCCTAGTCGCGGCGTGCCGATGCGCACCCGTATCCGAAGCGGAAAATCTGCATACACAATCGCCTCGTCGCATTTCGACGACGCCGGCCGTGTCAACAATGACAGGTTACGCAGGACAGAGCAGCTAGTCGCCGAGCGCCTGCAGAAGGATCAAAGCTGCCTCGTCCGTGAACAGTCCCTGCTCCAGTCGAGCGACCACCTCACCCGGCGGCACGCACTCGAAGCGCTCCACTTCGCCGTCCTGGTTGCAGGGCACCACCCCTTCCGGCAGCACGCAGCGGCTCCATGCAATGTCTTCCACCAGATATCCGTGCCGCGTGCCGTCGCCAGCCGGCCGACGCTGGTGGATCCACCCCGCCTGGTAGAGATCCTGCAAGGCGTGCAAGTGCAGGCCGGCTTCCTCCCACGTTTCACGCTCCAGCGCTGTCTCCAGCGTGTCGCCGGCCGCCACCATGCCACCCATCAGGGTGTCCCACAGACCTGGATCGTTGGGCTTGTCGAAAGAGCGCTGCTGCAGCCAGACGTGGCCGCGCGTGTCGAATCCGACAAGGTGCACGGCGCGCGTCGCGATGCCCAGCACACGCACCGCAGCCCGTTCCACGGTGGCCAGCGGTACGCCGTGCACGTCGCATACCGCCAGTTGCTCGTCGCGCCAGGCATGGGCCAAACCGGCGGCGCGGAGCGCACAAGCCAGCCGCTGCAGGCTGTCACCCAGCGCCCCGCGAACGCAGTAGGCCAGGCCCTCGCGGCACAGCAGCGCCGTGCCGTCGGCGGCGGCGAGGCGGCCCAGAGCGAGCGGCAGCGCCGGTTCGATGCTGCCGATCTCGCGCTCCTGCCACAGCAGCGGCACGCGCGGCGCCTGCGGCGGCTGATCGGCGCGCGCCAACAGCGCCGCACACCAGTCCGGATCGAGCGCCAGCGCGTTCACAAGGTCAGGATGGTGCAGCCGGTGGTCTTGCGCGCTTCCAGGTCGCGGTGGGCCTGCTGCACCTGCTCCAGGGGGTAGCGCTGGTCGATGCGGATCTTCACATCGCCGCGCAACACCACGTCGAACAGGTCGTCGGCCATGGCCTGGTTGCTCTCGCGCGTGGCGATGTGCGTGAACAGCGTGGCGCGCGTGAGGTAGAGCGAGCCCTTGGTGCCCAGCACGCCCGGCGCGAACGGCGACACGGCCCCGGAGGCGTTGCCGAAGCTGGCCAGGAGGCCGAAGGGCTGCAGGCAGTCCAGCGACTTCTCGAAGGTGTCCTTGCCGATGGAGTCGTACACCACCTTGACGCCCTTGCCGCCCGTGATCTCCTTGACGCGGGCCAGGAAGTCCTCGCGCTTGTAGTCGATCGCATGGGCTGCGCCATGCTCCCGGGCCAGCTGGCACTTCTCGGGGGAGCCCGCGGTGCCGATCAGTTGCAGGCCCAGTGCGCGCGCCCATTGGCAGGCGATCAGGCCCACGCCACCGGCCGCGGCATGGAACAGCACATGGTCGCCAGGCTGCAGGCCGCCTTGCGGCAGCGTTTTCTTGAGCAGGTACTGGGCCGTGAGGCCCTTGAGCATCATGGCCGCGCCGGTCTCGAAGTCGATGCCGTCGGGCAGCCTGCAGACGTTCTTGGCGGGCATCACGCGCAGCTCGCTGTAGCTGCCCGGAGGCTGGCTGGCGTAGGCGGCCCGGTCGCCCACCGCGAGGTGCGTGACCCCGGCGCCGACGGCCTCGACAATGCCTGAGGCCTCCATGCCGAGTTGCAGCGGCATGGGCAGCTGGTACAGGCCGCTGCGCTGGTAGACGTCGATGAAGTTCAGACCGATCGCCTTGTGCCGGATGCGGATCTCACCGGGGCCCGGCTCGCCCACCTGCACCTGCACCAGCTGCATTTCCTCGGGGCCGCCATGTCGCTCGATGCGGATGGCCTTGCTCGTCGTCGTCATGTCTTCCTCTCTTCCTCGCGTGCGCGTGCAATCGAAGCGGCGGATGCTAGCAGCGATGGCGCTTGGTTACAGTCGCTTCGATGCCTTCGCAACGCCTGACGCCTTCCACGGTCGCCCTGCTCACGCTGCCCCCCCTGATGTGGGCCAGCAACGCCATCGTCGGCCGGCTCGTGGCCGGCATGATCCCGCCGGTCCTGCTGAACTTCCTACGTTGGGTGCTGGTGTTCGCGCTGCTGCTGCCGCTGGCAGCCAGCGTGCTGCGGCGCGGCTCGGGCCTGTGGCAGCACCGCCGCGGGCTGCTGCTGCTGGGCCTGCTCAGTGTGGGCTGCTACAACGCGCTGCAGTATCTGGCGCTGCAGACCTCCACGCCGATCAACGTGACGCTAGTCGGCTCCAGCCTGCCGGTCTGGATGCTGGCCATCGGCCTGCTGTTCGGCGCGGCGGTTTCGCACAGGCAACTGCTCGGCGCGGCCTTGTCGATCGCCGGCGTCCTCGTGGTACTGGCCCGTGGCGAGGCGCAGCAGCTGCTGCACCTGCGCCTGGTGCCGGGCGATCTGTACATGCTGGCGGCCACGCTGTGCTGGGCCGCCTACAGCTGGTTGCTGACGCGGCCCGGCTACCCGGCTTCGCTGCGCGCGCACTGGGCCGGCTTCCTCATGGCGCAGGTGGTGTTCGGCCTGCCTTGGGCCGGCGCCTTCGCGCTGGGCGAGGCGCTGTGGATGGGACCGGTGGCCACTGCCTGGGGCTGGCCGCTGGCCGGGGCGCTGCTGTACATCGCGCTCGGCCCCTCGCTGACCGCCTACCTGTGCTGGGGCGCGGGCGTGCGCCGCGTGGGCCCGAGCACGGCGGGCTTCTTCGCCAACCTCACACCCCTGTTCGCGGTGCTGCTGTCGGGCCTGGTGCTGCGCGAGCCGCCGCGGCTGTACCACGGCCTGGCCTTCGCGCTGATCGTGGGCGGCATCGTCGTGTCCTCGCGCAGGACAGAGGCCGCCCGCTGACACTCAATGGGTGCCAGGGTAGGCACCGCCATCCGGCAGGATGTTCTGGCCCGTGATGTAGCTGGCGTGCTGGCTGCACAGGAAGGCGCAGATCGCACCGAACTCGGCCGGCGTGCCCAGGCGCCGCGCCGGGATGTTGTTCTTGCGCGCGGCGACGATGTCCTCGACCGGCTTGCCGGTCTTGGCGGCCTGGCCGGCCACGGTGGCGCGGATGCGGTCGGTGTCGAACACGCCGGGCAGAAGGTTGTTGATGGTCACGTTGGCCGAGGCCAGCTTGGTGGTGCGCGCCACGCCGGCGACGAAGCCCGTGAGGCCGCTGCGCGCGCCGTTGGACAAGCCCAGCACGTCGATCGGCGCCTTCACCGAGCTCGAGGTGATGTTGACGATGCGGCCGAAGCCGCGCGCCGCCATGCCGTCGACGGCGCCCTTGATCAGCTCGATCGGCGTCAGCATGTTGGCGTCCAGCGCCTTGACCCAGTCCTCGCGGTCCCAGTCGCGGAAGTCGCCGGGCGGCGGGCCGCCGGCATTGGTCACGATGATGTCGAACTCGGGCCGCACGGCGAACACCGCGGCGCGGCCGGCCGGCGTCGTGATGTCCGCCGCCACATGGCGGACCTCGGCGGCCGCGGGGCGCTGCGGATCGTCCAGCAGCGTGCGTTCGGCGGCCTGCAGCGCCTCGGCACCGCGTGCCACGATCAGCACGTTGACGCCCTCGCGCACCAGCGCCTGCGCGCAGCCGAAGCCCAAGCCCTTGCTCGCGCCGCACACCAGTGCCCACTTGCCTGCGATACCCAGATCCATCACGTTCTCCGTTGTTGGCCAAAGCGGCCGATCATAGAAAAAACGGCGCCCGAGGGCGCCGTCCATGGGAAAGGCCGCGAACGACCTCAGTCTTCGACGAAGGCCTCTTCGCGCTTGTTCTTGACCGCCGGCAGCAGCACGATGATCACGAGGATGGCGGCAGCGATCAGCAGGCCGGCCGAGATCGGCCGCGTGACGAACACGCTCCAGTCGCCACGTGAGAGCAGCAGCGCACGGCGCAGGTTCTCTTCCATCATCGGGCCCAGGATGAAGCCCAGCAGCAGCGGCGCGGGTTCGCAGCCCAGCTTGGCGAACAGGTAGCCGATGAAGCCGAAGGCGCCCACCATCCAGATGTCGAAGGTGTTGTTGTTGGTCGAGTACACCCCGATCGCGCAGAACAGCACGATGGACGGGAACAGGAACTTGTAGGGCACCGTCAGCAGCTTGATCCACATGCCAATCAGCGGCAGGTTCAGGATCACCAGCATCGCGTTGCCGATCCACATCGAGGCGATCAGGCCCCAGAACAGCTCGGGGTTGCTGGTCATCACCTGCGGGCCCGGCTGGATGTTGTGGATGGTCATCGCGCCCACCATCAGCGCCATCACGGCGTTGGGCGGGATGCCTAGCGTCAGCAGCGGGATGAAGGAAGTCTGCGCGCCGGCATTGTTGGCCGACTCGGGCGCGGCCACACCGCGGATGTTGCCCTTGCCGAAGGGCACTTCGCCCGGATGCAGCTTGGTCTTCTTCTCGATGGTGTAGGCCGCAAAGGCCGCCAGCAGCGCACCACCGCCGGGCAGGATGCCCAGCGCCGCGCCCAGCGAGGTGCCGCGCAGCACGGCCGGCAGCATGCGCTTGAAGTCCTCAGCGGTCGGGAACAGGCCCTTGACCTTGCCCGTGAACACTTCGCGCTCATCGGCGGGCTTGGACAGGTTGGTGATGATTTCACCGTAGCCGAACACGCCCATGGCGATGGCCACGAAGCCGATGCCGTCGGTCAGTTCCGGGATGTCGAAGGAGAAGCGGGCCACGCCCGAGTTCACGTCGGTACCGACCAGGCCCATCAGCAGGCCCAGCACGATCATGGCGATGGCCTTGAGCAGCGAGCCCGAAGCCAGCACCACGGCGCCGATCAGGCCCAGGATCATCAGCGAGAAGTACTCGGCCGGACCGAACTTGAACGCGACTTCGGTCAGCGGCGGCGCGAATGCGGCCAGGATCAGCGTACCCACCGAGCCGGCGAAGAACGAGCCCAGGCCGGCAGCCGCCAGCGCAGGCCCGGCCCGCCCCTTGCGCGCCATCTGGTAGCCGTCGATCACGGTCACGACCGAGGAGGACTCGCCCGGCAGGTTGACCAGGATGGCGGTGGTGGAGCCGCCGTACTGCGCACCGTAGTAGATACCGGCCAGCATGATGAGGGCCGACACCGGCGGCAGCGCGTAGGTGGCAGGCAGCAGCATGGCGATGGTCGCCACCGGGCCGATGCCAGGCAGCACGCCGATCAGCGTGCCCAAGATACAGCCGATCAGGCAGTACAGCAGGTTGGTCAGCGTGAAGGCGACGCCGAAACCCAGCGAGAGGTTATGAATCAGATCCATGGTGTGTGACTCAGCCCGTGATGAAGGTCGGCCAGACCTGGATCTGGAGCTTCAGCGCCCAGATGAATGCGAAGTAGCTGCCGATGGCCAGCACCGTGGCCAGGATCAGCACCGATTTGAGGTTGAACTCATGGCCGGCCAGGCTGGAGATGATGGTCAGCGCATAGATGGCGGCGATCAGGCCCATGGCCGGAATGCCGATGCTCGGCAGGCCACCGAGCAGCACACCGAACGCGAAGTTCGCGGCCAGGATGAAGAACACCTGCTTCCAGGCCCACTTGCCGATCTTGTCGCCGTCCGGCGTCTCGGTCACCAGGGCGGTGAAGGTGATGATCATGCCGATGATGGCCATGACGATGCCCAGCATGAGCGGGAAGTAGCCCGGTCCCATGCGGGCGCCGTTGCCCACCGTGTAGGTTGTCGCGCCCCAGGCGAACGCGACACCGACGACGGTGAACATGAGCCCGGAGAAAAAGTCTTTCTGACTTTTGATGTTCACAAAAATGCCTCCTCGAACTGAAAGGTGGCGCGATTGTGGGGGCATTCAAAAGCCCGAAAGATGTGGATTCCACCTACATGCTTGCTGACGTCCGCCTGACGCTTGGCAGCCTTGCAACAGGCGTTTTGTGACGCCTGGTCACGCCGCCGGCGGTGCCTCCAGCGGCGGCGTGGCGCTGAGCACCTCGGCCAACGTGGTGAGCCCTTCGGCCACGCGCAGGGCGCCGGCCAGGCGCAGCGGCCGCATGCCATCGACCAGCGCCTGGCGGCGCAGGGCGGAGGGCTGGGCGCCGGCCTGGGCCAGCTTGTCCTTGAAGCTCTCGCTGACGGTGAGCAGCTCGTACAGGCCCATGCGGCCCATGAAGCCGGTCATGCGGCATTCCAGGCAGCCGACCGGCTTGTAAGGCGTGCAGGCGCCGGTGATGCGCCAGGGGTGGACCATGCGGTTCAGCGTTTCGGCCGTGGTGCCCTCATCGGGCGCGCGGCAATGCCGGCACAGCACGCGCACCAGGCGCTGGGCCAGCACGCCCAGCACGGTGGCGTTGAGCAGGTAGGGCGGCACGCCCAGTTCCATGAGCCGCGTGAGGGCTGCGGGCGCATCGTTGGTGTGCAAGGTGGAGAACACCAGGTGGCCGGTCAGCGCGGCCTGCACCGCCATCTCAGCGGTGGGCAGGTCGCGGATCTCGCCGACCATGATCACGTCCGGGTCCTGGCGCATGAGCGCGCGCAGGCCCTCGGCGAAATCGAAGTCCAGCTGCGGCTGCACCTGGGTCTGGTTGAAGGCCGGCTCGATCATCTCGATCGGGTCTTCGATGGTGCTCACGTTGAGCGCCTCGGTCGCCACGCGCTTGAGCGTGGAGTACAGCGTGGTGGTCTTGCCCGAGCCGGTCGGCCCGGTGACCAGGACCACGCCGTGCGGCTGGCGCACCAGCGCCTCCCAGCGCTGGGCATCGTGCGGCGAGAAGCCCAGCGCGTCCAGGTCCTTGACGGCGGTGTCGGGGTCGAAGATGCGCATCACCATCTTCTCGCCGAAGGCCGTGGGCAAGGTGGACAGGCGCATCTCGATCTCGTCGCCCCGAGGGTTGCGCGTCTTGATGCGGCCGTCCTGCGGCCGGCGCTTTTCCACCACGTCCATGCGGCCCAGCAGCTTGACGCGCGCGACCACGGCGTTCATGACGCCCATGGGCATCTGGTAGACCGGGTGCAGCACGCCGTCGATGCGAAAGCGGATCACGCCCTGTTCGCGCCGCGGCTCCAGGTGGATGTCGCTGGCGCGCTGGTTGAACGCGTACTGCCAGAGCCAGTCCACCAGCTGCACCACGCCCTGATCGTTGGCATCCAGTTGCTTGTTCGACTTGCCGAGTTCGACGAGTTGCTCGAAGCTGGCCAGGCCGGCGCTGCCGCCGGCCTTCTGCGCGGCGCGCACCGACTTGGCCAGCGCGAAGAATTCGGCCGTGTAGCGCTGGATGTCCAGCGGATTGGCGACCACGCGGCGCACGCTGCGGCGCGCCTGGCGTTCGACCTCGGGCACCCAGTCGGCCACAAAAGGCTCGGCTGTGGCCACCACCACCTCGGCCGCGCCGACCTGCAGCGGCAACACCTTGTGGCGCTCCGCGTAGACGGCGCTCATGGTGTCGGCCACCTTGCCCACGTCCACCTTGAGCGGGTCGATGCGCTGGTACGGCAGGCCGGCGCGGCCGGCCAGCCATTCGGCCAGCATCTCGATGTCCAGCGGCTTGCCGTCGCCGGCGCGCGCCATGGCCACGCTGGCCAGACGCACCAGGGCCGGCTGCGCGCTCTCTGCCTGCGCGCAGCGCGCCACGGTGCGGCGGTGTTCTTCGGCCGAGATGACGCCGTCGGCGGCCAGCCAATCGACCAGCAGGCGCCAGGTGACCGGACCGACGTATGTTTGCGTCATGGCGACGGGGCCACCGGCGCGAACACGCGCAGCCACTTGCGCGCCGGCAGGCCCCAGCGCGATTCGATCTCTGCCGCCCGGGCCAGGAGGTCGGCGCGCTCGGGCCGGCTGGCCTCGCGCTGGGCCAGCACCACGGTGTTGCCCTCGCGCGTGGGCCGGAAGGCCCAGACCGCGCGCTCGCCGAAGGCCTCGGCGATGCGGGCCAGGCTGGCCTCGTAGCTCGACGAGCGGCCGAACAGGTTGACCGTCATGGCGCCCTCCTCGGTCAGCAGGCGGCGGCAGTCGGCATAGAAGTCGGCGCTGTCGAGCACGGGCGAGGCCGCCTCCTGGTCGTACAGGTCGACCTGCAGCGCATCGACCGTGCCGTGCAGCGTGGTGTCCAGCACCGCCAGACCGGCATCGGCCAGGCGCACCTGCAAACGCGTATCGTCGGGCGGCAGCTTGAACCAGCCGCGGCAGGCTGCGATGACCTGGGGGTTCAGCTCGATCACCGTGGTGCGCATGCGCAGCTTCTTGTGGCAGAACTTGGTCAGCGCGCCCGCGCCCAGGCCCAGCTGCATGGCATGGCGCTTGGTGATGCCGTCCGCGGGCACGAACAGCAGCCAGGCCATCATGCGCTGCACGTACTCCAGCTCGATGTCGTAGGGCTTGTCGATCAGCATCGAGCCCTGCACCCATTCGGTGCCCAGGTGCAGTGTGCGCACCACGCCGTCGTCGGCGAACTGCACCTCGGGCAGCGCCGGCTGGGCGCGGCGTCCCGGGGCGGATTTAGCGGCTTTGGTCATCGTCCGCGATTGTGGCCTGCGCGGGCAGCAGCGCCCGCAGGCGCGGCAGCGCCGCGATCGCGTTGGCCGTCGTCGCCGCCTCGACAGTGGCCAGCGGCAGGCCGCGCAGCGCCACCAGCGTCTCGGCGATGCGCGGCAGCTCGGCCGGCGTGTTCAGGCCCTGGGGCCGGCCGGCGGCGCGCTCGGACTGGCGCACGTAAAGCCATTGCGGCGGGATGTCGGGCGCGTCGGTTTCCAGGACGATGGACGCGAGCGGCAGCCCCGTCGCCAGCTGGCGCAGCTGGCGCGCCGTGTCGAAGGTCATGGCACCGCCGAAGCCGAGCTTGAGGCCCTGGGCCAGCACGGCCTGGGCCTGCTGCAGGCTGCCGTTGAAGGCATGCGCGATGCCCTCCCACGGGCGGCCTGCACCCACTTCGCGCAGCTGGCGCAGCACCTGGTCGACGCTGCGCCGCGTGTGCACGATGACGGGCAGGCCGTGGCGCCGCGCCAATTGCAACTGCTGGCGAAAAAAAAGGAGCTGGCGCGCACGCATGGCCGGTTCGGTCAGTTCCGGCACGAAGAAGTCCAGCCCGATCTCCCCAACGGCCACCAGCCGCGGGTCGCCCGCGTGGGCCGCCAGGGCGACGTCCAGCCGGTCCAGGTCGCCGTCGTCGGCGCGCGGCACGAGCAGCGGATGGATGCCGAGCGCGTAGGCGTCGCCCGTGCGGTGCGCGAGGGCGCGCACGGTGTCGAAATCGAACACCCCGACGGCCGGCACCACGCACAGCGCCACGCCGCGCTCCGCCGCCTGGGCCCGCGCGGCCAGCGCCAGGTGGTGGTCCTGGCCAAACTCGGGCGCATCCAGGTGGCAATGGGTGTCGATCCAGGGCATGGCACCACTGTAGCGCGCGGGCTCCCGGCCTCGGCACGGCCCTGGTGCCCATCGCCGTATGTCGCATGGGGGCTGCCGCCCGGCCGGGGATGCGCGCAGGAATGAACCGTGGTACTGTCATTGCGCAGATCCGCACAACGTCCCATCAGGTGATCACCATGCGTAGGCCGGCTCTTTACAGCAGTGCATCCCGTGGCCGGCCCGCGCCGCCGGACGCCGACGTTGGCCCCACCTCCCCCCCGCCCACCGCAGCCGTGCCCGCAGCGGCGCCGCCCGCGCGCAAGCGCTGGTGGAGCGATCCGCGCCTGCTGTGGGCCACCATCGTGCTGCTGGCCGCGGCGGCTTTGGGTGCCGGCACGCTTGCGCTGCGCCCCGGGGCCCGCAGCCTGACCCAGAAGGACATCGATGCGGCGGTCATGCGCACGCTGGAGACCAATGTGCTGCCCTCGCCCGCGGCCAAGGCCTATGCCGCCATCATCCCCTCCGTCGTGCGCGTGATGGGCTTCGTCAAGAGCAAGGACGGCAAGGAAGAGGTGGAGCAAGGCGTGGGCACGGGCGTGGTCATCGTCGACAAGGGCATCATCCTGACCAACCTGCACGTGGTCTCAGGCGCGCAGACGATCAAGGTCACCTTCTCCGACGGCATGGAGACCACGGCCAGCGTGACCGGCACGCAGCCCGAGAACGACCTCGCGGTGCTGCAGGCCCACAAGATCCCCGACGACATGATCGCGGCGACCATGCGCTCCACGGCCGACCTGATGCCGGGCGACCAGGTCGTGGCGGTGGGTTTTCCGTTCGGCATCGGCCCCTCGACTTCGGCCGGCGTGGTGTCCGGCCTGGGCCGCTCGTTCCGTTCGCCCGAAGGCAAGCACGTGCTGACCAACCTGATCCAGTTCGACGCCGCGGCCAACCCGGGCAACTCCGGCGGCCCGCTGGTGACCATGGACGGCCAGGTGGTCGGCATCGTGACGGCCATCCTGAACCCCTCGCAGCAGCGCACCTTCGTGGGCATCGGTTTTGCCGTGCCGATCGAGAACGCCGCTTCTGCAGTCGGCCTGCACCCTTTCTGACAACCCGAGGATCCTGTCCATGAGCGACGCCAGCACCCAGAGCCTTGACACCGCCCAGCTGATGGAGCAGATCCTCTACGAGGTCAAGCGCGTCGTCGTCGGGCAGGACCGCTTCCTCGAGCGCGTGATGGTGGCCATGCTGGCCCAGGGCCATCTGCTTGTCGAAGGTGTGCCGGGCCTGGCCAAGACGCTGACGGTCAAGACGCTCGCCGAGACCATCCAGGGCCAGTTCAAGCGCATCCAGTTCACGCCCGACCTGGTGCCGGCCGACCTGGTCGGCACACGCATCTACAACCAGAAGACCGGCGACTTCGCCACCGCACTGGGCCCTGTGTTCACCAACCTGCTGCTGGCCGACGAGATCAACCGCGCGCCGGCCAAGGTGCAGAGCGCGCTGCTCGAGGTCATGCAGGAGCGCCAGGTCACGATCGCGGGCGAGACCCACGCCGTGCCGAAGCCCTTCCTCGTGATGGCCACGCAGAACCCGATCGAGACCGAAGGCACCTACCCGCTGCCCGAGGCCCAGGTCGACCGCTTCATGATGAAGGTGCTGGTCGACTACCCGACCGACGAGGAAGAGTTCGTGATCGTCACGCGCGTGACCGGTCCGGCCGTGCAGGTGGCACCGGTGGCCACGGTCGAGCAGCTGGCCGCGCTGCAGAGGGAATGCCGGCGCATCTACGTCGACCCCTCGCTCGTGCAGTACGCCGTCAAGCTGGTCTCGGCCACGCGCAAGCCCGAGGCCCATGGCCTCAAGGAACTGGCCCGCTTCATCACCTTCGGCGCCAGCCCGCGCGCCACCATCAACCTGACCGAAGGCGCGCGTGCGCTGGCCATGCTGCGCGGGCGCAGCTACGCGCTGCCCGAGGACATGAGCGACTTGGTGCCCGACGTGCTGCGCCACCGCGTGGCGCTGTCGTACGAGGCGCTGTCCGAAGGCGTCACGGCCGACACGCTGATCGGCAAGATCATGGCCCGCATCCCGGCGCCGCCCAAGCCGCTGGAACATGAAAAGCTCGCCGCCTGAAGCCAAGGCCGCCGCGCCCGCGCAGGCCGAGCACCTGCTGCGTCGGCTCGAGTGGACCGTCCTGCGCCGGCTCGATGGCCTGCTGCAGGGCGACTACCGCACGCTGATGCGGGGCACCGGCATGGACCTGGCGGACCTGCGCGAGTACCAGCACCACGACGATGTGCGCCACATCGACTGGAACGTGACAGCGCGGCTGCAGCAGCCCCATGTGCGCGTGTTCACCGAGGACCGCGAGATGGCGGCCTGGTTCCTGCTCGACCTGTCCCCCTCCATCGATTTCGGTTCGGGCGAGCAGAAGAAGCGCGAGGTCTCGGCCGCCTTCGTGGCCGTGCTGGCGCGGCTGCTCACGCGGCACGGCAACCGCGTCGGCGCCATGCTCTACGGCGCAGGACTCGACCAGGTGCTGCAGCCCCGCGCGAGCCGCCTGCACGTGCTGGACCTGCTGCACCGCATGTTGCCCGCGCCCGGACAAGCCCCCGAACCCGGCCGCGTGACGCACCTGCACGAGCTGCTGCAGTCGGCCGGTGGCCTGATGCGCCGACGCGCCACGGTGTTCGTGGTGTCCGACTTCATCAGCGCGCCCGGCTGGGAGAAGCCGCTGGCCCAGCTGGCCCAGCGCCACGAGGTGCTGGCCGTGCGCCTGCTCGACCCGCTGGAGTTGGAACTGCCCGACCTGGGCCTGATCCCGATCCGCGACGCCGAGACCGGCGAGCAGTTGCTGGTCGACACCTCGGACGCCGGTTTCCGCAAGCGCTTCGCGCGTATCGCCGCACAGCGCGAAGCCGAGCTGCGCCAGGCGCTCGGCGAGGCTGGCGTGGACACGCTGGAGCTGTCCACCGACGACGATCTCGCGGCCGCCATCCTGCGCTTCGCCGAACTGCGCCGCCGGCGCAGCCGGCTGTCCGGCGCCGGCGGCGGCCTGCCCACCCATCTGCGGCCCCTGGCGGCCGCCTGACACGCCCCAGCACGAGGAGAACGCCCATGAACTTCCTCTGGCCCCAGTTCCTCTGGCTGCTGCTGCTCACGCCGCTGCTGGTGCTGCTGTACGTCTGGCTGCTGCGCCGGCGCAAGAAGACCGCACTACGCTACGCCAGCCTGTCCATCGTGCGCGAGGCGATGGGCGTACGCCAGGGCCTCAAGCGCCACGTGCCACCGGTGTTGTTTTTGCTGGCCTTGTGCGCCCTCATCGTGGCCGCGGCCCGGCCCATGGCCGTGATCAGCCTGCCCTCGCAGCAGGAGACCATCATCCTGGCCATGGACGTGTCGGGCAGCATGCGCGCGACCGACGTGCAGCCGAACCGCCTGGTGGCCGCGCAGAACGCTGCCAAGGCCTTCATCGCCGACCTGCCGCGCCACGTGCGCGTGGGCATCGTGGCCTTCGCCGGCACAGCCCAGGTGGTGCAGCCGGCCACGCTGTCGCGCGAGGATCTGGTGGTGGCCATCGACAAGTTCCAGCTCCAGCGTGCCACGGCCATCGGCAGCGCCATCGTGGTGTCGCTGGCCGAGCTCTTCCCCGATGCCGGCATCGACGTGGGTGCCATGACCTATGGCCGCGAGCGCGCGCGCGGTGTGCCCCTGGACAAGGAACTGGCGGCCAAGGGCGAGGCCAAGGAATTCACGCCGGTGGCTCCCGGCTCCTACGACTCGGCCGCCATCATCCTGTTGACCGACGGCCAGCGCACCACGGGCGTGGACACGCTGGAGGCGGCCAAGATGGCGGCCGACCGCGGCGTGCGCGTCTACACCGTCGGCATTGGCACGGTGGATGGCGAGACCATCGGTTTCGAGGGCTGGTCCATGCGCGTGCGGCTGGACGAGGAGACGCTCAAGGCCGTGGCCACGCGCACCCAGGCCGAGTATTTCTACGCCGGCTCTGCCGAGAACCTGCGCAAGGTCTACCAGACCCTGAGCTCGCGGCTGACGGTGGAGAAGAAGGAGACCGAGATCTCGGCGCTGCTGGCCCTGGCCGGCGCGCTGCTGGCCCTGGTGTCTGCCGGCCTGTCGCTGGCCTGGTTCAACCGCGTCCTCTGACGCCGCGCTGCGCCTCCACGCGCTGCACCCAGCGCCTGGCGCCGAAGCCGGCGCCCACGATGAGCAGCAATGTGCCCGCGATCAGTGCATAGGTCAGCGGGCCCGGGTCGCGCAGGGCGGCCACGATCTGGTCCACGAAAAAGGCCATCACCAGCGTGCCGGGCGCCATGCCCAGGAAGGTGCCGAGCAGCATGTGGCGCAGGCTGATGTGCGAGGCGCCGGCCACCATGTTGACGATGGCGAACGGCGCCACCGGCACCATGCGGATCGCGATCACTGCCAAAAGGCCATGGTCGGCCAGGCGCTGGCTCACCGCATGCACGCGCGGCCCGCCCAGCCGCTGCACCACCTCGCGGCCCAGCAGGGAACCCAGGCCGTGGCTGGCGGCGGCCGCGACCAGCGCACCGGCCATGCAGGTGACGAAGCCGGTCCACGGCCCAAAGGCCACCAGCGTCACCAGCGTCAGGAAGGTCAGCGGCACGACCAGCACCAGCGCCAGGCTCAGGCCCGCGACTGCCGCTACGGGGCCGAAGGACGCGCCGAGCTGCTGCAGCCCGTCGACGATGCGGTCCACATCCAGCCACTCGCGCATGGGCGACCAGGTCCAGGCCACGGCCAGGCCGATCAGCACGGCGAGGGTCAGCACCAGTGCCCAGAGCCGGCCGTGCAGACCGCGGTCCGCGTGCACTGGGGGACCTTCTGCTTCTCCTGCGGTGCGGGCGCCTTCGGGCGGCCCGGGGGCACTCATGCGCCCTGCCCCATGCGCTCGCGCAGCGCCGCGGCCAGTTCGGCCACATGCCGCTCGTCGAACATGGTGCCGTGCATGCCGGCGATCTCCACCTCCTGCAAATGCTGGCCGATGAGCCGGCGCCAGGGCTTGAACAGCCAGCGGTCCCAGGTGCGCAGGCCGGAGGTGCGCACCAGCAGCGTGGGCCCGTCGTAGGCCTCGGGCTTGTAGCCGCGCAGCGCCATGACCTGGCTCACGAGGCCGGGGTCGTTGAACATGGCGTCGAGCCGGCGACCGTTCATGGTCAGGTCCTGGATGTGGAAGTGCCGCACCATCCAGCCGGCCGCGCGCCAGGCGCGCGTGCCGCCGAGCACCGAGCTGGGATAGGTGGTGTCCAGCAGCACCAGGCCACGCACGGGCCAGCCGCGCGCGCGCAGCAGCCGCGCCGTTTCGAGCGCGGCCATGCCGGCCACCGAGAAGCCGGCCACCCAGCCACCGTCGAAGCCCTGTTCCAGCGCCTGGGCCTGGATGCGGTCGGCGTACATGGCGGCGAGCTCGGCGATGGTGGCGATCGGCTGGTCGGGCGGCGGCTGCAGCATATACAGGCTGCAGGCCTCGCCCATGGCCGGCCCCAGGTTCTGCAACCGCAGCAGGTCGCCGTGGCCCGAGGCTGCCAGGTACAGCGGCACGCGGCCGTTGCCGCCCAGCGGCAGCAACAGACCCGGCGTGCTGCTGTGCTGCTGCAGCGCGGCAGACAGGCTCTCCACCGTGGGGTGCTCGGTGATCAGGTACAGCGGCACCTGGCGCCCGACGAGCTTCTCCAGCCCGCTCATCATGTTGACGGCCGCCAGCGAATCGCCGCCCAGGTCAAAGAAGTTGTCCTGCACGCCAAGGGTCGGCACCTTGAGCACGTCCTTCCAGAGCTCCAGCACGGCCCGTTCCATGTCGTTCGCCGGGGCACGCGTGCCTGCGCTGGGCTGCGCCACCGGATCCGGCAGCTGCTTGTAGTCGATCTTGCCGGTGCCGCTGGACGGCAACTCGGGCAGCAGCGTGATGCTGGCCGGCAGCATGTAGTCCGGCAGGCGCGCGCGCAGCAGCGCGTGCAGGCGCTCGGCGCTCTGCCCTGGCGCCTGAGCCCAGGCATGGATGGCGGGCTTACCGCGCAGTTCGCGCAAGGCCGCGGCGGCCTGCACCACGCCATCGATGGCCAACAAGGCCGATTCGATTTCACCGAGCTCGATGCGGTAGCCGCGCAGCTTGACCTGCCGGTCCAGCCGGCCGACGAAATGCAGGTGGCCGTCGCTGGCCAGCCATCCACGGTCGCCGGTGCGGTACATGCGCTCGCCGGCGTGAAAGGGATCGGGCACGAAGGCCTGCACATCCAGCTCGGGCCGGTGCAGGTAGCCGCGCGCCACGGCCGCGCCGCCGATGAAAATTTCACCAGCCACGCCCAGCGGCAAGGGCCGCAGGCCGGCGTCCAGCACGTAGATGCGGGTGTCGTCGATGGGCCGGCCGATCGGCAGCGCCGCATGGCTGCGCTGCGCCTCGCACTCCCAGGCCGTGGCGAAGATGGTGGCCTCGGTCGGCCCATAGACGTTGAACAGGCGCCCGCCCGTCACGCCGATGAAGCGGCTGGCCAGCTCGGGCGGCAGCACCTCGCCGCCGCAGCAGGCCACGCGCAGCTTGAGGCCCGGGCGGCCGGCTGCGGCGTCGAGGAAGCGCGCCAGCGTGGAGGGTACGAAGGCCATGAAGGTCACGCCATGGCGCAGCGCGAAATCGGCCAGCATCTCGGGCAGCAACCGGCCCGGCGGCGGCAGCGCCACACTGGCGCCATGGATCAGCGGCAGCAGCAGTTCGATCAGCGAGGGGTCGAAAGTGGCCTGCGTGCCCTGGCCCGAGCGGTCGCGCGCGTCCACCGCCCAGGCGCGCGACAGCCACATGAGCCGGCGCGACAGCATGCCGTGCTCGATGGCCACGCCCTTGGGCCGCCCCGTCGAGCCGGAAGTGAACAGCACGTAGGCCAGGTCCGAGGCCGCCGGCCGGCGCGGCGGCAGGTCGGTCGCGTTGACGTCGAACACCTCGTCGCCCAGGGGCTCCAGCACCACCGTGTTGCCATGCAGGCCGCCCAGCCGGTCGGCATGGCGTGGCTGGATCACCAGGGCGGCCGCCCCGCTCTCCTGCAGGATGGACGCCAGGCGCGCCAGCGGCGCGTCGACGTCCAGGGGCAGGAAGGCGGCGCCGGCCTTGGCGATGGCCAGCAGGCTCACGACCAGTTCCGGCGAACGCTCCAGCGCCATGGCGACGACGACATCGCGACCGGCGCCGCGCTCGACGAGCTGGCGCGCCAGGCGGTTGGCATGCCGGTCCAGCGCCAGGTAGTCCAGGCTGCCACCTTCCCAGACCAGCGCCACGGCTTCCGGCCGCAGCGCGGCCTGGTACTCGAACAGGTTGACGAAGGGCAGCACCACCTGGTGCCAGGCCACGTCCTTGTGCTGGCCCGACACCACGTGCCAGCGTTCCTCGGGCGGCAGCAACTCGATGCTGTCGACGCTGGCGCCGGGCGGCGTGGCCATGATGGCCTCGACCAGATGCCACAGCCGCCGGCCCAGGAGCTCGGTTTCGCCGGCCGAGAAGCAGGCTGCGCTGGCCTCCAGGGCCAGCTCCACGTCCTGGGTCGGATGGAACTCGCACACCGTCACGCCCAACGGAAAGCGCGCCACGCCCGAGAACAGCTGACGCGACTCGACCAGCTGGGCCGCGCCGAAAGAAACGGCGTAGTCCTGCCGCTCGAACGAGAGCAGCACGTCGAACAGGCCGTCACGGTTGGCGCGGATCATCTGCAGCTCGCGGCCGAGTTCACTGATCGGGTAGCGTGGGTGGCGCAGCGCTGCACGCATGGACGCGCCGACGTTGGCGATGAGCTCGGCCACCGGCATCTGCGGCGTGAGTTCGATGCGGATCGGCACCACGCCGACGAACATGCCGAGCGTGTCGGTGTAGCGGCGCCCGCCGCGGTTCAGGCTGGGGACGCCGACGATCACGTCGCTGCGCTCGCAGATGCGTGCGAAGTACAGCACCAGCGCGGCCAGCACCAGGTTGAACACTGTCTGGCCCTGCTCGGTCGCATGGCGGCGCAGGCGTTCGTAGTCGGCGCGCGGCACACGGTGGAATGCCAGGCTGGCCGGCGGCAGCGTGTCGGGTCGGGCCTGGCTGAAGCGTCGCTCGATCAGGGGCGTGGGCAGTTCGGGGATGCGCTCACGCCAGTAGCGCTTGTCGCGCTCGAAGCCCTCGGAACTGCGGTAGGCGTTGGACTCGGCGATGAAGGTGCTGTAGTGCGGCACCGAGGACAGCGGCGGCGGCTCGCCGGCCAGCAGCGCGTTGTGGATCTCGGCCCAGCGGCGCATCACCTGGGATGTGCCCCAGCCGTCCATGACCAGGTGGTGGAACTGGATGGTGAGCCCGTGCAGCTGGTCGGAAGCGCGCAGCAGCGCGAAGCGCCAGGGCGAGCGGCCATCCAGCACGAAGGGCTCGGTCATGCGCTGCTGCCACCAGCGGCGCATCGCTTCCTTGGGGTCCTCGGCGTCGCCCAGGTCCACCACCTCCAGCGCCGGTTCCTCGGTCGGCGCGAGCAGGTGCTGGCGGCCGTCGGGCAGCGGGGCCAGACGCAGCGCCTCGTTCTCGGCCACCAGGTGGGCGAGCGCGCGGCGGAACACGGCCAGGTCGAGCAGGCCGACCAGGAAGGCGCCGCCGCCGATGTTCAAGTGGGCGCTGCCGGGCCAGGCGCGCTGGTCGAGCCAGACCTCGCGCTGGCTCAGGGACAGCGCCAGCGCGTCCTTGGTCTCGCTGTCGGTGTTCGGTTCGGCAAGGGCTACGGGCGCGTCCACTGCGCAATCCTCTCCACGGCGTAGCGGTAGCCGGCCTCGACGATCTCCGGCGCCCGCTTGTGGTCCATCATCGAGTATTCGGCCACGGGCGGCTCTAGGTAGTGATCGGCCTGCGCGACAGTCGCGGCGCGCTGGTGCAGGCCGCCGATGTGGCCGGCCCGGTACAGGATCTCGACGATGCCGGGCTGCGTGGGATTGCGGGCCAGCATGCCTTTGAGCGCGCTGCGCCGCGACAGGCGAGCCAGATCCTGTGCCACGGCCAGGTCTTCCTGCACGTCCACGTCGATGGCGATGATGGTGCCGTTGCCGCGCCGACGTTCCAGCGGCGTGCCAAGGCGCATGCGCATGGCATCGACCGGCACGTTCTCCAGGATGGCCCCGTCCACCAGCAGGTCGCCCTTGTGCAGCACGGGCGGGAAGAGTCCGGCCGGGGAATTGCTGGCCAGGACCGCCTTCCACAGCGGCCCGGTGTCCTGCACCGTCGTGTGGCCCTTGGACAGGTTGCAGGCCGCCGCGAAGAACGGGCGCCACAGGCTGTCGACGCTGCGCTCGCCGAACATCTTGCGCAGGTCGCGTTCGACGCGGAAGCCCGAGACCAGCGAGATCAGCGGCACGGTCAGCCGTTCGCCGCCGGCCGCGAAGGCCTGGGTGTTGCGCATGATCTCGTCCAGCGGTACGTCGCAGGCGTATTGCGCCCCCACCAGCGCGCCCATGCTGTTGCCGCCCACCATGTCGATCGGGATGCCGGCTTCGTGCAGCGCGCGCAGGATGCCCAGGTGGGCATAACCGCGGGCGCCGCCGCCGCCCAGCACCACGCCCACGGCGTTGCCCGTCAAAAATCGCGCGAGCCGCGCGAAATCTTCGACATGCTCGGCGCGCAGCGGGTAGACGCGCTCGCAGGCCCGGCCGGCGAGCCAGCGCCGCACCTCGTGCGGCGACTGCGCGTCGGCCGGATGCATGACCACCAGGTGCTTGCGCTTGAGCGCGTAACCAGGCTCGCGCGCCAGCTGCTGCTCCAGCTCGCCGACGGCCAGGGTGCCGTCGGCCCGGGCGACGTAGATGACCTGGTCGGCCTGGCGGAATGCACGGCGCGTCCACTCGGTGGCCCGCGTCTCGGCCTCATAGACCAGGTGGTCGAACTGCTCGTCCAGCGCGTCGCCCTGGCTCTCCTCCTGGGCGCCGCTGGCCGGCGGCGGCAAATGCCGCGCGCGCCCGGTCTTGGCGAAAGCGGCCGTCAGGGCGCGCGCCACGGCGCCGGCCTGTGCATCGAGGTGCAACGGCACCACCACGAAGGACTGCGCGAACGCCCGCCGCGCCACCTGGGCGCCATGGCGCAGGTGGTTGTAGATGGCCTGCGAGAAGACGCGGTTCACGGCCAGGGGCCGCAGCTTGAGCAAGGCTTCGAAATCGGCGCTGCGCAGCACCGCCAGCGTGGAGTCGCGCACCGCCGTCACGTCGGCCGTGCGCGGCTGCTGCAGGATCATGCCGGTCTCGCCCACGCCCTCGCCCACGCTGATCTCGTTGTAGAGCAGCAAGCTGCCGTCCGGATTCGTGCGCGAGACGCGGAGTCGGCCGCTGAGCAGGATCAGCATGCTGTCCGAAGGCGCGCCCTCGCGCAGCACCTGGTGACCGCCGGGCACGTCCTGTCGCACCAGGAAGCGCGCGAGGTCGTGCAGCACCTCTTCGTCGAGTTGGCCGAAGATCCGGCTGCTTCGCAGCACCTGCAACGCCCGGGCCTGAAACTTCTCTGCTGCGACCATGCGCGAGAACCCTTTCCTCTGCGAGCGCATGCGAGCGGAATGGATCCCGATCTGTCGATGCGCCAGTACACACTCCTGCACCCGCGCACGACGATAACAAATTCAAACGTTCTTTGGCATGAAAACTGCGCGATTTATCACGCACTTTTCTACCGTTACACCTGCCTGTGCGGGTTAGCGCGTGGGAGCGAACAGATCGACGCGGTCGGTGATCACAGTGTGCTCACCGAGCGCGCGCAGGCGCTGTGCCTCGGCCTCGTCGTTGACGGTGTAGCTGGCCACCCGCAAACCCGCATCCTGGGCCTGCTGGACCAGGCCGGCCGTCCACAGGCTGTGCCTGCAGACCAGCACCTGGCAGCCCAGGCGGGCGGCCGTCTGCGCCCAGTCTGGCGTCAACCCATCGAGCAGCAGCCCGCGCGGCAGCCCCGGCTGGGCCGCCTGGGCTGCCTGCAAGGACGCCACCTGGAACGAGGTGAGCAGTGGCTGTACGGGCTGGCCGGCCCACAGTGCCGCCGCGGCATCCGCCACGGCCGCGCCAGTGGCGGCCTCGGCACCCGGCGTGGGCTTGATCTCGATGTTGAGCAGCAGGCCGTTGGCCAGGCAGAAACGTGCGATGCCTTCCAGCGTGGGCAGCGGCTCGCCCGCGTAAGCACGCGAATGCCAGCCGCCGGCGTCCAGCCGTGCGAGCTCGCCCCAGGGCTTGTCGCCGGCCTGGCCCTGGCCGTTGGTGGTGCGCTCCAGCGTTGCATCGTGCAGCAGGAAGGGCACGCCGTCGGCGCTGAGCTTCACGTCGCACTCGAACATGCGCCAGCCGTGCGCAGCGCCCAGACGGAACGCAGCCAGCGTGTTCTCGGGCGCCAGCTTGCCAGCGCCGCGGTGCGCGACCCAGCCGGGATAAGGCCAGGGCTTGGCCATCACAGCCGCTGCCGGGTCTCGGCGTCGAACCAGTGAAGTTGCGCAGCAGGCACGCCCACGGCCACGGTGTCGCCGATGCGCGGTGCGTCCAGCATCGCGTCTTGGCGCACCGTGAACAGGCTTTGGCCCACACGGCCGTAGACCAGGCGCTCGGCGCCCAGCATCTCGACCGCCTCGACCACCAGGTGCCAGGCGCCGTCGCTGCGCAGTTCGGCATGTTCGGGGCGCAGGCCTAGCACCAGCGCGCCGTCACGCGGGGCCGCCTGCGGCAGGGCCAGGCGCTGCTCGCCGACGACGAAGCGCGCGCCCTCGGCCCGCCCCTCGATGAGGTTCATGGGCGGCGAGCCGATGAAGCTCGCCACGAAGGTGGTGGCGGGCCGGTGATAGACCTCTTCGGGCGTGCCGAACTGTTCCATGCGGCCGGCGTTCATGACCATCATGCGCTGGGCCAGCGTCATGGCCTCGACCTGGTCGTGCGTGACGAACAGCGAGGTGATGCCCAGCTCGTTGTGCAACTTCTGGATCTCCAGCCGGGTCTGGGCGCGCAGCTTGGCATCCAGGTTGGACAGCGGCTCGTCGAACAGAAAAACCTGGGGCTGGCGCACGATGGCACGGCCCATGGCCACGCGCTGGCGCTGGCCGCCGGACAGCTGGCGCGGCTTGCGGTCCAGCAGGTGCGTGAGTTCCAGGATCTTGGCCGCCTTGTCCACGCGCTGGCGGATCTCCTCCTTGGGCACCTTGGCGATCTTCAGGCCATAGGCCATGTTCTCGAAGTTCGTCATGTGCGGGTACAGCGCGTAGTTCTGGAACACCATGGCGATGTCGCGCTCGGCCGGCTCCACGTCGTTGACCACGCGCGGGCCGATCGCGATCTCGCCGTCGCTGACCTCCTCCAGCCCGGCCACCATGCGCAGCAGCGTGGACTTGCCGCAGCCCGAGGGGCCGACGATGACGACGAACTCGCCATCACGGATCTCGGCGTCGACGCCATGGATGACCTGCAGCGCCTTGGCGCCGTGGCCATAGCGCTTGATCAGTTTGCGAAGGGAAATGGACGCCATGTGTTCTTACTTCTCGGTATCGACCAGGCCCTTGACGAACCACTTCTGCATCAGCACCACGACCAGCGCCGGCGGCAGCATGGCCAGAATGGCCGTGGCCATGATGATGTTCCAGTCGGTCGCCGCGTCGCCGCTGGCGATCATGCGCTTGATGCCGATGACGATGGGGTACATGTCTTCGGTCGTCGTGGCCAGGAGCGGCCACAGGTACTGGTTCCAGCCGTAGATGAACTGGATCACGAACAGCGCGGCAATCGAGGTCTGCGACAGCGGCACCAGCACGTCCTTGAAGAAGCGCATGGGCCCGGCGCCGTCGATGCGCGCCGCTTCCACGAGTTCATCGGGCACGGTCAGAAAAAACTGCCGGAACAAAAAGGTGGCCGTGGCCGAGGCGATCAGCGGCACCGTGAGCCCGGCGTAGGTGTTGAGCATGTTCAGGTCCGACAGGACCTTGTAGGTGGGCAGGATGCGCACCTCCACCGGCAGCATCAACGTGATGAAGATCATCCAGAAGACGAGCTTCTTGAACGGAAAGCGGAAGTAGACGATGGCGAAGGCCGACAGCAGCGAGATGGCGATCTTGCCGAGGCTGATGACCAGCGCCGTGACCAGGCTCACCCACATCATGCGGCCGACCGGCGCAGCCGAGCCCTGGGTCGAGCCGGTGCCGGTCAGCGCCGCGGTGTAGTTCTCCACCATGTGCGCGCCCGGCGTGATGGGCATGGGCACCTGCACGATCTCGTCGCGCGTGTGCGTGGAGGCCACGAAGGCCAGGTAGATCGGGAAGGCGACGATCAGGATGCCCAGCACCAGGACCAGGTGGGACAGCAGCGTCAGAACGGGGCGGCGCTCCACCATGCTAGTAGTTCACTTTCTTCTCGACATAGCGGAACTGGATGACGGTCAGCACCACGACGATGGCCATCAGCACCACCGACTGCGCGGCCGAGCCACCCAGGTCCAGCGCCTTGAAGCCGTCGTGCCAGACCTTGTAGACCAGGATGGAAGTGTCGCGGCCAGGGCCGCCCTCGGTCGTCGCGTGCACGATGGCGAAGGTGTCGAAGAAGGCGTAGACCACGTTGATGACCAGGAGGAAGAACGTGGTGGGCGACAGCAGAGGCAACTGGATGGAGAGGAAGCGGCGCACCGGGCCGGCACCGTCGATGGCGGCCGCCTCGATCAACGCCTTGGGGATGGACTGCAGCCCCGCCAGAAAGAACAGGAAGTTGTAGGAGATCTGCTTCCAGACCGCGGCCACCACGATCAGCGTGAGCGCATGGCCGGAGTTCAGCAGATGGTTCCAGTCGTAGCCCAGGCCGCGCAGCCCGTAGGCCACGATGCCGATGCTGGGCGAGAACATGAACACCCACAGCACGCCGGCCACGGCCGGCGCGACGGCGTAGGGAATGATCAGGAAGGTCTTGTAGACCAGCGCGCCGCGCAGGATGCGGTCGGCGAACACGGCCAGCACCAGCGACACCGCGATGCCCAGCCCGGCCACAAGCACCGAGAACAGCGCCGTGACCTTGAAGGACTGCAGGTAGGCAGCGTCCTGAAAGAGGTGGACGAAGTTGTCCAGCCCGACCCAGACCGTGGAGGTGCCGAAGGCGTCCTCGGTCTGCAGCGACTGCACGATGGCCTGGCTGGCCGGCCAGAAGAAGAACACCAGCACGACCACCATCTGCGGCGCTATCAGCAGCCAGGGCAGCCAGGCCGAGCGGAACAGCACGCGTTTTTCCATGGAGTCGTCGTCTTCGAGAAACGGGTTGGCCGCGGCGCCCCCTGCGCCGCGGCCGGCGAGTGTAGCGGCCCGCTCAGCCCTTGTTCGCGCGCTCGAACCGCTCGAGCTGTTCGTTGCCGCGCTTGACGGCGTTGTCCAGCGCCTGCTTGGCGCTCTGCTTGCCGCTCCAGATCTGCTCGGCTTCCTCGTCCACGATCGTGCGGATCTGCAGGAAGTTTCCGAGGCGGATGCCGCGCGACTTGTCGGTCGTCTTGCGGATCATCTGGGTGACGGCCACGTCGGTGCCCGGGTTCTGCTTGTAGAAGCCCGACTTCTCGGTCAGCTCGTAGGCCGCCATCGTGACGGGCAGGTAGCCCGTGCGCTTGTGGCTGGCGGACTGCACCTCGGCGTTGGACAGGAAGCTGAAGAACGCCGCCACCCCCTTGTACTCGGCCGGCTTCTTGCCGCCAATGGCCCACAGGCTGGCGCCGCCGATCACGGTGTTCTGCGGTGCGCCTGCGACATCCGGGTAGTACGGCAATGGCGCAAGCCCATACGCGAACTTGGCGTCCTTGGCGACGCGCGCGTACAGCCCCGAGGAGCCCGTCATCATCGCGCACTCACCCGAGGGGAAAGAGGCGTCGGGCGTGTTGTTGCGGCCCTTGTAGACGAACAAGCCCTGCTGGGACATGTTGGCCAGGTTCTCGAAGTGGCGCACATGCAGCGGCGAGTTGAACGCCAGGCGCGTGGCCGTGCCGCCAAAACCGTTGTTGAGCGTGGCGTACAGCGTGTTGTGCCAGGCCGAGAAACTCTCCAGCTGCGTCCAGCTGACCCAACTCGTGGTGAAGGGGCACTTGTGGCCGCTGGCCTTGAGCTTGGCGGCGGCGGCCACGACCTCGGGCCAGGTGGACGGCGCCTTGTTCGGGTCCAGGCCCGCCGCTTTGAAGGCGTCCTTGTTGTAATAGAAGATGGTGGTGGAGCTGTTGAACGGGAAGCTCAGCATTTGGCCGTTGGGCGCGGTGTAGTAACCGGCGACAGCGGAGATGTAGGCGTTCTGGTCGAACTTGGCACCCGACTCCTTCATGATCTCGCCGACCGGCTTGATCACGCCCTTGGAGGCCATCATGGTCGCGGTGCCCACCTCGAAGACCTGCAGGATGTGCGGCGCATTGCCTGCGCGAAAGGCGGCGACGCCGGCCGTCAGCGTCTCGTCGTACTGGCCCTTGTAGGTCGGCACGACCTTGTACTCGCTCTGGCTCGCGTTGAACTGCTTGGCCAGATCGTTGACCCATTCGCCCAGTGGCCCGCTCATGGCGTGCCACCACTGGATCTCGGTCTGGGCCTGGGCCGGCAGCGTGAACGCCGCTGCGGCCAGGGCTGCCAGGGCAAAGGTCTTCTTCATGGATGCTCCGAAATAAAGGAAAGGCGGCAGGCTAGTCCCGCCATGTGACAAAACGATTTAAGCGCAGTGACTGTCATGCGCCCATGCGGGCTTTCCATGGGCTGCACGGATCAGGGCGCCGATTGTTGCGCTGCGGTAACATCCACGCCCGCCTGCACAGGGCCGGCGGCTCCAGCACGACCCCTCGATGAACGCCCCGAACACCCTGAACCAGCTGCTGACGCCCGCAGAGGACCAGCAGCGCCTGCGCGAGATCCCCTACAACTACACTTCCTTCTCCGACCGCGAGATCGTGGTGCGCTTGCTGGGTGCGCGCGCCTGGGAGCTGGTGCAGACGCTGCGCGGTGAGCGCCGGACCGGCCGCTCCGCCCGCATGCTCTACGAAGTGCTGGGCGACATCTGGGTCGTGCAGCGCAACCCCTACCTGCAGGACGACCTGCTGGACAACCCCAAGCGGCGCGCGCTGCTGGTGCAGGCGCTGCAGCACCGGCTGGCCGCCGCCGAGGAGCGCCGCACACCGCAGGCCGACCCTGCACGCGATGCGCTGGTCGGTGAGCTGCTGGAAGTCGCGCGCCAGGCCGTGGCCCGCTTCGACGCCGACTTCGCCGAGATCGCCACGCTGCGCCGGCGCGCACGCCGCGCGCTGCAAAAGCTCACCGCCAAGGACAACATCAAGTTCGACGGCATGGCCCGCGTGTCGCACGTGACCGACGCGACCGACTGGCGCGTGGAATACCCCTTCGTGGTGCTGACGCCCGACACCGAGGCCGAGATGGCCGGCATGGTCGCGGCCTGCATCGAACTGGGCCTGACCATCATCCCGCGCGGCGGCGGCACCGGCTACACGGGTGGCGCCATCCCGCTCTCCTGGAGGAGCGCGGTCATCAACACCGAAAAGCTCGAGGCCATGACCGAGGTCGAGCTGGTCGCCCTGCCGGGCGTGGACCATCCGGTGCCGACCATCTGGACGGGCGCCGGCGTGGTCACGCAGCGCGTGGCCGATGCGGCCGAGCGCGGCGGCTACGTGTTCGCCGTCGACCCGACCTCGGCCGAAGCCTCGTGCATCGGCGGCAACGTGGCCATGAACGCAGGGGGCAAGAAGGCCGTGCTGTGGGGCACGGCGCTGGACAATCTGGCCTCCTGGCGCATGGTGACACCGCAGGCGCAGTGGCTGGAGGTCACGCGGCTGAACCACAACCTGGGCAAGATCCACGACGTGGAGCTGGCGAGTTTCCAGCTCGACTATTTCGAGGCCGACGGCAAGACGCCCGTGCGCAGCGAGCGCCTGGACATTCCGGGCCGGATCTTCCGCAAGGAAGGCCTGGGCAAGGACGTGACCGACAAGTTCCTCTCGGGCCTGCCGGGCATCCAGAAAGAAGGCTGCGACGGTCTGATCACGAGCGCGCGCTGGATCGTGCACCGCATGCCGGCGCACACGCGCACCGTGTGCCTGGAGTTCTTCGGCAACGCCAAGGACGCCGTGCCCTCGATCGTGGAGATCAAGGACTTCATGTTCGCCGAGCAGAAGCGCTCGGGCGTGCTGCTCGCAGGTCTGGAGCACCTCGATGACCGCTACCTGAAGGCTGTGGGCTATGCCACCAAGTCCAAGAGCCATGGCGCGGGCCTGCCCAAGATGGTGCTGTTCGGCGACATCGCCGGCGACGACGCCGATGCCGTGGCGCGTGTCACCTCCGAGGTGGTCCGCATCGCCAACTCGCGCAGCGGCGAGGGCTTCATCGCCATCAGCGCCGAGGCGCGCAAGAAGTTCTGGCTGGACCGCAAGCGCACGGCCGCCATCAGCCGCCACACCAACGCCTTCAAGATCAACGAAGACGTGGTGATCCCGCTGCCGCGCATGGCCGAGTACACCGATGGCATCGAGCGCATCAACATCGAGCTGTCGCTGCGCAACAAGATCGCGCTGGCGGACGCACTGATCGATTTCTTCGGTGGCGGCAAGCTGCCCCTGGGCAAGGAGGACGATGCGTCGGAAATCGCCTCGGCCGAGCTGCTGGAAGACCGCGTGGCCCAGGCGCTGGCGCTGCTGCGCGAAGTGCGCATGCAGTGGCAGGGCTGGCTGCACGACGTGGATGCGCTGTTTCCCCATCTGCAGGACCACAGCCTGCGCGCGAGCTGGAAGACGCAAATCCGCGCGCCGCTGCAGACGCTGTTCCCGGGCGCGGCCTTCCGGCCGCTGCTGGCCGAGTGCAATGCCATCCACCAGCGCGTGCTCAAGGGCCGCGTGTGGGTGGCGCTGCACATGCACGCGGGCGACGGCAACGTGCACACCAACATCCCCGTCAACAGCGACAACTACGCCATGCTGCAGACCGCCCACGAGGCCGTGGCGCGCATCATGGTGCTGGCACGCTCGCTCGACGGCGTGATCTCGGGTGAGCATGGCATCGGCATCACCAAGCTGGAGTTTTTGACCGAAGAGGAAGTCGCGCCGTTCGCCGACTACAAGCGCCGCGTCGACCCCGAAGGCCGCTTCAACAAAGGCAAGCTGCTGCGTGACCCCTCGCTGCCGGCCGACCTGACCAATGCCTACACGCCCAGCTTCGGCCTCATGGGCCACGAGTCGCTGATCCTGCAGCAGTCCGACATCGGCGCCATCGCCGACAGCGTCAAGGACTGCCTGCGCTGCGGCAAGTGCAAGCCGGTCTGCGCCACGCACGTGCCGCGCGCCAACCTGCTCTACAGCCCGCGCAACAAGATCCTGGCCACCTCGCTGCTGATCGAGGCGTTTCTGTACGAGGAGCAGACGCGCCGCGGCGTGTCGATCAAGCACTGGGCCGAGTTCGAGGACGTGGCCGACCACTGCACGGTCTGCCACAAATGCCTGACGCCCTGCCCGGTCAAGATCGACTTCGGCGACGTGACCATGAACATGCGCAACCTGCTGCGCAAGATGGGCAAGAAGAGCTTCCGCCCCGGCAACGCCGCGGCCATGCTGATGCTCAACGCGACCAATCCGCAGACCATCAAATTCATGCGCACGGCCATGGTGGACGTGGGCTTCAAGGCGCAGCGCCTTGCCAGCGACGTGCTGCACGGTCTGGCGAAGAAGCAGACCGCCGCGCCGCCAGCGACGGTGGGCACCGCGCCGCTCAAGGAGCAGGTGATCCACTTCGTCAACAAGAAGATGCCCGGCGGCCTGCCCAAGCGCAGCGCGCGTGCGCTGCTGGACATCGAGGACAAGGACTACGTGCCCATCATCCGCAATCCGGAGGCCACGAGCACGGATTCGGAGGCCGTGTTCTATTTCCCGGGCTGCGGCTCGGAGCGGCTGTTCAGCCAGGTGGGCCTGGCCACCCAGGCCATGCTCTGGCATGCCGGCGTGCAGACCGTGCTGCCGCCGGGCTACCTGTGCTGCGGTTACCCGCAGCGCGGGTCAGGCCAGTTCGACAAGGCCGAGAAGATCATCACCGACAACCGGGTGCTGTTCCACCGCGTGGCCAACACGCTGAACTACCTGGACATCAAGACCGTCGTGGTCAGCTGCGGCACCTGCTTCGACCAGCTGCAGGGCTACCAGTTCGACAAGATCTTCCCGGGCTGCCGCATCGTGGACATCCACGAGTTCCTGCTCGAGAAGGGCGTCACGCTGGGCGAGGCCGGAGCCTACCTGTACCACGACCCCTGCCACACGCCCATGAAGCAGCAGGAGCCGATGAAGACCGTCAAGGCGCTGCTGGGCGACGGCGTGACCAGGAGCGAACGCTGCTGCGGCGAATCCGGCACGCTGGGCGTGACCCGCCCCGACATCTCCACGCAGATCCGCTTCCGCAAGGAGGAAGAGCTGCGCAAGAACGAGGCTGCGCTGCGTGCCCAGGGCGCGCAGGGCGATCTCAAGATCCTGACAAGCTGCCCCAGCTGCCTGCAAGGCCTGTCGCGCTACCAGAACGACCTGCAGAGCGGCCTGCTGGAGGCAGACTACATCGTCGTCGAAATGGCGCGCAAGATCCTCGGCGAGGACTGGATGCAGACCTACGTCGCCGACGCCAACCGCGGCGGCATCGAGCGCGTGCTCGTTTGAGAAAGTTGCCATGGCCGGCCTGACCCCCACCACCCCGCAGCCCGAAGAGCTCACCGTGCACGGCCAGTCGCGCGTGCTGGAGATCGCGTTCTCGGACGGCGCGCGCTTTCGCATCCCGTTCGAGCTCATGCGCGTGTACTCGCCCTCGGCCGAAGTGCAGGGCCACGGCCCCGGCCAGGAGGTGCTGCAGACCGGCAAGCGCGATGTCACGCTGCTGGGGCTGGAGCCCGTCGGCAACTACGCCGTGCAGCCCGGCTTCTCCGACGGCCACAGCTCGGGCATCTTCACCTGGGAGTACCTGTACTTCCTGGGCAAGGAAGAGCAGCAACTGTGGGCCGACTACGAGCGCCGCCTGGCCGAGGCCGGCGTAGACCGCGATGCGCCGATGGCGCCGCCGGCGGGCCACGGCTGCGCCAGCCACTGAGCAGCCGCGCCCGGCGCGCCGCCGCTGTGGCGCAAACCGCCACACAATCCCCGATCTGGTGCAGGGATGTGAGTCCCTGCAAACCTCTTGTGTCCTAGGATTCGCCCCATGTCATCCACCCATTTCGGTTTCCAGTCCGTCGATGAGACGGAGAAGGCCAGCCGCGTGCGGGAGGTGTTCGATTCGGTCGCGCCCAAGTACGACCTCATGAACGACCTCATGTCCGCCGGGCTGCACCGGGCCTGGAAGCGCTACACGACGCTGGTGGCCAATGTGCGCGAGGGCCAGCGTGTGCTGGACATCGCCGCGGGCACCGGCGACCTCACGCGCACCTTCGCCAGGAGCGCGGGCCGGACCGGGCTGGTGGTGCACACCGACATCAACGAGGCCATGCTGCGCACGGGCCGCGACCGCCTGCTCGACGAGGGCGTGGTGGTGCCGAGCATGGTCTGCGACGCCGAGGCCCTGCCCTTCGCCGACGCCAGCTTCGACCTTGTGAGCGTGGCCTTCGGCCTACGCAACATGACGCACAAGGACAAGGCCCTGGCCGAGATGTGCCGCGTGCTCAAGCCCCGCGGCAAGCTGCTGGTGCTCGAATTTTCCAAGGTCGCCAAGCCGCTCGAAAAGGCCTACGACTGGTATTCCTTCAAGGTGCTGCCCCGGATCGGCAAGGTGGTGGCTGGCGACGACGCCAGCTACCGCTACCTGGCCGAATCGATCCGCATGCACCCCGACCAGCAGGCCCTCAAAGGCCTCATGCAGGCGCAGGGATTCGGTCACGTGGACTATCACAACATGAGCGGCGGCATGGTGGCGTTGCATGTGGGCATCAAGTGCTGACCCGCTTTACTTTGATCTGACGAGGAGACCTCGATGAAATTCCTGACCGTGATCCTGGCCGGCGCGCTGCTGCTGACGCTGGGCACCGATGCCGATGCGCAGCGCCGCATGGGCGGTGGCAAGTCCATCGGCAAGCAGTCCAGCAACGTGACGCAGCGCGAAGCCGCGCCGCAGGCGCCGGCCGCACCGGCGCAATCGGCCAACAACGCAGTGCCGAACAAGGCGGCTGCAGCCCCGAATGCCGCGGCCGCACAACCCAAGCGTCCCTGGGGCGCGATGCTGGGCGGCCTGGCCGCCGGCCTGGGCCTGGCCTGGCTGGCGTCCTCGCTGGGCCTGGGGGAAGCCTTTGGCCAGTTCCTGCTGATCGCCCTGCTGGTGCTGGTGGCCATGGTGGTCATCGGCGCCGTGATGCGGGCACGCCGCGGAGGGCAACCGCAGCAGGCCAACCGCACCCCATTTGCCTTCCAGGGCGCTGGTGGCGCTTCCCCGCAGGAGCCGCAGATGCCGCGCAGCTACCGGCCAGAGAACGTCGGCAACGACGCATCCGCGCGCCCCTTCGAGCGCAGCACCACAGCCTTCGACGCCGGCACGGCCGGTGTCGGCAGCACGGGCGTGGTGATCGGCTCCGGCCTGTCGGGTTCGCAGACGTGGGGCATCCCGGCCGACTTCGACACCGACGGCTTCCTGAACGCGGCCAAGCGCAACTTTGTGACACTGCAATCGGCCTGGGACCGCGCCGACATCTCCTCGCTGCGCGCCATGATGACCGACGCCATGTTGGGCGAGATCCAGGCCCAGCTCAAGGAGCGTGAAGCCCACACTGGCGGCCAGGCCAACAAGACCGACGTGGTCATGCTGGACGCCAAGTTGCTCGGCATTGAGGACACCGGCGAGGACTACATGGCCAGCGTGGAGTTCTCCGGCATGATCCGCGAGGAACCGTCGGCCGGCCCGAGCCCGTTCCGCGAAGTCTGGAACATGACCAAGCCCAAGAGCGGCCACGCCGGCTGGCTGGTGGCCGGTGTCCAGGCACTGCAATAAAGCCAATGCGCCGCGGAATGCGGCGCAAACGCGGAAATAATCGGGGACATGGCCACATCGTCCCCTTTTTCTTTTCTGGGCACCCTGCTCGACCGTGCGGGCAGCGCACTGCAGCCGCCCCCTTGGGCCGTGGAGGAGTTCCACCGGCGCTTGGTGCTGCTGCTCAACCACGTGCTGATGCAGGAGGAGCAGGCCATGGAGCGGCTGCTGCGCCACCAGGGACGCGCCGTGCGCTTCCAGTGGCGCCATTTCACCCTGCACCTCAAGGCCACGCCGGCTGGCCTGCTCGACCTGGCCGATCCGCTGCCCCCGGCCGACCTGACCCTCACCGTGACCGAGGAGTCCCCGGCCGCACTGGCGCAGACGCTGCTGCGCGGCGACAAGCCCGGCATCCGCATCGAGGGCGACGTGCAACTGGCGGCCGACGTCAACTGGCTCATCGAGCATGTGCGCTGGGACATCGAGGAAGACCTCTCGCGCCTGATCGGCGACGCACCGGCCCACACGTTGGGCCAGATCGGGCGCGCCGCGTCGTCCGCGCTCAGGAAGTTCGTGGCCCTCGCCAGCGGCGGGCGCGGCAAGAACGCAGCATGACGGCCCACGCGAGGGTCGCACCGTGAGGCAATTCGCCCGCGGCGCCTACATCTCCTGGATCGCGCTGCGCTACGGCCTGGACGAGCTGGTGCTCTCCAGCTTCCGTCAGCCCTGGCTGCGCGGGCTGACGCGCGTGCTCTCGGTCGGGCGCGACCTCAGCGCGCCACGGGGCCAGCGCCTGCGTGAGGCGCTGGAACGGCTGGGGCCGCTGTTTGTGAAATTCGGCCAGGTGTTGTCTACGCGGCGCGACCTGCTGCCGCCCGACATTGCCGATGAACTCGCGCGGCTGCAGGACCGGGTGCCACCCTTCCCGTCCGACATCGCCGTGCAAACCATCGAGCGCGCCTTCCGCAGGCCGCTCGACGAGATCTTCATCCAGTTCGACCGCACGCCGATTGCCAGCGCCTCGATCGCGCAGGTCCACTTCGCCGTGCTGCGCACGCGCAAGGGTGAGCAGCGCGAGGTGGCCGTCAAGGTGCTGCGCCCCGGCATGCTGGCCACCATCGAGAACGATCTGGCGCTCATGCGCATGCTGGCCGGCTGGGTGCAGCGCGCATCCAACGAGGCCAAGCGCCTCAAGCCGCTGGAGGTGGTGGGCGAGTTCGACAAGTACCTGCACGACGAGCTGGATCTGCTGCGCGAGGCCTCGAGCGCGGCCCAACTGCGCCGCAACATGGCCGACCTCGACCTGGTGCTGATCCCCGAAATGTTCTGGGACTACTGCGCGCCGGACGTGATCGTCATGGAGCGCATGACCGGGGTGCCCATCGGCCAGACCACGCGCCTGCGCGAGGCGGGCGTGGACATGCACCGGCTCGCGCGCGACGGCGTGACGATCTTTTTCACCCAGGTGTTCCGTGACGGCTTCTTCCACGCCGACATGCACCCCGGCAATATCCAGGTGAGCCTGGAGCCCGCCACCTTCGGGCGCTACATCTCGCTGGACTTCGGCATCGTCGGCACGCTGACGGAGTTCGACAAGGAGTATCTGGCGCAGAACTTCACGGCCTTCTTCCGGCGCGACTACAAGCGCGTGGCCGAGCTGCACATCGAATCGGGCTGGGTGCCTGCCAATACGCGCGTGGACGAGCTCGAGGCCGCGATCCGCGCCGTCTGCGAGCCCTACTTCGACCGGCCTCTCAAGGAGATCTCGCTGGGCATGGTGCTGATGCGGCTGTTCCAGACCTCGCGGCGATTCCATGTGGAGATCCAGCCGCAGCTGGTGCTGCTCCAAAAGACGCTGCTCAACATCGAAGGTCTGGGGCGCGAGCTCGACCCGGAACTGGATCTGTGGGCGACGGCCAAGCCCTTCCTGGAGAAATGGATGATGCAGCAGATCGGCCCGCAGGCCCTGCTGCGACAACTGCGCGACGAGGCGCCGCGCTACGCCAAGCTGCTGCCCGAGGTGCCACGTTTGCTCGTGGATTACCTGCGGCGCGGCGGCCACGCCCAGGCACATGACCGCCAGTTGCAGCAGTTGCTGGCCGAGCAGCGGCGGACCAACCGGTTGCTGCAGGCCATCATCTACGGCGGCATCGGTTTTGCTTTGGGTCTGCTGGTCATGCAGCTGTGGGTCCGCGTGCAGCTGTTCTGAAACAACATCGAAGGAGAAACTGCGCGTGCTGCTGACACTGGTGTTCGTCTACCTGCTTCTCACCATCGCGATCGGTCTGTGGGCCGCACGCCGCGTCAAGACCACCGGGGATTTCGCCGTCGCGGGCAAGAATCTGCCGCTGATCATGATTGTGACGACCACGTTCGCGACCTGGTTCGGCTCCGAGACCGTGATGGGCATCCCCGCCAAGTTCGTCGAGGGCGGCCTGAACGCGGTGGTCGAGGACCCGTTCGGCGCTGGCTTCTGCCTCATCTTCGTGGGGCTGTTCTTCGCGGCCAGGCTCTACAAGATGGACCTGCTGACCATCAGCGACTACTACCGCGAGCGCTACGGCCGCGTGGTCGAGGTGGGCTGCTCGCTGATCATCATGCTGAGCTACCTGGGTTGGGTCTCGGCGCAGGTCACGGCACTGGGCCTGGTGTTCCACCTGTTGTCCGGCGAGGCGATCAGCGTGCCGATGGGCATGGTGATCGGCGTGGTCTCGATCCTGGCCTACACGCTGTTCGGCGGCATGTGGTCGGTGGCCGTGACCGACTTCATCCAGATGATCATCCTGGTCGCCGGCCTGGCCATCCTCGCGGTGTTCGCCGGCCAGATGGCCGGCGGCGCGGACAAGGTGATCGACTTCGCCGTGAGCCGCGACCTGTTCAAGTTCTGGCCCGAGCCCAGCCTGCACGACATCCTGTTCTTCTTCGCCGCGGCCATCACCATGATGCTGGGCTCGATCCCGCAGCAGGATGTGTTCCAGCGCGTGATGTCGGCCAACAGCGTCTCGGCCGCGACCAAGGGCCCGGTGATCGGCGGCAGCATGTACATCCTGTTCGCCTTCGTGCCCATGTTTCTCGTGGCCAGCGCCTTGCTCATCATGCCGGAGCAGACGCAGGCGCTGCTGGCCGACGATCCGCAGAAGATTCTGCCCACGCTGGTGATGGAGAAGATGCCGTTTGCGATGCAGGTGCTGTTCTTCGGCGCATTGCTGTCGGCCATCAAGTCCACCGCCTCGGCCACGCTGCTGGCGCCTTCGGTCACCTTCACCGAGAACATCTGGCGCCAGTTCGTGCCGCGCACCACCGACCGCAAGGAACTGCTCACCATGCGCATCACGGTGCTGGTGTTCAGCGCCTGCGTGCTGGCCTATTCCATCGCCATGGAGGGCACCTCGATCTATGAACTGGTCTCCGGTGCCTACCAGGTGCCGCTGGTCGGCGCCTTCGTGCCGCTGGTGTTCGGCCTGTACTGGAAACGGGCCAGCACCCAGGGCGCGATCCTGGCCGTCATCGCCGGCATCGGCACCTGGCTGGCGGTGATGTACACCCCCTGGGGCGAGGTGTTCCCGGCGCAGCTGGCCGGCGTGCTGGCGTCCATGGCCGGCATGCTGGTCGGCTCGCTGGCGCCGCAGTGGATCGCCAACCGGCACGCCAGCCACCACCCGCTGGTGCGCAGCGCCTGATGGGCGCCGCGGGCGGGCCGCGGCCTATAATCGAGGGTTTTTTTGAGCCCCCAGTCCGCCTAACGCCATGCCTATCTACGCCTACCGTTGCGAGTCCTGCGGCCACGCCAAGGACGTTCTGCAGAAGATCTCCGATGCGCCGTTGACCGTCTGCCCGCAGTGTGGCGCCGATGCGTTCCGCAAACAGGTGACGGCGGCGGGCTTTCAGCTCAAGGGCTCGGGCTGGTACGTGACGGACTTCCGCAACAACGGCAACGCGCCTGCCAGCGCACCGGCGGCCAAGCCCGGCGAGAGCGCGCCGGCGGCGGCCCCGGCGCCTGCCAGCGACGCGGCAGCCAGCCCCGCGCCGGCGCCGGCCGCTGCACCCGCTGCCAGCCCTGGCCCGTCCACCCCCTCGGCCGGCGGCGCCTGAACGCCCACCGATGAACGCCTTGCGCAAATGGCTGGCCACCGGCCTGCTCGTCGTGGTGCCCGCGGTGATCACTGCCTGGGTGCTCGAGTGGGTCATCAGCACGCTCGACCAGACGCTGCTGATCCTGCCGTCCGCATGGCATCCGGACCGTCTGCTGGGCTTCCACGTGCCCGGCTTCGGTGTGCTGCTGGCGCTGGCCATCCTGCTGTCGGTCGGCGCCGTGGCCAGCAATTTCCTGGGCCGCAAGCTGGTCGACTGGTGGAACAACCTGCTGCACCGCATCCCGATCGTGCGTTCGATCTACTCCGGCGTGAAGCAGGTGTCGGACACGGTGTTCTCCGAGAACGGCAATGCCTTCCGCACTGCGGTGCTCGTGCAGTGGCCGCATGCCGGCATGTGGACCATCGCCTTCGTGACCGGCACGCCGCGCGGCGACACGGCCAACCACCTCCCGCCGCAGGACTACCTGAGCGTCTATGTGCCGACCACCCCGAACCCGACCGGCGGCTATTTCGTTCTGGTCAAGGCCAACGACTGTGTCGAGTTGCGCATGAGCGTCGATGAGGCGCTCAAATACATTGTTTCGATGGGTGTGGTGGCGCCGGTGACGCCGCCCAACCCGACTCCGATCGTGCGCTGAGCCCTGCGGGCCCAGGCACTTGCCCTCCACCGGCGCCCGCACAGGCGCCAAGACCTCCGAGCTGGATATGGAATCTCAAATGCGTACCACCTACTGCGGTCTCGTCAGCGAAGCGCTGATGGGCCAGACCGTGACCCTGTGCGGCTGGGTCAACCGTCGCCGCGACCATGGTGGCGTGATCTTCGTGGATTTGCGCGACCGTGAAGGCTATGTGCAGGTGGTCTGCGACCCGGACCGCCCCGAAATGTTCAAGTCCGCAGAGAGCCTGCGCAACGAGTTCTGCATCCAGATCAAGGGCCTGGTGCGCGCCCGCCCGGCAGGCACGACCAACGACGCCATCAAGAGCGGCAAGATCGAGATCCTGTGCCAGGAACTGACGGTGCTCAACCCCTCTGTCACGCCGCCGTTCCAGCTTGACGACGAGAACCTGAGCGAGACCACGCGCCTCACGCACCGCGTGCTGGACCTGCGCCGCCCCTACATGCAGAAGAACCTCATGCTGCGCTACCGCGTGGCCATGGAGGTGCGCAAGTTCCTCGATGCCCAGGGCTTCATCGACATCGAGACGCCCATGCTGGGCAAGTCCACGCCCGAAGGCGCGCGCGACTACCTGGTTCCGAGCCGCGTGCACGACGGCCACTTCTTCGCGCTGCCGCAGTCGCCCCAGCTGTTCAAGCAGCTGCTGATGGTGGCAGGCTACGACCGCTACTACCAGATCACCAAGTGCTTCCGCGACGAGGACCTGCGCGCCGATCGCCAGCCGGAGTTCACGCAGATCGACATCGAGACCTCGTTCCTGACCGAGGAAGACATCCGCGCCATGTTCCAGAACATGATCGTGACGGTGTTCAAGAACACGCTGGGCGTGGACCTGGGCGAGTTCCCGGTCATGAGCTACCAGGAGGCCGCGCGCCGCTTCGGTTCGGACAAGCCCGACCTGCGCGTCAAGCTGGAGTTCACCGAACTCACGGACGTCATGGGCGACGTGGACTTCAAGGTCTTCTCGGCCGCAGCCAACGCCAAGGGCGGCCGCGTGGTCGCGCTGCGGGTGCCGGGCGGTGCCAGGGAGGGCACGGGCCTGTCGCGCGGCGAGATCGACGGCTACACCGAGTTCGTCAAGATCTACGGCGCCAAGGGCCTGGCCTACATCAAGGTCAACGAACTGGCGAAGGGTCGCGAAGGCCTGCAATCGCCCATCGTGAAGAACATCCACGACAAGGCCCTGCAGGAGGTGCTGTCCCGCACGGGCGCACAGGACGGCGACCTGCTGTTCTTCGGTGCCGACAAGGAAAAGATCGTCAACGACGCGATCGGCGCGCTGCGCATCAAGATCGGCCACAGCGAGTTCGGCAAGAAGAACGGCCTGTTCGAAAACCGCTGGGCTCCGCTGTGGGTGGTGGACTTCCCGATGTTCGAGTTCGACGAAGAGGCCCAGCGCTACACCGCCGTGCACCACCCGTTCACGGCCCCCAAAGACGGCCATGAGGACTGGATGGTCAGTGCGCCCGAGAAGTGCATCTCCAAGGGCTACGACATGGTGCTCAACGGCTGGGAGATGGGCGGCGGCTCGGTCCGCATCCACCGTGCCGACGTGCAGCAGAAGGTGTTCGACGCGCTCAAGATCAGCGCCGAGGAAGCCCAGCAGAAGTTCGGGTTCCTGCTGGACGCACTGCAGTACGGCGCCCCGCCGCATGGCGGCCTGGCCTTCGGCCTGGACCGCATCGTCACGCTGATGACCGGGGCCGAGTCGATCCGCGACGTGATCGCCTTCCCCAAGACCCAGCGTGCGCAGGATCTGCTGACCCAGGCCCCGGCGCCGGTGGACGAGAAGCAGCTGCGCGAACTGCACATCCGCCTGCGCAACCCGATCGCTGCCGCCTGAGCGGCGTGACCCAGGGTCAGCGCGGCTGGCCCTGGTGGCGCTGCAGCAACGGCGCGATGAAGTTGGCCGGGATCGCGTAAGTGATGCCCGAGGGCTGCGACAGCGCCGTCTCGCGCGTGCCGCGCACGTAGACCATGTTGATCACGGCGATGACGGCGCCGGTTCCCGGATCGAACACCGGCCCACCGCTGTTGCCAGGATAGGCCGTGCCGTCGAGCTGGAAGATGTCGAAGCTGCCGTCGCGTGCGTTGCGGATCGAACGGGCCGACAGGCTTTGTCCATTGGCAGCGGGCAGCACGATGGGTGTGATCGAAGACACCATGCCGCGGTGCGTCACCGGCGAGAAGCCCAGGGCACCACCGATCGGGAAGCCGGTGTAGGCGATAGCCTGCCCTTCCTTGACGGCATCGGAGTCGCCCAGAGACAGCGCCGGCGCCGGCTCGCCGGAGAAGCGCAACAGGGCAAGATCGCGCAGGCGGTCGACCTCCAGCACCTGGACGGCCCGCATCGACAGTTCTCGACCCAGACGCACCTGCACCACCAGATCGGAGCCGTCAGAGGGCTCGTCGGCCTTGGGCAGCACATGAGCATTGGTGATCGCCAGGTTGCCGTCGCCGACCACGAAGCCCGTCCCGCGCAGGTTGAAGCGCGGGCTGTTGGTGGCCTTGTAGGTGCCGACGATCAGGATGGAGGGCTTGGTCCTTTCGATCAGCTCGACGAACTGGGCGCGCGAGGGCGCGGCGGCCAAGCACCAGGCTGCTGCCGCGCAGCCGGCGAGCCAACGGCGGCGTGTGCGGACCATCAGAGCGTGGCGCGCAGTCTTTCGACCTCGGCCTGACCGGCGAACTTGTCGCCCTGCTTGGCGAGTTCGTCCAGCAGCTGGCGCGCCTCGTTCTTCTGCCCGGCCTTGGCGTAGATCTTGGCCATGTTGAGCTTGAACAGCAGGTTGTTGGCCTGCAGGCCCATGGCCCTGGTCTGCAATTCGATGGCCTTCTTGTAGTCCTGCTTCTCGGCCAGCAGCATGGCCAGGGTGTCGATGAAGGCGGGCTGGTCGGGCGCCAGTTCGTTGGCCTTCTCGGCATAGACCAAGGCGTTGTCGCGCTTGAGCTCAGACGAAACCCAGGCCAGGTTGTTGTAGGCCACCGCGTTGTTGGGCTGGGCTTTGATCACGTCCAGGTACAGCTTTTCGGCGTCGGCCATCCGGTTGTCCGACATCGCCGTCTCCGCCAGGAACATGGGCACCACCATGTCCTTGGGCTGGCTCTGGCGCCAGGCGTTGGCCTGACGATCGGCGTCGGCGTTGCGCCCCGTGCTGCGCAGGTTGCTCAGCACGCGCACCATCAGCTCGGGGGCGGGTGCGACCTTGAGCCCCGCCTGGTAGGCCGCCAGCGCACTGGCGGGATCTTTGCCAGCCATGCGCGCGTCGCCTTCCAGCAGGAAACCGATGGCCTCGGTGGGACGCTGCTTCTGGACCGTGCGCGCGAGCGCGACGGCGTCGGCCATGCGGCCTTGCTCGTTGCGCAAGGCGATGAGGCGGCGCTGCGCCTCGATGAGGTTGGGCTGCAGATCGAGCGCCTTGCGAAGCGTCTGCTCAGCCGCCACGGCGTCCTTGGTCACCATCTGGGCATCGGCCAGGCGCACCAGCGGCACCGTGGACTGGGGCTGCAGCGCCACGACGCGCGCCAGCGTCGTGAGGCCCTGGTTTGTGTCGCCAGCCGCCATCTGGGCGCGGCCGGCCGCATCGAGCATCGCCGGGTTGTCCGGCAGCGCTGCCACGCCCGCCTGGGCCACGGACACCGCTTGCTTCGTGTCCTGGCGCCGCAGCAGGTGATCCACCAGCATCACGCGGGGCGCCACTTCCGTCGGTTCCGCCTGCACCGCGCGCGCCAGCAGGTCGCCGATCTGCTTGGTGTTGTCGCCCGGCTGGCGCGCGTAGGCTTCGGCCAGCGCCAGCATGGCGCGCGCGTTCTTCGGATCGCGCGCGAGCAGGTCTTCGAAGCGCTTGCGCGCCTGCTCGGGCTTCTTGTCGGCCAGGTCCAGCACGGCGAGGCCGGCCACGGAGGGAAAGAAGTTTGGGTTGATCGCCAGCGAGGCCTCGTAGCTCTTGCGCGCGCCGGCCAGATCGTTCTTGGCCATCAACACGCCCGCGCGCAGCTGACCGGTCAGCGGCACGTTGGGAGTCTTCTTCTCGAGCCGGTCGATCGCTGCCAGCGCCTTGTCCAGCTCGTTGCGTCGCACCAGCGTGCTGATCAGCGCCATGTCGGCAGAGGTGCCTGTATCGGTGGCCGCGATGTCCTGCAGTTGCTCCAGGCCGGCCTCCAGTTTGCCGCTGGCCATCTGCGTCATGGCCAGCGCCGTGCGCTTGCGGCCATCGTTGGGATCGAGCTTGCTGGCCCGCGCGAAGTACTCCTCGGCTTTGCGGGCGTCGCCGCTCATGAGCTGGACCTCCCCCGCCAGCGCGAGCAGCGTGGGATCGCTGGTGCTGTCGTTGATCACGGGCGCCAGCGTGGCCTGGGCCTTGGCGGCCTGCCCGGAACGCAGATAGGTCATGGCCAGCCAGCGGCGCGCCATCTCCAGCGAGGCATCCGCTTGAACGGCCTTGGCGAGGTTCTCCTCGGCAGTGACCAGCGCGTTGCGCTGCAGGTCGATGCCGCCGGCCAGCTCCAGCGCGCGAGCGTTGGTCGGAACAACGCGCAGCAGATCCTGCGCCAGCTGTCGCGCCTTGGGAAAGTCCTTCTTCGCATAGGCCAGCTGCGCATCCAGGTAGATCGCCTCGGGATGCTTGGGCGCCAGCTTGCGCAGGGTTGCCATCTCCTTCTCGGCGTCGTCCAGCTTGGCCTGCCTGGTCAACAGGCCAACCAGGCCGAAGTACCCCCGCATATCGCCGGGCTGGGCCTCGATGGACTTGCGATAGGACGCCGCAGCCTCGTCCGGCTGCCGAAGCACGTACTGCTGGATGTCACCCTTGACCCGCCACGCATCCGCATTCTTGGCATTGCGCTGCAACACACCGTCCAGCACCGCCACAGCACCTTCCGTGTCCCGGGCTGCGAGCTTGCTGCGGGCCTGCAGCAGCAGGGCGCCCTGGTTCTGCGGGTCGGCGGCCAAGGCCTTCTCCAGCGCCTTCGCCGAAGCGGCCTGGTTGCGCTCGGCCGCATAGGCACTCGCCAGCGCGGTCTGCAGTTCCGCGGTGGCCTCGGGCGACGACAGCTGCGTGTCGGCGAAGTCCTCGATGACCTTCTTGTTCTTGCCCTGCATCAGCATCGCCTGTGCCAGCTTGGGCAGGACCTGGTCGGCCGGCTGCTTCAGATCGCGCGCCTTGCTCAATTCGATTTCCGCAGCCGACGCATCGCCGCCGGCCAGGAGCGCCAGGCCGAGCAGGCGACGGGCCTCGCCCGAATCGGGCTGCTTTTGCAGCACGTTCTTGATCTGGATGGTGGCGGCCTTGTAATCGTTCTTGGCCATGTAGTCCTTGGCGGAGGACAGCAGGGACTCGGGGCTGTCGCCGCAGCCCGCGAGCAACAGGGCCACGGCGACGGCGATCGTGGCGAAAGAGGTTTTGTGGTGCGGCATGGAACGGCTCTCTGGGAAGGTCTTGACGGGGCGGCCGGCTTACTTCAAGCCGAGGCGATGCATGAGGTCGTACAGCGTGGGCCGGCTGACGCCGAGGAGTTCCGCGGCCTTCACGATGTTGCCGTTGACCCGGCCCAGCGCCGCAATGATGGCGGTGCGCTCGGCGGCATCGCGCACGGCACGCAGGTCGAGCGCCGGGTCCAGGCCATCGGACTCTTCCGCAGCCACCAGGCCGATGTCGTCGCGCACGATCTGGTTGCCGTCGGCCATGATGACCGCACGCTTGATGCAGTTCTCGAGCTCGCGGATGTTGCCGGGCCAGCCGTGTGCTTCGATCGCACGGACGGCCTCTTCGCTGAGGCTCACCGTGCCGCGGTTCTGCTCCTGCGCGAAGCGCCGCACGAAGGCATGGGCCAGCAATGCGGCGTCGCCAACACGGGCGCGCAACGGTGGGATGTTGACCACGATCTCCGCAAGACGGTAATAAAGATCCTCGCGGAAGCGGTTTTCCTTGCTCAGAGCCTTGAGATCCTGGTGCGTGGCGCACACGATGCGCACGTCGACGGGGATCTCCTGGCGGCCGCCCACGCGCTCGATGGTGCGCTCCTGCAGGAAGCGCAGCAGCTTGGCCTGCAGGCTGAACGGCAGGTCGCCGATCTCGTCGAGCATCAGCGTGCCGCCGTTGGCCGTCTCGATCTTGCCGACCGTGGTTTTGGCCGCTCCGGTGAACGCACCCTTCTCGTAGCCGAAGAGTTCGCTCTCGAGCAGGTTCTCAGGGATGGCGGCGCAGTTGATCGCGACGAACTTGCCGTTGCGACGCGGCGAAGCTTGGTGCAGGCCCTTGGCCAACACTTCCTTGCCGGTACCGCTTTCGCCCAGCAGCATGACGGTTGCCGTGCTATTGGCGACCTTCTCGATGGTGCGGCAGATGCGCAGCATCTCGGGGTCGCGTGTGATCAGGCCGCCAAGCGCATCGGGCTGCTGCATGGAGCGCAGCCGGCGGTTCTCCTTCTGCAACTCGAACACGCGGAACGCCCGATCCACCGTCAGGTTCAGCACGTCCGGATCGAACGGCTTGGGCATGAAGTCGTAGGCTCCCATGGCCACGGCGCGCAGGGCGTTGGCCTGGTCATTCTGGCCCGTCAGCACGATGACCTTGGTGTCGGGCTCCACTGCCAGGATCTGCTCGAGCAGCTTGAAACCCTCGCTGACCGAGTCCGCATCGGGCGGCAGGCCCAGGTCCATGGTCACGACCGCTGGCGTGTGGCGGCGCAGTTGCACCAGCGCAGACTCGCGGTCCAGTGCCGTCACCGACTCGAAGCGGTCCAGCGACCACTTGATCTGCTTTTGCAACGCCGGGTCGTCTTCGACGATCAGCAGCGCGCGCATCTTTTCCGAGCTCATGCGTTCTCCAAGGGCTGCAGGACGGACGTCGAATGGGTGTCGAACAGTGGCAACAGCATCTTGATCACCGTTCCGCGGCCAAGTTCGCTGTCCACCCGGATTTTTCCGCCCAGCTCCTGCACATATTGATAACTCTCGTAGGCGCCGATGCCCATGCCGGCCTGCTTCGTAGTCTGGAAAGGCTTGAAGAGGCGCTCGCGCACGAACTCCTCGGACATGCCGCGCCCCGTGTCTCCGACCTCGACCAGCGCCAAGCCGGCTTCGCGGCCGAGCCGGAGCCATACCCTGCCTGGAGGGTCGGTGGCATCGAAGGCGTTCTGGACCATGTGGCCGATGATGCGCTCGAGCCGCTCATCCTGCCCCCGCGCCACCGGCTCGTCGTCCAGGTCCAGCTCCAGCTGCCGGCCGCGGCCCTCGGCCACCCGGGCGATGCGCCGGGCAATGCCAGCCAGCGCAACACCGTGCACGGTGCCTGTCGGCTTGGCACCCTCGCGCAATTGAAGCATCAGCTGTCGCATCTTGTCCAAAGAATTTTCAACAGTCATGAGCATGTCCTGCTGGAACTCCGGGTTGCCCTGCAAGCGTTTGGCGTTCTTCATCATCAGGGACAGCTGGGTCACGATGTTCTTGAGGTCATGCACCACGAAGGCCGACATCTTGTTGAACGCATCGAACTTGCGCACCTCCAGCAAAGCTTCGGTGGCCTGCATCTGCGCGAGAAAGCTCGCCGCCTGCCGGCCGGCCGTCTTCAGCAGGTCATTGACTTCCCAGTTGACATCCACGTCGGCACGTGCACTGGCGAGCACGACAAAGCCCGTCAACTCGTCGCCCACGGTCAGCGGCACGATGAGCCAGGCCTGCCGCACTTCCTGCAACCAGGCCGGCAACGCGAGGTCACCATAGCGCTGGGGGAACGAGCGGTACTCCTGCAGGTTGATGACCCAGCCGCTTTGCAAAAGGAAGCGGCAGAACGCGGAGTCGGCCTCTTCCTTGTCCTTGGACGCAGGCATGTTCCAGGTCGCCGCGCAGCGCAGCGAGGCTTCCCCCGGACTGCGCAACCAGAGCAGGCCTGCCGGACTTTCCAGCATGTCTGCCAGCCCACGGATCACGCGCTGGCCCATGGCCAGCGGCGAGCGGTCGTTCGACAGGGTCTGGGTGAAGCGCAGCCATTCTTCGCGGTAGTCGTAGCGGTAGCGGAAAAAGTGCTTGCCCACCGTCACGCGCAGCCGCGAGCGCACCGTGCCGGACATGAGCAGCACCATCATGCCCACGGAGGCCACGGAGACGAGCGCCAGCTGCAGCGCCCGGCCCCAGTCGCCACCGAAGTAACGCACGTAGTAGCCGACAGCGGAAATGAAGATGAGGTAGGCGCCTGCCAACACCAGCGTGGCGGAATGGAAGATGGCCGTTCGCGAGACGCGCACCTTGCCGACCCAGTCACTGCGCCCGCTCATCGACAACCACATCAGCGGCACCAGCACCGCGTGCAACAGGCCGCGCACGCTCATCGCATCGAGGTCTGGACGGCTGAACAGGACCGCCTGCGAGAACACGTACAGGTCGAAGAGGAAAGTACCAGCCAGGCCCAGACACAGGGGCTTCAGGCTCCAGCGCACGTCGTCCGTGACGTTGCGGTAGACCTGCTCCAACAAGAACAGCGCAAAGACCGGCAGGGCCATCGCGCCGAGCAATTGCCACTGGCCCACCGGGGCCGCATTGCCGTCGCCATCCAGCAGGTTGTACACCCGCACCGCCACCGTCCCGCCGACCAGCAATGCTGCGACAACACCTGCCCACCCGAAGCGCTGAACCAGCCAGCCCGGACGCTCGGGCCGCCACAGCAGCAACAGGAAGCCGATCCAGCAGGCGTAGCGCAGGCAATCGGCAAGCAGGCTGAGGTCGACCAGCCAGGGCGACGTGCCCAGCAGGGCCGCCAGCACGAGAAGGGCCCACACCATCGAGGCGACGACCGCTCCGAGCATCAGCCCGGTAGAGACCTCGCGCGCCGACCACAGCGTGCGTCGTCGCACCAGCGCGACGGCAAATGCGGCGAAGGCCAGCCCGGTAAAGGCATACCCCCAGACGCTCAGCAAGATGTTGGGACTGTCCACGCGCCTCCCCTACTGCGGACGCGTGCGGATCTGCGCCACACCAGGCGCCGGCATGCTCAGCGCGCGCCCTTGGCCATCAACACCACCCCGATCGTCTCGAACAGGATCACGAGATCCAGAAACAACGAGTGGTTCTTGACATAGTACAGGTCGTACTGCAGCTTCTCGGCCGAGTCTTCCAGCGAAGCGCCATAGTGGTAGCGCACCTGGGCCCAACCGGTCACGCCGGGCTTGACGCTCTGGCGAACCGCATAGTAAGGAATCTCGCGGGTCAACTGATCGACGAAGAACGGCCGTTCGGGGCGCGGGCCCACAAGACTCATGTCACCATTCAATACGGAAAACAGCTGCGGCAGTTCGTCGATGCGGACCTTGCGGATGAAGCTCCCCACGCGCGTCACCCGGCTGTCCTTGGCCGCCGCGAACTGCGGCCCGTCCTTCTCGGCGTCGGTGCGCATGCTGCGGAATTTGACGACATTGAACAGCCGTCCGTTGAAGCCCACGCGCTCCTGGCGGTAGAACACCGGGCCGCGGCTCTCGAGCTTGATGACGAGTGCCGTGACCAGCATCACTGGCGCGGTGATCCCGATCAATAGCAGTGCACAGGCGATGTCGAAAATGCGCTTGACTGCCGTGCGCAGCCCCCCCTGGCTGAACCCGTCGCCAAAGACCAGCCAGCCGGCCGACACCGAATCGAGCCGGATCTGGCCCTTGGTCTTCTCGAAGTGCGTGGCCATGTCGGTCACGCGCACGCCATGCAGCTTGCAGTCCAGCAGTTCGCGCAGAGGCATGCTTCCGCCACGGCGTTCGACCAGCGCGACGACGATTTCGTCGACCTCCAGTTCAAGCGCCGTGTCGGTCAGCGACTTGTTCTTGGAGAGGATGCCCCAGGCCGAGACCTCGGCCTCGGATTCGTTCGGACTGGCGTAGTAACCCACCACGTCGACATGCGGGTCGTCCTTCTTGAGCGCTCGGCCAACCAACGCGGCCCGAGGACCGGTCCCGAACACCAGCACGCGGTGCCGCAGGGCAGACTGTGCGCCGGAATGTGCGGCATCGACGCGGTGCGCCAGCACCACCAGCAGCCCGACCATGGCCGCCAGGGCCAGCGACTGACGCCCCTCGATACCCAAGGGAACCAAGCCGAAGACGGCGTAGGTCACGGGTACCGCGAGAAGCAGCGCCAACGCTGCGCGCGCGCGCGACTGGTTCACGGTACGGCCGTGCACGCGCTGGTAAAAACCCATGCTGCCGTTGATGACCAACATGCCGGTCGCCAGCAAGGCCGTGTAGCCCAGCACCGGCACCATCACCGGCAGCTCAGCACGCCGCCACAGCAACTCGGCAAACACGGCTGCGAGGATCAACGCGAAATCGAGAACCACCTGCAGCACCGTGCGCCGATGCAGGTAGTGGTTGAACAACTTGATCATGCGCCCCGACCCTCGGCCCCAGCGCCAGATGCCATCAGGGGCCGCTTTCCTTTGGTGTTGTTACGTCGAAGTCGAATCATCCGATGCCGTTCCCGGTAAAAGACAGAGCGCGCCAACCACAACTGTACGTGCCATCAGATGCAGGGCGGCCCCGATCGATCCACGGGCGCAAGGATCGCTCCCCATTTGAGCGGAATCTGCGCAAAAACCCACAAATTTCCGGACGATTGTAGAAGGCCCGCATGACACCAGAGGCGGCCTCCGTCCGGTGCGCCAGACTAGCGCGACGCCTTGTGCGGACGCCGCTTGGCGTCGAACGGCACGAACACCTTGCCGCCGCCAGCAGGACGTCCACCACCCGCGCGAGCGCCGTCTGCCCGCGGCGCAGGCCTCGCCTGGCTGCCGAAGCCGCCGCGGTCACCGCCCTGCCAGGCACCGAAACCAGCACGGTCATGCTGGCCGCCGCGAGGCGCGCCGACGCCTCTGCCACGTGGCTCGCCACCACGCGGACCGCCACGGCCGAAGGCCGGCTTGCGCGGCTCAGGGAAGCGCTCGCGCGGCTCCATGCCCGGGATCACCTCGGCCTTGAACGGTTGGCGTGTGAAGTGCTCGATGTCCATGATGCGGCGGCGGTCACGGAACTCGGCGAAGGTCACGGCCAGGCCGTCACGGCCGGCGCGGCCGGTGCGGCCGATGCGGTGCGTGTAGTCCTCCGCCTTCATCGGCAGGCCGAAGTTGAACACGTGCGTGATGGCGGGCACATCGATGCCCCGCGCCGCCACGTCGGTGGCCACCAGGATTTGCACCTGGCCGTTGCGCAGCGCCATCAGGCGGCGGTTGCGCAAGCCTTGGCTCAGTGCGCCATGCAGGGCCACGGCCGAGAAGCCGGCTTGCTGAAGATCATGGGCCAGGCCGTCACACTCGATCTGGGTGCTGGCGAACACAATGGCCTGCTCGATGCTGGCATCCCGCAGCCAGTGGTCCAGCAGCGCGCGCTTGTGCTGTGCGTTGTCAGCCCAGAACAGCACTTGGCGGATGTTCTGGTGTTTCTCGTGCGGCGTCGCGATCTGGATGCGCTTGGGCTCGCGCATCACGCGCATGGCCAATTGCTGGATGCGCGGCGCGAACGTGGCGCTGAACATCATGGTCTGCTGGCGCTGGGCCGTCAGGTCATGGATCTCGGCCAGGTCGTCGGCAAAGCCGAGGTCCAACATGCGGTCGGCTTCGTCGACGACGAGGAAGCGCACCTTGTCGAGCTTGAGCTGCATGGAGCGCTGCAGGTCCAGCAGGCGGCCCGGCGTGGCCACGACCAGGTTGGCGTTCTGCAGCTTGGCGATCTGCAGCGCGTAAGGCATGCCGCCCACGACGTTGGCGATGCGCAAGCCACGGCAATGCTTGACCAGCTCGATAGCGTCGTGCGCGACCTGCTGCGCCAGTTCGCGCGTGGGGCACAGCACCAGGGCGCCCGGCTCGGCCGGCTTGAAGTGGCGCGGGTTGGTCGGGTCCTTGCGGCGCGGCTTTTTGGGCGCCGGCTCGCCGCGGGCCTCGGCTTCGGCCGCCAGGCGCTCGCGCTCGGCACGCTCGGCCGCCTCATCGGCTTCCTGCTGACGGATCAGCGTGTGCAGCACGGGCAGCAGAAACGCCGCGGTCTTGCCGCTGCCGGTCTGGCTCGAGACCATCAGGTCGTTGAAGCCCGTGGTATCGCCCATGGCCATGGGCACGGCCTGCTGCTGCACGGCGGTGGGCTGGGTGAAGCCCAGGTCGGCCACGGCACGCAACAACGGCTCGGCCAGGCCCAGCGCGGCGAAGGCGGAAACGTCCGGCGCAGCGGTGTGGGCGGTTCCACCCTCGACAAAAGCATTGTCGTGGGCGGGCATGGGCAAAGCTGCCCGGTCTTCGAAAGAGTCGGTCATGGATTTCTCACACGTGCGATGCGCCGCGCAACCTGGCGTCGGTGTGGCGGTGCAAAGCTCGTCATCGGTGGAACAAACATCCACCTTCAAACGAAACAACGCCTGGGCAGTGCCGACGGCGTTGGCGGCTCTTCAGAGCCGGGAGTGTGAGGGGAGATGCAAAGGGACGGCGCGGTCAAGCGACTTCGCCGAAGCCCTCGATTATGACATGCGTCGTCAATCCATGCGCAAGAAGTGTGTGCGGTAATGCGCCAATTCGTCGATGGACTCGTGGACGTCGGCCAGCGCGGTGTGCTTCTGCGCCTTCTTGAAGCTGCTGTAGACCTCGGGTTTCCAGCGCTTGGCCAACTCCTTGAGCGTGCTGACGTCCAGGTTGCGGTAATGGAAGAAGGCCTCGAGCTTAGGCATGTACCTGACCAGGAAGCGCCGGTCCTGCCCGATGCTGTTGCCACACATCGGCACCGCATTCTTCGGCACGTAGCGCGCAAGGAAGGCCAGCAGCTCGGCCTCGGCCTGGGCCTCGGTCATGGTGGAGGCGCGCACCTTGTCGATCAGGCCGCTGCGGCCATGCGTGCCCTTGTTCCACGCGTCCATCTTGTCTAACTGCTCGTCCGATTGGTGGATCACGAGCACCGGCCCCTCCACGCGCGGTTGCAGATCCGGCCCCGTCACCACCACCGCGATCTCGATCAGGCGCTCCACTTCAGGGTCCAGGCCGGTCATCTCGCAGTCCAGCCAGACCAGGTTCTTGTCGGATTTGCCCAGCAGGACGGGTGCGGAAGTGGTGTTGGTCGGGTCCATGCAGGCATTCTCGCCGATGGCCTACACTGCCCGGCTATGCCCCCCGACCTGTCCGCTGCGGACCTTTTCACCGCGGCATTCGCCGTGGCCCTCGTGCTCGGCCTGCTGGTCAAGTTCTGGCTGGCCAGCCGCCAGATCCGCCATGTGGCACGGCACCGCGACGCAGTGCCCGCCGCGTTCGCCGGCACCATGACGCCCGCGGCGCACCGCAAGGCCGCCGACTACACCATCGCCAAGACGCGCTTCGGCCTGGTGGAGATGGCCTTCGGCACCGCCGTGCTGCTGGGCTGGACCTTGCTGGGCGGCCTGAACCTGCTGAACGAGCTGCTGCTGCGCGCCCTCGGCCCCGGCATGTTGCAGCAGCTCGCGCTGCTGGCCGCCTTCGCACTGGTGGGCGGCCTGCTGGAGCTGCCGTTCTCGCTGTACCAGACCTTCAGCATCGAGCAACGCTTCGGCTTCAACAAGATGAGCGCCTGGCTGTGGCTGGCCGACCTGTTGAAGTCGGCGCTGGTCGGCGCCCTGATCGGCCTGCCCATCGCCGCACTGATCCTGTGGCTCATGGGCGCGGCCGGCCAGCGCTGGTGGCTGTGGGCCTGGGCCGCCTGGATGGGCTTCAACCTCGTGCTGCTGCTGGTCTACCCGACCTTCATCGCGCCGCTGTTCAACCGGTTCAAGCCTCTGGAGGACGAGGCCCTGAAGGCCAGCGTCACCGCGCTCATGCAGCGCTGCGGCTTCGCCGCCAAGGGCTTGTACGTGATGGACGGCAGCCGCCGCAGCGCCCATGGCAACGCCTACTTCACGGGCTTCGGCGCCGCCAAGCGCGTGGTGTTCTACGACACGCTGCTGGCCCGGCTGTCCCCGCGCCAGGTCGATGCCGTGCTGGCGCACGAGCTTGGCCACTTCAAGCACCGGCACATCGTGCAGCGCATCGTCCTGATGTTCGCGCTGAGCCTGGCTGGCTTCGCGCTGCTGGGATGGCTGTCGGGCCAGACCTGGTTCTACACCGGCCTGGGCGTGCATCCCTTCATGGCCTTGCTGCCCGACGGCCGCCCCGCCCCCAACGACGCACTGGCGCTGCTGCTGTTCATGCTGGCGATGCCGGTGTTCGGCTTTTTCGTGGCGCCGATGTCGGCTCAGCTGTCGCGCCGCCACGAGTTCCAGGCCGACGCCTTTGCGGTGGAACAGACGAGCGGTGTTGACCTGTCGGCCGCGCTGCTCAAGCTTTACGAAGACAACGCCAGCACGTTGACGCCCGACCCCGTGTTCGTGAAGTTCTACTACTCGCACCCGCCAGCGTCCGAACGACTGGCCCGTCTGCAGCCTGCTGCCTGAGGAGCACCGCATGAACACCTTGCCAAAGAAGGACTGGGCCACCACGCCGCGCCGCGCGCTCAAGCCCACCGACATCGTGACCCGGCTCGCCCAGCTGCAGGGCTGGACCTTGCGCGGCGATGGCGAGAACGTGGCGATCGAGAAGACCTACCGCTTCGCCAATTACCACGAGACCATGGCCTTCGTGAACGCTGTGGCCTTCGTCGCCCATGTGCAGGACCACCACCCGGAACTGCTGGTGCGCTACGACCACTGCGTGGTGGCGCTCAACACGCACGACGTGCGCGGTCTGTCCGAGACCGACTTCGACTGTGCCACGCGTTTCGACGCGCTGCTGACTTGAGCACCTTGCCCACCGGCCTGGTCGTCGCCGCACACGGCCGGCACTGCTTGGTCGAGGCCGACGACGGCAGCCGGCGCATCTGCCATCCGCGCGGCAAGAAGAGCCAGGCCGTGGTTGGCGACCGCGTGCGCTGGCTGGCGCCGCCGCCCGGCCAAGGCGACGAGGGCAGCATCGAGGCCGTCGAACCGCGCCGCAACCTGCTGTACCGGCAGGACGAGATCCGCACCAAGTCCTTCGCGGCCAACATCGACCAGGTGCTGGTGCTGATCGCGGCCGAGCCCGAGCCGTCGGAGCAGCAACTCGCGCGCGTGCTGATCGCCGCGGCGGCTGAACGCATCGTGCCGCTGGTCGTGCTCAACAAGCGCGACCTGGCCGATCCCTTCGCGCGCGCCTGGCAGCGCCTGGCCCCCTACCGCGCGATGGGCTATGCCGTGCACACCGCCAGTCTGCGCACCGAGGGCGCCGCCGAACTGGCGCCGCTGCTGCAGGGCAAGGCGACGCTGGTGCTGGGGCCTTCGGGCGCCGGCAAGAGCACGCTGATCAACCAGTTGGTCCCCAGCGCTGCCGTCCTGACGCAGGAGATCTCGTACGCCCTCAAGTCGGGAAAACACACCACGACCAGCACGACGTGGTACTGGACCAGTGCCGATCGGACCACCGCGGTGATCGACTCGCCGGGCTTCCAGGAATTCGGTTTGCAACAGATCGCGCCGCGACGGCTCGCTGCACTGATGCCCGACATTGCAGCGTATGCGGATCAGTGCCGCTTTTACAACTGCACCCACCTCCATGAGCCGGGCTGTGCCGTGCTGGCCGCCGTAGGCGAGGGCGGCAATATCGCACCACGCCGCCACGCGATCTACGCCGACCTGTTCGCAGAACTGAGTCAGCCGCCGCGGTATTGACTTGGCATGGCGAGCCGACCTGCGGGTTGAGCCACCCTGCCGCTCGGCACGGATAGGGATTACGCGGTTGCGGCTGTCACGATGGCACGTATCTACTCTTCACCTTCCACGGCGTGACCGTGGCGCCCAAAGACGCGTAGCGCCCAAGTCCAGCCAGCCGCTTCGTCTGAAGTGCCCGGCCGCGTACGCCAGACCGGCCGATCCATGACCCAACCCTTTGCCGACAGCGCAGCCCGACCACTCGGTCTGACCATCGCCATACCGACGTTCAACCGCGGGTATTGCCTGGAAAGGACCTTGCCGTCGTATTTCCAAGCCGAGGGCGTGACCGACATTTTGCTGGTTGTGGACGCCAGCGAAGACGATACGGTCGAGATATTCACGCGCATCGCGCGGAGCTTCCCGCTCATCCGCAGCCGCCACGTCGCGCATGCCCGCAGGTCCGGGGCAGCGCGCGCGCGTCAGACCGCTCTGGACGCCTGTGAAACCACCTTCATGGCCTTCGGCGAAGACGATGTGGTCGTCTCGGCCACCTACTACAGTGCCCTGTTGCAGTGCGTGAGTTCGGGTCAGGCAGCGCTTGCCAGCGGTCGCATCGTCTACCTCGCCGACCACGAGGAGCCGCGCAGCCAGGGGGATATCGCCCCAGCCCCCGAGGTGCCAGTGGAGAGGTATTTCGACCTGCAAACCTTGACCGTGCGGGCCGGCTGCGCACCGCCCGACGGTTCCCGACTTGTCTTCGGCCATGCGCTGTACCTGGCGCGGACCGAGCAATTGCGCGCCTATGGTTTCGACCAGACCTACAGCTGCGGGACCGGTTACCGGGAAGAGTCCGACACGCAGTTGCTCATGTACCTGGACGGGTTGACCCATCGCTACTGCAGAACCGCCATCTGCCAACATCTTCCGTTCTCTTTCGTGCGCAAAGGCGGGCAGCGCACGTCGAGATGGCGGCATTGGTTCTGGAACGTCCGCCTCAACCACTACTTCCTGGCCAAACACCACGCGCGCCTCAACGCGGTCAAGCAGTTGCCGAAGTCGCCAGCCGCCATGCAGAGGACCTTCGTCTGGCGCCAGTGGTACGCCATCGTCTGGAGGCCTTTTTACGTCGGACTGCGGTCCAGGCTGATCCAGCACGTGAAGAAGCTGACCGGAAAGCAGCAAGCACTCCGCCCGTGACGGCCCTGCACAGCGTGCCCGCCCGCAATGCACGCCAAGCGCAAGGCGGCCCTGGTGACGCGACCCGCCCCTCCAATGGCACGCGGTCGCGCATTCCGACCTCCTTGATACGCTCAGGCGGATACTCCCCTCGGGTATAGTGCGCCGCCATGCCGCACTCCCCCGCCGAGAAAAAGAAGGCACTGCTGCGCGTGCGCCGCATCCGCGGCCAGGCCGACGCGCTGGAACGTGCGCTGCAAGCCGGCGCCGACTGCGGCCCCGTGCTGCAGCAGTTGGCCGCCATCCGCGGCGCCGTCAACGGCCTCATGGCCGAAGTGCTCGAATCGCACATCCGCGAGGAGTTCGGCACGCCCGCCCCAGGCGACGACCGCCATGCCCAACGCGTGCACGACATGACGGCGCTGGTCCGCACCTACCTCCGCTAACCCCTTCCAGGAGAACCATCCATGAAATCCCGCGCCGCCGTCGCCTTCAAGCCCGGAGAACCGCTGCAGATCGTCGAGATCGATGTCGCCCCGCCGCAAAAAGGCGAGGTGCTGGTCAGGATCACGCACACCGGTGTGTGCCACACCGACGCCTTCACGCTCTCAGGGGACGACCCCGAAGGCTTGTTCCCTGCCGTGCTGGGCCATGAAGGCGCGGGCATCGTGGTCGAGGTCGGCGAAGGCGTGACCAGCGTGAAGCCGGGCGACCACGTGATCCCGCTGTACACGGCCGAGTGCGGCGAATGCCTGTTCTGCAAGAGCGGAAAGACCAACCTGTGCGTCTCGGTGCGCGCCACGCAGGGCAAGGGCATGATGCCCGACGGCACCACGCGCTTCAGCTACAACGGCCAGCCCATCTTCCATTACATGGGCTGCTCCACGTTCAGCGAGTACACGGTCGTCGCCGAGGTTTCGCTGGCCAAGATCAACCCTGCCGCCAACCCCGAGCAGGTCTGCCTGCTGGGCTGCGGCGTCACGACCGGCCTGGGCGCGGTCTGGAACACCGCCAAGGTGCAGGAAGGCGACACGGTCGCCGTCTTCGGCCTGGGCGGCATCGGCCTGGCGGTCGTGCAGGGGGCGAGGAAGGCCAAGGCTGGCCGCATCATCGCGATCGATACCAACCCCTCCAAGTTCGACCTGGCCAAGACCTTCGGCGCCACCGACTGCGTGAACCCCAAGGATTTCGAGAAGCCCATCCAGCAGGTCATCGTCGAGATGACGGGCTGGGGTGTGGACCATTCCTTCGAGTGCATCGGTAACACCAACGTGATGCGCGCTGCACTCGAATGCGCGCACCGCGGCTGGGGCCAGTCCGTCATCATCGGCGTGGCCGGCGCGGGCCAGGAGATCTCCACGCGGCCGTTCCAGCTGGTCACGGGCCGCAGGTGGATGGGCACGGCCTTCGGCGGCGTCAAGGGCCGCAGCCAGCTGCCGGGCATGGTCGAGGATGCGATGAAGGGCGACATCCAGCTCGCCCCCTTCGTCACGCACACCATGCCGCTCACGGGCATCAACGAAGCCTTCGACCTCATGCACGAAGGCAAGTCGATCCGCTCGGTGGTGCACTACTGATGGAGCGCGTCGAGAGCCACGCCAGCCTCGGCGGCCGCCAGGAAGTCTGGAAGCACGCGTCCGCGGCGCTGGGCTGCGAGATGAAGTTCGGTGTCTACTTGCCGCCGGCTGCGCTGCAGGGAGAGAAATGCCCGGTGCTGTACTGGCTCTCGGGCCTGACCTGCACCGAGCAGAACTTCATCACCAAGGCCGGTGCACAGGAACATGCCGCCCGGCATGGTCTCATCGTCATCGCGCCCGACACCAGCCCGCGCGGCGAAGGCGTGGCCAACGATGCGGCCTACGACCTCGGCCAGGGCGCCGGCTTCTATGTGAATGCCACGCAGGCGCCCTGGGCGCCGCACTTCCGCATGCAGGACTATGTGGCGGACGAGCTGCCAGCATTGGTCGAACAGCACTTCCCGGCGAGCGCCGCGCGCGGCATCTCCGGACATTCCATGGGCGGCCATGGCGCGCTGGTCACAGCCCTGCGCCATCCGGGCCGCTACAAGAGCGTGTCGGCCTTCTCGCCCATCGTCGCCCCCTCCCAGGTGCCCTGGGGCCAGAAGGCCTTCACGGCCTATTTCGGCGAGGACCACAGCGCCTGGGCTGGCTGGGATGCGGTGGAACTGGTCAAGGGTGCGAGCGAGCGCCTGCCGCTGCTCATCGACCAGGGCGATGCCGACGAGTTCCTGGCCACCCAGCTGCGGCCCGAACTGCTGCGGGCCGCATGCGATGCAGCCGGCCACCCACTCACACTGCGGTTGCAGCCTGGTTACGACCACAGCTACTACTTCATCGCCAGTTTCCTGGGCGACCACTTCGGCCACCACGCGCGGTCCCTGCGCGGGTGATCCTCACCCTCGCAGGCAGCCCGCCAGCGCCTGCAGCAAGTGGTCGCACTGCACAGGCGTGCCCACGCTGATGCGCAGGTATTGGTCGATGCGCGGCTGCGCAAAGTGGCGCACCAATACCTTGCGCGCACGCAGCGCCGCCGCCAGTTGCGCGGCGTCGTGCGCAGGGTGGCGCGCGAACACGAAGTTGGCCTGTGAGGGCAGCACCGAAAAGCCCAGGTCTTCCAGCTGCAGCAGCAGGCCTTCGCGGCAGTGCACCACGGCGTCGCGCTGGCGTTCGAAATACGCCTGGTCTTCGAAAGCGGCGATGGCACCGGCCTGGGCCAGCCGGTCCAACGGGTAGGCATTGAAGCTGTTCTTCACGCGCGTGAGTGCGTCCACCAGCGGCGCCTGGCCGATGGCCCAGCCCACGCGCAGTCCGGCCAGCGCGCGCGACTTGGACAGGGTCTGCACCACGAGCACGTTCGGATGCCGCGCCACCAGCACGGTGGCCGACTCGGCGCCGAAATCCACATAGGCTTCGTCGACCAGCAGCACGCGCTGTGGATGCACCCGCGACAGTCGCTCCAGCGCATTCAGCGGCAGCGCCATGCCGGTGGGTGCGTTCGGGTTGGCGATCACCATGCCGGCCACCGCCTCGCCGCGCGTGGCCTCGAAGGCCGCCAGGTCCACGCGCAGACCCTCGTCCAGCGGCACCTGGCGCACGGCCACGCCGAGCCAGCGGCAGACCGACTGGTAGAAGCTGTAGCTCACGTCGGGCAGCAGCAGCGGCTGGCCCGCGTGGCGGAAGAAGGCGTCGAAGACCAGCGCCAGCACCTCGTCCGAGCCGTTGCCCACGAACACCTGATCGGGGTCCACCCCATGGTGCCGCGCGATCACCTTGCGCAGCGCGCACGAGTCCGAATCCGGGTACAACTGCAGGCCGGTGCGTGCCGCGCCTTCGATCGCTGCCAGCACGCGCGGCGAAGGCGGGTACGGGTTCTCGTTGGTGTTGAGCTTGACCAGGCCTTCGATGGCTGGCTGCTCCCCAGGCGTGTAGGGCGCCAACGCAGCCAGGTGCGGGCTCGTGAAGCTCATCCCAGCAGACGCGCCAAGGTCAGCAGGGCCAGCAGGCCCAGGCACAGCACCACCGTGCGCCAGACCAGCCCGACCACGCTGCGCAGGTGCGCAAGCTCGGGCTCGCGGCCCGGCGTGGATGCCGAATCCTGGGGCGGCTGCAGGCCCGCTTCGAAGGGCTGCAAGGCGTTGCCCACCGGCTTGGCCTTGAGCGCCTCGCCGCCCAGGCGCACGTTCACGGCCCCCGCGGTGGCAGCCAGGATCACGCCGTCGTTGTCGCTGGGAAACTGCTGGGAATGGTGGCGCCAGCTGTCGATCGCGTCCTCGAAGCTGCCGACGATGGCAAAACCCAGCGCCGTGGCACGTGCGGGCAGCCAGTCGACCACGGTCCAAGCCACACCGGCCACCTGCTGCAAGGCCGCGCTGGCGGGTTGGTTCTGCGGATTGGCCCGGTAGCGCCAATACCGCGAAACGAACTCCGCCATGCGGTAGAACACAGCACCGGCAGGCCCCAGGCCCAGCGCCGCCAGCACCGCGAACCAGGCCAGCACGCCGAACACATGGCGGTGCGCCGCCAGCACCGAGTACTCGATCACATGGCGCACGATCTCGCGGCGCGGCAGCTCGCTCGCGTCCACGCGCTGCCAGGCCGCGAGGTGCTCACGCGCCTGCAGTTCGTCGCCCGCCTCGAGTGCATTGCGGATCTCGGTGAAATGGTGGCTGAACTGCCGAAAGCCCAGCGTGCCGTACAGCACCACCACGTTCCACAGCACGGCCGCGGGCCAGCCGATCCCCTGCGCCAGCATCCAGTACACGGCCAGCGCCACCGCCGTGGGCAGCAGCACGGCCAGCGCCCAGCTGGTCCATCCGTGCAAGGACTTGCCGGCGTCGAAGTTGTCGCTGCTCCAGCGCACCCAGGCACGCAACCAGCCGTGGATGGCGTTGTCACGGGCCAGCGGCCGCACCTGCTCGAGCAGCAGCGCACAGAAGATGGCGAAGAAGCTCATGGGGCGGCCATCATAGGCGACGGGCGCACGGCCTCAAGCCGACAGGAAGCGGTACAGGTTGCGCAGCATGCCGGCCGTCGCGCCCCAGATGAAGCGCTCGGCCCGGCCATCGCGGAACGGCATGGAGAACCACTCGCGCCGCACACCCTCCCACTCCAGCATGTGGCGGTGGTGGTTGGCCGGATCCATCAAGAAGGCCAGCGGCACCTCGAAGGCCGCCGCCACTTCGCCCGCGTTCAATGCAAGCGCGAACCCTGGGCGCACCAGGCCGACCACCGGGGTCACGACGAAGGCCGTCCCCGTCACGTAGTTGGACAGCGCACCGATGAGCTCGACATGGGAGCGGTCCAGCCCGACCTCCTCCTGGGCCTCGCGCAGCGCGGCGGCGTTGGCATCGGCATCGGTGGCATCGATGCGCCCGCCCGGGAAGGCGACCTGGCCCGAATGGTTGGCCAGTTGCAGCGAACGCTCGGTCAGCAGCACAGTGGGCCCAGCGGCATGCAACACCACCGGCACCAACACGGCCGCGCGGGCGGGCGAGCGGTCGGTGAAACGCGGCTCGGCCCGCACCTCGGGCTCCCAGACCGGCGGCGAGCGAAAGCGCTCGCGCAGGGCCTCGGCGCCCAGGCGCGCGAGCGGCACTGCAGGCAGGTGCGCATCGGTGCCGAGCGACGGGGCGTGGCGCGGATCGAAATGGGGAATCTTGGACAGCGGCGTCAGCGGCAGATCGGACACAGGCGGGGACCCAAAAAGCAAAAAGCCGCCACGCGCGAAGCAGGTGGCGGCTTGACGGACCGAAGGGCCGTGCGGATTACTCGGCTGCGGCAGCGGCCTTGGGGGCCTTGAGCACCAGCTTTTCCTTGATGCGGGCCGACTTGCCGCTGCGGTCGCGCAGGTAGTACAGCTTGGCACGGCGCACATCGCCGCGGCGCTTGACTTCGATGCCGGCGATCAGCGGGCTGTAGGTCTGGAACGTACGTTCCACGCCTTCGCCGCTGGAGATCTTGCGCACGGTGAAGCCGCTGTTCAGGCCACGGTTGCGCTTGGCGATGACCACGCCTTCGTAGGCCTGGACGCGCTTGCGCGTGCCTTCAACGACGTTGACGCTGACGACCACCGTGTCGCCGGGCGCGAATTCGGGGATGTTCTTGCCCAGACGGGCGATTTCTTCCTGCTCGAGGATCTGGATGAGGTTCATGGTTCTTCCACAGGATCTTGCTCACGCTCGGGTGTCGCGCAGCACGAAGGCTGGGACGGAGCCTTTCGCGACATTGCAAAAGGCAGCGGACAGAGGATCCGAAAAGCCCGCTATTATAGCGTGGCGGATGCGGCTTGCGCCAGCACCGCTTCATCCGCCGCGCTCAGTCGCCCTGCTGCACGTGCGGCGGCCAGCAGATCGGGCCTGCGCGCGGCCGTCAGACGCAGTTGCATGTCGCGCCGCCAGCGCGCAATGCGGCCGTGGTGGCCCGACAGCAGCACCTCGGGCACCGGAGCGCCGCGCCATTCCTCGGGCCGGGTGTAGTGCGGGCAGTCCAGCAGTCCATCCAGGGCCGGATGGAAGCTGTCGAACTGGTGGCTTTCGGCATCGTTGAGCACGCCGGGCTGCAGCCGCGCCACGGCATCGAGCAAGGCCAGCGCGGCGATCTCGCCGCCCGACAGCACGAAATCGCCCAGGCTGATGCTGTGGGTCACGTAGCGGTCGACCAGGCGCTGGTCGATGCCTTCGTAGCGGCCGCACAGCAGCACCGCGCCCTCGCCTTCGGCCCAGCCGGTCACGGCCGTGTGGTTGAGCGGCGCACCCACGGGTGCGAAGAGCACGACCGGCGTGCCGGCGCCGCGCTCGGCCAGGATCGCATCAAGACAGCGCGCGAGCGGCTCGGCCATCATGACCATGCCAGGGCCACCGCCGAAGGCCTTGTCGTCCACGCGCTTGTAGTTGCCCTCGGCCTGGTCGCGCGGATTCCACAGCCGCACATCGACCTGGCCTGATGCGTACGCACGCCGCGTCACGCCGCTGGCCAGAAAGGGCGCGAACAGCTCGGGGAACAGCGTGACGACGTCGAAGCGCATGGCCTCAGCAGCCCTGGTCAGTAGTCGGGCTGCCAGTCCACCGTGATGCAGCGGCCGGGCAGATCGACCTTGTCGACATAGGCCGAGACAAACGGAACCATGCGCTCGACGGGCTTGCCATCCTCGGCGCCGGGCTGTTCCAGCACCAGCACGGTCTGCGGGCCGGTCGACAGCAGCTCGCGCACCTGGCCCAGGGCCACACCTTCGCGGTTGACCACGTCCAGGCCGATCAGGTCGACCCAGTAGTACTCGTCCGCCTGCGCGGTCGGGAAGCTGGATCGCGAGACGAACACGCGCGCGCCCTTGAGCGCGTCGGCCGCATCCTTGTCCGCAATGTCCCGCACCTGGGCCACGACGCCGCCGGAATGCTCGCGCGCTTCACGCACCTTCAGCAGCAGCGTGCCGTCGAAGGCCTTGGGGCCGCGCTCGGACGCCTGTAAATACCAGCGCTTGGAAGAAAAAAGCGCCTCGGGTTGGGCGCTGTGGGGCTGGAGCTTGAGCCAGCCCTTGACACCCCAACCACCGGCGACGCGGGCCACTTCGACCGCATCGTCCGGCAGGGGTGCCGGATCGAGTGCCTGCAGCATCAGCAGGCCTGCCAACTCAGGCAGCGGCTGCGGGAGCAGCAGCCGGGGCGGCAGCGGCCTGGGCCACCAGACGCTCGACCGTCGGCGAAGCCTGGGCGCCGACGCTGCGCCAGTAGCTCAGGCGGTCCTGGGCGATGCGGATGCTCTCTTCGTTGGCCTTGGCCGTCGGGTTGTAGAAACCGATGCGCTCGATGAAGCGGCCATCACGACGGACGCGCTTGTCGGCAACGACGATATTGAAGAAGGGACGGGCTTTGGCACCGCCGCGAGAAAGCCGGATGACAACCATGATTTATCCTCAGGGGGTCGGCCCGCCGGCTAGATAGCACCGGATGGGCCAGATTCATTTTTCAGATTCAGCGCTGAGACACGCGCTGTGGCCACCCGGCCAGCGACACGCTGAAAAGCCCGCGATTATAGCCCGCATCCGTTTCATGCCAAGCATCCGCACCAGCCTTGAGTCCGACGTTCCGGCCATTGCCGCCATCTACACCCACCACGTGCTGCATGGCACCGGAACGTTCGAGATCGATCCGCCATCGTCACAAGACATGGCCGCACGGCGGGCCGACGTCCTGGCCAAGGGCCTGCCCTATCTCGTGGCCGAGGAAGACGGTCGCGTGCTGGGCTTTGCCTATTGCAACTGGTTCAAGCCGCGCCCGGCCTACCGCTTCTCGGCCGAGGACTCGATCTATCTGGCGCCCGATGCGGCGGGCCGCGGCCTGGGTCGCCAGTTGCTCACGGCGCTGGCCGAGCAAGCGCAGGCGCGCGGCGTGCGCAAGCTCATCGCGGTGATCGGCGACTCGGCCAACGCCGGCTCCATCGGCGTGCACCGCGCCCTGGGCTTCGAGCAGGTGGGCGTGATCCGCTCCTGCGGCTGGAAGTTCGAGCGCTGGCTCGACATCGTGCTCATGGAAAAGGCCCTGGGCGCCGGTGACAGCCAACCGCCGGTCTGAACCGATGTCCCGCCCCAAGAACAAGACCATCGCCACCTGGCTGGCACTGCTGGGCGGCCCGCTCGGACTGCACCGCTTCTATTTGCGCGGCCTGGGCGACCTGTGGGGCTGGCTGTACCCGCTGCCCACGGCGCTGGGCCTGTATGGCGTCGAACGCGTGCAGCAACTCGGCCAGGACGACCATCTGAGCTGGGTGCTGATTCCCTTGCTGGGGGTGTCGATCGCGGCCAGCGCACTGACGGCCATCGTCTACGGCCTGCGTTCGCCCGAGAAGTGGAACGCCGCGTTCAACGCCACCGCCGAAGCGCCGGCCGGCAGCACCAACTGGCTTACCGTGATCGGCGTGGCCGCCGCGCTGCTGCTGGGAACGGGCGTGCTGATGGCCAGCCTGGCGTTCAGCTTCCAGCGCTACTTCGAATACCAGATCGAAGAGGCGCGCAAGATTTCGCAGTGAGCACCGCCGGTGCCGCCCGAAGGTGCCCAGGGCCGCAGCGCGCCGGCCTCCCAGTGCCTCAGAAAACCTTGAAGCTGATCCAGTAGGCGATCGCCGCCACGAAGGCCGCTGCCGGGATCGTGAAGATCCAGGCCCAGACGATGTTGCCCGCCACGCCCCAGCGCACGGCGCTGGCGCGCCGCGTGGAGCCCACGCCGACGATGGCACCCGTGATGGTGTGCGTGGTCGAGACCGGCACGCCCAGCACCGTGGCCATGAAAAGCGTCAGCGCCCCACCGGTTTCGGCGCAAAAGCCGCCCACCGGTTTGAGCTTGGTGATCTTCTGGCCCATGGTCTTGACGATGCGCCAGCCACCGAACATGGTGCCGGCCGCGATCGCCACGTAGCAGCTGATGATGGTCCAGGTCGGCGGCGAGGCGTCGCCAGCCGATGCGTAGCCCGTGGCGATCAGCAGCAGCCAAATGATGCCGATGGTCTTCTGCGCATCGTTGCCGCCATGGCCCAGGCTGTAGGCGCCGGCCGAAACCAGCTGCAGGCGGCGAAACCAGCGGTCCACACGCGAGGGCGTGGCGCGCCGGAAGATCCAGGCCACGATCACCAGCATCAGCGAGCCCAGCGCGAAGCCCAGCAGCGGCGACACGAAGATGAACGCCACGGTCTTGGCGATGCCGCTGCCGACCAGCCCAGAAGCCCCCGTCTTGGCCATCACGGCACCCACGATGCCGCCGATCAGTGCGTGCGAGGAACTGCTCGGGATGCCGTAGTACCACGTGATCAGGTTCCAGGAGATGGCGCCGATCAGCGCACCGAAGACCACGTGCACATCCACCACGCCCGGTTCGGCAATGCCCTTGCCCACGGTGGCGGCCACGCTCAGGTGGAACACGAAGATCGCGATGAAGTTGAAGAACGCTGCGAACACCACGGCCTGCCCGGGCTTGAGCACGCCCGTGGACACCACGGTCGCGATCGAGTTGGCCGCGTCGTGGAAGCCGTTCATGAAATCGAAGACCAGGGCCAGGGTGACCAGCAGCACCACGACCCACAGGGCCACCTGCACAGAAGCCATTGCGTGCGGCCCGGCTCAGGAGTTCTCGAGGACGATGCCCTCGATGAGGTTGGCCACGTCCTCGCACTTGTCGGTGACCGTCTCCAGCAGCTCGTAGATGGCCTTGAGCTTGATGAGTTCACGCACGTCGGGCTCCTCGCGGAACAGCTTGCTCATGGCCGAACGCATCACGCGGTCGGCATCGGATTCCAGGCGGTCGATCTCCTCGCAGGTCTTGAGCGCCGCTTCGGCGGTCGCCGGGTCGCCAATGTTGGACAGCAGCTTGACCGCGTCCTTCACGCGCTCGCAGCACTTCATGCACAGCTCGGTCAGGCGGCGGATCTCCTCCGTCATGCTGCGCACGTCGTACAGCGCCATGGTTTCGGCCGCGTCCTGCAGCAGGTCGGCCACGTCGTCCATGGAGTTGATCAGCGAGTGGATCTGCTCGCGGTCGATCGGCGTGATGAAGGTCTTGTGCAGCGTTCGGTTGACTTCCTGCGTCACGCGGTCGGCGGCCCGCTCGGCGTTGTCCACATCGCGGTTGTATTGCTCACGCAGATGCGCGTCGTGGTAGTTGGCCACCAGCTGCGAGAAGGCACGCGCGGCCTCCACAATGCGGTCGGCGTGCTGGTTGAACATCTCGAAAAAGTTGCCATCGCGTGGCATCAGCTTGCCGAACAGCATGCGCAGATCCTGGAAAGTGTGTCAAAAAGATGACGTTTCGGTGAACGGGGCGGAGTGTAACTGCGCGGTCCGTGGCGTCAGCCCACCGAGCGCGATGTGCGCCCGTCACCCCCCGGAACGCGCCCCGCTGGGCAGGTGGTGCGGACTTTCTGGCACGATCGGCCACCTCGCCCGCAGTCCGCGCAGCCCTCCATGTACGAACGCATCCTTGTCGTATGCACCGGCAACATCTGCCGCAGCCCGTTGGCGGAAGCGCTGCTGCGTCTGCAGTTGCAAGCGGATGGCCGCGGGCAGTCGGCGCAGGTGCAATCTGCGGGAACACGCGCGCTCGTCGGCAAGCCCGTTGACGAGACTGTGCTGTATGTGGCGCGCCAGCAGCCTCGGCTCGTGCAGGAACTGGAACGGCACCGCGCTCAGCAAATCAACCGCACCCTGCTGTGGTGGGCCGACCTGATCCTCGTGATGGAGCAAGGCCACGTCCGGCACCTTGCCCGGGTGGACCCCACTGCGCCGGCCAAGGCCCGCTTCCTGGGCCACTGGATCGGCGCCACCATCGCAGATCCCTACCTCAAGCATGAATCGGTCTACGAGGAAACGCACGACCTGGTGGAGCGGGCCGTGCAGTCCTGGCGGCAGAGGCTCATCGGCTGAAGTGACAGGGCTTCGCCCCTGCCGCATGCAGGCCCGTCGTGCACCAATCCTGTTACATTTCCTGATGGCTTGAAAGTTGCTCTGCAGCGGAGTGCCGCTACCATCCCTGCCGGCCGAGCACCGGCATCGACAATCTGTCGACGCAGAATTTCCCAAAGATCGGCGGTCTGAAAACCAGGCACCGACTGGGTGCGTTGACCTGTAGAGATGCCGTCAACATGACAATTTGGCCGATGAAGACGATGCCATCAGACCGACATGGACGGGCATCAAACTGGCTACAACGAGAGTTCGGCCGGGGACATTCATGAGAATGCACCACTTCGAGGCGCGTATGCCGCACGAAAGTGGATTGCGCCACCGATCGACAGGTTTTCCCGAGGATGTGAATGTCATTTCTGAGCAATTTATCGACCGCAGAGCGCGGGCGTTGCTTCGATGTACTGACAGAAGTTGCCCACGTCCGAACGCAAATGGATCTGGTCAATTGGCTGCGCGGTGGCATCCAGCACTTCCTGCCGCATGAGGTGCTGGTGGCCGCTTGGGGGGATTTCCAGAGCGGCGCCATCGGCCACGAGATCGTTTCGTCCCTGCGCGGCGTGCGGATACCGAAGGCCGGCACGTCCGACCTGGTTGCTCCACTGCAAGCGTTGTTCGCAAGCTGGCGCGCGGCGCACAAGCAGCCCTTCATCACGCCCGCGGAGCGCCTGAACAGCGCCCTCGCACCCGCACTGCAGGTCGGCCCCGTGCCATCGACGACACCAGCGCTGCGCTCGGCGACAGTGCACGGGCTGCGCGACGTGCGCGGCGAGCAGGACTGCCTGTACATCCTGCTGGGCCGCGAAGCAATCCCCGAGAAAACCGGCGCTGCCGCACTGACCGCACTGCTGCCCCACATCGACATGGCCGTGCGGCAAGCCGTATTGCCCGGCACGACCACCAGCCAAGCTGGCGTGCGCGTCGCCCCTGTGCAGATCACCATTTCGCGCCATGGCCCCGGGCAAGCGTTGCCGGACAACGGCATGACAGGACGCGAGTTGCAGATCATGCAGTGGGTCGAGATGGGCAAGACCAACCAGGAGATCGGCACCATCCTGGACATCAGCGCGTTCACCGTGAAGAACCATCTGCAGCGCATCTTCAAGAAACTGGATGTTTACAACCGCGCCCAAGCCGTGTCACGGCTGAAGAACAGTCACTACGCCCATGGATAGTTCTCCCATTCCCCTGACCGAGGTCAAGGCTGCGCAGGATGCCGTCGGCGGCGGCAACCTCGGCAAGGACCACCCGCTCAGTTTCATCGAGTCGCTGATCGACCCCGGCATGCTGGTGCTGTCGCTCTGGGGCGTCGGCTTGTACTACACGGGCAGCCTGCGCCCCGAATATCTGATCCTGTCGGTCATCGTGTTCGCGATGACATTCCCCGGCACGACGCAGATCCGCTCGTCGCTGCGTAAGCTCGTGACGCAGACCTTGATCAACTGGGCGGCCATCGCAGCGCTGCTGATGGTGATGGGGGTCGCCACGGGCTACAACCACCACTTCCCTGCCAATGCACTTCTGGCCTGGTTGTGGCTGGCGCCTGTGTCGCAGATCGCCGCCCACCGCGCCTTGCGTCTGGTGGCGCCCGCCATCCTTGCGCTGCGCGGACCGCCGCGCAAGGCCGTGATCGTCGGCATGAACACCCAGGGCGTGGCCCTGGCGCGGCGCATCCGCGAAACACCCTACTCGCAGATCGAGGTGTCCGGCTTCTTTGACGACCGGGAACTGCACCGGCTGAACGCCCCCATGGGCTTCGGCCTGATCGACCGGCTCGCAGCGCTGCCGGCGTACGTCAAGGCCAACGACGTGCAGATGATCTACCTGTCGCTGCCAATGGCATCGCAGCCCCGCATCCTGCAGGTGCTCGATGGACTGAAGGACACCACCGCCTCGATCTACTTCGTGCCCGACATGTTCGTGACGGACCTGATCCAGGGACGCAGCGCATCCGTCTGCGGCACGCCCGTGATCTCGGTCTGCGAGACACCGTTCCGCGGCACCACCGGGCTGGTCAAGCGCGGCTGGGACCTTCTGCTGGCCTCCGTCATCCTGCTCATGATCGCGCCGGTCATGCTGGCGGTCGCCATCGGCATCAAGCTGACTTCGCCCGGCCCCATCATCTTCAGGCAGCGCCGCTACGGCCTGGATGGCAAAGAAATCATCGTCTACAAGTTTCGCTCCATGACGGTCACTGAGGACGGTGACAAGAGCTACACCCAGGTCAAGCGCGGCGACGCGCGCGTGACCAAGATCGGGGCCTTCATCCGCAAGACCTCGCTGGATGAACTGCCGCAGTTCATCAACGTGCTGCAGGGGCGCATGAGCGTCGTCGGCCCGCGTCCGCATGCGATCGCAGTGAACGAGCAATACCGCAAGCTCATCTCGGGCTACATGATCCGCCACAAGGTGCGCCCAGGCATCACGGGGTGGGCCCAGGTGAATGGCTACCGCGGCGGCGACGACCTGGAATCCATGCAGCGGCGCATCGAATTCGACCTGGACTACCTGCGCAACTGGTCGTTGCGGCTGGATCTGTACATCATTGCCCGCACGGTGGGCGTGGTGTTCAAAGACACCAAGGCATTCTGAAACCGATGGGCCCGTTGTCGCGCGCGACGCCAGCGCTGGTTGCCCTGTCCGTGCTCTGCACGGCAGGACAGAGCCGCTCCGACGAACTCGACACCTTGAACATCATCGCCAGACAGGCCTTCCTGTACGACAGCAACGTCTTTCGCAGTTCCGGGCTCAACGCTGCCAACCCGATCCGTTCCGACACCTTGTCGATGAGTGTCCTGGGTGTGACGCTCGACAAGCGCTACTCGCTGCAGCGCATAGAGCTCGACGCCAACGTCACGTCCTACCGGTACCGCAGCACCACCTACCTTGACTTCAACGCGCTCAACTACAGGGGCGTGTGGCACTGGAGCCTCACGCCACGCCTGTATGGAACGCTGCGAAGCACGCAGAACGAGCAGCTCAATACCTACGACTACTTCGATGGTGTGCCACGCCGCAACATTGGCACGGACCGCCTCACCGGCGGGTCCGTCGAGGCCGTTCTCGGGCGGGACTGGCGGCTGCTCGGTGGGCTGGAGCGCCAGACGCGCAGCAACGAGCAACCGATCGCCCAGCAGGGCGACTACTCTCTGCGCCGCCTGTCTACTGGCCTGCGGTACCTGTTCCCTTCGGGCAGCAGCATCAGCTACCGCTACCTCGATGTCCGAGGGGATTACCAGAACCGCGTTCCGGGCGTCAGCCTCTCGCCGAACACATTTGACCAGAGCCAGCACGAGGTGCGGTTCACGTGGTCGGTTTCCGAGAAGACCACGCTGGATGCGCGGATCGCCCATCTGTCGCGGGAACATCCCGGCTACGCGGCGCGCGACTATTCGGGCGCTGTGGGCGAGTTCGATGTGCAGTGGGCGCCCACGGGCAAGCTGCGCTTCCAGGCGATCGCATCGCGCGGCCTCACCTCCAACCTGTCCAACACGGCCAGCTATCTCAGCAGCACACGCTTCGTCCTGAACTCGTTCTGGAGCCTGACATCGCGGACCGTGCTGTCGGCAGGGTTCGACCGCACCCGCAACGACTTCGAAGGCCCCCTGCCCGGATTCGCAGACGACAACCGGGAGGACACGATCAATTCCGTCCGCGTCGGGATGCGCTGGACTCCACTGAATGCCCTCTCTCTGGGGGCAGGCCTGCAGCGCACCCGTCGAACGTCGAACGTCTATGGTGCGGGCTACGTCAACAACTCCGCCACCCTGGACGCCTCGCTCAGATTCTGAACACCACCGCCCAGCAACATGCAATCCACCACCTTTCTCTCCATGTCCTACTGGCGCCTGATGGCGCTGTGTTGCCTGCTGTGGGCGGGCTCTGCAGTCCATGCCCAGGTGGCCCAACCGACGCAGGTCGTTGCTGAGGACTACCGGCTCGGCGCGGGCGACACCGTGCGCGTGCTGGTCTTCCAGAGCCCGGACCTCACCGTCGAGGCGCGGGTGTCCGAAAACGGCGCCATCAGCGTCCCGCTCGTTGGCAACATCACCATCGGCGGGCTGAGCATCGCCGACGCGGAAAGGAAGATCGCCGAGGCGCTGAAGTCGGGCGGCTATCTGCAGCGGCCTCAGGTCAACATCGTGCTGCTGCAGGTCCGGGGCAACCAGGTCTCCGTGCTGGGCCAGGTGCAACGCCCGGGCCGGTTCCCGCTGGAGCTGGCCAACACCCGCGTGAGCGACGTGTTGGCAATGGCGGGCGGCATCAACAGCAATGGGGACGACACCGTCATCCTGAGCGGTGTGCGCGAAGGACAACCGTTCCGGCGTCTGATCGACATCCCGGCCCTGTTCCTCAACGAAGACACGGGTGGCAATCTGTTCGTCGCTGCCGGTGACACGCTTTACGTGCATCGCGCGCCTGTGTTCTACATCTATGGCGAAGTCAACCGCGCCGGCCCCTACCGCATCGAGCGGGGCATGACCGTGATGCAAGGCCTCGCCATGGGTGGAGGCCCCACCAACCGTGGCAGCGAAACCCGGCTGCGCCTGCACCGGCGCGATGCGTCGGGCGCCGTGCAGCAAACGACGCCGACACTGACGGACGCATTGCAGGCCAACGACGTGATCTACGTGCGCGAGAGCCTGTTCTAAGTCAGCGCCGGTCAGCCAACATCCAGCGTCGCGTGGCCAAGCTGCGGGTGGCTGCCACAACAACACAATCAGGGAGGACGCGACATGAAGATCGCTTTCGTCGGATGCGGATACGTGTTCGACATCTACATGCGCACGCAATGGGCGCATCCGGAACTCGAGATCTGCGGTGTCTTCGACATCGACACGGCGCGTTCGGCCACCGTGTCGCGCCATTACGGCTTCAAGGTCTACGCCAGCCTGCAAGATCTGCTATCGGATCCGGCCGTGGACACCGTCGTCAACCTGACGAGCATCCAGTCGCATTACGCCACCGTCAAGCAGGCCCTGGAGGCCGGCAAGCACGTCTACTCCGAAAAGCCATTCACCACCGACATCGACCAGACGCGTGAATTGTTCGCGCTGGCGCAGGCCCGTGGCCTCGTCCTGACGGGGGCGCCCAGCAACCTGTACTGCGATGCCATCGGCACCCTGTGGAAGGCAGTGCACGATGGCGCGATCGGCAAACCGGTGCTCGTCTATGCCGAACTCGACGACAACCCTGCGCACATGATGCAGCTGGAAAAGGTGCAGAGCCCGACCGGCGCGCCGTTTCCGTATGCCGAAGAGTTCCAGGAGGGCTGCACCGTCGAGCACGTGGCCTACCACCTCGTGTGGTTGTGCGCGATGTTCGGGCCGGTGGTCTCCGTCACCGCGTTCTCCGACTTCCTGGTGCACCACAAGACCGACACGCCGTTGAATCCGGCCGACACGCCGGACTTCTCCGTGGCCTGCCTGCACTTCGCCAATGGTGTGGCCGCGCGCGTCACCTGCACCTGGGTCTCCCCGCGCAACCACCAGATGCGCATCATCGGCGAAGAGGGAGAAATCACGGCCGACAACGTCTTCCACGACCAATCGCCCGTGCACCTCGAACGCTTCTCGCGCGTGACGCTCGCAGCCCGCAAGGCTTACACCGTGCGCACCCAACCCCTGCTCGGCCGGTTGTTCGGTGCGGGCGGGCGGCGCGTGCCGCTGGTGCGGCGTTGGAAGTCCCATGCCGTCGAAACTGAGAAGGGCGTGGGCACCTCGCTCAAGCACCGCTTCGTCAGCTGGCTTCGCCGGCGAGAAATCTATGCGCAGGACAAACTGGCGGGTCTGGCGGAGATGGCACGCGCCATGCGTGAGAACCGTCCCCAACCCATGCCGCCGGACTTCCACATGCATCTGAACGAACTTGCACTGCTGATCCAGCGGGCGGGGCCCCGTGGCTTGGCGATGACGCCGACCACCACGTTCGCACCCCTGGCTCCGTTGGCCGACCTTCTCCACAACCAACCAGACTACCGGGCGACCGCACGCCCTGCACCGCTCGAACGAGCCGTCGCGCGCATCGTGGAAGCCCTCCACAAGCGCTGACGGCCCGCCCTGCGCCACCCGCCGAAGAGCCGATCAGGCCGCAAACAAGGAGACCGGATTGCCTTTGGTGCCAGCCCATCCACGCGCCTTGAAGCGATGGCCGGATGGCATGCACTGCGAGTTCACGCCTCCATGAAAAAAGTTCTCATCGTCAGCCCAGTCGTCAGCCACCCGCCGCTTGCGGGCAACAGCGCGCGCATCGCACAGATGGTCGCCGTGTTCCAGGCGCTGGGCTGCGAGGTGCATTTCCTGCTGTGCCCGATCCGCCTCATCCAGGACATGCGCGACGGCGATGCCATGCACCGCTTCTACGGCGCGAGATACAGGGAACTCAACGGCGGCAAGGTGATCGGCGGCAACCTCGTCCAAAAGGCGTGGCGCTTCCTGCTGCGCAAGGGCTTGCGCCGGCATGCTTTTGCGCAGGACATCACCTTCACCTCGGGCATCTTCCCGGCGAAGACCCGTGCGGAATTCAGGGCCATCGTCGAAGACATCGACCCCGCGTTGCTGGTGTTTGAGTACGTCCTGATGGCCGAGCTGGCCGACAGCCTGGACAACCGCCGCACCAAGGTCGTCGACACCCACGACAGCTTTTCCAACCGCAACCAACGCATCCGCGCATCCGGCGGTGCTGGCATGTGGTGGTCGCTGCGCCCCTGGCAAGAGCGCCGTCTGCTGTCGCGCTTCGACCATGCGCTGGCGATTCAGCAAAACGAATTCGACTTCTTCTCCGGCCTGTTAGCGGGCTCCAAGACCAATGTCAAACTCGTTGACGCACTTACGCAGCCGCAAAGACGCCATACGCACAACACACCGTCGAATCTCGTCATTGGCTACATCGGCTCCAATAACAAGCACAATATTGAAGGCCTTGAAAAATTTCTGGCGCATCAATGGCCTAAGATCCGAGCCGCTTTACCGGAAGCCCGCTTTTTGATTGCGGGCGGAATCTCTTTTGACCAGCGAATTGCGGGAGTGCGCTTCTTGGGAAAGGTGAATCGCCTATGGGAAGACTTCTACGAACGCTGTTCAATTGTGGTCAACCCCTGCCTTTCTGGGACCGGCCTTAAAATCAAAACTGTTGAAGCCATGTCCTATGGCATTCCGGTCGTGACCACCACCGAAGGGTCGAGCGGCATCGAGTCGGCCATCGGCCGTGGTATTTATTGTTGCGACATTTCTTCGGCCAGCTTCCACGAGACCTGTCTTATGCTTTTGGTCGATGCCAACCAACGGATGGCTTGCGGTGAGATGGTGCGCTCGTACATCCAGGAAAAAATAAACCGGTCGAATTCGGAGCTCGCATCACTCTTCCAGCAAGCTTCGTAATTCACTCGCGCAGAACGCCCCAAGCGTCTCGCAGCGCCACCACGCCTTCTTAAAAATTCCATGCCGTCTCTGCAAAACCTGAAACTCTCTCTGAAAAAACGACTGGGAAGAATTCGCCGCCAGCGCCAGTGGCGGCGGGAAATCGACGCGCTTCTTGCCCAGTACGAAGCGAGTAAAAGCGCCTTTCCCAGCGTCGCAACGCGGCAGGGAATTCGGCGCTTGATCGTACTGCCCAGTGACCCCTGGACTCTCGTTGGCGCGAAGGGGGACGAGGCTATGATGCACGCCGTCGTGAACCGGCTACGGGCATTAGGTAACGATTTCACCGTTGGCGTCATTACTGCAACACATGAAGCGGAAAAAGCCGCCCAACTCATGGGATTCACTCCCATCTCGGCGTGGTCGGACTCCTTGGTGGACGTCGCAAAACGCATAAAAGATTTTGACACGGACGCCATGGTCGTCCTTGGCGCCGACGTGCTCGACGGGTACTACAACCCCGTCACGACAACCCGCATGCTGCTGATCGCAAATATTGCTGCGCAATCTGGTGCTAAGGTCTCCATTCTCGGGTTCAGCTTCAATGCGCGGCCCAATCCATTGATTCATAGCATCTTCGAGAAGATGCACAGCGGCGTATCAATTAACGTCCGAGATCAAGTCTCCTACGACCGCTTCGTTCAATTCTGCAAGACACCCGCGAACCTCGTCGCCGATTCTGCATTCATGCTGGAACCAGCTGACATAGATGGCAGGCTGGAACCGGTGAAATCTTGGGCTGACGGTCGGCGCGAGGCAGGCGAACGCATCTTTGGTTTCAACATGCACCCCATGTTGATTAAAGACGCAACCACAGAGCAGATCGAGCAATTGATCAGTAGCGCTATCGACGCACTCAGCAACTTCCTTAGAAGGACCCCGGCGTCAATTCTACTGATCTCCCATGATTATCGAGGCCGCGATGGGGACGACATCTGCCTTGGGCCGCTGAGCGATCGTCTGGAGCGGGAATTTGTTGGGCGGCTGATGTATCCGCGTGGAAAATTTTCTGCCGCCCAACTCAAATCAATTGCTGGCCTGACCGACGGTGTCGTCACGGGGCGTATGCATCTTGCCATTGCTGCGTTGGGCATGGGCATACCCGTCTCGGCGTTGACATACCAAGATAAGTTTCAAGGCCTTTTTTCTCATTTTTCGCTGCCTGTGGACTACCTCCTCTCTCCCGCAGATGCGAAAACTCCAGAAAAGCTGGAATCGATGCTCTTCAATTTCCATCGAGATATTGAGACTTTAAAGAATAAAGTGGACACACGTCTAGCGTCGGTCTTGACAATGTCCTCACGCAATCTTGCCATTTTTGAAAACCACCACCGATAAAATCCCTTTGCAATTGCTGGTTGACCCGTCCTCCAACATATGACCACAGCAGGCAACATCAATGAATGAAATTGACAATGTCATAAATTCCGGGATGTGCATAGGCTGCGGCTCATGCGCGTTTGCCCGCCCAGACCAATATGAAATAAAGATGACTGCCGCGGGACATTGGAAGGCAAACCGGCGACAGGCGGAAAAAGCCGACGATATTTCCACTCTCTGCCCGATGTCTGGAGCATCTCAGACTGAATCGGAAATCGCTGCGCGGCTTTATCCTGAGCTGCCGGAAAACGAGAAAATTGGGCGGCACCTGCGTACATTTGCGGCCCATGTCGACGAAGGCCAATTCCGAGCCGATGGCGGCTCCGGCGGTCTCGTCAGTTGGATCCTTTCCGAACTTTTCAGGCGCGGTGACATCGACGCAGTTATGCATGTCAAGCCAGTCGCACCGGAGCAAAACGATGGACTCCTATTCAAGTACTCAGTCTCAGAGTCGGCCGAGGAAATGAGGGCAGCGGCGAAATCCCGCTATTACCCGATCGAAATGTCGAGCATTCTTTCGCAGGTGCGTGACTCCCAGAAGCGCTATGCAATTGTTGGACTTCCATGTTTTTTGAAGGCGGTCCGACTCATGCAGGAAGAAGGACTCCTTTCTATAGAAAAGACGCCCTACTGCCTTGGATTGGTTTGCGGCCACCTAAAAAGCAGCTACTTTGCGGAGTACCTAGCGAGACAAAAAGGCGCAGCACAGGATTCAGTCGTTACATTCGATTTTCGACGAAAACTGATGGACCGCCGCGCTTCAGATTATGGATTTGCATATAGAGCGAAGAGCGGAGACGACATTACTCCTGAGGAAGTTTGGCCCATGGCAACAGTGCGAGGAAAGGACTGGGGCGAGGGACTGTTCAAGAATGCCGCCTGCGAGTACTGCGACGACGTACTTGCCGAATGCGCCGACGTCGCCATCGGCGATGCTTGGCTCCCCGCTTATAGCGTCGATCCACTCGGCACAAATATCGTAGTCACAAGAAATTCCTACATTGACAAAATCATCGATGAAGGAGTTCAGCGAGGCGCGCTGAAGATCGGCAACGCCGACGTCAACGCAGTCATTCAAAGCCAAGCTTCTGGACTTCGACATCGTCGTGAGGGGCTAGCGCATCGCTTGCAACGAAGGCGTGCCTCGGGTCAGTGGAGTCCGCTTAAACGGGTGCCACCGAAGCTTGCGCCCACGCGCCATCGAAGGACGATCTACGACGCAAGGCTTGAAATCGCGGAGCGCTCGGCCGAGCTTTATGCCGAAGCTCGGGCAGAGCAGCAACCATTAAGCACGTTTGAAGAGAAGATGGAACCGATCGTTTCGCGCTACAGAAACGCGAGTTATCGGGAGTCGAAAAAGGGCATCAGAGGCTTTGCACAACGTGTAGTTAGGCGTCTCCGTACGGTCTTCTCGAGAAGGTAGGCGACCCTCGATGCTTGGACGCAGAGTGGCGCTCGGCGCCGCACTTCTGACAGCTTTGCAGCTGCTAATGAAGTTTGTTGACGTTATTTCGCTGGTCATCATGGCCCGCCTATTGACGCCCGCCGACTTTGGCTTGGTCGCACTTGCTGCATCAGTAGTCGCAATCGTTCGCGCCACCACCGAACTGAACGTTAGTGAGGCGTTGGTACAACGCAAAGAGATCGATCCGCGCGACGTCGACACGGCGTTCACACTGAATTTCATACGCGCGGTTCTCGTTGCGTTGGCCACTGTCGGGGCAGCTCTACCATTAGCAGCAATTTATGACGATAGCCGTCTCGTCGCGATCATGCTGGTACTTGCCATCCCACCGGTGCTCGCCGGTCTCAGCAGTCCCGCTATGGTGTATTACCTGCATCGCCTTGAATATGGTCCAGGAGCGCGCGTCCAACTGGTCGGCCGCATGGCCAGCTTCGTAGTCGCCATCGCTTTTGCCTATGCGACGCGCTCCTATTGGGCTCTGATCGCAAGCCAGCTGGTGGCACCGTTGGTGTCCACTGTTTACACCTACATCCTGGCACCGTACCGCCCACGTTTTAGAGTTGCAGGCACCAAGAGCCTCCTCAACTTTGCCGGCTGGACCTCGGCCTCTCGGTTCATTTCGACGATCAATCTCCAGTCCGACCGCTTTCTGATCGGCCACATCCTTGGCAAGCCACAGCTAGGCCAGTACACCGTCGGCAGCGACATGGCATCCATGGTCACTTACGCATTCGCCGGACCCATCATGCAAACCATGTTCGGTGGCTTCGCCCGACTGGCCGGCGAGCCGGAACGGATGCGGGCGGCGTACCTCAAGGCGCAGCAAATGCTCGTGATCGTCCTGCTGCCCTTCGGCTTCGGCCTGGCCGCTACGGCCGACCACGTGGTGCCGCTGGTGCTCGGCCCAAACTGGGATTCAGTGGTCACCGTCATCTATTGGCTCGCACCCGTCGTCTCGCTGCAGGTGCTTTACCTGCCCATGCTGTCGCTGTCCATGGCCATGGGCCAGCCCAAGGTGCTGGTGGTGCGCGAGGCCGTCAACTTCGGCATGCGTGTGCCGCTGACGTTGGGCGGCGCCTGGTACTTCGGGCTGCTGGGGGCCGTGATCGCGCGCTCCCTGGGCGGGCTGGTCATCATCGGTATGACCTTGATGATCGCGCGCCGCTTCGTTCAGATCACCGTGCTGCGCCAGATCAGCAACATCTGGCGCAGCCTGATCAGCGTGGCCGTAATGGTTGCGGGCGTCGAACTGCTCAAGCACAGCCTTTCACCGCCGACGGGCGCGGCCACCCAGATCCTTCACGTCGGCTTGCTGATCGGAACAGGCGCCGCCTTGTACGGCTGCACTCACCTTGCACTGTGGCTGTTGGCCAAGCGACCCGACGGCGCCGAGCAATTCATCCTCCACATGGCTGGATGGCGCAAGAAGGCTTGACCCCGCACCCCAAGGCCAGCGCCAAACGCTGCGGAAGGCTCGGCGGTCTTCACCTCGCGGATGGATCTGCAGCCAGATTCTTGGACTGACAACCGATGCCCATGACCGTTGAGTCGCCAGTGCCACGCACCGGCAAGCGTTTCCTGCTGTTAAGCCCCATCCTCCCCTGCCCGCCCGATTCGGGCGCCGCGCAACGCACGTTCCTGCTCTTCAAGGCCCTCCAGGCCATCGGCCATGTGGATTTGCTGCTGGTTGGCGACTTCCACGTGCCGCAGCACCTGCTGCCCACCTTGCGCACGGAGTTCAACTACCTCGGCCATGTGCCGCGGCAATACGGCCGTTGGGCGCCGCAGCGGTGGGGCCTTGGCGTGCCGCGTATCGACCAGCCGCTTCAGCGCCTCGTCTATTCGGCGCTTGGCTGGCGCTACACCTTCTTTCGCAACGCAACCATGCGCAGCGCAGTGGCCGAACGGCTGGCCAGCGGCCACTACGATGCCGTGGTCACGCGGTACCTCACCACGGCGTACCAGGCTGGCGTCATGGGCCACCCTGCCCTCTATGTGGACCTGGACGACCTGGAGTCCGAAGTTTGGGCAAACCGGGCAGCGGCTGAAAAGCGCAGGCTCCTGCCGCAGCTGTACCGCCGAATCGCCAGCTCCTACCGCAAGAAAGAGCAGGAACTGGTGGCGCGCTGTGCAGCGGTCTGGGTCACCAAGACCAAGGATCTGCAGGCCCTTGGCCATCGCGCGGTGCGCATGCTTCCGAACATCCCGTTCGCGTCCTATCCCGAAGGCGTCGCACCATTGCCGCCGGCCACGCGGCCCGTCGTGCTGGGCGTCGCGGTGTACGACTGGCTACCCAACCGGGAGGGCTTTGATTGGTTCGTGCGCGAGGTCTGGCCGCATGTGCGGCGTGCCGTGCCCGATGCCGAATTGCACCTGGTCGGCAAGCTGTCCGATGAAACACTCAAGCGCCAGTGGTCGCAAACGCCTGGGGTCTTCTGCCTCGGCCGGGTCGACGACTTGCGGGCCGCGTACCAGAGCGCACTGCTCACCATTGCACCGCTCTTCGGCGGAGGCGGCACCAACATCAAGGTGATCGAGTCCTTGGCATACGGGCGCTGCTGTGTGGTCACACCCTCGGCAGCCAAAGGCTTCGAAAGCATGGAGGGCCTGTACGTCGCGGGCGACGCCAGCGCCTTCGGTCTAAGGTGCCAGGAATTGCTCGGCAACATCGAGGCCACAGGCAGGCAGGGGCTGGGCGCTGCGCTGCCTGCCAACCAGGGGTTTTCTTTCAAAAGCTTCAGCCAGGCGGTGCGCGACGCCGTGATGGCGCCGCGGCGCTGAGCCAAGCGTTGGCCGCTACAGCGCGGGACTGATCCATGAACCCACATGTCGCCGCGCCACCCCTTCCCTCTGGGCCCATCACGCCCCAGGCCAGCCCGGCGACGCGGGCGCTGTACGCACGCCTGCTCGCTGCCAAGCGGAGCCGCCACTACATCGTCGGAACGAACGACATGGTCTGGGGAATGCCCGAGACGGACCCCACGCCGATCCTCCATGGAACGGAACAGGTATTCCTGGGCATCACGGAACGATGGCCAGGGTTCGTCGGAATGGAGTACCACGATCCGGCCTGGCGCAACCGCTACGGGGCTGCAGCGACCGACCTTGTGCGCCGCGCCATCCAACTCGCGCACGCCCGTGGCTCCGTCATCGGCCTGCACAACCACCCAGGCACTCCGGTGACTGGCGAACTCTCGCGCAACGGCATCAGCTGGCGTGCGCCGCGGACAACGCCGGGCCATTACAGCGACCGCAGCGGTTCCCCGCTGACCGCGCTGCTCGAGGGGGGGCAGCGCGAGCTTCAATTCCTGGCTTGGCTGGATCGGCTCGCCGATTTTCTCGAGTCCCTGGTCGACCAACATGGTCGCCGGATCCCCGTCCTCTTCAGGCCGTTCCACGAACTGTGCGCAGGTACCTGGTTCTGGTGGAACGGGCTTGACCGTGCGGCAGAGATGGTGGCTGTCTGGCAGAAGATGGTGGACCACCTGCGAGCGCGTCCGGCATTGGACAACGTACTGTATTGCTGGAATGTCGGAGCGCACCGTGATTCCAACTTCCTTCCATTCTGGCCCGGGAATGATTACGTCGACGTGCTATCGATCGATGTGTACGACAACCGCAATCTCGCGACTGTATCGTTTGACGGCCAATGGACCAGACAATGTTTTGAGGTCCTGAAGGGATACGCAGCTCTCGTCGATCGGCCGCTTGTCTGCTCGGAGCTCGGGTATGAATACCACGTCCAGAATGTGATCAACGACATATGGGACGTTCGAACGGGGAAGATTCTGGCAGACGGTTACTCAGAGTTTTCGCTCGTCGCGATCTGGGACCGCCCATGGGGACCGCACACGTCAACCCCCCCCGCGATTCGGGAGAGTTTTCGACGGTGGGTCCACAGTGACGACGTGCTGACGGCCGACCGAATGCACAAACTCGACACTTGAGCGCACTCTAATGGCCACTTCGGGCAATCGCTGCTGCCCTGACGTGCCTGTGCTCCATCGCGAACGCAAGTGCCGTCACTCCAGCCACCACCGCGCCGGCTGCAGCCACGTAGGTAGGCCAGCGGCCCGGGAATGTGACCCACACTGCAGCCGCTGCATATGTGAGCGGAATACTCAACGCGTAACACTCGAGCGTATGCTTTCCGACGATGCCAAACCAGCGAGTGAGCCAGCGCGCACGCTTGCGCAACTCGGTCGCAATCGCAGCCATCGTCAAAACAGCAACGAAGGTATGAACAAGGTTGGCAACGCCAACATTCATTTTCGAGACCGAGGGAACCGCAATCACGCCAGCATGGTGCAACTTGAACACCACTGCCGCCCCGGCAAAGATCGCAAATGCGTAATAGGGGTGCGACCAATGCCGGTCAAGCCAGCCAAACAGCGTTCGGTGGGCTTGCTTCTGGCCTAAAAGCATGCCGCAAAAAAACAGCAACTGCCAAGCAAATGGATTAAATTCCCATAAGCCGTCGGATTCTGGTGCCCCACCCGGCAGATTGAACCCAGGGGCCAAGCGCACGCCCGTATAGAGAGCCGCCGAAAGCATAAACATGGCCACTGAACTTCTGTGCGCGAGCCGCGCTGCCCACGGAGTCAGCACCATCAGCAGCACATACAGTTGCAAAACACCCAACAGAGAGGGGTGCTGCAAAAATCCCAGGAACAGCAGCGATCTGCTCCAGACATCTTCGAGTGTGTAATCCAACTTCGTCGCATCCGCCACAGCCACCGGCAAGAACGGCGCCATCACGAGCAGCATGCCGAATACTGACACGTTGAACAGGTAGATCTTCCAGGCACGGCTCAACACCTTTTTTCGAAGATAGGTCGGGTCTACTTCCGTGCTCCGAAGGTAGATAAAACCGATCATGTACCCTGAAAGAAGAAAGAATATTTCTGCCGCAGTCGAAAAACCGTAAAGGGTTAAGGTAGGAATTCTTCGACCGCTGTAACCCAAGCTCATCAGCATGACACCCAGATGGTTGATGGCGATCGTGACCATGGCCATTCCACGGACAATGTCGATGCGTTCTTCGCGTTGGGTGGGCATAGATTTTTGCGTTGTGCGGCGCAGCATGCTAACCCGGAACGGACTTTGTCTAGCTGAATGGATTCATCGGCACACAAAAAGATATCGAGCACCCAGACGCAAAGGACTACATTGCATACAGGAACCGCAGATCGAGTTCAATCTCCGTTATTACCAGCCATGCATGCAGCCAACGATTTAGGCGTCACTTCCAGTTGCACGTGATCGTTGGACACGTGATGCGTGCGATGATGCGATGCTGCGCTGCAGCACTTTCCGGCTCTGATGCTGTAGCCCTATGAAAATTGCGACGGAATAATATGAAGACAGTTCGAACCGCTGCGCTCAATGCAGAGTCATTCGATGGCATTCAGTACCTGAGGGCGGTAGCAGCCTTGATGGTGGTCGTCCACCATGCGCGCCATTACTACGGCGACGTGAGCGGATGGCCGATTTTCGGGAGTGCCGGCGTTGATATCTTCTTCATCATCAGCGGGTTCATCATGGTCCACGCCACGCGTCAGTTGGAGACAGATGGCGGCAGGCTGCAGGCGGCCACTGATTTCCTCGTGCGCCGCCTTATTAGGATTGTTCCACTGTATTGGCTGGCTCTGGCCTTTCAGGACCGCTATCTTGTCCGAAGCGGTGTGGCCGATATTTCTCTGCTGCAAGATTTTTTGTTTTTGCCGCGCTTCAACCCAATGCACGGTGGAGATATCTTGCCTTCGTTGATCGTTGGATGGACGCTCAATTTCGAAATGTTTTTCTATGTGGTGTTCGCTCTCGCCATTTTGTTTGGCCAGCGAAAGCATCTGGCGCTGGTCTTGATGCTGCTGGTTCTTGTCGTTGCAGGACAAGTTCTCGATGTTGAGAAGAGCGCTGTACTGCGCGTCTGGACCAGTGGGCTACTTGGTGAGTTCGCGCTCGGAATGGGCGTGTATATATTTGTCAACCATCGGCACTGGGCACCAAGTGCGACGGTTGCCAGCATTGGCTTGATCGCTGGGTTTATGGCGCTGGCGCTTCCCAATGGCGCCGTACCGCGCCTGCTGGCCGACGGCATTCCGGCGGCCTTGATCGTCTGGAGCGGTGTGCATGTTGGCCGTGCCATGCCAAGGTGGAGGTTATGGGCGCTTTTGGGCGACGCCTCTTATTCGATCTATCTTGTTCATGTGTTCACGCTTCCGTACTGCTACCGGCTGTTCAACCATCTGCACTTGGCCGAGCCAACGCCGCTCAACGTCGCAATTGCACTGACATTCAGCACGGTTGCCAGTGCGGCTGTAGGAGTAGTGGTTTATCGGTTGATTGAGAAACCGCTACTGGAAAAGATGATGGTCATGTGGCGCCGGCGCACTGTGAGAGCGCCTGCACCCGTCAGCACCTGAAGCCCTTGCGACGGCGCTCGTACATACCTCACTACCCCTGCGCGCGGCCTCTGACACCCATCTTCCCCGCCAACGTGCGCAGCGGCACTTTCCACTCACGCAACCGGAATGCCGCCGGCGTTCCTGCGGGCCAACGGTAGGCCCTGCGCAGCTTGGAGATGTTGGTCCAATCCCCCAAGCGGGCGAACTTCTCCGTTTCCAACATGCGGTAGTACGCGAACAATTCCTGGAGTTGGCGGCGCCGGTGCGGCGGGCAATTGGCCACCAGAGGTTCCGGCTCCAGCAAGTGGGGGCGAACCGGCCGCAAGCCGACCCGCTTGACGCCGAGTTCAGAGTCTTCGACGTGGAAAAGCACTTGCGCTTCACGCTCGAACCAGATGTCAGAGCCGAACACCAGTTGAATGACCAGGTAGATGTCTTCGCCGAAGGTGCTGCGGTTCTTCTCGTAGAAGCCTCCGTAGCGCCAGAACAGCGCCCGGGCAACGACCAGACAACTGACTTGGCAGGCATCGACGATGGCTTTCACCTGCACCGGGCCGAGTGCTGGATCGAGTGACCAGCGTCCTGATTGCTGGATATGGCGCTGCAGCAGGTTGGCCTGCAGCGCCTGATGCTCGGCACCGGTGTCGTAGGCCGACACGTAGATCTGGCAGCCATCCGCCTGTTCAAGGGCCTGCATGGCCCGCTGCAGGTGTTCGGGCAGCCATTCGTCGTCAGCGTCGAGGAAGGCAAGATACTTCCCGCGCGCCAGTCGCGCGCCCGCATTCCGCGCGGCTCCCGGTCCTGCATTCACCTGCTGGACGCAACGAAAACGGAGGTCCGAAAGTGCGCCGCACGCTTCGAGCTGCGACCAGCTCCCGTCCGTGCTGCCGTCGTCGATCACGATGACCTCGAAGTCCTGGAAGGTCTGCTGCCGCAGGGAAGCCACGGAGCGCGCCACCGTGCGCTGCTTGTTGTACAGCGGGATGACGACGGACACCATCGGTGCCTGCGCGCCGATGGGAGCGAGGGAGAGATTCATGCGGAAGCGGCCTATGGGTGGGGCGTCGAGCGACCGAGCGGTGGTGCACGTTGTCGCGGCGGCACCGGATGTTACGTGAGCAGATGGCCACCCAGTGGGGCGCCAGCGGAGTGTGCAAGTTGCATGCCGGCTGGGCACGGAATGCCTCACCCTGCCATGTCCGCTCCTTGGTGGACAACGGCTCGACTGACAGGATCGCGCGTCTTTGCGCCCGACCGCTGTGCGGTCAACTCAGCGCAACTGACGCAGCAACGCCCTCACCTCGCGTAGTGCACGCCAGCCGCCAGGCCACAGGACATTGCCGATCAACCATGCCATGACGAACACGGCGGCCTGCGCCGCAAGCGCTGCCACCACCGGCAGGTCATCCAACCAGACCCTTGGGAACATCAGCACTGCGGCGGCACCGAGCACCGACGCACATGCCGGTTGGCCGATGGCCGACCAGAAGTCGGACATCCGTATGCGCGTGCTGCGAAAGGACAGCTTGACGGTCGGGTACAACAAGGCGTAGATGGCGATGCTGTAAGCCATGGCCACGCCCATCGGCCCCCAGCGCAAACCGACCGCAAAGGCGAGGCACACGCCCACGGCGTTGATGACACCAAGAAACAGGTAGTCGCGCGATCGGCCTGACGACAGGGCGACCAGGCCGCGCAGGCTGGCCACTGGCTGGATGAAGCCAGCCAGCGCAAGTGCCTGGAAGATCGGCACGGCGCCGCTCCAGCGAGGGCCCAGCAGCAGAGCCAGCACGCTTTCGGCCGCAACCGCCAGAAAGGCCACCACCGGCATGGAGGTCAGCGCGAGCAGGAAGCTGACCTTGCGGTAGTAGGCTCGGAACTGCTCGGGGTCGCCGCGCAATTTGCTCATGGCGGCGAAGGCGACTGTGTTGATGGGGGCGCGCAGGTTGTTGATGGGGAACATCAGCAATTGGTAAGCCCTGCTGTACAGGCCCAGGGCCTCCGCGCCCCAGAAGCGGCCGATCAGCACGTTGTCGAGATTGCGGTGGAAGTAGTTGACGAACTCGAACGCGGTGACGTCTCCGCCGAAGCGCAACAGGTGCCTCACGCCTTGCCCCAGCCGTGGCCGCTGCAGCGGCAGGGGGGACAAGGCCACCAGCAGCAGGCTCGTGGCCAGCGTGCCGGCAAGCGTGCCCCACACCAGCGCCCAATATGAATAGCCCTGCAGCGCCAGCAGGATCGACAAACCAAAGCTGAGCAATGCACCTGCCACATCCGCCGCTGCCTTGCGTCTGAACAGCAGGAGCCGCTGCAACGTTGCCGCATGCTGAGTGCCCAGGCTCGCCAACAGGAACGAGAGTGCCATGCAGACAGTCACCGGGACGAGCGCAGCCTGATCGAAGATCCTGCCGACCAGGGGTGCAGACGCCATCGTGGCCAGGGTCAGCAGGGCCCCGACCGCAAGATTGAGCCAGAACAGGTTGCTCGCCTGCGCGGGTGTCAGGCTGTCCGCAGCCTGTACGGCGGCAGCAGACAGGCCAAAGTCCTTGAAGACACCGGCAAATGCCGCCACCGACATGACCATGGCGACCAGCCCGAAGTCCTCGGGCGCGAGCAGCCGTGCCAGGACCGCGGTGGAGGCAAGACTGAACAGCACGGTGAACATCCGCGCCCCCACAGTCGTGACAGCGCCCAGGACCGACCGCCTCTTGATCTCGGCAAGCCTGGAAGGCGTGGCTTCCCCTTCCACCGCGCCGGCCGGTGTCACGACGGACGACGGTGGCGTAGGACGTTCCATGCCCGCGGCATTCGTCAGGTCCTGGTCTTCGCGTGGCGCTCGTACACCCGGCAGAAGCGTTCGTACGTGTGCAGCAGGCGGGTGGCCAGGCGCGCCAACAGCCAACGGGCTGCGCTCATCGGCGGGTAAGCGCGCGGGGCGCCGATCTCACGGACTTCACCATTCGCCTCCATGGCACGCCGACGCACCTCGGGAAATTCCGCGAGCCCTGCAATCTGACGCTGACCGAGCCGGATCCGCCTGCGCTTTTTCAGGAGTTCGTGCAACGTGTAGCGCGACTCATGGCGCACGACCATGGCCGCACACCAGTCGATGCTGTGGCCGTGCGCCCGCGCGCGCATGCCGAACTCGAAGTCCCCACCGCTCTGCAGCCGTTGATCGAAGCCACCCAGGGCCACGAACGCCTCGCGCACCATGGCCGTGTTGGCGGTCGCAGCCCACCCCTGGGCGACGTACCGGTCCTGGTTCAGATGGGCACGCGCATCGACCAACTCGATCAGCGCGGGCGGAGAGTGCTTGAAGACCATCTCGATCGGCCCTGCCACACGGCTGCCCTGATGCTCGGCAAAGTGACTGCGGATCGCGTCCACCCAACCTGCGCACGGCAGGCATCCTGCATCGGTGAATGCGAGGATGTCGCCGCGCGCATGCGCGGCGCCCATGTTGCGTGCGGCGTAGCTTCCGCGGGCCTCGCACACGAGGATGCGGATGGCAACACCAGGGTGCTGGCGAGCAAAGGCTTCGAACACTTCGCGGTGTTTGGGGCCCGACCCGTTGTCCACGATCAGCAGTTCGTCAGACGTGCGCAATTGCGGGCACAACAGCTCTGCGGTTTCCAGGGCCGCCACGGAGTCGCGATAGGTCGGCATGACGACAGAAATCGTGATCACGGGTGGAGTGCCTCCTTCGTAGGGTGTTTGCGGCGCAGCAGGCTGAAGACCTCGGCCCACATCTCCTGGCTGCGGTGCTGTTGTTGCTGCGCTGCAGCACGCAGCGCCGTCCGTATCGAGTCGCTCTGCGCGGCCTGCTCCAATTGGTCCAGTTGGTGTGACCAGTGGGCCGCATCGGACGACAGGTCGATGTTCAGGTGCGCGCAACCATGGTCGGACATCAGTTCGCCGTACTTGTGAGCCCAGCCGCAGGCCGCGGACGGCACCGCGGCAGACAACGCACTGACGAGTCCGTGGTAGCGCGACGAGACCGTCGCGTAGGCTGCGCCGATGACGGCTTTGGTGACCAACGGGGAGGGCTCGTCGATGACATCCACGGGCCGGGGCAGCAACGCGTTGAGCTCGAGCGCCAACCGGCGGTCGCCAGCACCTTCATGGACCAGCAGCAGCACCTTGCGGCCGGTGGCCAGAAACCGCTCCGCACAGCTGCGCAAAAACTGCAGGTAGGCTGCGCGGCGACCGGTGTCCCTGCCGACAACGCGCTCGTTCGGAATCACCAGGAACGCGCCTTGCACCGCCGCCAGACGATCCGGCAACGCGGGATGCAGAAGATTCGTGAAGTCCGGACTCAACCGAACATTACCGGTGCCCTGCGCACCCGCCGCCTCGACAAAAGCCCATGAAGCACGATCGCGCACATACACCAGATCGGCGCTGCGCTGTGCCTCGCGCCAAGCTGCAGCGATGCCAGGCGCTTCGAACGGCCCCAGGGCCTGCGGCAGCAGGATCAGCGTGCGGGCCGGGGTCTTCCAGTGCCTTGCGACCCGAAGCAGACGGTGCTGCAGTTTCGGCAGTCCCCAGTAGTCCCCATAGGCGAATCCCGATGCATCCAGCACCACGTCCACGTCCCGGGGCGACAGCAGGCCCACCCCCTTGCGCCATCGGCTCGGCAACAAATCGCTCAGGCGCGCGGTGTCGACGCGCCCGTGCTCGCGCGGGTACGTGCAGTGCAGGCCCAGGGCCAACCGCTGCTCGGCAGGCCAACTGAATGGAACGGCAAGGCGTGCCTGCGGGAGTTCCTGCCTGAACCGTTCCCGGATCGCCTCCAGCATCAACAAGGCGCCCTTGTTGTGGGGCCAGATGCCGAGGACCTCGACATTGATGGGTCTTTCGCGCATCACATCCAAGTCAGCATTTCCCCGACGCTCTTCTTTTCGGAATGCGGGACCAGGCCCACGGGATCTGGATACCCGACGGCCATCAGCATGATGATGCGTTCGTACGGCGCCAGCTTGAGCAGGGCGGCCGCCTTGCGCTCGCGCTCCTCCATGTCGGGCCAATTGATGGCGCACGACGCCAGGCCCAGCGTTTCCAGGGCGAGCATGAACTGCATGTTGGCCAAGCTCGCATCGATGTAGATGATGTGGCGGTCCCGCTCGAAGGGGTAGGCGCTCAGATCGCCGATGACGGCCAGCAGCGCGGGAATCGTTTCTGCATAGCCCGCCGTTCCCATGGGCAGTTGCGCCAGTCGGCGCTTCAACGGGTCGTCGGCCAGTGCCACGTAGCGCAAGGGCTGCCGGTTGCAGGCGGACGGTGCTTGCGCCGCCGCCGCCACCGCTTGTTCGATCGCCGAACGGGGCACCGCCTTGGGCAGGAAATTGCGTACCGAGGCGCGCCGGCGTGTCAGCGCCAGGAACTGGGCATAAGACACGTCACTGCCCGGCAACGCCTGGTGCGGCGCCGGGGCGGCCGGCTCGCTGGCAGGAGCCCGGTCCATCGACAGGCGTGCATTGAGTCGTTCGAACAAGGCGGGTTGCGGCGCGCCCGCTGCCCAGCGGGTTGCGCCAAAGTACGCCTGGAGCACGTCATGGGCGTAGCGGATCAAAGGCAGATCCTGGGCATCCGACGACTCCAGCAGATGTCCATACGCCTTGAGCGTTTCGTCGATGTAGTCCAGCGCGAACCGGTCGCGCGGCGGCGTCATGCACAGGCCTTTTTCCAGCCGGTGGATGTTGCGCCGCACGACGACGCTGGCCACGCCGCTGGACGCTTCGTACCGAAGATGGTGCAACCGCCCTGCCACGGTGGCATGTTGCTCACGCGCAAAAGATCGGTTGAAGAACAGGTAATACAAGGAAGCGCTGCGGGGCCCGCGAGCAGCCCATGGCAAAAGCACCCTGTGGATCCGATGCACCACACGCTGCCGCAGGCGGGTGGCTGCGCCGCGCGCCCGCTGCAAAAGGGGCTTGCGTGGCGGCGTCGGGCCGGGCGTCCGCGCATCGCTGGCCGGGACGCCGCTGCCCGAGCGGCCGACGCCGCCAGCGCCGTCTTCGCTCGAAAGTCGCGCCTGGTTCGTGGTCATCGAGTCTCCCGATTCATGGTGTGCTCCCCGGTTCACCGTCGGCCCGTCCGCGCTCGCGCCTCCGGCGTGCGGCTGCGTCAGCGGCCCGGACGGCTGGCGATCGCATGGGCCCAGACCTGCAGATAGGAGGTGATGAGCCTGTCAACCTGAAATTCCTTGCTCTTGGCCAGGCAGGCTGCGCGGAACGCCTCGCGGTCCCATGCGGATGCCAGTCGCCGCACCAGGGTGGCAAGACCGGCAGTATCCCCTGGTTCCACCACGAAGCCGGTGCGGCCATGCTCAACGATTTCAGGCATCCCACCACCCCGCGTGACGATGGACGGAATGCCATACGCGTAGGCTTCGTAGATGACGCGGCCGAGCGGTTCCTCCCACATGGACGGCACCAGCAGCAGGTCGATGCGCGCGAACAGTTCGGCCGGCTTCGTGAAACCCAGAAATTCGATGTTGGTCGCGCCGCGGTAGCGCTGCTGCAGGCTGTGCACGTAGGCCTCGTCACCCTTGCCCGCCAGCAGCACACGCACCTGCGGCAGTTGGGCCATGCCGTCCAGCATGAATTCCAACCCTTTGGTGCCCTCGAGGCGGCCCAGGTAGCCCACGGTCAGTCCAGCCGTGACCGCAGCCGGTGCAATCTCGGGCAAGCTGGGGCGCAGATCGCTGGCGCCGTGGATCACGACTTTCTCGCCGACGTGCGGGAACATGCCAGTGGCCGTCACGCGCTCCAGCAGACGCGCACTCAGCGAGATGACGGCGCTTGGCGTGTCGGACATCGCCCGACGCGGCCAGGTGAACACGCGGCAGGCTCCGCACTGGCGTTGGCAGTTGTGCCCGTTCTTGAACATCGACGAATTGGCGCAGCCCATGTAGTAGTCGTGCAACATCTGCACGACCGGGATGCCGCGGCGCCGCGCCGCCCGCCACACCGCGGCCGAAAACCCCATGAGGTTTCCGGTCTGCACGACGTCTGGCCGTTCCTGGTCGAGGATGCGTCCCACGCGCGCGGCCATCCAGGGGTTGTACGCGTCGATGGCATGCCAAAGCGCCCGTCGCCAGGCCTTGAAGACCGTACTGCTTCCAAATGGAAAGTGGATGTTCGCCAGAGGGACATAGTGAGCGCGCACGCCGTTCAACTCGGCGCTGGAGGCCTTGCCGTTCGGCGCCAGGCTGATGGTCACCACCTCGTGGCCCAGTCGGACAGCCTCCTCTGCAATCGTCTGGACGGTGCGCTCCGCGCCGCCGACGCCGTTGGGCGCGTAAAGCGATCCGACGAACACGATCTTCACGCTGGCTGCTCCTGCGCTTGCAGCGTCTGGCGGGGCCGTCGGCGTTGAGACCATGCCGCGTAGTCTTCCTCCAGCAAGGCGGTGCAGCGCGCGATGTCAAAGCGCTGGCGCGCGAACGGCACCGCCGCCTCTGACATGCGCTGGGCCAGACCGGGCTCCTTGAGAACCTGCAGCAGTGCGGCCGTCAGTCCATGTACATCGCCTTCGTTGAAGGCGACGCCGGTCTTGCCGTCCACGATGCCTTCGGTGGCGCCCCCGCGCGCCGACGTGACGACCGGCACGCCGCAGGCCTGCGCCTCCATGATCACGATGGGCAGGCCCTCCGCATCGCCGTTCTCCGCAGTGATGCTGGGCAGGCAGAACACGCTGGCCCGCTCGAACTCCTCGCGCACCACATCGCTGGGCTGGCGGCCCCTCCACTGCACGGGCACACCAAGCCTTTCTGCACGCTGGCGAAAGCTCTCCATCAAGGGCCCGTCGCCGACCATCACCAGCTCCGCCTCGGGCAGCTGTGCCCGCACGGCGGCGAACGCGTCGATCAGGTGCTGTCCGCCCTTCTTCTCCACCATGCGCCCCACGTACAGGATCCGCGGTGCCCGCGATCCGACCGGAAGGCCACCCGGCCGAAACCGCTGCAGATCGATGCCGATGTAGCGCACGTGCACCTTGTCGTGCCCGATGCCGTAGGCAATCGCCGTCTGGCGCACGGCCTCGCTCACGGCAATGAAATGCACATCGGGGTGCCTGCCCATGTCCAGGAGGCGCTGCGGATAGCGGCGCGAGAACGGCCCGCGTTGCGGGTTTTCCCACCAGGCGCGGTGGGTGTTGATGTCCGCGCCGTGCAGGGTCACCAGCACCGGCAGCCCCAGTCGCCGCAACGCCGGCCACATGGCGACGGCCTCGGTGGCGAAGTGGACATGGACCAGTTCCGCGCCTTCGGCGCGCAGGCGGCCGACGACGCCAGGCGGCGCGACATTGGCTTCGCGCAACAGCTTCCAGAACAGCTCCGTTCTTTTTCCGGCGTTCGGCGCACGCAGGTAGCGCACATCCACACCTTCCAGGGACAGGCCGTTGTCCAGGCCATGCGTTCCGACGAGCACGGGATGGAAGGTCCGGCAGGCCTTGACCTGCTCACGGATGAAGGTCTCCGAGTACGGCAGCAGGTCGGATTTGTAGACGAGGACTTTCTTCACGGGTGCTCAGCAGCTCAGGATGAAAAGGTGCACGGCAGCAGGTTCAGGCGCGCGACGCGAACAGCGCCGCACGCACCTTGTCTGCCGTCGCAGCGACGGCAATGCTGTCGTTCAAGGGCATGGTCTTGCTCTCGGTGTCCCCACGTTCAAGGCAGGCGCGCACTTCGTCTACTTCGTAGTGGTAGCCGTTGCCTGCATAGTGGTGGGGTTGGTGCCGCGCACGTGAGCGACCCGAGCGGTCCAGCCGCTGTGCGAGGCGGTGCACCAAGGCGTTCTGGCGCAGGCGGTCGCGCCAGCCAAACCGCGCTTCGTCGTAGCCCCGTGTGCCTTCCACCGCGACGCGCACCCCGTAGGGGCGCACGATGGAACCATGGAAACCCACCGAAGCTTCGGTGCCCGAGACGAGGAAGCGGTCGTCGCTCCATGAACGCAGGCTGCAGTGAAACGATCCCAGCACGTCGCCCGCATAGCGGCACTGGATCGCCACCGTCTCGTCCACGCCCGTGGCGCCGATGGTCCCCAGCGCCTGCACCTCTTGCGGATCGCCGAACAGCCATTGCCCAAGAGACAGCGGGTAAGCGCCGAGATGCGCCAGCGCGCCGCCCCCCATGGAGGGGTCGAACATGCCGTTGCGCGGCTCGGGCCGCTGCGACAGCCCGAAATCCCCGCTGACCATGCGGATGTCGCCGCAGCGGCGCGACTGCACCACCTCGCGCAGTGCCTGCGCAGCGGGGAGAAAGCGGGTCCACATGGCTTCCATCGCGAACACGGAGCGTGCACGCGCCGCCTCTGCAATGCGCCGGGCCTCGTGCGCCGAGGTCGCCATCGGCTTTTCGATGAGCACGGGAATTCCTGCCGCGATACAGGCCAGGGCATGCTCGGCGTGCAAAGCGGGCGGCGTTGCGATGTAGATGGCATCGACGCCGCCCATGGCCGCCGCCTGCGCATAGCCTGCCACTGGCCGGCCGCAGCCCACGCCGGCCACGAAGCGCTGGGCAGACTCCAGCGTGCGCGAAGCCACGAAGGCCACTTCTGCGCCACGCGCATGGGCCAAGCCGGCGACGAACTTCGCAGAGATCGCCCCGGTGCCAAAAATGCCCCAGCGAAAAGTTTGGTTCGTCATCGCGTCACCTGCACGGCCGGCGCGTTGGCCAGCAGTTCCTCGTAGACCTGCCGTGTCTGGCGACCGATGCTGTCCCACGAATCCTTGTCCGACATGGCACGCGGCCGCGGGCGACGTTCCACCGCCTCCTGCAACGCCGCTGCCAACTGCTGCACGTCGCCGCTCTGCACCAGGCGCCCATCGTCCGTGCCGTCCATCTGTTCGGCGAACACACCCACCTTGCTGGCGATAAGCCATCGACCCAGCGCCTTCACGAGGAAATACACACCGCTGGCATCGATCTGCCGGTAAGGAAACACGAAGCAATCGGCTGCGGAGAACAACGTCGCCATCTCCTCCTCGGTGATGCGCCGCGGCTCGAACGAGAAGCACCGCTCGATGCCCAAGGCGCCGATGCGCCGCTGCAGGTCTGTCAGTTCCATCCGGGGGCGGCCGGCAACGAAGACGCGCAGACGGTCCTGCACCTTGTCCGGCAGCACACCGACCGCCTCGACGAGCACGTCCAGCCCCTTGTAGGGCTTGATCTCGCCGAAGAGCACCACGTTGTAGGTGTCTGCCGCAGGGTCTGACGGCGCTCGCTTGTCCGCGATGGGAAGGGAAATCTTCAATGGCCCATGCGGGATCACCCGGATCTTGCCGACCGGCACACCCGCCGCCACCAGATGATTGCGGCCCGCCTGTGTGTGGGTGATGAGGCGATGCGCCAGACGCAACGGCAGCCGAAACCCCAGACGCTTGACGAGGGACATGCGTTCACCGTTGAAAGGAACCGTGTCGTGCACTGTCAGCACGACGGGCTTGAACAAGCGGATCGCAGCGATGGCCACGGCGTCGAACAGCGGCAACACAAGCCATTGCACGTGGACCACGTCGGCACGGTGCCGGAACACGCGCCCGATGAGGGCAGCCAGACCCATCAGGTGCGCCGCGCCCTTGACCGCGGCACGCCAGCCGGAAGCCTCCGCGCTGTCGGTTCGGCGATAGAAGAAGTCGTCCACGTACTGGGCGGGAATCTCCTGCCGGTCCCCAGGGCGCACAGGCCGCGTGGCCCACATGGGAGCCACCCCCGCATCCACCAGCCCGTGGGTCAACGCAGCGTCGTAAGGTGCAGTGAAAAGCGAGGGGTCAACGAGGAGAACGCGCAAGGGCGATAAGGAATCTAGGGGCATGGGACAGTGCGGTGGCGCAATATCAAAGGTCAACACCGGAAAGAACGTCAGCGCTGCGGAGCGAGCGGCGTGGCCATGCCGCCGTGTGCCAGCAGCCAGCGGCGCAGGCCAACCTCGAGGTACTTCCACGTCAGATACGAAGCGATACACGAGCCCACGAACGACACCACCACGAAAACCGCGATGCCAGGCCAGGTGCCGAGATGCAATAGGGGCAGCAGCACGCGCTTGACGCCCCCCATCACGATCGGATGCACCAAGTAGAAGCTGAAGCTGATCGTGCCCAGCCACTGCATGCTCCGCGTGCCCAGCACGTGATGCTTGGGATGAGCGCGAAACAGCACGATCCATGCGAAGAAGGCTCCACCGCCGAGGAACGCGACGGCGGCCAGTGCCCCCTGGCCCTGCGCCACAAAGTCGATCAGCGTGCGGCTGAGCGCCGCATTCTCGGTACCCGTGCTGAGCCACGCTACCCAGGCCAATGGCAGGCCGACCCAGGTCGCCCGCGTCCAGGCACCTCGCTGGCGCAACCAGGGCTCGTACAAGGCGACGAGGACACCAGGCGCAAAGAACAAGGCCCTAGGAAACAGGACTGCAAAAGCCAGCGCGGGCACCAGGCACAGCAGCCTCAGGGCCAGCGGGCGATGTCGCACCTGCCACATGACCGCCGCGAACACATAGAAAAACAGTTCGTAGCAAAGCGACCACTGGGCGGGGTGGATGTTGGTCACTGGGAGCACGGGAGCGAGGATCAGCAGACTGGGGAGGAGCGTCCACGCACTTGGCAAGGCACGCGATGGAATGCCGGACAAATGGGACGCAGCCCAGGCTGCGACCAACATTGCCGTGGCCAGCGGCAACCACAGCGGAAAGATGCGCAGGATGCGGTCTCTCATGAACAACGCGACGCTGGCATGGCGCTGCAGGCTGCGAACGATGACGTAGCCGCTGATCATGAAAAACACCTCGACGCCGTAGCGCAAGCCGTCGCAGAGCCATAGCCACAGCGCGACAGACGGCGACGAAGCTGGTGGCAACAGGCCTGAATTGACCACGTGGTAGGCGAAGATGGCCAGCACGCATGCTCCGCGCAGGCCATGGATACCCGCGTGGTGCTCACGGGCGCGGTGGCTGGATGGTTCCATCGGGCTATCTGCCGCACAGCGCATGCGCTGCACGTTCAGTGACGTTGGGGGCGACGCGATCCCAGAATGCACTCGAGGCTCGGTCAACGGGCAACCCCGAATGCATCGAGGAATTCCTTCGCGGACAAGGGCTGCTTGCCATCCGAAAGTGCCGACCTGTAATCCTTGGCGTTGTAGTCCCAGTAGGCATGGTATTCGGGCGGGTTCGCTGCAATCCATTCGATCATGCCGCGCATGAACACCGGATCGTCGCCACCGCCTTTGCCGTCGGGCCGTTGGCCCGTCCCCCACTCGGGGAACGACATGGGCTTGCCGTGCTTGCGTGCAAATTCGCGCAACCACCGCAAGCCGAATGGGCCGTCGCGAAGTACTTGCCAACGCTGCTCGGCCGGTGTGCCGGCCGGGAAATAGTTGTTGTTGTAGACGTCACCACCGATGACGTCGACGACATCGTCCCCGGGATAGGCAGGTTCCGGCGATGCCATGCCGGGACCGACGATGGGATTCCAGTCGAAGCGGAACTTGGCGCCCGGCACACTGCGCATCGTCTCGACCACGCGGCGCCAATTGGCGACGAATTGATCAGGCTTCTTGGTTGCGTACCAGGCGAACCAGCTGGCATTGAACTCCCAACCCAGCCGGATCGTCGCGGCGCCGTGACCGTAGCGGATCAGTTGCTGAGCCACCACGCGGATCTTGTCGTCGTAGTCTCCCCGCGCACCAGCCTCCAGAGAGTATTCCTTGGACCTCGGGAACATTGGCATGGAGACAACGACGCGCTTGCCTGCTTCCTGCCAGCAGCGCCCCACCCAGCCCGCCGCCCAGGCCATGGCGTCCCATGAATCCCACGCGAGGAAGTCGACCACGAAGTCGACGGGCCGACCGAGCCAGTTCTCAAATGCCTGCAGCCGCTTGCGGCCATCGCACCCACCGCCCAGGTAGACGCCTATCTGCGGCTTGGCCGTCGCGGTCGCCGTCGCCGGCGGGCTTTGCTGCGCCGCTGCCCCACCTGCACCGAACAGCAGACCGGCAGCCAGACCTGATGCCACCAAGCGCTTCACAACACTGAACATCGTTGGCTCCTTCAATAGTGGGCAAACGCTGGACTGCGCGACCGAGACGTCTGCATTCCGAGCAATGGTGCGCAATAGCGCTTGAGCAAGATTGCCGAGGGCACACAGCACGCGAGGCTCCATGCCACAAATCCAACGGACCACCCCAGACCGTACGGGCCGATGCCGAACATCTTCGCCACGCCGCTGCCCAGGTTGATGAACAGCGCATGGAGGGGAAAGATGAGCAGGGTATTGTCAGCGAGCCACTGTCCAGCCGATGTCAGACGCACGCTCGACGCAAGACCCAGCACGGCCGCAATGCCACTGGTTGCCGCCACGAAATACAGAAGGACGCTAGGACCGAAGCTGGCCATTGCCAGGTCCACGCGCCCCTGGTAGAGAGCGCCCGCCAGCCAAACGGGCACCGCCACCAACAAGGGGGACGCGATCGAGCGCTTGGCTGTGGACTCCAGCCATTGCCCCACTGGCGCCACCCGGACCCATCGCCCGATGGCAAAAAAAACAACGGCGACAAACGCGATGTCCAGTCCCCATGGCAGCCTGGATGACCAAGGTAGCGTGGTCGTCAGCAGCCCGACGGCGAAGAGGCCGCTTGCCAGGGCGAGCCATCCCTCGCGCGGGCACGCCTTCCATGCGAGCCTATACAGCAGCTGCGTGACGAACATGCAGGGAAAGAACCACAGTGCGAGGTTCACAAAGAGGTCACGCGAAAGGCCGGTGGCCAACCCTGTCACCGCGTCCAGGACCGTCACATCGGTGAATTTCGCTGCACGCGCCCCGAGATTTCGCGTCGCCAGCCAGTACGCCAGAGAAATGACAAAGAACAGCACGTAGGGGCTGAGCAAGGTGCGCGCCAAGTCGCGGCACTGCTTCGACAACGGTTGCTGCAGTCGTTCCGTCTTCAGCAGGTAGCCGGAAACAAAAAAGAACAGCGGCATGTGCATGCTGTAGATGACCACGCCAACCCACGGCGTGATGCCAGGCGCATGCCCCCAGACGACGAGCACGATGCCGATCGCCTTGGTCGCGTCGGCCAGTTGCGACCGTGATGGTGGTGTCGGTGGTGCCATGGTTCAGACGAACCTTGTCGACATTCCGTGCCGATGCCCTGGGTCGATCCAGACCAACAACACGAACGCCAGTGCATGAGCGAACGGGAAAAGATTGCCGCTCAGGATGAGGCAGATCACCAGCGACACGCGCAGGACCAGCGGTGCCCGCGATCGGCCGAAGCAGTAGGCAAGCAGCCCAAAGTACAAAAGTGCACCGAGCAACCCAAACTCGAATATCACCTTGAAGATGGCCATCTCCGACACCGGATAGGTGGCCGCGTTCATGTAGAACTTGAAGGTGCCAGCGCCAAAGCCGACCAGCGTGCGCACCGGATCCGGCCAAAGAAACTCATCGAACATGTAATAGCCGCCGACGAAGCGTGCGAATCCGCTGGACGTTGGCGACGCGAATTCACCGAGTCGGTGCGCAAAAATGCCAAGGTAAGGCAGTTCCTTGAAAACCGCGCCGAGTCCGACGAGCACACAGCCCGCGCCAAAGAGCGCCGAGAGCAGCGCAATCTTGCCGCGTTGCACTGCAAGAACCACCAGTGATGCCGTCAAGAGCAACAGCCCGGTGCCGGAATACGACATGAGCATGCTCACCGCAGCCAACGCGATGTACCACAGGCGGCGCCGCGTCAACAGTTCGATGAGGATGCTCAACGCCATCAACTGGCTGAACACGGATGGCTCGACCATCACCATGCCATTGGCCCGGTACGTGCTCGCTCCATAGCTCACCACGGCCTGCTGGTTGAACGATCCCACGATGAAGCTCTGCGGGAAGAAGTTCTCGAGCGGAAAGACCAGCTTGGGGCCGAGGACGAATTGCAGGGTGTACTGCAGAAAACCGAGCACTGCCACGACCAGCCCGACCGCTTGAATGGCGCGAATGACGCGGACATAGCTGGGTGGGTGTGCCATGCGAAATGCGTAAGGCAGGTGCAGCATGACCAACAGCACCAAAGACAGCATGGAGTAACGGCTGTCGGCCACCGACTGCATGGCGAACAGGCTGCCCATCACGAACATGTAGGCCGCGGCCGCCCGTGGCTCGACGACCATCCGATGGAACACCAGGCCGATGCCCAGGATGGCCAGAATGGCCGGAATGGCGATCGAGATGCCGGACGGCGCGAGCGGCGGAACGCCAAACTTGGAAAGAAAGGTCGCGGTCAGGACAGGGACCCAGAACAGTCCCTTGTCCACATACCACTGCAGGTGCCTGACCGGATGGGCCCTGCCTGCATCGACGGCGGCATCCCACACAGCGGGCGAGGTCGCCGACATCAGGGCTCAGAGCGCATCCCGCGCTCGTCGAACAGCAAGGGCTGGGCCTGTTGCGCCGACCATGGCGGCTGGCGCAGCGCCACCATGCTCCACAGGAAGCCGCAAGCCCAGGCGGCGTGCATGGTGAAGGCAGCCGGTCCGCTCCACAGTCCACAGAGCGATCTCCGTTGAGCAGCAATGCCGACCGATGCGCCGAGCAATCCCAACCCGTACGCCAGTGGCAACAGGAGCAGCCATGGCAACCAGACGGCAGCCAGGATGGCCAAGGCGTTGGCCCCGATGAAGGACGGCACGGCCAGCTGACGCAACCGCATCGAGCCCCGGTGCTTTCGAACGGTGCGCGCCCGCCCCTTTCCGTAACCAAAGTACTGGCGCCACAGGCCGCGCAAGGTGCCCCGTGGGCTGTAACCGATGCGGATGTCGGCATCAAGGTAGATGCGGCTCCCCATCGCACGCTGGCGGCAATCGAGCTCCGCATCCTCGTTGTGGGTGAAGGTTTCGTCGTATCCACCGGCGCGCCGAAAGCTTTCCATGCGGAACGCCGCGTGGTGTCCGTGGTCGATGAAGCCGCTGCGCCGCCCTCCGCGGTGCGCGGACCCGCCCGAACCGAGCGGGGTGTCGGACACCCACGCCACCGCGCGCTGCAGGCAGTTTCGTCCCTGCGAGTCCATCGGCACGACCACGGCATCTGCACCCACGCGCTCGAGGGTCGTCACCAGCTGGCGCACGAACCCCGCAGGATAGTCGGCATGTGCGTCGCAACGCACCAGCACGTCGACATTGGCACCCATGGTCCGCACGGCGAGGTTGACCGCAGCACTCTGGATCCGTTGCGGGTTGGGCAGCAAGGTCAACCAGGGCCGCGATGCTGCCAGGCGCCTCACGCGCTCCACCGTGCCATCCGTGCTACCCCCGTCGGCCACGACCATGCGAACGCGGTCGGCGGGGTCCAGGTCACGGGCCAGCGTGTCGATGACCCCTTCGATGTGCGCATCCTCGTTCAAGGTGGGAATCACCACCAGAACGGAGCGGGGCCGCTCAGTGCTCATTGAGCATCACGCCTGCAATCTTTGCGTGCGAGCGTGCGATCTGCTGGACCAGGGATTGGATCGCCTCCATGCGGGTTCGGTCGCGCCTGCCGATGATCAAAGCTGCGCCACACCGGGCCGCCAGCACGCGACCATCTGCGCCATGCTCCGCCGCAGGCGTGTCCACGATCACATGGTCGTAGCGACCAAGCAGCTCCTGCATCAAGAAGCTGAAAGACGACCGCTGCATGAGCTCCAGCGGATTGGGCGGCAGCGTGCCGACGGACAGAAAGTGCAGACCAGGCAGCGCAGCGACAGGCTGCACGGCATCGGCTGTCGCCCGACCCGCCAGGATGTTGCTCAAACCGGTGCCGGGCTGCAGGCCCAGCAGCTGGTGCTGCCTGGGGGTTCGCATGTCGGCGTCGATGAGCAGCGTGCTCTCGCCGAGCTGACTGAATGCAACCGCCAGATTGGCTGCAAAGTAGGTCTTGCCGTCCCCTACGTTCGGGCTCAGCACCGCCAGCGCACGCCGCGGCTCGTCCGGCGCCAGCACGTCCATCAGCAGCTGGCTGCGCACATCGCGGAACACTTCGGCCGCGTCGCAGAACGGGTCCGTCGCCGCCACGAGTTCGCTGCTCAATCCGTCCAGTCCACCTTCGGCCGCATAGGGATAGTGGAATTGCTGGGACAACGCCCAAAGCACGTCGCTCCGCGATGCGAACTTCAGCGCAATGGCGGCCTCGCCGAAGCGCACCCCGTGTTTGCGCTGGTGTTGGACGATGAGCTCGATCTGGCGCGCATCGAGCTTGCGCAGGTCACTGATCAGATCGCCGATCGACCGATCGACCAGTTGGTGGCCCTGGTCGAGCGCAGGGGCGCGCCCCTCGGGTGTTGTCGTCATGGACTGCGTGTGAAGAGCTTGGCCCGTACGATGCCCGGCGTCCTGAGGCTGGGTATCTTCCGGTGGTGTGACCGACATCTAGCCCGCCTTGCCGTGGGGTGTGTTGTTGGCAATCTGCGCAGTCCACCGAGTGCGTAGTCGTGGTGTCCGGCGCTTGGCTCCGGAGTGTTCCGGCAGCACACCGAGCACCGGCAGACGCAGGGTGCGCAGCACATCTTGCTCGCTGCGAAGGCGGCGGTCCCGCATCTCGGTGGCCAGCGCAGTCCCCAGAGCCAACAGCGTGGCTGCCACGAAGGCGACCGCCATGTTCAGGGCAATCCGGGGCTCCGAAGGATTCAATGGCGCGGCCGCCTGCTTGAGGACGTTGACGTTCGTCTGGGTGGCGTTGCTTTCGACATTGGTCTGGCTGGCACGCGCCATCACGGTGTCGTAGGCACGCTTGGCGTTGTCGACGTCCCGCTCAAGCACCCCGGCTTCATCCCGTAGTGCCTTCAGATGCAGCACTTTGTTGCGCTGTTCCTCCACGGCCGCCCGGGCCTGGGCTAGCCGACCCTGGTTCACACTGTTGCTGACGGCGATACCACCCGTCACGCGTTTGGTTTCAGCTGCAATGCTGGCACGCAACTCGGCGATCTTGGCCTGCGATTCGATCATGGCGGGGTGCCGCTCTCCCAACCGCTCACCCAGCTCCTTGCGCGCTGCTTCCTGCCGGGACAGTTCAGACGTCAGCGACACGATGACGGGATTGGACAACACCTCCGGCATGCGGTCCGGGCTGGTCATCGACTGGCTCTGGCGGCCTCCGGACTCGTTGGCGAGCCCCTGCAGCGCCACCATCTGCGAGGAAAGCTCCATCAAGCGAACGTTCTCAACGTCGACGCGTTCGTCGGTGGCAACCAGACCGTGCTCGCGCTGGTAGCTGGACAGACGTGCCTGCGCGCGCTCCAGGTCTTCGCGCAATTGCTTGCCGTAGGTGTCGAAGAAGCCGCTGTACTGTTTGGCCGGGTCGACACGCAACTCCAGCGTGGTGTCGATGTACGCCTGCACCCACAGGTTCGCCACTTGGGCAGCGAAGGCGGGATCCGGCGAGGTGTAGGAGATAGTGATGACGTTGGATTCGCGGGTCGGCGCCGCATCCAGGTCGCGAAGCAGTGCGCCGGCCAGCCATGCATTGAAGTCGCCCTGGCCTTCGGACACGTCCTGCCAGACCTTGCGCCGCCGTTCGTCCTTGTCCCAGCCCAGCGCCCTGACCACACGCAAAGCCACCCGTTCGCTGCGCAGCACGCCGAGCTGGGTTCCCATGTACGAGTTCGTCGTCATGCCGGGCAAGATGGCGCCAGCAATGGGATCCGGCGACTTGACGTCCAGAACCACCGACGCAGACGCGGTGTATTTGGGCTCCTTCAGGAAGGTAACGGCGGCCACCAGCGCCACCACTGCCAGCCAGACGGCTGCAGCCAGCCGCCATCGCGCACGCAACAACACAAAAATCTCAGCAAGTCTCATGTGACAGCTCTCCAGAGGCCGGCCATTGTCGCGGCAGTCGGTCGCCGCCCTGCCCTCGTTAGTACGTTCAGCCCACTTAGTCCATTCAGACTATTGCTGCACTGCACAATAGTCTACACACTAACCCTGACTCTTCCCTCCACTATGCACAGAAAGGAATTCACAATGCGGAAAATTTCTTCCCTCGCGATTTGTGTTTTTGCCTTGTCCGGTGCGGCAACGGTTTTTGCGGCACAGGACGCTGGCACTCCACCGTTGACCGTGAGGGTCGACCAGCAACTTCAGGCCTGGGTGCACCAAGCCCAGTTCACGGCCACGCAGTTTGTGGGCGACGCACTGCGCTTCGATGCAGGTGCGTCCAACCGCGGCCGTGCTGCTTCGGCGTCCCCGACGGCCCAAGGCGACGAGCAAACCGGCAATGCCATGCTGCTCGCCGGGTTGCTGGTCATGGGCGTCATCATCAAGCGCCGGTCCGGCCAGCGCGACTGAGCCCCCGTCCGCCCGTCGGCCGCCACACGCCGCCGAACGCAACGCGCCACTGTCAGCCCCGTGGGTCGCCGCCGTCTGCCGGCATAGGGCAACGCACAACCACTTGTGACGCGACGGCATCGATCGCCTGCGAGGTCACAAGTTCCGGGGCGATTTCCGCCAGCGGCAGGACGACGAAAGCCCGTTGCCACATCCGTGGATGCGGAATTGTCAGCCGCGGCAGGTCCCAGTGGCCACTGCCGTAGAGCAGCAGATCAAGGTCCAGCGTGCGCGGCGCGTTGACGTAGGGGCGCTGCCTTCCCTGCAGCGCTTCGAGCCCCTGCAGACCGTCCAGCAAGTCGAGCGGCGCAAGGCGCGTTTGCAGTTGCGCGACCGCGTTGATGTAGTCCGGGCCGTAGGCATCGACCGGCGCACTGCGGTACAGCGACGATGCCTTCACAACGCTGGTCTCCGGCAACCCGGCGAGTGCTTGCAGCGCCCACAGAACCGTCGCACGCGCATCGCCCAGGTTGCCGCCAAGCCCGACGAAGGCGGTGGTCGGGGCACCCATCCGATCAGGCGCCGCCGTCAGGCGCTGGCGCCGACGCGCTGCGTTCGCCGGCAGGCTTGCGGCGGCGGCGCCGCTTCTTGGGTGCCACGGCATCGTCCCCTGCCGGCGAAGGCACGCCCTCGTCCGACGCGTCGGCTTCGCGCTTGGCGCCCTTCACCACCCGCACACGCGCCCGCCCCGACTCCTCACGCGCCTGCTCCAGCAAATCCTGCCGCCGCTCATCGCTGGCCTGACTGAACTCCTGCCACCACTCGGCCAGCGCCTCGTCGACCTCGCCGCAGTCGGCGCGCAGGCGCATGAAGTCGAACGCGGCGCGAAAGCGCGGCTGTTCGATCAGGCTCCAGGGCGCGCTGCCGGTGCGCTTGTCGAAGCGCGGCTGCATGGTCCAGGTCTCGCGCATGTCGCCGGCCAGCTTGCCGCGGCCGGAGACATCGCCGATGCGTGCGCTGAACACGTCCTCGATGGCGTCTTGCAGCGCCGGGAATGGCGGCTGGCGCTTGTGCTCGATGCGGCTCTTCCAACCGTCGCGCACGTCAGCCCACAGCACGCAAGCCAAGAGGAAGCTGGGCGCCACGGGCTTGCCCTCGCCGACGCGGCGGTCGGTGTCCTGCAGTGCGGCACGCACGAAGGGCTGGTCGGCACGCTCGACCACCAGGTCCAGCAGAGGGTAGATGCCGGTGGCCATGCCCAATTCCTTGAGCTTCTCGATGGTGGCGATGGAATGGCCCGTTTGCAGGAGCTTGAGCATCTCGTCGAACAGGCGGCTCTGCGGCACCTCGGCCAGCAGCTTCTGCGACTGCACGAGCGGCGCCGCCGTCTTGGGGTCGATCGTGAAGCCCAGGGCGCCGAGCTTGGCCGCGAAACGCACGGCGCGGATGATGCGCACCGGGTCTTCGCGGTAGCGGGTGGCCGGGTCGCCGATCATGCGGATCCGGCGGCTCTGCACGTCCTTCAGGCCGTCGTGGTAGTCCACCACGATCTGGCGTTTGGGGTCGTAGTACATCGCGTTGATGCTGAAGTCGCGCCGCGCCGCGTCTTCTTCCTGCGGGCCCCAGACGTTGTCGCGCAGCACGCGGCCGGTGGCGTCCACGGCATGCTGCATGCCGGCCAGCTCGCTCTTGCTGGTGCGCTCGTTGCCGGCCACCTGTTCGGCCGCGCTGTTGTCCAGGTAGGCACGGAAGGTGGAAACCTCGATGACCTCGTGCTCGCGTCCGCGGCCGTAGACCACGTGCACGATCCGAAAGCGCCGGCCGATGATGAAGGCCCGGCGGAACAAGGCCTTGACCTGCTCGGGCGTGGCATTGGTGGCCACGTCGAAATCCTTGGGCTTGAGGCCCACCAGCAGGTCGCGCACGGCACCGCCCACGATGTAGGCCTCGTAGCCGGCCTGCTGGAGCTGGCTGACGACGTTGTTGGCGCGCTCGTCCACGAGGTTCGGGTCGATCTTGTGGACCTCGGCCGGGATCTCCTGGCGCTTGCCGAACTTGGGGCGGCCGCGGGGGGCGGGTGCGCTCTTGCCCAGCAGCTTGTCGATGAGTTTCTTGATCATTGCAGTTTGTCGAACAGGTCCAGGATGCGCCAGCCGCGCGCCTGCGCGATCGCCCGCAGGCGGTCGTCGGGGTTGGTGGCCACCGGAACCTGAACCTTCTCCAGGAGCGGCAGATCGTTGATGGAGTCGGAGTAGAAGGTGCAGTGCACGCGGTCCCAGTCGAGGCCGCGTTCGGCCAGCCAGGCCTGCATGCGCGTGACCTTGCCCTCGCGGGCCGATGGCACGCCGCGGATCGCGCCCGTGATCCAGTCGCCGCTTCCGTCGGGCAGGGGGGCGCGCTCCAGTTCCACGGCGATCAGGTGCTCGACGCCCAGCGCCTGGGCGATGGGCCGGGTCACGAACTCGTTGGTGGCGGTGACCAGCAGCAGCGTGTCGCCGCGCGCGCGGTGCTGCTCCACGAGCGCGCGTGCCACCGGCAGCAGGGCCGGCAGCACCATCTCGCGCATGAAGTCGGCGTGGGCGGCGGCGGCGGCCTGCGGGCCGCGCTCGCGCACGGCATCGGTAGCGAAGCGCACGTAGTCGTGGATGTCCAGCGTGCCGGCCTTGTAGTGCGCATAGAACTCGTCGTTGCGCCGGGCGAAGGCCTCCGGGTCGGTCCAGCCGATGCGGGTGGTGTGGACGCCCCAGGCGTGGTCGGAATCGATCTGCAGCAGCGTGTGGTCCAGATCGAACAAGGCCAGGTTCAAGTGTGCTCCAGCATGGACTTGATCAGCGGAATGGTGATGGCGCGCTGGGTCTGCAACGCATAGCCGTCCAGGTGGTCCAGCAGTTGGACCAAGCTGGCCAGGTCGCGGCTGAAGCGCCGCAACATGAAGTCCATCACCTCGTCGGACAGGAAGATGCCGCGCGCGTCGGCCTGCTGGCGCAGCACGGCGCGGCGCTCGGCCTCGGACAGCAGTTGCAACTGGAACACATGGCCCCAGCCCAGCCGCGAGCGCAGGTCGTCGCGCAGCGGCAGATCGGCCGGCGGCAGCGTGCCGGCGCCCAGCACCCAGCGCTGCAGCCCCTGGGCGTTGACGAACCAGTTGAAGGCCGCGTGCTGCTGCACCGCCGAGTAGTGCTGCACGTCGTCCAGCAGCACGGCGGCCCAGTCGTCGTCGAACTCCGGCGGCTCCGCCACGCTGGGGTCGAGCCAGCCCACCTTGCCACCCTGGTCGCGCAGCGCCGCGCGCACGGCCTCCAGCAGATGCGTCTTGCCGCAGCCCTCCGGCCCCCACAGGTAGGTCGGCACGGGCGATCGCGTGGGGCTGCCGGACCACAGCTGCAGATGCTCCAGCGCAGCCTGGTTCGGCCCGGCGAAGAAGTTCGTGAGCAGTGGGCCGGAGGCCAGGCCGATGTCGAGGGCCAACTGTTGCATCAAGGGGATGGAGCGGGTGGCGGGGGGGAGCCCCCGTAGAATTCGCGCGGATTTTAGTCTCCTACGCGTACCCATTTGCCCCCTGTGCCGTCGCAGGCACCCTGTCCCCATGAGCAACACCCCCGCCTCCCCCGCCCCGCTGTCCTACAAGGACGCCGGTGTCGACATCGACGCCGGCGACGCCCTGGTCGAGCGCATCAAGCCGCTGGCCAGGAAGACCATGCGCGATGGCGTGCTGGCCGGGATCGGCGGCTTCGGCGCGCTGTTCGAGGTGCCCAAGCGCTACAAGGAGCCGGTGCTGGTCTCGGGCACCGACGGGGTGGGCACCAAGCTCAAGCTGGCTTTCGAGTGGAACATGCACGACACCGTGGGCATCGACCTCGTGGCCATGAGCGTGAACGACGTGCTGGTGCAAGGCGCCGAGCCGCTGTTCTTCCTGGATTACTTCGCCTGCGGCAAGCTGGACGTGGACACCGCCGCGGCCGTGGTCGGCGGCATCGCCAAGGGCTGCGAGCTCTCGGGCTGCGCGCTGATCGGCGGCGAGACCGCCGAGATGCCCGGCATGTACCCGGCCGGCGAATACGACCTGGCCGGCTTCGCCGTCGGGGCGGTGGAAAAAAGCAAGATCCTGACGGGCCGCGACGTGGTCGCTGGCGACGTGGTGCTGGGCCTGGCCTCGGCTGGCGTGCATTCCAACGGCTTCAGCCTGGTGCGCAAGTGCATCGAGCGTGCCGAGGCAGCCGGCACGGTGCCGGCGCAGCTGGACGGCAAGCCCTTCAAGCAGGCCGTGATGGAGCCCACCCGCCTGTACGTGAAGAACGTGCTGGCTGCGCTGGCCCAGCACCCGATCAAGGCGCTGGCCCACATCACGGGCGGCGGCCTGCTGGAAAACATTCCGCGCGTGCTGCCCGAGGGCCTGGCCGCCCACCTGAAAGCGGGCAGCTGGCCGCAAACGGAGCTGTTCGCCTGGTTGCAGGCCACGGCCGGCATCGACGACATCGAGATGAACCGCACCTTCAACAACGGCATCGGCATGGTGGTGGTCGTCCCGGCTGCAGAGGCCGAGGCCACAGCCGCGACGCTGCGCGCGGCGGGTGAGACGGTCTACACCATCGGCGCCATCGCGGCGCGCGGCGACGGGGCCGCGGTGGTGGTCGGCTGAACTGAGCTGCCGGCCGGGCCTTCACCCAGTTCATCAAGGCCCGCAGGGCCGGGCTCACCTGGCGCCGGCCCGGGTAGTACAGGTGAAAGCCGGGCTCTGGCGGGCACCAGTCCGCCAGCGCCTGCGCCAGGGCCGCGCGACCACGCAAAAGCGCTGCATGGGCCCCACTGGCACCGCCACCATGCCCTGCGGCAGGGCTTCGGGAAAGCGCACGCCGGCATCGAAACCGCCCGGCACGATGTCGGCCATGGCGTCCTGGCTGCTGACCTCCAGCTGGATGCCGCGATGGGCGCGCAGGAGTCGCCCAGCAGGGGCTGCAGCTCGGCCAGCAACGCGCGGCCGGCCTCGGTGGGCGCCACGCTGCGCGTGGTGCGCTGCAGAAGCGGCACGCCCAGGGATTGCTCCAGCGTGCGCACGGCCTGGCTCAGCGCCGACGGCGAGACGTTCATGGCCTGGGCCGCACGCCGGCAGTCACCAAGTTCGGCATTGTGCGCACGCAGGGCACGTACGAAGGCCGCATCGACAACGCGCCGGGCTACATCCGCGCCGCCTGCGAAGCCTCGCTCCGGCGCCTGGGCGTGGAGCGCATCGGCCTGTAATGCCACCGGCGCGATCGGCAGGTGCGGCTGGCCGAGGTCGTGGGCGCGATGGCCGAGCCCGTGCAGGCCGGCAAGGTCGCGGCGCTGGGCTTTTCCGAGATTGGCGCGGACAGCCTGCGCCAGGCCCACGCGCAGCACCCCAACCGCAGCCGTGCAGAGCGAGTATTCGCTCTGGGAACGCGGCGCGGAGGCGGCCGTGCTGGACCGACAAGCCGCCCGCGGTGCAGACGCTGGCCGCCCTGGCCCTGGCCTGGCTGCTGCGGCGCCAGCCGCATGTGCTGGGGATCCCGCGCACGCGGCGCCAGGCCCATTCGCGCCAGAACCTGGCGGCCTGCGCACTGCAGCTGCCCGAAGCTCTGCTGGCCGCGCTCGACGCGCTGTTCACCCCGGCGCCGTGCAGGGCGAACGCTGTCCCGATGCCGGATTCACCGGTGTCGAAACCCGCTGATCAGCCCCCGGCGCTGCCCTCGTCGGCGCCGAGCGGCTCCGCCAGCACCTTGTCGATGCGCCGGCCGTCCAGGTCGAGCACCTCGAACACCCAGCCCGCGCATTCGATGCGCTCGCCGGTCGCGGGCAGATGGCCCGAGACGGCCATGAGCAGGCCGGCCACGGTGTTGTAGCGGCCGCGGTCCTCCTCGGGCAACTCCTCGATCTCCAGGCGCGCCTTGAGTTCACCCACTGGCATCAACCCATCCAGCAGCCAGGAGCCGTCGCCGCGCGCCGTGGCCCAGGCTTCCGTCTGGGTCTCAGGCTGCAGCTCACCCGTGATGGCCTCCAGCAGGTCGCGCGGCGTCAGCACGCCTTGCACCACGCCGTATTCGTCGACCACGAAGACCATGCGGCCAGCGCGCGCACGGAACTGCTCCAGCAGTTCCAGGCCCGACAGGGTCTCGGGCACGAAGGTGGCGGACAGCGCGTGCGCACCGATCGGCGCCTTCGGATCCTGGCCGGCCAGCGCCAGCAGCCGCGCCACGCTGACGATGCCCACCACGTCGTCCAGCGAACCGCGGCACACCGGATACCAGGAATGGCCGGCATGCTCGCCTTCGCCACCGGCCAGGCGCAGCGCGTCGAGCACCGGCAGGCCGGCATCGAGCCAGCCGACCTCGTCACGCGGGACCATGATGGAGGTCAGCGGCCGCTCGTCCAGGTGAAACAGGTTGCGCACCATGCGGTGCTCGTGGGCCTCGATCACACCGGCGTCCACGCCCTCCTCGAGGCTGGCGGCAATCTCCTCTTCGGTCACGGCGCGGTTGCCGGCCGTGTCCACGCGCAACGCCGCCAGCACGCCCTGCGTGCTCAGCGAGAGCAGCCGCACGAAGGGTTTGGCCACCATCGCAACCCAGGTCATGGGCCGGCTCACCAAGTGCGCCACCTTCTCAGGGTGCAGCTGCGCGATGCGCTTGGGCACGAGCTCGCCGAACACGATGGTCACGAAGGTGATGGCGGTGACGACCAGCGCCGTGGCCACGATGTCGGCCACGCGCTCGCCCAGGCCCAGTGCCGCGAGCCAGCCGGCCACCACGCTGCTGAACGCGGCCTCGCCCAGGATGCCGTTGAGCATGCCGATCAGCGTGATGCCGACCTGCACGGTCGAGAGAAAGCGCGTGGGGTTGCCCAGCAGCGCCAGCGCCGCGGCCGCGCCCTTGTCGCCGCTCTCGGCCATGGCCACCAGACGCGCCTTGCGGCTGGTGGCCAGCGCCATCTCCGACATTGCGAACACGCCGTTGAGCGCGGTCAACAGCGCGATCAGCAGAAAGTCCATCAGGACAGCGGCATGGGCGCGGGCATGGGCAGGGCGACGCCGTAGGCCTTGTCCAGTGCCATCCAGGTCACGAGCACGGCGCCAAGGACCATCACGCCGTACAGCATGCGGTGGATGTCCTCGCGCGGCCGCGCGATCGACCAGATCTCCTGGAACGGACGGCCGAAGAACGCGCGCACGCGGTCCAGCCGGCGCCGCCCGACCGCAATGGAAATCTGCATGCGCTTGATCGCGAGCAGCCCGTACAGGCAGATGGCCCAGGTGATCACCACCAGCACCCAGTGGCGCCAGCTTGCTCCGGTGACCGGATCGACCAGCTGATGCACGCCGGCCAGCAGCAGCGCGTAGATCACCAGCGCATAGGCACCGGCCCACCATTGCTGGCGCGTGAAGAGTTCGATGTCGGCCACGCAGGCGCCGTAGGCCATCTGCAGCTCGGAGCGGTCGAGGTCGCTCAGTTCCCCGAAACCCGAAGTCGAATCCATGGCTGTCCTCCCTGATGCCCATGCAATCTACCGCATTCGGCACGTGTAGAGTCGCGCGTCGTTGTTGGAGTACACATGGCGTCTTATCTGATCGGGGATGTGCAGGGCTGCGACGAGCCTTTGGGCCGGCTGCTGCAGGCCATCGATTTCTCACCCAGCCGCGACACGGTCTATGTGCTGGGCGACCTGGTCAACCGCGGCCCGGCATCGGCCGAGGTGCTGCGCCGGCTCATGGCGCTGGAGGGCAGCGCGCGCTGCCTGCTCGGCAACCACGACATGCACCTCCTGGCCTGCGCCTGGGGCGTGCGCCGGCCGCACAGGCGCGACACGCTGGACGCCCTGCTCGCCGCGCCCGACCGCGCCGCGCTGCTGGACTGGCTGCGCTGCCAGCCGCTCGCGTTGCATGAGACCGTGGCCGGCCGTGAACTGCTCATGGTGCATGCCGGCGTGCTTCCGCAGTGGACGGCCGCGCGCACGGTAGCGCTGGCAGGCGAGCTGCAGGACGTGCTGCGTGGCCCGCACATCGGCGACTTCCTGCACGAGATGTACGGCAACCAGCCCGACCGATGGGACGACGCACTGACCGGCAACGACCGCCTGCGCGTGGTCATCAACGCGCTCACGCGGCTGCGCTTTTGCAGCGCCGAGGGCCAGATGGAATTCGAGGCCAAGGAGGGCGCCGGCGCGGCGCCGGCGGGCTTCATGCCCTGGTTCGAGGTACCGGGCCGACGCACAGCCGGTGTGACTGTGGCCTTCGGCCATTGGTCCACCTTGGGCTGGTTGGACCGTGACGATCTCTACTGCCTGGACACAGGCTGTGTCTGGGGCGGCCCGCTCAGCGCGTTGCGCGTGGGCACCGATGCAGCGCAGCAGGCGCTGGTGCAGGTGGACTGCCCGCAGGCACAACAGCCGGGCTGAGCCCGGCCCAGAAGGTTCAGCCGGCCGAGGTTTCCGGCTGCGGCGCCACGACAGGCGCGGCGGCCGGCGTGGGCGCCGGTGCCTTGAACAGGGCCGCCAGCTTGCGCTTGGGCTTGATATTGGCCGACACGCCGCTGCGCGCGGCGGGCTTGGCGCCCTTCTCCCAGGACGGCGCCGCATCCTGCGCGCTCGGCTGGGCTTCGTAGGGCTGGTTGAAGAACGGGTCGATCGGTGCCGCGGCAGCGCGGCGCGGGCTGCGCTCGCGGCCTTCGGGGCGCGCGCGCTGGCTGTCCATCACGTCGCGCGGGTCGTCGCCACCCCATGCACGGCGGCCTTCGTTGAAGCGGCCCTGCTCGCGGATACGCGGCATGTCTTCGTCGTACTCGAAAGGCTCGATCTCGATCTTGTTCTTGATGAGCTTTTCGATCTCGGCCACCAGGCGCACATCGTTGCCGCCACCAGCGAAGCTGACCGCCAGGCCCGAGGCGCCGGCCCGACCGGTGCGGCCGATGCGGTGCACGTAGTCCTCGGCGTTGAACGGGATGTCGAAGTTGAACACCGCGGGCACGTCCTTGATGTCCAGGCCGCGCGCCGCCACGTCGGTGCAGACCAGCAGGTCGACCTCGCCCTTCTTGAACGCGTCCAGCGCCTTCAGGCGCTCGTCCTGACTGCGGTCGCCGTGCAGCGCATTGGTCTTGAGGCCTTCCCGCTCGAGCGCGCGGGCCAGCCGGGCGCAGCCCAGCTTGCTGTTGACGAACACGAAGGCCTGGCGCAACTGGCGCTGGCGCAGGATCTGCCTTAGCGCGCGGCGCTTGTTCTCATCGGGCACGCTGTAGAAATGCTGCTCCACCGTGGAGGCCGTGGCATTGGAGCGCGCCACCTCGATGGTGGTCGGGTTCTGCAGGTAGCTGCCGGCCAGGCGCTTGATTTCGGGGGAGAAGGTGGCCGAGAACAGCAGCGTGGTGCGCTGCTTGGGCAGGTACGACAGGATGCGCTGCAGGTCGGGCAGGAAGCCGATGTCCAGCATGCGGTCGGCCTCGTCGAGCACCACGTACTCGACCTGGTTGAGAACCGCATTCTTGGCCTCGATGTGGTCCAGGAGCCGGCCCGGCGTGGCCACCAGGATCTCCACGCCCTTCTTGAGCTCCAGCGTCTGCGGCTTCATGTCGATGCCGCCGAACACCACGGCGCTGCGCAGCTGGGTGTACTTGGCGTACAGCTTGATCTGCTGCGCCACCTGGTCCGCCAGTTCGCGCGTGGGCAACAGCACCAGCGCACGCACGGGGTGGCGCGCGGGCGAAGTGGAGGCGTTCTCGTGGCGCAACATGCGCTGCAGCAGCGGCAGCGAGAAGGCCGCGGTCTTGCCGGTGCCGGTCTGGGCGGCGCCCATCACGTCGCGGCCCGTCAGCACCACCGGAATGGCCTGCGCCTGGATCGGCGTCATGCTGCTGTAGCCCATCTCGGCCACGGCCCGCGCCAGAGGCTCGGCGAGGTTCAGCTGCGAGAAGGAAACGGTCGGCGGTGCGGAAGCGGCGGGGGTGGAGCCCGCCTCGGGAGCGGTGGTGGAGTCGGTCATCAATACCTGGGTTCAAGCGCTACCAAGCGGATAGCAGGCCGGCCCGCCAGGATGGGGCCGACCGGCGATTATCGCGCAAGGGGGTCAAACCCCTGTGACCGGTGCAGTTTCGGGCCGCTCAGGCGCTGGCCGGGATCGGCCCGACGGCCTGGCGCACGTCGCCGCACTGGGCACGTTGGCGCAGCGCATGCTCCATGACGACCAGGGCCAGCAAGGCCTCGACGATGGGCGTGGCGCGGATGCCCACGCAGGGGTCGTGCCGGCCCTTGGTCACCACTTCCACGCTCTGGCCGGCCGTGTCGATGGATTCGCGCGGCGTGATGATGGAGCTGGTCGGCTTGATCGCGATGGACACGTCCAGGTCCTGGCCGGTGCTGATGCCGCCCAGCACGCCGCCTGCGTTGTTGGACAGGAAGCCCTGCGGCGACATCGAGTCGCCATGCGTGCTGCCGCGCTGCGCCACGCTGGCGAAGCCCGCGCCGATCTCCACGCCCTTGACCGCGTTCAGGCCCATCATGGCGAAGGCGATGTCGGCGTCGAGCTTGTCGAACAGCGGCTCGCCCAGGCCCACCGGCATGCCGCTGGCCGTCACGCGCACGCGGGCGCCGCAGGAATCGCCGGCCTTGCGCAGCCGGTCCATGTAGACCTCCAGTTGCGAGACGTCGGCGATCGGTGCGAAGAAGGGGTTGTTCGGCACATGGTCCCAGCTCTCGAACGGGATCGCGATCTCGCCGACCTGCGTCATGCAGCCGCGGAACTGCACGCCATAACGTTCGCGCAGCCACTTCCTCGCCACCGCGCCGGCCGCCACCGTGGGCGCCGTGAGCCGGGCCGAGGAACGGCCGCCGCCGCGCGGGTCGCGGATACCGAACTTGTGCCAGTAGGTGTAATCGGCGTGGCCGGGGCGAAAGCTCTGCGCGATGGCGCTGTAATCCTTGCTGCGCTGGTCGGTGTTGCGGATCAACAGCGCGATCGGCGTGCCGGTGGTCCTTCCCTCGTAGACGCCCGAGAGGATCTCGACCCGGTCGGGCTCGGCGCGCTGGGTCACGTGGCGGCTGGTGCCGGGGCGGCGGCGGTCCAGCTCGACCTGGATGTCGGCCTCGGTCAGTTCCATGCCCGGCGGGCAGCCATCGATCACGCAGCCGATGGCCGGACCGTGCGATTCCCCGAAGTTGGTGACTGCGAAAAGTGTGCCGAAGGTGTTGCCGCTCATGGCGCGATTATCGGCCAGCCCCTCGCGATGGACGGTGGACAGACTGGGAACGGTTCATGCTTCGCATGCAAGGCACCCCTCACCGGTGTGGAACCCCTTCACAGCGAAAGGCAAGCCATGTTGGACCGCACAAGCACCAAGTTTTCCCACGTCAAGGAGGGCGACACGCCCTACGTGAGCGGCGGATTGCGCGACTTCTTTCTCTACCGCGACCTCGGCATCGCCGACGCCACGCACGGAAAGGTGATCGCGCACCTCGTGAAGGCCAACATGGCACCAGAGCAGGGCACCGGCTGGCACCGCCATGAGGCGGACTTCCAGATCGTCATCATGGTCAAGGGCTGGGCGCGCTTCATGTACGAGGACAAGGAGACCCTGGTCGAGGCCGGCGACGTGGTGCACCAGCGCCCCGGCATCCGCCACTACCTGTTCGACTATTCGCCCGACATGGAGTATCTGGAGATCGTCTCGCCGGCGGACTTCAAGTCGGTCGACGTGGAGCCGGTCTGCGACGTGCCGGCGCCCACCCCCTGGAAGTGAAGGACGCGGCGGCCCGGACGGCCGCCATCGTCAGAACTCCGCGTCGAGTTCATCGATCTCGTCGGGCTCCTTGCGGGCCTCGGCGATCCATTCCTTGAGCGCGGGCAGCGCCATCATCTGCTTGCAGTAGTCCACGCAGGCCGGCGGCAGCGGCACGTCGTAGGTCAGAAAGCGCGTGACCACGGGCGCGTACATCGCATCGGCGATGCAGGGCTTGTCGCCGAACAGGTAGGGGCCGCCATAGGTCTCAAGGCACTCGGTCCAGATCTCGAGGATGCGGTCCACATCGGCCTGCGCGCGCGACCAGATCTTGAAGCCCGGAAAGTGCGCCTTGATGTTCATGGGCAGCGAAGAGCGCAGCGCCGAGAAACCCGAGTGCATCTCGCCGCAGATCGCGCGGCAGTGCGCGCGCGCCGCCTGATCTGCCGGCAGCAAGCCGGCCTTGGGCTTGATCTCGTTGAGGTACTCGCCGATGGCCAGCGTGTCCCACACGTGCACCTTGCCGTTCTGCAGCGAAGGCACGCGCATGGAAGACGACAGCAGCAGCATCTCGGCCTTCATGGCCGGATCGTCGGGCGACACCACGTGCTCGTTGAACTCCAGGCCCGCGAGCTTGGCCATGAGCCAGCCGCGCAGGGCCCAGGCTCCGTAGTTCTTGCTGCTGATCGTAAGTTGCGCCTTGGTCGCCATGTCGTCGCCTCCAGTAGCAGCATGCGCAGCAAACGCTGTGCCAGCCGTTGGCCGGCTGGCATACAAACCGGACCGTGCAACATGGCCCGCAACTTGCCTCAGCACTGCAGACCGCTCCACTCCACGAGTCATTGCATGCTGTACCAGGCCTACCAGCTCCAGTCCGACCTCACGTCGCCGATGCGGCTGCTGGCCCAGTCCCTGGGCGCCTCGCTGTGGTTCAACGACACGGACCGCAGCCCGCTGCGCTCCTGGGCTGCGGCGTGCACGGTGCTCTCGCGCATGCGCCTCACGCACAGCCGGCCCGCCTACGGCATCGAGCAGGCCGTCGTCGACGGCGTGGCCGTGCCCGTCACCGAGGAGGTCACGCTCAAAAAGCCCTTCGGCAGCCTGTTGCACTTCAAGCGCACACTGCAGCCGCACACGCCGGCCCAGCCGCGCATGCTGCTCGTGGCGCCGCTGTCGGGCCACTTCTCCACGCTGCTGCGCGACACGGCCCGCACGCTGCTGCGCGACCACGACGTCTACATCACCGACTGGCACAACGCGCGCGACGTGGGCCTCAGGCACGGCGCCTTCGGCCTGGACGACTACATCGCCTACATGATCGAGTTCATCGCCACGCTGGGCCCGGGCACGCACGTGATGGCGGTCTGCCAGCCCTGCGTGGCGGCGCTCGCGGCCACGGCCATCATGGCCGAGGACGACCACCCGGCCCAGCCGCGCAGCCTCACGCTGATGGCCGGCCCGGTGGATTGCCGCGTGAACCCCAGCAGCGTGAACGCACTGGCCACCAGCAAGCCCATCGAATGGTTCGAGCAGAACCTGATCAGCCACGTGCCGCTGCCGCATGCCGGCTTCATGCGCCGCGTCTACCCTGGTTTCGTGCAGCTGACGGCCTTCATGAGCATGAACCTGGAGCGGCACCAGCAGCAGTACAAGGACATGTACAAGTACCTGCTCGAGGGCGAGATCGAGAAGGCCGAGACCATCCGCGTGTTCTACGACGAGTACCTGGCCGTCAACGACCTGCCGGCCGAGTTCTACCTGGAGACCGTGGAGAAGGTGTTCCAGACCTACGACCTGCCGCTGGGCAAGCTGACCTGGCGCGGCCGCAAGGTCAACCCCAAGGCCATCCGCCGCACCGCATTGATGACGGTGGAAGGCGAGCGCGACGACATCTGCTCGATCGGTCAGACGCTGGCGGCGCAGGACCTGTGTTCCAGCGTGCGGCCCATGCACAAGATCCACCACGTGCAGACCGGCGTGGGCCACTACGGCGTGTTCAGCGGCCGGCGCTGGAACCAGGAGATCTACCCGCGCGTGCGGGACATGGTCTATGCCCTGGAGTGAGGCGCGTCAGGCCTTGCCGTCTTCGTCCTCGCCCGGCCAGTCGCGGATGTAGGCCTTGAGCATCTTGTTCTCGAAGTTCTGGCTGTCCACCACGGCCTTGGCCACGTCGTAGAAGCTGATCACGCCCATCAGCATGCGCTTGTCCATCACGGGCATGTAGCGTGCGTGGCGCTCCAGCATCATGCGGCGCACCTCGTCCAGTTCCGTTTCGGCCGTGCAGGTCAGCGGCGCGTCGTCCATGGCCGTGCGCACCAGCGTCGTGCCCAGCGCGCCCCCGTTCTTGACGATGGTCTGGATCACCTCGCGGAAAGTCAGCATGCCGACCAGGTCACCGTGGTCCATGACGACCAGCGAGCCGATGTCCTTCTCCGACATGATGGTCACGGCGCCCGCCAGTTCCTCGTCCGGCGTGACGGTGTAGAGCGTGTTGCCTTTGACGCGCAGAATGTCGCTGACTTTCATGGGGCCTCCTGTAGATCATCCGCGACGCGGAACTGCCCCGGGAATATAGCCCACAATCGCCCGCAAACTGACCCCGTTCCCCCTGGAGGAGACCCCCGCATGCCCGGTTATTCGGACCCCGGCTTCGACACCTTGGCGCTGCATGCCGGCGCTGCACCCGACCCGGCCACGCGCGCGCGCGCGGTGCCCATCCACCTGTCCACGTCCTTCGTTTTCGAGTCCAGCGACCATGCGGCCGCGCTGTTCAATCTCGAGCGCGCGGGCCACGTGTACTCGCGCATCAGCAACCCGACCAATGCCGTGCTCGAGCAGCGCGTGGCGGCGCTGGAAGGCGGCATCGGCGCCATCGCCACGGCGAGCGGGCAGGCCGCGCTGCACCTGGCCGTGGCCACGCTGATGGGCGCGGGCGGCCACATCGTCGCGAGCACGGCGCTGTACGGCGGTTCGCAGAACCTCTTGCACTACACGATGCGGCGTTTCGGCATCGACACGACGTTCGTCAAGCCCGGCGACATCGACGGCTGGCGCGCAGCGATCCGCCCCGAAACGCGCCTGCTGTTCGGCGAGACCGTGGGCAACCCGGGCCTGGACGTGCTGGACATCCCCACCGTCTCGGCCATCGCCCACGACGCCGGCGTGCCGCTGCTGGTGGACTCCACACTGACCTCGCCCTGGCTCATCAAGCCTTTGGAGCTTGGCGCCGACCTCGTCTACCACTCGGCCACCAAATTCCTGTCGGGCCATGGCACGGTGATCGGTGGTGTGCTCGTCGATGGGGGCAGCTTCGACTGGGCCGCGTCCCACGCCACGAGCGGGCGCTTCGCCGAACTGGCCCAGGCCTACGACGGCTTCCACAACATGGTGTTCACGGAAGAAAGCACGGTCGGCGCCTTCCTGCTGCGCGCGCGCCGCGAGGGCCTGCGCGACTTCGGCGCCTGCATGAGCCCGCACACGGCCTGGCTGATCCTGCAAGGCATCGAAACGCTGCCGCTGCGCATGGAGCGCCACATGGCCAACACGCGCAAGGTGGTGGAGTTCCTGGCCGCCCAGCCCTTCGTGGCGCGCGTGGGCCATCCGCTGCTGGAGAGCCACCCCAGCCACGGGCTGGCCAACAAGCTGCTGCCGCGCGGCGCGGGTTCGGTGTTCAGCTTCGACCTCAAGGGCAACCGCGAACAGGGCAAGAAGTTCATCGAGACGCTCAAGATCTTCAGTCACCTGGCCAATGTGGGCGACTGCCGTTCCCTGGTCATCCACCCGGCCAGCACCACGCACTTCCGCATGAGCGACGAGGCGCTAGCGGCCGGCGGCATCACGCAAGGCACCATCCGGCTCTCGATCGGACTGGAGGATGCCGACGACCTCGTCGACGACCTCAAGCGGGCCCTGAAGGCGGCGGAGAAAGCAGCATGATTCTTCAAGTCCAAGGCGCGCCCACCTACTGCTACACGGGCGGCAAGCCCTTCGATGCGGCCAAGCCCACCGTCGTCTTCATCCACGGCGTCCTGAACGACCACAGCGTCTGGATCCTGCAGAGCCGCTACCTCGCGCACCACGGCTTCAACGTGCTGGCCGTGGACCTGCCCGGGCACTGCCGCAGCGCAGGCGAGGCGCCCTCCTCGGTCGAGCAGGCGGCAGACTTCATCACTGCGCTGCTGGATGCGGCCGGCGTGCAGCGCGCTGCACTGGTCGGCCACAGCTGGGGCTCGCTGATCGCTCTGGAAGCCGCGGCGCGGCTCGGTGAGCGCGTCACGCAGCTGGTGCTGGTCGGCACGGCTTTCCCGATGAAGGTCTCGCAGGCCCTGCTCGACGCCTCGCAGAACGACCCCGAAGCCGCGCTCAGGATGGTCAATCTGTTCTCGCGCTCCACACTGGCCGCGCCGCCCTCGGCGCTGGGCCCGGGCACCTGGGTCTATGGCGCCAGCCTCGCGCTGGGCCGGCGCGTCCTGCGCAGCAACCGCGATGCCAACGTGTTCCACCGCGGCTTTCTCGCCTGCGACCGCTACGGCAACGGCGAGGCCGCGATCGCGCAGATCGCCTGCCCGGTGCTGTTCGTGCTCGGCGCGCAGGACCAGATGACGCCGCCCAAGGCCGCCCAAGGCCTGATCGCCAAGGCCCGCGCCGCCGGCAAGACCGTGCAGGTGGTGCTGCCGCCCGTGGGCCACCACCAGATGACCGAGACCCCCGACGACACCCTGTTCGCGATCCGCGATTTCCTGTCGCGCTGAGGGCGGACCCGTTGCGCCTGGCGCAGGCTGCGGGGGCACGCTGGCCGTCGCCTCCGCGCCGCGGCCGATGTCCAGGCGTTACGATGACCGACAGCCCTGCCGCGACAGGGCCAAGGAGACATCGCATGAGCATTCTTCCCTCGGCCGCGGTCGTCGATCCGCGCCAGTTCAGGAGCTTCGCCGAGTTCTACCCGTTCTACCTGTCCGAGCACCGCGACCGCACCTGCCGACGGCTGCACTTCGTCGGCAGTACGCTGGGCCTGGTCTGCCTGGCCGTGCTCGTGGCCACGGAGGACTGGCGCTGGCTCTTCATCGGCCTGGCCTGCGGCTACCTGTTCGCCTGGATCGGCCATTTCGGCTTCGAGAAGAACAAGCCCGCGAGCTTCAAGCGCCCGCTCTACAGCTTCCTGGGCGACTGGGCCATGTACCGCGACATCTGGCTGGGCCGCATCAAGCTGTGATGGCACCAGCGCTATAGCGCATCACGCAGCCGCAGCGCGTCCCAGCGGCCACGGTCCCACAGCCCGGCCAGCGGCGCACTGCGGTCCACCAGCAGCCGCTCGATGAGCGGCGCCAGCGGCGTGCTGTCGGGCTCGGCCAGCAGCACATAGCGCGCGTCAGCTTCGCCATCCGTTCCGTGCTCGGCCTCGTCCAGCCGCGCCACCCAGTCCAGCGCCACCAGTGCCTGCAGCGCGGGCGCCAGCTGCAATGGGCTCGTGCCCAGCGCGCGACCGAGTTCGCCGGCCGACCGGCCATGCGTCTGGCTGCTGCGCGCGCGGTGCAGGTGCTGCAGCACCTCGATCGCCAGGTGGAAATGCCAACCGTAGGCGGCGGTGGGCCGCGCTACACCAGCGAGCAAACTGGGCAGGTAGGCCGCGATCACGGCGCCCAGCAGCACGATGATCCAGGCCAGATAGATCCACAGCAACAGGATGGGCGCGGTGGCGAAGGTGCCGTACATGGCCGAATACGTGGGCACCGATGCGATGTACAGCGACAGCAGGCGCTTGGCCAGCTCGATGCCCACCGCCACGAAAATGCCGCCGGCCAGCGCGTGCCCCCACTTCACGTCGGTATTGGGCACATAGCGGTAGACCGCGGCCATGCCCAACGCGAGCAGGCCGAATTCCAGAGTGTCCAGCAGCACGCGCACGCCGCCCGGCAGGCTGTCCACGAGGCCCCGCGAGGACGAGACCGCGTACGAGGTCATGGCCAGGCTGGCGCCCAGCAGCAGCGGCCCCAGCGTGATCAGCGCCCAGTAGATCAACACGCGCTGGCCCAGCGGCCGTGGCGGCACGCGCCAGATGCGGTTCAGCGTGCGGTCGATGGTCAGCACCAGCGCCAGCGCCGTCACCAGCACCACCGCCAGGCCCACGCTGCCGAGCCGGCTGGCCTGGCTGGCGAACTGCGTGAGGTAGCCCAGCACCTGGCGCGCGATGGTGTGGGGGATCAGGCTTTGCACCAGCCAGCGCTCCAGACCCTGCTGCAAGGTGCCGAACATCGGGAACACCGTGAAGATGGCCAGCGCCACCGTGAACAGCGGCACCAGGGCCAGCATGGTGGTGAAGGTCAGGCTGCTGGCGGTCAGCGCGAGCTGGTCCTCACGGAAGCGCTCGCGCAGCGTGTGCGCGGTGGTGCGCCAGGGGAAATGCGCCAGATCGCCCAGCAGCGCGTGCAGGCGCTCGGGCAGGTGGCGGGACGCGGAAGACATGCTCGGTATCATGCCAGCCCCATGCCCAGCGCCCCCCTTGAACCTGCCGTCGCCTGGACCCGCCGCATCGCCGTCGCGAGCCTGCTGGCCATGGTCGTGCTGGGCCTGGCCTGGGAACTCTGGCTGGCGCCGCTGCGCGCGGGCGGCAGCTGGCTCGTGCTCAAGGTGCTGCCGCTGTGCATCCCGCTGACCGGCCTGCTCAAGAACCGCATGTACACCTACCGCTGGCTGAGCCTGCTCATCTGGCTGTACTTCACCGAAGGCGTGGTGCGCGCCTGGAGCGATCCGCTGCCGGCCGGCCGCTGGTGCGCCGCGGCCCAGGTGCTGCTGTGCCTGCTGCTGTTCGCGGCCTGCGCCATGCACGTGCGGCTGCGCTTTCGCAATGCCCGGCTGGCCGCCGCCACCGGCGAATGAACGAGGACCCCGATTCCATGACCGCTGCCCTGCTCGACTCTCTGCGCGCCATCGTCGGCGACGCCCATGTGCTCGCCGATGGCGACCTCTCGGCCTGGGAGCAGGACTGGCGCAAGCGCGAGCGCGGCAAGGCACTGGCCGTGGTGCGGCCTGCCAGCACCGAACAGGTGGCAGCGGTGGTGAAGGCCTGCGCAGCGGCCGGCGTCAGCATCGTGCCGCAGGGCGGCAACACCGGCCTGGTCTGCGGCTCCACGCCCGACGCGAGCGGCCGCCAGGTCGTGCTGTCGACCAGGCGCATGAACGCCGTGCGCGCGATCGACCCGGCCAACCTCACGATCACGGTGGAAGCCGGCTGCGTGCTGCAGTCGCTGCAGGAGATCGCCGAGAAGGAGGGCTTCCTGTTCCCGCTGAGCCTGGGCGCCGAGGGCAGCTGCACGATCGGCGGCAACCTCTCGACCAACGCCGGCGGCACCCAGGTCGTGCGTTATGGCAACACGCGCGAGCTGTGCCTGGGCCTGGAGGTCGTGACGGCCGAGGGCGAGGTCTGGAGCGGCCTCACCGGCCTGCGCAAGGACAACACCGGCTACGACCTGCGCGACCTGTTCGTGGGCGCCGAGGGCACGCTGGGCATCATCACCGCCGCGACCATGAAGCTCTACCCGCTGCCGGCCGTGCAGCTGACGGCCTGGGCTGCCGTGCCTTCGATGGAGCACGCCGTGGAACTGCTGGGCCTGGCGCACCGCACGCTGGGCGCGGGCCTCACGGGCTTCGAGGTCATGGGCCGCTTCGCGCTGAGCCTGGTGGCCAAGCACTTCCCACAGCAGCGTGTGCCCTTCGTCACGGCCGCACCGGAGGCTGCCGACGAGACGCCCTGGTGCGTGCTGCTGGAGAACTCCGACGACGAGTCGGAAGAGCACGCGCGCAGCCGTTTCGAAAAGCTGCTCGAAATCGCGTTCGAGGCCGGGTGCGTCAGCGACGCGGTGATCGCCGAGAACCTCACGCAGGCGCGCGCGCTCTGGCACGTGCGCGAGAGCATCACGCTGGCGCAGGTCGAGGAAGGGCTCAACGTCAAGCACGACATCTCGATCCCGGTCTCGCGCATCCCCGAATTCGTGCGCACGACCGATGCACTGCTGGCCGAGAAGATCCCCGGCGTGCGCATGGTGGACTTCGGCCACCTGGGCGACGGCAACCTGCACTACAACGTGCAAGCGCCCGAAGGCGTCGATGCCCGGGCCTTCCTGGCTGCGCAGGAGGAGCACATCAACACGCTGGTGTTCGACGCGGTCAAGGCCTTCGACGGCTCGATCTCGGCCGAGCACGGCGTGGGGAGCTTGAAGCAGCACAAGCTGCCGCACTACAAGTCGCCCGTGGCGATGAAGCTCATGCGCGCGATCAAGGGCGCGCTGGACCCGGAGAACCGCATGAACCCGGGGCGGGTGCTGCAGGCCTGACCCATGCGCCTAAAATCTGCGCATGTTTGTTGCGCAGGAGTTGCCATGGTGCGTTTCGACAAAGCCCCGAAGAAGGCCACCAACCTGTCCTTGAACAGCAAGGTCCTGGAGATGGCCCGCGAACTGGGTATGAACGTCTCGGAGACCGTGGATGCCCTGCTTGCCAAGGAGGTCGAGCGCCGCTATTGGGAAGGCTGGCAGGAGCGCAACCAGGACGCCATTGACGACTACAACGCCCGCATTCGGCGCGAGGGCATTTGGGGCGCCCAGTACCGCACGTTCGCGCGCGGTCTGGGCGATGGCCGCCAGGAAGATGCCGGCAAGAAGAAGGCCGCGTGAGATGGCCCGGTACGACGTGTACGCCAACCCGGAAAAATCGGAGCACAAGCACACGCCCTTCGTGCTCGACGTGCAGAACGACCACCTGGGTGGCGTCGACACGCGGATCGTGATTCCGCTGCGCGATGTGCGCGTCCACGGGCGCCGCCTGGAACGTGTGCACCCCGCCTTCACCGTGAACGCTCGCGAGGTTGTGCTCGACACGCCGACCATGGCAACCTTTCCGCGCGAGTGGCTGCGCACGCCTGTGGCGAGCCTGAAGCCGCAGCAACACGAAATCCAGGACGCGCTGGACGCCGTGTTCGGCGCCTACTGAACCCACACCGCCATGTCCACCTTTCCCATCCGCTCCCAGTACGAAGACTTCATGCGCCACGTGCACACCCATGGCGTGGCCAAGGGCGACCGCACCGGCACGGGCACCAAAAGCGTGTTCGGCCACCAGATGCGCTTCGACCTGTCCGAGGGCTTCCCGCTCGTGACGACGAAGAAGGTGCACCTCAAATCCATCATCGTGGAGCTGTTGTGGTTCCTGACCGGTTCGTCCAACAACAACTGGCTCAAGGAGCGCGGCGTGTCGATCTGGGACGAGTGGGCCCGCGAAGACGGCGACCTGGGTCCGGTCTACGGCGTGCAATGGCGCTCTTGGCCCACGCCCGATGGCGGCCACATCGACCAGATCGCCGAGGTCGTAAAGCAGCTCAAGAGCAACCCCGACTCGCGCCGCATCATCGTGAGTGCCTGGAACGTGGCCGACCTCTCGAAGATGGCGCTGATGCCCTGCCACGCCTTCTTCCAGTTCTACGTGGCCGAGGGCAAGCTCAGCTGCCAGCTCTACCAGCGCAGCGCCGACATCTTCCTGGGCGTGCCCTTCAACATCGCCAGCTACGCGCTGCTCACGCACATGCTGGCCCAGCAGTGCGACCTGGAGGTCGGCGACTTCATCTGGACCGGTGGCGACTGCCACATCTACAGCAACCATGTGGAGCAGGTCGAACTGCAGCTCTCGCGCGCGCCGCGTCCCTACCCCCTGCTGAAGATCCTGCGCAAGCCCGATTCGATCTTCGACTACCGGTACGAAGACTTCGCCATCGAGGGCTACGACCCGCACCCGGCCATCAAGGCGCCGGTGGCCGTCTGAGGCACTGACATGCCCACACTGCACCTGATCTGGGCCCAGGCCGAAGGTGGCGTCATCGGCTACCACAACACCCTGCCCTGGCGCCTGCCCGAGGACATGGCGCACTTCAAGGCCACGACCATGGGCTGCCCAGTGGTCATGGGCCGCAAGACCTGGGATTCGCTGCCGCCCAAGTTCCGGCCTCTGCCGGGCCGCATCAACATCGTGCTGACGCGCCACCCCGACTGGCAGGCCGACGGCGCGCTGCGCGCGGCATCGCTCGACCAGGCCATGGGCCTGTGCCCGGCAGACGCCAAGGTCTGGGTCACAGGCGGTGCCGATGTCTATGCGCAGGCGCTGCCGCTGGCCAGCACGGCGGTGGTGACCGAGATCGAGGCGAAGTTCGAAGGCGATGCCTTTGCGCCGCGCCTGGACGCGGCCTGGACCGAGGTCGCGCGCGAGCGCCATGTCTCGGCCTCGGGCCTGGCCTTCAGTTTCGTGCACTACCGCAACAGCGCGCTCACGGCAACGGGCCTGTAGTCCCGCTCCGACCTCCAGGCGGCGCACGGGCCGCTGGAAGCGCGCGCCTTGGTGACGCGAGACTGTGCGGACCGCCATCGGCACGCGCCAGACCCACCACAACAAGCGCGCCCGGCCCATCGGCCGGGCAACCGTCGGCACCGCCCCGAATGCCGCATGGATCTGCTCGCCGTCTGGATGCCCTGGATCAAGTTTGTGCACCTGGCTGCGCTGTTGACCTGGTGCGCCAGCCTGCTGGCCCTGCCACCCTTGCTAGCGCTGGTCCCGTCGACCCACGGCCGCGTCGCGCGGCACCGGCTGCGCGCAGCGATGCGCTTCGTCTACATCGCACTGGCCTCGCCGGCCGCTGTGCTGGCCGTGGCGTCGGGAACGGCGCTGATCCACCTCATGAATGTCTATGCGCCCTGGTTCTTCGCCAAGCTCACGCTGGTGGCGGCCATGGTCCTGTTCCACGCCGGCTGCGGCAAGCTGATCCTGGTATTGCGCGAGCAACCGCGCGGCTGGCACGCCGGGCTGCTGCTGGCCATGGCGGGGCTGCCGCTGGCGCTGATCCTCGGCGTGCTGTGGCTGGTGCTGGCCCAGCCCACGTGGCCCTTCAGTCTTCCTCGTCTTCGTTGAGGACGCCCACCCGATGCTCGAACACCAGCGTCCCGCCCAGCCAGCCCGCCACGCCCACCAGCAGCACCCCGAGGCCGGACAGGTACATCCCCATGGGCACGATGGCCGCCTCGGCATCGTCCAGCCGCAGGCCCCAGTTGGCCATGCCCACCGACAGCAGCATCACGGCCACGACGAAATGGCTCCAAGCCGCAGCGCGGCGGCGGATGTCGCGCACGGCCAGCAGCTCGGCCGTGCCGACCAGGCCGGCCGCGATGCCGGTCAGCGCGCCGCCGCCGGCGAGCCACAGCGACATGCGGGCCCAGAAGGGATCACTGAAGTACCACCAGGCCAGGTCGCTGGCCAACACGCTGACCAGGAAGGCGATCGGGAACGGCACCAGCATCGCGTGCGCGGGATGGCCGAAGAAGTGCACGCTGGTCGTCGTGCCGTGCGGAATGGGATCGGCGTAATGCTTCATGCTGCCCTCCACTGTAGAAGGCGCGCGGCGCGGCGCGCTGCCGGCGCACACGCCGTGGCCCTGTGCGCCACCGCGCTGCTGGCCGGTTGCGGTACAGGCGGCCCGCTGTCCGCGCTGGACCCAGCCGGCCCGGGCGCCGCGCCCATCGCAAAGGTCTGGTGGTGGATGTTCTGGAGTGCCAGTGCGCTCACGCTCGGCATGACGGCGCTGGGCCTGGCGGCCGCGTTGCGGCGCCGGCACGGCGCGATGCCCACGCCGCGTGCCGAGCGCGCCTGGCTGCTCGGCGGTGGGCTGCTGCTGCCGGGCGTGGCGATCGGTGCGCTGCTGCTGTGGGGTTTGCGCGCGGGCCACGCCTTGCTGCCCCTGCCGGGCGCGGCCCCTGTCTTCACGGTGGAGGTCACGGCGCGCCAGTGGCAGTGGGACGTGCACTACCCTGCCCATCCGCTCGCAGCCACGCAGCCCAACCGCATCGACATACCGGCCGGCCAGCCCGTCGACGTGCGCGTGGGCACGGTGGACGTGATCCATGGCTTCTGGGTGCCGCGGCTGGGCGGCAAGATCGACACGATCCCGGGCCGCACCAACGTCGTCCGACTGCAGGCCGATGCACCAGGCATCTACCGCGGTGTCTGTGCCGAATACTGCGGCACAGGCCACGCGCGCATGCCCATGGAAGTGCACGCCCACGCGCCCGCGGCATGGGCTGCGCGCATGGCGGGGGGCACGCCATGAACCACCCCGTCGCGCTGCATCGCCGCCTGCAACAGGTCTGGCACAACCCCCGGGGCTGGCGTTCGCTCTCGGCGGTCAACCACAACATCGTGGGCCGGCGCTTCATCGCCACGGCGCTGCTGTTCTTCTTCGTCGGCGGCGTGCTGGCCATGCTGATCCGGGCCCAGCTGGCCACGCCGCAATCGGCCTTCCTGGACGATGCGCTGTATGCCCAGGTCTTCACGATGCACGGGACCATCATGATGTTCCTGTTCGCGATCCCGCTGATCGAGGGCTTCGCGATCTACCTCTTGCCCAAGATGCTGGGCGCGCGCGACCTGGCCTACCCGCGCCTGGGCGCCTTCGGCTACTGGTGCTACCTGCTGGGCGGGCTGATCCTGCTCGGCGCGCTGGCGGCCGGGCTGGCGCCCGATGGCGGCTGGTTCATGTACACGCCGCTGTCCAACGCCACGCACACGCCGGGCGTGAACGCCGATGTCTGGCTGCTGGGCATCACCTTCGTGGAGATCTCGGCCGTGGCCGCGGCGGTGGAGATCATCGTCACCATCCTGACCATGCGCGCGCCGGGCATGCGGCTCGTGGACATGCCGCTGTTCGCCTGGTACATGCTGGTCACGGCCGGCATGATGCTGGTGGGATTTCCGCCGCTGATCCTCGGAAGCCTGATCCTGGAGCTCGAACGCGCGGCCGGCTGGCCCTTCTTCGACGCCGCGCGCGGCGGCGACCCGCTGCTCTGGCAACACCTGTTCTGGCTGTTCGGGCACCCGGAGGTCTACATCATCTTCCTGCCCGCGGCCGGCATCGTCTCCACGCTGATCCCCACCTTCGCGCAGCGCCCGCTGGTGGGCCGCAACTGGGTGTTGGCCAGCGTGGTGGCCATGGCCTTCATCAGCTTCGGGCTGTGGGTGCACCACATGTTCACGGTCGGCATCCCGCACCTGGCGCTGGTGTTCTTCTCGGCCGCGAGCATGCTCGTGGCCATCCCCACGGCCGTGCAGATGTTCGCCTGGATCGCCACGCTCTGGCACGGCCGGCCGAAACTGGCGCTGCCCATGCTGTGGCTGCTGGGCTTCCTGGTGGTGTTCGTCTGCGGCGGGCTCACGGGTGTGATGCTGGCGCTGGTGCCGTTCAACTGGCAGGCCCACGACACGCATTTCGTCGTCGCGCACCTGCACTACGTGCTGGTCGGCGGCTTTCTGTTTCCGTTCCTGGCGGGCGTGTACTACTGGTTCCCGCACCTGTTCGGCCGGCAGACGCTGCCGCGGCTGGGAAGCTGGGCGTTCTGGCTCATCTTCGTCGGCTTCAACACCACCTTCTTCGCGATGCACCTGACCGGGCTGCTGGGCATGCCGCGGCGCGTGGGCAGCTATGTGACCGGGCTGGGCTGGGATCTGCCGAACCTGGTGTCCTCCCTTGGCAGCTTCGTGATGGCGATCGGCTTCTTCCTGCTGCTGATCGACCTGGTGGTGAGCGCCTACCTGGGCCGCATCACCGCGCAGAATCCCTGGCGAGCCCCCACGCTGGAATGGGCCATGCCCACACCACCGGCCTTCTACAACTTCGCGAGCCAGCCGCGCGTACCGGGCGCCGAGCCGCTGTGGACGGAGCCGGACCTCGGTGCGCGCGCAGCGGCGGGCGAAGGCCTGCTGGCCGAGACGCAGGTGGACGAGCAGCGCAGCCTGGGGAGCGATCCCGTCAGCGGCGAGCCCACCCACGTGGTCCGCCTGCCGCGCCCCAGCTGGTTGCCGCTGGCGGCGGCCCTCGCCGTCGGTGGTGTGTTCATGGCCCTGCTGACGAAGAAGTACGCGCTCGCGCCGCCGGCGGCGCTGCTGGCGCTTGCGCTGTTCTGGTGCTGGGCGTGGTCCATCGGGCTGCGGCAAGATCCCGCCGCCGTAGATGCGGGGGCGGGCCTGCTGCTTCCCGTGCACGACGTGGTCGACCGCGCCCCCGGCCGCGCGGGTCTGCTCTGGACGCTGGTGGCCAACGGCAGCTTCTTCGTATCCCTGCTGTTCGGCCACGCCTACCTGGCGACCGTGGCGCCGGGCTGGCCGCCGCCCCGCTGGCTGCACGCCGGCTGGTTAACGCCGCTGGCCGGGGCCGCCGCGCTGGCCCTGGCCTGTGGCGCCATGCACTACGCCGGGCGCGCCAACGCGCGCGGCGATGCGCGCGGGCGCCAGCTGGCCCTGCTGTCTGCCCTCATTGCTGCGCTGTCTGCCACGCTGCTGCTCACAGCCGGTGTGCTGCCCGGCATGCCTTCGCCACGCGAACATGCCTACGGTGCCATGCTGGCCTTCAGCCTGGCTTACGCGGTACTGCACACGGCCCTGGGTGCGGTGTTCGTGGCCTATGCCCTCGCGCGCGGGCAGACCGGCTACCTGTCGTCCCGGCGCAGGGTGGAATTGCACAACGCGCGGCTCTGGTGGGACTACACGGCCGCCACGGGCGCCGTGCTGTTGCTGGCCATGCACGCGCCGGCCTGGAGGCACTGAGCATGCGGGCCGCCACCCCGCACCGCTGGCTGTGGGGCAGTACCGCCGCGCTGCTGGTCTGGGCCAGCTGCTTCGTCGTGCTCTACGCCGGTCTGACGCTGGGCTGCGAAGCCGGCTGGCACGCGCGCCGGCTCGGCGGGGTCAACCTGCTGACGGGCGCACTGGCCATGGCCTGGTCCGCCCACCTGCTCGCGCTGGCGGCGCTGTGGTGGTGGTTCGGCCACTGGGCCGAGCCGCTGCGCCGACTGGCGCGGGTGCTCACGGTGGTGGCCGCCACCGCCACGGTCTGGACCGGCTGGCCGCTGCTGGCCTTGCCGCCGTGCGCCGGCCAGGCGCTGGCATCGACCACGGAGGACGCCGCATGTTCGAGGACCTGATCTCCCTGTGTCTGGCCGGCAGCCCGCAGGCCTTGCCACAGGACTGGTGGCTGCGCTGGAGCCTGGCGCCGGCCACACTGGTGCCACTGCTCGCCTTGCTCGCCTGGCTGCTCACGCACCGGCGCAGGTTGCCGCCGCTCGCGGGCTGGAGCCTGCTGGCTTTGGCCCTGGTCTCGCCGCTGTGCCGGCTCGCAGCCACGCTGGCCGCCGCCCACATGGCGCAGCTCATGCTGCTGCTGGCCGGAAGCGGTCTGCTCGCACTGGGATCGGTGCCACCCGCGCGCGTGCCTACGCCCGGCCCAGCGGCCGCCGTACACGGTGCGCTGTTGTGGCTGTGGCACTGGCCGCCGTTGTACGCGGCCGTGCTGCAGCATGCGGGTCTGCATCTGCTGGCCCTGGCGCTGCTGCTGGCGTCGGCGTGGTGGTTCTGGCGCGCGGTGCTGCTGGCCCCTGCGCCGCAGCGCGGCACGGCGCTGCTCGCGCTGCTGGCCACCATGGCCCATACCGGCCTGCTGGGTGCGCTGCTGACCTTCGCGGGCGAGCCGCTGTACCCCTTGCAGGCACCGGGCGCACGCGCCTGGGGCCTGGAGCCGCTCCAGGACCAGCAACTGGCGGGCCTGTTGATGTGGGTGTTCGGCGCACTGGGGTACCTGTTGGCCGCCCTGTCGCTGGCGCTGCGGTGGTTTGCACCGCCCGCCCCAACAGTCCGGCGCGCGACACCGGTCCATTGATGCACGGGCATACTGGCCCGGACCACGACCCGGACCATTGCCCACCATGCAGCTGGATGCAGCGCTCCGCGACCAGATCGCCCACCACCTGGCCCGTTTTGAACTGCACGGCGTGCCGGCCGCGGGCCAGCGCGCCGCCGTCGCGCTGGCGCTGGTCGAAGAAGGCTTGGGCGCAGAGTTCCCGGGCCTTCCTCGCCCCACCGCATGGAGCCCGGCAGCGGCCGTGCTGCTCACGCGGCGTGCCCTGCACCTGCGCAACCATCCGGGCCAATGGGCGCTGCCAGGCGGCCGTGTCGAGCCGGGCGAAACCGCTGCGGCTGCAGCACTGCGCGAACTGCACGAAGAGGTGGGCCTGGAACTGGGCGCCGAGGCCGTGCTGGGCCTGCTCGACGACTTCCCCACGCGATCGGGCTTCGCGATCACCCCGGTCGTGGTCTGGGCCGGACCCGTGCGCAGTGCACTCGTGCCCAATCCCGCCGAGGTGGCCAGCATCCACCGCGTGCGCCTGACCGAGTTGCAGCGCGCCGATGCGCCGCTGCTCGAACCGATCGACGACAGCCCGCACCCCGTGCTGCGCATGCCGGTCGGCGAGGGCTGGGTCGCGGCGCCCACGGCCGCCCTGCTGTTCCAGTTTCGCGAGGTCTGCCTGGCCGGCCGCGCCACGCGCGTGGCGCACTACGAGCAGCCGTTGTTCGCGCGCCGCTAGGGCGGTTTGGGCCGCCCCCAGCGCGGGATCCAGCGGACGTAGACCAGCTCTGCCAGCAGCTCCACCAGCGTCTGCGCCACCACCACCGCGGGCAGCAGCGGCAGCGCGCCGGGCACGGCCAGGGCGAGCGGCAGCACCACGAGCGAATTGCGCGTGGCTGCGCTGAAGGCCACGGCGCGCGCGGCTGGCGTCGGCAGCTGCGCGCGCTGCGCCAGCCACCAGCCCAGCGGGGGCGCCAGCAGCGCGAACACCAGATAAACCGGCATGGCCCGCAGCGCGGCAATGCCGGCTTGGCCCAGCTGCGGCAACACGGCCGCCACGACCAGCAGCAGCACGAGCGCCGTGGCCGGCACCGGCAGCAGCGCGAACGTCGCGTTCACGCGCATGCCGGCCCAACGCTGGCAGGCCAGTGCCAGCCCCAGCGGCACGGCGATGAGCCAGACGAAGGCCTGCACAAAGGGTCCGGGCCGCACCAGGCCGGCCGCGGCGTCGCCGAGCAGCAGCGCCAGGTACAGCGGCAGCAGCGCCATCTGCAGCAGCAACAGCCAGGGCGTGGCCGCCAGCAGCAGCCGCGCATCGGCCCGACCCAGCTGCGCAAAAGTCACCACGTAGTCGATGCAGGGGCACAGCAGCACCAGCAGCACGCCCAGGCGCAGCACAGGATCGGCCGGCAACAGCGGCAGCAGCAGCGCCACGAGCGACGGCACGGCGATGAAGTTGACCCCCAGCAGCGTGGTGATGAAGCGCCGCGCCCGCAGCGCCCGGGCCAGCGCGGACAGCGGCAGCTGCAGGAAGGTCAGGAACAGCATGAGCGCCAGGGCCGGCTCGATCGCCGGTTGCCAGGCGGATGTGCCGGGCACGCCGAATGCAAGTGCGGCGCCGAGCAGCACCGCGCCGAAGTAGATCGCCGGCTGGCGCGTTTCCAGGAAATCTTTGAGAACGGGCACCGGGCGAGCTTAGCCTGCACCGCCAAGCGCCTATCGACATGCGCAAAGCTGCGTCCACGCGCAAGCCTGCGCTGCCTGGCATGGCACGACCACCGCGCCGCACAAGGAGCACCCCAATGTCCGCCGTCCTCGCGCGCTCACCCCTGCACAGCCACCGCACCGCGCATCGACCATGCACCGCTGCTGGCCCTGCTGGAACGCCCGCTGTCGGACGCCGCGGCGCGCCAGCAGGCGCTGAGGGGCACGCCGCGGCGCCTGTTCGGCTTCAATGGAGCCGCGCTACTTGGCGAGCGATTCGATGATGGTCCAGCCCTTGGCCTGGGCCACCTGCCGCAGCGCGTCGCTGGGGCTGACGGCCACGGGGCGGCTTACCACGTCGAGCAGCGGCAGGTCGTTGACCGAATCGCCGTAGAAGCTCACGGAGGCGAAGGCGTCCAGCTGCAGATCCTGCGCGGCCAGCCAGGCGTGGACGCGGTCCACCTTGCCCGCGTGGAAGGACGGGATGCCCACAATGCGGCCCGTGACACGGCCCGCGTCGGCGCGCTCCAACTGCACGGCAAGCACATGGTCGATGCCGAAGGCTTCGGCGATGGGCGCGGCCAGGAATTCGTTGGTGCCCGTGACCAGGGCCACGAGGTCGCCGGCCTGCTGGTGCTGCGCCACCAGGCGCCGCGCCGCATTCGGAATGGCAGGCACGATGACCTCGGCCACGAAGGCGGCGCGCACTTCCAGTTGCTCGTGCTCGGCGCGGTCGCGCCAGGCGGCGGTGGAGAAGTCGATGAAGCGGTGCAGGTCGAGCCGGCCCAGGTGGTGGTCTTCGAGGAAGGCCGCGTTGCGGGCCTGCCAGGCCTGGGCGTCGACCCAGCCGCGGCGGGCGAGGAACTGGCCGAAGGCCTGGTTGGTGTCCAGCGGCAGCAAGGTGCCGTCGAGGTCGAACAGCGCCAGATGGCGCTTGTTGGAATGCTGATCCATGCCCTGATTGTCCCAGCGCGCGCGCCATGACCGCGTACGCGCCATGGGTGATGCGTGGCCGCCGGGCTCAGCGACGAACTCATGGCCGACCACCTGCAGGACCACATGGTTGACGCTGCGCCAGAGGCCGAGCCCTCGCCCCCCACCGGCGACCGCATCGAGGGCCTGTATGTCTGGCAGCCCGGTCCTGGCCACTGCGCGGCCATCGTGTCCATCGCTTCGGCTGCGCCGCGCGAGGCGGCTGCCTGCATGGCGCTGCTGGCACCGATCCACGAACTCTCGCACGTGGCCGTGGAGACAGAGGCTGCCGGCGGCCTGGCAGCGCTGCGCAGGCCGCGCTGGCGGGCGTCGCCGCGGTGATAGGCTCGCGGTCATGAAGATCGCCACCTGGAACGTCAACTCCCTCACCGCCCGCCTGGACCATGTGCTGCGCTGGCTGGCCGCCAACCCCGTGGACGTGCTGTGCCTGCAGGAGTTGAAGATGACCGACGACAAGTTCCCGCTGGACGCGCTGCGCGCGGCGGGCTATGAGGCGGCGGTCTTCGGCCAGAAGACCTACAACGGCGTGGCCATCCTGTCGCGCGTGCCGGCGCGCGAGGTCGTGAAGAACATCGTGGGCTTCGACGACGAGCATGCGCGGGTGATCGCGGCCACGGTCGACGCGCCCAGCGGGCCGCTGCGCGTGGTCAACGGCTACTTCGTCAACGGCCAGGCGCCGGACTCCGACAAGTTCGTTTACAAGATGAACTGGCTCAATGGCCTGCAGGCCTATCTGCGCGCCGAGCTGACCGCCCATCCGCAGCTGGTGCTGCTGGGCGACTTCAACATCGCGCCCGAGGACCAGGACAGCTTCGACCCCGTGGGCCTGGCCGGCACCATCCACCACACCGAGCAGGAACGCGCCCACTTCCGCGCGCTGCTGGACCTGGGCCTGACCGACAGCTTCCGCATGTTCGAGCAGCCGCCCAAGAGCTTCAGCTGGTGGGACTACCGCATGCTGGGCTACCAGAAGAACCGCGGCCTGCGCATCGACCACATCCTGGTGAGCGCGGCGCTCAAGCCGCAGGTGAAGGGCTGCGTGATCGACCGGGTGCCGCGCAAGTGGGAAAAGCCCAGCGACCACGCGCCCGTGGTGCTGGAGCTCTGATCACTCCAGGCCCAGTTCCTGGATCTTGCGCGTGATGGTGTTGCGCCCGATGCCGAGCTTCTGCGCGGCCTCGATGCGGCGGCCGCGCGTGTTGTTCAGCGCGGTCAGGATCAGCTTGGACTCGAAGCGCCGCGTGAGCACGTCCCACACGTCGTGGCGGTCGGCCGCCAGCAGCTCCAGCGCCTCGGCCTCCAGGCCGCGCTCCCAAGCCGTTGCGGCCGCGCCCGGCGGCGCCAGCACGTCCGCCACGGGCGCCGGCTCGCCCGGCACGAACGCCTCGGGCACCGGGCTGCCGGCCACGGGGTCCTGCGGCTCGTAGCCGGCCAGGGGCCGCGGCGCCGCCGCCGGCGGCTGGGCTGCCGCATTGACGGCCACGGTCAGCACCTCCGGCGGCAGATCCTTGGCCTCGATGACCTGGGCCGGTGCCATCACCGTGAGCCAGTGGCACACGTTCTCCAGCTGGCGCACGTTGCCGGGGAAGTTGAACAGGCCGAGCTGGGCCAGCGCGGCATCGGAGATGCGCTTGGGCTCCACGCCCAGCTGCGCGGCGCTTTGCTGCAGGAAGTGCCGCGTGAGCATGGGCACGTCCTCCTTGCGCTCGCGCAGCGGCGGCAGGCGCAGGCGGATCACGTTGAGGCGGTGGAACAGGTCTTCGCGGAACACCCCTTCGCGCACACGCTGCTCCAGGTCCTGGTGCGTTGCGGCGATCACGCGCACATGGGCCTTCACGGCGTTGTGCCCGCCCACGCGGTAGAAGTGACCGTCGGACAGCACGCGCAGCAGGCGCGTCTGCAGGTCGAACGGCATGTCGCCGATCTCGTCGAGGAACAGCGTGCCGCCCTCGGCCTGCTCGAAGCGCCCGCGCCGCATGGTCTGCGCGCCCGTGAAGGCGCCCCGCTCGTGGCCGAACAGCTCGGACTCCAGCAGGTCCTTGGGGATGGCGGCGGTGTTGATGGCCACGAAAGGCCCGTTGGCGCGCGGCGAATGCTTGTGCAGCGCCCGCGCCACGAGCTCCTTGCCCGAGCCGGATTCGCCCGTGATCATGACCGTCACGTTGCTCTGGCTGAGCCGGCCGATGGCTCGGAACACGTCCTGCATGGCCGGCGCCTGGCCCAGCATCTCGGGCGCGGCCGCCATGCGCTCTTCCGACACCTCCTCGCGCTGGCTTTCCTCCACCGCACGGCGGATCAGTTCCACCGCCTTGGGCAGGTCGAAGGGCTTGGGCAGGTATTCGAAGGCGCCGCCCTGGAAGGCCGAGACGGCGCTGTCCAGGTCGGAGAAGGCGGTCATGATGATGACCGGCAGGCCGGGATGCAGCTCCTTGACCTTGCCCAGCAGATCGAGGCCCGAACCACCGGGCATGCGGATGTCGCTGACCAGGATCTGCGGCCCGTCCTCGTCACCGGCGCCCTCCAGGGCGGCCAGCACTTCGCGTGGATTCGTGAAACTGCGCGTGGGCAGGTTCTCGCGCAGAAGCGCTTTCTCCAGCACGAAGCGGATGGATTGGTCGTCGTCTACTATCCAGATCGGCTTCATCGTCACCTCGGGTCGGCCCGCTTCGGAAGCCGCGAGCGGTTGCTCAGGGCAGCGGGATCAATAGCTTGAAATCGGTTCGGCCAGGAACGCTCTCGCATTCGATCAGTCCATGGTGCTGTTGCACGAAGGTCTGCGCGAGCGTGAGCCCCAGTCCCGATCCCCCATCCCTGCCCGACACCAGCGGGTAGAAGATGCGGCTCTTGATCGACTCCGGGACCCCTGGTCCGTTGTCGATGACATGCAATTCCAGTGCCAATCGATAGCGCTGCTTACCAAAGGTAACCTGCCGCGCGACGCGCGTGCGCAAGGTGATCTCGGCGTCGCCCGCGGCCACGCGTTCGGCCAGTGCCTGGGCCGCGTTGTGCGTGATGTTGAGCAGGGCCTGGATCAGCTGCTCGCGGTCGCCGCGGAATTCTGGGATGGAGGTGTCGTAGTCGCGCACGACCTTCAGACCACGCGGAAACTCGGCCACGATCAGCGAGCGCACGCGTTCGCAGACCTCGTGGATGTTCACGTCGCCCACCACGTGCGGGCGCCGGTGCGGCGCCAGCAGCCGGTCCACGAGGCTTTGCAGCCGGTCGGCCTCGTGGATGATGACCTGCGTGTACTCGATCAGGTCGCGCGAGTCGATCTCCATCTCCAGCAACTGCGCCGCGCCACGGATGCCGCCCAGCGGATTCTTGATCTCGTGCGCGAGGTTGCGGATCAGTTCCTTGTTGGCCTGGGCCTGGTCGATCAGGCGCTCCTCGCGGTCCTGGCGCGCCTGCTGCTCCAGCGGCAACAGCTCGATGATGATCTCCCCCGGCTCCTCGGCCGGCGCCACGATCACGTGCACGGGCAGCGGGTCGTAGGTGGCGCGCTTGAGGAAGGCGTCGTAGCGCAGCGCGGCGAACTCGTTGCTCTGCGCGCCGTCCAGCGCGTTCTGCACCAGGTGCGGCTCGGTGAAGAAGTCGGCGAAGGACGAGCCCTCGATCGTGCGGCGCGAAAAGCCCAGGGCGTCTTCGAGCGCGGCATTGGCGAACAGCACCGTGCCGTCGGCCCGCAGCACCGTGACCAGCGTGGCCAGCAGGTCGAAGGCGTGGAAGCGCGAACTCGTCGCGGGCGACACAGGACGCACGGGCCGCGCCTTGCCGGGGGGACTGGTGGAGCTCATTGGGCGGCCGGCAGGCGCGCGATCTCGCGCTTGATGCCGGCGATGTCGCTGTCGTTGCGGGCGATGGCGGCCTTCATCTCGGCCACGCGGTCCAGATAGCGCTGGTGGTTGCGGCCTTCAATGCCCATCTTCTCGGGCTCGCCATTGTTGTATTCCTTGAGCAGCTCGGCCTGGCGCGCCTCGGCCTTCCTGAGTTCGGCCTCGAGGATGCGGCGCGCCTCAGCGTCGCGCGTGCGCTGCGCGCTGTCGTCGCTGCGCGGCGCGGCCGCGGCAGGCGCACGCACGGGGCCGGTGGCGGCGCCAGGGCGCGGCTTGGGGCCTTCGATGACCGTCACGTTGCCGCCTTCCACCAGTTTGCAGCCACGCTGCTGCGCCTCGCGCGCGTCACGGATGTTGTTGGTGTACTCGTTGCCGCAGCGGTAGACCTGGGCCCACGCGGCGGGCGCGAACATGGCGGAACACAGGGCAAGAACGATGGCTGTCTTCATGCGTCGGATCAAAAGGGTCCCTCGGTTCGGTCGCAGCGCATGGTAGCGCGCGCCGTTGATCCTTCCCGGCGCCGCGCCCCATGAAAAAAGGACGGCCGGAGCCGTCCTTTGCTGTGACCGCGCCGGCCGCCACAAGTTGCGGCGGAACGGCATGCGGTTTACAGCGAGTAGTACATGTCGAACTCGACCGGGTGCGGCGCCATGCGGAAACGCGTGACTTCGCCCATCTTGAGCTCGATGTAGGCGTCCAGCATGGAGTCGGTGAACACGCCGCCCTTGGTCAGGAAGGCACGGTCCTTGTCCAGGTACTCCAGGGCCTGGTCCAGGCTGTGGCAGACGGTGGGGACCAGCTTGTCCTCTTCCGGCGGCAGGTGGTACAGGTCCTTGGTGGCAGCTTCGCCCGGGTGGATCTTGTTCTCCACGCCGTCCAGGCCGGCCATCATCAGAGCCGAGAACGCCAGGTAGGGGTTGGCGGACGGATCGGGGAAACGCGCCTCGATGCGGCGGCCCTTGGGGTTCGCCACATAGGGGATGCGGATCGAGGCCGAGCGGTTGCGGGCCGAGTAGGCCAGCTTGACCGGGGCTTCGAACCCGGGGACCAGGCGCTTGTAGCTGTTGGTGCCGGGGTTGGTGATCGCGTTCAGCGCGCGGGCGTGCTTGATGATGCCGCCGATGTAGTACAGCGCGAAGTCCGACAGGCCGGCGTAGCCGTCACCGGCGAACAGGTTCTTGCCGTCCTTCCAGATGGACTGGTGCACGTGCATGCCCGAGCCGTTGTCGCCAGCGTAGGGCTTGGGCATGAAGGTGGCGGTCTTGCCGTAGGTGTTGGCCACGTTCCAGACCACGTACTTGAGCACCTGGGTCCAGTCGGCACGCTCGACCAGCGTGGAGAACTTGGTGCCGATCTCGTTCTGGCCTGCACCCGCCACTTCGTGGTGGAACACTTCGACGGGGATGCCCAGCGATTCGAGGATCAGCGACATCTCGGCGCGCATGTCCTGCGTGCTGTCGACCGGCGGCACGGGGAAGTAGCCGCCCTTGACGGTCGGACGGTGGCCGCGGTTGCCGCCTTCCAGCTTGGCGCCGCTGTTCCAGGGGGCTTCGTATTCTTCGATCTCGCTGAACACGCGGCCGGGCTCGTTGCTCCAGCGCACGCCGTCGAAGATGAAGAATTCGGGTTCCGGTCCGAAGAAGGCCGTGTCGCCCAGGCCGGAGGCCTTCAGGTAGGCTTCGGCGCGCTTGGCGATGGAACGCGGGTCGCGGTCGTAGGCCTTGCCGTCGCCCGGCTCGATCACGTCGCACTGCAGGAACAGCGTGGTTTCTTCGAAGAAGGGGTCGATGTTGGCCGTGTTCGGGTCGGGCATGAGCTGCATGTCCGAGGCTTCGATGCCCTTCCAACCCGCGACCGAGGAACCGTCGAATGCATGGCCGGAGGTGAACTTGTCTTCGTCGAAGTGGGACACCGGCACGGTGACGTGCTGCTCCTTGCCACGGGTGTCGGTGAAGCGGAAGTCGACGAACTTGACTTCGTTCTCCTTCACCATTTTCATCACGTCTGCGACGGTCTTGGCCATCAAAAAGCTCCTGAGGGTTGGTTGGGGTCTACGGATAAGACGGGGACTCGGATGCAGGTTCCGTGCCAAATGGGTGCGCACCAAAACCGGCCGATCTGCGCGGATCCGTGCGCGAAATGCCCGTCGCAACGGCGCTCCATCCTACAGCGCACGCGCACTGAATGCCGCGTTTTGCACAAGATTGGTGCAATATTGCGGAATCTCCAATTTGGTGCCTAAGAACGCACCAATTCGGGTCCGAGCGGCAGCGCCTGGGCCTGCAGGTCCGCCAGCAGTTCGGCGTACGCCGGCCCCGCCGCAGCGGGTTCGCCCTTCACGCCCAGCTCGATGTGTCGCCCGTGCTCGGGGTGGTCGACGCTGGGCAGGCTGAACACCTTGACACCGGGGTGGCTGCGCTCGATGCGTTCCATGAGCGGCACCAGGGCCGACTCCATGGCGCCGTAGACGACGACGGAGCGCTCCTCCCAAGCCGCGCGCTGCTGCAGCGCCGCGTAGTGCGTGTCCAGCACCCACTCGATCATGGGCCAGGCCATGACCGGAAAGCCCGGCACGAAGTGCACGTGGCCCAGGCTGAAGCCGGCGATCTTGTTGTAGGGGTTGGGGATGATGGCCGCGCCCTCGGGGAACACCCCCATGTTGAGCCGGTGCTGGTTGTCCGGCCGGTCTGGCTCGTAGGGCAGGCCCTGTTCGCGGGCGACGTCCTGCATGCGCTCGCGGATCAGCGCAGCGGCCTCGGGATGCAACACGAGCGGGCGGCCAATCGCGGCACCGGCGCACTGGCGCGTGTGGTCGTCCGGCGTGGCTCCGATGCCGCCGCAGGAGAACACCAGGTCGCCCGAAGCGAAGGCGCGCGCCAGCGTCGCCGTGATGCGCTCGGGCGCGTCGCCCACATAGTCGGCGTAGGCCAGCTGCATGCCGCGCGCAGACAGCAGCTCGATGACCTTGGCCATGTGCTTGTCGGCGCGCTTGCCCGAGAGGATCTCGTCGCCGACGATGACCAGGCCGACCGCCGTCGGCAGCGTCTCAGGGAGGGGGAAGGGGCGTGGGGGCATAGGGACGGGAAGAGGAGGAATCGGCGTCGCCCTGCTCCACCAGCACGGCGCTGGGCGCCGGCCAGGCGGCATCGGCCGGGGCGACCTGCACGCTGGCGGCCTTGGCCCGCATGGCCTCGAGCGCGGCCAGCGCGTAGTGCGTGAACCACAAGGCCGAGAAGGCGAATACCAGCGTGTAGAGCCAGACCGAGACGGGCACCAGCACCGGGGCCAGCACCACCGTCAGCGCGCCCCAGGCCCAGACCAGCGCGGGCGCGGCACCCAGGTAGCCGGTCAGCACGCCCAGCGTCAGCAGCGTGAAGCGGTGCTCGCGCATCAGTTCCGTGCGCTCCGCCTTGCTGGCGTGCTCGGCCAGCACGTCGTAGGACATCACGCGGTAGGTCAGCCAGCCCCAGATGAGCGGCGGCAGCACCAGCACCAATGGCGGAATCAGCCACAGCGGGATCGACAGCACCAGCACCACCAGCGCAGCCACAGTGGCCCACAACGCGCCGAACAGGCTGCCGAGGAAAGAGCCGCCGCGGCGCTTTTCCAGCCGCGGGAAGCGCCGGTCGCCGACCAGCGCGACCACCGAGGGCGTGACCAGCCCGGCCACCAGCAGCAGCGACAGCACCACCACCAGCGGCGTGACCAGCGCGATCAGCAGCAGCGGCGCCACGGCCGCCTGCACGCCGCCGAAGCCCAGGCCCTGCAGCCAGCCCATGACGGTGCCGAACAGCGGCCAGCCGTGCAGCCAGGCGCGCATCCAGGCCACGGCCGGCTCCCAGAAGAAGTAACCCAGGCCCAGCGAGAGCACGGCCATCAGCACCAGGGGAAGGACCGACAGGGCGATGACGCGCGGATGCAGGCAGTACGCTGCCGCGCGCCAGAAGGAATCCATGAGCAGACGCATGGCTGGAGGATACCGCGCGGCTCAGGCCCGCCCGACCAGGCGCAGCACGCCCAACCATTGCTGGCGCCAGAAGCCGTGGCCGTAGTCGCGCAGGCCGCGCGGGCCGGGTTCGACCTGGTCGCGGATGCCGGTGGGGTCGTAGCGCACCGTGAAATCGGCGGTGCGCAGCAACATGTCCCACCAGGGCAGCAGCACGCCGAAGTTGACGCCGCCCAGGCTGCCCCGTCCTTCGGACTCGTGGCCAATGCTGATGCTGTGGTGCCGGCGGTGGAAGCGCGGACTGACCCACAGCCGCTCGCCGACCCGGCCGAACCACAGCCGCAGGTTGGCGTGGTGGAAGTTCTCGGACAGCTGCGTCAGCGCCACGATGGCGACGAACTGGCCCGGTCCCACGCCGATCAGCTGCGCCACGACGACCAGGATGGCGTCGCGCAGCAGGTCGTCCAGCAGATGGTTGCGGTTGTCGCTCCACATCGTCATCTGGCGCTGCGAGTGGTGCAGCGCATGCAGGTTCCACCACCACTGGAAACGGTGCTGCCCGCGGTGGATGCAGTAGTCGGCGAAGTCGAACACCAAGAGGTACAGCACGAAGCTGACCCAGGCCACGTCCGTCACGCCGGGCCACAGCCCGTCCAGGTGCCAGGTCGACAGCCCCTGCACACGCAGCCAGCCGAACACATCGTCCATCCACGGTTCCAGTGTGAAGAACAGCGCCAGGCGGAACAGGCCCAGCCGGTGCACCAGCGTGTAGAGAATGTCGGTGCGGATGGCGGACTGGTCGGTCACGGGCTCGACGGGGCGCCAGCGCTGCAGCGGGCCGATCACCAGCAGCATGGCGGCAATCTGCAGCAGGCCGACCAGCAGCCAGCCGGTGGCCGTGAAGGCGTCCTCCAGCCAGCCACCCAGGCCGATGGCGAACACCACCGGCTGCACCAGCGACTCGAACAGCCACTGCTGCGCCATGCCGAACAGGTCGGTCAGCGACTCCATGGCGGGTCGTCCCTGTGCGCGGCGATCCAGCGCTGGTAGTCCGGATGCTCGCGCAGCGTGGCGAAGCACATGCCCTTGGCCTTGAGGCCTTCGATCAGCGGCTCCAGCACGGCCGGCGCCCAGGGATCCTTGCGCGACCAGATGCCCAGGTGGGCCACGAGGATCTGGCCGGGCCTGATGTCGCGCAGGGCCTTGGCCAGCAGGTCGGCATTGGAGTAGCGCTCGCTGGGCAACTCGTCGCCGAGGAATCCGGCCGGCGCCCAGCCCACGTGGGCATAGCCGCAGCCGCGCGCCACCGACAGCAGCGTGGGCGAGGTGCGCCCGCCCGGCGCGCGGAACAGCGGCAGCGGCGGCTGGCCCGTGACCTCCTCGAGCCGGCGCGCGGCGCGGCCGATCTCCTCGCAATACTGCGCGGCCGTGAACAGCCGGGTCTGGCCGATCTGCGGGCCGGCCGAGGCGCGGATGCGAAAGCGCGCCGTGCCGTCGCGGCCGGGCGGCACGTCGGCGCTCCAGTAGACATGGTCATAGGTGTGCGAGGCGAAGGCGTGGCCTTCCTGCGCACGGGCGCGCCACCAGGCGGCCCAGTCGTCGCCCAGGCTGCCGTCGCCCTGCTGCGTGGCCTCGTTGGCGGCAAAGAAGGTCACCCGCACGTCCTGGCGCTTGAGCACGTCGGCGATCAGCGGGGCCACGCCCATGTGGCCGGTGTCCAGCGTGAGGTAGACCGGCCGCGTGCAGTTGGCCGCAGCCTGACCGCTCAGGACCAGCGCGACGGCGGCCGCGATGGCCTTGCGCAGCGACAGCCCACGCTCAGCGCGTGGCATGGTCCAGGGTCCAAACGCCATGCGGCGAACGGCCGACCTTGACCTGCTGCACGAGTTTGCCGGTCTGCAGGTCCAGCACGCTGAGCTTGCGCGCCCAGCGCGAGGTGAAGTACAGCAGACGGCCGTCGGCCGACAGGTCCATGCAGTCCGGCCCGCCGGGCGCGACAAAGCTGGCGACGGCCTCCAGGCTGTGCAGGTCGATCTTGCTGATGGTGTTGGCGACACGGTTGCTGACGAAGACATGGCGCCCGTCGCCGGCGCTGCGGAAGGCATGGGCACCATTGCCTGTCTTGATCAGTTTGGCGGCGCGGGGTTCCTTGCCCGAGATGTCGAACACCTGCACGCCGTCGGCGCCGGTCAGGCCAACGAGCAGGCTCTTGCCATCCGGCGTGCCGAACACGTCGGCCGGCATCTTGCCGGTGGGCACCTGCCAGCGGATCTGCTGGGTGGCCAGGTCCACGGCGATGAGCTCGTCGCTGTCCTGCACCGAGACGTAGGCAGTGGTGCTGCGCGCGTCGATCCAGATGTGGCTGGGCGTCTTGCCGGTCGAAAGGCGGCGCGCTAGCTGCAGGTCATGGCCGTTCCAGCGGTACAGGTCGACGTGGTTGAGCCGGTTGGCGGCGATCACCAGCCACTTCATGTCGGGCGAGAAGCGCAGGTGGTAGGGGTCGACGATGCCCGGCACGACCTTCTGCACCTCGGCCGTGTGGGGGTCGATGAAGGTCAGCGAGTCGCTCAGCGCGTTGGCGACGATCACCGACTTCTCGTCCGGCGTCATGTACAGGTGGTGCGGCTCCTTGCCGGTGGCGATGCGGCGCGTTTCCTGCCAGCTGACCGGGTCGATCACGCTGACGGAAGCGTCCAGGGAGTTCAGCACGAAGACCGGGGCGCGCTGCGCCTGGGCCGCCAATGGGGACAGCACGGCCAGCGCGAGCAGCGCGGCGCCGAGCCGAAGCAGGAACGAGGATTTCACGACACCCTTTGCACGGAGCGCGCAGTGTAGCGCTGCGCTCTGTCAGCCAGCCGTCAGCGCAGCCAGGTCTTCGGCCCGCAGCCAGCGCCACTGGCCGGGCGCCAGGTCGGCGGGCAGGGCCAAAGCGCCGATGCGCGAACGGTGCAGGCCCTCGACGCGGTTGCCCACCGCGGCCAGCATGCGCTTGACCTGGTGGTACTTGCCGCTGGTCAGCGTCAGCCGCAGGTGGCGCGCGGCGCCGTCGGCATCGACGATCTCGGCCGCCGCTGCCTGCACCGGGCGCGGGTCGTCGTCCAGCACCACGCCGCGCAGCAGAGCCTCGACCTGCCTGGCGTCCAGAGCATGCTTGGCTTGCACCTCGTAGACCTTGGGCGTGAGCTTCTTGGGCGAGGTCATGCGGTGGAGAAACTGGCCATCGTCGCTGAGCAGCAACATGCCGGTCGTGTCCTGGTCGAGCCGGCCGACGGCCTGCACGCCCTGCAGCGCGCTCTTTTGCGGGCGCTGGCGCAGCGGCGCGGGCAGCAGCGTGTAGACGCTGGGATAGGACGAAGGCTTGTGCGAGCACTCGGTGCCGGTCGGCTTGTGCAGCAGCACGTAGGCTTTTTCGAAGTACTCCCAGTCCTGGCCCTGCACGCGGAAACGCAGGCCCTCGGGGTCGAAGTCGGCGGCCGATTCCGTGCAAGGCAGGAAGACGCCATCGGCGCCGGCCACGGCCACATGGCCCTGCTGGACCAGCCCGGCGCAGACGCGCCGCGTGCCGAAACCTTGGGAGAAGAGGATGTCCTGCAGCTGCATGGGGTGACGGGCCGCCCGGGGCCCGTGAAAAATGGCCGCAGATGATACCGGCAGGACTGCGCCCTCCCGCCAATGGCCCAAGGCGCGGTCCGAAGCGGCAGGGCCAGGCTCAGCGCAGGAAGCGCAGCACGTCCGCGCCGAAGCGCTCGGGATACTGGAACAGGAAACCGTGCCCAGCATCCGGGTAGAGCACGAGCGTGGCGTCTGGCAGCGCCTGCGCCATCGCGTAGGAGGCGTAGCTGGCCACCATGGTGTCGTGCCGGCCGTTGGCGACCAGCACTGGCTGACGCACTGCGCCCAGCCGCGGCAGCAGCGAGGCCGCCGGATCCTGCAACGCGAGGGCCGAGGCCAGCTGCGCCTGCCACGCCGCGGGCTCGACCTGCCGCACGAAGGCATCGGGCCGCTGTCGCAGCCTCGCCAGGTAGTCGCGCCCGGCCTGCTGGCTCGTGGCCGAGGGCTCGAAGAACAGGAACAGGAAGTCCTCGTCGGAGTTGACCGGCTTGGTCGCCACCTGCCAGACCGCGGGGCTGCCGACATCCGGGTCCTGCGGCAGGCCGGGCACATGGCCGGGGCCGGAGCCCGCGACCACGGCGCGGCGCACCAGGGCCGGCTGGTCCAGCAGCAACTGCAGCGCCACGGTGCCGCCCATCGAGAAGCCCAGCACGTCCAGCTCGGCAATGCCCAGTGCCTGCGCGAAGGCGGCGGCGTTCGCCGCGAAGGCGGCCACGCTGGCGGGTGGCGTGCCTTCGGAGCGCGCGAAGCCCGGCTGGTCGAACACCAGCACGCGGCGCTCAGCCGCCAGCACCGCCAGCAGCGCAGGGTCCCAGTGGTCCATGGTGCCGCGAAAGCGGTTCAGCAGCAGCAGCGGCACACCGTGCTCCGGGCCCAGCGCTCGGTAGGCGATGAGGTCGTCGCGCACGCGCACCGTGCGGGTCGGCGCCTGTGCAGCCGACACGACCGCCGCCGGTTCGGCAAGGGCGGCGCAGGGGCGCAAGGGAGGGCGAAGAAGCGGCATGGCGAGGCTCCTGTGGCGAAAAGTGCCGCCATCTTCGCAACGGCGCGCCCCTCTGCCATCCCCCCGGCGGCCTAGGTCCGGGCCCTGCTGAACGGCGATTCCGCCGCCGCGCGGCGCCTCTACAACCAGAGCCACTCCTCCGTCTGCCAAGGACCAGCCATGCGCCCTCGCCTCCTCCGGTCCCTGACCGCCCTCCTGGCCTGCTCTGCCGCGCTGGCCTGCACCGCCCCGCAAGCCCAGCCGCAGCGCGTCGCGCGCTGGGAGGTCGAGCGCTTCGTGCTGCTGCCCGCCGACGTGCGCCACCCCGAGGGCCTGGCGGCCGATGCGGCCTCGGGCCAGCTCTACGTCGGCACCTTCGACGCACGCATGCCGGCCTCCGCGCGCAACAACCAGCTGCTGCGCTATGCCGCCGACGGCCGGCTGCTGGCGCAGCGCAGCTTCGGCGAGACGCCCTTGACGGGCCTGGCCGTCGCAGACGGCCGGCTCTACGTGCTGAACTTCGGCGCCGGGCGGCTGCAACGCATCGCGCTGGACTTCGATGCCGCCACCCCCGTCGAGGACGTCGCGCGCTTCGAGGCCCTGGTGCCCGCGGCGCCCGCACCCGGCCGCATCGACAACCCGGACGGCAGCCACGACACCGTGGTCTTCGGTGCGGCCGGCTTCCCGGCCATCAACGGCATGGTGTTCGACCGCGCCGGCAACCTCTATGTCTCGGACTCGTTCCAGGGCGCCATCTACCGCATCGCGCAGGCCACGCGCTGCACGCCCTGCACGGTCGGCACGCTGCTGCGCGATCCGCTGCTGGCCACGGCCGGCGCCTTGCCCTTCGGCGCCAACGGCCTGGCCCTGAACGCCGACGAGAGCGTGCTCTACATCAACAACGCCGGCGACGGCCGTGTGCTGCGCCTGCCCTTGCCCGGCGGGCCGCTGGCGGTACTGGCCGAGGGCCTGTACGGCGCCGACGGCCTGCAGTTCCACGACGGCCGGCTCTGGGTGGTGGCCAACCAGATCGACACCGTGATCGCGCTGGACGAGGCCGGCCGCGTGCGCGGGCGCGCCGGCGAGTTCCTCGGCATCGCGGCCGACGGCGCGCCCGAGGGCCTGCTGTTCCCGGCCAGCACGGCCGTGCTCGGCGACTGGATGTTCGTGACCAACCTGGCGCTGCCGCTCACGGCGCGCGAGGACGACGAATGGGAGGAGCAGGTGCGGCGCTGGTCGCTGTCGCGCTTTCGATTGCCGGGCCAACGCTAGCTCCCTCCAAAGGGCCGGATGCAGGCCTCCCCTTGCAGGGCCTGCCGCCTCCCATCAAAGCGCCGCAGCGCCCCCACTCCGGCGCGGGATGCCGCGCACAGCACGGCGCCCGACCATGGCGGCGTGCCACGCATTGGCGCACACCGCCGCCTTCCACGAAAGGATCTTCCATGTCTGAGCTCTCCCCCGCCACGGCGCCGTCCTCGCGGCGCCGCGTGCTGCTCGCCGGCGCGGCATCGGCCACGCTGGCCCTGCCTGCGCAAGCCCAATCCACCCACCACCCCGCCAAAGGAAACCAGGCCATGAGCACCATCACCACCCAAGACGGCACCCAGATCAACTACAAGGACTGGGGGCCCAAGGACGGCAAGGTCGTCACCTTCAGCCACGGCTGGCCGCTCAGCGCCGACGCCTGGGAGGCGCAGATGTACCACCTGGCCTCGCACGGATTTCGCTGCATCGCGCACGACCGCCGCGGCCACGGCCGCTCCAGCCAGCCCTGGCACGGCAACGAGATGGACACCTATGCCGACGACCTGCAGGCCTTGTTCACGCAGCTGGACATCCGCGGCGCCATGATGGTGGGCCACTCCACGGGCGGCGGTGAGGTGGCGCGCTATATCGGCCGCCACGGCAGCGCGCGCGTGGCCAAGGCCGTGCTGATGGGCGCGGTGCCGCCCATCATGCTGAAGTCGGCCAACAACCCGGTCGGCCTGCCGATGGAGGTGTTCGACGGCTTCCGCAAGGCCTACCTGGCCGACCGCGCGCAGTTCTTCCTCGAGGTCGCCACCGGGCCCTTCTTCAACTTCAACCGCCCCGGCGCCAAGGTCTCCGAGGGCCTGATCCGCAGCTGGTGGACGCAGGGCATGATGTCCGGCCACAAGAACGCCTACGACTGCATCAAGGCCTTCAGCGAGACCGACTTCACCGAGGACCTGAAGCGCTTCGACGTGCCCACGCTGATCATCCACGGCGACGACGACCAGATCGTGCCGATCCAGGGCGCGGCCCTGCTGTCGGCCAGGCGCGTCAAGGGCGCGCAACTGAAGATCTACAAGGGCGGCAGCCACAGCCTGGGCGACACCGCCAAGGAGCAGCTCAACGCGGACCTGCTGGCGTTTGCGCGCGCTTGAGGTCCGCCGCGTCGTGTGCCAGCCAGTCGCGCGGCGACAGCCCCACGCGCTGGCTGAACAGCCGCGACAGCGCCGACGCGCCGGCATAGCCCAGTTCGTCGGCCAGCTGCTTGACCGGGCGCCCTGCGCGCAGCCCGGCCTGGGCCAGCGTGAGCCGCCAGTCTGCCAGGTAGGCGGCTGGCGTCTGCCCGACCACGGCGTGGAACTGCGCGGCGAAGGCGCTGCGCGACATGCCGGCCTGCTGCGCCATCGCGTCCAGGTTCCAGCCATGGCCCGGGGCCTCGTGCATCGCCACCAGCGCGCGCGCCAGCCGCGGGTCGGCCAGGCCGCTCAGCAGGCCGCTCTGGATGCCGGCCTCGGTTGGATGGTCGATGCACCAGCGCAGCAGCTGGATCAGCACCACCTCGAACAGCCGGTCGGCCAGCAGGCGCTGGCCGCAGCGCAGCCGCTCGGTCTCGGCAAACAGCAGCGCCAGCGCGGCCTGCAGGCCCTCCACGCGCGCCAGCGGCAGCAGCACCAGGGCGGGCAGCCCGCGCACCAGCGGGTTGGCCGCGCCGCCATCGAACTCCAGCTCGGCGCAGACGAAGTCCGAGCCCTCCACGGGCGGGTTGTGGAACACATGGGCCACCGGCCGCGGATAGAACAGCAAGCTGGGCTCGGTCACCTGCAGCACGCGCGGCAGGCCACTGCGCAGCGCATGGCGCAGCTCCAGCCGGCCGGCGCGCATCACGTGCAGGAAGCCACGGCCCGGCAGTGCAGGGAACGGGCTCACGCCGCACAGCGGCCCCTGGTGGAACAACCGCGCACGCACACGGCAGCGCTCCAGCAGCGCGGACAAGCGGTCCAGAGGGCCGGGCGGGGAGTCTGGACGATTCGGCATGAACTATGGACGATTCGCACCCAATGGTACAGGAAGGGCACGCACACTGGCATCCTCATCCACACCGAAAGGAAACCAGCATGTCCCGCATTCCCCTGCTCTCCACCTCCGACACCAGCGGCGAGCGCCAGCAGCTGCTGGCCCAGATCCACGGCGCGTTCGGCGCCACGCCCGCGATGTTCCGCGCGGTTGCCAACTCGACGGCCGCGCTCAAGAGCATGTGGGGCAGCTTCGGCGCGCTGGGCGCGGGCGTGATCCCGGCGAAGCTGGGCGAGCAGATCGCCGTGGCCGTGGCCGAACGCAATGCTTGCCACTACTGCCTGGCCGCCCACACGCTGCTGGGCCGCAAGGCCGGCGCCAGCGCCGAGGAGATGGCGGCAGCCCAGCGCGGCGAGGCGGCCGACGCACGGACCGCCGCCGCATTGCGCTTCGCGCTGCGGCTGGTGGAGGCGCGCGGCCAGGTCGACGCCGGCGATGTCCAGGCCCTGCGCATTGCTGGCTTCAGCGACGAGGAAGCCGTCGAGATCGTGGCCCATGTGGCGTTGAATCTGTTCACGAACTACGTGAACCTGGTCTTCGACGTGCCTGTGGACTTCCCGGCGGTGCGCCTGCACCGCCAAGGCGCCTGAGCCATGGACAGCGCGACGCCGCTTCCCGCGCCTGCCCTGCAGGTCGCGCACTGGCTCAACACGCCGGCGCCCATCACGCTGGCATCGCTGCGCGGCCGCGTCGTCGTGCTGCACGCCTTCCAGCTGCTCTGCCCGGGCTGCGTGTCGCACGGGCTGCCGCAGGCGCAACGCCTGCACCAGCTGTTCCCGCCCGGGCAACTGGCCGTGGTGGGCCTGCACACGGTGTTCGAACACCATACCGTGATGGGTAGCGTGGCCGCGCTGCGGGCCTTCGTGCACGAGTACCGGCTGAGCTTTCCGATCGGCATCGACCAGCCCGACGGCCACGACGGCGTGCCCTTGAGCATGCAGGCCCTGCGCCTGCGCGGCACGCCCAGCCTGGTCGTACTCGACCGGCAGGGCCGCGTGCGGTTGCACCACTTCGGCGCGATCGACGACCTGCGCCTGGGCGCGCTGCTGGGCCAGCTGGTGGGGGAGGCGCTACCTCTTGCGGACGGTGTGCCGGCGGCCGACGGCTGCGATGACCGCGGCTGTCCCCTGCCTTCGGCGACCACAGCATGAACACACGCACCGTCCTGGCCTTGCGCCACCTCGCCTTCGAAGACCTGGGGGTAGCACTGCGCGTCGCCGTAGGAAAACAGCCGCGCCTGCAGCATGCGGTCGGGCGAGAAGCCGATGCCAGGGACGATCTGCGCCGGCGAGAACGCGGCCTGCTCGACCTCGGCGAAGAAGTTGGTGGGGTTGCGGTTCAGCTCCAGCACGCCGACCTCGCGCAGCGGGAAGTCGCCATGCGGCCATACCTTGGTCAGGTCGAAGGGATTGACCGGGTGCCGGGCCGCCTCGCCCTCGGTCATGGTCTGCAGGTACAGCGTCCATCGCGGGAAGTCGCCGGCCTCGATGGCCTGGTACAGGTCGCGCTGCGCGCTCTCGCGGTCGCTGCCGACCACGGCCTGCGCCTCCTCGTCCGTGAGGTTGGCGATGCCCTGCTGCGTCTTCCAGCTGAACTTGACCCAGTGCCGAACGCCGGCGGCGTTGATGAGGCTGAAGGTATGGCTGCCGAAGCCGTGCATGTGGCGGTAGCTGCGCGGCAGGCCGCGGTCGCCCATCACATAGGTGACCTGGTGCAGTGCCTCGGGCAGCAGCGTCCAGAAATCCCAGTTGCTGGCGGCGCTGCGCAGGCCCGTGCGCGGGTCGCGCTTGACGGCGTGGTTGAGGTCCGGAAAGCGCAGGGGATCGCGCAGGAAGAACACCGGCGTGTTGTTGCCCACCAGGTCCCAGTTGCCCTGCTCGGTGTAGAACTTGATCGCGAAACCGCGGATGTCGCGCTCGGCATCGGCCGCGCCGCGCTCGCCGGCCACGGTGGAAAAGCGCACGAACACCTCGCAGCGCTTGCCCACGGCCGCGAACAGCGCGGCGCGCGTGAAGGCCGTGATGTCCTGCGTGACCGTGAAGTGGCCGTGGGCGCCGGCGCCCTTGGCATGCATGCGGCGTTCGGGGATCACCTCGCGGTCGAAATGCGCGAGCTTTTCCAGCAGCCACACGTCCTGCAGCACGGCCGGGCCACGCCGGCCTGCGGTCTGGATGTTGAAGTTGTCGACCACCGGCGCGCCGGCGGCATGGGTCAGTCGGGTCATGGGGAACTCCTGGATCAGAAATCGGCGGCCGGCAGGTAGGGCTGGGCCCACAGCGTGGCCGTCAGCGTGACGGCCTTGAACCAGGCCTGGTGCATGGCCTCCACCTGCTCGGGCGCATGGCCCTTTTTCGCGAGGAAGGGACGCATGGTGGCCGTCAGCGGCACGATGAAGGCGATCAGGTAGCGCAGGTGGATCACGTCGGCGGTCGAGCGCACGCCATCGGTCCGGTTCTTCTTGAGGCGCGTGTGGCGCAGGCCGATCTCGTACTGGTAGTCGAGCCAGGCGCGGTCGTAGCGCGCCGCCGTGGTGTCCAACATCCAGGCGCCGAAGCGCTTGCGCACGGCCGCGAGGTAGGCGGCGTCGGGCGCGCCGTCGCTGCCGGCGAAGTAGCGCACGAGGTGCGGGTTGCCGCCGACGAAGCCATACCAGACGTCGAGCACGTCCTCCACCTGGTCCTGAAGCACCTGGTGCGCCAGGCGCAGGGCTGCGAGGTCGGCCTCGCCCAGCAGCAGCGTGGTCATGAGGTCGGCAAAGTCCTGGTCGGACAGCGGAGAGCGCGCCGACTGCGGCGTCCCATGGGTGTCGCCGGGAATGGCGGCGGCGGTCGAATCGGCGAGGGTCGTGGAGGACATGTCTGGGCCTTTCTTGGTGCAGGGAGCGGGGCTGTCTTGGCCATGGAGCATGCGCGGCCGTCGGCGTGCCGGCATCCCTCCTGCAACACCCGGCCACATCCGACCAATGGGGCATGGCCAACCCTGCCCTGCGGCAGTGCGGCTCACAGGGGATGTCGTCCTTGTCCGGCAGCGGCTAGCCGGGTGATGCAGCTAGGCTGTCGCTTTCCAAGCACCGCCGGGACCACCGAATGACCGCGATCTGGGGTCGCCTCAAGCACGCTGCGCTGGCCGCCCCAGGGCTGGGCGTGCTGCTACGGGCCATCCGCAACTATGTGCTGCACCAGAGCGCCAACCAAGCCGGCAGCCTCGCGTTCTCGACGGTGCTGTCGATGTTCCCGCTGTTGCTGCTGCTGTCCGCCGCGGCAGGCTACGTGGGCCAGGCTGGCGACGCCGCCGCGCTGGTCGGGCGCGTGATGGGCTACGCGCCCCAGCTCGTGCGCGAGGCGGTGCAGCCCGTCATCGACGAAGTGCTGGCCCAGCGCAGCCAGGCGCTGCTGGCCATCGGCCTGGTGGTGACGCTGTGGACCGCCTCCTCGGGCATGCAGGCCGTGCGCACGGCGCTGAACCGCGCCTACGGCATCGAGCGCGGCACCGCGTTCTGGAAGGCCAGGCTCAAGGTCACGCTGTTCACCGTGGTGGTGGGCGGCGGCATCCTGCTCGCGTTCAGTTCTGTGATCGTGATGCCCTACTTGTGGCAGCTGCTGCAGCAGCAGATCGGCGCGGGCGAGGAGACGCCCTGGCTGCGCAACAGCGTGCGCTACGGCTCGGCCTTCGTGGTGCTGAGCGGGCTCTACGCCATCGCGTACGCCTGGCTGCCGGACACGCGCCAGCGCTTCGGCACCGTGCTGCCCGGCGCGGTGGTGGGCGCCGCGCTGTGGGCCGGCGCTGCCGCCCTGCTGTCGTACACGCTGCACAGCGCGGGCAAGCTGGCGCTGGTGTACGGCAGCTTCGCGGGCGTGGTGGCCACCTTGGTCTTTCTCTATGCCAGCGGGACCACGCTGATCTTCGGCGCGGAGGTCAACGGGGTGCTGCGGACGCGGCGGTGCGCGAACGCCCGGCCGCAGCAGGCGGACGGCGCGGCCCCGACGACAGCCGCCTGACCCTGCGGCAGACGCAGACCAGCGCGGCAGAACATCCTCTCAAGGCTTTGCGGCCAGCCCCCGCGCCATCGCGATGCTGACCACCGCGTGCGGCTGTTGGCCTGCAGCTTGGACATGATGTCCTTCACATGCGCCTTGACCGTTCCGACCGCGATCTCCAGCTGGCGCGCGATGGTCTTGTTGCAGCAGCCCTGCACCAGCAGGCGCAGCAAGTCGGACTCGCGGCCCGTGAGGTGCTCGCGCGTCATGCTGTCGGCCATGCGCTGGGCCGCGGCCAGGCTCAGGTAGCGCTGGCCCTGGGCCAGCGCACGGATGCCCTCGAGCAGGTCGTCGACGCGGCTGCCGGCCAGCAGGTAGCCGTGCACGCCACGCTCCAGCGCAATGCGCACTTCCTGCTCGCGGTCCTGCACGGCCAGCACCAGGATGCGGGCTGGCGTGCCCCCGCTCCGCTTGCCGGCCAGCGCCAGTCCGCCCGCGTAGTCGGTCAGCACCACGTCGGCCGCCCCCGAGGACACGGTTTCGATGCCGGGCTGCTGCCCCAGGACGGTCACCAGGCCCAGGGCCAGCAGCGGATCGGAGTGGGCGACGAGAACCTGGATGCGGGATGCGGGCAGCTTGGTCATGGTGTGGACTCCTGGGTGGGAATGGGCGACGCCACGGCGCCAATGGAGGTGATCTTGGCCGCCCGCTTCGCCCGAAGCCAGTCAAGGCTTGGGAAGCCTTGCTCAGGCTTGCCCCGATGGGCTACGCGCGAAGCGCGGCGCACGGCACGGATCTTCGTCCGCGCACGGCATCCGCAGTGACCGCCAGATGTCATCTGACATCTGGCGGTGCGCTGCGTTCGTGACGCAGCGCACCACGCTGCATGGAGGCTGGACGCGCTGCAGGCGCCGCGGGCTGATCGCGCTCTGGCAGCGGGGGCGCCGGCCTATGATGCGCCGGCCCTGCGCGAAACACGTCGCGGGCTTTCCGCCATCGATCGGACAGGCGCACCGTGCAGCAACCCGACCCGGCCCGTGACGTTCCGCTCCTGCAGCAGCAGGTCGCGGGCGCGCTCGCCGATGCGGAGCGCGACCACCGCGCACAGCGCCACCTGGAAGCCGCACAGCGCTATGCGCAGGCGGCGCAGCAGGCCCAGGCACAGGGCTGGCTGCCCAGCGAGGCGCGGGCGCACGAGGTGCGGCGCAGTGCCTCGCCGCGCTGGGTCTGGCCACGGCCAGCGAGGCGCACTGGCGCCAGGCCCATGCGGCCTACGCACGCTGCGGTGCGGACGCCAAGCTCCGCGAACTCGAACAGGCCCACGCCTTCCTGGGCGCTGGCGAGGCACAGAACGCCCGCCTGATCGACGAGCTGCGGCGGGAGATCCGTGAGCGCCAGGAGGCCGAGCGCCAGAACGCACGCGTGCAGGCAGCATTGGCCGAGAGCGAGCAGCGCTTTCGCCGCATGGCCGACGCCACGCCCGACGTGATCTGGATCACCGAGCTGGTGCCCGAGCGCGTGGTCTACGTGAGCCCGAGCTTCGAGCGCGTCTGGGGCCGCAAGGCCGAGGACCTGTACCGCGACCCTCGGCTGTGGACGGCCAGCATCCACGCAGAAGACCGCGCAGCCGTGGAACATGCCTTCGGCGCCTGGATCGAGGGCGGCGCCGACGTGCCCTGGACGGCCGAGTTCCGCGTGGTCCAGCCCGGCGGTGCAGTGCGCTGGATCCACGAGCGCGGCGTCATGATCTCGGACGACAAGGTCGGCCGTGTGACCGGCATCTCCACCGACATCACCGAGCGCAAGGAAGCCGAGGCGGCGCTGCGCATCTCCGAAAGCCGCTTCGCGCTGGCGGCCGCAGGCTCGAACGACGGCATCTTCGATTGGGACATCCCGAACGACCGCATGTACCTGTCCGAGCGCGCGCAGCGCCTGTACGGCCTGGAGCCCGGCCCCGAGGTGCGCCGGCGCGAAGACTGGGTCCGGATGCTGCGCCAGCATCCCGACGACGCGGCAAGGCGCACGGCCACCCTGTGGGGTTACCTGGAGGGCCGGCTGCCCGCCTACGACGGCGAGTACCGCATCCTCTATCCCGACGGCCTGTACCGCTGGGTGCGGATCCAGGGCCTGTGCGTGCGCGACGCCGCCGGCCGGCCCACGCGCATGGCCGGCTCCGTCAGCGACATCGACCCGCACAAGCGCGCCGAAGCCGCGCTGCGCCAGACCCAGCGGCTCGAGGCCGTGGGCACGCTCGCTGGCGGCATCGCACACGACTTCAACAACATTCTGGGCGCCGTGCTGGGCTTCTGTGAAATGGCCCAGCGCAGCACGCGCGCCGGCAGCCGCGCGCGCCGCGACATCGACTTCATCATGACGGCGGCCGAGCGCGGCCGCGCGCTGGTCGAGCGCATCCTGGCCTTCAGCCGCAGCGGGTTGATCGCGCGCGTGCCGGTGCACATCGCGCATGTGACGCAGGAGACGCTGCAGCTGATGGCGGCCGCCATCCCGGCCGAGGTGCGGTTCACGCAGCAGCTGGCCACAGGCCATGCCGCCAGCCTGGGCGATGCCACGCAATGGCACCAGGTGGTGATGAACCTCGTCACCAATGCGCTGCAGTCGATGCCCGAGGGTGGCGCGCTGCATGTGGCGCTCACGCTGCAGGGCTTGGACCGCCCGCGCGTGGCCACCACGGGCCAGCTGGGTCCCGGCGAGTACCTGGTGCTCGAGGTGGCCGACACGGGCGCCGGCATCGCGCCCGAGCACCTGGCGCGCATCTTCGACCCCTTCTTCACCACGCGCGAGGCCGGCTCGGGCACGGGCCTGGGCTTGTCGCTCGTGCACGGCATCGTCTCCGAGTTCGGCGGCGCGGTCGACGTGCGCACCGAGCCCGGCGCCGGCAGTCGCTTTTCCGTGTGGCTGCCACGCACGGGCGACGCGGACGTGCCGGCAGACAGCACCCCGGCACGGCTGCCACGCGGCCGGCACGAGCAGATCCTCGTGGTGGACGACGAGGAAGCGCTGCTGCATCTGGCCACGCAGCGCCTGGCCGACCTGGGCTACGTGCCAGTGGCTTTCCGCTCGGGCGCGGAAGCTCTGGCAGCGTTCACAGCGCACCCCGAGCGCTTCGACGCCGTGCTGACCGACGAACGCATGCCCGGCCTGTCGGGGACCGAGCTCGTGCGCGAAGTGCATGCGCTGCGGCCCGGCATGCCGGTCCTGCTGATCACGGCTATACCGACGCGGAGCGGGTGCAGCGCGCGCGCGCTGCCGGCGCCAGCGCCGTGCTGCGCAAACCGCTCGCGGAACAAGACCTGGCGCGGGTGCTCGCGCGCGTGCTGGCCGACGCGGTGGGCCGGTCCGCCTAGATGTCAGGGCAGCGCGGCGCGCACGGCCTGCAGGAGCTCATCGCGCGCGAGCGGCTTGGCCAGCACCGCAGAGACGCCTTGCAGCCCCAGTGCCGTCCCGCTGCCGCGTCCGACACGCGCGGACAGCAGGATCAACGGACCGGCGTGCGCCGTGCGCACGGTGCGCACCAGCATGGCCACGCTGCGCGGCCCCGCGACGTCGGCGAGCACGAGATCGAAGGACTGGCCCGCGAGGCCGGCCGACTTGGCCTCGGTGGCGCGGTAGCCCGCGTCGTCCAGCCAGCGGATGAGGAGCTCACGCATGAGGTCGTCCGATTCAACGACGGCAATCCTGAACGGTGGCGGCAATCGCAATTCCTTGGCCCTTTCCGCCGGCCGGCACGCTGCTGCCGACGCGCCGACCGCCGCCCCCATTACAGCGGCGCCCCGGATGCGCCCAATGTCCGCACCCGGCGCTCAGACGTCATCTGACACACGACCTCCTGCCGCCAGCGGCTTACACGCGGCCGACATCCCGGCACGACGCGGTTTGCGCGAGACACCGCGCGACACAAATGTCTACACTGCCGCGTCCAGACCACCCCGTTGCTCCATGCACTGCCAGTCACCGCACCTCGGCGCGCCGATCCCAGCCCATGTGCTGGCGGTCGACGACGACCCTTCGGTGCGCGAGCTGATCAGCACCTACCTCGGCGACCATGACCTGCGCGTGACGGCGGTCGCGCGCGAGGCCGAGATGCGCGCGGTGCTGGAGCGCGAGGCCGTGCAGCTCGTGCTGCTGGATTTGCGGTTGAAGGGCGAGGACGGGCTGGCCATCGCGCGCGACCTGCGCGCCCGGTCCAAGCTGCCCATCATCATCCTGACCGGCCGCACCGAGGAGGCCGACCGCGTCATGGGCCTGGAGCTGGGCGCAGACGACTACCTGACCAAGCCCTTCTCGCCGCGCGAACTGCTGGCGCGCATTCGCGCGCTGCTGCGGCGCACGCAGATGCACGCCACGCTGGCCGAGACCGTCGCCAGCGTGCGTGCCTATCGCTTCGAGGGCTGGACGCTGAGCCTGCGCCTGCGCCGGCTCAACGACCCGGCAGGCCGGCCCGTGGAACTGCGCAACAGCGAGTTCAACTTGCTGCTGGCGTTTCTGTCGGCGCCGCAGCGCGTGCTCACGCGCGAGCAGCTCCTGGACCTTTCGCGCCTGCACAACGCCGAGGTCTATGACCGCTCCATCGACGTGCAGGTCGGACGGCTGCGGCGCAAGATCGAGGCCGACCCGCGCCGGCCGCGGCTGATCGTGACCGAGCGGCACGCGGGCTACCTGTTTGCGGCCGAAGTCGACGTCCTGCACGGCTGAAATGCTGAGCGGCCATCCCTCATGGCGGGGGTGGCACCGGTGCCTGTACGGCATTTGCGCCCGCACGACCCGGCCCACCCTGGCGGCATCGCCGAAGAGCCGGCACGAACGCCGTGATCTGCGCCGACGGGCGCAATCCCTTCCGTTTCGCGTGTGCACGCATGGCGCACAGAGACGCCTGCAGCGCCGGCGGCCGGGGCATCACCACCATCCTCGAACGCATGCGACGCCGGCCATGCACACGCCTGCATCTTGGCCGCTGCCAGAGCCGAACCTGCTGGCGCTGCTGTGGCAGGCCTGCACCAGCCTGGCACCGCGCGCCGCGCTGCGCTACCAGGCCACGCGGCCGGACGGGCAGCACTGCGCGCTGGGCCGGCTCGCGCGGCAGGCGCCGGCGGATGGCTTCGCGGGCTTTCGGCTGCTGGCCCGCGCAGCGGCGCCAGATCCACACCACGGTGCTGACCAATGCCTTCGGCGCCACCGACGAGTCGCTCGTGCACTTTGCCTAGGCAGGCTACCACCGTGCGACACTGTGCCTGGGCGGGAACAACCGGTTGCAACGGATCGACCGCGACGACGCGGGTCGCCAGGAGGTGCTGGACGCCGAGCCCGGGCTGCACCCCTGGCTGCGGCTCAAGCGCTGGCTGCTCGCGCCGACCCTGCCTGAAGATCTGCTGTCAGCAGCCAAAGAAAAAGGCGTCCACCGGATGCCGGTGGACGCCTTTCGGGTGGTTGGTGGAGCTGGGGGGATTTGAACCCCCGTCCGCAAGCCATCTTCGCGCAGATCTACATGTTTAGCGGTCTGTTTTAGGTCTCGCTTCCTGTGCCGCGCAGCCGCACGCTACACAGGACGCCAGTACCCTATTGTCTCGCCCCTGACCAAGGTACCCGGTCCGGAGCCAGCCGATGAAATTATCTTTACAGCCGGGAGCGCTCAACTTGCGTCAAGAACCCCTTGCCCAGCCCATCGGCCTGCTGTTGTAAAGCTCACTGGCAATTAAGCAGCGAGTGCGAAACGTTCGTCGTTTGCAGTTAGTTTGTTTGAATCTGTTTAACGAGCGCATTCAGCTCGACATGCACCACAGCGATTCCGAACCCACGTCGAAACCAATGCAGCCCCAGAGCTCGCTATTTTAGTCCATTGGGCTCGATTGCAAGATCCAGCACGGACAACAGGCCCAAAGGCGCATCGATCGCGGCGTCCGCGCCCCATTCGGCCGTGTCGACCGGCCCCAGGTAGCCGTAGCAGGCCGCCACGGTGGCCATGCCAGCCGCTCGGCCCGCGACGATGTCGCGTGCGTCGTCGCCCACGTAAATGCAGGCCGCGGGGTCGACCTCCAGCACGCGGGCCGCTTCCAGCAAGGGCGCCGGATGCGGCTTGGTGTACGGCGTGGTGTCTCCGCTCACGAGCACGCCGCTGCGGGCGAACAGCGCCATGCCGGCGGTCAGCGGCACGGAGAAGCGCGAGGGTTTGTTGGTGACCACGCCCCAGCGCAGGCCACGCGCGTGGAGTTTCTCGACCAGAGGAACGACGCCGTCAAAAGGCCGCGTGAGCTGGGTCAGCCGGCGTTCGTAGTTCTGGAAGAACTCCTCGCGCAAGAGCGGAAAGTCTGGATGGTCGGGAGCCATGCCGAAGGCCACGCCCAGCATGCCGCGGGCGCCGGCGCCCGCCATCGCGCGGTAGGCGGCCAAGCCCAGGGGCGGCAGGCCGCGGTCGGTGCGCAGCTGGTCGGCAGCCGCGCCGAGGTCGCCTGCGCTGTCGACCAGCGTGCCGTCCAGGTCAAACAGCACGGCCTTCAGTTCACGCACCATCGGGCGTCTCCCGTGGCCGGCGCGTGGCCAACATGTAATTCACGCTGGTGTCACTGCTGAGCCAGTAGCGCCGGGTGATCGGGTTGTACTCAAGGCCGCTGCTTTGTTGCAGCTCGAGGCCAGCTGCGCGGCAGTGGCGCCCGAGTTCGCTGGGCCGGATCATCTTGTCGTAGTGGTGGGTGCCGCGCGGCAGCAGGTTCAGCAGGTACTCGGCTCCCAGGATGGCGAACAGGAAGGACTTGGCATTGCGGTTCAGCGTGGAGAAGAACACCCAGCCGCCGGGCTTGACCAGCTGCGCGCAGGCGCGCACTACGGACGCCGGATCGGGCACATGCTCGAGCATCTCCATGCAGGTGACGACGTCGAAACCCGCCGGTTGCTCCGCCGCTAACTCTTCGGCGCTGACCTCGCGGTAGCGGATGTTGGGCCTGGCGGCTTCGAGCGCGTGCAGTTGCGCCACTTTCAACGCCTTGGTGGACAGGTCGATGCCCAGCACGTCGGCGCCGCGCCGTGCCATGCTGTCGGCCAGGATGCCCCCGCCACAGCCGATGTCCACGACCTGGCGTCCGGCCAGGGCGGCAGACTCCAGGATCCAGTTCAACCGCAGCGGGTTGATCTGGTGCAAGGGTCGGAACTCGCTTTCGGGGTCCCACCAGCGGTGCGCGAGCTCGGAGAACTTGGCGAGTTCGGCCGGGTCGGCGTTCAGGGCAGCATTCATCGTTTTCCTCTGCGCAACGAAAAAAGCCCGCGGTTCGACTCGCGGGCTTTGATGCCTGCAGACCACAAGCCTGCAGGTGTTCTCTGATGAGAATCAGTTGGCGCGGGTACCAACCACTTCGATTTCCACGCGACGGTTCTTGGCGCGGCCTTCGGCGGTCTTGTTGTCGGCAACAGGTTGCTTCTCGCCCTTGCCTTCGGTGTAGACGCGGTTGCGTTCGATGCCCTTGGACACCAGATACGCCTTCACGGCTTCGGAACGACGGACCGACAGACGCTGGTTGTAGGCATCGGTACCGACGGAGTCGGTGTGACCCACGGCGATGATGACTTCCAGGTTGATGCCCTTGATCTTGCCGACCAGATCGTCCAGCTTAGCGCGGCCTTCGGGCTTCAGCACGGACTTGTCGAAATCGAAGAAGGCGTCGGCAGCGTAGGTCACCTTGGTGGCTGCGGGCGGCTGGGGCACGACGGCCGGTGCCGGAGCAGGTGCCGGGGCCGGGGCAGCGGCGGGAGCCGGCGCGGGTGCGGCGGCTTGGGCGACGATCGCGCCATCGCAGCCCTTGGCGGCGGTGGCAGGCGTCCAGTAGGCATCGCGCCAGCACAGGGCCTGGTCAGCAGTCTTCCACACCAACGTGCCATCGGCGGTACGCCAGTTGTCGACCGATTGAGCACCTGCGGCGGTAGCGAGCGCTGCGGAGGCCAACAACATCGCCACTTTGTTCAATTTCTTCATGGTTCTCCTCTGGGGGAAAAAGGCGCAGCAGCGCTGCGAAACCGGAACGCCTTCAGTGACCACCACTGAGCACGTACGCATTGATTGTGCCATACGCCCCCTAGCCGACCGGTTCACAGACCGTAGGACAAAAGCCAAAACCCAGCAGTTTGTTGCAACAACGCGACAGATGCCGACGCCTAAAATGCGCGGCCTTCCCTGCTACTCACACCATGACCCAATTCGCCAAAGAAACCCTGCCGATCAGTCTCGAAGAGGAGATGCGGCGGAGCTATCTCGATTACGCGATGAGCGTGATTGTGGGCCGGGCGCTGCCCGACGCACGGGACGGGCTCAAGCCGGTGCACCGCCGCGTGTTGTTCGCGATGCACGAGCTCAACAATGACTGGAACCGGCCATACAAGAAGTCGGCGCGTATCGTCGGCGACGTGATCGGTAAATACCACCCGCACGGCGACCAATCGGTCTACGACACCATCGTGCGGATGGCGCAGGACTTCTCCATGCGCCACATGCTGGTGGATGGCCAGGGCAACTTCGGCTCGGTCGACGGCGACAACGCCGCCGCCATGCGGTACACCGAAATCCGCCTGGCGAAGGTCGCGCACGAGCTGCTGGCCGACCTGGACAAGGAAACCGTCGACTTCGGCCCCAACTACGACGGCAGCGAGAAGGAGCCGCTGGTGCTTCCCACGCGCCTGCCCAACCTGCTCGTGAACGGCTCGGGCGGCATCGCTGTCGGCATGGCCACCAACATCCCGCCGCACAACCTGAACGAGGTGGTGGACGCCTGCCTTCACCTGCTGCGTCACCCGGACGCCGACATCGACGCGTTGATGGAGATCGTGCCCGCGCCGGACTTCCCTACGGCCGGCATCATCTACGGCATCAGCGGCGTCAAGGAAGGCTACCGCACGGGCCGCGGCAAGGTCGTGATGCGTGCCAAGTGCCATTTCGAGGACATCGACCGCGGCCAGCGCCAGGCGATCATCGTCGACGAGCTGCCCTACCAGGTCAACAAGAAGACCCTGCAGGAGCGCATGGCCGAGCTCGTGCACGAGAAGAAGCTCGAGGGCATCAGCCACATCCAGGACGAGTCCGACAAGTCGGGCATGCGCCTGGTGATCGAGCTCAAGCGCGGCGAAGTGCCTGAGGTGGTGCTGAACAATCTGTACAAGCAGACCCAGCTGCAGGACACCTTCGGCATGAACATGGTGGCGCTGGTCAATGGCCAGCCCAAGCTGTGCAACCTGAAGGACCTGATCGAGGTCTTCCTGGACCACCGGCGCGAGGTCGTCACGCGGCGCACCATTTTCAACCTGCGCAAGGCCCGCGAGCGCGGCCATGTGCTGGAAGGCCTGGCCGTCGCGTTGGCCAACATCGACGAGTTCATCCGCATCATCCGCGAATCGCCCACGCCGCCCGTCGCCAAGGCCGAACTGATGGCGCGCAGCTGGGACAGCAAGCTTGTGCGCGAGATGCTGACCCGCACGCGCGCCGACGGCGGCATCGTCAACGCCGACGACTACCGCCCCGAGGGCCTGGACCGCATCTACGGCATGGGCGGCGACGGCCTGTACCGGCTGTCGGACACGCAGGCCCAGGAAATCCTGCAGATGCGCCTGCAGCGCCTGACCGGCCTGGAACAGGACAAGATCACCGCCGAATACAAGGACGTGATGGCCGAGATCGAGGACCTGCTCGACATCCTGGCCAAGCCCGAGCGCGTCTCGACCATCATCGGCGAGGAACTCACGGCCATCAAGCAGGAGTTCGGCCAGACCAAGATCGGTGCGCGCCGCAGCCACGTGGAGCACAGCTCCTACGACCTCAGCACCGAGGACCTGATCACGCCGACCGACATGGTCGTGACACTCTCGCACTCGGGCTACATCAAGAGCCAGCCGCTGTCCGAATACCGCGCACAGAAGCGCGGCGGCCGCGGCAAGCAGGCCACGGCGACCAAGGAAGACGACTGGATCGACCAGCTCTTCATCGCCAACACGCACGACTACATCCTGTGCTTCTCCAACCGCGGCCGGCTGTACTGGCTCAAGGTCTGGGAAGTCCCGCAGGGCTCGCGCGGCTCGCGCGGCCGGCCCATCGTCAACATGTTCCCGCTGGCCGAAGGCGAGAAGATCAACGTGGTGCTGGCCCTGACCGGTGAGAACCGGAGCTTCCCGTCCACGCACTACGTCTTCATGGCCACCTCCATGGGTACCGTCAAGAAGACCGCCCTGGACGAGTTCAGCAACCCGCGCAAGGGCGGCATCATTGCCGTGAACCTGGACGAGGGCGACTATCTGATCGGCGCCGCGCTCACGGACGGCAAGCACGACGTGATGCTGTTTTCCGACGGCGGCAAGGCCGTGCGCTTCGACGAGGACGACGTGCGCCCGCTGGGGCGTGCGGCGCGCGGCGTGCGGGGCATGACGCTGGAACCGGGCCAGAGCGTGATCGCCATGCTGGTGGCCGAAGACGAACAGCAGTCGGTCCTGACCGCGACCGAGAACGGCTACGGCAAGCGCACGCCGATCACCGAGTACACGCGCCACGGCCGCGGCACCAAGGGCATGATCGCGATCCAGCAGAGCGAGCGCAACGGCAAGGTCGTGGCGGCCACGCTGGTCCATGCCGACGACGAGATCATGCTGATCACCGACAAGGGCGTGCTGGTGCGCACCCGCGTCAGCGAGATCCGAGAACTCGGCCGCGCCACCCAGGGCGTGACGCTGATCGGCCTGGACGAAGGCTCCAAACTGAGCGGCCTGCAGCGCATCGTCGAGAACGATGCCAACCCGCCCGTGTCCGAAGAAGGTGGCGAAGGCGAAACACCCGCCAGCTGACCCATGCCTGCCCGGCCCCGGCCTGCGCAAGCGGCCGGGGCCTTTTTCTTCTCTTGCAGAACGGAGTGCCCATGCAACCGCGCCCCTACAACTTTTCCGCCGGCCCGGCCGCCATCCCCGAAGAGGTGCTGCGCGAGGCCGCCTCCGAGATGCTGGACTGGCACGGCAGCGGCATGGGCGTCATGGAGATGAGCCACCGTGGCAAGGAGTTCATCTCGATCTACGAGAACGCCGAGGCCGACCTGCGCGAACTGCTCGCCGTTCCGAGCCACTACAAGATCCTGTTCATGCAGGGCGGCGGCCTGGGCGAGAACGCCATCGTTCCGCTGAACCTCTCGCGTGGCGGCACGGTGGACTTCGTGGTCACTGGCAGCTGGAGCCAAAAGTCGATCAAGGAAGCCGCGCGCTATTGCCAGCCGCAGCTGGCCGCGAGCAACGCCGACACACAGCACACCACGCTGCCCGACCCGGCCAGCTGGAAGCTCAGCACGGGCGCCAGCTACCTGCACATCTGCAGCAACGAAACCATCCACGGCGTGGAGTTCCAGACCATGCCCGACCTCAAGGCCCTGGGTTCGGACACGCCTCTCGTGATCGACTGCTCCTCGCATGTGGCAAGCCGCCCCATCGATTGGTCGCGGGTGGGCCTGGCCTTCGCGGGCGCGCAGAAGAACCTGGGGCCGGCCGGGCTCACGCTGGTCATCGTGCGTGAAGACCTGCTGGGCCATGCGCTCAAGATCTGCCCAAGCGCCTTCGATTACAAGACCGTGGCCGAACACGACTCGATGTTCAACACGCCGCCGACCTACGGCATCTACATCGCCGGCCTCACCTTCCAGTGGCTCAAGCGCCAGCGCGAAGGCGACCTGATCGGCATCGCCGCGATGGAGCAGCGCAACCGCGCTAAGGCCGAGCTGCTGTACAGCTTCATCGACGGCTCGGACTTCTACGTCAACAAGGTCGCGCCCGACTGCCGTTCGCGCATGAACGTGCCCTTCTTTCTGCGCGACGAAAGCCGCAACGAAGCCTTTCTCGCGGGGGCCAAGGACCGCGGCCTGCTGCAGCTCAAGGGCCACAAGTCCGTGGGCGGCATGCGCGCCAGCATCTACAACGCCATGCCGCTGGCAGGCGTCCAGGCGCTCGTGGCCTACATGCGAGAATTTGCCCAGACACAAGCCTGACACACGCCCGAAAGAGACAAGACCTGCCATGCCAGCCGAGCCCAGCGCCGTTTCCTCCCCCGACCTCGCGGCGCTGCGCGTGCAGATCGACGCGCTCGACCAGGAACTGCTCGCGCTGCTGAACAAGCGGGCCCATGTGGCCGAGCAGGTGGGCGCGGTCAAGCGCAGCGAAGGCTCACCCTTCTACCGGCCCGACCGCGTGGCCCAGGTCATTGCGAAGATCCAGTCGCGCAACACCGGCCCGCTGCGCAACGAGCATGTGGCCGCGATCTGGAACGAGATCATGTCGGCCTGCCTGTCCCTGGAAGCGCCCCAGCGCGTGGCCGTGCTCGGCCCGGCCGGCACCTTCAGTGAAGAGGCCGCACTGCAGTACTTCGGCAGCGCGGTCGAGCTGCAGTACTGCGCCAACTTCGACGAGGTGTTCCACGCCACCGCCTCGGGCGCAGCGCATTTCGGCGTGGTGGGCATCGAGAGCTCGGCCGAAGGCGGCGTCACGCGGTCGCTGGATCTGCTGCTCAACACGCCCACGCACATGGTCGGTTCGGTGAGCCTGGCGGTGCAGTTCAACCTGTTGCGGCTGTCGGATTCGCTCGACGGGATCGAAGCCGTGCTGGCCCACCCGCAGGCCCTGGCCCAGTGCCAGAACTGGCTGTCGGCCCACTTGCCCCACGCGGAGCGCCGTGCCGTCTCCAGCAACGCCGAGGGCGCGCGGCTGGCCGCGACCAACCCGGCCTGGGCAGGCCTCGCCAGCGAACGCGCCGCCACGCAATTCGGCCTGCACATGGTGGCACGCGCCGTGCAGGACAACGCGCACAACCGGACGCGCTTCGCCATCATCTGCCTGCCCGAGACGCTGGACGCACCGCCGGCCTCGGGCAAGGACTGCACCAGCCTCGTGGTGTCCGTGCCGAACCGGCCGGGCGCGCTGCACGACCTGCTGGTGCCGCTCAAGACCCACGGCGTGTCGATGACGCGCTTCGAGTCGCGCCCGGCCCGCACGGGCCAATGGGAGTACTACTTTTACATCGACCTGGACGGCCATCCGTCCCAGCCGCACGTGGGCAAGGCCCTCGAAGAGCTGCGCGAGATCTGCGCCTTCTACAAGCTGCTGGGCACCTACCCGGTCAGCGCCTGAGGGCCGCCCTGCGATGTTCGAACGCCTGGGCCTGATCGGCTGCGGCCTGATGGGCGGCTCCTTCGCGCTGGCGCTGCGCCAGGCCGGCCTGGTGCGCCAGATCGTTGGCTTCAGCGCCTCTCCCAGTACCACGCAGCGCGCGCTCGAACTGGGCGTGATCGATCGGCAGGCCGGCTCGGCCGCCGAAGCCGCGGCCGATGCCGACCTCGTGCTCGTCGCCGTGCCGGTGGCCGCGACCGAAGCCACCTTCACGGCCATCCGCGCCACGCTGGGCCGGGACACGTTGCTCATGGACGTGGGCTCGACCAAGAGCGACGTGGTGGCCGCGGCCGAGCGCGCACTCGGCGCGGCCCTGCCCTGCTTCGTGCCGGCCCACCCAATCGCCGGCAAGGAGCGCGCCGGCGTGGACCAGGCAGACGCCATGCTGTACCGGGGCCGCCACGTGATCCTGACGCCCACGGCCAGTTCCGGTGCCGCCCAGCTGGCCCAGGCACAGGCCTGCTGGATGGCCCTTGGCGCACGCCTGGTCGAGATGACGCCGGCCGCGCACGACACCACCTTCGCCGCCGTCAGCCATCTGCCGCACCTGCTGGCCTTCGCCTTCATCCACGGCATCGCGCAACAGCCCGACGGCCCCGCCATCCTGGCGCTGGGCGGGCCGGGCTTCCGCGATTTCACGCGCATTGCCGGCGCCGATCCACGCATGTGGCGCGACATCTTCCTGGCCAACCGCCAGGAATTGCTGGCCCAGCTGCGTGCGCACCAGCAGGCGCTGGCACAGTTCGAGCAGCAAATCGTGGCCGGCGACGGCGCCGCACTGGAACAGCTGATCGCACAGGCCAGCGGCATCCGCGCCGCATGGCACATGGATTCATTCAAACCCGGGACCTGAAGAATGTTCGACACCGCCTTCCTGGACCTCCCCCCACTGCAGGGAGCCGCCGGAACGGTGGCGCTGCCGGGCTCCAAGAGCATCTCCAACCGCGTGCTGCTGCTGGCTGCGCTGTCGGCCGGCCAGACCGTCGTGCGCGACCTGCTGGATTCCGACGACACGCGCGTGATGCTGGCCGCGCTGGCCCAGCTTGGCTGCGACATCGCGCGCGAAGGCAGCACCGTCACCATCACCGGCCTGGACGGCAAACTGGCGACGACCGAGGCCGAACTGTTCATGGGCAATGCCGGCACCGCGATCCGGCCGCTGACCGCCGTGCTGGCGCTGCTGGGCGGCAAGTTCACGCTGACCGGCGTGCCGCGCATGTACGAGCGGCCCATCGGCGACCTCGTCGACGCGCTCGTGCAGCTGGGATGTGCGATCGGCTATGGCGCCAACCCCGGCTACCCGCCGCTGGACATCGGCATGCCGGGCGTGCTGCAACTGGACCAGCCCATCCGCGTGCGCGGCGACGTCTCCAGCCAGTTCCTCACGGCGCTGTTACTGGCGCTGCCGCTGGTGGCCCGGCGCGACATCGTGGTCGAGGTGGTCGGCGAACTGATCTCCAAGCCCTACGTGGAGATCACGCTGAACCTACTGGCGCGCTTCGGCATCGCGGTCGCGCGCGAGGGCTGGCAGCGTTTCACGATCCCGGCCGGCAGCCGCTACCAATCGCCCGGCGAGATCCACGTCGAGGCCGACGCCTCCTCGGCCAGCTACTTCGTGGCGCTGGGCGCCATCGCGGCCGACGCCGCCCAGCCGCTGCGCATCGAGGGCGTGGGCGCGGCCTCGATCCAGGGCGACATCCGCTTCGTCGAAGCCGCCCAGGCCATGGGCGCGGCGGTCGAGGCCGGTCCCAACTGGCTGCAGGTGGCGTGCGGCGCCTGGCCGCTCAAGGCCATCGACCTCGATTGCAACCACATTCCCGATGCCGCCATGACGCTGGCCGTCATGGCGCTGTACGCCGACGGGCCGAGCCGGCTGCACAACATCGCGAGCTGGCGCGTCAAGGAAACCGACCGCATCGCCGCCATGGCGGCCGAGCTGCGCAAGTTCGGCGCCGAGGTCGAGGAAGGCCAGGACTTCCTGCGCATCGTGCCGCCGCCGGCTGACCATCCCTGGCCCAGCGCGGCCATCCACACCTACGACGACCACCGCGTCGCCATGTGCTTCTCGCTGGCCGCGTTCCACCGGCTGCGGCCGGGCGCCGCGCCCTCGCACTCGCCGGTGCGCATCCTCGACCCCAAGTGCGTGGCGAAGACCTTCCCCGACTACTTCGAGGCCCTGCTATCGGTCTGCCGCACGCCCACCGCCCAGGTGCCGGTGCTGTGCATCGACGGTCCCACGGCCTCGGGCAAGGGCACGGTGGCCGCCGCCGTGGCGCGCGCACTGGGCTACCACTTCCTCGATTCAGGCGCGATGTACCGCATCACGGCCTACGCCGCCCTGCGCGCCGGCCTTGCCATCGGCCAGGAGAACGAGGGCGCCATCGCCCGCATGGCCGCCACGCTGCCCGTGCGCTTCGACGACGGCCGCATCTGGCTGGACACCGAGGACGTGACCGACGCGATCCGCACCGAGGAGGCCGGCATGAACGCCTCCAAGGTGTCGGCCCTGCCATCCGTGCGCGCGGCGCTGGTCGACCTGCAGCTGAGCTTCCGGCGCCTGCCGGGGCTTGTGGCCGACGGCCGCGACATGGGCACGGTGATCTTCCCGGCGGCCCCGCTCAAGGTGTATCTGACGGCCAGCGCCGAACGTCGCGCGGAGCGCCGGCATAAGCAATTGATTTCCAAAGGGATTTCAACTACAATTGCGACCCTTCGCGCGGACCTTGAGGCGCGCGACGCGCGGGATGCCTCCCGCCCCGTCGCCCCGCTTCGCGCCGCAGCCGATGCCCTCACCCTGGACAACTCCGATCTCACGGTGCAAGCCTGTGTCGATCGTGTCCTGGCCTGGTGGGATCAGCGGCAGGGGTTCTGAGGCACACGCTCCAGGCCGCACGAAGAACCAGGCCCATCCGGCCAGCCCGCGCAGCAAGCGCATCGGCCGGGTGCATCGCAACCCAACCGTCGCGGGACGCTCCCGCAACTACCGCCACGACAGCCTTAGAAGCCCGCGCAATCCCGCGCAGGCAAACCCTGCTCCGTGGCCCAAGGAAATACATGTCTGAATCTTTTGCCGATCTGTTCGCCGAGTCGCTGCAGAAAACCGAAACGCGCGTCGGTGAAGTCGTCACCGCCGAAGTCGTTCGCATCGAGCACAACTTCGTCGTCGTGAACGCCGGCCTCAAGTCCGAGTCCTACGTTCCGGTCGACGAGTTCAAGAACGACCAGGGCGAAGTCGAAGTGCAGATCGGCCAGTTCGTCCCGGTGGCCATCGTCGCCATCGAGAACGGCTACGGCGACACCATCGTCAGCCGCGACACCGCCAAGCGCCTGGCCTCCTGGATGGCCCTGGAAAAGGCCCTGGAGTCCGGCGAGTTCGTGACCGGCACGACCAGCGGCAAGGTCAAGGGCGGCCTGACCGTCCTGGTGAACGGCATCCGTGCGTTCCTGCCCGGCTCGCTGATCGACACGCGCCCCGTCAAGGATCTGACGCCGTACGAGAACAAGACCCTCGAGTTCAAGGTCATCAAGCTCGACCGCAAGCGCAACAACGTGGTGCTGTCGCGCCGCGCCGTGGTGGAAGCCTCCATGGGCGAAGAGCGCGCCAAGCTGATGGAAACGCTGAAGGAAGGCGCCATCGTGCAGGGCGTGGTCAAGAACATCACCGAATACGGTGCGTTCGTCGACCTGGGCGGCATCGACGGTCTGCTGCACATCACCGACATGGCCTGGCGTCGCGTGCGCCACCCGAGCGAAGTGGTGCAGGCCGGCCAAGAAATCACGGCCAAGATCCTCAAGTTCGACACCGAGAAGAACCGTGTCTCGCTGGGCCTCAAGCAAATGGGCGACGACCCGTGGATGGGTGTCTCGCGCCGCTACCCGCAGGGCACGCGCCTGTTCGGCCGTGTCACGAACATCGCCGACTACGGCGCGTTCGTCGAGCTGGAACCCGGCATCGAAGGCCTGGTGCACGTCTCCGAGATGGACTGGACCAACAAGAACATCGCCCCCTCCAAGCTGGTCTCGCTGGGTGACGAAGTCGAAGTCATGGTCTTGGAGATCGACGAAGACAAGCGCCGCATCAGCCTGGGCATGAAGCAGTGCAAGGCCAACCCCTGGCAGGAATTCGCACAGAACACCAAGCGCGGCGACCGCGTCAAGGGCCCGATCAAGTCGATCACCGACTTCGGCGTGTTCGTGGGCCTGGCTGCCGGCATCGACGGCCTGGTGCACCTGTCCGACCTCTCGTGGAACGAGCCCGGCGAATCCGCCGTGCGCAACTACAAGAAGGGCCAGGAAGTCGAGGCGATCGTTCTGGCCGTGGACGTGGACCGCGAGCGCATCTCGCTGGGCATCAAGCAGCTCGACGGCGACCCGTTCACGACCTTCGTGACGGTCAACGACAAGGGCCAGACCGTGACCGGCAAGGTCAAGACGGTGGACCCGCGTGGCGCCGAGATCGACCTGGGCGGCGACGTCATCGGTTACCTGCGTGCCTCCGAAATCAGCCGCGACCGCGTGGAAGACGCGCGCAACGTGCTGAAGGAAGGCGACGAAGTCACGGCCGTGGTCGTCAACGTCGACCGCAAGACGCGCAACATCCAGCTGTCCATCAAGGCCAAGGATGCTGCCGACCAGAACGAAGCCATGGCATCGCTGGCCCAGCAGTCCGCGCGTGAAAACGCCGGCACCACCAGCCTGGGCGCCCTGCTGCGCGCCAAGCTGGACAACAACAGCAACAACTGATCGTTGCTTGAGAGGCGCACGGGAACCCGCGTTCCTGTGCGACATTCGTCGGGCCAGCACCGCCGCCCCATCAGGGGTTGGAGGACTGGCCCGATTCCATGGATGCAGCCTTGAACCGACATGACCCGATCCGATCTCGTTGAAGAACTGGCGGCCCGCTTCAGCCAGCTGACCCACCGCGATGCCGAGCACGCGGTCAAGACCATCCTGGACGCCGTGGGCGACGCGCTGGTCCGGGGCCACCGCGTGGAGATCCGCGGCTTCGGCAGCTTCTCGATCAACCGGCGTCCGCCGCGGATGGGGCGCAACCCGCGCAGCGGCGAGGCCGTGGCCATTCCCGAAAAGCGCGTGCCGCATTTCAAGCCCGGCAAGGCACTGCGCGAGGCCGTCGACAAGGGCCCCATCGACCCCGACGAAAGGCGTTACGACCGCTGACGCGGCGTGGTCTTCCTGGCCTGCGGCCCGCCCGTAGAATGCCCGGGATGAGGACATTCGCTTCATGAAGAATCTGGTGTGGCTGCTTAAGTGGATACTGAAGGCAGCCATTTTTTTTACCCTCTTCGCTTTCGCGCTGAACAACCAGCACGAGGGTGCCGTGCGCTTCTTCTTCGGCACCGAATGGCGCGCGCCCATGGTGCTCGTGGTGCTGGCCGCGTTCGCGCTGGGCCTGGCGCTCGGCGTGGTCGCCATGGCGCCGCGCTGGTGGCGCCAGCGCACGGCCCCGCGCGACATGGCGCCGGAGCAACCCGCATCGCCCGCACCCCTCGCCCCGCCGCAACCCGCCGAAGCCGCCACCGACACCAGCCTGGGCAACGTGCCGCGCCATGGACTTTGATCTCGGCTGGATCCTGCTGGGCCTGCCGGTGGCCTTCGTGTTGGGCTGGCTGGCCTCGCGGCTGGACCTGCGCCAGCTGCGCATCGAGAACCGGCGCGCGCCCAAGGCCTATTTCAAGGGCCTGAACTACCTGCTCAACGAGCAGCAGGACCAGGCCATCGACGCCTTCATCGAGGCGGTGCAAAAGGACCCGGACACCACCGAGTTGCACTTCGCGCTGGGCAACCTGTTCCGCCGCCGCGGCGAATACCAGCGTGCCGTGCGCGTGCACGAGCACCTGCTCTCGCGCGCCGACCTCAGCGCGGCCGACCGCCACCGCGCCCAGCACGATCTTGCGCTGGACTTCCTCAAGGCCGGCCTGCTCGACCGCGCCGAAGACGCGCTGCGCAAGCTTGAAGGCACACGCTACGAGGCCCAGGCCCTGCTCGCGCTGCTGGCCATCTACGAACGCTCGCGCGACTGGCCGCAGGCCACCGAGATCGCGCAGAAGCTGCAGGACCACGGCGAGGGCAGCTTCAGCGGCCGCATGGCGCACTACCTGTGCGAACAGGCCGCCGCCCGCAACGCGGCCGGCGACTCCGACGGCGCGGCCCAGGTGCTGGCCCGCGCCATCACCACCGCGCCGCAGGCACCGCGCCCGCGCATCGATCAGGCCCTCATGCAGGTCAAGGCCGAGCGGCATGCCGAGGCACTGCACACCTTGCTGGAGCTGGCCGCGGTCGCACCGCAGTCGGTGCCGCTGATCGCCAACGCACTGGCCCAAACCGGCAGCGCCAGCGGCCAGGCGCAACGCACTTTGGCCGCACTGCAGGAGAGCTACGACCACTTCCCCTCGCTGGACGTCCTGGACGCCATCGTGGCGCTCGAAAGCGCACAGGAGGAGCGGCGCGACGCCGCCCGCCAGCGCTACCTGCAGCACCTGGAGCGCGAGCAGTCGCTGGTGGCCACCGCCCGCTGGCTGGCCGGCGAGAAGCTCCAGCACGAGCAGTTCCATCCCCAGGTGCAACGCGCCATCGAGCACGCCACGCGCCCGCTCACGCGCTACCGCTGCGCCGCCTGCGGTTTCGAGGCCAAGCAGCACTTCTGGCAATGCCCGGGCTGCCAGGCCTGGGACAGCTATCCGCCGCGCCGCGTGGAGGAACTATGACGACGACAGCCGCGCTGCTGCGCAACCCCTTTCCGAGCCGCGACGCGCTCGCAGAAGCCCGCGTGCTTGTCGTCGGCGACGCCATGCTGGACCGCTACTGGTACGGCGCCGTCGACCGCATTTCCCCGGAAGCCCCCGTGCCCGTGGTGCGCGTCACGCGCGAGGAAGAGCGCATCGGCGCGGCGGCCAACGTGGCCTACAACATCGTCACGCTCGGCGCCCAGGCCTCGCTGCTGACCGTGGTCGGCGAGGACGAAGCCAGCCACAAGCTCGAGGACCTGGTCGCCGCCACGGGCATCGTGCCGCACTTCGGCCGCGACGCGCAGATGCGCACCACGGTCAAGCTGCGCGTGATCGGCCGCCAGCAGCAGTTGCTGCGGCTGGATTTCGAGACCGTGCCCGAGACCGAGACGCTGGCCTCGCAGTCCGCCCTGTTCGCCGAACTCATGCCGCAGCATGCCGCCGTGCTGTTCTCCGACTACGGCAAGGGCGGCCTGGCGCATGTGGAGCAGATGATCGAAGCCGCGCGCGCGGCCGGCAAGGCCGTGCTGATCGACCCCAAGGGCAGCGACTACTCGCGCTACCGTGGTGCCACGCTGATCACACCCAACCGCGCCGAACTGCAGCAGGTCGTCGGCAGTTGGCGCAACGAGGACGAACTGCGCGCCAAGGCCCAGCGCCTGCGCAGCGAGCTCGCGCTCGAAGCGCTCCTGCTCACGCGCAGCGAGGAAGGCATGACGCTGTTCGACGAACATGGGCAAGCCCATGTCGCGGCCCAGGCGCGCGAGGTCTTCGACGTGACCGGTGCGGGCGACACCGTGATCGCCACGATGGCCGCGCTGGTCGCCGCCGGCTGCAGCCTGCGCGACGCCATGCCCATGGCCAACAAGGCCGGCGCCATCGTGGTCGGCAAGTTCGGCACGGCCACGGCCAGCTACGAAGAACTGTTCGGGAACGATTGAGATGCCACGCTACGTAGTCACCGGCGCCGCCGGCTTCATCGGCAGCAACCTCGTGAAGGGCCTGAACGCCCGCGGCGAAACCGACATCATCGCGGTGGACGATCTCACGCAGGGCGACAAGTTCCGCAACCTCGTGGACCTCTCGATCGCCGACTACGTGGACGCGGCCGACTTCTACACCCGCTTCGACCAGGGCCACTACGGCCGCGTCGAGGCCGTGTTCCACGAAGGTGCCTGCAGCGACACCATGGAGAGCAATGGCCAGTACATGATGGCCAACAACTACACGCTCACCGTGCACCTCTGGGAAGCCTGCCAGCGCCAGCGCACGCGGCTGCTGTTCGCCTCCTCGGCCGCCACCTATGGCGGCTCGGCCGTGTTCAAGGAAGAGCCTGCCAACGAAGCGCCGCTCAACGTCTACGGCTACTCCAAGCTGCTCGTGGACCAGCGCCTGCGCCGCGAGATCGGCGCGCAGTTCGAGCGCGCGCGCCACCAGACCGTGGGCTTTCGCTACTTCAACGTCTACGGCCCGCGCGAACAGCACAAGGGCCGGATGGCCAGCGTGGCCTTCCACCAGTACCACCAGTTCCAGGCCGAGAAGCAGGTGCGCCTGTTCGGCGAGTACGGCGGCTACGCGCCCGGCGAGCAGGAACGCGACTTCGTCTGGATCGATGACGTGGTGGCCGTCAACCTCTGGTTCCTGGACCACCCCGAGCGTTCGGGCCTGTTCAACCTCGGCACCGGCAGGGCCCAGCCCTTCAACGACGTGGCGCTGGCCGTGGTCAACGCCCGCCGCGGCACGGCGCTGACGCTGGAAGAAGCCGTGCAACAGGAGGCCATCGTCTACACGCCTTTTCCCGAAGCGCTGCGCGGCAAGTACCAGTGCCACACCCAGGCCGACCTCACCGCCCTGCGCGCGGCCGGCTGCGACCACGCCTTCGCCGATGTGCGCACGGGCGTGACGGCCTACATGCAGGCCCTGGCGCTGGCCGGCGCCTGAAGCCATGCGCGCCCTGCTCGCATTGCTCCTGGCCCTTTCGGCGCCAGCCTGGGCGCTCGAAGTCAACCAGGCCAGCGCTGCCGAGCTCGACGGCCTGCGCGGCATCGGACCCGGCCTGTCCACCCCCATGCTGGAAGAGCGCGCAAAGGCACCGTTCCGCGACTGGGCAGACCTCATGGCCCGCATCAAGGGGATCGGTCCGGGCAACGCGGCGCGCTTCTCGGCCCAGGGCCTGCGCGTGAACGGCCAAGCCTACGAACCGCCCACGACAGCGTCCAAGGCCGCCTCCGCCGCGCACTGACCGAAGCCCCCGCCGCCCGGCGTGTGGATCTCGAACACGTCGCCGGGCTGCATCTGCACCTCGCCGATGTGGCCCAGTTCCTCGACGCGGCCGTCGGCGCGCAGCACACGGTTCACCCCGGTCGCGCCCGCGGCGCCGCCGGCCATGCCGAAGGCCGGATGCACGCGCCCATTCGACAGGATGCCGGCCGTCATCGCTTCCAGGAAGCGTACGCGGCGCACACCGCCGTCACCACCGCGCCAGCGCCCGGCACCACCCGAGCCGACACGGACGGCATAGCTCTCCAGCCGCACCGGAAAGCGGTGCTCCAGCACCTCGGGGTCGGTCAGCCGTGAATTGGTCATGTGGGTCTGCACGACGCTGGTGCCGTCGAAACCCTCGCCCGCGCCCGAGCCGCCCGCGATCGTTTCGTAGTACTGGTGCTGCGCGTTGCCAAAGGTGAAGTTGTTCATCGTGCACTGGCCGGCCGCCATCACGCCCAGCGCGCCGAACAAAGCATTGGTGATGCAGGTGGAGGTCTCCACGTTGCCCGCGACCACCGAGGCTGGCGGATTCGGATTGAGCATGGAGCCCGGCGGGATGATGACCTGCAGGGGCTTGAGGCAACCCGCGTTGAGCGGGATGTCGTCGTCCACCAGCGTGCGGAACACGTACAGCACGGCGGCCATGCACACGGCTGTCGGCGCGTTGAAGTTGTTGGCCTGCTGCGGCGAGGTGCCCGTGAAGTCGATGACCGCGCTGCGCGCCGCGGCGTCCACACGGATCGCGACCTGGATCTGCGCGCCGTTGTCCAGCGGCAGCGCAAAGGCACCGTCCTTGAGCCGCGTGATCACGCGGCGCACAGACTCCTCGGCGTTGTCCTGCACATGGCCCATGTAGGCGCGCACCACGTCCAGGCCGTACTGCGCCACCATGCGGCGCAGCTCCTGCACACCCTTCTCGTTGGCCGCGATCTGGGCCTTCAAATCCGCCAGATTCTGCTGCGGATTGCGCGCCGGGTATTCGCCGCTTCCCAGTAGGGCCAGCAACTCGGCCTCGCGCAGCTGCCCGCGTTCCACGAGCTTGAAATTGGCGATGCGCACGCCTTCCTCCTCGATGCGCGTGGAGAACGGCGGCATCGAGCCCGGCGTGCTGCCGCCGATGTCGGCATGGTGGCCGCGCGAGCCCACGTAGAACAGCGGCTGCGCGTCGTCGTCATGCAGGTAGACCGGCGTGATCACCGTCACATCGGGAAGGTGCGTGCCGCCGTGGTAGGGATCGTTCAGCGCGAACACGTCGCCCGGCTGCATCCGGCCCTGGTTGGCGCGGATCACGGCCTGGATGCTCTCGCCCATGGAACCCAGGTGCACGGGCATGTGCGGCGCATTGGCCACCAGGTGGCCGGCGCTGTCGAACAGCGCGCAACTGAAGTCCAGCCGCTCCTTGATGTTGACCGAGTAGGCAGTGTTCTGCAGCTGCAGGCCCATCTGCTCGGCGATGTTCATGAACAGGTTGTTGAAGACCTCCAGCAGCACCGGGTCCACCGTGGTGCCGGCGGCATGGGCCAGGGCGCGGGCCTGGCGGCGCTGCAGCACGAGGTGGTCTCGGCCCGTCAGGCTCGCTTCCCAGCCGGGCTCCAGCACCGTGGTCGCATTGCGCTCGGCAATGATGGCCGGGCCGGCGATGCGGTCGCCGGGGCGCAGGTCCTCGCGCACCACGAGCGCGGCCTCACGCCAGGCGCCCTCGCAGTACATGGCGACCTGCGCACGCACCGGCGCCGGCCGCGGCGCGCCCAGCGGCAGCAGGGGTTCGGCCGGCGCCTCAGCGGCCAGTTGGGCCTCGACCGACACGGCCTCGACCACCAGCGCCTTGCCGGCCATGAGAAAAGAGAAGCGCTGGCGGTAGGCGGCCTCGAACGCGGCCTGCATCTGGTCCAGGCTACCGAAGGGCACCACCAGCGCCGCATCGCTGCCCTGGTAGCGCAGGTGCACGCGCCGGTGCACCAGGGCTGCACCCTCGCCCAGGGTCTGGCGCGCGAGTTCGGTGCCTGCGGCCTCGGCCAGGCACTCCAGTGCGGCCACCATGGCGGGCAACTGGTCGGGCTGCAACGGCAGTTCCAGCGCATGCTCGCGGATCACGGTCTGGTCCGCCAGGCCCATGCCGTAGGCGCTCAACACGCCGGCCAGCGGGTGCACGAAGACCTGGTCCATGCCCAGCGCATCGGCCACCAGGCAGGCATGCTGGCCGCCCGCGCCGCCGAAGCACTGGAGGGTGTAGCGCGTGACGTCGTAGCCGCGCGCCACCGAGATCTTCTTGATCGCATTGGCCATCTGCTGCACGGCGATCGCGATGCAGCCCTCGGCCACCTGCTCGGCGCTGCGGCCGGCCTGGGCCGCGAGTTCGGCGAAGCGCTGGCGCACCACGGCCAGGTCCAGCGGCGCATCGCCGTGCGGCCCGAACACCTGCGGAAACCAGTCGGGCTGCAACCTGCCCAGCAGCACGTTGGCATCGGTCACCGCGAGCGGTCCGCCACGGCCGTAGCTGGCCGGCCCCGGGTTGGCGCCCGCGCTCTGCGGCCCCACGCGAAAGCGCTGGCCGTCGAACTGCAGGATGGAGCCGCCGCCGGCTGCCACGGTGTGGATGGACAGCATGGGCGCACGCATGCGCACGCCGGCCACCTGGGTCTCGAACTCGCGCTCGAAGCTGCCGGCGTAGTGCGACACGTCGGTCGAGGTGCCGCCCATGTCGAAGCCGATCACGCGGTCATGGCCGCCCAGCGCAGCCGTCCGCGCCATGCCCACGATGCCGCCGGCCGGGCCGGACAGGATCGCGTCCTTGCCCTGAAAGGCATGGGCATCGGCGAGCCCTCCCGAGGACTGCATGAACAGCAGCCGCACCCCCGGCATCTGCTGTGCGACGCGGTCCACGTAGCGGCGCAGGATGGGCGAGAGATAGGCATCGACCACCGTGGTGTCGCCGCGGCTCACGAGCTTCATGAGCGGGCTGATGCGGTGCGAGGCGCTGACCTGGGTGAAGCCGAGCTCGGTGGCGATGCGCGCGGCCGCCTGTTCGTGCGCCGTGAAGCGCCAGCCGTGCAGAAACACGATGGCCACGCTGCGCAGGCCGCTGTCGAAGGCCTGCTGCAGTTGCACGCGCAGCCCGTCCTCGTCCAGCGGCCGCAGCACCGCGCCGTTGGCCGCCACACGTTCTTCAGCCTCGACCACGGCGCTGTAGAGCAGCTCGGGCAGCACGATGTGGCGGTCGAACAGCCGGGGCCGGTTCTGGTAGGCGATGCGCAGCGCATCGCGAAAGCCGCGCGTGGTCACCAGCAACGTGGGCGCGCCCTTGCGCTCGAGCAGCGCGTTCGTGGCCACCGTCGTGCCCATCTTCACGCACTCCACCGCATCGGCCGTGATGGGCGCGCCCGGCGCCAGGCCCAGCAGCGCGCGGATGCCGGCGACGGCCGCGTCGTCGTAGCGCTCCGAGTTCTCGGACAGCAGCTTGTGCGTGACGAGGCTGCCGTCGGGCCGGCGGCCCACGATGTCGGTGAAGGTGCCGCCGCGGTCGATCCAGAACTGCCAGCGGGCGTGGGAAGGGGAAGCGGTTTCGTTGGTTGGCATGCGCAGGACTCCGCATGCATGGTACGTGCCCGCCCTTGCGGACAAACACGGGGCGGGTGGCCCGGGAATTGCGTCTATGCTGGCTTTCTTCGCCTTCCCCATCCACCGGAGAGACCATGAAGCTTCATTCCGTCCTGCTCGCGACTGCCGCGCTGGCCTGTGCGTCCCATGCATCCGCCCAGGCCAAGTGGGACCTCCCGGCCGCCTACCCGGCCACCAACTTCCACACCGTCAACCTGAACCAGTTCGCGGCCGACGTGGACAAGGCCACCGGCGGCAAGCTCAAGATCACAGTGCATGCCAACGCCTCGCTGTTCAAGGCGCCCGAGATCAAGCGTGCCGTGCAGGGCGGCCAGGCCCAGGCGGGCGAGATCCTGCTCGTGAACTTCCAGAACGAATGGCAGGTGTTCGGCGCCGACGGCATCCCGTTCCTGGCCGACAGCTACGACTCCGCATGGAAGCTCTACCAGGCGCAAAAGCCGCTGCTGGACAAGAAGCTCGGCGAACAGGGCATGGCCCTGCTCTACACCGTGGCCTGGCCGCCCCAGGGCATCTACGTGAAGAAGCCGATCCAGTCCGCCGCCGACCTCAAGGGCGTGAAGTGGCGCGCCTACAGCCCGGCCACGGCCCGCATCGCCGAGCTCGTGGGTGCCCAGCCCGTCACCGTGCAGGCCGCCGAACTGTCGCAGGCCATGGCCACCGGCGTCATCGAGTCCTACATGTCTTCGGGCTCCACCGGCTTCGACACCAAGACCTACGAACACATCAAGTACTGGTACGACACGCAGGCCTGGTTGCCCAAGAACGCCGTCATCGTCAACAAGGCTGCGCTCGACGCACTCGACGCGCCAACCAAGGCAGCGCTGCTCAAGGCCGCTGCAGAGGCCGAGACGCGCGGCTGGGCGGCGTCCAAGAAGGAAAACACCGACACGCAGGAAAAGCTCAAGGCCAACGGCATGAACATCCTGCCGCCGCCTGCGCAGCTCAAGGCCGACATGGCCAAGGTCGGCGACACCATGCTCAAGGAATGGCTCGACAAGGCCGGCCCCGACGGCAAGGCCCTGGTCGACGCGTACCGCAAGTAAGCGCAAGGCATGCGTCGCCTGCTCGACGCGCTCTATGACGGCGCCGCCTGGCTGGCGGCGCTGTTCATGGTGGCGCTGCTGATCTCCGTGCTGCTGTCCATCCTGGGCCGGCAGCTGCACTTCAACATCCCCGGCATCGACGCCTATGCAGGCTACCTGATGGCCGCCGCCGGCTTCCTGGCGCTGGCGCACACGCTCAAGCGCGGTGAGCACATCCGCGTGACACTGCTGATCAACGCACTGCGCGGGGGTGCACGCAGGGCGCTGGAGCTCTGGTCGCTGGGCCTGGCCACGCTGCTGGCCTCGTTGTTCGCGTTCTACAGCTGCCGTCTGGCCTGGCAGTCCCACGCGTTCCACGACATCTCCACCTCCAACGACGCGACGCCGCTGTGGATCCCGCAGCTGGCCATGGCGGTCGGCACGGTGGTGTTCGCCATCGCCTTCGCCGACGAGCTGGTGCTCGAGCTGCGCGGGCGCCGCGTACAGGCCGCCAGCGGGGAGGCACTGCGCAATGAGTGACCTCGCCATCACCGGCCTGCTGGTGCTGTCGCTGTTCCTGATCCTGGGCAGCGGCGTCTGGATCGGCCTCACGCTGTCGGGCGTGGCCTGGATCGGCATGCAGATGTTCTCCTCCAGGCCCGCCGGCGACGCCATGGCCGTGACGATCTGGGGCTCCGCTTCGAGCTGGACGCTCACGGCGCTGCCGCTGTTCGTCTGGATGGGCGAGATCCTGTTCCGCACGCGGCTCAGCCAGGACATGTTCAAGGGCCTGTCGCCCTGGATGCAGGCCCTGCCGGGGCGGCTGCTGCACACCAACGTGGTGGGTTGCACGATCTTCGCCGCGGTGTCGGGCTCCAGCGCCGCCACCTGCGCCACCATCGGCAAGATGACGCTGCCCGAGCTCAAGCGCCGCGGCTACCCCGACCACATGGTCGTGGGCACACTGGCCGGCGCCAGCACGCTGGGGCTGCTGATCCCGCCGTCCATCATCATGATCGTCTACGGCGTGGCGGCCGAGGTTTCGATCGCGCGGCTGTTCATCGCCGGGGTCGTGCCCGGCCTGGTGCTGGGCCTGCTGTTCTCCGGCTACATCATGCTGTGGGCCCTGCGCAACCCCGAGCAGGTGCCCGCGGCGGATGCGAAGACCAGCTTCGCGCAGAAGCTCGCGGCCTCGCGCAGCCTGATCCCGGTGGTGCTGCTCATCGTGGCGGTGCTGGGCTCCATCTACACGGGCATCGCCACGGCCACCGAGGCGGCGGCGCTGGGCGTGGTGGGCTCGCTCATCATCTCGGCGGCGCAGGGCTCGCTGAACTGGGCCACCTTCCGCGATGCGCTGCTGGGCGCCACAAGGCTGTACTGCATGATCGCGCTGATCCTCGCGGGCGCGGCCTTTCTCACGCTGTCCATGGGCTACATCGGACTGCCACGGCATCTGGCGGAGTGGATCGCCACGCTGGGCCTGAGCCAGGGCCAGCTGATCGCGGCACTGGCCGTGTTCTTCATCATCCTGGGCTGCTTCATGGACGGCATTTCCATGGTGGTGCTGACCATGGGCGTGCTGATGCCCACGGTGCAGAAGGCCGGCATCGACCCGATCTGGTTCGGCATCTTCATCGTGCTGGTCGTGGAGATGGCGCAGATCACGCCGCCCGTGGGCTTCAACCTGTTCGTGCTGCAGGGCATGACGGGCAAGGAGCTGCCCTGGATCGCCAAGGTCTCGGTGCCGATGTTCGCGCTGATGTGCCTGGCGGTGCTGCTGCTGTATGTGTTCCCCGGCCTGGTCACCTGGCTGCCGCAGAAGATGATGTGATGGCGGCGCGCAGCACCGGGTCGTCCAGCAGCGACTGGCAGCGCCAGCCCGTCGCCGCCTCCACGGCCGCCGCATAGGGCGGCAGGTTGGTGCATTCGAGCACCAGCGTGCGCAATCCGGGCGCACGGGCCTGCAGCGCCAGTGCTGCGGCGACCACCTCGGCCTCGGCCCGCGCGGCATCCAGCGCGTCGGCGTTGCCCAGGATCGCGGCGACGAAATGGCTGTCCGGCGCCACGCCCTGCACCAGCACATCGGGCAAGCGCGCGGACGGTACACCGGCCGCGCGCAGGTGTGATGGCGTCAGCGCTTGGGCATCGATGGACAGCACCCCCACCCGCTGCGCCGCGTCCAGCAAGGGCGGCAGCTGCAGCAGGCTGGAAGTGCGCACGGGGACGGGAGCGGCTGCTTGCAACAGGTCCTGCAGCAGCACCAGGAAACCGCAGCTTGTCGTCACGGCGCAGGCGCCCTGCGCTGCCAGTGCCCGCACAGCATCCACGAAGGCCGGCGCCATGGCCCGCAGCGCGGTCGGCGAGCCGACCACCTCGCGCGGCCACGCGCCCGCCACGCGCATCTGGCGCACGGCGCAGCCGAAGCTGTCGGGATGGCCGATGTCGCCAAGCGGCCGGGGAAAGCGTGTGTCCAGCATGACCACGCCCAGCCAACCGGTGGCTGCGGCTACAGTGGCGGGCAAACCGTTGCGAGTCACCACACCATGCTATCTGTCATCGCCGTCTGTTGCGGCGCCTGCCTGGGCGCGCTGGGCCGCTGGGGCCTGTCCCTGTGGCTCAACGCCCATGGCCCGATCCCGCTGGGGACGCTGGCAGCCAATCTGATCGGGGGCTATCTGATCGGCGTGTGCATCGGCGTGTTCGAGGCCGCACCGGCCTTGCACCCGGCGTGGCGGCTGGCGCTCGTCACCGGATTCCTGGGTGCGCTGACGACGTTCTCCAGCTTCTCTGCCGAAGTCGTTCTCATGCTGCGGGACGAACGCTACGGCGTGGCACTGGCCACGGCAGCCATCCATCTGCTCGGCTCGCTGGCGCTCACCATTGCCGGCCTGCGCACCGTGCTCGTGCTGCGCTGACGGCGTTCAACGCCGCCAGCCGTCGTGGTGCCGATGGCCATGTCCGCGGCCATGCCGGTGCCCATGGAAATGCGGCGGCGGGCCGTAGTAGATCGGTTGCGGCTGGTAGTAGACCCGCGGCGGCGGTACGTAGTACACGGGCGGCGGCTGGTAATAGCGTGGCGCAGGGGCCACATAGACCGGCGGCGCTACATACACGGGCGCGTTGCCCACGATCACCTGGGCCCCGGGCGCACCCACGCCCACCGACCACACCACGTCGCGCGCCTGCGCGCCCGTTGCCAGCGCCAGGCCGGCCATGCCGATGGCCGCAGCGGCGATCCAGCGGCCTGCTTGCTCGTTTGCCATGTGCGTACTCCTTCGATGCGTCGCCGCAAACCGCGGCCATGTGCCTATTGACGCACGAAGATGCAAATGGATGACGCAGCGCGCGTTAAACAGGTTACGACGGGTAACGAATGCCGCGCACGGTTCCCGCAAGGCCTCATCCTGAGCGACGCGTGCGCCGCTCCTAGAATCGGTTGCATGAACTCCCCCGCGTCCGAGCCGACCGACCACAAACAAAGCAATTTCCTGCGCCAGATCATCGAGAACGACCTGGCCCAGGGCACCTATGCCAGCCGCCATTGGGGCGGTAGCCCGGGCGATGCGGCCCACCATGCCCAGGGACCGAGCGACCCGGCCCGCGTGCGCCTGCGCTTCCCGCCCGAGCCCAACGGCTACCTGCACGTGGGCCATGCCAAGAGCATCTGCCTGAATTTCGGCCTGGCGCGTGACTACGGTGGCGTGTGCCACCTGCGCTTCGACGACACCAACCCCGAAAAGGAAGACCAGGAGTACGTCGCCAGCATCGTCGACAGCGTGCGCTGGCTGGGCTTCAACTGGGAGTCCGGCGGCACCGTCCACCTCTACCAGGCCAGCGACTACTTCGACTTCATGTACCGCGCGGCCGAATACCTGATCGAGGCCGGTCACGCCTACGTGGACGAGCAGAGCCCCGAGGAGATGCGCGCCAACCGTGGCGATTTCGGCAGGCCTGGCGTGGACAGCCCCTTCCGCGGCCGCACGCCCGCCGAGAACCTGGCGCGGTTCCGCGACATGCGCGACGGCAAGCTCGCCGACGGCGCGGCGGTGTTGCGCGCGAAGATCGACATGGCCAGCCCCAACATCAACATGCGCGACCCGGCGATCTACCGCATCCGCCGCGCCACGCACCACAACACGGGCGACCGCTGGTGCATCTACCCGATGTACACCTATGCGCACCCGATCGAGGACGCGCTGGAGCAGATCACGCACAGCATCTGCACGCTGGAGTTCGAAGACCAGCGGCCGTTCTACGACTGGCTGCTCGAGCGCCTGGCCGAGGGCGGCCTGCTGTCGGCCCCGCCGCCGCGGCAGTACGAGTTCGCGCGGCTGAACCTGACCTACGTGATCACCAGCAAGCGCAAGCTCGCTCAGCTCGTCAACGAGCAGCGCGTGAGCGGCTGGGACGATCCGCGCATGCCCACCATCGTGGGCCTGCGCCGGCGCGGCTACACGGCCGAAGCCATCCAGCTGTTCGCCGAGCGCATCGGCGTGACCAAGAGCGACAGCTGGATCGACTACAGCACGCTGGAAGGCGCGCTGCGCGACACGCTGGACGCCACGGCCAAGCGCGCCATGGCCGTGCTGGACCCGGTCAAGCTGGTCATCACGAACTGGGACGCACTGCACGGCGCCGGCACGCTGGACGCCTGCAGCGCGCCGCTGAACCCGCACGACCCCGCGCAGGGCCGGCGCCAGTTCCAGTTCGGCCGCGAACTGTGGATCGAGCGCACGGACTACGAAGAGACGCCGCCCAAGGGCTTCCACCGCCTGTACCCGCCGCAGACCGCGGCCGACGGCAGCACCAAGCCCGGCAACCGCGTGCGCCTGAAATACGGCCACGTGGTGCAGTGCACGGGCGCCGTGCGCGACGCCGAGGGCCGCATCACCGAGGTGCATGCCGAGCTCGTGCCCGACACCAAGAGCGGCACGCCGGGCGCGGACGCGATCAAGGTCAAGGGCGTGATCACCTGGGTCGGCGTGCACGACGCCGTGCCGGCCGAGGTGCGCCTGTACGAACGCCTGTTCAACGACCCGCACCCGGACGCGGGCGGCAAGAACTTCCTGGACAGCCTGAACCCGGACAGCCTGCGCACCGTGCAGGCCTACCTGGAACCGTCCCTGGCGAGCGCCGGCGTGGACGACCGCTTCCAGTTCGAACGCCATGGCTACTTCGTGGCCGACCGGCGCGACCACCACCCCGACAAGCCGGTGTTCAACCGCACCACGGGCCTGAAGGACAGCTGGGGCAAATAAGCCCCTCCGCCCCGCCCTGCGCCGCATCCACCGCCCGGCCCAGGGCTGCGATACTCGTAAGAGGAACAGGAAATTCCTCTTATGGTTGAAGGACGCATGGATTCGAGAGGGTGGCGGGCCAGCGCGGCTGTCCGCGCCGCCCCCTGCGCGCTCGTCGCCTGGGCCTGCGCAGGCACGGCCTGGTCGCATGCGCTGCGGCACGAGGTGCAGGTCGGCGAGGCCATCGTCGTCGCGCTGCGCTTCACCGACGGCGAGCCCTTCGCCTTCGAACGCTACGAACTGTTCCGCGGCGAGGGCAAGGAGCCCGTGCAGACCGGGCTCACCGACGGCGCGGGGCGCCTGGTGCTGCTGCCGGGCACCGGTGCCGCCTCCACCGGCTGGCGACTGCGCGCCTATGCGGCCGACGGCCACGGCATCGAGACCGCGCTGGCCGTCCCGCAGCACGACGGCGTTCCGGCCGCGGTTGCCGAGCCGCCCGCGCCAGCGCTGCCCGACTGGGAGCGCGTGCTCGCGGGCGTGTGCCTGATCCTGGGCCTGGGCCTGCTCGGCCGGCGCCTGCTGCGTCGCCCACCGCGCTGATGCACATCCCCGACGGATTCCTGTCGCCCCAGACCTACCTGCCGGCCTATGCGGTGGCGGCCGTGGCCTGGTGGGCGGCCGGCCGCGGCCTGCGCGCGCAGCTGGACGAGCACCTGGTGCCGCGCCTGGCTGCGCTGACGGCCCTGGTCTACGCCATGGGACTGGTGATGCTGCCCCTGCCCGGCGGCACCTCGGTCCATGCCGTCGGCGTGGCCCTGCTGGCCCTGTTGTTTGGGGCGCGGCTGGCCTTTCTGGGCTACAGCCTGGTGCTGTTGCTGCAGTCCCTGCTGTTCGGTGCCGGCGGCATCACGGCCCTACCCGTCAATGCCCTGGCCATCGGCGGCGCAGGGGCGCTGGTCGCCCTGGTCGTGTTCCGCGCGCTGCGCGCCTGGCACGAGGACGCCGCCGTGCTGCTGGCCACCTGGTGCTCCGTCATGGTGTCGGCGGCGCTGGTGGGGCTGGTCCTGGGCCTGCAGCCCTGGCTGGCGCAACGCGCCGACGGCACGCCCCTGTTCTTCCCGTTCGGGCCGGCCGTGGTCCTGCCGGCCATCCTCGCGCCGCACGCTTTGCTGGGCCTGGCCGAGGGTGCATTGACGCTGCTGGTCTGGCGCGCCGCCAGGGCGCGGCGCTGGCAGTTCACATGACCCCGGCGCGCTGGTTCGCCGCCTATCTGCTGGCCGTGCTGGGCGCGGGCCTGGTGCACGACGCGCGCGCGCTGGCGGCGGGCCTGCTGCTGGCGCTGTGGCTGGCCGGCCCGCGGCGCTGGCCGTTGCTGCGCCGCAGCCTGCTGGCGGTGCTGGCCTTCAACCTGGCCGTGAGCAGCGGCCTGCTGCTGCAGGCGCTGCTGCAAGGCCGTCCGCTGGTGCCACTGGCCGAGCCGCTGCTGGTGATGAACCTGCGCGTGCTGCTGCTGGTGCTGCTCGGCTTCGCCTTCGTGGCGCGGGTCAACGTGCTGCAGGCGCTGGCCTTCGCGCCCACGCTGCAGTTCATGGCCACGCTGGCGGCCGGCCAGGCCCAGGTGTTCGCCCGCCTGGTGCGCGCGCACGGCCTGGCTTTTCGCAGCCGCACGGCAGGCAATGGCGGCCTGCGCGCAAGGGCGCAGCACGGCGCGGCCACGGCCGGCCACCTGCTGGACCAGGCCGTGGCCGGCGCCCAGGCCTCGGCCATGGCGGTGCGCGCGCGCGGCGGTTTCGATGATTGAGCTGGAGGGCGTGGCCTTCGGCTGGCCCGAGGCACCGCCGCTCTGGTCGGGCCTGTCGCTGCGCGTCGCCGCGGGCGAAAAGCTCGTGCTGCTGGGCGCCAACGGTGGTGGCAAGTCCACATTGCTGCAGCTGCTCGACGCACTGGTCTTCCCCCGCGCTGGCAGCTACCGCTACGCGGGCGAGACCGTGACGCCGGCGCGCGCACGCCGCACCGATTGGGCCCGGCGCTTCCGCCGCGAAGTGGGGCTGCTGTTCCAGCACCCCGAGACCATGCTCTTCAACCCCACGGTGCGCGACGAGATCGGCTACGGCCCGCGCCGCCTGAGGCTGGCCGATGCCGAAGCGCGCATCGCCGACTGGGCAGCCAGGCTGCGCATCGCCCACCTGCTGGACAAGCCGCCCTTCCTGCTCTCGGGCGGCGAGAAGCAACGCCTGGCGCTGGCCTGCGTGCTCGTCATGGAGCCGCGCCTGTTGCTGCTGGACGAGCCGCTGGCCCACCTGGATCCGCGCACGGCGGGCTGGCTGCTGGACTGGCTGGCGCAGAGCCCGGCCACCGTGATCACGAGCACGCACCAGCTGGCCAGCGCGCCGCAGCTGGGCCGGCGCGCGCTGGTGCTGGCCGGCGGCGGGCTGGCTTACGACGGGCCGTTGGACGTGGCCTTGGCGGACGCCGGCCTGCTGGCCCGCGCCGACCTCGCCTGAACCACTGTCATCGGCGTTTCACACGGCCGCGAACAATGGCAGCTTCCGTGCGCTTTGGCGCCGGAATCCCCGCCGTGACGCCACCACGCCTCCTTCTGCAACTGCCCGCGGCCCTGCGCCAGGCCGTGGTCGCCTTGCTGCTGCTGACCGTGCCGCTGTACGGCCTGGGCAGCGCGCTGGTGCGCATCCTCGGCCCCGACCACCGGCACGAAGCCCTGGCCGACACCCCGGCAGACGGCGGCTGGGCGGAGCTGGTCGGCCGCCAGCTGCAAACCCTGGTCGGCCCGCAGACCGCGCGGCTGATCGACACCCTGCGCCTGCAGGCCAAACTGCGGCCTGCCGCAGGCGGCCATGCCCACGGCGTGGGCGCACACCCCCACCACCACGGTCTGTTCGAGCGCCACCACCACGGACCGGACCACGCGGGCGTGGTGACCGTCGGCGCGCGAGACGATGGCCAGGGCGCTGCCCATGCCGCGGCCGGCGGCATGGCGATGCCGTTCGCGCTCGCGGCCGAACTGCGCATGCCGCTGCCGGCAGCAAGCGCTCTGCGGTGGCCACCGCAGGCCGCCGTGCGCTGGCGCAGCCATGTGCCGGCCCCCTCCGAACGGCCCCCACGCGGCTAGATCCTGCGGCCTGCCCGGTGCAGGCCCCAACGGCGAAGCGGCCTTGCGTCCGGCGACGGCGTCGGGGCGCAGCGCGCCGTCGCCTTGCCAGCGGCCCGCGCGCCGCCTCAGTCCGGTTGCGGCGCACGCCCGGCCTCCCGTCAGCCAGCACTGTCCCGTGGACCCGCGCGTCCGCTGGACGGGGCAAGCAGGATCTGCCATGACGCACACCACCGAACACGACCTCGCCGAGGCCGGGCGCAGGCTCGGCCACGACATCCACACCCGCACCCGCTGGGAGCGCCAGAGCGGCTGGCCGCAGCCAGTGCGCGAGGGCATGGACGCCGCGGCCCACGCGCGTCTGGCCCGCGGCACGCCCGACCGCTTCGTGCGCAAGTGGCTGCAGCTGCGCTTGAACGCCTGGCGCCGTGGCCGCATCGTCGACGACGAGGTCACGCCCGCGCTGCTGCGCGCGCTCGACATCACGCACTGCCCCGTCACACGCGCCGAACTGACCCACGGCGAGCAGCTGGACACCGACTGGTCCATCGATCGGCTCAACAACGACGCCGCCTACGCTGCCAGCAACCTGGCGGTGATGAGCGCGCGGGCCAACCGTGCCAAGGGCGCGCGCAGCTTCGACGAGGTGCTGGTGCTGGCCGGCCTGCCGCATGCCACGGCCGGCCTGGCGCCGCACGAATGGCTGCGCCTGGCCACGCTGATGCTGGGCCCGGCCTACGCCACGCGCCACGGCGCCGCGCCCGCGCTGCCGCTGTGCGCACCGCTGCCCTGCCGCTCCACGCGGCTCGCGCTGCAGCAGATCCAGCGGCTGCTGACGCTGCAGTCCGAGCGCCCGGACGGCAAGAACCGGTTGGTGCGCGACTTCCGCCCGGCCTGCCGCACCGAGCGCGCCATGCTGCGCCTGCGCACGCTGGCCGACGCCGTGCACGAAGGCCTCAAACGGCTGCCGGCCGAGGCCGAATGCTGGGACGTCTGGCTGCAGCCCGGCCTGATGCCGGCCCTGCAGGCATGGCGGGACACACTTGACGCCCCCGGCTGGGCCTGTGCGGCGCGCATCGCCGGCCAGCTGGCCGGCGCGCGGCGCGAGACGGCGCAGCGGCTGCAGGCCTGGCGGTTACCAAGCCGGGGCTACCACGCCACCGCAGTGCCCGAGCGTCAACGGCTTGTCACGGACGCGCCCTAGAGTCCGCCGGTTCTTTTTCCGCTGACGACCATGCCCCCGATTGCCCGCTCCCTCTTCTGCCTGCTGATCGCGTTCGCCGCGCTGCCCGCCTTCGCCCATTCGACCGAACACCTGGGCGGCGGCTTTGCCGCCGGCTTCATGCACCCGCTGCTGGGCCCGGACCATGTGGTCGCGATGGTCGCCGTGGGCCTGTGGGGCGCGTTCCTGGGCGCGCCGGCGCTGTGGGTGCTGCCCGTGGTGTTTCCGCTCGTGATGGCCATGGGCGGCGTGCTGGGCGTGCTGGGCATTCCCGTGCCCGGCGTGGAGCTCGGCATCGCGCTGTCGGCCGTGCTGCTGGGCGGCATGGTGGCGTTCGCCGTGCGCCCGCCGCTGTGGGTCGCCGGCCTGCTGGTGGCCGTGTTCGCGGTGTTCCACGGCCATGCCCACGGCACGGAGCTGCCGCACGAGAGCAGCCCGCTGGTCTACAGCCTGGGCTTCGTCGTCGCCACCGGTCTGCTGCACCTGGCCGGCATCGGCTTCGGCGCCCTCGTGCGGTCGCCGGCCGGCCGGGTCGCCGTGCGCGCCGCGGGTGGTGCGATCTCGGTGGTCGGCCTGTTCTTTCTACAGGGCGCCATGTGAGCTGGTGCCGCATGGCGCGGCGCGTCGGTGTGGCCGCCGCCGCCGGCTCGGCCAGCACCGCCTGGGCGCACGGCGAGATCAAGGGCGTCGGCGCGTTCTACAGCGGCGTGCTGCACCCTTTCATCAGCCCGGCCCATCTGATCGCGCTGGTCGCCCTGGGCCTGCTGCTCGGCCAGCGCGGCGTGGGGGCCAGCCGCCCGGCCATGGGCGCGCTGGCGGCAGCGCTGGTGCTGGGCCTGTGGCTGAGCCTGCGGCTGCAGGGTCTGCCCGAGCCCGATCCCTGGTTGCTGGCCCTGGGTGTGGTGCTGGGCCTGGGCGTGGTGCTCGCGCGCCCCTGGCCCACCTGGGCGCTGGTGCCGCTGGCGGCCCTGGCCGGCCTGGCCGTGGGCCTGGGCTCTGCGCCCGATGGCATGGCACCTGCGCAACGCGCGGCAGCGCTGGTCGGCACCTTCGTGGGCGCCACGCTGTGCACGGCCTGCCTGGCTGGTGCCGTGCATCCGCTGCACAAGCCATGGGCGCGCGTCGGCGTGCGCGTGCTGGCCTCCTGGCTGAGCGCCAGTGCGCTGCTGGTGCTGACGCTGGGCATCGCCCGTCCGGCTTGAGCCGGCCGTCCGGCCGCTGTCACATCCGCTTCGAACACGTGCGTTACAAACGCATGTAGGACAATTTTCAAATTCTTCTCACGCCACCCATGCTTTCCATTGCCCACCGCCAGCGACGCGCTCCTGCCGTCTGTGCCCTTATGGTTGCCCTGTCGCAACACGCCCAGGCCCAGTCGCCTGCCTCCGACGCTGCACCGCAACTGCGCACCGTGGACGTCAAAGGCGCGACCCTGCGCGACGCCGCGGCCTCCTACTCCACGACCGTGGTGGAGGCCGAGGAGATCCAGCAGCTGCACGTGAGCCAGGCCCAGGAACTGTTCCGCAACGTACCCGGCATGCACGTGCAGAACTACCAGCTCTCGGGCGTGGCCGACACCATCGTGCTGCGCGGCTTCGGCGGTGGCGGCCATGGCGGCGACCTCGGCGTGGTGCTGGACGGCATTCCCCTCAACGAGGCCATGTCGCATGCCGACGGTTACGTGGACTTCAACGTCATCGTGCCGCTGGAGATCGAGCGGCTGCGCGTGTTCCGCGGCCCGGTCTCCGCGCTGTACGGCAACTTCAACCGCGCCGGCCTCGTGGCGGTGGAAACGCGCAAGCGCGGCGAAAACAAGGACGTGGACCTGAGCATCGGCTCCCACGGCACCGTGGACGCCCAGGCCGCGCTGGGCCTGCGCCTGCGCGAGGGCGAGTACCTGAACCTGGCCGCACAGCACTACCGCAGCGACGGTTTCCGCGCGCAGTCGCAAGCCGAGCGCAGCACCCTCGCGGTCCGCTGGACCAAGGCCTTGACACCCCAGCTCGAGATCGCGCTGTCGGCCCGGCTGCACCAGGCCGACGGCGACAACCCCGGCTACGTGACGGCCGCCCAGTTCGCCCGCGATCCCTACGGCAAGGATCCGCGCGCCATGAACGATGGCGCCGAAAAGCACTTCGGCACCGCGCGCGCCGACATCAACTACCAGATCGCACCCGAGCTCAAGCTGCTCAGCTTCGCCTACGCGACGCGCCAGGACTTCACGCGCTGGTTCAGCCGCCCGGCCAACGCCACCACCTGGCGCCAGCGCGAGGAGAACTACGACCGCGACGTGTTCGGCGCCGGCACCAGCCTGAATGGCCGCATGCAGACGGCCTGGTCGCCGCTGAACTGGGTGCTGGGCGTGGAGACCTTCCGCGAGCGCACCGACTACCAGTACTTCGACGACCTGGCCAACCGCACGCGCACGGCAGGGCCCATCAACGACCGCCGCTCCAGGCTCGACAGCCTGTCGGCCTTCACCGAGATCGAGGCACCCGTGCACCGGCTGTTCAAGCCCTCCTTCGGCCTGCGCTGGGACCGGTTCAGCGGCGACTGCAGCAGGAATGGACCGGAGACCGGCAGCGACCCCTGCGGCCCGCTGAACAAGCTCACGCACACCAGCCCCAAGCTTGGCGTGCGTTCCGACGTGCTGCCCGAACTGGAGCTGCGCGCCAGCTGGGCCGAGGGCTTCGCGCTGCCCAACACCTTCGCCAAATACGCGCTGGGTGCGGCCGACCTGGACCCCAACGTCTTCCGCCAGACCGAGCTCGGCATGCAGTGGAAGCCGCGGCCCGGCATCTCGCTGGACGTGGCCGCCTACCGGCTGACCTCCTCGGACGAGATCCGCACCGTCGCGCCTGGCGTCTACGAGAACTACGGCGAAACCCGGCGCAGCGGCGTGGAGATCAGCGCGCTGTGGGCCGTGCGCCGCGACCTGGACCTGTCGCTGACCTACGGCAGCGCCAACTCCGAGGTGACGGCCAGCGCCAACCCCGCGCTGCTCGGCAAGCGCGTGGCCGCCGTGCCGCGCCACACCACCACCGCCTCGGCCGCTTGGTCCCCGCTGGCCGACTGGACCGGCACCGTGACCTGGCGCCGGGTGGGCAGCTACGCCGTCAACGCCGACAACAGCATCGTCTATGGCGGCTACAACACCGTCGACCTCAGCCTGACCTGGCGCGCCCGGCCCTACCAGGTCTACGCCACCGTGGCCAACGTGACGGACAAGGTCTACGCCAGCACCGCCTCCCTCATCGGCGGCACGCCGCTCTTCGCACCCGGCGCACCGCGCACGCTCAAGGTCGGCGTGCAGATGCAGTTCTGACTCCACAGGAAAAACGACATGACACCGATCCGATCCCTCCTCGCCACCACGGCCATCGCCCTCGGCATGGGCGCCGCCCAGGCCCACAACGTCTGGCTGGTGCCCGACGCCCAGGGCGCCTACCTCGTGCAGTTCGGCGGCCACGAAGGCAAGCTCGAGGCCTTCGACAGCGGCAAGCTGACCTCCGTGACGGCCTACGACCGCCGCGGCCGCAAGATCGATGTAGCGACCCGGGCCGCCACCGACGGCGTGCGCGTCAAGCCCGCGCGCGAGCCAGCCCTGCTGGCCGCCGAGTTCGACAACGGCTTCTTCAGCAAGGCCGAAGGCAGCCCCATGGTCAACAAGCCCATGGACCAGAACCCGGGCGCCACGAGCGGCGTGCACGCCATGAAGTTCCACAAGACCGTGTTGCAGTGGGGCCTGATCGCGCGCAAGGAACTGGGCCAGGCCTTCGAGATCGTCGGCACCGATTCCAAGGACCCGCAGGCCGGCAAGCCCATGAAGGTGCAGGTGCTCAAGGATGGCAAGCCCGTCGCCGGCGTGCGCCTGTCCATCGGTGAGGACGGCAGCCCCGTCACGAGCGGCGCCGATGGCACGGCCATCGTCACCCCGGTCGAGGGCCGCAACCAGCTGCTGGCCATCCTGCGCACGCCGGTGCAGGGCAACCCGCAGACCACGCAGCTGAGCTACGAGTACCTGTTCGCGTTCCAGACGCACGACTGATGGGCGACGGCGCCACGAAAGGCGGCTGTCGGACACGCATTCGCGCTTTGGCCCGACAAGCTTCGGGCGCCGCCCACACGCCCCTGCGGGATGATCGCCCCGGGTCGAACAAGACGGGGCGAACGGATGACAGTCAAGAACAACGGCAAAGCCAGGGGCAAGCTCTTCGTCGCCATCGCGGCGTCCTGCATCACGCTGGTGCTCACCTTGCTGGCCGTCAACCTGGTAGGCGGTGAGCGCAAACTGGAGGAGCAGGTCCAGCGCTCGTATGGCACCGACGACGTGCAGTACCAGCGCGCCATGGGCGTGCTGCTGGGGCCGCCCGTCGTCGAAGGCAACCGGTTCCGGGCGCTGCACAACGGCGACAGCATCTTTCCAGCCATGCTCGCGGCGATCCGCGGTGCGCAGCGCAGCATCACCTTCGAGACCTACATCTACTGGTCCGGCGACATCGGGCGCCAGTTCGCCGATGCCTTGTCGGAACGCGCCCGCGCCGGCATTCCCGTGCACGTGCTGCTGGACTGGGTCGGCAGCGCCAAGATCGACGAAGCCTTCCTGCAGGAGATGCAGGCCGCAGGCGTGCAGATCCGCAAGTTCCACAAGCCGGCCTGGTACGACATCACGCGCGTGAACAACCGCACGCACCGCAAGCTGCTGGTCGTCGATGGCCGCATCGGGTTCACGGGCGGGGTGGGCATCGCGCCCGAGTGGACCGGCCGCGCCCAGGACCCCGAGCACTGGCGCGACTCGCACTTCGCGGTCGAAGGGCCGGTGGTCGCGCAGATGCAGGCCGTGTTCATGGACAACTGGATCAAGGCGTCGGGCGAAGTGCTGCATGACGAACGGTACTTTCCGGCGGTCAGCCCGGCCGGCAGAGGCCGTGCACAGGTCTTCAGCAGTTCCCCGACCGGCGGCAGCGACAGCATGCACCTCATGTACCTGCTCTCGATCGCCGCGGCGACCCGGACCATCGACCTCTCCAGTGCCTACTTCGTGCCGGACGACCTGGCCATCCATGCCCTGGTCGAGGCCATGCGACGCGGTGTGCGCGTGCGCATCATCGTGCCCGGGCCCATCATCGACGCCAAGACGGTCCGGGCCGCCTCCCGCGCCAGCTGGGGTCCTTTGCTTGAAGCCGGCGCGCAGATCAGCGAATACCAGCCCACGATGTTCCACTGCAAGATCTTCGTCGTCGACGGGCTGCTGGTATCCGTCGGCTCGACGAACTTCGACAACCGCTCCTTCCGCCTCAACGACGAGGCCAACCTGAACATCTACGACGCCGCGTTCGCCGGGGAACTGACCGAGCAGTTCGAGCGCGACCTGCAGCAGTCCAGGCGCATCACGCTGCAGGCATGGCAGGACAGGCCCGTGCTGGAAAAGGCGAAGGAACGCGTGGCCGCGCTGCTGTCGGCGCAACTCTAGGCGTGGCGTCCTACGCCGTCACCTTGGCGGTGGCGGTCACAGTTGCACCACATTCCGATGGAAGCGGGGCGGTAAAGTGGCTGGTTGACCCCGCCCCTCCCTTCACTCCACCACCGCAGCGCCCACCGCTCGTCCATCATGCTTCGGCCTTCCCGCGCGGAGCGCTCGCTCGTCTCGCAGATTCTGGAGCTGGCCCTGGCCTTGTTCGGTGGACTCGCGCTGGCACTGGCGCTGATCTTCGGCGGCGCCTTCCGCGAGCACGCGCGTGCGCGCACGGGCGCCGAGATCCAGACCGTCGCGGACAGTGCGGTGCAGATGCTCTCGGACGGTCTGGCCGAACGCAGGCGCGAGATCTCCGTCATGGTCCAGTCGCCCACGCTGTGGCGCGAGGGCCTCGACTCCGCCGGTGTCGTTGCCCTGCTGGGGCGGGCCCGGGCCGTCAGCCCCAACAGCCTGTGGATCGGCGTGGCCGACCTGCAGGGCGTCGTGGTCGCCTCGACGGACGGACTGCTCCAGGGCCAGAGCGTGGCGGCGCGCCCGTGGTTCAGGCACGGCCTGGCGGGGCCTTATCTCGGTGACGTGCATCCCGCGGTCCTGCTCGAACCGTACCTGCCCAGCCCGGCCAGCGGCGACCCGCTGCGCTTCCTCGATCTGGCCGCGCCCGTCCAGGTCGATGGCCGCACCGTGGGCGTGTTGGCGACCCACCTGAGTTGGGATTGGGCAAGGCAGGTCAGCGATCGCGTCCTGCCTTCCGACGCGGCGGCCCGCGGCATCGAGCTGCTCATCTTCGACAAGGCGGGCACGCTGCTGTATGCCTCGGGCGGAAAAACGGCGGCCATGCGCGCTGCAGGCCAGCGCCTGCACGCCCCGCCTGCCTCAGCAGCGCAGCCGCCGATGCCATGGACCGAGCGCTGGATGGACAACCAGGAATACCTGGCGACGCTGGCACTGGCCGGCGCCGGATCGCCGGTGGCCGAGATCGGCTGGCAGGTGGTCGTGCGCGCGCACAGCGGCAAGTCCTTCGAGCCGGCGCGCAACGTGCTGGTGGTGGCGGGTGCCGCCGGGCTGGTGACGGCGCTGGTGCTGTCCATCGCGGCCTGGTTCGGCGCGCGCCGCCTGGGCAGCGATCTCGCCATGCTCACGCATGCGGCCGATCGCATCGAGGCCGGCCACGCCGAGGTGCGGATTCCCCCGGCCAGCAGCAGCAAGGAGGTCCTGGGCCTGTCGCGCGCACTGGCCCGCATGACGCAGCGGCTGATCGAATCGCAGGCCGATCTGGAGCGGCAGGTCGCCGCCCGCACGGCCGAACTGGAGGCAGCGAACGCCGAGCTGGCGAAGCAGGCGCGCCGCGACCCCCTGACCGGCCTGCTGAACCGCCGCGGTTTCGAGCCGAAGGCCCAGCTGCTGTTCGATCTGGCTCTGCGTGGCGGCCGCCCGCTGTGCGCCTGCATGGTCGATGCCGACCATTTCAAGGCCGTCAACGACACCCATGGCCACGCCGTCGGCGACCAGGTTCTCCAGCGCATCGCCAGCTGCCTGCAGGCCCGCATGCGCAGGACCGACCTCCTCGCCCGTTGGGGCGGCGAGGAGTTCGTCCTGTTGCTTCCCGATACCTCGCTCGAGGCAGCGGGCGAACTCGCCGAGGGCCTGCGCACCGCGATCGGCGCGTCCACCACAGGGGCTGTCGGCCGGGTCACCGTCAGCATCGGGCTGGCGCAGATCGCGCCGACGGACCGCACGTTGCAGGCCTTGGTCGAACGCGCCGACCTGGCGCTCTACCGCGCCAAGGACATGGGCAGAAACCAGGTATCCTCGCTGGCCCCTCTGCTATGACCCCTGCCCGCGCCGGCGGCGGATCGGTCGGGATCTCCTGACCGAGCGACCAGGAACCGACCTGGCCGCGCGCATCCGGCAGTCCGTGCAAGTGCGCGCAGGACGGATTTCCGTCCGCGCGGCTGCGGTCCGCGCGGAAATCCGTTCGACCTGCCTGCCCACGTCGGCGCGTGCCGCGCCCGCGCAGGCCTTGGCACGGGGCGTGCTGCACGTCCGCATGCGCGTCACCACGCCCCTTTCTTCCATGCTGCGCCAGCTCATCGCCACCACCTGCCTTCTTCTCGGCGCTGCCGCCCACGCCCAGCACACCGACACCCTCAAGCGGATCGCCGACTCCGGACAGATCAACCTGGGCCACCGGGAGTCCTCGGTTCCATTCTCCTACTACGACGAGCGGCGCCAGGTGCTGGGCTACTCGCACGACCTCATGCTGCGCATGCTGGACGGTCTCAAGGCCGAGTTGCAGCTGCCCGCGCTGACGATCAAGCTCGTCCCGGTAACGCCGCAGAACCGCCTGGCGCTGGTGCAGAACGGCGCCGTCGACATCGAATGCGGGTCCACCACCCACAACCGGGAACGCGCCCGCCAGGTCGCGTTCTCGGTGTCGATCTTCAAGATCGGCACGCGGCTCATGACCGCACGCGATTCGGGCATCCGCGACTTCCCCGATCTGGTGGGCAAGCGCGTGGTGGTCACGGCGGCCACCACCTCCGAGCGGCTGCTGCGCATGTTCAACGAGAGCATCGGCCGCAAGTTCACGATTTCCGTCGCCAAGGACCACGGCGAGTCCTTCGCGCTCCTCGAAGCCGGCCGTGTCGACGCCTTCATGATGGACGACGCGCTGCTGTACGGTGAGCGCGCCAAGGCCCAGCAGCCCGAGCGCTGGGTGGTGGTCGGCTCACCCATGTCCTCCGAGGTGTACGGCTGCATGATGCGCAGCGGCGACGACGCGCTCAAGCGCATCGTCGACGCCGAACTCATGCGGTTGATGCGCTCGGGCGAGGCCATGCGCATCTACCGCAAGTGGTTCCAGCAGCCCATCCCGCCGCGCGGGCTGAACCTGGACTGGCCAGCGTCGCCCGATCTGCTGGATCTGTACCGCGAACCGAACGATCGGCCCGTCGATTGACACACCCGCGCACCACCGAGCGGCCGCGGGCCCGGCGCATGGCACGTCGCCTGGCCGGCGTCCTGGCGGCGCTCGCGCTCATGGCCGCCAGCGCGCTCGTGGCCTACCGCACCAGTCTCGAACAGGGCATGGCCCAGCTGCAGGCCGAGTCCAACCACCGGCTCGACCTGTTCGCGTCGGCGGTCGAGGGCATGGTCAAGCGCTCCGAGCACGTGCCGGCCACGGTGCAGCTGCATCCGGACATCGTGGCCTTGCTGCGCGGGCCGGCCACGCCAGCGCGCACGGCCGCGGCGAGCGCCTACTTGCGCCGCCTGAACGCGCACGTGGGCGGCCTGGCCGTGTTCACGCTGAACGACCGCGGCGTGGTCGTCGCCTCCAGCAACCGCGACCACCCGGACGACAGCCGCATCGGCAACGACGTGGCGTTCCGGCCCTACTTCCTGGAAGCCCTGGCCGGCCGGGTCGGCCGGCATTTCGCCATCGGCGTCGACGGCAAGACGCCCGGTTACTTCGTCTCGCATCCCATCCACGACGGGGCCCACGTGATCGGCGTGGCGGCCATCAAGATCAGCCTGCAGCCGATCGACCAGACCTGGGACATGGTGGGCGCGCCGGCCCTGCTCGCCGATGCCAACCGGGTCGTTATCCACTCATCGCGCACGGACTGGCGCTACACCTCGCTCGTGCCCTCGACGCTGGAACAACGTGTGGAGCAACAGCTCACACGCCTGTACGACGACATGCGCATCGCGCAATTTCCGCTGGTGCCCCGGCTCGATCCGCAGCGCGAGCGCCAGCAGATCGGCGAAGAGCTGGTGCTGACCCGGCCGCTGGACGGCATGGACTGGCGCGTGATGCTGTTCCTGAACCTGAAGGACGTGCGCCACGCCGCGCTGATGCAGGCGGCCATGTCGGCCGTGGCGGCGGCGTTCGTCGCGCTGCTGGTGCTCGTGCTCGTGCAGGCGCGGCGCATCCAGCGCCAGCGCCAGGACGCACGGCGCATGCTGGAGAGCGCCAATGCCGACCTCGAGTCCAAGGTGGCGGCACGCACGCAGGATCTGCTCGATGCCAATGCCCACCTCAAGCACGAGGTGCGCGAGCGCGAGCAGGCCGAGCAGTCGCTGCGCGACGCCCAGGCCGAACTCGTGCACGCGGCCAAGATGGCGATGATGGGCCAGCTGGCCGCCGGCATCACGCACGAACTGACGCAGCCGCTCGGCGCGATCCGCACGCTGTCGGGCAATGCCGAGGAGTTCATGCGGCGCGGCCAGCTCGATCCGGTGGCGGGCAACCTGTCCATCATCGGCCGGCTGACGGAGCAGATGGGCAACATCATCCAGCCGCTCAAGGCCTTCGCTCGCAAGTCCGAGCCACAGCTCCGCCGCACCGACATCGGCCAAACCGTCAGCAACGCGCTGTTTCTGTATGGCCTGCGCATGCGCAAGATGCAGGTCGCCGTGGTCAACGACTGCACGCCCGGCATGGTCCACGCCTGGTGCGACGGGAACCGGCTCGAGCAGGTGCTGATCAACCTCATCGGCAACGCGCTGGACGCGATGGCCGCCACGCCGGCGCCGCGCCTGGTGCTGCGCGCCGGCACCGCGCCGCACGCCGCCGGGGGGACACCGTGGACCTGGATCACGGTCGAGGACAACGGCTCGGGCCTGTCGCCCAAGGCGCGCGAGCAATTGTTCGAACCCTTCTTCACCACCAAGGCACCGGGCGCCGGTCTGGGCCTGGGTCTGGCCATCTCGCGCGACATCGTGCGCGGCTTCGGCGGCGAGATCCAGGTGGCCGACAGCCCCGACGGGGGCACCTGCTTCCGACTGCAGATTCCGGCCGACGGGCCCCGAACGACATGAATGCCAACGCGCTCTCCGTCCTGATCGTCGAGGACGATCCCCATGTGCAGCTGGGCTGCGTCCAGGCCATCCAACTGGCCGGCGTGCCGGTGGTTGCGGTCGCGTCGGCGGAGGAAGCGCAGCCCTTGCTGGGCCCGGGCTTCGCCGGCGTCGTCGTGACCGACATGCGCCTGCCCGGCCAGGACGGGCTGGAACTGATCCGCTGGTGCCAGCAGCGCGACCCGGACATGCCCGTGATCATGATCACGGGCCATGGCGACGTCGGCCTGGCCGTGGAGGCCATGCGCAGCGGCGCCTACGACTTCATCCCCAAACCCTTCTCGCCCGAGGCGCTGGTCGAGATCGTGCGCCGCGCGCTCGAGAAGCGGGCGCTGACGCTGGAGGTGGCTGCGCTGCGCAAGACGCTGGCCAGCCGCGCGGGGCTGGAAAGCAAGCTGATCGGCAACTCGCCGCAGATGCAGCGTGTGCGCCACCTGATCGCCGAGGTGGCCGATTCGCCGGTCGACGTGCTCGTGCACGGCGAGACGGGCACCGGCAAGGAGGTGGTGGCCCAGGCGCTGCACACGCATTCGGCGCGCCGCGCGAGCCCGTTCGTCGCACTCAACTGTGGCGGCATGCCGGACAACCTGCTCGACAGCGAGCTGTTCGGGCACGAGTCGGGCGCGTTCACCGGCGCGCAGAAGCGCCGCATCGGCAAGATCGAGCATGCGCACACCGGCACGCTGTTCCTGGACGAACTGGAATCCATGCCCATGGGCATGCAGGTCAAGCTGCTGCGCGTGCTGCAGGAGCGGCGCGTGGAGCGGCTGGGCGCCAACGAAGGCATGCCGGTCGATCTGCGCGTGGTGGCCGCGACCAAGGACAACCTGCTGCAGCGCGCCAAGGACGGCGGCTTCCGGCTCGACCTCTACTACCGGCTCAACGTGGTCACCATCGAGCTGCCGGCCCTGCGCGAACGGCGCGAGGACATTCCGCTCCTGACCGAGCACTTCATGCTGCTGGCAGCGAGCCGCTTCAACCGCCCCCATCCGGCTGTCACCCAGGAGCAGATGCGCCGGCTCATGGCGCACGACTGGCCGGGCAACGTGCGCGAGCTGCGCAACATGGCCGACTGCCTGGTGCTGGGCATTGCGAGCGGGGTGCTGGGCGCGGGCGAGGCGCCCGCCAGCGATGCGCCGACGCCCTCGTTGACCGAGATGGTGGACGCCTACGAGCGCGACCTCATCGCCGCCGAACTGAGCCGCAACCAGGGCAACGTGGCCCACAGCGCACGCGCGCTGCGCATCGCCAAGACCACGCTGGCCGACAAGGTCCGCAAACACGGCCTGCTCTGAGTAACCGTCTTTGAAGTCAAGCGCCGTAAAGCGATTTGTCCCAAGGTTTGCCGGTTCGG
>NZ_VEDO01000049.1 GCF_007677875.1 Variovorax boronicumulans | reverse complement strand
ACCGCGCTGGCCCTGGCCGGCGTCCTGGCCTGTGCGCCAGCCCTGGCGCAGACCCCGCCCAAGGTGGCCCTGGTCATGAAGTCGCTGGCCAACGAGTTCTTCCTGACCATGGAAGAAGGCGCCAAGGCCCATCAGAAGGCCAACGCCAAGCAGTACACGCTGCTGGCCAACGGCATCAAGGATGAGACCGACGCGGCCGCGCAGATCCGCATCGTCGAGCAGATGGTGGCGCAGAAGGTCGATGCCCTGGTCATCGCCCCGGCCGACTCCAAGGCCCTCGTGCCGGCCATCAAGGCCGCGTCGGATAAAGGCGTGCTGATCGTGAACATCGACAACCGGCTCGATGCAGCCGCGCTCAAGGAAAAGGGCCTGTCCGTGCCCTTCGTGGGCCCGGACAACCGCGCCGGCGCCAAGCTGGTGGGCGATGCGCTGGCCAGGACGCTCAAGGCGGGCGACAAGGTGGGCATCATCGAAGGCGTGTCCACCACCTTCAATGCGCAGCAGCGCACGCTGGGCTACCAGGACGCGATGAAGGCCGCCGGCATCACGGTGGTGGGCGTGCAGTCGGGCCAGTGGGAGATCGACAAGGGCAACCAGGTGGCCTCCAGCATGCTGCGCGAGCACCCGGACCTCAAAGCCCTGCTGGCGGGCAACGACTCCATGGCGCTGGGCGCGGTGGCGGCCGTGAAGGCCGCGGGCAAGACCGGCAAGGTGGCCGTGCTGGGCTACGACAACATCAGCGCGATCAAGCCCATGCTGCAGGACGGACGCGTGCTGGCCACGGCCGACCAGTTCGCCGCCAAGCAGGCGGTGTTCGGCATCGAGACGGCGCTCAAGGCGCTGTCGGCCAAGACGCCCCAGTCGGCCATGCCCACGGAGATCAAGACCGACGTCGTGCTCGTCACCAAGGACAGCAAGT
>NZ_VEDO01000048.1 GCF_007677875.1 Variovorax boronicumulans | reverse complement strand
CCCACCGTGCTGGTGGTGGACGACACGCCGGACAACCTGTCGCTCATGAGCGCGCTGCTCAAGGACCTGTACAAGGTCAAGGTGGCCAACCACGGCGAGCGTGGCCTGCGCATCGCCAACACCGACCCGCCGCCGGACCTGATCCTCTTGGACATCATGATGCCGGACATCGACGGCTACGAGGTCTGCGCCCGGCTCAAGGCCGAGCCGCGCACGCGCGACATCCCGGTGATCTTCCTGACCGCGCGCTCGGAGGTGGAGGACGAGACGCGCGGTCTGGAGCTTGGTGCGGCCGACTACATCACCAAGCCCATCAGCCCGCCCATCGTGCTGGCGCGCGTGCATGCGCACCTGACGCTCAAGGCCCATGCGGACTTCCTGCGCGACAAGAGTGCCTACCTGCAGGCCGAGGTGGCCAAGCGCACTGCTGAGGTGCAGGCGATCCAGGACGTGACCATCATGGCCATGGCCTCGCTGGCGGAGACGCGCGACAACGAGACCGGCGCGCACATCCGGCGCACCCAGCTGTACGTGCGCCGGCTGGCCGAGCAGCTGAAGACACATCCGCGCTTTGCCAGCCAGCTGAGCGAGCGCACCATCGAACTGCTGTACAAGTCCGCGCCGCTGCACGACATCGGCAAGGTCGGCATCCCGGACAACATCCTGCTCAAGCCGGGCCGGCTCACGCCCGAGGAATTCGAGGTCATGAAGAGCCACACCACGCTGGGCCACACGGCGATCGCCGAGGCCGAGCAGCGCCTGGGCATGAAGGTGGACTTCCTCTCACTGGCCAAGGAGATCGCGCTGTCGCACCAGGAGAAGTGGGACGGCTCGGGCTATCCGCAGGCACTGGTGGGCGAGGCGATCCCGCTGTCGGCCCGGCTGATGGCGCTGGCCGATGTCTACGACGCGCTGATCAGCAAGCGCGTCTACAAGCCGGC
>NZ_VEDO01000047.1 GCF_007677875.1 Variovorax boronicumulans | reverse complement strand
CACCTTCCTGGCGGTGGCGCTGGCCTCCGCGGGGCTGTCGTACCGCATGGTCACGCACATGGCAGCCGGCTTCCTGGACGACCAGATGGTGCAACTGGGCGATGCGATGGCCCGGCAGGGCCATCCCGGCCAGGCGCCGGAACTGAGCGCCGAAGGCGTGCACGGACGCGGCCTGTACGTGCTGCAATTCTTCGGCGCCGACGGGCAGCCCCTGATGGCGTCCTGGGACGGTGTGGTGGCGCGGCGCATGCCGCACCCGGGCCTCCAAGACCTCGAGGACGGTGGGCAGCGCTGGCGCGTCTACGCCGCCGGGACGCGCGATGGCCAGATGGTCCAGGTGCTGCAGAGCGCCAGCTTCCGCGCCGGCCTGGCATTCGGCCGCGCCGGCGAAGCTGCCTTGCCGGTGCTGCTGCTGTTGCCGGTGTCGATGCTGGTGCTGTGGGGCGTGGTGCGTGCCATCTCCGGCCGGCTGCGCAGCATCGGCCAGCAGGCGGCCCAGCAGGACGCGCTGAGCATCGCCGAGCTGCCGCTGGAGCGCGTGCCCGAAGAGATCCGCCCGCTGGTCGCGTCCTTCAACCACTTGCTGGCGCGGCTGCGCGACAGCTTTGCCGCGCAGCGCCTGTTCGTGCAGGACGCAGCGCACGAGTTGCGCACGCCGATCGCCGCGGTCGGGCTGCAGCTGGAGAACCTGCGCGAAGACCTGACCGCCGGGCCGGCGGCGCAGCACTTCCAGCAGCTGGAGGCGGGTGTCGGCCGCGCCAAGCGGCTCGTGGACCAGCTGCTCAAGATGTCGCGCCAGGAAGCGGCCGCGGCGGACAGCGGCGCCAGCGTGGACGTGCAGACACACGTGCGCGAGAGCATCCACACGCTGATCGCGCTGGCAGACCAGCGCCGCATCGACCTGGGCCTGGTCGCACCGGAGGGCCTGGGGCCGCTGCGGCTTGGCTGCAGCGCCGGCGACCTGCGCAGCGCGCTGGACAACCTCATCGAGAACGCGCTGCGCTACACGCCCGAAGG
>NZ_VEDO01000046.1 GCF_007677875.1 Variovorax boronicumulans | reverse complement strand
GCAGGGTTGTAGCGGGTGGCCGTCAACGTGGCCATGTACAGCACGCGGCGGATCTCAAAGCGGCCGCCCTGCACGCGCCTGCGTCCCTTGCTGCTGCCCGAATCGTTAGCCATCGGTGCCACTCCCACCAGCGCGGCGATCTCGCGGCGGTTGAGCTTGCCCAGCTCGGGCAACTCGGCAATCAGCGTTGCGCTGGCCACCGGACCGATTCCCGCCGTGGACTGCAGCAAGGTGTCCAGTTCCCCGAAGTGCTCGCGCACGTGGGTGACCATTTGCGCCTCGATCTCGTCGAGCTGCGCCTTGATAGCTGCAACGATGGCCTCAATGCTGGCGTGCAGCTTCTTGGGTGTGATCTGCAGCCGCTGGCGTTCCGAGTGCATCATGGTCAACAACTGGCGCCTGCGCGTGACCAGGGCTGCCAGCCACTGCTGACGCTCATCAGCCAGCGGGCGCAGGAAGCGCGTCAGGTCCTTTCGGCGTACCAGCACCGCCGCCAGTTCGGCCAGCATGCGCGCGTCCACCGCGTCGGTCTTGGCCAGCCGTCCCATGGACTTGGCAAAGTCGCGCGCCTGGCGCGGATTGACCACAGCCACGGGCAAGCCCGCCGCTTGCAGCGCACAGGCCAGCGCTGCCTCGTAACCGCCGGTGGCTTCCATCACCACCAGGCCCACGCCCAGGGGTTGCAAAGCCGCCGCCAGCGCCGAATGTCCCTCGGCATCGTTGTTCAAGCGCTGGGTGTCGCTCTTGGTACCCAGCACACAGACATCCACGTGCGCTTTGGCCACGTCGATGCCCACCGTCACTGACGAAACAGACATGATCTCCAGATCCCTTGCTTGTGCATGCGCACTCATCGAAGGTGCGCGTAACCGTTCGGGCTTCACGAAGACCAGCGCGGCGGCCGTGCGTTCTGTACTCAGAGACGGGCTCAATCACCCCAGCCGCTACCAAACTGCACGGGCCGGTCTGGCCGCCTCAACGGCCGCCAGACTCTACCGCGCCGGTCGGATCTAAAGATACAAGCCG
>NZ_VEDO01000045.1 GCF_007677875.1 Variovorax boronicumulans | reverse complement strand
CCCCTTGTATCTTCAGCCGAGGAGTCTTTCATCAGTTTGCGTCAGTGCGCCAAACCTGTTTCCCCCTGGAGCCTTGAGTTCGCCCTTGAGCACCCGGTCAACGCACTGACCTCTGTCACCCATTCATGTAGCCCGAACAGTTGCCAATCATGAACATGCATGCACAAGGTGGGGTAGTGAACAGCCCGACGCGGCCCAACGCTGGCATTGACGTATCCAAGCAGCATCTCGATGTTTGCCTGGGTGCCCAATATCGGCGAGTGCCCAATGACGGGCATGGGTGCAAGGAGCTGGTCGAGCAGTTCAAGGCTGAGCAGACCGATCTGGTGGTGCTCGAAGCGACGGGTGGCTACGAGCGTGATCTCGTGATGGCTCTGCAGGACGCAGGCATTGCAGTTGCTCGTATCAACCCTCGCCAGAGCCGTGACTTTGCCAAGTCGATGGGGCAGTTGGCCAAGACCGACAAAGTCGACGCGCGCGTTCTGCGTGACTTCGCCGATGTGCTTGCACGTCACAAGGAGCGAGCAAGCTACATCACCGCGCCTGTGGACGCACGCCGCACAGAGCTGGCGGCGCTGATGACGCGGCGGCGCCAACTGATCGAAATGCGCGTGGCAGAAAACCACCGCCTGGAGATGGCAAGCAAGCGGGCGGCACGCAGTATTGGGGTAGTCATCAAGACGCTGGACAAGCAGATCGCTGCGATCGATGCCGATGTGGACTCGCACCTGGACAGCCACTTCAAGAGACAGCGAGAGCTGCTCGATAGCGTCAAGGGCGTGGGTCCCGTGGCGATCTTGACGCTCACCGCTGCATTGCCCGAACTGGGGCAACTGGGGCGCCGGGAGATTTCAAAGCTGGTTGGAGTGGCGCCACTGGCCGATGACTCCGGTCAGCGCAGTGGCAAACGCCGAGTCTGGGGTGGACGCGCACAAGTACGCGCCGTGGTCTACATGGCCACGCTCACGGCGGTTCGCTTCAACCCCATTTTGAAAACCTTCTACGAGCGCCTGGTGCAAGCGGGAAAGCCCAAGAAAGTGGCTTTGGTTGCCTGCATGCGCAAGCTGCTGACGATCCTCAACGCCATGCTCAGAGACCAGGCCATCTGGGATCCGTCCAAGCACGAAAGCGCCCATGCAAAAGCTTGACTTTCAACACAGTTGCTC
>NZ_VEDO01000044.1 GCF_007677875.1 Variovorax boronicumulans | reverse complement strand
CCGGCATTGAGCAGGTTGCCGATGGTGCCACCAGCCGAGGAGGCCTTCAGCGCCTCGTCGCCGAGCCTGGCCAGCAGCGGATGGTCGGGCCGGAACGGGCCGATCACGCCCAGCGGCAGGTCGTAGTCCAGCACGATGGCCTCCACCATTTCCTGCGCGCGTTTGTCCAGCGTCATGAGGTCGCGCTGCATCGGCAGGTCGGCCGCCATGGCGTTGCGTTTGTGGCCACCGCGCTGCTTGGTGTCGAAGATCTTGCGCAGCGGCGCCATGGAGGCGCCGCACATGGCGTAGCCGGTGTGCTGCGGCACGAGGGCGATGCCGCCGTTCTTGACGACATCGATGATGCGCCGCGCGTCGCCGGCAATGTCGAGGGTGGGCATAGTCAGTCTCCTGGTGTGGTTGAGGATGGTGGTGGAATGTCCGAAGTTCAGGTGCACACGGGCCGCCAGGCCCAGGGGCGCTGCACGCGGTCGCGCGCCTGCCAGGCGCGGATCGCCGCGTCGTCGCGCAGCGTCAGGCCGATGGCGTCCAAACCGCTCAGCAGGCCTTCGCGGCGTGTCGCGTCGATCGCGAAGGGCTGCGCGGCGCCATCGCCGGAGCGGATCTCGCAGGCCTGCAGGTCGACGGTCAGCGGCGCGCCATCGGCACAGTGCGCGGCCAGCGCCTCGATCTGCGCGGGCGGCAGCCGGATCGGCAGCATGCCGTTCTGGAAGCAGTTGGAAAAGAAGATGTCGCCGTAGCTGGGCGCGATGACGGCGCGGATGCCCAGGCACATGAGCGCCCAGACGGCGCCCTCGCGCGAAGAGCCGCAGCCGAAGTTGTCGCCGGCCAGCAGGAAGGGTGCGTTCCGCAAGCGCGCGGCGTTCAGGATGCAGTCGGGGTCGGGGCTGCCGTCGGGCCGGTACCGCAGGGACTCGAACGCGTACGGGCCGAGCTGGTCCTTGGGCAGGCTGGTCAGGCGCTCGATGCGCACGATGAGGTCGGTGTCGACGTTCGCGCGCAGGAAGGGAATGGCGCAGCCGGTGACGGTGGTGAAGGCTTGCATGGCGTGGTGTTCCGGTCAGGCCAGGGTCCGCACGTCGCACAGGTGGCCCGCCACGGCAGCCGCCACCGCCATCGCGGGGCTGGCCAGGTGGGTGCGGGCCTGCGGCCCCTGGCGGCCGACGAAGTTGCGGTTCGAGGTCGAGACGCAGCGCGCCTTGGGCGGCACCTGCTCGCCATTGGCCGCGACGCACATGCCGCAGCCGGGCTCGCGCCACTCGAAGCCGGCCGCGACGAAGACCTCGTGCAGGCCTTCGGCCTCGGCGGCGCGCTTGACGTCTTCCGAGCCGGGCACGACCCAGGCGCGCAC
>NZ_VEDO01000043.1 GCF_007677875.1 Variovorax boronicumulans | reverse complement strand
ATCGACGCCAGCACCGGCGTGGTGACCGTGGCCGATGGGTCGCTTCTGGACTACGAGGCTGCGGCCAGCCACCAGATCACGGTGGTGGCCACGTCCTCGGACGGTTCGACTTCCAGCGCCAACTTCACGATCGACCTGAGCGATGTGAACGAAGCGCCCGTTGGTGCGGTGACCGACGTGGACGCCGCCGCGAACCAGGTGCCTGAGCACGCCGCCAACGGCACGGTCGTCGGCATCACCGCCCAGGCGCTCGATCCCGACGGCACCGCCACGGTCACCTATAGCCTTTCGAACAACGCCGGTGGCCGCTTCACCATCGACGCGAACACCGGTGTGGTGACGGTCGCGAACGGCAGCCTGCTCGACTACGAGAGCGCGCCGAGCCACCAGATCACGGTGCTGGCCACGTCCTCGGACGGTTCAAGCTCCAGTGCCAACTTCACGATCAGCCTGACCGACGTGAACGAAGCGCCCGTGGGCGCCGTGACCGACGTGGACCCCGCCACCAACACCGTGGCGGAGAACGCGGCCAACGGCACCGTGGTGGGCATCACAGCCCAGGCTCTGGACCCCGACGGCACGGCCACGGTCACATACAGCCTGTCGAACAATGCGGGCGGCCGCTTCGCCATCGACGCCAACACCGGCGTGGTGACCGTGGCCGATGGATCGCTGCTGGACTACGAGGCCGCCAGCAGCCACCAGATCACGGTGCTGGCGACCTCCTCTGACGGTTCCACCGCCAGCGCCAACTTCACGATCAACCTGACGGACGTGAACGAGGCGCCCGTGGGTGCGGTGACTGATGTGGACCCGGCCGCCAACACCGTGGCCGAGAATGCCGCCAATGGCACCGTTGTGGGCATTGCGGCCCAGGCCCTGGATCCGGACGGCACGGCCACCGTCACGTACAGCCTGTCGAACAACGCCGGTGGCCGCTTCACCATCGACGCGAACACCGGCGTCGTGACCGTCGCCAACGGCAGCCTGCTCGACTACGAGACGGCCAGCAGCCACCAGATCACGGTGCTGGCGACGTCCTCAGACGGCTCGACCTCCAGCGCCAACTTCACCATCGCGCTCGGTGACGCGAACGAAGCGCCCGTGGGCGCCGTGACCGATGTGGACGCCGCCGCCGACACCGTGTCCGAGAACGCGGCCAACGGCACCGTCGTGGGCATCACGGCCCAGGCGCTCGATCCAGACGGCACGGCCACGGTCACGTACAGCCTCTTGAACAATGCGGGCGGCCGCTTCACCATCGACGCGAACACCGGTGTGGTAACCGTGGCCGATGGATCGCTGCTGAACTACGAAGCTGCGACCAGCCACCAGATCACGGTGGTGGCCACGTCCTCGGATGGCTCGACTTCCAGCGCC
>NZ_VEDO01000042.1 GCF_007677875.1 Variovorax boronicumulans | reverse complement strand
CGTAAGCGTCCGGCGAAGTCCATCTTGACTCCGCCAAACAGGCTCAGTGAGCAAGAGCCAAGGGCGTCCAGCGATGGGGCAGAAGTTCCTCGACCCGACTGGCGGGCTGTGAGGGCAGCCGCTCCAGCACATCCTTGAGGTAGGCGTACGGGTCGTGGCCGTTGATCTTGGCCGAGTGCACCAGGCTCATGACTGCGGCGGCACGCTGGCCCGCGCGTAGGCTGCCGGCGAACAGCCAGTTCGACCTGCCAAGTGCAATCGGTCTGATCTGGTTTTCGACCCAGTTGTTGGAGATGGGCACGTCGCCATCGTCGATGTAGCGCGTCAGCGCTTTCCATCGCTTCAAGCTGTAGTCGATGGCCTTGGCGGTGGCCGAACCGTCGGGCACGAGTTGGCGCTGTGCCAGCAGCCACTTGTGCAGCGCCGCTGCCACCCTTCGCGACTTGCGCTGCCGCACGCGTCGTCGCTCTTTGGCAGTGGCTGCGGCGATGTCCTCCTCGATCCTGAAGAGCACCTGGAAGTACCTCAGCGCCTGCTGGCCGACCTTGCTGGCGTGGTTGGCCCACAGCTCATGGAATTTGCGCCGGGCATGCGCGACGCATCCAGCCTCGGTGACGCCGCGCTCGAAGCTGGCCTTGTAACCGGAGAACCCGTCGGTCACCAGCGTGCCGCGCCAAGCCTGCTCGCCGGTGCCGTCCTGGCGCAGGAAGCCGCGCACGTTCTCCCCGCCACGGGTCTCCGCGAAGTTGAACACCACGGCCCGGGTCGCGTTGAAGCTGGTGGTGCAGTAGGTCCAGATGTAGGCCTTATGGGTCTTCTTGTTGCCAGGCTTGAGCATGCCCACCGGTGTTTCGTCGGCATGCAGAACGCCGTGGCGCAGCAGCTCGTTCGTCAGCGCGTCCACCAGCGGCTGCAGCTGCGCACCGCATTCACCGACCCACTGCGCCAGGGTGGAGCGCGCGATCAGCATGCCGGCGCGCTCGAAGATGCGTTCCTGGCGGTACAGCGGCAGATGGTCGAGGAACTTGGCCACCAGCACCTGGGCCAGCAGCCCGGCGGTGGGGATGCCCTTGTCGATGACGTGTGCGGGCACCGGGGCCTGCACCAGCTTCTGGCAATGCGCGCAGGCCCACTTGCCGCGCACGTGGCGCTCCACCGTGAACACGCCGGGTTCGTAGTCCAGCCGCTCTGCGATGTCCTGGCCGATGCGCTTCATCGCGCATCCACAGGTGCAGGCCGTGTTCTCCGGTTCGTGGTGCACGTCGCGGCGCGGCAGGTGCGCCGGCAGCGGCTCGCGCCTGGGATGCTGCTTGGCCTTCTTGTCCTTGGCGCCCTGCGCGTCGGCATCGGCTTGTTCGAGCTCGGCCGTCAGCTGCGCGATGTCGCTGTCCAGCGTCTCTTCGATCAGGCTCTTTTGCTCGGCGCTCATGCCAGCGCAGAACTTCTCGCTGGTGACGGCGTACTTCAGCCGCCGCAGGTTGGCGACCTCATGCGTGAGCTTGTCGATCAGCGCCTGCTTGAAGGTGGCTTCGCGCGCATGGCGCGCGAGAAGCTCGTCCTTGGCCGCCACCTCGGCCATCAGCGTCAGCAGCGCCTGACGCATCTGCTGCGGGTCCAGGGCGTCGAGTTGCTGCGGGGCGATCACAGGTCGTGATCGTGCCGGCCAATGGCGGATCGGTCCATCGGCAGATTCGGCAATTGCGCAGCGTTACAGCACCCGGATGACACCGGCCTCGCCAACGCGTTGCCACGGCAGGCCCAGCACGAGGGCATCGAACTGCGCCTGGCTGAGGGCAGTCGTGGCCCCGCCTTCCTTCGGCCAGACGAACTTGCCGCTGTTCAGGCGCCGCGCGGCCAGCCACACGCCGATGCCGTCATGCACCAGCACCTTCATGCGGTTGGCGCGTCGGTTGGCGAACAGGTACGCGTGATGCGGGCGCGCCTGGCCGAACACGTTGACGACGCGGGCCAAGGCGGCCTCTGTCCCTGCGCGCATGTCCAGCGGCTGCACGGCCAGCCACACCGCTTCGATCCGGATCACCGTAGCAGCTCGCGCATCCAGCCAGCGCACTCGGCGGCGGCCGCCATCGGCCAGGACACCGTGATCGTCGTCGCGCCGCGGCGCACGTCGATGCGTATCTCCGTGGGTTGCGCGACAGGCTCTGGCATTCGGACCGGGACGAACGTCGATGCAGCAGCTGCAGGCTGGGCCGTTGCCACGGCTTGCGGCAACTCCGCCTCGCGTACCCAGCGGCGCAGCAAGTTGGCATTGATACCGCGCGCCAAGGCCACCGAGGCCATCGACATGCCGGCCTGCGATGCTGCAGCCACCGCGTCGGCTTTGAATTCGTCGCTATGCAATCGCCGCCGTCGACGGCCTGGCGAGTGCTGCTGTTCGATAGTGTCCACGTGTCCGCCAAGAGTTCTGGTGGACACGAGCATCCTTTGCTCCTACCGCGCTTTCAAGATGACTTCGCCGGACGCTTAC
>NZ_VEDO01000041.1 GCF_007677875.1 Variovorax boronicumulans | reverse complement strand
GCTGAAGATACAAGGGGGATGGGATGGCTACACGAAGTGAGCCATCCAAACGGGGTGGTCTCACGTCCCCGGCCCCATGTAGGTCCAGACGTACTTGACGACCTTGCCGCCCCCGGCGTCGAAGGAGGCCGAGCCGTCGAGCTCGAAGCTCTTGCCGAAGGCGGCGATGCGCGGCCCGCGGATCACGGCCGTGGGCGCGTCCTGGTCGGCCACGATGATGACCACCTGGTCGGGCTGGGACGCGTTGCCCGCGTCGTCCACGACGACCAGCCGGAAGGTCTGGCGCCCGATCGGCAGGGGGTTGTTGGGTCCGATGGTGACCTCGATGGTCGGCGTCTCGGTGGAAATCTCGACGCCGGGCGTGAATTCGGCCATGGTGGGCTCCTTGGGTTGGGGTTCAGGAATCGGCGGTGGGCAGCCACCGCCAGCGGTATTGGGTCAGGTGCCGGCCCGGCGCGGCCTGCGAGCCGCTGCCGTCCAGCACGAAGCTGGCGCCGGGCTGCACGCGCTGCGGCGGCCCGGCATCGGCCTGCGGCACGGACGTGGCGGGCGCGCCGGCCAGGCGCGGGTCCAGCACGGCGGCGCTGACGAGCACGTCGCCCAGGCCCAGGCCGCTGGCATCGATCTGCACCGGGCGCGGCAGCCGCGGCGGGCCGAGGTAGGTGTCCACGCCGACCAGGCTGGCGATGCCGACCAGCAGCGGCCAGCTGGCCTGGGCCACGCGCAGCTCCACATGGGCCGGCGCCTCCCGCTGCGCGATGCGGCGGACGAGGCCCAGGTCCTGCGGGTCCACGGCTTGGTGCACGAGCACGGTGGCGCGGTGCGCGAGTTCGCTGTCGAAGGCCAGTGCGGCCGCGTCGCCGGCCGCGCCCAGCTGGCCGGCGTTGAACAGCGCGGCCAGCTCGGCGCGCGCCTGCTCGCCGACGAACAGCGTGTCGCCCACCACCGAGTTGCCGCTGACCTGCAGGCCGGGCAGCAGCGGGTCGTGCTCGTCGGCCAGGTCTGCGCCCAGCAGCGTGGCCAGGATGCGCCGCAGCCGGAAGTCCTCCACCACCAGCACCTCGCCGCCGCGCACGGCGCCGCCGGTGGCGATGTCCAGTGCCAGCTGCAGGCCGCGCCGCGTGCCGTGCCAGCGTGCCAGGTCGGGCGCGCCGCGCAGCCAGTCGCGCCGGCGCTCGGCCGGCAGCGCGGGGTCGAAGGCCACGCCGATCCAGCCGGCCAGCCAGTCGAGGCGGCTGTCGTCGGCCAGGGCCGGGTCGCTGAGCAGGTGGGCCTGGGCCACGCGGTCTTCCAGCCGCGTGAGCACGCCCTCGAAATTGGCCAACAGGCGGGAGCTGAAGTCGGCCGGCGTGGCGCGCGGGCGGTAGATGGCGATGCCGTCCTCCTCGCGGCGCAGGCGCCAGGCGCTCGCACCGTCCTGCAGCAGCCAGGCCTGGCCTGCGCGTTCGACCGCGATGTGGGCGGCCGCGCCCAGCGTGACCTGCTCCAGCAGCAGGCGCCCGCGCAGCGCGGCGTCGCTGGCGTCGGCGGCGTCCAGCGCATCGCTGAATTCGGGATCGATGGCTGCGAGCCGCTCGCCGGGCGCGGTGGCGGCGTCGCCGAACTGCGATTCGCGGTACAGGCGCGGCAGGTACTGGTCCACGTAGGAGAAGCGGCTGCCATACACGCGCAGCGCGGCGATCTCGGGCGTGGCATGGCCGTCGCCCTGCAGCACCAGGCGCAGCCAGAGGTAGCGGCCGGTCAGGTTGCGCACGCGCTGGCGGCTGTTCTGCACCAGCACCGAGAACAGGCCCGCGCGGCCGGGCTCCTGCGCGCCACCCAGCAGGCCGGGGTGGTGCGGCAGCTCGCTGGGCACGGGCTCCCAGACGGCCTGCGGCAGCTGCGGCGCGCTGAGCGGTGTGTGGCCGAAGCCGTGGGCATGCCAGGCCAGCAGATCGTCGGCGGCCGGCGGCGCGGGCTCGTCGGTGGCGGCCAGCCAGGCGACGAAGCCGGTGCGCGCAGGCAGCACGGCCTCGGCGAACAGGCGGTGCCAGACCGTGGTGGTGTCGCCGCTGTCGATGGGCCGCGCCACCAGGCCGGTGCCGCTGTCGGCGTAGTGGCGCGCCTCGCCCTCGGGCGCGAAGCGGTGCAGCGACAGGGCGTGCAGCGGCTCGGCGCCGGCCGGGCCGGCCGGGTAGCAGGGCGGCTGTACGGGGCCGTTGCAGAACGGGGCTTCGCGCGCATCGGCGGCGAGCGGGTAGACATCGCCCAGCGGCGCCAGCGGGCCGGGCGTGGCGGCCAACTGCCAGGCCGGCGCGTCGCGGCGTCCCGGCACGCGCAGGGCGATGCGGTCCGGCGCCAGCCAGGCCAGTGCGTAGGCGTAGGCCGCGCCCTGGGGGGCGTGGGGGAGATCCCAGTGCTGCGCATCGGCACGCCAGCAACGCAGCCGCGGCGCACCGTCGGTGGCCCAGCTCAGCAGCGCAAGCGCACCGTCGGGGCCGCTGGCCAGCGCCACGGCGTTCTCGCTGCCGTCGCCGGGCGCACCGGCCAGCAGGCGGATCTGTGGCGCGCAGGCGTTTTCGGGGCTGGGACGGAACACGCGGGGGTCGTAGTCGTCGGGCTGGGGCGTCTCGGTGCGGCGCGGGCGGCCGGTCAGGCGCGCGAGCCGGCCGGTGCCGCGCTCCATGAGCCAGGCGCCGCCATCGGCCGCGGGGGCGGCGCGCCAGGGCGAGAAGCCGGGCAGCGCCACGCGCACGTCGGCCCAGCGGCCGCGCAGGTCGTGCAGCAGCACGGCGCCAGGCAGCAGCACGTAGAGCACGCCGTCGGCGCCGTTGCACAGGTCGCTGGGCGTCGCGTCCAGCGTGATCAGCACCGTTTCCTCGGGCAGCACGCTGCGCACGCGGACGGTGGTGCTGTCGGCATCCCAGCGCGCCACGCATTCCAGCGTGTCGATGGCGCGCGGCACGCGCTCCAGCGCCTCCTGCGCGGCGTTGAAGGCGGCGGCCGGGGGCAGTGCGGGCGTGAGCGTGCGTTCGGAGGCCAGGCGCAGGCGGCGGCAATCGGCGTCCCAGGCGGTGTGGGCGTGAGAGGGGAAGTGGGAGGCTTCCCCGAGCAGCCAGAAGCGTTGGCCGTTGGCGTCCATTTCAGTGCTCCAGGCCAGATACCGCGGCCGAGCGCAGCGATGGCCCGAATCGGCTCCCGCTCCCCGGGGTCCCTGTGCCCACGCCGAGGAGCGCAGTGGCCTGGGCGGCGCGGGGAACCTCGCGCTTTGTGAA
>NZ_VEDO01000040.1 GCF_007677875.1 Variovorax boronicumulans | reverse complement strand
GAGCCTGACGATGACCTACTTTCACACGGGAACCCGCACTATCATCGGCGCAAAGTCGTTTCACTGTCCTGTTCGGGATGGGAAGGAGTGGGACCAACTTGCTATGGTCATCAGGCATAACTTGGTGCTGTGCTGATGTTGGTCAGCACGGCGAATTCATAGAGTTTTGAATCAATGGTTTTTTGATTGCGTCTACTTGGCATAACACCTTGATGGCTTGTGTAAGCGATCAAAGTTATAGGGTCAAGCCGCACGAGCAATTAGTACAGGTTAGCTTAACGCATTGCTGCGCTTCCACACCCTGCCTATCAACGTCCTGGTCTTGAACGACTCTTCAGGGGGCTCAAGGCCCCGGCAGATCTCATCTTGGAACGAGTTTCCCGCTTAGATGCTTTCAGCGGTTATCTCTTCCGCACATAGCTACTCGGCAATGCCACTGGCGTGACAACCGATACACCAGAGGTGCGTCCACTCCGGTCCTCTCGTACTAGGAGCAGGCTTCCTCAAATCTGCAGCGCCCACGGAAGATAGGGACCAAACTGTCTCACGACGTTTTAAACCCAGCTCACGTACCTCTTTAAATGGCGAACAGCCATACCCTTGGGACCGGCTACAGCCCCAGGATGAGATGAGCCGACATCGAGGTGCCAAACACCGCCGTCGATATGAACTCTTGGGCGGTATCAGCCTGTTATCCCCAGAGTACCTTTTATCCGTTGAGCGATGGCCCTTCCATACAGAACCACCGGATCACTATGTCCTGCTTTCGCATCTGCTCGACTTGTCAGTCTCGCAGTTAAGCACGCTTATGCCATTGCACTATCGTCACGATGTCCGACCGTAACTAGCGTACCTTCGAACTCCTCCGTTACGCTTTGGGAGGAGACCGCCCCAGTCAAACTGCCTACCATGCACTGTCCCCGATCCAGATAATGGACCTAGGTTAGAACCTCAAACACACCAGGGTGGTATTTCAACGTTGGCTCCATGCGATCTAGCGACCGCACTTCAAAGCCTCCCACCTATCCTACACAGATCTGTTCAAAGTCCAATACAAAGCTACAGTAAAGGTTCATGGGGTCTTTCCGTCTTTCCGCGGGGAGATTGCATCATCACAAACATTTCAACTTCGCTGAGTCTCGGGAGGAGACAGTGTGGCCATCGTTACGCCATTCGTGCAGGTCGGAACTTACCCGACAAGGAATTTCGCTACCTTAGGACCGTTATAGTTACGGCCGCCGTTTACTGGGACTTCAATCAAGAGCTTGCACCCCATCATTTAATCTTCCAGCACCGGGCAGGCGTCACACCCTATACGTCCACTTTCGTGTTTGCAGAGTGCTGTGTTTTTAATAAACAGTCGCAGCCACCGATTTTTTGCAACCCATTCATGCTCCGTTGTTCACTTCACACTACTAGGGCACACCTTCTTCCGAAGTTACGGTGTCAATTTGCCGAGTTCCTTCTCCCGAGTTCTCTCAAGCGCCTTAGAATACTCATCTCGCGCACCAGTGTCGGTTTGCGGTACGGTCGTGTGCAGCTGAAGCTTAGTGGCTTTTCCTGGAACCTCGTTCAATCACTTCGCGAGCAAGCTCGCTCGATCGACAGCCTCGGTATATGCCTGGCGGATTTGCCTACCAGACGCCTACATCTGCCTAAACCGGGATATCCAACACCCGGATGACCTATTAAGATCCGTCCCCACATCGCACTACACATCGGTACAGGAATATTGACCTGTTTCCCATCAGCTACGCATCTCTGCCTCACCTTAGGGGCCGACTCACTCTACGCCGATGAACGTTGCGTAGAAAACCTTGCGCTTACGGCGAGGGGGCTTTTCACCCCCTTTAACGCTACTCATGTCAGCATTCGCACTTCTGATACCTCCAGCAGCCTTTACAAGCCACCTTCACAGGCTTACAGAACGCTCTCCTACCACTTGCAATAAATTGCAAATCCGCAGCTTCGGTAACTGGCTTAGCCCCGTTACATCTTCCGCGCAGGACGACTCGATCAGTGAGCTATTACGCTTTCTTTAAATGATGGCTGCTTCTAAGCCAACATCCTGACTGTTTTAGCCTTCCCACTTCGTTTCCCACTTAGCCAATTTTAGGGACCTTAGCTGGCGGTCTGGGTTGTTTCCCTCTTGAGTCCGGACGTTAGCACCCGGTGCTCTGTCTCCCAAGCTGTACTCTGCGGTATTCGGAGTTTGCATAGGTTTGGTAAGTCGCCATGACCCCCTAGCCTAAACAGTGCTCTACCCCCGCAGGTAATACTTGAGGCACTACCTAAATAGTTTTCGGAGAGAACCAGCTATTTCCAAGTTTGTTTAGCCTTTCACCCCTATCCACAGCTCATCCGCTAGTTTTGCAACACTAGTCGGTTCGGACCTCCAGTACCTGTTACGGCACCTTCATCCTGGCCATGGATAGATCACTTGGTTTCGGGTCTACACCCAGCGACTAAATCGCCCTGTTCGGACTCGGTTTCCCTACGCCTTCCCTATTCGGTTAAGCTTGCCACTGAATGTAAGTCGCTGACCCATTATACAAAAGGTACGCAGTCACCCTTTCAGGCTCCTACTTTTTGTAAGCACGCGGTTTCAGGATCTATTTCACTCCCCTCCCGGGGTTCTTTTCGCCTTTCCCTCACGGTACTAGTTCACTATCGGTCAATGATGAGTATTTAGCCTTGGAGGATGGTCCCCCCATATTCAGACAGGATTACACGTGTCCCGCCCTACTTTTCGTCAGCTCAGTACCACACGTCTCTTTTCACATACAGGGCTATCACCTGCTATGGCCAGCCTTTCCAGACTGTTCTGTTAAGAGTCGTGCTATCACTAACAGGCTCTTCCGATTTCGCTCGCCACTACTTTCGGAATCTCGGTTGATGTCTTTTCCTCGAGCTACTGAGATGTTTCAGTTCACCCGGTTCGCCTCGTTACCCTATGTATTCAGATAACGATACCTTTGCAGGTGGGTTTCCCCATTCGGAAATCTCCGGATCAAAGCTAATTTGCCAGCTCCCCGAAGCTTATCGCAGGCTATCACGTCCTTCGTCGCCTATCATTGCCAAGGCATCCACCACGTGCTCTTATTCACTTGACCCTATAACTTTGATGCCTCATCTGCCGCACCAAGTTGTCAAGGAATTGCCAGGTCTTTCACCTGGCGCGTTATGCCGTTCTTCAATTTCTTGAAGAATTGAATTTCAAACAAGAAGTTTGATATTCGTTTTGACGCAATCAAATATGTCGCTGGCGGCACGGTATGCATCACCCCTTTACGAATGTGCACTTTCCGCCAGCAACGCTGATTCGAACTCTATGAATTTGTTAAAGAACAGCCGATCGATCAAGAGATCTTGACCAACAACAAAGAAGCCTCTTGCAAAGCCACTTTGGTGTTGATGCATCCGTTGGATAAGGGAAGTTGGTGGAGGTGACAGGACTCGAACCCGCTACCTACTGCTTGCAAAGCAGCCGCTCTCCCAGCTGAGCTACACCCCCAAACACGTACAGGACATTGGAGGGATGGTGGGTCTGGTTGGTCTCGAACCAACGACCCCCGCCTTATCAAGACGGTGCTCTAACCAACTGAGCTACAGACCCAAGCCGGTCGCTTGCAGCAGGCGTGAACCTAACCGTTGGGCGACAACCTTCCAACAACCGATAAGTGTGAGCGTTTGCGCTTCGTTGCAGTTTCCAGAAAGGAGGTGATCCAGCCGCACCTTCCGATACGGCTACCTTGTTACGACTTCACCCCAGTCACGAACCCTGCCGTGGTAATCGCCCTCCTTGCGGTTAGGCTAACTACTTCTGGCAGAACCCGCTCCCATGGTGTGACGGGCGGTGTGTACAAGACCCGGGAACGTATTCACCGTGACATTCTGATCCACGATTACTAGCGATTCCGACTTCACGCAGTCGAGTTGCAGACTGCGATCCGGACTACGACTGGTTTTATGGGATTAGCTCCCCCTCGCGGGTTGGCAACCCTTTGTACCAGCCATTGTATGACGTGTGTAGCCCCACCTATAAGGGCCATGAGGACTTGACGTCATCCCCACCTTCCTCCGGTTTATCACCGGCAGTCCCATTAGAGTGCCCTTTCGTAGCAACTAATGGCAAGGGTTGCGCTCGTTGCGGGACTTAACCCAACATCTCACGACACGAGCTGACGACAGCCATGCAGCACCTGTGTTACGGCTCTCTTTCGAGCACCAAGCCATCTCTGGCAAGTTCCGTACATGTCAAAGGTGGGTAAGGTTTTTCGCGTTGCATCGAATTAAACCACATCATCCACCGCTTGTGCGGGTCCCCGTCAATTCCTTTGAGTTTCAACCTTGCGGCCGTACTCCCCAGGCGGTCAACTTCACGCGTTAGCTTCGTTACTGAGGAAGTTAATCCCCAACAACCAGTTGACATCGTTTAGGGCGTGGACTACCAGGGTATCTAATCCTGTTTGCTCCCCACGCTTTCGTGCATGAGCGTCAGTGCAGGCCCAGGGGATTGCCTTCGCCATCGGTGTTCCTCCGCATATCTACGCATTTCACTGCTACACGCGGAATTCCATCCCCCTCTGCCGCACTCCAGCAATGCAGTCACAAATGCAGTTCCCAGGTTAAGCCCGGGGATTTCACATCTGTCTTGCATTACCGCCTGCGCACGCTTTACGCCCAGTAATTCCGATTAACGCTCGCACCCTACGTATTACCGCGGCTGCTGGCACGTAGTTAGCCGGTGCTTATTCTTACGGTACCGTCATGAGCCCCAGGTATTAACCAGAGCCTTTTCGTTCCGTACAAAAGCAGTTTACAACCCGAAGGCCTTCATCCTGCACGCGGCATTGCTGGATCAGGCTTGCGCCCATTGTCCAAAATTCCCCACTGCTGCCTCCCGTAGGAGTCTGGACCGTGTCTCAGTTCCAGTGTGGCTGGTCGTCCTCTCAGACCAGCTACAGATCGTCGGCTTGGTGAGCCTTTACCCCACCAACTACCTAATCTGATATCGGCCGCTCCAATCGCGCGAGGCCCTTGCGAGTCCCCCGCTTTCATCCATAGATCGTATGCGGTATTAGCACAGCTTTCGCTGCGTTATCCCCCACGACTGGGCACGTTCCGATATATTACTCACCCGTTCGCCACTCGCCACCAGGATTGCTCCCGTGCTGCCGTTCGACTTGCATGTGTAAGGCATGCCGCCAGCGTTCAATCTGAGCCAGGATCAAACTCTATAGTTCGATCTTGTTAACTTCGCTCAATCTCTTGAGCAACTCAATAAAAACGGAATTGAAGTGAATCCACTTCCATTCTCATGAGCATTTAGAGTGACTTGCACTCGTTCCGAAGAACTTGGCAACTCCACACCAAACGCCCACGCTTATCGGCTGTATGTTTTTAAAGACCCACGAGACAATCTTTCGATCAACTCGTCTGGCTCGCTGCGATCAGCGAAGCC
>NZ_VEDO01000003.1 GCF_007677875.1 Variovorax boronicumulans | reverse complement strand
CCGCTTTGAGATCCGCCGCGTGCTGTACATGGCCACGTTGACGGCCACCCGCTACAACCCTGCCATCAAGACCTTCTACGAGCGATTGAAGGCCGCGGGCAAGCTGCCCAAGGTCGCCCTGGTCGCCTGCATGCGCAAGCTGTTGACCACGCTCAACGCCATGGTCCGAACCGGCAAACCTTGGGACAAATCGCTTTACGGCGCTTGACTTCAAAGACGGTTACTCAGTGGATGGTGGCCTGCGCCTGCAGGGCCTCGACGGCCGCGCGCGGCGGCGGGTCGGCGCCTTCGCGCGCGCAGTTCAGCGCGGCCGCCGTCGCCGCAAAGCGCAGCACCGCGGACCAGGCGGCGTCGGGCAAGGCGGCCAGTGCGTCGACGTCGTGCACGCCCTGGTCGAGCAGGGCCACGGACAGGCCGGCGCCGAAGGTGTCGCCCGCGCCGATGGTGTCGACCACCTGGACGGGAGGTGGTCGCACGGCGAGCGCCGGCTGGCCGCGGCGGTACAGCGTGGCGCCCTCGGCCCCGCGCGTGATGAGCACGGCGCGCGGGCCGGCCTGCAGCCAGCCTTGTGCCAGCGCATCGAACGGCTGGCCGGGCGCGAGCAGCACGCAGTCCTCGTCGCTGAGTTTGAGCAGCTCGCAGGCGGCGATGCAATCGGCGCAGCGCGCGCGCCAGGCCGGCAGGTCCTCGACCAGGCTGGGCCGGGCATTGGGATCGAACACGCGCAGCACGTGGTCGCGCTGCGCGCGCGCGAAGTCCAGCACGCGCTGGCCAGAGGGCTCACGCGTGAGCAGGTTGGAGCCGTAATGCAGCCAGCGGCAGCTGGCGGGCAGAACCGGCAGTGGATCGGGCGCCCACAGCACGTCGGCGGTGCCGTGCATGTAGAAGGCGTAGCGGTTGGTCTGCGGCGTGCGTTCCACGAAGGCCAGCGTGCTGGGCGCGCTGCTGCGCAGCACCAGCCCGGTATCGATGCCGTTGGCCTGCAGGTGGGCCAGCAGGCGTTCGCCGAACAGGTCGGTCGACAGCTGCGTGAGGTAGCCCACGCGCGCACCCAGCCTTGCTGCCGCGACCGCGCCATTGAGCAGGGCCCCGCCCACATGGCCCTGGAATTGCAAGCCCGTGCCCGGCTGGGCCGTGAAGTCGATCAGGGCTTCCCCGACGAAGGCGATGCGCACGCTCACGGCACCGCCCTCCCCTGCACGAAGGCCGCGACGCGCTGGCCGGCCTGGTGCAGCGCGGCCAGCAGGCGCGCATCGCCGGCCAGGTCGGCCCACAGCGTGCGGTCGGCCGCGAGCGCCGCAGCGGGATCGGCGGCGGCGCAGATCGCATGCGCGGCAACCGGGTCCATGCCCTGGTCCTGGTAGGCATAGGGCAGCTGGCCCGCATGCCAGCGCTGCAGGAAGGCCAGGAAGAGCGCAGGCAGCATGGCCACGGCCGCAATGGGATGACCGGCCGCGAGCCGCTCGCGCACGGTCGGCGCGATGAATCCCGGGATTTTGGCGAAGCCGTCGGCCGCCACGCGCTGGTTGGTGTCGCGGATCGCCGGGTTGGCGAAGCGCTCGAGCACCACGTCCCGGTAGGCCGGGAGGTCCACCGGGCTGGCGTGGCCGGGCCGGTGCAGGCAGGGAATCACGTCGTCGCTCACGTAGTCGTAGGCCATCTGCCGGATCTCGGCATCCAGCGTGCCCTCGTGGATGTACTGCAGGCCGGCCAATGTACCCGCCCAGGCGATGCAGCTGTGGCTCGCGTTGAGGATGCGGATCTTGGCCTCCTCGTAGGGCTGGACCGAGCGCACGAGTTCCACGCCGACCTGCTCCCAGGCCGGCCGGCCCGCTGCGAAGTCGTCCTCGATGACCCACTGGATGAAGCTCTCGCCCGTGACGGGCGCTGCGTCGTCGATGCCGGTGGCCTCGCGCACGCGTTCGCGCAGCTCCGGCGGCGGGCGTGGCGTAATGCGGTCGACCATGGCGTTGGGGCAGGTGGTGTGCTGGCGCGTCCAGGCCGCCAGCGCGCCCTCGCCTGCCGCCTCGAGGAACTGCAGCAATGCGGCGCGGAAGCGCTCGCCGTTGTGCCGCAGGTTGTCGCAGTTCAGCAGCGTGAGCGGCCCCGCCCCGGCCGCCTGGCGGGCGCGCAGGATGGCAGCGACGGCGCCGTAGATGGTCGTGCCGGCCTCGCCACGCGCCGCGCTGGCGATGTCGGCCGCGAGCTCGGGCTGGCTCGGGTCGAGCCGGTGGGCGCTGTCCAGGTAGTACCCGGCCTCGGTCACCGTGAACGAGACGATGCGCGTGGCAGGATCGGCGCCCCGCACGACCATGGCCGACAGGCCGGGCGCGTACGGGATGATCTCGCGGATGGCGGTGATGCGCTCGTAGCGGCGCACGCCGGCCGGCGTGACCGTCTCCAGCGTGTAGGCGCCCCCCTGGTCGGCCAGGGCCTGCACCACGTCGGCCATGTCGGGCCGGATGTTGCAGCCGGCCAGCTGCCAGCGCTGGTCGCCCGCGTCCATCAGTCGCTGCAGGTAGACGGCCTGGTGGGCTCGGTGGAAGGACCCCAGGCCCAGGTGCAGGATGGTGAGCGTCGACATCGTTCAGACCGCCGCCAGCGTGCGGCCGTCGCGGTTGAACAAATGCAGCACCGCCGGGTCGATCTCCACCCCCACCATGTCGCCCTCGGCCAGCACGGTGCGCTCGTTCTGCCGCGCGATCATGTTCACACCGTTCACGTCCACATGGATCAGCGTGTCCGAGCCCAGCGCCTCGATCAGGTCGACCCGGCCCTGCAAGCCTGTGCGCTGGCCCGGCAGCACGCGCACGCCCTCGGGCCGCACGCCCAGGAAGCCGTCGCTGGGCAAGCGGCCCTGCGTGAGTTGCGAGATGGCAGGCAGCGCCTGGGCGGGAAGCATGTTCATGGACGGCATGCCGATGAACTGCGCGACGAAACGGTTGGCCGGCCGGTCGTACAGCTCCAGCGGCGAGCCGACCTGCTCGATCAAGCCGTCCTTGAGTACCACCACCTTGTCGGCCAGCGTCATGGCTTCGACCTGGTCGTGCGTCACGTAGATGGTGGTCGCGCCCAGCGACTCGTGCAGCTTCTTGATCTCCACACGCGTGTTGCCGCGCAGCGCGGCGTCGAGGTTGGACAGCGGCTCGTCGAACAGGAAGACCTTGGGCGCGCGCACGATGGCGCGGCCGATCGCCACGCGCTGGCGTTGCCCGCCCGAGAGTTCCTTGGGCGTGCGCTGCAGGTAGTTGGACAGGTTCAGCTGCGCGGCCGCGCGCTCGACCTTGGTCTTGATCTCGGCCGGATCGACCTTGGCCAGCTTGAGCGCGAAGGACATGTTGTCGTACACGCTCATGTGCGGGTACAGCGCATAGCTCTGGAACACCATGGCCAGGTCGCGCTTGCCCGAGGGCGCATACGTGATGTCGCGGCCGTCCAGCATGAGCTGGCCGCTCGTGATGGGCTCCAGCCCGGCGATCAACCGCAGCAGCGTGGACTTGCCGCAGCCCGAGGGACCGACGAAGACGATGAATTCGCCCTTCTCGATCGAGAGGTCGACACCCTTGATGATGTGGGCGTCGCCGAAGCTCTTCTTGACGTTCTTGAGTTCCAGGTAGGACATGGGGACTCCCTTTACTTGACGGCGCCGAAGGTCAGGCCTTGGACGAGCTGCTTCTGGCTGAACCAGCCGAACACCACGATGGGCGCGATGGCCATCAGCGAGGCCGCCGACAGCTTGGCCCAGAACAGGCCCTCGGGACTGGAGTACGAGGCGATCAGCGTGGCCAGCGTGCCGGCTTTGGCCGAGGTGAGGTTCAAGGCCCAGAAGGCCTCGTTCCAGCTCAGCACCAGGCACAGGAGCCCGCAGGACGCGAGGCCGCCGACCGACAGTGGCAGCACCACCTCGCGGAACTCGGTCCACAGATTGGCGCCGTCCATGCGCGCTGCTTCCAGGATCTCGGCGGGGATCTCCTTGTAGTTGGTGTAGAGCATCCAGACCATGATGGGCAGGTTGGACAGCGTGAACACGATGATGAGTGCGGGCAGCGTGTCCAGCATGCCGGCGGTCTGGGCCAGCACATAGATCGGCACCAGCGCGCCGACGGCCGGCATCATCTTGGTCGACAGCATCCACATCAGGATGTCGCGCGTGGCCTTCGTCTTGAAGAAGGCCATGGAGTACGCGGCCGGCGCGGCAATCGCCAGGCCCAGGATGGTGGAGGCCACGCTGGCGATCAGCGAGTTCCTGGCATAGAGCAGGTAGTCGCTGCGGCTTTGCACCTCGGCGAAGTTGTGCAGCGTAGGTTCGAACACGAACAGCGGCGGCACGGCGATGGCCTGCAGCTCGGTCTTGAAGGCCGTCAGGAACAGCCAGCCCAGCGGGAAAAACAGCAGCAGGGCCAGTGCCCAGGCCACGACGGTGCGCAGCGCGGTGGGCCAGAAGGTGTTGGGAGGGGTGCTGGCGTGCATGGTTCAATCGAGGTTCTTGCCGATGATGCGGATCAGGAAGGCCGCGACGATGTTGGCCAGCACGACCGCGAACAGTGCGCCGGCTGAAGCCACGCCCACGTCGAAGTTCAAGAGCGACTGCTTGAAGATCATGTAGGTCAGGTTGGTGCTGGCGTTTCCGGGGCCGCCGCTGGTGGTGATCGCGATCTCGGCGAACACCGAGAGCAGGAAGATCATCTCGATCATGATGACCACGGCCATGGCCCGGCCCAGGTGCGGCAGCGTCAGGTAGAAGAAGCGCTGCACGGCGCTTGCGCCATCCATGCGCGCCGCCTCCATCTGCTCGAGGTCCAGCGACTGCAGCGAGGTGATGAAGATCAGGCAGGCGAACGGCAGCCATTGCCAGGCCACCATGACGATGACCGACAGGAGCGGCAGTTCGGTCAACCAATCCACCGGCTCGGCCCCGAAGAAGCGCCACAGGTTGGCCAGCACACCGTAGATCGGGTTCATCATCATGTGCTTCCACAGCAGCGCATTGACCGCGGGCATGACGAAGAAGGGCGAGATCAGCAGCACGCGCACGATGCCCTGCCCGGGGAACGGATCGTTGACCAGCAGCGCCAGCAGCACGCCGCCGACCAGCGTGATCGCAATGACGCTGCCGATCAGCACCAGCGTGTTGCCGACTGCCGGCCAGAAGTCTGGGTCGGTGACGAAGTACTCGAAGTTCGAGAGGCCGGCGAATGGGTGATCGCCGGGCGTCATGAGGTTGTAGCTGACGAATGAGAAGTACAGCGTCATCAGCAGCGGCACGATGGACCACAGCAGCAGCGTGACCACCGCGGGGGCCATCAGGGCCCGGGGCAGGAGCCGGTTCATGGCAGGGCCTTACTTGGTGTAGCCCGCCTTCTTCATTTCGCGCTCGGCCAGGGTCTGCGACGTCTTGAGCGCCTGCTCCACCGTCGAGCGGCCGGCCAGGGCAGCGCTCATCTGCTGGCCCACGCCCACGCCGATGGCCTGGAACTCGGGGATGGCGGCGTACTGCACGCCCACATAGGGCGACTTGGGCAGCGTGCTGTCGTTCGGGTTGGCGGCGTCGATGGCTTTCTTCTCGGCCGCGGCGAACTTGGCGACCTTCTGGAACTCCGGGTTGGCGTAGGTGCTCTTGCGCGTACCGGTGGGCACGGCGTGCCAGCCGTGGGTCTTGGCCACGAGGTTGATGTAGTCCTTCGAGGTGGCCCAGCGGATGAACTTCTGCGCCGCCTCGTCCTTGGTCGAGCTGGCCGGCACGGCCAGGTTCCAGGACCACAGCCAGTTCGCGCCCTTGGGCGTGACGGCCGTGGGTGCCTGTGCGAAGGCCACCTTGTCGGCCACCTTGGACTGCTTGGGATCACTGATGAAGGAAGCCGCGATGGTCGCGTCCACCCACTGCGCGCACTTGCCTTCGTTGAACAGCGCAAGGTTCTCGTTGAAGCTGTTGGCCGAGGCGCCAGGCGGGCCGTATTGCTTCATGAGGTCGACGTAAAAGCCGATCGCATCCTTCCAGGGCTTGGTGTCGATCTGCGGCTTCCACGCCATGTCGAACCACTGCCCGCCCCAGGTGTTGACCATGGTGGTCAAGAGGGCCATGTTGTCGCCCCAGCCCGGCTTGCCGCGCAGGCACATGCCGTAGACGCCGCCCTTGGGATCGTGCACCTTGGCGGCGAAGGCCTTGACCTGCTCCCAGGTCGGCTGCTCGCCGAGCTGCACGCCGGCCTTGTCGGCCAGGTCCTTGCGGTACATCAGCATGGAACTCTCGGCGTAGAACGGCGCGGCGTAGAGCTTGCCTTCGTAGGACAGGCCTTCGCGGATGGCGGGAAGGAGGTCGTCCACGTCGTAGGCGGCGTCGGTCGCGATGGGATTGAGCCAGCCCTTCTTGGACCAGATCGGCGCCTCGTACAGGCCGATGGTCATCACGTCGAACTGGCCGCCCTTGGTGGCGATGTCGGTCGTCACGCGCTGGCGCAGCACGCCCTCTTCCAGCGTGACCCACTTGAGCTTGATGCCGGGATTGGCTTTCTCAAACTCGGGCGTGAGCTTTTGCATCTCGATCATGTGGCCGTTGTTCACGGTGGCGATGACCAGTTCCTGGGCCTTCACGGCCAGGCCGGCCGTGGCCAGGGCAGCGATGAGGGCGGTGCGGGCGAAACGCGGCATGGTGTCTCCTGTCATGGGGTCTGGGTGTGCCGCGATTCTGGAGATTCCGCCGTGCAGGACTTGTCCTATTCAGCCCGACACTGATACTTTTATGCGCAAATAACCCCGGATTTTCCCTTGGCTGGGACGTTGGAGCATCAGCGCAGCGGCCCCGGCATGCGCTTGGCCATGGCTTGCAGGGCCGGCAATGCGGGGGCCGGCAGGCCCACGTCGTGCGCGCCGGACACCCCGGCCTCCCGCGGGTTGATGCGCACCAGCCGTGCGCCCAGGGTGCGTTGCAGCCCCTGCACGAAGTGGCGCACCGAGGGCACGGCCAACCCGGCGCCGATCTCGACGACGACCAGCCGCGCCCGCGTGCGGCGCAGGCCGGCGAGCCAGTCCTGCAGCTGCGCCGCCTGGGCCTCCTCGCGCTGCGCATTCCAGCCGCCGTCGCCGAACATCAGGATGTTGGGCCGCGCGAGCGCGCCGCAGTGCGGGCAGCGCGGCGGCGCGTTCAGCAGCCGGCACTGCGCGGCATCGACCTCGGGCACGAAGCCGTCGGCCGGCCAGACGGCGCCGTGGCAATCGTCGAGGCACTGCAGGTGGTGGATGGAGCCATGGCACTCCAGCAGCGCGGCGGGCGCCGCGCCGGATTGCTGGAAATGGCCGTCGACATTGCTCGTGAACACGGCCCAGCCCGCGCGCATGCGCCGGCCCCAGTCGCCGAGCAGCCCGAAGCCGGCATGCGGCACCGTGGCGCGGTACAGCGCGAGCCGGTGGCCGTAGAAGCCCCATGCCATGGCCGGGTCGCGCCGAAAGGTCGCGGGACTGGCCGCGCTGTAGAAGTCGATGCCGGCGCGGCCCAGCGCCGGGTAAGCGCGCCAGAAGCCCTCGGGCCCGCGGAAGTCGGGCAGGCCCGAGTCCACGCCCATGCCGGCGCCGGCCGCGACGAGCAGGGCATCGGCCCCGGCGATCGCTTCGGCGGCGGCTTCGAGCGCGGTATCAGGCAAGGACATGCGCCCTACTCTACAGAAGGCTTTTCGGGCCCAGGGGCGTTACATGGCTGTCATGTGGCCTGCCTACACTGGCCCCATGCACAAAGGCATCGTGATCGCGGTCGCGGCAACGGCAGGCCGCCTGGTACTGGAGCTCGAAGGCGGCCGTTGCGCCATTCTGCAGTTCATCAAGGGCGCGCGCGTGCGTGCCGGCGATGTGCTCGCCGGCAAGTTCTTCAACGTGGGCGGCGCCCGCCTGCAGCACCTGGACGGCCAGGCCGTGGTCTGCGCCATGCTGGGCTACCGCTCGCGCGAGACGGCGCTGCGCATGCTCGGCCAGCGCTGATCAGCGCGGCACGGCGCAGACCGCGGCCACCCCTGCCGGGCCCGCCAAAGCCTGCTGCGCGTCTTCGTTGGCGGCGATGCCGCGCGCGTTCTTGGCGTGGGTGACGGCCATGTCGCGCGGCAGCTGCACACCGTTCTTCACCGCCAGGATCTCGGCCATCACGCTGACCGCGATCTCGGCCGGCGTCTTGCTGCCGATGTAGATGCCGATGGGCCCGCGCAACCGCGCCAGCGAGGCCTCGGTCTGGTCGAAGTGCTCCACCATGCGCTGGTGGCGCGCCTCGTTGTTGCGGCGCGAGCCGATCGCGCCGACGTAGAAGGCCTCGGTCTCCAGCGCCTCCAACAGCGCGAGATCGTCGAGCTTGGGATCGTGCGTGAGCGCCACCACGCAGCTGCGCCGGTCGGGCCGGAAGGCGCGCACCACGTCGTCGGGCATGTCGCGCAGCAGCGTGGCGCCGGCGACCGACCAGGCGCCGCGGTACTCCTCGCGCGGATCGCAGACGGTCACGGCGAAGCCCGAAAACAGCGCCATGGTGGCCAGGTACTCGGTCAGTTGGCCGGCGCCGATCAGCAACATGCGGTACTCGGGCCCGAAGGTGTTGACGAGCCGGTCCGCGTCCACATCGAGTTCGGCCGGCGCATCGGCCGGCGCGAGATGCACCGCGCCGTCGGCCAGCCGCACCGTGCGGCGCATCAGCCGGCCGGCCTCCAGCGCCGCCACGAGTTCGGCCAGGCTGGCGGCGTCGGGGTCGTGCTCGAGCAGCAGTTCCAGCGTGCCGCCGCAGGGCAGGCCGAAGCGGTGCGCCTCGTCGGCCGTGATGCCGTACTTGACGAAGGCCGGCGGGCCGGACGGCAGGGTCTTGGCCGCGTCCGCGCCAGACCCCACGGCATACGCCTGGGTGTAGCGGTAGATGAGGTCGTCCTCGATGCAGCCGCCCGAGACCGAGCCCAGCACGGCGCCGTCCTCGCTCAGCGCCATGATGGAGCCCACGGGCCGCGGCGAAGATCCCCAGGTGCGCACCACGGTCGCCAGCAGCGCACGCTTGCCGGCGCGGCGCCAGTCGCGCAGGCCGCGCAACACCATCACGTCGAGGTTTTCCATCGTGCAGTCCTTCCCTGGCGCCCGGGGATCAGGCGTCCTTGTCCTTGCCCTTGCCGGTCAGCTTGGCCAGCCAGCCGGCCTTCTGTTCTTCCTCGGCCGGCGCTTCGTCGGCCGGGCCATGGCGCTTGCGCATCTCGGCGTCGAAGCGCTTGAAGAAGTCTTCGGACAGCGACTTGGCCGCGCCGTCGATGAGCCGCTGGCCCAGCTGCGCGACCTTGCCGCCCACCTGCGCCTGCACACCGTACTGCAGTTCGCAGCCCTCGGCGTTGGGCACCAGGTTCACCTTGGCCGAGCCCTTGCCGAAACCGGCCACGCCGCCCTGCCCTTCGAAGACGATGGTGTAGCTCTGCGGTGCCACGATGTCGGCCAGGGCGATCTTGCCGCCGAACTTGGCCGACACCGGGCCGATCTTGAGCGCCATGCCGATCGTGTACTGGTTCTCTCCGCTGGCCTCGACCTTGTCGCAACCCGGGATGCAGAGCTTGAGCACCTCGGGGTCGTTGAGCGCGTCCCAGGCCTGTTGCTGGGTCACGGCGAGTTGGCGGTTGCCTTGCATTTCCATGGTGGTTCCTCTTGTTGTCGGTCAGTGCTTCATCAGTTGCGCGAGGCTGCGCGCCAGGTCCTGCAAGCGCTCCAGATTGTGGACGGCGAGCATGGCGTGTGCCTGGCGATGCAGCTGGGCAGCCCCACGCGCAATGGGGGCGTAGCCGCCGAAGCGCAGCAACGGGTTGAGCCAGAGCAGCCGGCGGCAGCGCCGGCGCAGCCAGGCCAGGCGTTCGGCCAGCACCGCGGGCTCGCCCGTGTCGAGCCCGTCGCTGACCAGCAGCACCAATGTGCGGCGGCCGACCAGGCGGCGCGCGTGCTCGTGACGCAGGGTCTGCAGGCTGGCGCCCAGCTGGGTGCCGCCCGCGAAATCGGCGATGCGCTGGCCGGCGTCGGCCAGCATGTCGTCGGTGTCGGCATGGCGGAAGCTGGGCGTGAGATCGGTCAGCCGGGTGCCGAAGGCGAACACGTCGCGGCGCGGCAGGTCGCCGGTGGCGGCGTGCAGGAAAGCCAGCAGCAGCCGCGCGTAGCGCTCCATGGAGCCGGACACGTCGACCAGCACGAGCAGCGGCAGCGGCTGGCTGCGCCGTTCCAGCTTCGGCAGGCGGATCAGCTCGCCGCCCGTGCGCGCGGCCTCGCGCCGCACGCCGGCCCAGTGCAGCCGGCCACCGCGCGTGCCGGGGCGCAGGCGGCGCGACGGCACTTCGGGCACGGGCAGAGCGATGTCGCGCGCGAGCCGCTCGACCAGTCGGTACTCGCTGGCCGACAAGGTGCTGAAGTCGGCCTGCTTCAGGCGCTGCAGGTCGCTCGCGGTCATGGCCGCGTCGAAGTCGATCTTGTCCTCCTCCTTCCTCGGCGGCTGGGCCCGCGCGAAGGGCCGCTGCGGCGCCAGCGCCTCGTTCACGCGCGGGCGGCGCTTGCTCGGCTCGGCCCGGCCTTCGGATGTGGGCAGCATCTGCGCGAGCAGCTTGTTGGCCACGTCGGGGTTGCGGAAGTAGGCGTCGAAGAGTTCGCGGAACACGCCACGGTCCTGTTCGCGGCTCAGCATGACCGCCTCCAGTGCATGGGCCAGTTCGTCGCGGCTGCCGATGTCGACGAGCTGCGCGGCCTCTTGCGCCAGCGCGATGCGCGCCGGGTCGATGCGCATGCCGGCGCGGCGCAGCGTGCGGCCGAAGCCGCCGATGTTGTCGGCAAGCTTGCCGCGGCGCGCGTCGCCAAGAAGCATCAGGCTTCCTGCGGCTTGAGCAGCGCAGCGGCCATGTCCTGCGTCAGTGCGGCCACGTCTTCTCGCTGCTTGAACAGGATGCCGGCCGTGTCGGCCATCACCTCAGCGTCGACCACCAGCGTGTCGAGCGCGACCAGGGCCTTGGCCCACTCCACGCTCTCGGCGATGCCGGGCGCGCGCTGGAAGGCATCGGCGAACGGTGCGCTGCGCAACCGGCCCACGACCTCGGCCACCTGGGCCGACAAGGCTTCGCTGGCCTGCGGCACCTGCGCCCGCACGATGGCCAGTTCGCGTTCGCGCTCTGGGTAGTCCAGCCAGTGGTACAGGCAGCGGCGCTTGACCGCGTCATCGAGCTCGCGCGTGCGGTTGCTCGTCAGCAGGGTCACGGGGCTGGCCAGCGCGCGGATGGTGCCGATCTCGGGCACGCTGACCTGGTACTCGCCCAGGTACTCGAGCAGGAACGCCTCGAAGGGCTCGTCGGCGCGGTCGACCTCGTCGATGAGCAGCACCGCCCCCGGCGGTGGCGCCTGCAGCGCCTGCAGCAGCGGGCGGCGGATCAGGTAGCGCGGCTGGTAGACCTCGCGCTCCAGCGTGGCGGAGTCCACATGGCCGCCGCCGCCGGGCCGCCCCAAGGCGGCGAGTTCCCCCTCGGGGGGCATTGGGGCTCGAAGTTCGGCCGCGCGCATGTGCAGCAGCTGGGCCGCGTAGTTCCATTCGTAGAGCGCCTCGCGCTGCTCCAGCCCGTCGTAGCACTGCAGGCGCAGCAACTCGCGCTGCAAGGCCTTGGCCAGCGCCTTGGCCAGCTCGGTCTTGCCCACGCCGGGCTCGCCCTCCAGCAGCAGCGGACGCTCCAGTCGCAGCGCCAGGAACACGGCCGTGGCGAGCCGCCGGTCGGCGAAATACCCGGCCTCGGCCAGCGCGGCAGAGAGGGCGTCGATCGAAGGAAATGGACAACTCAAGGCGCGACCTCGAAGGAAAAAGGCCCCGTCGAAACGGGGCCTGGCAGGACGTTGGGGGCTCGAATTTAGCCCAAGGCCTTGGCCACGGCCCGCTGCGTCTGCACGCTGATCAGGTTGGCGCGGTAGGCGGCCGAGGCGTGGATGTCGGCGTTCAGATCGCTTGCGTCGATCTTCACGGCCGCCGCAGCCTCGGGCGTGAAGCTCTTGTTCAGGGCGGCTTCCAGGTCGGCATGGCGGAACACGCAGCTCGATGCCCCCGTGACGGCCACGCGCACGCCGCTGTCGAACTGCGCCACGAACACGCCCACCAGCGCGAAGCGGGAGGCGGCCTGTTTGAACTTGAGGTAAGCCGCGCGCTTCGGGATCGGAAAACGGATCGCAGTGATGAGCTCGCCCTCCTCCAGCGCGGTGGAGAACATGCCCGTGAAGAAATCGTCGGCCGCGATCTCGCGCTGCGTGGTGACCACCGTGGCGCCCAGTGCCAGCACGGCGCTGGGGTAGCAGGCGGAAGGGTCGTTGTTGGCGACCGAGCCGCCCAGCGTGCCCATGGCGCGGACCTGGCGGTCGCCGATGTGGCTGGCCAGGTCGGCCAGCGCAGGAATGGCGGCCTGCACCTCGGCGCTGTTCGCTACATCGAGGTGGCGCGTCATTGCGCCGATGACGATGGCGTCGCCTTCCTTGCGGATGCCCGCCAGGTCCGGAATGCCGCCCAGGTCGACGAGCTGGCCGGGGTCGGCCAGACGCAGTTTCATGGAGGCGAGCAGGGTCTGGCCGCCGGCCAGCGGGCGCGCGCCCGCGGCAGCGAGCTTGGCGGCGTCCGCGGCGCTGGCGGGACGTTCGATCGTGAATGCGTACATGGTGTTGTTCTCCCTACTCAGGCGTTTGCCTTGGCGGATTGGATGGCGGCCCAGACGCGCGCCGGCGAGGCCGGCATGTCGAAGTCGATCACGCCCAGCGGCGCCAACGCGTCCAGCACGGCGTTGATGAGGGCCGGCGGCGAGCCGATGGCGCCGGCTTCGCCGCAGCCCTTGGTGCCGAGCGGGTTGTGCGTGCACGGGGTGCAGACGGTGTCCAGCTTGAATTGCGGGAAGTCGTCTGCGCGCGGCATCGCGTAGTCCATGAAGGAGCCGGTCAGCAGCTGGCCCGTGCTCTCGTCGTAGACGCAGTTCTCCATGAGCGCCTGGCCCAGGCCCTGCACGATGCCGCCGTGCACCTGGCCTTCCACGATCATGGGGTTGATGATGGTGCCGAAGTCGTCCACCGCGCTGAAGCGGTCCACGCGCACCACGCCCGTGGCCGGGTCGACCTCGACCTCGCAGATGTAGGTGCCGGCCGGAAAGGTGAAGTTGGTCGGGTCGTAGAAGGCGGTCTCGTTGAGGCCGGGCTCCAGCTTGTCGAGCGGGTAGTTGTGCGGCACGTAGGCCGTCAGCGCCACCTGGCCGAACGGGATCTTCTTGTCCGTACCCTTGACCGTGAACTCGCCGTTCGCGAATTCGATGTCGGCGTCGGACGCCTCCATCAGGTGCGCGGCGATCTTCTTGGCCTTGGTCTCGATCTTGTCCAGCGCCTTCATGATGGCCGCGCCGCCGACCGAGATCGAGCGCGAACCGTAGGTGCCCATGCCGAAGGGCACGCGGCCGGTGTCGCCATGCACCACGTCCACGTTCTCGACCGGGATGCCCAGCCGCGCGGCCACGACCTGCGCGAACGTGGTTTCGTGGCCCTGGCCGTGGCTGTGCGAGCCCGTGAACACGGTCACGCTGCCGGTCGGGTGCACGCGCACCTCGCCGCATTCGAACAGGCCGGCGCGCGCGCCCAGGGCGCCCGCGATGTTGGACGGCGCGATGCCGCAGGCCTCGATGTAGCTGCTGTAGCCGATGCCGCGCTTGAGGCCCTTGGCTTCGCTGGCCGCCCGGCGCGCGGCGAAGCCGGCCACGTCGGCAAGCTCCTGGGCCCGGGTCAGGCATTGCAGGTAGTCGCCCGTGTCGTACTGCAGCGCGACCGGCGTCTGGTAGGGCCACTGGGTGATGAAGTTGCGCTTGCGGATCTCGTCCTGGCCCAGGCCCAGCTCCCAGCCGCAGCGGCTGACCAGGCGCTCGAGCAGGTAGGTGGCCTCGGGCCGGCCGGCGCCCCGGTAGGCATCGACGGGTGCGGTGTTGGTGAACCAGGCGTCCACTTCCACGTAGATCTGCGGGCAGGTGTACTGGCCGGCCAGCAGCGTGGCATAGAGGATGGTGGGCACGGCCGTCGAGAAGGTCGACAGGTAGGCGCCCAGGTTGGCGTCGGTGTGCACGCGCATCGCCAGGAACTTGCCATCCTTGTCCATCGCCATCTCGGCGTGGCTCACATGGTCGCGGCCATGGGCGTCGGACAGGAAGGCCTCGCCGCGCTCGCAGTTCCACTTGATGTTGCGGTTGAGCTGTTTGGCGGCCCAGGTCAGGCACACGTCTTCGGCGTAGAGGTAGATCTTCGAGCCGAATCCGCCGCCCACGTCGGGTGCGATCACGCGCACCTTGTGCTCGGGCAGGCCCAGCACGAAGGCCGTCATCAGCAGGCGCTCGACGTGCGGGTTCTGGTTGGACACGTACAGCGTGTACTCGTCGCTGGCGCGGTTGTAGCTGCCGATGGCCGCGCGCGGCTCCATGGCGTTGGGAACGAGCCGGTTGTTCGTGAGGTCCAGCCTGGTGACATGCGCGGCGTTGGCGAAGGCCGCATCGACCTGCGCCTTGTCGCCGATGGCCCACTTGTAGCAGTGGTTGTCGGGCGCGATGTCGTGCAGGGCCGTGGCCTTGGCGGCCTCGCTGACCTTGGTGACGGCGGGCAGCACGTCGTAATTCACTTCCACCGCTTCGGCGGCGTTCTTGGCCTGCTCCAGCGTCTCGGCCACGACCATGGCCACGTGGTCGCCCACGTAGCGCACCTTGCCCTGGGCCAGGATGGGGTGCGGCGGCTCCTTCATGGGCTGGCCGTCCGTGCTGGTGATCAGCCAGCCGCACGGCAGGCCGCCGATCTTCTCGACGTCCTTGCCCGTGAAGATGCGGACCACGCCGGGCATCGCGGCGGCATTGGCGGTCTCTATGCCGGTGATGGTGGCGTGCGCATGCGGCGAGCGCACGAACACGGCGTGGGCCTGGTGGGCCAGGTGCACGTCGTCGGTGTAGTTGCCCGCGCCGGTCAGGAAGCGCAGGTCCTCCTTGCGCTGGAGGGCTTCGCCGATGTGCGGCAGCTTGGAGAAGTCGGAAGCGCCCATGGTGTCGCTCCTTCGCGTTCAGGCCGTGGCCATGGTCTTTTGCGCCACCTGCACTGCCTTGACGATGTTCTGGTAGCCGGTGCAGCGGCAGATGTTGCCTTCGAGCAGCTCGCGAATCTCCTGCTCGTTCGCCTTGGGATGGTGGGTGCAGAGGTCCACCGCGCTCATCACCATGCCGGTCGTGCAGAAGCCGCATTGCAGGCCGTGGCATTCCTTGAACGCCGCCTGCATGGGGTGCAGCGTCCCGTCTTCCTGGGCCAGCCCCTCGATGGTGGTGATCTCGGCGCCCGCGACCTGGGCCGCCAGCACGTTGCAGGACTTCACGGCGCGCCCGTTCAGGATCACGGTGCAGGCGCCGCACTGGGCCGTGTCGCAGCCGACGTGGGTGCCGGTCAGGTGAAGGTGTTCGCGGATCGTCTGGACCAGCAGGGTGTTGGGCGGCACGTCCACCGATACCTGCTTGCCGTTGACCGTCAGTTGTACCTGCATGGGAGTCTCTCCATCTGGGGGTGTGGGGTCGGCTTGGATTGTTGGGAGGCACCACGGTACACCACCTAGGCGAAACCCTAGGCGAACGCGCGTGCCTTCAGAAATTCTCAAAATGAAACAGCCCCACGACAGGCCCACAATCGGTGACCCCAAGATGACCATGCTGCTCCACCCTGCCCCACCCGACCGCACCGAGCCGATCCGCCTGGCCCGGGCGCAGGTGCTGGAGCAACGCCTGCCCGGCACGGGCGGGCTCGTCGCGCCCTGGATCGAGCGCTCCTGGCTGCGCTGCCTGGCGCTGGGCCACGCGCCGCAGCAGCGGCTGGGCTTCGAGGCGGTGTCGGCCGCGCAGGCCCGCGCGGCCGCCGACGCCAATCTGCGTCTCACACGGGCCGCGCGGCCCGTGCTCGAGCGACTGGCCCAGGCGCTCGCGCAGACCGGCTACTTCGCGGTACTGGCCAATGCCGAGGGCGTGGTCGTCGACGCCCAGGGCGCGATCGACCGCAGCGACCGCCGCGCACTGCTGATCACGCGCGTGGGCACGGATCTGTCCGAGGCGCGCGTGGGCACCACGGCCATCGGCGCCGCGCTGGCCGAGCAGCAACCGGTCTGGCTGCACCGGGCCGAGCACTTTTTCGCCGACACCGGCGCCTACAGCTGCGCCGGCGCCCCGTTCCACGGCCCCGACGGCACGCTGGCCGGCATGCTGGACCTGACCGGCGTGGACGTGGCCGAGCGGCCCGAACTGCAGCACCTGGCGGTCCAGGCCGCGCGCAGCATCGCCAACGCGCTGGCGCTGGCCGTGCCGCATGCGCTGGCCCTGCGCCTGGCTTGGCCCGGCACCGCGCCCGGCGGCGATGCCGACGGCCTGCTCGCGCTCGATGGCGACGGTCGGGTGGTGGCCGCCAACGCCGCCGCGCGGGCCATGCTGGCCCTGCCGCCGGCGCGTGGGCCGGTCCATGCGGACGAGCTGTTCGCGATGCCGCATGCCAGCCTCTTCGATGCCGCGCGCCATGCGCAGGCGATCGAGGCGCCGTTGTGGTCCGGGTTGCGGATCAGCGTGCTGGCCCAGGCCGCTGGCCAGCCGCCCGCAGGCAGCGGCGCGGCCTCGCTGCGCGCCGTCGAAGACGCGCTGATCCGCCGCGCTGTGGACGAGGCACGCGGCAACGTGGCCCAGGCCGCGCGCCGGCTGGGCATCAGCCGCGCGACGCTGTACCGCAAGCTCGGCCGGCGCTGAGCGCCTGCCTCCGGACTTACCCTTGTTCCTGCCCAACGGGTTGCTTGCGATTGGTCTAGTCGTCATACCATCACGCCAGTTTTGGAAGGGAACACGATGACGACAGCGATTGCTCTGCTCGGCGCGGGCGGAAAGATGGGCGTACGCCTGGCGAAGAACCTGCAGAGCTCGCGATTCGCAGTGCGGCATGTGGAGGTCAGCGAAGCCGGCCGGCAGCGGCTGCGCGACGAGGCCGGCATCGCCTGCATGGACCAGGCCGCTGCACTGGACGGTGCCCGGGTGGTCATCCTCGCCGTGCCCGACACCTTGATCGGCAAGATCGCGCATGCGATCGCGCCGCAGCTGGCGCCCGGCACCATGGTCATGCTGCTCGATGCCGCCGCGCCGTTCGCGGGCCATCTGCCCGAGCGGGCCGACCTCGCGTACTTCGTGGCCCACCCCTGCCACCCGCCGATCTTCAGCGCCGAATTGCGCAAGGACGGCAAGCCCGACTTCTTCGGCGGCGGACATGCGCCGCAGTCGGTCGTCAGTGCGCTGATGCAGGGCAGCCCGGCCGACTTCGACCTCGGCGAAGAGATCGCCAAGACCATCTACGCGCCCATCCTGCGCTCTTACCGCGTGACCGTGGAGCAGATGGCGCTGCTCGAGCCCGGCCTGTCGGAGACCGTGTGCGCCACGCTGCTGGACGTGATGCGCGAGGCCATGGACGAGGTGGTGCGCCGCGGCGTGCCCGCCGATGCGGCGCGCGACTTCCTGCTCGGCCACATGACCATCCTGTCGGCCGTGATCTTCCAGGAGATCCCGGGCCAGTTCTCCGACGCCTGCAACAAGGCCATCACCTTCGGCAAGCCGCGTCTGATGCGCGAGGACTGGAAGGGCGTGTTCGAGCGCGAGGAGATCGCCGAGAGCATCCGCCGCATCACCTGAAGCCACACGGCACCCGCAGGAGACCACGCATGTTCCATCTCACCCAGTCCCGCCCCGGCACCGGCACCGCCTGCGGGCCCGCAGGACGGCGGGCGACACGGCGGCCGCGCCGGAACGGGCGCTGAGGCATGCCCGCGCGCTTCGCATCGCCTGACGGCCGCATCCATGCCAGCTACTGGCTGGAGACCGGCGCCGACCCGCACCTGGCGGCGGAAGTCATCGCCGGCGAACAGTCCAGCGGAACTTTCACGGCCGTGCCGGGCGAGACGCCCGAACTCAAGGCGCGCGCCGGTGCGCGCGTGGAGCGGCTGGATGTCATCGACCACAGCGACCGCCCCAGCCTGCCCAGCAGCATGGCGTCGGCGCGCTACACGCGCTGCCGGCTCACGCTGTCCTGGCCGCTGGCGAACCTGGGGCCTTCGCTGCCCAACCTGGTGTCCACCGTGGCCGGCAACCTGTTCGAGCTGCGCCAGGTCTCTGGTCTGCGCCTGCTGGACCTGCGCCTGCCGGCGGACTTCGCGGCGGCCATGCCGGGCCCGGCCTTCGGCATCGCCGGCACGCGCCGGCTGGCCGGTGTGCCCCGGGGGCCGCTGATCGGCACCATCGTCAAGCCCAGCGTGGGCCTCACGCCGGCGCAGACGGCCGGCACCGTGCGCGAGCTGGTCGAGGGCGGCATCGACTTCGTCAAGGACGACGAACTGCAGGCCGACGGCCCGCACTGCCCGTTCGACGACCGGGCGCGCGCCGTCATGCAGGTCGTGAACGAAGCGGCAGAGCGCAGCGGCCGCAAGGCGATGGTGGCCTTCAACATCACGGGCGACCTGGACGAGATGCGCCGGCGCCACGACCTCGTGCTGGCCCTGGGCGGCACCTGCGTGATGGTGTGCCTGCAGTCCATCGGCCTGGCCGGCCTGCTGGCCTTGCGCCGCCATGCCCAGTTGCCGATCCACGGGCACCGCGCCGGCTGGGGCTATCTCTCGCGCAGCCCGGCCCTGGGCTGGGACTACGCGCCTTGGCAGCTGCTGTGGCGCCTGGCCGGCGCCGACCACCTGCACGTGAACGGCCTGGCCAACAAGTTCAGCGAGCCCGACGACAGCGTGGTCGCGGCGGCCCAGGCTGTGCTGGCGCCGGCTTTCGACGGCCATCCCATGGTCGCCATGCCGGTGTTCAGTTCGGGCCAGACCGGGCTGCAGGCGGCGCCCACGCATGCCGCCGTCGGCGGCTGCGACCTGATCCACGCGGCCGGCGGCGGCATCCTGGGCCACCGGGGCGGCATTGGCGCCGGCGTGGCCGCGATGCGCCAGGCCTGGGACGCCGCGCAGGCCGGCGTGCCGCTGGCAGCGCATGCGCGCGAGCACCCCGAACTGCAGGCCGCGCTCGGCGTCTGGTGATGGCCGAACCTCTGCCCCCAGGCCTGCTGCTGGCCTTCTACGGCGACGATTTCACCGGCTCCACCGACGTGCTGGAGGCCTTCACGGCCGCCGGTGTGCCCACCGTGCTGTTCCTGCAGACGCCAGACGCAGCCGCGCTGGCGCGCTTTCCACAGGCGCGCTGCGTGGGTCTGGCCGGCCTGTCGCGCGGCCGGGACCCGGCCTGGATGCACGCGCATCTGCGGCCGGCCCTGCAGGCCCTGGCCGGGCTCGGCGCGCCGCTGCTGCAGTACAAGATCTGCTCGACCTTCGATTCCGCACCCGCCATCGGCTCGATCGGCTGCGCCGTCGACATCGGCGTGCCGCTGATGCCGGGCCGGTGGTCGCCCATGGTGGTGGGCGCGCCGCGGCTGGGCCGCTACCAGGCCTTCGGCAACCTGTTCGCCGTGGCCGACGGCCAGGGCTGGCGCCTGGACCGGCACCCGACCATGTCGCGCCACCCGGTCACGCCCATGGCCGAAGCCGACCTGCGCCGCCACCTGGGCGCGCAGACCGAACGGCCGCACGCGCTGGTGGACTTCACGCAGCTCAAGGCCGGGCTGGGGGCGCAGGCGCTGGCGCAGTGCCTGCAGGCGGCGGCCGAGCCCCCCGTGGTGCTGATCGACGTGCTCGATGCGCAAACGCTGTGCGAGGCCGGCCGCCTGGTCTGGGAGCAGCGCGGCGCGGGCGTGTTCACGGCCTCCTCCTCCGGCCTGCAGTACGCGTTGACGGCCTGGTGGCGCGCGCAGGGCCTGCTGCCCGAAGCAGCGCCTTTGCCGCTCGCCGGACCGGCCGGACGCACCGCGGCCGTCAGCGGCAGCTGCTCGCCCGTCACGGCCCGGCAGATCGACCAGGCCGAGGCCGACGGCTTCGCCCTGCTGCGCATCGACCTGGCGCGCGCGCTGGGCGCTGCGGCGCAAGACGAATTGGCGCGCGTGTGCGACGCAGCCTGCACGGCGCTGGACCGGGGCGCCAGCCCGCTGCTCTACACCGCGCGCGGCCCGGACGACCCGGCCGTGCAGGCCTTCGACGCCACGGCCGCCGCTGCCGGTCTGTCACGCGCCCAGGCCGCCCAGCGTACGGGCCAGGTGCTGGCCCTGCTGATGCGCGCGGTGCTGGAGCGCGCGCCCACGCTGCGCCGCATCGCCGTGGCAGGGGGCGACAGTTCGGGCGAGGTGGCCGCCGCGCTCGGCATCACGGCGCTGACGGTGGCCGCGGGCCTGGCGCCCGGCGCGCCGCTGTGCCGCGCCTGGTCGGCTCTGCCACAGCGCGATGGACTGGAGATCGTGCTCAAGGGCGGCCAGATCGGTGGGGCCGACTTCTTCGCCCGCGTGCGCGACGGCGCCGTTGCAGCGGCGCCCGGATAATGCGCCCGCAGCACAGCTGCCCGTCCGCGCCTTTCGCATGAGCACCACCGGCCCGATCCAGAAACGCAAGCTCTACCAGGAGGTCCGGGACCGCCTGATGGCCCGCATCGAAAGCGGCGAGATCCGCCCTGGCGAGCAGTTGCCGCCGGAGCGCGAACTCATGGACTTCTACGGCGTGGGCCGGCCCGCCGTGCGCGAGGCACTGCAGGCCATGGAGCGCTCGGGTATCGTGGAAATCTCGCATGGCGAGCGCGCGCGCGTGGTGGTGCCGACGGCCGACGACCTGATCCGCCAGATCGGCAGCGGCGCGCGCCACCTGCTGAGCGTGCAGCCCGACACGCTGGAGCACCTCAAGGACGCACGCGTGTTCCTGGAGGCCGGCATGGCGCGCATGGCGGCCGAGCGCGCCACGCACGAGGACGTGCAGGCGCTCGAGGCGCGCATCGCCGAGCACGAGGCCTCGCTGGCCGAGCTGGACCACTTCCTCGACCGCGACATGGCATTTCACCGCGAGATCGCGCGCATCAGCGGCAACCCGATCTTCCCGGCCATCGTCGAGGCCATCTTCCGCTGGGGCAGCGACTACTACCGGCCGCTGGTGCGCGCCCCGGGCGCCGAGCAGCTCACGCTGGCCGAGCACCGGCGCATCGTCGATGCCATCGCGGCCCGCGACGGCGATGCGGCCGAACAGGCCATGCGCGCGCACCTGCTGCGCTCCAACGCGCTGTACCAGCGCATTGCGCAGCAGCAAGGCGCAGCGGCCAGGCGCAGGCCAGCGCCCACTGGCGGCACGTGAACATTGCAGACAATGCGGCGCCACGCGGCCACGCTCTCCCCTCCCCGCCAACAAGCAAGGACAACGCCATGAAACAGAAGATCGGCATGATCGGCATCGGCCTCATGGGCCACGGCATCGCTCGCAACATCGCCAAGCACGGCTACCCGCTCACGGTGCTCGAACATGCAGGCAATCAGCCGCTGGACGAGCTCAAGGCCGCCGGCGTCACCACGCAGACCAGCGCCAAGGACGTGGCCGCCGCTTCCGAGGTGGTGATCCTGTGCGTGACCGGCACGCCCCAGGTCGAGGCCGTGCTGCTCGGCGCGGGCGGCGTGCTGGAGGGCCTGAAACCCGGCACCGTGGTGATCGACTGCTCCACGGCCGTGCCGACCTCCACCGAACGGGTTGCGCAGGCCGTGCAGGCCGCGGGCGGCCGCTTCCTGGACACGCCGATGACGCGCACGCCCAAGGAGGCGCACGAGGGCCGGCTCAACCTGCTGGTCGGCGGCGATGCCGCGCTGTTCGCCGAATGCCGCCCCATCCTCGCCTGCTTCGCCGAGAACATCACGCATGCCGGCCCCGTCGGCGCGGGCCACCGCATGAAGCTGCTGCACAACTACGTCTCGCTGGGCTTTGTGACGCTGTTGGCCGAGGCCGCGGCCTGTGCGCAACGCGCCGGGGTGGCGCCCGAGGTCTTCGTCGACGTGCTGGCCAAGGGCGGCGGCGGCGGCGCGGCACTGGAGCGGCTCAAGCCGTTCCTGCTGGCCCAGGACACATCAGGCCTGCGCTTTTCCATGTCCAACGCGCTCAAGGACCTCACCTACTACACGCAGATGGCCGAGGACGGCAGTGCCGCGCGTGCCGTGGCCCAGGGCGTGCGCCAGACGCTGGAGCAGGCCGTACAGACCGGCAACGGCGAGCGCCTGCTGCCCGAGCTCGTGGCCCTGCTGGCAGCGCGCTGATCCTGGTGCCGGCCGCGTCACCGGGCGTGGTGATAATGGCCGGCACGCCCGCATCTTCCAAGACAGGAACACGCTTTGAACAAGATCCTCGCCGCCGCACTGCTGGTCGCGGCCAGTACCCTGGCCCATGCCGAAACCTCGCCCGCCAAGAAGGAACTCGTCGCCAAGGTGCTGCAGTTGCAGCGCCCCATCGTGGAGACCCAGGTGCGCGGACTGGCCGAGCGGCCGGCGGGAGCCATCATGCAGTCGGTCGGCTCCGTGATCCAGCAGCGCGTGCCGCTGGAAAAGCGCGAGGCGCTGGTCCGCGACGTGCAGGGCGACGTGCGCAAGTTCGTGGAGGAAAGCACGCCCATCCTGCGCGAAGCCGCGGTGCGGCTGCTGCCCTCGACAACCGGTGCCGTGCTGGAGGCCAAGTTCTCCGAGGCCGAACTCAAGCAGCTGATCGGCGCGCTGGAGGCACCGGCTTTCCGTAAGTACCAGCAGGTCAACGACGAGATGTTCCGCCCGCTGGCCGAGAAGCTCGGCCCCGAGGTGCGCGGCGACATGGAACCCAAGCTCAAGGCACTGGAAGCCACCATCCGCAAGAAGCTGGACGCGGCCATCGGCACGCCCGAGCCCGCCGCGGCGCCAGCCGCCAAGCCCTGAGGTTCAGAGCGCGCAGCTGCGAAAGCCGACGAAGCGCCAGTCGTTGTCGGGCATCGCGAAGCCGCGCAGGCCACGGTCGTGCAGCCGCGCACGCGTGGCGAAGGAGGCGCCGCGCAGCACGCGCGCGCGACCCATCCAGGGCTGGCTCATGTCCGCCCACGGCCCCGGCGTGAAGCCAGGCCAGGGCTGCAGCGTGCCGGCCATCCATTCGTGCACCATGCCCCAGTCGAAGCCGCGCCGCGCCGCGGTGTGGGCGGCGCAATCCCATTCCGCCTCCGCGGGCAGGCGCCGGCCGGCCCAGCGGCACCAGGCATCGGCCTCCCACCAGCTCACGTGCACGGCACTGTGCTCGGCAGCCATGCGCACCGCGCGGCCGAAGCGCCGCTGCAGCACGGCGCCGCTGGCCACGCCGATCTGCTCTACATAGCGGGGGCCGCGCCGGCCTTCGTCCAGGGCCTGCTCGCGCTCCAGCCAGGCCCAGCCTTCGGGATGCCAGAGTTCTGCGCGGTCGTAGCCGCCGTCGTCGACGAATTCCACGAACTGGGCCCAGCTGACCGGTTGCGCATCGATCTCGAATTCGGGGATCTGCACGGCATGGGCCCATTGCTCGTTGTCGAGCACGAGGCCGTTAGGCATCGCGCCCAGCTGCCAGCGCGTGGCCGGCACCAGCAGCGGCGCGGAAGGGCGGCGCGGCTCGCGCGCCAGCAGCGGCACCGGCACGCCCAGGCGCTGGGCCTGCACCAGGATGTCTTCGCCGCGCTGGTCCTCGTGCACCACCGCGAGGCGAAAAAAGTACAGGCCGGCATCGTTGTCGGGTGCCTTCTCCAGCAGTTCCAGCGTGCTCTCAAGCTGCTCGAGCAGATAGACGCGCGTGGTGGCCGCATCAGGCCCTTGCTCCGCTCCATCGGCCCACCACAGGTCGGCCCGTGGCTCGATCGAGGCCAGCCGCAGCGGCCGCGGCGGACAGGCCGCGCCCTGGTGGCGCTGCGGGTTGCGGCCGATCCAATGCTCGGCGAACCAGCCGGAATGGCCGGCCAGCCACAGCGGGTCGCCCGCGCGGCCCGCCATGCCCGCGCCATGGCGCTCGCACAGCTCCAGCAGGTGCAGCGTGTGGTTGCGTGCATCCATCAGCGCCAGCGACAAGGCCTCGCGGCCGGCGCGGCGGAAGGCAGGCGTGTCCACGGACGCGGACAGCGTGGCAGCGGAAGACGTTGGCATCGGGCCATTATGGGCATGCTGGCCGGCGAGGCGCGCGGCGCGGTGGCACGCCGTGGCGCACCCTATAAAATCCGCGCGCCTCACGCACCCGACCCGCTGGCGCACAACGCCGGCGTGCCGGGTGCTTTCGCATCGGGGCATCCAACACACACGAGGAAGACATGCAAGGCTTGTTAAAGCTCTCGCGGGCCATCGACTGGCTCAACGCCCAGGTCGGCAAATGGGTGATCTGGCTGATCCTGGCGTCCACGGCCATCAGCGCGATCAACGCCGTGGTACGCAAGGTGTTCAACACCAGTTCGAATGCCTACCTGGAAGTCCAGTGGTACCTGTTCGCCTGGTCGTTCCTGGTGGCCGCCGGCTTCACGCTGCTCAACCGCGAGCATGTGCGCATCGACGTGCTCAACAGCCGCCTGCCCAAGAAGGCGCAGATCTGGATCGACATCGTCGGCTTCGCGTTCTTCCTCACGCCGCTGTGCCTGCTGGTGCTGTACTACACCGTGCCCATGACCCAGCAGATGTACGCATCGGGCGAGATGTCGGGCAACCCGGGCGGCCTGATCCGCTGGCCCGTATGGCTGGCCCTGCCGGTGGGCTTTTCGCTGTTGATGCTGCAGGGCTGGTCCGAGCTCATCAAGCGCATTGCCTTCCTGAGTGGCGATGGACCCGACCCGACGCTCAAAGCCGGCGAGAAGAGCGCCGAGGAAGAACTGGCCGAGATCCTGCGCGAGCGCGAAGCCGCCAAGGCCGCCACCGCGAACTGATCGGAGCACCGTTCGATGGAATTCATCACCACCAATTTCGCCCCGATCATGTTCGCGGGGCTGATCTGTTTCCTGCTGCTGGGCTTTCCGGTCGCGTTCAGCCTGGGCGCCTGCGGCCTGACCTTCGGCATCATCGGCATCGAGCTCGGGGTGTTCCCCTCCTCGGTGCTGGCCTGGCTGCCGCAGCGGCTGATCGGCATCATGGCCAACGACACGCTGCTGGCCGTGCCCTTCTTCACGCTGATGGGCCTGATCCTGGAGCGCAGCGGCATGGCCGAGGACCTGCTCGACACGGTCGGCCAGGTGTTCGGCCCCATGCGCGGCGGCCTCGCCCTGGCCGTGGTGTTCGTGGGTGCGCTGCTGGCGGCCACCACGGGCGTGGTCGCAGCCTCCGTGATCTCCATGGGGCTGATCTCGTTGCCCATCATGCTGCGCTACGGCTACGACCGGAAGTTCACGAGCGGCGTGATCGCGGCCTCGGGCACGCTGGCGCAGATCATTCCGCCCTCGCTGGTGCTGATCATCATGGCCGACCAGCTCGGCCGCAGCGTGGGCGACATGTACAAGGGCGCCTTCGTGCCGGCCTTCCTGCTGGTGGGCTGCTACGTGGCCTACATCGCCTTCCTGGCCATCTTCAAGCCCAAGAGCGTGCCGGCGCTGCCGCCCGAGGCCCGCATCTACCGCGAGGCCAACGGCAGCGGCGGCTACCCCTCGCTGCTGGTTCTGACCATCATCTCCTTCCTGGTCTCGGCCTTCCTGGCGCGCCACATGGCCGAAGTGCACAGCTGGTGGCTGGAGAAGGAGATCACCACCGTGGCGACCGACGAGAAGGTCGTGGTCGCCATGTGCGGCGGCGCCATGGTGGCGCTGCTGATCGCGCTCGTGAACAAGTTCGCCGGGCTGAAGCTGCTGTCGCGCCTGGCCGAGCGCGTGACCTTCGTGCTGATCCCGCCGCTGCTGCTCATCTTCCTGGTGCTGGGCACGATCTTCCTGGGCGTGGCCACCCCGACCGAAGGCGGCGCCATGGGCGCCATCGGCGCGCTGGTCATGGCCTGGGCGCGCGGCCGGCTGAACCTGGCCCTGCTCAAGCAGGCGCTGGCCACGACGACCAAGCTGGGCAGCTTCGTGATGTTCATCCTGATCGGCGCGACCGTGTTCGGCCTGGTGTTCCAGGCCGCCGACGGCCCGATCTGGGTCGAGCACCTGCTGTCCAGCCTGCCGGGCGGGCAAGTCGGCTTCCTGGTCTTCGTGAACCTGCTGGTATTCGTACTGGCCTTCTTCCTGGACTACTTCGAACTGTCCTTCATCGTCGTGCCGCTGCTGGCACCGGTGGCCGACAAGCTGGGCATCGACCTGATCTGGTTCGGCGTGCTGCTGGCGATGAACATGCAGACCTCGTTCATGCACCCGCCCTTTGGCTTCGCGCTGTTCTTCCTGCGCTCCGTCGCACCGGACAAGCCCTACGTCGACCGCGTGACCAAGAAGGTGATGGACCCGGTGACGACCATGCAGATCTACAAGGGCGCGATCCCGTTCCTGCTGATCCAGCTGTTCATGGTGGGCGTGATGATCGCCTTCCCCAACCTCGTGACGGGTAGCCTGGACAAGGCGCAGACCTACGACCTCAAGGCGGTCGGCGAACAGATGCGCCAGGGCCTGCAGCCCGAGGCCGGCGAAGGCTATGGCTCCGATGGCGGCTACGGTGCGGACGAGAAGCCGGCCGAACCCGAGAACGGGGCCTCGGCATCCGAGGTACCGGCGCCCGAGGCGCCGGCCGCGGCCCCGGCCGAGGACGATCCGATGAAGGCCATGCAGGACGCGCTCAAGCAGCAAAAGCCCTGACGGGTCAGCGCCATGAAAAAAGCCCCGCAGCCTGCGCTGCGGGGCTTTTTGCTGGGGAAGCGGAAGGTCAGATCTTCACGCCGTTCATGTACTGGTTGAACGGGAACTCGGAGAAGCGGTTCCACAAGATCTGGTCGCGCTGGAAGGCGCGCATGTCCTGGTGGATCTTCTTGAACTCGGGCGACTTGGCCTCGTGCTCGGCAAACACTTCCATGCAGGACTTGAAGCCGGCGTCGATCACGGCCTTGGGGAAGGCCATGAGCTTGGTGCCTTCGGCCACGAGCTTCTTGATCGCGACCGGGTTAACGGCGTCGTACTTGGCCGTCATGTCGGTCGCGGCGACACGGCAGGCCGCGTCCAGGATGGCCTTGTTCTCATCCGACAGCGCGTTGTACTTCTTGACGTTGATGAAGAACTCCAGGTCGGCGCCGCCTTCCCACCAGCCAGGGTAGTAGTAGAACGGGGCGACCTTGTTGAAGCCCAGCTTGGCATCGTCGTAGGGACCGACGAACTCGGCTGCGTCCAGCGTGCCCTTTTCCAGCGCCTGGTACACGTCGCCGGCCGGCATGTTTTGCGAGACCACGCCCAGCTTGGCCATGCCTTCGCCGAACACGCCGCCGCCCATGCGCATCTTCAGGCCCTTGAGGTCGGCGACGGTCTTGATTTCCTTGCGGTACCAGCCGCCCATCTGCGTGCCGGTGTTGCCGGCGCTGGCGGTCTTGAAGTTGTACTGCGCGAAGAAGGCGTCCAGCAGCTTGCGGCCGTTGCCATGGTCCTTCCACGAGGTGTTCTGGCGCGCGGTCAGGCCGAAGGGCACCGCGCAGCTGAACGCGAAGATCGGGTCCTTGCCGGTGAAGTAGTAGGCCGCCGTCTGCGCCATCTCGATGTTGTCGCCCTGCAGCGCATCGACCACGCCGAAGGCGGGCATCAGTTCACCAGCGGGGTGCACGGAGATTTCGAACTTGCCGCCCGACAGGGCCTTGACCGTCTTGGACAGCATTTCGGCGCTGCCGAAGATGGTGTCCAGCGAGCGCGGGAAGCTCGAGGCCAGGCGCCAGCGCACTGCCGCCTGGGCGTGCACGGCGGGCGCGATGCCCGTGGCCAGCACGCCGGCGATGCCTGCATTCTTGATGACGGAACGACGATCCATTGAAAAGCTCTCCGAAGATTCGACAAAAGAAAAACCCGCTCCTCTTTTGGAGGAACGGGGACACACAGTCAGGCGCGGATTGTAGAAAGCGGTTACAGAGCCACCCTTGCGGGTTTTCCCCTGTATGTACAACTCAGGCCACGAGCTTGAGTGCGGCCTGGGCCTGTTCCACCAAGCTTGGGAAGCGAGCGGAAATTGCGCGCGCGATGCCGGCCGCATCCAGGCCTTGCAGGGCCAGCAGCTTGGCCGGATCGCCGTGCTCGATGAAGCGGTCGGGCAGGCCCAGTTGCAGCAGCGGCTTGACCACGCCGGCCGCGGCCAGGGCCTCGGCCACGGCACTGCCGGCACCGCCCATGACGGCGCCCTCTTCCACCGTGACCAGCGCATCGTGCTCAGCCGCGATCTGCAGCAGCAACTCGGTGTCCAGCGGCTTGGCCCAGCGCATGTTGACCACCGTGGCGTTGAGCCGCTCGGCCGCTTCCAGCGCGGGGTACAGGAGCGTGCCGAAGGCCAGGATGGCGATGCGCCGGCCGGCCGCCGGCTGCTGCGCCTGGCGCCGCACCTCGCCCTTGCCGTAGGGCAGTGGCTGCAGGTCGGTGGCCACGGCGGTGCCGACGCCGGCGCCGCGCGGGTAACGCACGGCCACCGGCCCTGCTTGCGCGAAGGCGGCGCTGAGCAGGCCGCGGCATTCGTTCTCATCGGCCGGACAGGCGATCGCCATGTTCGGAATGCAGCGCAGGAACGGGATGTCGTAGGCGCCCGCATGCGTCGCACCATCGGCACCGACCAGACCGGCGCGGTCCAGCGCGAACACGACGGGCAGGTTCTGCAGCGCCACATCGTGGATCAGTTGATCGTAGGCGCGCTGCAGAAAGGTGGAGTAGATCGCCACCACGGGCTTCAGACCCTGGGTGGCCAGGCCGGCGGCGAACGTGACGGCATGCTGTTCGGCGATGCCCACGTCGTAGTAGCGCTTGGGAAAACGCTGCTCGAACTCCACCATGCCCGAGCCCTCGCGCATGGCCGGCGTGATGCCGACCAGGCGCGGGTCGTGCGCGGCCATGTCGCACAGCCACTGGCCGAACACCTGCGTGAAGGTCGGCTTGGCAGGCGTGCTGGGCTTGACCAGACCCACGCGCGGATCGAACTTGCCGGGGCCGTGGTAAGCCACGGGGTCGGCCTCGGCCAGCTTGTAGCCCTGGCCCTTCTTGGTCACCACGTGCAGGAATTGCGGGCCCTTGAGCTGCCGGATGTTCTCCAGCGTCGGGATCAGCGACTCCAGGTCGTGCCCATCGATCGGGCCGATGTAGTTGAAGCCGAACTGCTCAAACATGGTGCCCGGCACGACCATGCCCTTGGCATGCTGCTCCAGCCGCTTGGCCAGCTCGAACAGCGGCGGCGCTGCCTTGAGCACCTGCTTGCCCACGTTCTTGGCGCGTGCATAGAAGTTGCCCGACAGCAGCTGCGCGAGGTAGCGGTTCAGCGCGCCCACGGGCGGGCTGATGCTCATGTCGTTGTCGTTGAGGATCACCAGCAGATTGCAGTCGCACACGCCCGCGTTGTTAAGTGCCTCGAAGGCCATGCCGGCCGTCAGCGCGCCGTCGCCGATGATGGCCACGGCGTGGCGGTCCTCGCCCTTTTGCTTGGCCGCCATGGCCATGCCCAGCGCCGCGGAGATCGAGGTTGACGAGTGCGCCGTGCCGAAGGTGTCGTACGGGCTTTCCGAGCGCATCGGAAAGCCTGACAGACCGCCCAGCTGGCGCAGCGTGGGCATGCGGTCGCGCCGGCCCGTCAGGATCTTGTGCGGGTAGGTCTGGTGGCCCACATCCCAGACCAGCTGGTCCTCGGGCGTGTTGAACACGTAGTGCAAGGCCACCGTGAGTTCCACCGTGCCGAGGTTGGAGCTCAGGTGGCCACCGGTCTTGGAGACGCTGTCCAGCACGTAGGCGCGCAGCTGGTCCGCCAGAGGCTTGAGTTCGTGGCGCGGCAGCCGGCGCAGGTCGGCCGGGTCGTTGATGCGCATGAGCAGCGGGTAAGCCGCTGCGTCCGGATTCGCCATGGGGTTGTTCTCTCCGTAACGCTCAGGTCGAGCGGTTCACGACCATGTCGGCCAGGGCGCGCAATGCGCGGGTGTCGGCCAGGCCGGCGCCGTCCAGCGCCGCCAGCGCCTCGCCGAGCAGCTCCTGGGCGTAGGCCTGCGAGCGGGCCAGACCCAGCACCGAGACGTAGGTGGGCTTGTCCTGCGCCGCGTCCTTGCCGGCGGTCTTGCCCAGTGTGGCGGAATCGGCCGTCACGTCCAGGATGTCGTCCACGACCTGGAAGGCCAGGCCCAGCGCCGAGCCGTAGGTCGCCAGGCTCTGCAGCGCCTGGGCGCTGCAGCTGCTTTGCGGGTCGCAGCAGGCCGCGCCCATCATCACGCTGCCCTGCAGCAGCGCGCCGGTCTTCAGGCGGTGCATGTCGCGCAGCTGGTCTTCCGACAGGCTGCGGCCGATGCTGGCCAGATCGATGGCCTGGCCACCGGCCATGCCTTCGCAGCCCGCAGCACGCGCCAGCAGGCCGCACAGCCTGGCCTGCACGCTGGCCGGTGCCGTGGCCTGCTCCGCCGTCAGCAACTCGAAGGCCAGGGCCTGCAGCGCGTCGCCGGCCAGCAGCGCCTGTGCCTCGCCGAAGCGCACGTGCACGGTGGGCTTGCCACGGCGCAGCACGTCGTTGTCCATGCAGGGCATGTCGTCGTGCACGAGCGAATAGGCATGGATGAGTTCCACGGCGCAGGCCGCGCGCAGCGCCGCGTCGTCAAGCGCGTGGGCCACGTCTTTGGGCTCGGCGCCGGCCACGGCGGCGCGGGCCGCCAACACCAACAGCGGCCGCAGCCGCTTGCCGCCGTCCAGCACCGCATAGCGCATGGCCTCGCGCAGCGCGGCGGGGGCTTCGTGACCATCGTCATCGGCCGTCTCGGGCGCGACCCAGGCAGACAGCGCGCTTTCCACGCGGTCCAGCGTGGCCGTGCTCCAGGCCGCCAGGTCGAAGGAGCTGGCGCCGCTCATTCGGTGCTCCATGGCTTGACTTGGCCCTGCTGGTCGAGCACGCGGATCTGCTCCTCCACGGCATCGAGCCGGCCACGACAGAACTGCAGCAGCTCCGAACCGCGGCGGTAACCCGTCAACAGGCCATCGAGCGGCATCTGCCCCGACTCCATCTGGCCCACCAGCGCTTCCAGCTCCTGCAGCGCGGCCTCGTAGCTGACCGGGGCAGATGGGGGCGAGGCGGTGGCCTTGGGCATGGGCGAAGTGCAGGAGTTGGAGGCGAAAGGCGGGATTTTAGGCCTTGTGCCGCGGGGCATTCCTTAAGGGGTGCATTGACATCGGTCGCGGCTACAATCGCCCCTCCCTTTTCCCCCAGCAAGCGGCAACGCTTCGAAAGGAGCCTCGGCGGCTCAGCCGATCCACCCCTCCCGCGCAAATCTCCACTGGTGCCTTGGTGCCGTCGGAACAGGCGCCTACCCTGCCCCTTCATAGGGGGAGTCTCTAGGTCAGGACATGCATGTCTGATTTAAGTCTTCAACTTCAGCAGGCCCAAAGCCAACTTCCCGTTTCCAGCTACTTCGACGAGGCGCTGTTCCAGCGCGAGTTGGAGACCATCTTCCAGCGCGGGCCCCGCTACGTGGGGCATGAACTTCTGGTGCCGAACGTCGGCGACTACCACGTACTGCCGCAGGAGCGCGAGGGACGCGCACTTGTGCGCACGCCGCAGGGCGTGGACCTCGTGTCCAACGTCTGCCGCCACCGACAGGCCGTGATCCTGAAGGGCCGCGGCAACCTGGCCAGCACGCAAAGCGGTAGCGCCGGCGGCAACATCGTCTGCCCGCTGCACCGCTGGACCTACAGCGGTGGCCGCGGTACCAAGGCCGGCACGCTGCTGGGCGCGCCGCACTTCGCCGAGGATCCTTGCCTGAACCTGGCGAACTACCCGCTGCAGAACTGGAACGGGCTGCTGTTCGAGGGGGCCGAGCCCGGCCGCGTGGAGCGTGAACTGGCCCGCCTGGGCCCGCGCGCGGACCTCAGCTTCGACGGCTACGTGTTCGACCGCGTCGAGTTGCACGAATGCGACTACAACTGGAAGACCTTCATCGAGGTCTACCTGGAGGACTACCACGTCGGCCCGTTCCACCCGGGCCTCGGAAACTTCGTCACCTGCGACGACCTGCGCTGGGAGTTTGGCGAGCACCATTCGGTGCAGACCGTGGGCGTGGCCGGCCGCCTGGGCAAGGCCGGTAGTCCGGCCTACCAGCGCTGGCAGAAGGCCTTGATGGACTACCGCGAGGGCCAGGCGCCGCGCTATGGCGCGATCTGGCTGACCTACTACCCCACCGTGATGGTGGAGTGGTATCCGCACGTGCTTACGGTGTCCACGCTGTACCCGGTGTCACCGCAGAAGACGCTCAACACCGTGGAGTTCTTCTACCCCGAGGAAATCGCGGCCTTCGAACGCGAGTTCGTCGAGGCCCAGCAGGCCGCCTACATGGAGACCTGCGTGGAGGACGACGAGATCGCGCTGCGCATGGACGCGGGCCGCAAGGCACTGCTCGAGCGCGGCGACGACGAGGCCGGGCCCTACCAGAGCCCCATGGAAGACGGCATGCAGCACTTCCACGAGTGGTACCGGCGCCAGCTGCGGGAGGTGCCGCTGGCGCGCCCCTTCCAGACACGAGCGCGCTGAGGCTGCGCGTTTGCGCCAAGGGGCTTCGTGCCCCTTTTTCTTTTCCCCTCACAACAACAAGCAAGAGCGGTCATGCAAGGTTTCTGGATGGTGGCCTCGGCGTTCCTGTTCGCCACCATGGGCGTGTGCGTCAAGTTCGCATCGGCCTCGTTCAACAGCGCTGAACTGGTGTTCTGGCGCGGCCTCGTCGGCGTGGTCTTTCTCGGCGTTCTGGCCCGACGTCAGGGCGTACCTCTCGCGACGCGCTATCCGGGCATGCATGTCTGGCGCAGCGTGATCGGCACCTTCTCGCTGGGCTGCTGGTTCTATGCCATCGCCCACATTCCGCTGTCCGCGGCCATGACGCTGAACTACATGAGCAGCATCTGGATCGCGACATTCCTGGTCGGTGGCGCGCTGCTGGCCTGGGTGCCGATTCCCGGGCGCGACGGCCGTGTGCCGCTGCCACCGCTGCAGGGCGTGCTGGCGCTCACGGTGCTGGTCGGCTTCGCGGGCGTGGTGATGATCCTGAAGCCCGACGTGAACCCCGGCCAGGGCTTCGCCAGCATGGTGGGCCTGATCTCCGGCCTCACGGCCGCCTTCGCCTACCTGCAGGTCATCGCGCTGTCGCGCATCGGTGAGCCGGAAACACGGACGGTGTTCTACTTCGCGCTGGGCGCAGCCGTCATGGGCGGGCTCTGGATGCTGATCGCCGGTGTTTCGCCCTGGAACTGGCTGCATGCGCTGTGGCTGCTGCCGATCGGCGTGCTGGCCGCGCTGGGCCAGCTGTGCATGACGCGGGCCTATGCCCAGGCGAAGACGGAGGCCGGCACGCTGGTGGTGGCCAACCTGCAGTACTCGGGCATCGTGTTCGCATCCATCTTCAGCGTGCTGCTGTTCGACGACGTGATCGATGCCACGGGCGTCGCAGGCATGGGCCTGGTGATCGCCAGCGGCGTCGTGGCCACGGTGCTGCGCGAACGCGCCGTGCCCAAAGCGCCTGCCGAAGAGCACTGAGGCGCCAGGCGCGCCACAATGGCGCGTCCCATACGACGCCGAGTGCCTATGTACACCACCCTGATCACGCCCGCGCAGCTGCGCGCATTGCGCGCCAGCGGCCAGCCGCAGATGTTGTTCGACTGCAGCTTCGAGCTCCTGCAGCCGAAGGCCGGCGACGACCAGTACCGCGAAGCCCACATCCCCGGCGCCGTGCGCGCCGACCTGGACCGCCACCTGAGCGCGGTGCACGGCGCCCCGGGCCGGCATGGGGTGGTGACGGCGCACGCAGCCGACGCACCAGCCTCCGGTGGCCGCCATCCGCTGCCCAACCGCGAGAAGTTCGCGATCTGGCTGTCCAGCGTCGGCTTTGCCAACGACATGCAGGCGGTGGTCTACGACCGCCAGGGCGCCAATTACTGCGGCCGGCTCTGGTGGATGCTCAAGTGGGCCGGCCACGAGGCCGTGGCCGTGCTCGACGGCGGACTGCAAGCCTGGCAGGCCGATGGCGGCGAGGTGGTGGCTGGTGAAGAGGCCAGCCATTTCCGCAGCAACTTCGCGCTTCGCGCGCCGCTGGTGCGCCTGGTGGATGCCGATGCCGTGCTGGCGCAGTTGGACAGCCCGGCGCAGACCGTGCTGGACGCGCGCGCCGGCGCGCGGTTCCGCGGCGAGACGGAACCGCTGGACCCGGTGGCGGGCCACATCCCAGGGGCACTGAACCGTCCGTTCGTGCAGAACATCGGCGCGGATGGCCGCTTCAAGCCTGCCGACCAGCTGCGCGCCGAGTTCGACGCGCTGCTGGCCGGTCGCGACCCGGCCGGCGTGGTGCACCAGTGCGGCAGCGGTGTGAGCGCCATCCCCAACCTGCTGGCCATGCAGGTGGCGGGCTACCCCGCCACTGCGCTCTATGCCGGCAGCTGGAGCGACTGGTGCAGTGACCGGAGCCGGCCGGTCGCCACGGGCGGCTGAGCGCTGCCGATCAGGTCTTGCGGGCGCGTTCGATGTCGCGCAGGCGCTTGATCTCGTCGTGGTTGCGCTGGGCACCGGCCATCTGCTGCTCCACCAGTGCGCGCACATCGGCCGGCAGGGGCTGCTGCAGCGCCTTGCGGTAACGGGCCAGCGCCGCGTCTTCGCCGCGCTCACATTCCTCCAGCATGTCCAAGTCGCTCAATGCGCCGACACTGCCGCGCGCGCTGACCCAGCCGCGGTGCAGCGCGCCAGTGGCGCTGCCACGATCGTTCGCTTCGCCGCCCAGGCGGCCGATCGCGGCGACGATCTCCTCGGCACCGCGCGCGCAGGTCTGGGCGCGATCACGCAGCAGCGTGGCCAGGCTCTCGGTGCGGGTGTGCTCGGCCGCCTCACGGAAGCCCTTCTCGCCGTCGCGGCAGGTCTTGAGCAGGTCGTCCAAAGTCTCCAGCACGTCATCGCGGTCGAACTCGCCCGTGGTCGCCGTCTGCGTCTGCACGCGGTCCCAGGCCGCGCGCGTGGCCGGGCGAGCTTGCTGCCAATCCAGCGACGAGTTGCCACGCCGGCTTTCCCAGTCGCGGGCCAGCGCAGGTTCGGCGGCCTCGAACGAATCGGCCGGGTACGTGGTGGTTGCGCCCCATCCATAGGCGTAGGCAGGTCCGTAGTCGTCGAAGCTGCGGCCAGCTTCGTAGTACGGCTCGCGCGTGTAGCTCTCGCGCCAGTAGGCCTCTTCGACCGTGGGATTGATGCGCTCGGCCGTGGCCTTGCCGGCCAGTCCGCCGACCAGTGCGCCGGCCACCAGGCCGACGGCTGCGCCGACCGGGCCGCCGACGGCGCCGATGGCCGCGCCGGCCACGCCGCCGCTCGCGGCGCCGACGCCGGTGCCGACAGGGTGCGCGCCGGGTGCTTCGGTGATGGGGTCCAGATTGCGTTGATCGCGCAGATTGCGCTCGTCGGCTGCTGCCATGGTCGTGCTCCTTCGCTCAGGTTGAACAAGGTCCCGTTGCGGGACATGCCGACATGCTCAGGCTGCGGCCGTTCCACCGGCGTCGTCCGGTTGCGAAGGCGTCCGTAGGCGCAGGCCGCGGTGGCAGCCAGGACCCGCCGAAGCCCTGGCCTCAGTGCGCCTGGTCCCAATTCGCGCCGAAGCCGACCTCGGCCAGCAGCGGCACCTTGAGGCTGGCGACGCCGGCCATGAGCCGCGGCACCTCGGTGCGCACCCAGTCGGCCTCCTCCTCGGGCAGCTCGAACACCAGTTCGTCGTGCACCTGCATCACGATGCGCGTGGACTTGGCCTGGCGGTCGAGCTCGGCCTGCACGGCGATCATGGCCAGCTTGATGAGGTCGGCCGCCGTGCCCTGCATGGGCGCATTGATGGCTTGGCGCTCGGCCGCGGCGCGGCGCGGGCCGCTGCCGCCCTGGATCTCGGGCAGCACGATGCGCCGGCCGAACAGCGTCTCCACATAGCCCTGGGCCGCTGCTTGGGCGCGGGTTTGGTCCATGTAGCGCTTGACGCCGGCGAAGCGGTCGAAATAGCGGTCGATGTAGTTCTTGGCGGCCTTCTGGTCGATGTTGAGGTTGCTGGCAAGGCCGAAGGCGCCCATGCCGTAGATCAGGCCGAAGTTGATGACCTTGGCGTAGCGGCGCTGTTCGCTGCTGACCTCGTCCACTGCCACGCCGAAGACCTCGGCCGCGGTGGCACGGTGCACGTCGCGGCCTTCGGCGAAGGCGGCCAGCAGGCCAGGGTCCTCGCTGATGTGGGCCATGATGCGCAACTCGATCTGCGAGTAGTCGGCGCTGGCGATCTGGTGGCCGGGCGGCGCGATGAAGGCCTCGCGCACGCGCCGGCCCTCGGGCGTGCGGATCGGAATGTTCTGCAGGTTGGGCTCGTTGCTGGAGAGCCGGCCCGTCACGGCCACGGCCTGCGCGTAGTTGGTGTGCACCCGGCCCGTGATCGGGTTGACCATGAGCGGCAACTTGTCGGTGTAGGTGCTCTTGAGTTTGGACAGGCCGCGGTGTTCGAGCAGCCGCGCCGGCAGCGGGTAGTCAGCCGCCAGCTTCTCTAGCACCTCCTCGTCGGTGGACGGTGCGCCCGTGGCGGTCTTCTTCTGCACCGGGATGCCGAGCTTGTTGAACAGGATCTCGCCGATCTGCTTGGGACTGCCCATGTTGAAGGGCTGGCCCGCCAGGTCGTAGGCCTCCTGCTCGAGTGCCACCATGCGTTCGGCCAGGGCCTGGCTCTGTTTTTGCAGCACGGCCGCATCGACCAGCACGCCATGGCGCTCCACGCGTTGCAGCACGGCGCTGGTCGGCATCTCGATCTGCTCGTAGACATAGCGCCGGCTCGGCGCGGCGGCGGGCTCGGCCTGGAGCTCGGGCCACAGCACGCGGTGCACGTCCAGCACCATCTCGCTGTCTTCGCCCGAGTAGGTGGTGGCGGTCTGCACGTCGACCTGGGCGAACGGGATCTGCTTGGCGCCCTTGCCGCAGATGTCCTCGTAGGACAGGCCCTTGCGGCCCAGGTGGCGGTCCGCGAGGCTTTCAAGGCTGTGCGGCTTGTGCGCCTCGATCACGTAGCTCTGCAGCAAGGTGTCGTGCTGCCAGCCGCGCACCGTGATGCCGTGGTTGGCGAACACGTGGCTGTCGTACTTGATGTTCTGGCCCATCTTGCCGGCGGCTTCGTCCTCCAGCCAGGGCTTGAGCTTGTCCAGCACCGCGTCCAGCGGCAGCTGGTCGGGCGCGTCGGCATAGTTGTGGGCGAGCGGGATGTAGGCCGCCTCGCGCGGCTGCAGCGCTAAGGAGATGCCGACGATGCGCGCGCGCATCGGGTCCAGCGAATCAGTCTCGGTGTCCAGCGCGGCCAGCGGCGCACTGCGCAGCCGGGCGATCCAGGCGTCCAGTTGCTCCCAGCTGGCGATGGTCTGGTAGTCGCCGGCGGGCGGCGTCGGCGCGCAGACTTCGGCCGCGGGCTCGGCCGCCGCGCCGGGGCCTTCTGCGAAGGGCTCGTCCGGCGTGGCCGGCGGCGTGGTCGCGGCCATGCGCGCTTCCAGCTCCCGCCGGAAGGTCTTGAAGCCGTAGCGCGTGTAGAAGTCCAGCAGTTGCGCCGGATCGGGCTCGGCGAACCTGAGCGCCTCGAAGGCGGCCTCGGCCGGCCAGCCAGCCACATGCTCGGCCAGGTCGCAATCGGTGCGGATGGTCACGAGCTTGCGGCCCATGGGCAGCCAGTCCAGCGCCTTGCGCAGGTTCTCGCCGGCCACGCCCTTGATGGCACCCGCCGCAGCCATCACGCCGTCCAGCGAGCCGTGTTCAGTCAGCCACTTCACGGCGGTCTTGGGGCCGACCTTGTCCACGCCGGGCACGTTGTCCACGGTGTCGCCGACCAGGGAGAGGTAGTCCACGATGCGCTCGGGCGGCACGCCGAACTTGGCCAGCACGCCGGGCGGGTCCAGCGTCTCGTTGCTCATGGTGTTGATCAGCGTGACGTGGTCGTCGACGAGTTGCGCCATGTCCTTGTCGCCGGTCGACACGACGACCTTGCCGCCGCGCGCTGCCATGGCGCGTGCCAGCGTGCCGATCACGTCGTCGGCCTCGATGCCGGCGATCGACAGCACCGGCCAGCCGAGCAGGCGCACGACCTCATGGATGGGACCGATCTGCTGCACCAGCGGCTCGGGCATGGCGGCGCGGTTGGCCTTGTATTCAGGGTACCAATCGTCGCGGAAGGTCTTGCCCGGCGCGTCGAACACGCACACCGCATGGGCGGACGGAAACTGCGCCCGCAGCTTGGTCAGCATGGCGACCATGCCATGGAGCGCGCCGGTCGGGAACTGGTCGGGGCCGCGCAGGTCCGGCAGCGCGTGGTAGGCCCGGTACAGATAGCTGGAACCGTCGACCAGCAGCAGGGTATTCGTGTCGCTCATCGGGGCATTGTGCCTTCGGTGCCCAGGGCGTTGCGGCCACCTACAATGCCGTCCATGCGCGCATTCGCCCTCCTCTGTTTCAGCCTGGCGGCCACGGCTTCGGCCTTCGGCCAGGCCCCGGCCGCGGCCCCGCCGCCGCTGGTGGCTGACAACCCGGGCCAGCCCGGCACCGACAAGCGGATCGAGCACATCCGCATCGAGGACAAGGGTGCCCGCATCGATGAGCTGCGCTACGGCGGCGAACCGCAAAGCATCACCGTGCAGCCGCTCAACAGCGCCATGCCAGCCTACGAGATCGTGCCGCACAACGGCGCGCGCGTGCGGCCCGGCAACGAACGCGACAACGCCCAGGGCAATGCCGGGCAGCGCGTGTGGAAAGTGCTCGGTTTCTGAGATCGTGGCAGTCTTCACCGAGGTCACAGAGCACGATGCCCAGGCCCTGCTGAACACCCTGGGGCTGGGCGCGCTGCGCGGTCTGCGCGGCATCCAGGGCGGCATCGAAAACACCAACTACTTCGTTGACAGCGAACGCGGCCAGCATGTGCTGACGCTGTTCGAGCGCCTGTCGTTCGCGCAGTTGCCCTTCTACCTGCACCTGATGCAGCACTTGGCGCGCCGCGGCATTCCGGTGCCGGACCCTGCGGCCGATGCCGAGGGCGCCATCCTGCACCGCGTGAACGGCAAGCCCGCCGCATTGGTCAACCGGCTGCGCGGTGCGAGCGAGCTGGCGCCGGGCCCGGCCCATTGCGCCGCCGTGGGCGCGATGCTGGCGCGCATGCACCTGGCCGGCCGCGACTACGACCGGCACCAGCCCAACCTGCGCGGCCTGCCCTGGTGGAACGAGACCGCGCCCGTGGTCCTGCCCTACCTGGAGCCCGAACAGGCCGCGCTGCTGCAAGGCGAGCTGGCCTACCAGAACCATGTGGCGGCGTCGGCCGCCTACGTGGCCTTGCCGCGCGGGCCGGTGCACGCCGACCTGTTTCGCGACAACGTGATGTTCGAGCAGGTGCCGGGCCGGACCCCGGTGCTGACCGGCTTCTTCGACTTTTACTTCGCGGGTGTGGACACATGGCTGTTCGACATCGCCGTTTGCCTGAACGACTGGTGCATCACGCTGGCGGACGGCCAGGCCGATGACGAACGGCAGGCGGCGTTCCTCGACGCCTATGGCGCAGAGCGTGCGCTGACCGGCCCCGAGCGCGAACTGCTGCCCGCCATGCTGCGGGCCGGCGCGCTGCGCTTCTGGATCTCGCGGCTGTGGGATTTCCACCTGCCGCGCGAAGCTGCCCTGCTGACCCCGCACGACCCCGGCCATTTCGAGCGCGTGCTGCGTGCCCGCGCGACGCGCTTCGCGCCCGCCTTCGCATGAACCAGCCCCCACGCTCATCGCTTCGCGTATCGCTGCCCCCCGAGGGGGCGCGTCAGTGCCTTCGGGCGGCCGGGCGGCACTGACATGAACCTTAACATCGTCCCCGCCCGCACCGGCGTCCAATGGGTGCGCGAGGGCATCCAGACCTTTTTCCGCCAGCCGCTGGCCCTGGTCGGCCTGTTCTTCATGTACATGGCGGTCATGCTGATCGTCTCGCAGTTGCCGGGCATCGGCGTGCTGCTGGCGGGCGTGCTGGTGCCCGCCAGTACGCTGGGGCTCATGGCCGCCACGCGCGAGGCAGCGCAGGGACGCTTCCCGATGCCCACGGTGCTGGCCAGCGCGTTCCGCGCCGGCCAGCAGCGCATGAAGGCCATGCTGGCGCTGGGGCTGGTCTATGCGGTGCTGTCCACGCTGGTCTCGCTGCTGGTATCGGCCTTGCTGCCCACGCCCGAGGCACCGGCACCGGCCGGGACCCCGGCGAGCCAGCAGGTCAGCGGCGCCGTGCTGCTCACGCTGCTGCTGCACCTGCCGATCTTTCTGATGTTCTGGCACGCGCCCGCGCTCGTGCACTGGCACGGCATCACGCCAGCGAAGAGCCTGTTTTTCAGCATCGTGGCCTGCCTGCGCAATGCGCGCGCCTTCCTGCTCTATGGCCTCGCCTGGGCCGGCCTCGTGATGGCCATGGGCATGGTCATCGCGATCTTCGCTTCGCTGGTCGGCAGCGCCGAGGCGGCCAGCATGGTCATGATGCCCTTCGCCTTCCTGATGGCGGCGATGATGTCGACGTCGATCTACTTCAGCTTCCGCGACTGCTTCGTGGAAAGCGAAACGCCGGCGCTGCCCCACCAGGCCTGATTCAGCCGCCCCGCAGCATGCGCTGCAACCTGGCGCGCAGGGGCGTCCCGGTGGGAACGGGCGCGCCGGTCAAGGCTTCGCGCCGCAGGTCCTGCTGCACGCCGGCGCGCAGATCCACGCGGCGGACGATGCGCCCTTCCTCGTAGACGAAGGCCTCGTCGGCCAGCGCCAGCGCATCGTCCACATCGTGCGTGATCATCAGCGCCGGGATGCCGGCCTGCCGGCAGGCCGCCGCGAGTCCGGCGCGCAGCTCCTCGCGTAGCAGGGGATTCAGTGCCGCGAAGGGTTCGTCCAGCAGCAGCAACTGGGGCTCGCAGGCCAGTGCGCGGGCCAGCGCCACGCGCTGGCGCTGGCCTCCCGACAAGGTTTGCGGGCGGCTTTCGGCCATGGCGGACAGGCCGAAATCGTGCAACAGCATGTCGATGCGCTGCTGCTGCACCGGTGCCAGTCGTCGGCGGCGCCAGGAGGTCAGGCCGAAGCCGATGTTCTGGCGCACCGTGAGGTGCGGAAACAGCGCGTAGTCTTGGAACAGGTAGCCGATGCGGCGTGCAGCCGGTGGCAGGTCCACACCGGTGGCCGCATCGAACAGCGTGCGGCCGGCCACGCGCACATGGCCGGCGGCCGGCCGCAGCAGGCCCGCCATGGCCTGCAGCGTGAGCGACTTGCCCGAGCCCGACGGCCCGTACAGCGCCACGAAGCCGGCGTCGGAGGCGAATGTCGCCGACAGTGCGAAGCTGCGCCGGCCGTCGGCCACGCTCAGCTGCAGATCGACGTCGATGCGCGCGGCCATGGTCAGCGCGGTGCCAGCAGGCGGTTGGACAGAAGAAGCACAGCCATGGACAGCAGCGAGGTGATGACGACCAGCACCAGCGCAAGCTCGTCCTGCCCGGCCTGGCTGGCGTCGTAGATGGCCATGGACAGCGTCTGCGTCTGTTGCGGGATGGAGCCGGCCACCATCAGCGAGGCGCCGAACTCGCCCATCGCGCGGGCGTAGGCGAGCAGCGTGCCCGCCAGAATGCCCGGCCAGGCCAGCGGCAGCGTGACGCGCAGGAACACCGACAACGGCGACTGGCGCAGCGTGGCGGCGGCCGCCTCGAGCGAGCGGTCCACGCCTGCGAACGCCGCGCTGGCCGACTTGAGCACCAGCGGCAGCGCCACGATGGCTGAGGCGACCACAGCACCATGCCAGCTGAAGATGATGGTGTAGTCGAAATGCTCTCGCAGCCAGGCTCCGAGCGGGCTGCGCCGCCCTGCCAACACGAGGATGCCGTAGCCGACCACGGTGGGCGGCAGCACCATGGGCAGCATGCAGGCGGCTTCGAGCAGCTGGCGGCCTGGAAAGCGGCATCGCCCCACCAGCCAGCCCAGCGCCACGCCCAACACCAGCGCCACGGCCGTGGCCCAGGCCGCGACCTGCAGCGACAGGAACAGGGGGTGCCAGTCCATGCCGGCCAGGAGCGCGCGCGTCGTGTCCATGAAGATACAGCGAGGATTCTGGCACAGCCTTCCCACCCCGCGCCGCCAGCGTTGCTCCTAGGGTGCGAGCAGCCGATTCAGCGCTGCGATGTCGGCCGCAGCGGCGAGGCGTGCGGTGTTTTCGATGGCGCGGTAGCGCGCGACCAGTTCGATGCCAACCTCGGTCAGTGCCGTACCACCCCCGTGCGCGCCGCCGGCCGCGGTGTTGACGGCCGGGGTGGCCAGGGCCTTGTTGGTCTCGGCAATGAGCACCCAGGCCCGGCGGTAGGACATGCCGAGGTGGCGCGCCGCCGCCGAGATGGAGCCGGTTTCGGCCACCGCCTCCAGCAGCGCCACCTTGCCGGGGCCGATGGCGATGCTGTCGTCGCGGTAGATGCGCAGGCGGAACTGCACTTTGGATTTCATGGCCGTACATTGTGCCGGCCGCCTCGCACCGGGGCCTGCGGCCGTTGGTCGCAGCTTGCAAGAGGTGAGGAAGCGCTCTTCCACAGAACAGCGGATGCCGGGACATGGCGGCGACCGGGCTATTTGAAACCGAACGTAAACTCGCCCGCCGACGGCGTATGCAAAAAGCCGTTTTGGTACCCAATCCTTCCCATTCGAAAGATCTCATGGTTTTGCTCCGCCCCCGGTTCTGCACACTCTTCTTGACGGTGGCTGCTACCGCTGCCCTTTCCGCATGCGGCGGCGGCGGAGGCGACGGGGACGCGGACAACGAAGTCGCCGTCACCGCGGAGGGCGTCTACGAGGGCAGTCTGGGTGCTGCCGTGACAGGACAATACGCATCGATCGTGCTGGAGAACGGCGAGTCGTGGGCGCTCTACAGCTTTACGGGCGGCGCCGGCTTCCTGCAGGCGCGCGGAACCTCCCGCGGTGGTTCCTATACCGCCAGCGACGTGCTGGACTATGGGACGGCGCCCCCTTCTGTAGGCAGCGTTTCGGCCAGCTATAGTGCTTCCGCGGGCACCCTGCAAGGCCAATACGTGTTCGGCCAGAACGTGGTCCCGTTCACGGCCAGCAGGCCGACGCAAGGCTACCGCTACGACACGCCGGCCAACCTTGCGAACGTCACCGGAAGCTGGGCGTTCGCTTCCTCGGCAGACCAGTCCATGCGCTTGCAGGTCGCTGCCGACGGAACCTTGTCTGGGACCGGCCTCGCCGGCTGCACCCTCTCCGGTAGCCTGACGCCGCGCCCGTCCGGCAAGAACGTCTTCAATGCGGTCCTGCGCTTTGGCCCTGCGTGTGCGCAGCCTGACCTCGCTGCGAGCGGCGTCGCTATCGTCATCGTGGAGGATGGTCAGCCGGCACTGATCGTCATGGGTCAAAGTGCCGACCGAATGGTCGGCACGATCGCGGTCGGCACGCGGACGCCCTGACAGCGTCCGCGGACCGGGCGCGCTGCGCGCTCAACGGCCGGTGCGTCCCAGAATCCAGCCGACCACCAGCGCGGTGGCCACCGCCTTGAGCGGCCGCGCTGCCACGTAGGCACACGCACCCTCGAGCAACTGGTTCGGGGCGGCACGCACACGGTCGATGCGTTGGTCCAGCCGCTCGGCAGCGCCAGCGACGCCGCTGGCCATGCGGTCCACGGTCTGGTGCGCACCGGCGGCGGCGCGGTTCAGCGCATGGTGCACGGGCTGGGCCACCCGGTCGATCGTGGAATGCAGGTTCTCGCCGACCTCGTTCAGGCCGCGTTGCAGCTTTCCTTCGTCCAGGGAGGGGTTGAACGCCGCTGTGTCGTTGTGCATGCTGATCTCCTGTAGGTTGCGTGGTTCGCTTGAGCGTACGCAACGCGCTGCCCTCGCGCTGTCAGAGAGCGGCGAAACGGCTGTAGGACGCGCGCTGGCGCCGTCTTCAGGCCGCGATGGCCTGCCGCCGACGCTGCACGAAGGCGGCGAACGCGTCCGCCGCAAGCGGCCTGCTGAACAGGAACCCCTGCAACTCGTCGCAGCCGCGCTCGCGCAGGAAGGTCTGCTGCATTGCGTTCTCCACGCCTTCGGCCACCACGTGCAACTTGAGCGTGCGCGCCATCTGCAAGATGGCCTCGGTGAGGCCGCGGTCTTCCGGATCGCTGGCCAGGTCGGCGATGAACGAGCGGTCGATCTTGAGCGTGTCGATCGGGAACTGCTTGAGCGTGGACAGCGAGGAGTAGCCGGTGCCGAAGTCGTCAATGGCGATCCGCACGCCGAGCGACTTGAGCGAGCGCAGCAAGCGGCGGCCGGCCTCGGCGTCCTGCATGATCGCGCTCTCCGTGATCTCCAGCTCCAGCTGGCGGCCGTCCATGCCGGTCTCGTGCAGGATGGACACGATGTCGCCCAGCAGGTCGGCGTCGCTGAACTGGCGCGGTGAGAGGTTCACGGCCACCGTCAACCCCGCGAGGCCCTGGGCCTGCCAGGCCATGTTCTGCAGGCAGGCTTGGCGCAACGCCCATTTGCCCAGTGGCACGATCAGCCCGGTTTCCTCGGCCACGGGAATGAACTGCTGCGGCGGCACCATGCCCAGGCTGGGGCTGGGCCAGCGCAGCAAGGCTTCCATGCCCGTGATGCGGCCGTCGCGCAGCGCCAGTTTGGGCTGGTAGTGCAGTTCCAATTCGCCATGCTCCAGCGCGCAGCGCAGCGCCGATTCCAGCTCCAGCCGGGCGATCGAGTTGTCGTCGTGGGCGGGCGAGTAGAACGCGAAGCTGTTCTTGCCGGCGCCCTTGGCCTGGTACATCGCGATATCGGCGTGCTTCATGAGCGTCTGGCCGTCGTTGCCGTCGCGTCCATGGCGGCTGATGCCGACGCTGGCTGTCACCCGCAGTTCGTAGCCGGGAATGGCAAGGGGCTTGGCGATGGCCCGCAGGATCTTCTGCGCCACGGCCTCGGCGTGGCGGTCGCTGCGCAGCTCTTCGACGAGGACCACGAACTCGTCGCCTCCCAGGCGCGCGATCGCATCGCCGGCACGCAGGGTCTGGCGCAGCCGACGCGCCACCTCCAGCAGGAGCGCGTCGCCGACGCCGTGGCCGAGTGTGTCGTTGATCTGCTTGAAGCGGTCCAGGTCGACGAAGAAGAGCCCGAAGGGATGCGCGCCCTCGTCCGCGCGCGCCACCGCTTCAGCCAGCAATGCGCCGAAGCGGTTGCGATTGGGCAGGTCGGTCAGGCTGTCGTGGTAGGCCAGGTACTCGATGCGCTCGGCCGCCTCCTGCTGGCGCGCGATGCCGTCGTGCAGCAGCGCGTTGCTGCGCGCCAGGTCGGCATTGCGCTCCTGCAACGCGTCGTGCTGGCGCTGCAGGTCGGCCGCCATGCGGTTGACGGCCGTGGCCAGCCGGCCGATCTCGTCCCTGGAACGCACCCGCAGGCGCGCACCGTGGTTGCCGGCGGCCACCAGGGCCACGGCGCGTTCCAGCTCGGCCAGAGGCCGCACCAGCGCATGCGTGACGCGAAAGGCCATGATCCAGCCCAGCACGGCCAGGATCAGCGTCGCCACCACAGTCAGCAGCGCAGCCTGCTTGGCTTCGGCCATCAGCGTGTCGTAGACCTGGGTGTATTCGAACACCACGGCATCGCCGCCACGCAGGCCGGAGCCGCCCTCGGGCAGCGGCACCACGACCTGGTGCGCTTCGCTACCGTCGACCACGTCGGGGCCGATGAAGTCGCGCGGCCGGCCTTCCGTCACCGCCTGCGCGATCTCTGCCACGTGGTAGGTCTGGCCGATGACGCGGCGGTCGGTGGCAGCGACCACGACCCCGCTGCCATCGACCAGGAAGATGTTGCGGTCGAACAGCACGCCCATGCTGTCGAAGTAGCTTTGCCGGTCGCGCTGCGCCGGGCCCGGCTGGTCGGACATGCGCGCCACCGCCATGGCCACATGCTGGGCCTCCTGCAGCGCCGCACGCTGCGCGCCGACGAGCTGCAGCACCACCGCCGCGCCGGCCAGCACCATGAACCCGGCCAGCATCACGAGAAAAGCGCCCAGCAACTTGAGCCGGATGCTCATCTCGGGGAACAGCTTGGGGAACAGGCTCATCGGGGGTCGGGCTTCTGTGGCGGTGCCTCGACTGTGGCGCCGCCCCCTGGCCTGAATGTGGCGCAATCGTGTCGTACCGCGCTTCAGGCCGTGCCGACGCGGAAAACGCCCACCTGTTGCGCCAGCTGGTCGGCCTGGGCGCGCATCGCGGCGGCCGATGCCGCGGACTGCTCGACCAGCGCCGCGTTCTGTTGTGTCACGGCGTCCATGTCGGCGATCGCCTGGTTGATCTGGTCGATGCCCTGCGACTGCTCCTGGCTGGCAGCCGCGATCTCGGACACGATGGCCGAGACGCGCTGCACGCTCTCCACGATCTCCTGCATGGTTGCGCCTGCCTGGTGCACCAGGCCGCTGCTGTGCTCGGCGTTCTGTACCGACGCCTGGATCAGCGTGCGCACCTCCTTGGCCGCTTCGGCCGAGCGTTGCGCCAGATGGCGCACCTCCCCGGCCACCACGGCGAAGCCGCGGCCCTGCTCACCCGCGCGCGCCGCCTCCACCGCGGCGTTGAGCGCCAGGATGTTGGTCTGGAAGGCGATGCCGTCGATCACGCCGATGATGTCCACGATCTTGCGCGAGGACGCGGTCAGCGTCTGCATCGTCGCCACCACCTCGCTCACCACCGCCCCGCCCTTGCCGGCCACCTGCGAGGCCGTGGCCGAGAGCTGGCTGGCCTGGCGCGCGTTGTCGGCGTTCTGCTTGACGGTGCCGGTCAGCTGCTCCATCGATGCCGCGGTCTGCTGCAGCGCGCTGGCCTGGCGCTCCGTGCGCGAGGACAGGTCGTGGTTGCCGGCCTCGATCTGGCTGGAGGCTGCCGCGATGGCGTCCGCACCCCGGCGCACGCCACCCACGATGCCGGCGATGCTGTCGCGCATCGCACGCATGGCATGCAGCAGGCTGCCCTCGGCCCGGGCCGGCACGGCGATCGCCATGTCCAGCTCGCCCTGGGCGATGCGCTGCGCCACCTGTGCCGCATAGACCGGCTCCCCGCCCAGCTGGCGCAACAGCCCGCGGGAGACCAGCAGGCCGATGCCGACCAGCACCGCACCGAGCAGCATGGCTGCCAGGCCGAAGCGCAGCAGGCGCTGCTGGAAGGCGGCATCCACGGTGTCCACGTAGACGCCCGAGCCGATGATCCAGCCCCAGGGCTGGAAGGCCTGCACGTAGGAGGTCTTGGGCACGGGCTTGTCGCTGCCGGGCTTGGGCCACAGGTAGGGCACGTGGCCGCCGCCGGAGGCGCGCGCCACGTTGACGAACTCCACGAACAGCCGCTTGCCCGTGGGGTCCTTGTTCTCCGAGAGGTTCTTGCCGTCCAACTCGGGCCGGATCGGGTGCATCACCATGGCCGGAGTGAAGTCGTTGATCCAGAAGTACTCCGCGCCGCTGTAGCGCATGGCCTTGACGGTGTCCATGGCCCGGCGCTTGGCGTCCGCTTCGGACAGCCGGCCCGCAGCCGCCTCGCGCTGGTAGTGCACGAGCACGCTGTGCGCAGACTCCACGTTCTGACGCACGCTGGCCTGGCGCTCCTCCATGATGAGGCTGCGCTCGGACCACAGGAACGCGGCCGAGAGCGCCAGCACGCCGGCCAGCGCGCAGGCGATCAGGATGCCCAGGCGCTGGGCAGTGCCGAGAGAACGCGAAGCAGGTGCTGCATCCATGTCGTGACCGGCCGCTTTGGGCCGCCAAAGCTCTGAATGCACCCACAATATCCGAACGAATTAGTTCGGAAATAGAGCGAAACCCGTCCTCAGGGCACCGGTGTCAGTTTCGCCACCGCCAGCGCCAGCCACTTGACGCCATGGCGCGGAAAGTCGATCTGCGCGCGCGCGTCGTCGCCGTTGCCTTCCAGCAGCTTGACCGTGCCCTCGCCGAATTTGGTGTGGAACACCTTCATGCCGGCGCGCAGGCCGTGCGAGGGTGTGGCCTTCTGCGGTGGCAGCGGCGCGGCGGCCGAGGGAAAGTTGCCGGCCTCGATGCCGAAGCGGCCGGGCGCCGTGCCGCGGCTGCCCATGCCGAAGCCCGACTGCCGCGGCGTGATCCACTTGAGCGCGTCCTCGGGCAACTCCTCGAAGAAGCGGCTGCGCAGGTTGTAGCGGGTCTGGCCGTGCAGCAGCCGGGTCTGCGAGAAGCTCAGATACAGCCGGTCGCGCGCGCGCGTGATGGCGACATACATGAGCCGGCGCTCCTCCTCGAGCCCGTCGCGCTCGGTCATGCTGTTCTCGTGCGGGAACAATCCCTCCTCCATGCCGCCGATGAACACGCAGTCGAACTCCAGGCCCTTGGCCGAGTGCACGGTCATGAGTTGCACCGCGTCCTGGCCGGCCTGGGCTTGGTTGTCCCCGGCCTCCAGCGCCGCATGGGTCAGGAAGGCGGCCAGCGGCGACAGGGTCTCGCCGGTGTCGGGCGCGACGTCGGGCAGAGGCGTGTCGGCCATCGGCGCGTTCGGATCCAGGCCCTGGCTGGCTGGCGACTGCGACAGCCCGTGCTCGTCCAGCGGCAGCGCCACGGCATCGCGCCCGAAGCCCTCTTGCGTCACGAAGCTCTCGGCCGCGTTGACGAGTTCCTCCAGGTTCTCCACCCGGTCGGCGCCCTCTCGGTCGGCCTTGTAGTGCTCCACCAGGCCGCTGCCCTCGAGCACCTGCTCGATGATCTCGCGCAGCGTGAGGCCTGCGGTCTGCTCGCGCAGAACGTCCACGCGCGCGACGAAGGCCGTCAGGTTGCTGCCGGCCTTGCCCGACAGGCTGCTCACGGCGTCGTGCAGCGAACAGCCGTGCGTGCGGCCAGCATCCTGCAGCTGTTCGATGCTGCGCGCACCGATGCCGCGCGGCGGGAAGTTCACCACGCGCAGGAAGCTGGTGTCGTCGTGCCGGTTCTCCAGCAGCCGCAGGTAGGCCAGCGCATGCTTGATCTCGGCCCGCTCGAAGAAGCGCAGCCCGCCGTAGACGCGGTAGGGCATGCCGGCATTGAACAGCGCGGTCTCGATCACGCGGCTCTGGGCGTTGCTGCGGTACAGGATCGCAATCTCCTTGCGCGGCACGCCATCGCGAACGAGCTGGCGGATCTCGTCCACCATCCACTGCGCCTCGGCGAAATCGCTGGCCTGCTCGACCACGCGCACGGGCTCGCCCGGTCCCTGGTCCGTGCGCAGGTTCTTGCCCAGCCGGCGGCTGTTGTGCTCGATCAGCGCATTGGCCGAATCGAGGATGTTGCCGTGGCTGCGGTAGTTCTGCTCCAGCTTGATCTGCTGGCGCACGTCGAACTCGCGCACGAAGTCGGCCATGTTGCCAACGCGCGCGCCGCGGAAGGCGTAGATGCTCTGGTCGTCGTCGCCCACGGCCAGCACGCTGCCGGCGTGTCCCGGCGGCAGGCCCTGGTCCACCTCGGCCTTGCCGGCCAGCATCTTGATCCAAGCGTACTGCAGCGTGTTGGTGTCCTGAAACTCGTCGATCAGGATGTGGCGAAAGCGCCGCTGGTAGTGCTCGCGGATCGGGTCGTTGTCGCGCAGCAGCTCGTAGCTGCGCAGCAGCAGCTCGGCAAAGTCGACCACGCCCTCGCGCTGGCACTGCTCGTCGTACAGGCGGTACAGCTCGATCTTCTTGCGCGTGTCTTCGTCGCGGCCCGTGAGGTTGTGCGGGCGCAGGCCCTCCTCCTTGTTGCCGCTGATGTACCACTGCAGCTGCTTGGGCGGAAAGCGCTCGTCGTCGATGTTCAGTTGCTTGAGCAGGCGCTTGATGGCGGAGAGCTGGTCCTGCGTGTCCAGGATCTGGAAGCTCTGCGGCAGCGCCGCCAGCTTGTAGTGGGCGCGCAGGAAGCGGTTGCACAGGCCATGGAAGGTGCCGATCCACATGCCGCGCACGTTCACAGGCAGCATCGCGCCCAGGCGCGTCATCATTTCCTTCGCGGCCTTGTTGGTGAAGGTCACGGCCAGGATGCCACCGGGAGAGACCTGGCCCGTGGCCATGAGCCAGGCGATCCGCGTGGTCAGCACCCGGGTCTTGCCGGAACCGGCGCCGGCCAGGATCAGCGCGTGCTCCTGCGGCAGCGTGACCGCAGCCAGTTGTTCGGGGTTGAGCTGGCGCAGCAGCGGCGACGTGCCATCGGCCGCCGGAGGTTCGAAAGGAAGCATGGCGCGATTGTAGAAAGCGGCCGCTGTGGTAATTTCCGCCGCAGTACGGCCCCACGCGACGCGACCAGGAGGCTCAGCATGTTTTCCATCTACGGCGTCAGCGGGCGCCAGTTCACTGGCTCGGCCGAGCAATTGCGCCAGATCGAGCGCGTCAACGCGGCTGCGCGGACCCGACGGATCGATTCCAACGAGGAAGTGCTGCCCGAGCGCGTCTCGGCCGATCCCGCGCTGAACACGCCACTGGAGCCGGCCGCAGGAACCAGTGTGGCGCGGCGCACCGCGCTGGCGGCCTATGCCCAGACCACCGCGCCCGAAACCCTGCGCCAGCCGCTCACGCGTGTGGCCGAGATCATGCGCCAGCCGGTGCTCACGCTGCCCGAGAACACGCCGGTGCTGCAAGCCTGGAAATTGCTGGCTTATCACGGCCATGCGCAGGCCCCGGTGGTCAGTGCCTCCGGCATGCTCGTGGGCCTGCTGCTGCGTGCGGACCTGTTCCCGGCCGAGCGCATGGCCGTGGCCGAGATGCCGCAGGAGAGCTGGGCCGCGCTGATGGCGCAGCCGGTGTCCGAGCTGATGTGGACGCCCGTGCCCAGCACTTCGGCCGACAACGAGATCCGCCGTGTGGCCGCCGTGCTGCACGAGGACGGACTGCCCGGCCTGCCCGTGGTGGACGATGCGGGCGCCGTGGTCGGCTTCGTTTCGCGCGGCGACATCGTGCGCGCCGTGGCGCACGAGCCGCCGCTGGACCTGTGGAGCTGATTTACCGCGTCACTGCAGCATCAGCGAGCGTTCGCCCTTGCACTTGCCCGCGCGCGCCGGCGGGTTGCACAGGCCGCACAGGTAGGTGCGCGGGTTTTCATACAGCTCGGAGACGAACTTGCCGGCGCAGCTGCTGCAGGCCGTCATGTTGAGCATGTTGGCATCGACGAACTTGACCAGCCGCCACGCCCGCGTGAACGAGAGCAGAGGGTCGATCTCGGCCGCCCCGACCTGCTCCAGGTACAGCCGGTAGGCCTTGGTCAGCATGTCGATCGGGTCCATGTCCATGCTCTTGGACAGGTACTCGTAGATGTTCAGGAACAGCGAGGAGTGGATGTTCTCCTGCCAGGACAGGAACCAGTCCGTGGAGAACGGCAGCTGCCCCTTGGAGGGCGACTTGCCCGCCACTTCCTTGTACAGCCGCAGCAGCCGCTCGTAGGACAGGTCGGTCTCGGACTCCAGCACCTGCATGCGGGCGCCCATCTGGATCAGCATCGCGGCGCGCTCGATCTGGCGCGAATCGTTCAGCACACTCTTGGTCGAGGCGGATGCCATGGCGTTGCTCCTGCGGGGGGTCGTGACTCAGATGACTTCGGCCAGGCGGCCAGCCATCAGGATGTTGGCGTGCAGCTTGTTGGTGGCCTCGTTGCCGACCTTCTTCACGTCGTGGTTGGTCAGCAGCTTCCAGACCAGGTTGTCGTCCACGCGGAAGTGGCACAGCAGCATGTTGCTGGAGGCCAGCTTGAGGATCTGCGCCGCCGACAGCGCGCCCAGGATGTCGGCCGCCTCTTCCTGGATGCCCAGGCGGAACAGCGCTGCCGCCTTGTCCTGGCGGATCAGGTTCTGCGCCAGCATCAGGTAGGTGAGGTTGGCTTCGCGGATCTCGGCAATGATCTGGTCGGTGTTCATGGCGGCACTCCTTTGCATGTCAGCGGATCCGAGGGCACTGCATTTACTGCAGGCGAGGGGTCGTGATCCGTTGAAATGGATTGTGGTTGCCGCCCAAAAGCTTTTGAGTCGGGGGATGGATGGACGCCGCGTCTCCCCCGCCGGCCGCTTTTGTAGGAAAAAGGCCTACAGCGCCGTAGCGCCGATGACCACAACGGCTCAGGCCGCCGGCTGATCCGGGTGCGGCGGCCGTCCGCCCCCGTCCTGCTGGCCTTCTTCCTCTTCCTCGTCGAGCAGGAAGCGGTTGATGAGCTGGAACAGGCGGTCGTAGAACTCCTGGGTCGCGATGGTCTCGCTGCCGATGCGCACCAGCGAATCGTCGCTCGCTGCAAAGGGAAGCGACACCGAGCCTACTGCGCCCACGCCCAGGCTGGCTGCGGTGGCGCTCTTCTTCAGCGAGAACCGGTCCTGCTGCGCGGTCACGAAACCCAGCGTGCTCTTGCCGCTGCGCGTTTCGGGCGCACAGACGATGCGGATCTCCATCTGCACGTGCGTGTCCACGGCCGGCTGGAAGTTCTTGCGTCCGTCCACCAGGTCCTTGGTGGCCGTGTTGATCAGGTAGCCCTGGCTCAGCAGCGCGCGGCGCGCGGCCTCACAGGTCTCCGACGGCGTGGCGCCGAAGCTGCGCGAATAGGTGGAGCTCGAATCGAAGTGCTCCTGCGGTGCCAGCTTCTGCCGCGGCAACTGGCAGCCGCTCAGCAGCGCGAGCGACAGGGCGCCCAAAGCTAGGATGCGGAAAGACCGGTGGATCATGGATTGGAAAGGCAGGGCTGCGCGAAAGTGTAGGCCACGCCCATGACCAGAAGTTCCCGGCCGCCGCACGCGCGGCAAGGACTTGTGTCAGTCGCCGCGCAGGAGCTGCTGGGCGTCTTCGTCCAGGCCGGCGCACGGTGTGGCGCGGGCCAGTGCCATCCAGACATGGTGGGGCAATGCCAGCCGCTCGCGCCGCTGCGCATTGCGCTGCACCGACAACTGGCCGTCTTCCTGCAGGACGAGCACGCCGCATTCGGCCGGCACGTCGTCCGCATCGCCGATGGCCCGCCCGCGCGCGTCGCGGCCCAGCACATACCAGCACTGACCGCCCAGGTCCAGATAGGCCTGGCGCTTGGCCGGCTTGCGCAGGTCGCCCAGCAGGTCGGCGCGACTGACCTTGATCTCGTGCACCACGGGGTCCACGTAGGTGGGCACCGAGGTGTTGCGGATCGAGAACACGTCCGGGCAGGCCATGCACCAGCTGGGGTCGGCGCCCTCGGTGGCCGGCGGCAGCAGCGCACGCAGGGCCAGTCCACGCCAGGCGATGCGCCCTGCACGCCCCTGTTCGCGCGCGACACGCTCGACCAGCGTCTCGTGCGCCGAACGCGCCCGCTGGTTGCGCACGGCCGCCTGCGCCGCGGCCTGGATGCCGGCTTCGGTCAGGCGCACGCTGTCGCGCCCGTCGGCGTGCAGGCGCTCCAGCAGGCCCAGCGCCAGCAGTTCGAGCTCCACCACGTCCTGCCAGGGCCAGCCGGCAGACCGGTAGACCTCGCGCAGGCGGCGGGCATGCGGGCGAGAAAGCGCGGTCGCAGGTCCCATGTCGTTCCAATCGGAGCGGCATTGTGCCCTTGGCCGTCCCTCGGAAAGTGCAAGGCATACTGTGCGCCTCACGCAAGGAGCGACGGAGACCCCATGCACCTGAACTACGAAGACTCGGCCGGCTCCCAGCTCGCCCTGCTGGCCGCGGTCAAGCTGCTCCTGGCACCGCACCGGGGCGATCTGGACGCCATCAAGGGCCTGCGCCATGAGCTGGACAACACCCGCGAACTGCTGGCCTCGCTGCCCGGTACGGAGCGCAAGCTGCTGTCCTTCGAGGTCACCGCCGAGGCGCTGATGTCGGTGCTGGCCCCGCCCAGCCAAAGCCAGTATTGATTCTTCTGCCCGACCGCCCCATGAAGCTCCGCCCCCTTGCCCTGCGCACGCTGGCCCCGGCCGCGCTGGCGCTGCTCACCGCCTGCGGCAGCACGCCGCTGCCGCCCTGGCCGTCCGACCGCCCCACCACGCGCACGGCCCCGGCCGTCGTCGACATGGGCCGGGCCGCTGCGCCGGCCGCAGCCGCCAGTGCGCCCATGCCGGCGGGCCCGGCCCCTGCCGTCGTGGTCGAGGCCGTGCCGCCGCCCGGCGCGGCCAGTGCCGCCACGGCGCCCGAGGCGTCGCCCGCAGCACCTGCAGCCCCCTACGGTCCGGAGGTGGCCGCGCGCTTCCCCGACCCCTCCACGGTCTACGACACGCCCGGCCTGGCGCCCGGGCGCGAGCAGTTCAGCAGCAACAGCGAGATCTCCGGCTGGCTGCGCGACCTGGCGGCGGCCAGCGGCGGGCGCAGCCGCGTCGGCCTGCTGGGCCTGGGTGCCTCGCAGAGCGGCACGCCGCTCGAGGCCCTGGTGCTCACGCGCGCGGCATCCACCGACCCCGCCACGCTGCTGGCCAGCGGCAAGCCCACGGTGCTGCTGGTCGGGCAGCAGCATGGCGACGAGCCGGCGCCTGCCGAAGCCCTGCTGGTGCTCGCGCGGGAACTCGCCCGGGGTCGGCTCGAGCCGCTGCTGGACCGCATCAATGTGGTGCTGGTGCCACGCGCCAACCCCGACGGCGCGGCCGCCGGCAAGCGCGTGACGGCCGCCGGCATCGACATGAACCGCGACCACCTGCTGCTGCGCACGCCGGAGGCGCGCGCTCTGGCACGCCTGCAGCGCGACTACCAACCCGCCGTGACCGTGGACGCGCACGAGTACACCGTGGTCGGCCGCTTCCTCGAGAAGTACGGCGCGGTGCAGAAGTTCGATGCGCTGCTGCAGTACGCGACCACCGCGAACCTGTCCGAGTTCATGCCGCGCGCCTCCGAGGAGTGGTTCCGCCGCCCGCTGGTGGCCGCGCTGAACCGTGACGGCCTGACCAGCGAGTGGTACTACACCACCTCGACAGACCCGAACGACCTGCGCATCTCCATGGGCGGCACCCAGCCCGACACGGGCCGCAACGTCTACGGCCTGCGCAACTCCGTCAGCCTGCTGCTGGAGACGCGCGGCGTGGGCATCGGTCGGCTGCACATCCAGCGCCGCGTACACACGCAGGTCGTGGCCATGACCAGCGTGCTGCAAAGCGCCTCGCAGCGCGCGGACGATCTCGGCAAGGTGCGCTCGTACATGGACCGCGAGGCGGCCGGCCATGCCTGCCGCGGCGAGATGGTCACAAGCGCCGGCCCCACGCTCCAGCGCCGCCCGCTCGTGATGCTGGACCCGGCCACGGGAGCCGACCGCTCGATCGAAGTCGACTGGAACTCCGCGCTCGAACTGCGTCCGCTCAAGACGCGCGGGCGCCCCTGCGGCTACTGGCTCGCGGCGTCCGCCACGCAGGCCGTCGAGCGGCTGCAGCAGCTCGGCGTGCAGGTGATGCGCGTGGCGGAGCCTGGCGCCGTGCTCGGCGAGAGCTACCGCGAGACCGCGCGGGCGAGCGGCGAGCGCAGCGACGTGCGCGGCAGCATCGCCGACGCCGCGCCCATCGTGCGGGTCGAAGTGGCGCTCGCGCGTGGCGTGCTCGACACGCCCATGGGCAGCTACTACGTGCCACTGTCGCAGCCGCTGGCCAATTTGGTCGTTGCCGCGCTGGAGCCGGACACGCAGAACAGCTTCTTCGCCAACCGGCTGGTCGATGCGCTGCAGAGCCAGGCCCGGGTGGTCGGCGAGCCCACCATGCGGCTGGAGCCGCTGCCGGCTGGCGCCTTCTGAGGCCGTCCTACACCGGGCGGCCGCCACGGCCGACAGTGGCGGCGCCACGGGTGCACTGCAATGCGGGGAACACGACAAGGAGTTCCCTCATGCAGCCCTTCGCACTCGACCCCGACATGCTGACGCTGGCGGGCGTCTTCTATCCCACCGGCTACGTGTTCGCGATGTTCCCGACCGAGCAGGATGCCCGCGGCGTCGGCGAGGCCCTGGAACGGGAGGGGCTGTCGGAAAAGCCGGTCATGTTGCTGTCGCCCCAGCAGATCCTGGAGAAGGTGGTGCGTACCGTGGGCAGTGCCGACATACCCCTGCCCTCCGCCGGCACCGAGGCCGCCACCGTGCGCCAGTACGCTGCGCTGGCAGGCCAGGGCCACTGGGCCGTGATGGTGCATGCGCCCGATGGCGATGAAACCGAGGCCGTGATGCGCGTGGTCCGCCAGGCGCCGTTCTCGTTCGCCGAGAAGTACCGCCGGCTCGTCATCGAAGACCTGGCCTGAAGCGGCTCAGGGCGCCGGATCCGGCAGCGGCTTGGCCTTGCTGGGCTCGGCCGCATTGCGCCGCAGCACGCTGGCCTTGCGCTCCTCGGCCTCACGTACCCGCGCTGCGTTGCGCCGCGCTTCTTCGTCGGCGAGCGCGGCCTTCTCGGCGCGTTCGGCCTGCGCCTGCGCATGGCGCTGCTGCTTGTGCTCCATGCGTTCCTGGTGCTGACGGATCGCCGCTTCGTCCGGCACGCGCGGCGCGGGAGCACCGGACTGCGGCAACTTGCCGCCGCCGGGCCGGGACGCGGCGTTCGGCGAGCGGGGCTCGGCCACCGGACGCTCGGCCTGGTCGGCGGCCTGCGCCCGGCTCTTGTCCTCCAGGCTTTCAAGGCGCTCGGCCGCGCGCCGCTGGCGTTCGCTGTCGTTGATCAGGATCTCCTGGCGGCGCAATGCGCCCAGGGCCTCGCGTTGCCATGCCCGGTTGCGGTTCAGGCAGTCGTTGACCGCGAAGCGCTGGTGGCAGGCGCGCTCCTCGGCAGCGAAGCGCGTGGCGATGGCAGCACGCTCGCTGGCGATGCGCGCACGTTCTGAAGCCACCTGTTCCGGTGCCATGGGCGTGGAACTCTGGCCGAAGGCGCTACCAGCCACCAGCAGCACAGCCGTGAAGCACAGACGGGCCGCCTTCATGTAAGCCCCGTGTCCACGGTGCGGTGCTCCAGCGCGAGAAATTCGACCGATTGCATTTCGTTCAAGCGTGACACGGTCCGCGGAAACTCGTGGGCCAAAGGGCCTTCCGTATACAGCTCTTCCGGCGCCGTGGCGGCCGACATGATGAGCTTGACCCGGCGGTCGTACAGCACGTCGACCAGCCAGGTGAAGCGCCGCGCCTCCGACGCCATCCGCACCGGCATGGCCGGCACGTCGGAGAGCAGCAGGGTATGGAAGCGGCTGGCCAGCTCCAGGTAGTCGTTCTGCGAGCGCGGCCCGCCGCACAAGGTGCGGAAATCGAACCAGACCACGCCACCGGCCTTGCGCCGTGCGCGCAGTTCGCGCGCCTCGATGTGCAGCAGCGGGTCTTCGTCCTTGTGGTCGGCCAGCCGGTCGAAGGCTTCGGTCATCTGCGCGTCGGCCTCCGGGCCAAGCGGCGTGTGGTAGAGCTTGACCTGCTCCATGGTGCGGCGCCGGTAATCGGTGCCGTTGTCCACGTTGACCACCTCCATCTGCGCGTTCAGCAGCGCGATGGCGGGCAGGATGCGGTCGCGGTGCAAGCCGTCGGGGTACAGCCCGTCGGGAATGAAGTTGGACGTGGTCACGAAGCCCACGTCGTTATCGAACAGCGCCTGCAGCAGCCGGTGCAGGATCATCGCGTCGGTGATGTCGGCGACGTGGAACTCGTCGAAGCAGATCAGCTTGTAGCGCTTGGCGATGCGCCGGCCGAGCTCGTCCAGCGGGTTGACCGTGCCCTGCAGGTCCACCAGTTCGCGGTGCACCTCGCGCATGAATTCGTGGAAGTGCAGCCGCGTCTTGCGCTTGATCGGCACGGCATTGAAGAAGCAGTCCATCAGGAAGCTCTTGCCGCGCCCCACCCCGCCGTACATGTAGACACCCTTGGGGATGGGCAGGCGGTGGATCAGCTTCTTGAACGCGTTGGAGCGCTTGTCCTTGTAGGCCGCCCACTCGGCGGCACAACGCTCCAGCGCGGCGACCGCGCGCAGCTGCGCGGGGTCGCTCTGGTAACCGCGGGCGGCCAGCTCCGCGTCGTAGGCCGCCCGGACCGGTCCCGTCATGCCTCAGAAGTTCAGCGTGCGCTTGTCCACCGCCAGGGCGGCTTCCTTGGTCGCCTCGGACAGCGAGGGATGCGCATGGCAGATGCGCGCGATGTCCTCGGCGCTGGCCTTGAACTCCATGGCCACCACGGCTTCGGAGATCAGCTCGCTGGCCATGGGGCCGACGATGTGCACGCCCAGGATCTCGTCGGTCTTGGCGTCGGCCAGGAACTTGACCATGCCCGTGGTGTCGCCCAGCGCGCGTGCGCGGCCGTTGGCCAGGAACGGGAAGGTGCCGGCCTTGTAAGCCACGCCATCGGCCTTGAGCTGCTGCTCGGTGCGGCCGACCCAGGCGATCTCGGGGCTGGTGTAGATGACCCAGGGGATGGTGTTGAAGTTGACATGCCCGTGCTGGCCGGCAATGCGCTCGGCCACGGCCACACCCTCTTCCTCGGCCTTGTGCGCCAGCATCGGGCCGCGCACCACGTCGCCGATGGCCCAGACGTTGGGCAGGCTGGTCTTGCAGTCCTCGTCGACCACCACGGCACCGCGCTCGTCGAGCTTGAGGCCCACGGCCTCGGTGTTCAGGCCGATGGTGTTGGGTACGCGGCCGATCGAGACGATCAGCTTGTCCACCTGCAGGCTCTGCGCCTCGCCCTTGGCATTGGTGTAGGCAACGGACACGCCGCCCTGGCCGGCCTTGACCTCGCCGACCTTCACGCCCAGCTCGATCTTCAGGCCCTGCTTGTCGAACGCCTTCTTGGCTTCCTTGGCGATCTGCTCATCGACCGCGCCCAGGAAGGTCGGCAGGCCTTCGAGGATGGTGACATCGGCACCCAGGCGGCGCCAGACCGAGCCCATTTCCAGGCCGATCACACCGGAGCCGATCAGCGCCAGCTTCTTGGGCACGGCGCCCACGCGCAGCGCGCCGTCGTTGGACAGCACGGTCTCTTCGTCGAAGGGCACGCCCGGCAGCGCGCGGGCATTCGAGCCCGTGGCCACGATGACGTGCTTGCCCGTGATGGACTCTTCCTTGGCGCCTGCGACCTTGATCTCGTAGGCACCGCCTTCGGCCTTCACGAAGGAACCGCGGCCGTGGAAGAAAGTGACCTTGTTCTTCTTGAACAGGTACAGGATGCCGTCGTTGTTCTGCTTCACGACGGTGTCCTTGCGGGCCAGCATCTTGGCCACGTCGATCTTCACGTCGGAGGCGGTGATGCCGTGTTCGGCGAAGTGCTTGTTGGCGTGCTCGAAATGCTCGGAGGACTGCAGCAGCGCCTTGGAAGGGATGCAGCCCACGTTGGTGCAGGTGCCGCCCGGCGCCGGGCCGCCCTTGCCGTTCTTCCACTCGTCGATGCAGGCGACCTGGAAACCGAGTTGCGCAGCGCGGATGGCGGCGATGTAGCCGCCGGGGCCGCCGCCGATGACGACGACGTCAAATGCTTGGGACATGGTGAGAGATTCCTGAATTCAATGGAACAACGCCCCGAGGGCGGGGCGTTGCTTTAAGGCTTGGCTGCGATCAGATGTCGAACAGCAGGCGCGACGGGTCTTCCAGCGCTTCCTTCATGGCGACCAGGCCCAGCACGGCTTCGCGGCCGTCGATGATGCGGTGGTCGTAGCTCATCGCCAGGTAGTTCATCGGGCGGATCACGATCTGGCCGTTCTCCACCACCGCGCGGTCCTTGGTGGCGTGCACGCCCAGAATGGCCGACTGCGGCGGGTTGATGATGGGCGTGGACAGCATGGAGCCGAAGGTGCCGCCATTGGAGATGGAGAAGGTGCCGCCGGTCATCTCCTCGATGCCGAGCTTGCCTTCCTGGGCCTTCTTGCCGAACTCGGCGATCTTCTTCTCGATCGCGGCGAAGCTCATCTGGTCGGCATTGCGCAGGATGGGCACGACCAGGCCACGCGGCGAACCCACGGCGATGCCGATGTCGAAGTAGCCGTGGTAGACGATGTCGTTGCCATCGACCGAAGCGTTCAGCACCGGGAACTTCTTGAGCGCATGCACGGCCGCCTTCACGAAGAAGCTCATGAAGCCGATCTTGACGCCGTGTTCCTTGGTGAACTGGTCCTGGAACTTCTTGCGCATCTCCATGACCGGGGCCATGTTGACTTCGTTGAAGGTGGTCAGGATGGCGTTGGTGGACTGCGACTGCAGCAGACGCTCGGCCACGCGGGCCCGCAGACGGCTCATGGGCACGCGCTGCTCGGGGCGGTCGCCCAGGTTTTGCGCCGCCGGGGCGGCCACCTGCGGCAGCACGCTCTTGGGCGCGCCGGTCGGGATCGCCACGGGCGCGGCGACGGCAGGCTTGGCACCGCCGGCCACGGCACCCAGCACGTCGCCCTTGGTCACGCGGCCGTCCTTGCCGGTGCCGGCCACGTCTCCGGCAGACAGGTTGTTCTCGGCCAGCAGCTTGGCGGCGGCCGGCATGGCCACGTCGCCCTTGCTGCCGCCCGCGGCGGGAGCGGCCGCAGGAGCGCTCGCAGCGGCAGGCGCAGGAGCTGCGGCGGCAGCAGCCGCTGCGGGCGCAGCGGCACCGGCCTTGCCTTCGGTGTCGATCTTCGCGATCAACTGGTCGGCCACGACGGTGGCGCCGTCGCCTTGCACGATCTCGGCCAGCACGCCGGCGGCAGGGGCCGGCACTTCGAGCACCACCTTGTCGGTTTCGATCTCGATCAGGATCTCATCGACGGCCACGGCCTCGCCGGCCTTCTTCTTCCACTGCAACATCGTGGCTTCTGCCACCGATTCCGACAGTTGCGGAACCTTCACTTCAACGATCGCCATTTTTCTGTTTCCGGTTTGTTCTGTTCAGACAAGGATCACTTGGTCAGCACGAAGCCCTTGAGCTTGGCGAAGGCGGCATCGACCAGCGCCTTCTGCTGCTCTTGGTGCAGGTGGGCGTAGCCCACCGCGGGCGATGCGGAGGCTGCGCGACCGGCGTAACCCAGCTTCTGGCCTTCGCTCATGTTCTCGTGGATGTAGTGCTGCACGAAGAACCAGGCGCCCTGGTTCTGCGGCTCGTCCTGGCACCACACCACGTCCACCAGGCTCGGGTACTTCTTGAGTTCGGCACCGAAGGCCTTGTGCGGGAACGGGTAGAGCTGCTCGACGCGGATGATGGCCACGTCGTCGGCGCCCTTTTCCTCGCGCTTCTTGACCAGGTCGTAGTAGACCTTGCCCGAGCAGGCGATCACGCGCTTGACCTTGGCCGCGTTCTTGGCCACGGCGTCGCTCTGGTCCGGGATCACGGTCTGGAAGCCGCCTTTGGTGAATTCGGACAGCGGCGAAGTCGCGTCCTTGTTCCGCAGCAGCGACTTGGGCGTCATGATGATGAGCGGCTTGCGCAGATTGCGGATCTGCTGGCGACGCAGCACATGGAAGATCTGGCTGGCCGTGGTCGGCTGCACGATCTGCATGTTGGTGTCGGCGGCCAGCTGCATGAAGCGCTCCAGGCGGGCCGAGCTGTGCTCCGGGCCCTGGCCTTCGTAACCGTGCGGCAGCATCAGCGTGATGCCGTTGACACGGCCCCACTTCACTTCGCCGGAGGCGATGAACTGGTCGATCACGACCTGGGCGCCGTTGGCGAAGTCGCCGAATTGCGCTTCCCAGATCACCAGCGTGTTCGGGTCGTTGGAGGCGTAGCCGTACTCGAAGCCCAGCACCGCCTCTTCGGACAGGATGGAGTCGATCACGACGAAGGGCGCCTGGCCGTCGGCCGCGTGGTGCAGCGGCGTGTAGGTGCCGGTGTCCCACTTCTCGCGGTTCTGGTCATGGATCACGGCGTGGCGGTGCGTGAAGGTGCCGCGGCCGCAGTCCTCGCCCGACAGGCGCACCGGGTAGCCGCTGGCCACCAACGAAGCGAAGGCCATGTGCTCGCCCATGCCCCAGTCCACGTTGATCTCGCCGCGGCCCATGGCGGCGCGGTCGGCATAGACCTTCTTGACCAGCTGGTGCGGCGTGATGCTGTCCGGGATGGTGGTGATGCGCTCGGCCAGGCGCTTCCACTCGGTCAGCGGAATGGCCGTGTCGGCGGCATCGGTCCAGCGCTTGTTCAGGAACGGCGCCCAGTCGACCGCGTACTTGCTCTTGAAGTTGCTGATCGTGATGTCTTCTGCGTGCTTGCCGGCGTCCATGGCGGCGCGGTAGGCCTTCGCCATGTCGTCACCCAGCGTGTCGCCCAGGCCTTGCGCAGCCAGCTTGTCGGCGTACAGCTTGCGCGTGCCGGGGTGGGCCGCAATCTTCTTGTACATCAGCGGCTGCGTCAGGCTGGGCGTGTCCTGCTCGTTGTGGCCCAGCTTGCGGAAGCACACGATGTCGACGACCACGTCCTTGTTGAACTCCTGGCGGTAGTCCAGGGCCAGCTGCGTGCACAGCACGACGGCTTCGGGGTCGTCGCCGTTCACGTGCAGCACGGGGGCCTCGACCATCTTGACCACGTCGGTGCAGTACAGCGTGGAGCGCGTGTCGCGCGGGTCGCTGGTCGTGAAGCCGATCTGGTTGTTGATGACGATGTGGACCGTGCCGCCGGTGTAGTAACCGCGCGTCTGGGCCAGTGCCAGCGTTTCCATGATCACGCCCTGGCCGGCGAAGGCCGCGTCACCGTGCACGAGCACGGGCAGCACGGTGTCGCCTTCGGTGTCGCCGCGGCGGTCCAGGCGGGCCTTGACCGAGCCTTCGACCACGGGGTTCACGATTTCCAGGTGCGAGGGGTTGAAGGCCAGCGAGAGGTGGACCGGGCCGCCAGGCGTGGACACGTCGCTGGAGAAGCCCTGGTGGTACTTCACGTCACCGGCCGGCAGGTCTTCCGGCGCGGTGTGGTCGAACTCGGCGAACAGGTCGGCCGGGCGCTTGCCCAGGATGTTGACCAGCACGTTCAGGCGGCCGCGGTGGGCCATGCCGATCACGACCTCCTGCACGCCGCGCTTGCCGGCTTCTTGCACGAGCTCGTCCATGGACGCGATGAAGCTCTCGCCACCTTCCAGCGAGAAGCGCTTCTGGCCCACGTACTTGGTGTGCAGGAAGCGCTCCAGGCCTTCGGCCGCCGTCAGGCGGTCCAGGATGTCCTTCTTCTTCTGCGCGTCGAAGTTGGGCTTGCTGCGGATGCTTTCCAGCCGCTGCTGCCACCAGCGCTTTTCGGTCTGGCTGGTGGTGTGCATGTACTCGGCGCCGATGGTGCCGCAGTAGGTCTCGCGCAGCGCGTTCGTCAGGTCGCGCAGCGACATGGTCTCGCCGGGGAAGAACGTGTTGCTGGTGTTGAACACGAGCTGCTGGTCGGCGTCGGAGAATCCGTAGAACGACAGCTCCAGCTCGGGGATGTCGTCGCGCACGTCGCGCTTCAAGGGGTCCAGATCGGCCCAGCGGGCGCCCACGTTGCGGTAGGCGGCGATGAGCTGCTGCACGGCCGTGCGCTTGCGGCCCATCTCGGAGTCGGCACCGCTGGCCACGACGACCTGGGTCTGGCCCTGCTTGGCACGCTCGGCGAAGGCGTTGACGACCGGCAGGTGCGGCACGTCGCGCATGTTGGAGCCATCGACGGCCGGCACGTGCTGCAGCGCGTCGAAGTATTCGCGCCAGTTGTCGGGCACGCTGCCGGGGTTGGCGAGGTAGTTCTCGTAGAGCTCTTCGACGTAGGGCGCGTTGCCCCCGAAGAGATAGGTGTTGTTCAGGTACGCCGAGTAGATCGACGGTGGCGTTGCACTCATTGCGCTGACCTCCGTTCCCCTTGGGGGAACATTAGCTGGTTTGCATGACCTTCCGCGACACGGCTGAACCGGTTGGCGGATGCGACTGTGGCTGGGAAGGGCCTAAGTTCGGCCGGCGATTATCACACCATCCGTGCGGGGGGGTGTGGAACAGCGCGGGCTGTTGCGCCGATCTCACGCCCCCCGGCGGTCGCTTCAGCGGACCACAAGGTCGCGGATCTGCTGCAGCGCGCCGGGATCTTCCATGGTCGTGAGGTCGCCCGTGTCGCGTCCCTCGCAGACCGCCTGGATCGCGCGGCGCAGCAACTTGCCGCTGCGGGTCTTGGGCAGCATGCCGACGAATTGCACACGCGCCGGCCGCGCCAGTGCCCCGAGCTGGGCATCGACAACCTTCATGATCTCGCCCTCGAGCTTCGATCTGGCGGCGTCGTTCACTAGAGCGCTCGCGTCGCGCGCGACGACGAAGGCCATCGCCACCTGGCCCTTGAGCGCATCGGCCACCCCCACCACCGCCACCTCCGCCACGTTCGGGTGGCCGGAGATGCTCTCTTCGATCTCGCGCGTGCCCAGGCGGTGGCCGGCCACGTTGATCACGTCGTCGGTGCGGCCCAGGATGTAGTAGTAGCCGTCGGCATCGCGCACACCCCAGTCGAAGGTGCTGTAGACGCGCTTGCCCGGGATGCTGTCCCAGTAGGTCTTGACGAAGCGCGCATCGTCGCGCCAGACGGTCTGCATGAAGCCCGGCGGCGTCGGCCCCTGGACGACCACCACGCCTTTCTGGTCAGGCCCCGTGAGCTCGTCGCCCGTGGCCTCGTCGAGCAGGCGCACGTCGAAACCGTACATGGGCACGCCCGGGCTGCCGAACTTGCTGGGCCTGCTCTCCACGCCGTTGGCGATGGTCATGAGCGGCCATCCGGTCTCGGTCTGCCAGTAGTTGTCGATGATGGGCACGCCCAGCGCATCGGCGATCCAGCGGCCCGTGGGCTCGTCCAGCGGCTCGCCGGCCAGGAACAAGGCCTTCAGGCTGGAAACATCGTATTTCTTGAGGTAGGCCGGGTCCTGCTTCTTGAGCACGCGCACGGCCGTGGGCGCGCTGAACATCACCGTGGCCTTGTATTTCTCGACCAGCGACCACCAGATGCCGGGGTCGTTGCAGCCGTCCAGCCCGCGCGTGGGCAGCCCTTCGTAGAGGATGGTGGCCATGCCGCCGATCAGCGGGCCGTAGACGATGTAGCTGTGGCCCACGACCCAGCCGATGTCGCTGGTGCAAAAGAAGGTTTCGCCCGGCTTGCCCATGAAGATGTGCGGCAGGCTGGCGGCCAGCGCCACGGCATAGCCGCCGGTGTCGCGCTGCACACCCTTGGGCTTGCCCGTGGTGCCACTCGTGTACAGCGTGTAGCTGGTGTGCGTGGCATCGACCCAGACGCAGGGCACGACGGTGTCCAGGTGCTGCGCGCGCCATGCGGCGTAGTCGTGGTCCCGGCCTGCCGTGCGCTCCATCGGCGCCAGGCCGCGGTCGACGAGCAGCACGGCCGGCGGCTTGTGGCGCGACAGGCGGATGGCCTCGTCCAGCAGGGGCTTGTAGGGAATGACCTTGCCGCCACGCGAACCGGCGTCTGCGCTCACGATGAGCTTGGGCTCGGCGTCCTCGATGCGCGAAGCCAGCGAGCCGGACGCGAAGCCGCCGAACACCACGGAGTGGATCGCGCCGATGCGCGCACAGGCCAGCATCGCGAACACGGCCTCGGGCACCATGGGCATGTAGATCTGCACGCGGTCGCCCTGCCCCACGTCCAGCGCGCGCAGCGTGGCCGCCATGCGCTGCACCTCGGCATGCAGTTCGGCGAAGCTGTAGGTTTTCTCTGCGCCGGTCTCGGTCGAGACATGGATCAGCGCGGCCTGTTCGCCGCGCGTGGCCAGGTGCCGGTCCACCGCGTTGTGGCACAGGTTGGTGGTGCCGCCGGCGAACCAGCGCGTGAACGGTGCGCGGCTGTCGTCGCAGATGGTCTGGGGCGTCTGCTGCCAGTCGATGAGCCGTGCCTGCTCGGCCCAGAAGGCATCGCGGTCTTCGATCGAACGGCGGTAGAACTCGGCGTAGGCGGACATGTTTCCTCAGGATGGTGGAGTGCGGGCGGGCGCAGCATGCCCGGCCCGGCTGTGCCCACGCAATCGGGTGTTGCACTCGGATACGCCGCTGGCACAATTTGCCGATGCCCGCCGCCGTCCGCCTTGCCACCGCCCCAGGCCCGGGGGCGCGGACGTGAGCCCGCGGGACAAACCGGCCATCTTCCAGCTGCTCGCGCTTCTTGAGGCCCGCTATGCCGTGCGCGTGCTGTGGGCCCTGCGTGACGGCCATGCCCAGACCTTCCGGCTGCTGCAGGACAGCGTGGGCGGCGTCACGCCCAACACGCTGAACACGCGCATCAAGGAACTGCGCGAGGCCGGCCTGCTCACGCACGGCGCCGAAGGCTACCTGCTCACACCCGCCGGCACCGACCTTGTGCGGCGGCTCGGAGAACTGCCGGCCTTCGCCCACAAGTGGGCTGCCGGACGCCCGCGCCGCGCCCCCGAACCCCCTGTTCCCACCCACGGAGACGACACCGATGCAACCCCACCTGCGGCCTGAAGCCGTCCTGCCCCAGGACCACGAAGACGCCGTGCTGATCGGCCGCGTCTGGCAGGAAGGCCTGGGCGCCGTGCTGGTCGAGGTGCGCGCCGACGGCGTGTACGACCTGTCGCGCCTCGATCCCACCTGCAGCGCGCTGCTCGAGCACGACGACCCGGCTGCGGCCGTGCGCGAACACGGCGGCGAGCGCATCGCCGACACGGCGGCCGTGCTGGCCAATTCGGCCTGGGACGCGCGCGACCCCGCCCTGCCCTGGCTGCTGGCGCCCTGCGACCTGCAGGCCGTCAAGGCTGCGGGCGTGACCTTCGTGGCTTCCATGCTCGAGCGTGTGATCGAGGAGCAGGCCCGTGGCGACGCGGGCCGCGCCGAGGCCGTGCGCCGCGCCGTGGTCGGCGTGATCGGCGACAACCTGGCAAGCATCCGGCCGGGCTCGGACGAGGCCATGCGGCTCAAGGAGGTGCTGATCGCCCAGGGCGCCTGGTCGCAGTACCTGGAGGTGGGCATCGGCCCGGACGCCGAGATCTTCACGAAGTCGCAGCCCATGAGTGCCGTGGGCACGGGCGCCGAGGTCGGCATCCACCCCGGCAGCGCCTGGAACAATCCCGAGCCCGAGGTCGTGCTGGCCATCGACAGCAACGGCCGCGTCAAGGGCGCGGCGCTGGGCAACGACGTGAACCTGCGCGACTTCGAGGGCCGCAGCGCACTGCTGCTGGGCAAGGCCAAGGACAACAACGGCTCCTGCGCGATCGGCCCCTTCATCCGGCTGTTCGACGCGAACTTCGGCATCGACGACCTGCGCCGCACGGACCTGTCCATGCGCGTCGTTGGCGAGGACGGGTTCGCCATGGACGGCGCGAGCAGCCTCACGAAGATCAGCCGCGACCCGCTGGACCTGGCGGGCCAGGCCATCGGCAAGAACCACCAGTACCCCGACGGCCTGGTGCTGTTTCTGGGCACCATGTTCGCGCCCACGCAGGACCGCCACGGCCCGGGCCAGGGGTTCACGCATGCCATCGGCGATGTGGTCACGGTGGCCACACCGCGCCTGGGCCTGCTGGCCAACCGCGTCAACCACAGCGACAAGATCGCGCCCTGGACCTATGGCGCGGGAGCCCTGATGCGCGACCTGGGCCGCCGGGGCCTGCTGGCATAATCCGCCGCTTTTCGGCGCCCCTCCTCGGGGCGCCTGCACTTTCAGGGAGCCCTTATGACCACCACCGCATCCGGCCTGCAGTACGAGGACACCACCGTGGGCTCTGGCGCCGAAGCCAAGGCCGGCCAGCACGTCACCGTGCACTACACCGGCTGGCTCTACCAGGACGGCCAGCAAGGCGCCAAGTTCGACTCCAGCCGCGACCGCAACGATCCCTTCGAGTTCGGCCTGGGTGCCGGCATGGTCATCCGCGGCTGGGACGAGGGCGTGGCCGGCATGAAGGTCGGCGGCCAGCGCACGCTGATCATCCCGCCCGAACTGGGCTACGGCGCGCGCGGCGCCGGCGGCGTGATCCCGCCGAACGCCACGCTCAAGTTCGACGTGGAACTGCTCGGCGTCGCCTGACCGCGCGCCGCACAGCTGGGGCCGGCAACACGCCGGCTTTTTTTCGCCTTTTTGTGCGGATCGACCCTTGAAACGACAGGGGCAATCCCTAGCTGTTAGCCGTTGTGACCTTTTTCAAGCCATTCAAGCGCATGACAGACCCGACCCAACCGACCGACAAATCCGCCGAGCCAACCGCCATGAGCCCTGAGGAGCGTGAGGCCGCGGCGTTTGCCACCGAGGCCGATGTGCTGGCCCAGACGCAGGCCGAGCTGGCCACGCTCAAGGCCAAGAGCGCCGAGCTGGCCGACCAGTTCCTGCGCGCCAAGGCCGAGGCCGAGAACGCCCGCCGCCGCGCCGAGGAAGAAATCGCCAAGTCGCGCAAGTTCGCGGTGGAAAGCTTCGCCGAGAGCCTGCTGCCCGTGATGGACAGCCTGGAGACCGGCCTGTCCCACACCGATGCGACCGTGGCCCAGGTGCGCGAGGGCGCCGAAGCCACGCTGCGCCAGCTCAAGAGCGCGCTGGAGCGCAACAAGGTCATCCAGATCAACCCGCCGGCCGGCGAGAAGTTCGACCCGCACCAGCACCAGGCCATCAGCATGGTGCCCGGCACTGGCCAGGAACCCAATACCGTGGTCAGCGTGCTGCAAAAGGGCTACCTGATCGCCGAGCGCGTGCTGCGCCCGGCCCTGGTGACGGTGGCCGCGCCGCAGTGATCTGCACCGGCGATCCACACCGCGTCCCCTTGAAACCCCCACGGTTATCCACACGTTAGCAACAGTCGGCGAGCATCCCTTCGGACCAGCGCCCACCGTCATCCCCATATTTCAGGAAGAGCAGGAGAAGCAACATGGCAAGAATCATCGGCATCGACCTCGGCACCACCAACAGCTGCGTGTCCGTCATCGAGGGCAACACCCCCAAGGTGATCGAGAACTCCGAGGGTGCGCGCACCACGCCGTCCATCGTCGCCTACCAGGAAGACGGTGAAGTGCTGGTCGGCGCCTCGGCCAAGCGCCAGGCCGTGACCAACCCCAAGAACACGCTGTATGCGGTCAAGCGCCTGATCGGCCGCAAGTTCACCGAGAAGGAAGTGCAGAAGGACATCGACCTGATGCCCTACAAGATCGTGGCCGCCGACAACGGCGACGCCTGGGTCGAGGTGCGCGGCAACAAGCTGTCGGCCCAGCAGGTCTCCGCCGACATCCTGCGCAAGATGAAGAAGACCGCCGAGGACTACCTGGGCGAGCCCGTGACCGAGGCCGTGATCACGGTGCCGGCCTACTTCAACGACGCCCAGCGCCAGGCCACCAAGGACGCCGGCCGCATCGCCGGCCTGGAAGTCAAGCGCATCATCAACGAGCCGACCGCGGCCGCGCTGGCCTTCGGCATGGACAAGCAGGAAAAGGGCGACCGCAAGATCGCCGTCTATGACCTGGGTGGCGGCACCTTCGACGTGTCCATCATCGAGATCGCCGACGTCGATGGCGAAAAGCAGTTCGAAGTGCTGTCCACCAACGGCGACACCTTCCTGGGCGGTGAAGACTTCGACCAGCGCGTGATCGACTACATCATCTCCGAGTTCAAGAAGGAGCAAGGCGTCGACCTGTCCAAGGACGTGCTGGCCCTGCAGCGCCTGAAGGAAGCTGCCGAGAAGGCCAAGATCGAGCTGTCCAACAGCGCCTCGACCGACATCAACCTGCCCTACATCACGGCCGACGCCTCGGGCCCGAAGCACCTGAACATCAAGCTCAGCCGTGCCAAGCTCGAAGCCCTGGTCGAGGACCTGATCGAGCGCACCATTGCGCCGTGCCGCACGGCCATCAAGGACGCCGGCGTGTCGGTCTCCGACATCCACGACGTGATCCTGGTTGGCGGCCAGACCCGCATGCCCAAGGTGCAGGAGAAGGTCAAGGAGTTCTTCGGCCGCGATCCGCGCAAGGACGTGAACCCCGATGAAGCCGTCGCCGTGGGCGCGGCCATCCAGGGCCAGGTGCTGTCGGGCGACCGCAAGGACGTGCTGCTGCTGGACGTGACCCCGCTGTCGCTGGGCATCGAGACGCTGGGTGGCGTGATGACCAAGATGATCACCAAGAACACGACCATCCCGACCAAGTTCGCGCAGACCTTCTCGACCGCCGACGACAACCAGCCGGCGGTGACGATCAAGGTGTTCCAGGGTGAACGCGAGATGGCTTCGGGCAACAAGCTCCTGGGCGAGTTCAACCTGGAAGGCATCCCGCCGGCCGCCCGCGGCACGCCGCAGATCGAGGTGTCCTTCGACATCGACGCCAACGGCATCCTGCACGTGGGCGCCAAGGACAAGGGCACCGGCAAGGAGAACAAGATCACGATCAAGGCGAACTCGGGTCTGTCCGAAGCCGAGATCCAGCAGATGGTCAAGGACGCCGAGCTCAACGCCGCCGAAGACAAGAAGAAGCTGGAGTTGATCCAGGCCCGCAACCAGGGTGAAGCGTCCGCCCACAGTGTGCGCAAGAGCCTTACGGAGCATGGCGACAAGCTCGAGGCGGCCGAGAAGGAAGCCATCGAGACGGCGCTGAAGGCACTGGACGACGCCTTGAAGGGCGAGGACAAGGCCGCCATCGACGAGAAGACCACGGCGCTGATGACCGCATCCGCCAAGCTCGGCGAGAAGGTCTATGCCGACATGCAGGCCAAGCAGGCGGCCGAAGGCGCCGCAGCCGGTGCCGCGGCTGGCGCCGCCGGCGGGGCCCCGGGTGCCGAGCAGCAGGCCTCGGCCAAGCCGTCCGACGACGACGTGGTCGACGCCGAGGTGAAGGAAGTCAAGAAGGGCTGATCGCCCTCGCCGGCCCGCCGCGCGCAGCCCAAGGTTGCGCGCGGCGTTCCTTTTGATTTGCAAGCCAGAGCCCAGCCGAACGCACCATGTCCAAACGCGATTACTACGAAGTCCTCGGGGTGCCCAAGAACGCCACGGAGGACGAGGTCAAGAAGGCCTATCGCAAGCTGGCGATGAAGTACCACCCGGACCGCAACCAGGGGGACTCCGCCAAGAACGCCGAAGAGAAATTCAAGGAGGCCAAGGAGGCCTACGAGATGCTGACCGACGCGCAGAAGCGCGCGGCCTACGACCAGTTCGGCCATGCCGGCGTGGATCCGAACATGCGCGGTCCTGGCGGTGGCGCGGAAGGTTTCGGCGGCTTCGCCGAAGCCTTCGGCGACATTTTCGGCGACATGTTCGGGCAGCAGCGCGGGCGCGGCGCCGGTGGGCGCCAGGTGTTCCGCGGCAGCGACCTGTCCTATGCGATGGAGATCACGCTGGAAGAAGCTGCCCGCGGCAAGGACGCGCAGATCCGCATCCCGAGCTGGGAGTCCTGCGACACCTGCCACGGCAGCGGCGCCAAACCCGGCACCCAGCCCAAGACCTGCACCACCTGCAACGGCCAGGGCGCGGTGCAGATGCGCCAGGGCTTCTTCAGCGTGCAGCAGACCTGCCCGACCTGCCGCGGCACGGGCAAGATCATTCCCGAGCCGTGCAGCACCTGCCACGGCCAGGGCAAGATCAAGAAGCAGAAGACGCTGGAGGTGAAGATCCCCGCCGGCATCGACGACGGCATGCGCATCCGCTCGGTCGGCAACGGCGAGCCCGGGTCCAACGGCGGCCCGCCGGGCGACCTGTACATCGAGATGCGCATCAAGAAGCACGACATCTTCGAGCGCGACGGCGGCGACCTGCACTGCACCGTGCCCGTGAGCTTCATCACGGCCGCGCTGGGCGGCGAGATCGAGGTACCGACCCTGTCGGGCAAGGCGGCCATCGACATCCCCGAAGGCACGCAGGCCGGCAAACAGTTCCGCCTGCGCGGCAAGGGCATCAAGGGCGTGCGTGACAGCTACCCGGGCGACCTGTACTGCCACATCGCGGTGGAGACGCCCGTCAAGCTGACCGAGCACCAGCGCAAGCTGCTGCGCGAACTGGAAGACTCGCTGCGCAAGGGCGGCGGCAAGCACTCGCCGTCGGGCGAGAGCTGGACCGACCGGCTGAAGAAGTTTTTCAGCGCTTGATGTTTAGTGCTTGATGACGCGGGCCTCGGCCCGCGTTTTCTTTGGGGCTTCAGAACAGGCTGGTCTGCCCGTCGAGCGACGGGCGGCGGAACAGGCCGAAGTCGCCCGCCGCGCGCACGCGGTTGAAGCCCAGCTTCGCACAGGCCTTCTCGAAGCGCTGGCCGATCAGCTCGGCCCAGATGCCGCTGCCCTTCATGCGCGTGGCGAAGTCGCTGTCGTAGTCCTTGCCACCGCGCATCTCCTGCACGCGCGCCATCACGCGCTCGGCCCGGTCGGGCAGGTGCAGGGCCAGCCATTCGCGGAACAGCGGCGCCACCTCCCAGGGCAGGCGCAGCACGGTGTAGAACGCACTGCGCGCGCCGGCGTCCCAGGCTGCGGCCAAGACCTGCTCCATGTCGTCGGTGACAAACGGGATCTGCGGCGCCACGCTCACGCCCACCGGCACGCCCGCCTCGGCCAGCGTGCGGATGGTGCGCAGCCGGCGCTGCGGCGACGCCGCACGCGGCTCCAGCGTGCGCGCAATGCTGGCGTCCAGCGTGGTGATGGTCACGTAGACGGCGGCGAGCTGCTGCGCCGCCATAGGGGCGATGAGGTCCAGGTCGCGCTCCACGCCGCTGGACTTGGTGATCAGCGAGAACGCATGGCGGGCCTCGTGCAGCACCTCGACGAGGCCCCGCGTGAGCCGCAGCTCGCGCTCCACGGGCTGGTAGCAGTCGGTCGCCACGCCGATCACGAGGCCCTGCGGCACATAGCGCGGCCGCGCGAGCTCGGCGCGCAGAAGCTGCGCGATGTTGCGCTTGGCGATGATCTTGGTTTCGAAGTCCAGGCCGGGCGAGAGGTTCAGATAGCTGTGCGTCGGCCGCGCGAAGCAGTAGATGCAACCATGCTCGCAGCCGCGGTAGGGATTGACGGACTGCTCGAAGTAGATGTCGGGCGACTGCTGCTGCACGATGGCACTCTTGGCGTCCTCGAAGATGACCTCGGTCTGCAACGGTGCCGCGGGCTCGCCGTCATCGGCCTGCAACGTGCCCCAGCCATCGTCGAAGGCATCGCGCGCATCCTTGGAGAAACGGTGCGCGATGCGCGTGGCGGCGCCGCGGCCCTTGAGCGCCGTGATGGGGATCGTCGTCTCGCTGTCCATGGCTTGAATACTGTTTGTTTAACCAGTATATTGAGACGCCCGGCGAGCGGCAAGCGGCTTTGTCTTTCTCCCGCGGTTCTTTCGTCCTACCGTTCCCCTCTCTTCAGGAGCGCCCCATGGCACGTGTCAGCACCCATCTCCCCATCCACCGTCCGCCCGAACGGGCCTTCCACTGCGCGGACAAGTCCTGACATGACCGGCCCTTCCCTCCCCGGCCGCTCCAGCGTGATCCCCTGCCTGCGCTACCGCGACGCGCTGGCCGCGATCGACTGGCTCTGCAGCACCTTCGGCTTCGAGCGCCATGCGGTCCACCTGGACGACAAGGGCCAGGTCGCCCATGCGCAGCTCGTATTCGGCAGCGGCATGGTCATGATGGGCTCGGTGCGCGACGAGCCCACGCCCTGGGGCCGCCTGATCCGCCAGCCCGACGAGATCGGCGGCGCCGAGACGCAAAGCGCCTTCATCGTGGTGTCCGACCCCGACGCAGTCTACGCGCGCGCCAAGGCCGCAGGCGCGACGATCCTGCTGGAGATCCAGGACGAGGATTACGGCGCGCGTGGGTTCACCTGCGCCGACCCCGAAGGCCACATCTGGAACTTCGGCAACTACGACCCCTGGGGCACACCGGTATGAACCGGCTGGACACCGTGGCCGTCCTGACCACGGTCGGCGACATGGAGGCGGCGCGCACGCTCGCGCGCAGCTTGGTCGAGCGCCGGCTCGCCGCCTGCGTGCAGCTGTCGGCCATCGAGAGCTTCTACCGCTGGGACGGGGCCGTGCAACACGCGCCCGAGGTGCGCCTGGTCTGCAAGACCAGCGCCGCGGCCGCGCCCGCGCTGCGCGAGGCCATCGTCGAACTGCACCCATACGCGGTGCCCGCCGTCTACGCCATGCCGCTGGCGGACGTCCATCCGCCCTACGCACAATGGGTCAGCGCGGAAACCGCCATCACGCCCGAGCCGGGCTGACCGACGGCTGACCGCGGGCGCAGGGGCCGAAAAGGCTTGCGCCGTCAGGGAAAGGCCAAAGGGATGGGCGTGGTCCATCGATAAAATTGATCGCGATGTCCCTGGCCCTGCTCGTCCTCGTTCCCTTCCTCGGCAGTGTGCTGGCGATGTTCATGCCGTCGACCGCACGGAACCGCGAGGCGACGCTGGCGGGTCTGATCGCGTTGGGCTGCGCGATCCACCTGGGCATGCAGTTTCCGCAGCTGACCGGTGGCAACGTGCTGCGCGAGGAATACCTCTGGCTGCCCACGCTGGGCGTGAACCTGCAGCTGCGGCTCGACGGCTTCGCCTGGCTGTTCGGCATGCTGGTCACAGGCATCGGCACGCTGGTCGTGCTGTACGCGCGCTACTACCTGTCGGCCTCCGACCCGGTGCCGCGCTTCTTCTCGTTCTTCCTGGCCTTCATGGGCTCCATGATGGGCGTGGTGCTGTCGGGCAACCTCGTGCAGATGGTGCTGTTCTGGGAGCTCACGAGCCTGTTCTCGTTCCTGTTGATCGGCTACTGGCACCACCGCAAGGACGCACGCCGCGGCGCGCGCATGGCGCTCACGGTCACGGGGGCCGGCGGCCTGTGCCTGTTTGCGGGCGTGCTGCTGCTGGGCCGGATCGCGGGCAGCTACGAACTGGACGCGGTGCTGGCCGCCGGTGCCGCCGTCAAGGCCGATCCGCGCTACCCCGCCGCGCTGGTGCTGATCCTGCTGGGCGCCTTCACCAAGAGCGCGCAGTTCCCGTTCCATTTCTGGCTGCCGCGCGCCATGGCCGCGCCCACGCCGATCTCCGCTTACCTGCATTCGGCCACCATGGTCAAGCTCGGCGTGTTCCTGCTCGCGCGGCTGTGGCCGGCACTGGCCGGCACCGAGCAATGGTTCTGGCTGGTCGGCGGCGCCGGCGCCATCACGCTGCTGCTGGGCGCCTTCGTGGCCATGTTCCAGAACGATCTCAAGGGGCTGCTGGCCTACTCGACGATCTCGCACCTGGGCCTGATCACGCTGCTGCTGGGCATGAACAGCCCCATGGCCGCCGTGGCCGCGGTCTTCCACATCATGAACCACGCGACTTTCAAGGCCTCGCTGTTCATGGCCGCCGGGATCATCGACCACGAGACCGGTACGCGCGACATCCGCAAGCTTTCGGGTCTGGCCAGGCTCATGCCCATCACGGGGCTGCTGGCCATCATCGCTAGCGCCTCGATGGCCGGCGTGCCGCTGCTCAATGGTTTCCTGTCCAAGGAAATGTTCTTTGCCGAGACCGTGTTCCTGCAGTCCACGCCCTGGGTCGACCGCGCGCTGCCGGTGCTGGCCACGGTGGCCGGGCTGTTCAGCGTGGCCTATTCGGCGCGCTTCGTGTTCGATGTGTTCTTCGGCCCCTCGTGCATCGGCGTCGTGCCCAAGCCGCCGCACGAGCCGCCGCACTGGATGCGCGTGCCGGTCGAGCTGCTGGTGCTGGCCTGCCTGGTCGTGGGCGTGGCGCCCGAGTGGTCGGTCGGCCCGCTGCTGGCCGCAGCCGCCGCGCCCGTGGTCGGCGGCCAGCTGCCTGAGTACAGTCTGGCGGTCTGGCACGGCTTCAACCTGCCGCTGGCCATGAGCTTGGTGGCGCTGGCAGGCGGCGCCGTGCTGTACCTCGTGCAACGCCGCCAGCGCGAGGTGGGCCGCTTGAAACGCACGCCGCTGCTGCACCACCTGGACGGCCAGCGCGTGTTCGAGCACCTGCTGGCGCGCGCCTCCGAGGCCGGCCGCAGCAGTCGGCGCCTGCTGGCCACGCAGCGCCTGCAGACCCAGCTGCTCCTGATGGTCTGCGTGGCCCTGGCCGGCGCCGGCGCCTCACTGTGGTTCGCACCGGCCTCGGCCGGCGACCGCTCGCCGCTGCCCTTCTCGCCCATGTTCGCGATGACCTGGGTGATCGGCGGCGTCTGCGCCATCGGCGCGGCCTGGCAGGCCAAATTCCACCGGCTGGCCTCGCTCATGCTGGCCTCCGGCGCCGGCCTGACCTGCTGCCTGACCTTCATCTGGTTCTCCGCACCCGACCTCGCGCTGACGCAGCTGGTGGTCGAGGCCGTCACCACGGTGCTGATCCTGCTGGGCCTGCGCTGGTTGCCCATGCGCAGCAAGTTCGTCGTGCAGTCCGCGCGCGAGCGCATCCTGCCCTGGGGCCGGCGCGGCCGCGACCTGCTCGTTTCCATCGCCGCGGGCTGCGGCATGGCGGCGCTGGCCTGGCTGGTCATGACGCGCGATTCCCTGGGCAGCATCTCGCCCTTCTTCCTGGACCGCGCGCTGACCGAGGGCGGCGGCACCAACGTGGTCAACGTCATGCTGGTGGACTTCCGCGGCTTCGACACCTTCGGCGAGATCACGGTGCTGGGCATCGTCGCGCTGACGGTCTATGCGCTGCTGCGGCGCTTCCGCCCCGCGCCCGAGTCCATGGCCCTGCCGCCGCAGCAGCTGGCCCAGTCCGACGACGGCAGCAGCGACGTGTTCAACCCGCGACTGGCCAAGGACACCGCCGTCGGCTATCTCATGGTGCCGGCCGTGCTGGTGCGCCTGCTGCTGCCGCTGGCGGTGCTGGTCTCGGTCTACTTCTTCCTGCGCGGCCACAACGCGCCGGGCGGCGGCTTCGTCGCCGGCCTCGTGATGTCGGTCGCGCTGCTGTTGCAGTACATCGTCTCGGGCACGGAGTGGGTGGAGGAGCATTTGCGCATCTACCCGCGCCGCTGGATCGCGGTCGGCCTCTTGCTGGCGCTGGCCACGGGCGCCGGCGCCGTCGTGCTGCACTACCCCTTCCTGACCACGCATACGGCCCATGTCACCTTGCCGGTGCTGGGTGAACTGCACATCCCCAGCGCGCTGTTCTTCGACACCGGCGTGTTCGCGCTCGTGCTGGGCTCCACCATGCTGATCCTGACGAGCCTGGCGCACCAGAGCGTGCGCAGCCACCGCTGGTCCGAGGAGCAGGACCAGCGCCTGGCCGAAGCGCGCGCTGCCCTGTCCGGCCACACGGAAGACCACTGAGATGGAAGCCGTCCTCGCCATCGCCATCGGCGTGCTCACGAGCTCGGGTGTCTACCTGCTGCTGCGCCCGCGTACCTTCCAGGTCATCATGGGCCTGACGCTGATCTCCTACGCCGTGAACCTGTTCATCTTCAGCATGGGCCGGCTCAAGGTCGACAGCGAGCCCGTGCTGGTGCCCGGCGTGATCGCCACGCTGGCCAACACGGCCGACCCCATGCCCCAGGCACTGGTGCTGACGGCCATCGTGATCGGCTTCGCCATGACAGCGCTGTTTCTCGTCGTGATGCTGGCCTCGCGCGGATTGACAGGCACCGACCACGTGGACGGCACCGAGAAGAGCGAAGGGGGGCAGGAATGAACAGCCTGCACCTGCTCTTCGACGACGCGATGCACCTGCTCGACCGTCTGCTGGAATTCAGCATGCCGCACCTGATCGCGGTGCCCATCCTGCTGCCCATGTTGACGGCCGCGCTGATGCTGCTGCTGGACGAGCGGCAACGCCGCACCAAGGCCACGCTCACCGTGGTCTCCGGCCTGCTGGGCATGCTGGTCTCGCTGGCGCTGCTGCGCTGGGTCAATGCCGCTGCCACGGGCGACGGGCCGGGATCGATCGGCGTCTACCTGGCCGGCAACTGGATGGCGCCGTTCGGCATCGTGCTCGTGGCCGACCGGCTCTCGACCATGCTGGTCGCGCTGACCGGCGTGATCGCATTCGCCGCGTCCATCTACTCCACCTCGCGCTGGGACCGCGCCGGCGTGCACTTCCACCCCATGCTGCAGTTGCAGCTGATGGGCCTGAACGGTGCCTTCCTGACGGGCGACCTGTTCAACCTGTTTGTGTTCTTCGAGGTCATGCTGGCCGCGTCGTACGGCCTTCTGCTGCACGGCTCGGGTCGTCAGCGTGTGCAGGCCGGGCTGCACTACATCGCCATCAACCTGGCGGCCTCCTCCACGTTCCTGATCGGCGCGGCCATGCTCTATGGCCTGACCGGCACGCTGAACATGGCCGACCTGGGCCAGCGCATCGCGCAGCTCGACGCCGCCGACCGCGGCCTCGTGCACGCCGCCGCCGCCATCCTGGCCACAGCCTTCTTCGCGAAGGCCGGTGCCTGGCCACTGAACTTTTGGTTGGTGCCGGCCTACGGCAGCGTGGTCGCGCCGGTCGGCGCCGTGTTCGCGCTGCTGACCAAGTTGGGCGTCTACACCGTGCTGCGGCTGTGGAGCGTGCTGTTCGGCGCAGACGCCGGCGCCTCCGCGCAGTTCGGGCAGACCGTGATCCTGGCGCTGGGCCTGGTGACGCTGTTCGTCGGTGCGCTCGGGGTGCTGGGCACGCAGCGGCTGGCGCTGTTGGCCAGCTACAGCGTGCTGGTCTCGGCCGGCACGCTGCTGGCCGCCGTCGGCCTGGGCCGGGCGTCCGTCTGGGCCGGCGCGCTGTACTACCTCATGAGTTCCACGCTGGCCGTCAGTGCGTTGTTCCTGCTCGTGGACATCGTCGAGCGCTGGCGCAACGGCTCGAGCGTGGCGCCGCACGCGACCGATGACGCGCCTTTTCTCGGCGAAGACCTGCGCCTCCTGTCCGACGTCAACCTGGACGACGACGCCCAGGCCTTGTACGGCCGTGCCATCCCGGCCGGCGTGGCCTTCCTCGGCCTGGCCTTCATCCTCTGCACGCTGTTGCTCGCCGGACTGCCGCCGCTGTCAGGCTTCGTCGGCAAGTTCGCCATGCTGGCCGGCTTGCTGCAGGCGCCCCAGCTCGGCAACGCCGGCATTGCCTTCATGGTGCTGTTGATCGGGGCCGGCTTTCTGACGCTGGTGGCGCTGTGCCGCGCCGGCATCCGCTACTTCTGGAACCAGCCGCACGCCAAGCTGCCCGCCCTGCCCGCGCTGGAAGTGCTGCCCGTGGCCGGGCTGTTGCTGGCCGCCATCGGCCTGACCATCGGCGCCGGCCCGGTCATGCAGCATGCCCAGGCAACGGCAGAGGTGCTGCATGCGGGCCAGCATTACCGCCAGGCCGTGATGGCCGCCAGCCCCGTGCCGGCGCCGCCGTTCAAGGAGAAGACGCCATGAAGCGCCTGCTGCCGTCGCCCCCGCTGTCGGCCACGCTGTTCGTGGTCTGGCTGCTGCTGCACCAGACGGTCGATGCGACCACGCTGCTTTCGGCCGCCCTGCTCGGGCTGGTCGTGCCCTTGATCACGCAAAGCCTGCGCCCGGCCACCGTGCGCATGCGCAAGCCGCGCGTCGCGCTGCAGCTGGCGTTCGCAGCCATCGCTGACATGCTGGTCTCGGCCAAGAACGTGGCCTGGCTCGTGCTCACGCGGCGCAACGTGCGGCTGAGCAGCTATTTCGTCGTCGTTCCGCTGGAGCTGCGCGACCCCAACGGCCTGGCCGTGCTGGCCATGATCATGTGCCTGACGCCGGGCACGGCCTGGGGCGAGCTCTCGCTGGACCGCAGCAAGCTCCTGATCCACGTGTTCGACCTTGTGGACGAAGACGACTTCATCGCCCGCCTCAAGCTGCGCTACGAGCGTCCGCTGCTGGAAATCTTTCAACCGGAAGGGACCTCACCATGACCCCCATCCTGTTCTGGGGCCTCAAGACCGCCCTGTTCCTGCTGGCCGTGGCCATGCTGTGCGCGCTGTTCCGGCTGCTGGTCGGCCCGGCCGCACAGGACCGCGTGATGGCGCTGGACTGCCTGTACATCAACGGCATGCTGACCATGCTGGTGCTGGGCATCACCTACACCAGCAACGTCTACTTCGAGGCAGCCATGTTGATCGCGCTGTTCGGCTTCGTCGGCTCCACGGTGCTGGCCAAGTTCCTGTTGCGCGGGGAGGTCATCGAATGAGCGCCGCGCCGGGCCGCCCCAAGCAAGCGAAGCGCCCCCTCGGGGGGCAGCGAGGACACGCAGTGCCGAGCGCGGGGGCCTTGTCATGAACCCCCTGCCCATCTGGGCCGAAATCCTGACCGCGCTGTTCGCGGTGGCCGGGGCGGCCTTCGCCGCCATCGGCTCCTTCGGCCTGGTGCGCTTGCCCAGCTTCTACAACCGCATCCACGCGCCCACGCTGGGCGCGACCGCCGGCGCCTGGTGTGTGATGCTGGCAACCGTCGTCTATTTCTCGGTGCAGGGAACCAACCTGTTCCTGCACGCCGTGCTGATCGCGCTGTTCGTGGCGCTGACGGCGCCCGTCACCACGATCTTCCTGATGCGCGCGGCGCTATTCCGCGACCGCCAGAAAGGCGTGGACCTGCCGCACGCCAGCCATTCGCAGCCGCTCGAAGCCGAGCGGGCCGACTGATCGTCCCGCCGCATGCCAAGCACCGCTTCGTTCTACTGCTTTGCGGCGCTGCCCGACTGCGCCGCACGCGTGGAACCGCTGCGCGCTCTGTGCGCGGCGCTGGACGTGCGCGGCAACATCCTGCTGGCCCCCGAGGGCATCAACGGCAGCATCGCCGGCCAGGACGCAGCCGTGCAGCAGGTGCTGGACCATTTGCGTGGCGACCCGCGCCTCGCCCGGCTGGCCGTTCGCAGCGCAGCCTGTGCCAGCGTACCGTTGCACCGCCTCAGGGTGCGCTGCAAGCGCGAGATCGTGACCCTCGGCGTGGCGGGCCTGGACCCGGTCGGCCAGACCGGCACGCACGTGCCGCCTGCGCAGTGGAACGCTTTGCTCGAGCGCCCCGGCCTCGTGCTGCTGGACGTGCGCAACGGCTACGAAGTGGCCATCGGCAGCTTCGCCGGCGCCATCGACCCACGGACCGCTGCCTTCACCGACTGGCCGGCCTGGATCGCCGAGCAATCGCGGCCAGGCGCTCTGCTGGACGGCCAGCCGCCCGTGGCGATGTTCTGCACCGGCGGCATCCGCTGCGAAAAGGCCTCCGCCCTGCTGCGCGCCGAGGGCTTCCGCGAGGTCTACCAACTCGATGGCGGCATCCTGAACTACCTGGAGCAGGTGCCGCCCGCACAAAGCCTCTGGCAGGGCGAGTGCTTCGTGTTCGACGAACGCGTGGCCGTGGGCCATGGCCTGGCGGCGGGGAGCCACAGCCTGTGCCGCTCCTGTCGCCAGCCACTGTCGGCGGTGGACCGGGCCTCGCCGCTGTTCGTCGAGGGTGTGCAGTGCGCGCACTGCGCGGCGCAACGCGACGAGGGCCAGCGCGCCGGCTACCGTGAGCGCCAGCGCCAGATGGAGCTCGCGGCCGCACGCGGCGCCACCCATCTGGGCCTGCCTGACCCGGCATGACGCTGCCGCTGCTCTATTCCTTTCGCCGCTGCCCCTATGCCATGCGCGCGCGGCTGGCGCTGCTCGTGGCCGGCCAGACCTGCGAGCTGCGCGAGGTGGTGCTGCGCGACAAGCCGCAGGCCCTGCGCGAGGCCTCGCCCAAGGCCACCGTGCCCGTGCTGGTGCTCGCCGATGGCCAGGTCATCGACGAAAGCCTGGCCATCATGCTATGGGCGCTGGCGCGCCACGATCCGCTGGGCTGGTGCCGCCCCACGCACGGCGATCCAGCGCAGATGCTGGCGCTGGTGACCGAGAACGACACCGTCTTCAAACCGCTGCTGGACCGTGCCAAGTACCCCCAGCGCTTCGGCCTTGCAGACCCGATGGCACCGCGGGCCGCCTGTGCGCCCTTCCTCGCGGGGCTCGAGCACCGCCTGGCGCAGACGCCCTTTCTGTGCGGCGGCCACGCCACACTGGCCGATGCGGCGCTGTTCCCTTTCGTGCGCCAGTTCGCCGGTGTGGACCCGGCCTGGTTCGCGCACCAGCCCTGGCCGCGGCTACAGCATTGGCTGCAGACGTGGCAGGCCACGGCGCTGTTCACGCAAGCCATGCAGAAGTTCGCGCCGTGGCAGCCCGGCGACGCGCCTCTGCTCTTTCCGCAGGCCTGAATCCGGCCGCTCAGACCGTCATCGCCAGCATGCCGGCGGCCAACACCGCCACCTGCCACCCCAGCGCGGTGCGCGGCCGCACGACGCGCTTCTCGAGCCGGTGCAGGCCGGCACCGGCCAGCAGCGACAGCCCGAACACCAGCGCCATGCCCAGCAGGTGCACCGGGCCGCCGTCGGGCCACAGCCATCCCCATAGCGCGCCGACCGCCAGCAGCACGGCGAAATGCACGAGGAAGACCGGGTAGGAGACGGCCGCCAGCCAGGCCATCCAGCGCGGCGGCTGCCAGCCCATGGCGCCCGTGGCCTGCAGCAGGCCCAGCAGCAACGCGCAGGCCCAGGCCACGGCGATGCGGTCGCGCCAGCCCACGGCCAGCGCCACGGCACCCAGCAGCGCCACACCCGCCAGAGCGGCCCAGGGCCGGGTGGCCCGTGCCGCCCAGCCGGCCAGCAGTCCCATGCCATAGGCACCGAAGAAGTACAGCGCGGTGGCGTCGAGCCGCGGTTCGAGGTTGCACCACAGCAGCGACGAGGCCGTCAGCGCCGCGATGGCCGCCACGGCCCAGCTGCCGGGCAGCCGGCACAGCAGCGTCGCCAGCGCGAACAGCTGCAGGTCGATCGCCACGTACCAGACGCCGGCCGACAGCGACGCCTCGCCCAGCAGGTCTTGCACCATCAGCAGATGGGCGAGCAGCTGCGCCCAGGTCGGGGTGGCCGGGGCGTCGGGATGGCCCATGCTGGCGCGCACTGCATCGGACACCAGGATGGCCAACACCAGTGCGCCTGCGTAGGGCACCAGCAGGCGCAGGTAGCGCCGGCCCACCTGTTGGGCCCAGGGCGTGGACGGTGCTTGGCCCGGCAGCATGCCGCGTGCCAGCAGAAAGCCCGAGACCACGAGGAACACCTGCACGGCCATGCGGCCATAGGCGAACAGCCAGTCGACCACGGCCGGCGCCAGCGGCCGGGCGAGGTCGGACATGGGCCCGTAGAAGGCCAGGTGGTGCCAGACGATCAGCACGCAGGCCAAGGCCTTGAGTGCGTCGACCGGCCCGAGCCGATCGTTCATGGAGACAGGCGCGTCAGGCGAGCAGGCGGCGGCGCGCCTCGTCGTACTCGCGGCGCAGCCGCGCGATGAAGTCGGCCGCCGGGCGCACCTGGTCGATCACGCCGATGCCCTGGCCGCTGCCCCAGATCTCCTTCCAGGCCTTGGGCTTGCTGCTGCCGCTGGAGAAGTTCATGGCGCTGGGATCGCTGACGGGCAGGTTCTCCGGGTCGAGCCCGGCGGCGCGGATGCTGGCCGCCAGGTAATTGCCGTGCACGCCCGTGAAGAGGTTGCTGTAGACGATGTCATCGGAGCTGCCGGCTACGATGGCCTGCTTGTAGCCCTCGGCCGCGCGCGCTTCCTCGGTGGCGATGAAGGCCGAGCCGATGTAGGCGAAGTCCGCCCCCATGGCCTGCGCTGCCAGCACGGCGCCGCCCGTGGCGATGCTGCCCGAGAGCGCGACGGGGCCGTCGAACCACTGGCGGATCTCCTGCACGAGCGCGAACGGGCTCTTGATGCCGGCATGGCCGCCGGCGCCGGCCGCCACCGCGATCAGGCCGTCGGCGCCCTTTTCGATCGCCTTGCGCGCGAACTTGTTGTTGATGATGTCGTGCAGCACCACGCCACCGTAGCTGTGGGCCGCCGCGTTGATGTCCTCGCGCGCGCCCAGCGAGGTGATGATGATGGGCACCTTGTACTTCACGCACAGCGCCATGTCGTGCTCGAGCCGCTCGTTGGACTTGTGCACGATCTGGTTGATCGCGTACGGGGCGGCCGGCTGGTCCGGATGGTCACGGTTCCAGGCCGCCAGTCCCTCGGTGATCTCGATCAGCCACTCTTCCAGCTGCTCGGCCGGGCGCGCGTTGAGCGCCGGCATGGAGCCGACCACACCGGACGTGCACTGGGCGATGACGAGCTTGGGGTTGCTGATGATGAACAGCGGCGAGCCGATGATGGGCAGCGGCAGGTGCGCCAGGGCGCCGGGCAGTCTGGACATAAGTCTCCTCGTTGGTTCGGTCTGTTTTTAGAAGGCTTCCAGCGGCAGCGCTGTCACGCTGGCGGCACCGTCGACGATGGCGTCGCGCTGGCCCGGCGCGCGCGTCAGGATGTGCTCGGCATAAAAGCGCGCCGTGACGATCTTGGCCTGCATGAAAGCCGGGTCCTCGGCGCGGTGTTGCTCGGCGGCCAGCAGGCTGCGCGCCAGCTGCCAGCCGGCCACGAGGTTGCCGGCCAGAAGCAGGTAGGGCACGGAACCGGCGTAGACGGCGTTCGGGTCGCCGCGGCTGGCGCCCGCGATGAAGTCCACCACCTCGACGAAGGCCCGGCGCGCGGCGGCAAGGCGGCGCGCCACGGCTTGGGCGTCGGCGCTGCCGCTCTTGGCCAGTTCGGCTTCGGTGGCCTCGACCTGGGCGGCGATGGCCCGGGCGCCCTTGCCGCCGTCGCGCGCCGTCTTGCGGCCCACCAGGTCGTTGGCCTGGATCGCGGTCGTGCCCTCGTAGATCGGCAGGATGCGTGCGTCGCGGTAGAACTGCGCCGCGCCGGTCTCCTCGATGAAGCCCATGCCACCATGCACCTGTACGCCCAGCGAGGTCACTTCCAGGCTCATTTCGGTGCTGTAGCCCTTCACGAGCGGCACCATGAATTCGTAGAAGGCCTGGTTGTCCTTGCGCACCTGCGGGTCCGGGTGGTGGTGGGCAGCGTCGTAGGCGGCCGCGGCCACGCTGGCCATGGCGCGGCAGCCCTCGGTCAGCGCGCGCATGGTCATGAGCATGCGGCGCACGTCGGGGTGGTGCACGATGGGCGCGCTGGCGGCCACGCTGCCGTCCACGGGGCGGCTCTGCACGCGCTCCTTGGCGAAGGCGGCGGCCTTCTGGTAGGCCATCTCGGCCACGGCGATGCCCTGCACGCCGACCGCGTAGCGCGCCGCGTTCATCATGATGAACATGTATTCGAGGCCGCGGTTCTCCTCGCCGACCAGCTCGCCGATGGCTCCCTCGCCCGCGTCGCCGAACTGCAGGACGGCCGTGGGGCTGGCCTTGATGCCCAGCTTGTGCTCGATGCTCACGCAGCGCACGTCGTTGCGCGGGCCGAGCGAGCCGTCGGCGTTGACCAGGAACTTGGGCGCCACGAACAGGCTGATGCCCTTGACCCCCTCGGGCGCCCCCTGCACCCGGGCCAGCACCAGGTGGACGATGTTGTCCGCCATGTCGTGCTCGCCGTAGGTGATGAAGATCTTGGTGCCGAACAGCTTGTAGCGGCCGTCAGGCAATGGTTCTGCGCGCGTTCGCACCAGGGCGAGGTCGCTGCCGGCCTGGGGCTCGGTCAGGTTCATGGTGCCGGTCCACGCGCCGCTGACCAGCTTTCCCAGGTAGGTTGACTTCAGCGCATCGCTGCCGGCCGTCAGCAGCGCCTCGATGGCGCCGTCGGTCAGCAGCGGGCACAGCGCGAACGAGAGATTGGCCGAGTTCAGCATCTCGCCACACGCCGCGCCGATGGTCTTGGGCAGGCCCTGGCCGCCGAAATCGGCCGGGTGCTGCAGCCCCTGCCAGCCACCCTCCGCGAACTGCTGGAAGGCCTGCTTGAAGCCGGGCGTGGTCGTGACCACGCCGTCCTTCCACGACGAGGGATTGCGATCGCCGGCCTCGTTCAGCGGTGCCACCACATCCTGGTTGAAGCGGGCCGCCTCCTCGAGCACGGCCTGCGCGGTCTCCAGCCCCGCGTCCTCGAAGCCGGGCATCTGCGCGATCTCCTCGATGCGCGCCAGATGGCGGATGTTGAACAGCATGTCCTTGAGCGGTGCGGTGTAGGCCATCGCAATCTCCTCTGCTTCTCTCTTCTGTAACGAAAAAGGGCATCGCGCCGCGATGCCCTTGTGGCTGAACCGTGGGTGGCTCAGGTCCTCACAGTGCCTTGACCAGTTCCGGCACGGCCGTGAACAGGTCGGCCTCCAGGCCGTAGTCGGCCACCGAGAAGATCGGTGCCTCCGGGTCCTTGTTGATCGCCACGATGACCTTGCTGTCCTTCATGCCGGCCAGGTGCTGGATCGCACCCGAGATGCCGGCGGCAATGTACAGCTGCGGCGCCACGATCTTGCCGGTCTGGCCAACCTGCAGGTCGTTCGGGGCATAGCCTGCGTCCACGGCCGCGCGGCTGGCGCCGATGGCCGCGCCCAGCTTGTCGGCCAGCGGGGTCATGACTTCGGTAAACTTCTCGGCGCTGCCCAGGGCACGGCCACCGGAGACGATGATCTTGGCGGCCGTCAGTTCCGGGCGCTCGCTCTTGGCGATCTCCGAGCCGACGAAGCTGGACTTGTCGCTGGCGGCGACGGCCGACAGGCTCTCCACGGCGGCCAAGCCACCCGTGGCAGCGGCGGCGTCGAAGCCGGTGCCGCGTACGGTGATGACCTTGACGCTGTCGCCGCTCTGCACGGTGGCGATCGCGTTGCCGGCATAGATCGGACGCTCGAAGGTGTCGGGGCTGTCGACCTTGGTGATGTCGCTGATCTGGCTCACGTCCAGCTTGGCGGCCACCCGCGGCGCGACGTTCTTGCCGCTGGCGGTGGCCGGGAACAGGATGTGGCTGTAGTTGCCGGCGACGGCCAGCACCTGGGCGGCGACGTTCTCGGCCAGGCCATGGCCCAGGCCGGCGCCGTCGGCGTGCAGCACCTTGGCCACGCCGGCGATCTGCGCGGCGGCCTTGGCGGCTTCACCAGCGTTCTCGCCGGCGACCAGCACGTGGACCTCACCACCGCAGGCCAGGGCCGCGGTGACGGTGTTCAGGGTGGCGCTCTTGACGGTGGCGTTGTCGTGTTCTGCGATGACGAGTGCGGTCATGTTCGTGGTTCCTCCCTGAATCAGATGACCTTGGCTTCGGTCTTGAGCTTGGTGACCAGCGTGGCCACGTCGGGCACCTTGATGCCGGCGCTGCGCTTGGGCGGCTCGCTGACCTTGAGCGTCTTCAGCTTGCTGGCCACGTCCACGCCCAGGTCGGCCGGGGTCACGGTGTCCAGCTGCTTCTTCTTGGCCTTCATGATGTTGGGCAGCGTGACATAGCGCGGCTCGTTCAGGCGCAGGTCGGTGGTGACCACGGCCGGGGTCGACAGGCTCAGGGTTTCCAGGCCGCCGTCCACTTCGCGCGTCACGTTGACCTTGTCGCCGGCCACTTCGACCTTGCTGGCGAAGGTGGCCTGCGGCAGGTCGGCCAGGGCCGCCAGCATCTGGCCGGTCTGGTTGGCGTCGTCGTCGATGGCCTGCTTGCCCAGGATCACGAGGCCGGGTTGTTCCTTGTCGACCAGGGCCTTGAGCAACTTGGCCACGGCCAGCGGCTGCAGCTCGGCATCGGTCTGCACGAGGATGGCGCGGTCCGCGCCGATGGCCATGGCCGTGCGCAAGGTTTCCTGGCATTGCTGCACGCCGCAGGAGACGGCGATCACCTCGGTGACGGCACCCTTTTCCTTCAGGCGCACGGCTTCTTCGACGGCGATCTCGTCGAACGGGTTCATGCTCATCTTGACGTTGGCGATGTCAACGCCGCTGCCGTCGGACTTCACGCGGACTTTCACGTTGTAGTCGACCACGCGCTTGACGGGAACCAGGACCTTCATTGATGCGACTCCTCTTTCATGTGCTGCTTGCGCAGGCTGCCGGAACAAAACTTCCGGATTCTAGTGCGCCGCCCTGCCTGCCCCGCCACCGCAAAGACACCGCGGGGACAGTGGGCACATGGACCAATCTGCCTGCAGCACGACGGCCTGCAGCAGCCATGCGCGTCGTGTAGGGCGCCGCGCCGGATGCCTGTCGGCGCGATGCAGAAGATGCGCTTGGTCACAGCGTGTTCACCGCGCAGCGACGCTATTGCAACTATGCTGTGCGCTCCGTCATCCCGAGCACTCAGCACCGAACAAGAATGCGCTCTTCCCTGCCCCCGTCCCCCGTCATCGTCATCACGGGTGCCTCCAGCGGCATCGGACGCGCCACGGCGCTGGCCTTCGCACAGCAGCGCGCGCGCCTGGTGCTGGCCGCGCGCGGCGCCGAAACGCTGGAACGCGTGGCTGCGCAGTGCGCCCGCCTGGGCGCCCAGGCCATCGCCGTGCCCACCGACGTCACCGACGCCAAGGCCGTGCGGGCCCTGGCCGGTGCCGCGCTGCGGCGCTTCGGCGGCATCGACGTCTGGATCAACAACGTGGGCGTGGGCGCCGTCGGGCGCTTCGAGGCCACGCCCATGGAGGCGCACCGCCGCGTGGTGGAGTCCAACCTGCTGGGCCACATGCACGGCGCCCATGCCGTGCTGCCGCATTTCCGCGCGCAGCGCAGCGGCGTGCTCGTGAACATGATCTCGCTGGGCGGCTGGGTCGCCACGCCTTACGCCGGCGCCTACACGGCCAGCAAGTTCGGCCTGCGCGGCTGGTCGGCCGCGCTGCGCGCCGAGCTGTCCGACCTGCCGGACGTGCATGTCTGCGACGTCTGCCCGACCTTCGTCGACACGCCGGGCCTGCGCCATGGCGCGAACTTCACCGGCCGCAAGCTCGCGCCGCCCCCGCCGCTGGTCGACCCCGACACCGTGGCCGCCGCCGTCGTGCGCCTGGTGCGCCGCCCCCGGCCGACGCTGTGGCTTGGATCGGCCGCGCTGCCGGGCCGGCTGGCCCAGGCTGCTGCGCCGCAAACCACCGGCCGCATCGGCAAGTGGGTGGCCGACCGCGCGCTGGCGCGCGCCGAGCGCACGCCCATCTCGCAGGGCAATCTGTTCGATGTCTCGCGCCATCCGGCCGTGCACGGTGGTTTCCGGCCCGAACCCAAGCCGAAGGGCAAGCTCGCGCTCGGCCTGGGCCTGGCAGTGGTCGGCGCCGTGGCGCTGGGCGTGCTGCTGGCCACGCAGGGCCGCGGCGAGCGCAGCTGAATCAGTTCAACGGGAGGTCGATGCGCGCGGCCAGCGGCAGCGGCACGCTGGCCTCGCTGCTCGCCACGACCACCGTGCGGTTGCGCGCGGCGCCGATGGCGGCCAGCGCCTCCCACAGGCAGCGCACCGAACCCTGGTCCAGCGCGGCCGTGGGCTCGTCCAGCAGCACCACGGGCCGGCGCCCGGCCAGCGCGGCCGTCAGCCAGACCTTGCGTTTGGAGCCCGTCGAGAGCATGAAGAGCGACTTGTCCAGGTGCGGCGCCAGGCCAAAGCCCTCGACCAGTGCATCACGCACGGCCAGATCGGCATCTGCACCAGCCAGCTGCGCCAGGCAATCCCGCGCCGTCATCTGGTCGAAATCCTGCGTGGCCGGGTCGACGAAGAACAGCTGGTCGCGGTAGCGCGCCGGTGCCTCGGCCAGCACCGCGTCGCCGATCTGCAGACGGCCGGCGTCGGCCGCCTGCACACCCGCCAGCAGCCGCAGCAGCAGACTCTTGCCCGCGCCGGTGTCGCCGTGCAGCAGCGTGATGCCCGGGTCGATGCGGGCCGACCAGTCGGCGATCAGCGGCGCCTCGCCCGCGAAGGCGAAGCGCAGGCCCTGGATGTCGATCACACACCGACCGCGTCGAAAGCGCGGTAGCTGTCCGCCAGCCAGGTCTTCACGCGCTGGCGGTCCAGCAGGCCCAGGCCGCCGCCCGGCGTCGTGGCCTTCCAAAAGCTGCTGCTGGCGGCGTCGATCCTGAGCAGCGCGCCCTCGCTGAGCTTCCTGAGCTGGACCACCTTGGCGCCCAGCGCCTCGGCACGCTGCTGCTGGCCGGACTGCTCCAGTGCCGAGAAATCGCTGCCGCGCACCTCGTTGCGCACCAGCACGTAGCGCAGCCCGCCTGCGAAGCGGTCCAGCAGCTTGGCGAGCAGGTCGGCCGAATCCTTGCCGGCGTCCATCACATGCCAGTAGGTCAGCGCGATGCCTTCGTCGGCGGCCAGGGCCAGCAGGCTGGCCTCCTCCATCCACTGGGCCAGCGTCTCGTGCGTCTGCGCGGCCAGGTCCACGAGCACGCGGCGCTCGGGCTGCTCGACCGCGGCCTCGACGATGGCGTCCAGCGCCTCGGTGCGGTCCATGGCCACGGGCGCGGCGTAGTCGGCGTAAAAGCGCAGCAGCGCGCCGTGCGAGCGGTCGGTGTCGAAAGCAGTGAACGGCAGCTGCCGGTCGATGCAGTACTGCGCGAGCAGGCGCGCGGTCAGCGACTTGCCGACGCCGCCTTTCTCGCCGCCGATGAAATGGATGTTGGCCATGCATGCACTCCCTGGGATGTTGTGTCGGTGCGCACCTGGGCCAGGTGCACCGGCCCATGGTAGCCGCAGCAACCAACGCAGCGAGGGCGTTACAGGTCGGCCAGCACGCGGATGTGCGCCTCCACGCTGCGCGCCAGTGCGCCCAGGTGGTATCCGCCTTCCAGGCAGCTCACGATGCGGCCCTGAGCATGGCGGCGCGCCACCTCCTTGATGCAGGAGGTGATCCAGACGTAGTCCTGCTCCACCAGGCCCAACTGGCCCATGTCGTCCTCGCGGTGCGCGTCGAAACCGGCGCTGATGAAGATCATCTCGGGCTTGTGCGCTTCCAGGCGCGGCAGCCACAGCATGTCGATCATCTCGCGCACGTCCATGCCGCGCGTGTAGGCCGGCACGGGCAGGTTCACGAGGTTGTCGGCCTGGCGGTGCGCCCAGTCCATCGGGTAGAACGGGTGCTGGTAGAAGCTGGCCATCAGGATGCGCGGGTCGCCGGCCACGATGTCCTCCGTGCCGTTGCCATGGTGCACGTCGAAATCGACGATGGCCACCCGCGACAGGCCGTGGCGCTCCAGCGCATAGCGTGCCGCCAGCGCCACGTTGTTGAAGAAGCAAAAGCCCATGGCCTGGTCGCGGCAGGCGTGGTGGCCCGGCGGGCGCACCGAGCAGAAGGCGTTCTCGAGTTCGCCGCGGATCACGGCGTCGGTGGCCGCGAGCGCCGCGCCCGCGGCGCGCAGCGCGGCGTTCCAGGTGTGCACGTTCAGGCTGGTATCGGGATCGATCTGCGCGTGCGTGGAGCCACCCGCGATGATCTGCTCCTGCAGGTTGTCGGTCATGCCGCGGATGGACGCCACGTGCATGCGGCCGTGCGCGAGTTCCAGGTCCGAGACCGTGGCCAGCGGCGCCTCGCGCCGCTCGAGCGCATCGCCCACGCCGGACACCAGCAGCCGGTCCTCGATGGCGTCCAGCCTCTCCGGGCATTCCGGATGGCCCGGGCCCATCTCGTGCTTCCAACAATCGCGGTGGCTGAAGTATCCCGTCTGGTTCACGGCTGTCGTCTCGCTTGCTATCGTTTTCGGGTAATGTCTCGCGATGATCGTACAAGAGAAAGTCAAGGACCTTTTGCGCCAGCTCAACGGCGTCATCGTGGGCAAGGAGGCCCAGGTCCAGGACTGCGTGGCCTGCCTGCTGGCCGGCGGCCACCTGCTCATCGAGGACGTGCCCGGCGTGGGCAAGACCACGCTGGCCCATGCGCTGGCGCGCACCTTCGGCCTGCAGTTCTCGCGCGTGCAGTTCACCTCCGACCTGATGCCCTCGGACCTCTCGGGCGTCTCCGTCTACGAACGCGGCACGGAGGCCTTCGTCTTCCATCCCGGCCCGCTGTTCGCGCAGATCCTGCTGGCCGACGAGATCAACCGCGCCAGCCCAAAGACCCAGAGCGCGCTGCTCGAGGCCATGGAGGAAAAGCAGGTCACGGTCGAGGGCGCCACCCGCCCGCTGCCACGGCCTTTCTTCGTGATCGCCACGCAGAACCCGCAGGACCAGCTCGGCACCTTCGCGTTGCCCGAATCGCAGCTGGACCGCTTCCTCATGCGCATCTCCATCGGCTACCCCGACCGCGCGGCCGAGCGTCTGCTGCTCGCCGGCGAAGACCGGCGGGAACTCGTCGACGCCCTGCCCGCGCTGCTGACCGGCGAACAGCTGCAGCAACTGCAGCAACAGGTGCTGCAGGTGCATGCGGCGCCGCCGCTCATCGCGTACGTGCAGGACCTCATCGCCGCCACGCGCTCGGGCCGCTGGTTCCTGCAGGGCCTGTCGCCGCGCGCAGGCATCGCCGTGGTGCGCGCGGCCAAGGCCCAGGCCCTCCTGGCCGGGCGCGACTATGTGGCGCCCGACGACGTGCAGGCCATCCTGCCGCAGACCGTGGCGCACCGGCTGGTGCCCGTGGGCGACGCGGGCCGCGGCGCCGTCGAGCAGGTGCGCGCCATGGTCGAGGCCGTGCCCTTGCCGTGACCGCCCTGGCGCGCTTGAACCCCTGGACCCGCTGGCGCGGCCGCATGCGGCGCTGGTGGGAGGCGCGGCTGCCGCGCAGCGACCAGCTGCTGCTGACCCAGCGCAACATCTACATCCTGCCCACGCGCGCCGGCCTCATGCTGGGCGCCACCGTGCTGCTGCTGTTGCTGGCCTCGATCAACTACCAGCTCAACCTGGGTTACCTGCTCACGTTTTTGCTGGCCGGCTGTGCGCTGGTCGGCATGCATGTGGGGCATGCCACGCTGCGCGGCCTGCAGCTGCACCTGCTGCCGCCCGAGCCCCTGTTCCTGGGCAGCGGCAGCACGCTCACGCTGGAGCTGGCCAGCACGCGCAAGACACCGCGCCATGCCATCGCCGCGAGCCTGGTGGACACGGCCCGGCAGCAGGCCTTCGTGGACGTGCCGGCCGGCGGCCGCAGCCAGGTGCATGTGGCCTTCGCGCCCGCGCGGCGCGGCCTGCACGCCATCCCCACCTTGATGCTGGAGACGCGCTTTCCGATGGGCGCCTTCCGCGTCTGGACGCTGTGGCGCCCGGCCGCGCAGGTGCTGGTCTATCCGCAGCCCGAGGCGCATCCCCCGCCGCTGCCCGCGGGCGAGCCGCGCGCGGGCGGCGCCTTGGCGCGCCAGGCCGCCAGCACCGGCGAATTCGATGGTGTGCGCGCCTACCGCCGTGGCGACCCGCTCAAGCTCGTGGTCTGGAAAAAGGCCGCCAAGGCCGGCGAACTGGTCAGCCGCGACAGCCAGCAGGCGCAACGCCACGAACTCTGGCTGGACCCGTCCCTGGCCCGGTTGCCCGATGGCGAGCAGCGCCTGGCGCGGCTGTGCGCCTGGGTGCTGCAGGCCGACCGGCTGGAACTCGAGTACGGGCTGCGGGTGCCCGGGGTCGAAGTACCGCCCGCCAGCGGCGAAGCCCACAAGCGGCGTTGCCTGGAGGCGTTGGCCCTGTGCTGAACCGCCTCGCCGGCCAGCTTCCGCGGGACGGCCGCGACACGCTGTTCCTGCTCGCCGTGATCGGCTGGATCCTGCTGCCCCAGGTGCCCCGGCTGCCGGTGTGGTGCAGCCTGCTGGCCGGCGGCGTGCTGCTGTGGCGCGGCTGGATCGCGCTCGGCGCGCGGCCCCTGCCCTCGCGCTGGTGGCTGGCGGCGCTGCTGGCGCTGACGCTGGGCCTGACGCTCATGAGCCACCGCACGCTGCTGGGCCGCGACGCGGGCGTCACGCTGCTGGTGTCGCTGCTGGCGCTCAAGACGCTGGAACTGCGCGCGCGGCGCGACGCCTTCGTGGTGTTCTTCCTGGGCTTCTTCACGATGCTCACGAACTTCTTCTTCTCGCAGTCGCTGGCCACGGCGGCGGCCATGCTGGTCGGCCTGCTGGGCCTGCTCACGGCGCTGGTCAACGCCCACATGCCCGTGGGCCGGCCACCGCTGGCCGCATCGGCGCGCCATGCGGTGCGCATGGCGCTGGTCGGTGCGCCCGTCATGCTGGTGCTGTTCCTGCTGTTCCCGCGGCTGGCGCCGCTGTGGGGCATCCCGAGCGACGCGATGAGCGGGCGCAGCGGCCTGTCGTCCACCATGGAGGTCGGCAACCTGGCCAGCCTCGCACTGGACGACAGCATCGCCATGCGCATCCGCTTCGACGGCCCGCCGCCCCCGCAGGACGCGCTGTACTTCCGTGGGCCGGTGCTGTCCGAGTTCGATGGCCGCCAGTGGCGCCAGGGCCGCGGCGACTTCAGCTTCAACACGTCGCCGCAGCGCAATCTGCAGCTGGGCGGCATACCGACCGGCTACGAGGTCACGCTGGAGCCGCACAACCGGCCCTGGCTGCTGCTGCTGGACGTGGCGCCGCGCCGCCCCGACCTCGCGGGCCTCTCGGCGCTGCAGACGCAGGAGTTGTCCTGGCTGGCCAACCGGCCCATCACCGACCTGGTGCGCTACCGCGCCCAGAGCCACACGGATTTCCGCTACGGCCCGCCGCGCCGCACGGCCGAACTGCAGGCCGAGCTGCAGCTGCCCGCCGGCAGCAACCCGCGCACGCTGGCGCTGGCCGCGCAACTGCGGCGCGACCCGCGCCTCGCGGAAGCCGGCAGCGCCGTGCTCGTGGCGGCCGCACTGGAACGCCTGCGCACGGGCGGCTACAGCTACACGTTGGAGCCCGGCGTGTATGGCGAACACACGGCCGACGAGTTCTGGTTCGACCGCAAGGCCGGCTTCTGCGAGCACATCGCCTCGGCCTTCGTGGTGCTGATGCGCGCGCTCGACGTGCCCGCGCGCATCGTCACAGGCTACCAGGGCGGCGAGATGAATGCGGTGGACGGCTACTGGACCGTGCGCCAGAGCGATGCGCACGCCTGGACCGAGGTCTGGCACGAGGGCCAGGGCTGGGTGCGCGTGGACCCCACGGGCGCCGTGATGCCCGGCCGCATCGGCAGCCTGGAGCGGCTGCGAGCACCCCAGGGCGCGTTCGCCACGGCGGTGGGCAACGTCAACCCCAACCTCGCGGCCCAGCTGCGCGCGGCCTGGGAGGCCGTCAACAACCGTTGGAACCAGTGGGTGCTGAACTACACGCAAAGCCGCCAGCTGGACCTGTTGCGCGCCCTCGGCATCGAGAGCCCGGACTGGCAAGACCTCGGCCGCCTGCTCGCCGCTTTGGTGGTACTGGCCAGCCTGGCCGGCGTGGGCTGGGCCGCCTGGGAGCGGCGCCAGCACGATCCCTGGCTGCGCCTCCTGCACAAGGCGCGCGAGCGCCTGCGCGCCGCCGGCCTGGCCGTGCCGCCGCAGGCCGCGCCGCGGCAGCTGGCCCAGCTGCTTGTACAGTTGCCGGCTGCCGCGGCCAGGCCGCAGCAGCTGGCGCCGCTGCGCGACTGGCTGCTGCGCCTGGAAGCGCAGCGTTACGCACGCGCGCCGGCCCTGGAACTGCCGACGCTGCAGCGCGAGTACCGCCGCCTGCCCTGGCCCACCCCTGTCCCGTCCGCATGAACCGCACGCGCCTCGCATTTCTGACTGCTGCTGTGCTCGCCGCCGCCGCCCACGCCCAGCCCCCTGCGCCCGCCAAGAAGCGCCCCGCCGCCGCCAAGGCCGCACCGGCCCCCGGCCCGCTCTACGCCACGCGCCCCGAGGTGCTGCGCATGGCCGACGACATCGCCGCGCGCCGCGACCTGGACCGCGAGTGGGTGCGCCAGGCCATCGGCCAGGCCCGGCTGCTGCCCCAGGTGCAGCGGCTCATGACGCCGGCGCCCAGCGGCACGCCCAAGAACTGGCGCGTCTACCGCAGCCGCTTCGTCGAGCCCATCCGCATCCGCGCCGGCGTGCGCTTCTGGCAGGAGCACCGCACGGCGCTGGAGCGTGCCGAGCGCGAGTACGGCGTGCCGGCCGAGATCATCGTGGGCATCGTCGGCGTGGAGTCGATCTACGGCCAGCAGATGGGCGGCTTTCCCGTCATCGACGCCGTGACCACGCTGGCCTTCGACTTTCCCAAGGCCCACCCGCGCGCGGCCGAGCGCAGCGCCTTCTTCCTCGGCGAGCTCGAGCAGCTGCTGAGCCTGTCGCAGCGCACCGGCGTGGACCCGCATGCCTGGCGCGGCAGCTACGCCGGCGCCATGGGCATGCCGCAATTCATGCCATCGAGCTGGGTGCGCTACGCGGTGGACTTCGACGGCGACGGCCGCATCGACCTGGCGGGCAGCGTGGACGACGTGATCGGCTCGGTGGCCAACTACTTCAAGGCCTTCGGCTGGAAGACCGGCATGCCGGCCATCTACCCGGTCGCGCTGAGCGCGCAGGCCGACCTGGACGCCCTGCTCGCGCCCGACATCCTGCCCAGCTTCAGCGTGGAGAGCTTCACGGCCAAGGGCGCGCTGCTGCAGGGCGAGGCGCTCACGCACACCGGCCCGCTGGCGCTGGTCGAACTGCAGAACGGTGCGGATGCCCCGCAGTACGTGGCCGGCACCGAGAATTTCTACGTGATCACGCGCTACAACTGGTCCAGCTACTACGCGATGACGGTGCTCGAGCTCGGCCAGGCGGTCCGCGAGGCGCTCGAACGTTAAGCGCGCACCATCGAGAACGCGCGCAGGTCGTGGCCCGGCCCCGCGTCGCGCCAGCGCAGGTAGAGCCAGCGCAGGTTGCGGTACAGCAGCGGATTGGGCGCCAGCGTCGGCCCGCCGCCCACGCGCCGCTCGATCCAGTCCCGCGAGTAGAAGGTGGTTTTGGTCAGGATGGAACGCAGGCTGGCCCGCAGCATGGCCTCGTGCAGGTCGCCATGGCGCACGCCGATGGCGATGTACTCGAAGTAGTTGAGGATGTAGCGCAGCGCCTCCTCGTCGTCGCTGGCGATGCCCTGCGTGGGGTCGGCGTCGGGGTCGCGCGTCGCGAGCGGATGGCGCGCCTCGTAGCTGCCGAAGAACTTGTTCACCCGGTCGGCGCGCTCCATGTAGGTCGCCGACAGGCGGGACTGCAGCAGCGTGTTGACGGTGTGCTGCTTGACCGAGTTGCGGATCGAGGTCCAGGCCGTGGTGATCCAGCCGATCACGGCGAGCCAGGCCGCCAGCAGCACCACGATCTGCTGCTTCTCCAATGCCTCGGCCGGAGCCGTGCGGCGCAGCCAGGCATGCCACCAGAAGAACACGGCCAGAGAAATCAGGGCCGCAAAAAACAAAAGGCCCAGCACGAAGCTGGGCCTCCAGAACGACGGATCGCCCTTATGCGAAGCCATCGCCTTCCATGAAGAATGCTGTCATGTGACCTCCTTGCGGTTGCACTGCCTGGCCCGGTGGCGGGCCCTTGGGCTTCGCAGAGGGTGGATGCACCGCTGCTGCGCCGAAACAGTATGCCATAGCTGGCGCCCCGGGCCGGGTTCTTCAAGTGCCGGCACCGGCCTCTTCGAAGCGGTCCAGCCGGCGCAGGCCGCCGAAGGCCGCGGCCCAGGTGCCGACCACGCCCAGCGTGCACAGCCCGCCCGCCAAGGCCGCGCCGACCGGCCCCAGCCAGGCCGCGCTGGTGCCGGCGCGGAACTCCCCGAGCTCGTTGGACGAGCCGATGAACAGCATGTTGACGGCCTGCACGCGCCCGCGCATGGCGTCCGGCGTGGAGAACTGCACCAGCGCACCGCGGATGTAGACGCTCACCATGTCGGCCATGCCGGCCACCAGCAGCGCCACGAAGGACAGCCAGAACCAGTGCGACAGCGCGAACACCAGGTTGGCCACGCCAAACACCGCCACAGCGCCGAACATGGTCGCGCCCACGCGCCGGTTCAACGGCCGCGCGCTCAGGTACAGGCCCATGCCGACCTCTCCCACGGCCATGGCGCTGCGCAGCGCACCCAGGCCCTGCGGGCCCACGTGCAGCACCTCGTGCGCGTAGATCGGCAGCAGCGCCACCACGCCGCCCAGCAGCACGGCGAACAGGTCCAGCGAAATGCAGCCCAGGATCACGGGCCGCGAGCGGATGAACCCGATGCCTTCGGCAAAGCGCGTCCAGATCGTGCCACCCACGGCGCGCGGCGCGGCATGGGCCACCGTCACGTAGCGCAGCAGCAGCGCGCCGAGCACGAAGCAGACCAGGCACACCAGGTAGGTCAGCTCGCCACCGCCCAGCGCATACAGCAGCCCGCCCAGGAAGGGGCCGGTGATGGTGGCGCTGCGCATCAGCATGCTGTTGACGGCGATGGCCTGCGCCAGCTGCTCGCGCGGCACGATCTGCGGCAGCAGGCTTTGCAGCGCCGGGCCGGCAAAGGCCCGCGCGCAGCCGTACAGCACCAGCACGGCGTAGATGGACGAGACGCCCGCCACCCCATGGCCCGACAGCCACCACAGCAGCGCGCTGCACAGCGCCGAGACCACCCAGCTGGCGGCGAGGATGGGCCGGCGCGCGAAGCGGTCCATGAGGTCGCCGGCCGGCAGCAGCAGGCACAGCATGGGGATGAACTGGGCCAGGCCCACATAGGCCAGCGCCAGCGGCGCGCGCGTGAGGTCGTAGACCTGCCAGGCCACGACGACGGCCTGCACCTGGGTGGCCAGCACGGCGGCCACGCGCGCGGCCAGGAAGGCGCGCATGCCAGGATGCCCCAGCACATGCGCTGGGGCCGAGGGGGAAGAAGGGGGGAACTCACGCGACGGACCAAAGGCAGCGCCCCATGGGCGCCCGGGGAACAGGCCCGGCATTCTAGGCGGCGCGCAGTGCACGCCTTGGTGCACCACCGCACGGCCCCTGTGCACCACGTCCCCCAGGCCCGCCCAGCCCGCTTTCTTTTGACCGGCCCGCCGCCGGTACACAGGACGGACCACGCCACAATGCGCGTGGCACCGATATTGCTCACCCCGCCGTCGTTTGCCCCCTAAGAGGAGTCCACCCCCATGCACCAACGCCGTCCCCTGATCCTTGCCGCCGCCGTCGCCACGCTGGCCCTGCCCACCTTCGTCCTGGCCCAGCAGGCCAAGCTCAAAGTCGCCGCGGTCTACACCGTGCCGTTCGAGCAGCAATGGGTAGGCCGCATCCACAAGGCACTCAAGGCCGCCGAAGCCCGTGGCGAGATCGAATACAAGGCCACCGAGAACGTGGCCAACGCCGACTACGAGCGCGTACTGCGCGAATACGCCACGGCTGGCAGCCAGCTCATCGTGGGCGAGGCCTTCGCGGTCGAGGCCGCAGCGCGCAAGGTCGCACGCGACTTCCCCAAGACCATGTTCCTCATGGGCAGCTCGGGCAAGCCGCAGGCGCCCAACTTCAGCGTGTTCGACAACTACATCCAGGAGCCGGCCTACCTCACGGGCATGGTGGCCGGCGGCATGACCAAGTCCAACAAGATCGGCCTGGTCGGCGGCTTCCCGATCCCCGAGGTCAACCGCCTCATGAACGCGTTCATGGCCGGCGCCAGGGAAGTGAACCCCAAGGTCGAGTTCAGCGTGAGCTTCATCAACAGCTGGTTCGATCCGCCGAAGGCCAAGGAAGCTGCCTTCGCCATGGTCGACAAGGGCGCAGACATCCTCTACGCGGAGCGCTTCGGCGTCAGCGACGCGGCCAAGGAGCGCAAGGTGCTGGCCATCGGCAACGTGATCGACACCCAGGCCCAGTACCCCGACACCGTGGTCGTCTCGGCGCTGTGGAACATGGAGCCTTCGATCGACCGCGCGCTCAAGCTCGTGCGCGAAGGCCAGTTCAAGCCCGAGGAGTACGGCGTCTACTCCCACATGCAGCACAAGGGTTCGGCACTGTCGCCGCTGGGCACCTTTGAGAAGAAGATCCCGGCCGAGCTGGTGGCCAAGGTGCGCGCACGCGAGGCCGAGATCCTGGCCGGCAAGTTCACGGTCAAGATCGACGACAGCCAGCCCAAGTCCACGGCCAAATGAGGGCCGACGCGCCCACGGTGCTGCGCCTGCTGGGCATCACCAAGCGCTTCGGCAGCCTGGTCGCCAACGACGACATCACGCTGGACCTGCGCGAGGGCGAGGTGCTGGCCCTGCTCGGCGAGAACGGCGCCGGCAAGTCCACGCTGATGTCCATCCTCTTCGGCCACTACACCGCCGACGCGGGCCGCATCGAAGTCTTCGGCCAGCCGCTGGCCCCCGGCAACCCGCGCGCGGCGCTGGCCGCCGGCGTGGGCATGGTGCACCAGCACTTTGCGCTGGCCGACAACCTGAGCGTGCTCGACAACGTCATCCTGGGCACCGAGCCGCTGTGGCGCCCGCTGTCGCGGCGTGCCGCGGCGCGCGCCCACCTGCTCGATGTGGCCCGGCGCTTCGGCCTGCCGGTGGACCCGGACGCGCGCGTGGGCGATCTGTCGGTCGGCGAGCGCCAGCGCGTGGAGATCTTGAAGGCCCTGTACCGCGGCGCGCGCATCCTGATCCTGGACGAGCCCACGGCCGTGCTGACGCCGCAGGAGAGCGAGCAGCTGTTCGACACGCTGGCCGAGATGGTCGCCCAGGGCCTGGCCGTCATCTTCATCAGCCACAAGCTCGGCGAGGTGCTGCGCACCTCAAGCCGCGTGGCCGTGCTGCGCCACGGCAAGCTCGTGGCCGAGGGCCGCACGGCCGACTGCGACCAGGCCCAGCTCGCGCGCTGGATGGTCGGCCACGCCGTGCAGCAGCGCGAGCGCCAGCCCGCGCGGAGCGTCGGCGCGGTGGTCTGCGAACTGGACCGCGTCAGCACCGCCGGCCACGGCAACGACCGCCTGCGCGGCGTCTCGCTGGCCCTGCGCGCGGGCGAGATCACGGCCATCGCGGGCGTCTCCGGCAACGGCCAGGCCGCGCTGGCGGACCTGTTGACCGGCATGCGGCCTGCCACCGGCGGCCGCGCCACGCTGCAGGGCCAGCCCCTGCCCCGCACGCCGGACGCGCTGGTGCAGCGCGGTGTGGCGCGCATCCCGGAAGACCGGCACGGCACGGGCGTGGTCGGCGACCTGCCGCAATGGGAGAACGCCGTCTCCGAACGGCTGCGCACGCCCGCCTTTTCGCGCGCGCTGGCCGGCCTGCGCTGGATCCGCCGGCGCGCTGCCACGGCGCAGGCCCGGCGCATCGTGGAAACCTTCGACGTGCGCGGCGGCGGCCTGCAGACCAGCGCCCGGTCGCTGTCGGGCGGCAACATGCAAAAGCTGATCCTGGGCCGGGCGCTGCTGCCGACGGCAGACGCGCAGAGTGCGGTGCCCAGCCTCATCGTCGTGCACCAGCCGACCTGGGGCCTGGACATCGGCGCCGTGGCCTTCGTGCAGCAGCAATTGATCGCCGCGCGCGACGCCGGTGCTGCGCTGCTGCTGATCTCCGACGACCTGGACGAGGTGCTCACGCTGGGCGACCGCGTGGCCGTGATGCACGCCGGCCACCTGGGCCCGGCGCGGCCCGCCGGGCAATGGACGCGCGAAGCCATCGGCCTGGCCATGGCGGGCAGCGCAGAAAAGGACATCGCATGAGGTTGGAACGCCGCCACGCCGTCTCGCGTGGCGCCCTGCTGCTGGCGCCGCTGGGCGCCGTCGGCTTCACGCTGCTCATCGCCGCGCTGCTCGTGCTGTGGGCCGGCGCGCCCGTGCTGCAGACCTACGGCCTGCTGCTGGCCGGCGGCTTCGGCTCGGTGTTCGCCTGGAGCGAAACGCTCACGCGCGCCATCCCGCTGGTCCTCACCGGTCTGGCCGCCACGGTGGCCTTCAAGGCCCGCCTGTTCAACATCGGCGCCGAGGGCCAGCTCTACGCCGGCGCCATCGCCGCCGTGGCCGTCGGCGGCCTGCACGGCGGCACCGGGCTGCAGTGGCCGGTCTGGGCGCTGTTCCCCCTCATGATGCTGGCCGCGGCGCTGGCCGGCGCCCTGCTGCTGCTGGGCCCTGCCCTCATGAAGAACAAGCTCGGCGTGGACGAGGTCGTCACCACGCTGTTGTTCAACTTCATCATGCTGCTGGCCGTGGGCGCGCTGCTGGACGGCCCCATGAAGGACCCGCTGGCCATGGGCTGGCCGCAGAGCGTGGCGCTGCAACCCGACCTGGAGCTGGCCAAGCTCGTCGCGCAGACGCGCGTGCACACCGGCCTGCTCTGGGGCCTGGTCCTGGCTGCCATCGTCTGGGCCATCTTCCGCTTCACGGTGCTGGGCTTCGACATCCGCGCCCTGGGCGCCAGCCCCCGCGCCGCAGCCTTCGCAGGCGTGCCGGTCACGCGCACCGTGGTGCTGACCGCCCTGCTCTCGGGCGCGCTGGCCGGCCTGGCCGGGGCCATCGAGGTGGCAGGCCGCACGGGCTACGTGACGCTGGACATGTCGCCCAACTACGGCTACGCGGGCATCGTGATCGCCATGCTGGCCGGCCTGCACCCGCTGGGCGTGGTGGCCGCCGCCGTGTTCGTGGCCGGCGTGCTGGTCGGCGCCGACAGCATGAGCCGCGCCGTGGGCGTGCCGACCTACATCGCCGACGTGATCGTGGCCACCGCGCTGCTCGCCGTGCTGGTGGCGACGCTGCTCACGCAGTACAGGATCCGAAAATGAGCGAGATCCTGGACATCCTGGGCAATGCCGCGTTCTGGGTTGCGGTGCTGCGCATCGCCTCGCCGCTGATCCTCGGAACGCTGGGCGTGCTGCTGTGCGAACGCGCGGGCGTGCTGAACCTGGGCATCGAGGGCATCATGGTCGCGGGGGCATTTGCGGGCTGGCTGGCCGTGTACCTGGGCGGGCCGCTCTGGATGGGCGTGGCCGTGGCCGCGCTGACGGGCATGGCCTTCGGCCTGCTGCACGCCTTCTTCACGGTCGGGCTGGCGCTGTCGCAACACGTCTCGGGCCTGGGCATCACCATGCTGGCCACGGCGCTGTCGTACTACGGCTACCGCGTGAGCTTCCCCAAGGTGACGACGCCGCCGACGGTCACGCCGTTCGCACCCATGGACTGGCTGCCCGTGCCCATCCTGAACGCACAGACGCCGCTGACCCTGCTGGCCCTGCTGCTGGTGCCGGCGATCGCCTACCTGCTCTACCGCACGCCGGCGGGCCTGGCGCTGCGCATGGTCGGCGAGAACCCGCAGGCCGCCGAAGGCCAGGGCCTGTCGGTCGCGCGCACGCGCACGGCGGCCATTGTGGCCGGCTCGGCGCTGATGGGCATGGCGGGCAGCTTCCTCACGCTGTCGGCCTTCAACGCCTTCTTCTTCAACATGGTCAACGGGCGCGGCTGGATCTGCGTGGCGCTGGTGGTGTTCGCCTCCTGGCGCCCCGACAAGGCGCTGATGGGCGCGTTGCTGTTCGCCTTCTTCGACGCGTTGCAGCTGCGCCTGCAGCAGTCCGGCGACGCGCTGCTGCCCTACCAGCTCTACCTGATGCTGCCCTACGTGCTGTCCATCGTGGCGCTCATCGTCGTGGCGCGCAAGGCGGCCTATCCGCAGGCGCTCATGAAGCCTTACCGCAAGGGCGAGCGTTAGGGACCAGCTTCACGGGTAGTTCTTCGCCTGCGCCTCGATGGCGCTGCGGTCGAACTTGTTGATCTCGGCGATGAACCGGTCGGTGTAGGCCTGGCGCGGGTTGTAGCTGGCCGGCAGGTTGGCGCCGGCCTCGCGCGCCAGCCGGGCGATGGTGTCCCACTGCTCGGGCCGCGCCGCGCCGTACTGCATGCCCGGCGCCAGCTTGTAGCTGTCGAAGCGCGAGACGAAGACGGTCCTGGCGTCCTTCATCGCGGCCGCCGGGTCGGCGTTCTGCGGCTTGGTCTGCGGGTAGACGTCCCAGTGGATCCTGATCGCGCCCTCGGGGTTGGCCAGGCCGAAGTGCACGGCCTTGGCGATGCCGCGGCCCAATGCCACCACCACCTCGGGGTGCTTGTCCAGCATCTCGGTGCGCGTGACGATCACGTTGCCGACCAGGTCGTCGTAGAAGCCCGGCTTGAACTCGGTGAACTGCGCGCCGCGGTTCTCCAGGCTGGCCACGGCCGTGTCCCAGGAGGCCCAGGCCACGATGTCGCCGCGCTGCAGCGCCAGGGCCGGTGGCGCGCCCGTGCCAGTGGCGATGATCTTGACGTCCTTGTCGAAGGCCAGGCCCGCTTCGCGGAACACGCCGCCGAAGTAGGCGCTGCTCAGTTCCAGCACCGGCATGCCGATGGTCTTGCCCTTGAGGTCCTTGACGCTTTTGATGGCCGAGTCCTTGGGCACCACGAGCTTGGAGATCGGCGCGCGCGCATGCACGTAGAAGGCCTGCACCGGCATACCCTGGGCCTGGGCCTGCATCAGCGCCTCGGCCGTCACGGTGATGAAGTCCATCTTGCCCGAGGCCACCATCTGCAGCCCGGCCACGGCACCGGCGGCGCCGAACACGTCCACGTCCACGTTGTCGGCAGCCCAGTAACCCATCTTCTTGGGAATCGAGGAGTGCCCGGCATGGCCGGTGGAGATGTCCACCGTCGTGGGGCCGAAGCTGGTCTTATAGGGGCCGGCGGCGCAGGCCGCGCCGGCGGCGAACAGCGCGCAGGCGGCCAGGGCGATGCGGTGCGGAAGCGACATGGGCAACTCCTTCAAGAATGGGACAGGCGGGACGGGGAAGACGGCATCCAGGACAGCAGCCGGCGCCGCAGCAGCGCCACCGCGCCGTGCAGCAGCATGCCCAGGCCGCCCAGCACGATGAGCACGCCGTAGACCTTGGGCACCTGCATCTGCGAGTTCGACAGCACCATCTGGTAACCCAGGCCCGCGGTGGCGCCGACGAACTCGCCGACGATGGCGCCGGTCAGCGCGAACACGATGGCCACGTCGGCCCCGGCCATGATGAAAGGCAAAGCCGAAGGCAGCTGCACATGGCGGAAGATCTGCCAGCGGCTGGCCGACAGCGCGCGCATCACGTCGATGCGGCCCGCGTCGCAGCTTTTGAGGCCCACGATCACGTTGACCACGATGGGGAAGAAGGCGATCAGCGCCGCCACGGCCACCTTGGACGACAGGCCGAAGCCGAACCAGGCCACGAACAGCGGCGCCAGCGCGATCTTGGGCAGGGTCTGGATCGCCACCAGGTAGCCGTAGACCGTGCGTTCGACGAGCCGGCTCTGCGCGATGAGCCCGCCCACCGCGATGCCGGCCGCCAGCGCGATCGCGAAGCCGCCGAGCGTCGCGCCCAGCGTGACCTGCGTGTTGTGCGACAGCGAGCCGTCGCGCGCCATGGCGGCGATGGCGGCCAGCACCTGGCTGGGCGGCGGCAGCAAGTAGGCGCCGATGCCCAGCAGCGCCACGCCCCACTCCCAGGCCGCGAACAGCAGCGCGATGGCCGCAGCCGGCAGCGCGAGCTCGCCCGCGCGCGCCAGCCAGACAGCGGCGCGGCGCGGGCGTGGAGCGGCGGAGATGTCCAGTCCGAGCGCCGCCATCACGCCGCCTTGCGCAGCGGCAGCGCGGTGTGGTTGGCGGCCTCGGAGCGGTCCAGCGCTTCGCGCAGCGCGCCGGCGTAGGCGCCGAAGGCGGCATCGGCCATGACGGACAGGGGCCGCTCTGCGCCGAGTTCGATCGCGAGCTCGCTGACGATGCGGCCGGGCCGCGGCGACATCACGAAGACGCGGCTGCTCAGGTACACGGCCTCCGGGATGGAGTGCGTGATCAGGAAGATGGTCTTGCCGGCCTCTTTCCAGATGCGGCGCAACTCGAAGTTCATGTTGTCGCGCGTGATCGCGTCGAGCGCGCCGAAGGGCTCGTCCATGAGCAGGATCTCCGGGTCGTGCAGCAGCGCGCGCGCGATCGACACGCGCTGGCGCATGCCACCCGACAGCTCGTGCGGCAGCTTGCGCTCGAAGCCGCGCAGGCCCACCAGCTCGAGCAGCTCGCCGGCCCGCACGCGGCTCCTGGCCATGTCCAGGTGCAGCACCTGTGCCGGCAGCAGCACGTTGTCCAGGATGTTGCGCCAGGGCAGCAGGTTGGCGTCCTGGAAGGCCACGCCCACGCTGCGGCTCGGTCCCTGGAGCGCCTGGCCGCGGATTTCGGCCTTGCCCTGGTACTGGCCGACCAGGCCAGCCAGGATGCGCAGCAAGGTGGTCTTGCCGCAACCGGACGGGCCAACCACGCTGATGAACTCGCCGGCGGCGATCTGCATGGAGATGTCGGCCAGCGCGGTCACGTCTTCGGCCGCCACGCTGCGGTAGACCTTGGTCAGCCGCTCGACCGCGATCATGGGAACGGAATCGGGGGTGCTCATCGTGCGGCCCTCAGGTGGATGGGGTGTTCTCGAGCGGCGCCCAGGCCAGCAGGCGGCGCTGCGCGAAGCGCACCGCGCTGTACAGCACGAAGCCCAGCAGGCCCAGCATCAGCAGGATGGAGAAGATCTGCGCCGTGTCCAGCTCGTTGTTGGCCAAGAGGATCAGCGTGCCCAGCCCTTCCTTGGCGCCCAGGAACTCGCCCGTCACGGCGCCCAGCACGACGAAGGAGGCCGCCACGTTGATGCCCGCAAACACGAAGGGCAGCGCATTGGGCAGCTTGACGAAGCGGAAGGTCTGCCAGCGGCTGGCGCCCAGCGCGCGCATGAGGTCGACCTTGCCGGCGTCGCAGGCCTTGAGGCCGGCGATGGTGTTGATCAGCACCGGGAAGAAGCCCAGCAGGCCGGCCAGCACGACCTTGGACGAGATGCCGTAGCCCAGCCAGATGATGACCAGCGGCGCCAGCGCCACCTTGGGCATGGCCTGCAGCGCCACAAGCAGCGGGTAAAGCGCCTTCTCCAGCCAGCGGACCTCGGCGATCAACGCACCCAGCACCACGCCGGCCGCCAGCGCGAGCACGAAGCCGCCCGACGCTTCGGCTGCCGTGAGCGCCGCATGCTGCAGGTACACGCCGTTGGACAGCCCGGTCCACAGCGAGTGCGCGACCGCCGTGGGCGGCGGCAGCACGAAGGCCGAGATGCCGAAGGCGCGCACGCTGCCCTCCCAGAGCAGCAGCAGCAAGGCAATGCCGGCCGGCGGCAGCCAGTGGTCGATGGCGCGCATGGCGGGCTCAGGCGGTCAGCACCTGGTCGATGATCCAGCGGTCGTAGTCGTGCACGAGCCGGTCGGGCTCGGCGTAGCAGCCGCGCCGGTTGACCAGCGAGCGCAGGCCGCGCTGCTGCCATTCGGCGGCGTCGCGGTCCTCGGCACGCACGGTGGCCGAGGTCTCGGCGTACTTGGCGATGATGGCGTCGAAGTCGGGGATCGCCGTGCTGGCTTTGGGCACCATCATCGAGCTGACCAGCAGCGTCTCGATCGGGCTCTTGGGGTGCACCTCGTGGATGGACAGGCTGTCGATTGCGTAGCCCATCAGCGCGTTGGCGTGCACCACCGGGAAGAAGGTGCCGCGCTTCATCTCGGGCGGCAGGTCCAGCTCGGGCAGCTTGCGCTCGCCTTCGGGCACGCCGCGCGTGCCGTCGAAGTAGGTGTAGTGCATGAGGTAATTGCCCTTGAACACCGCCGGGTCGTGGAAGTCGCGCTTGGCGACCTTCTTCTTCGCGATCGAGGTCTGGTGCACGAAGGGCACGTGCAGGCCGTCGCTGAAGTTCTCGCTGAACAGCTTCCAGTTGGCGTGGACGGTCAGCTCGGTGCGGTTCACGCAGACCATCTCGTCGGCATGCCAGGGCCGGGTGCGCTCGGGCAGGTCGCCCAGGTGCTGCGCGAGGCTGCAGCTGGCCGGGTCCAGGTTGATCCACATGAGCCCGTCGAACAGTTCCAGCTTGACTTGCCGCAGGCCGTGCTCGGCGCGCTTGAAGCAGGCGCTCTCGTCGACCAGCGGCGTGGCGAACAGCTGGCCTTTGAGGTCGAACGCCCAGGCGTGGTAGGGGCACTTCATGAATTTGCACTGGCCCGATCCGGTCATCACCTCGGCGCCGCGGTGCGCGCAGGAGTTCACGAAGGCGCGCACCTGCATGTCGTCCCCGCGCACCACGATCAGCGGCACGCCGATGAAGTCGAAGGTGTAGTAGCTGCCGGCGGCCGGGACCTTGCTGTGGTGGCCGATGCAGTTCCAGTGGCGAAAGAAGATGCGGTCGCGCTCGGCCTCAAAGAAGCGCTGCGAGGTGTAGGTCCAGGGCGGCATGGTCTCGGCCTGGTCCCAGGGGCGGCGCACGCTCTCGAAGTGGGCGGGGTCGAGCACGTTCTCGGGCTCTCGGACGGACACGGCAAGCATGGGGATCCTCTCGTGGTCTGTCGGTGCATGCCACCAACCTTGCCCGCCCCACTGCACCAGATCGATGCCTGCGGAGCCGCCCCGGCTCATGTGGTATGCCACCTGTTTGCTAAAACTGCACCCGGATCGTGAATCTGCCCGGTTCAAAGAGTGCGGTACACCACATATCGCAACATGCGTGCCAGCGCATGACTGGCGTCAAGCGGTCGCGCGCGACGCGACAATCGATCCATGTCCCATGCTGTCTCCCAGCTGCGCGCGGCGCGGCTCGCGCGCGCCGTCCGGCCGTTCCAGGCCCGCGGCGGCTCCAAGCAGCCGCGCTGCACCGGCTGCCGCGTGCTGGCCAGCCATTGCCTGTGCGCGCTGCGCCCGCAGGCGCCCTCCCACGTCGGCATGTGCCTGCTGATGGCCGATACCGAGCCGCTCAAGCCCAGCAACACCGGCTGGCTGATCGCCGACCTGGTGCCCGACACCTTCGCCTTCAGCTGGGCGCGCACCAGCGTGGAACCCGGCCTGCTGGCCCTGCTGGCCGACCCGCAATGGCAGCCCTTCGTGGTGTTTCCGGGCGAGTACACGGCACCCGAGCGTGTCGTGACGGCCGTGCCGCCGGCGCCGGGCCGCCGGCCGCTGTTCATCCTGCTGGACGGCACCTGGTCCGAGGCACGCAAGATGTTCGGCAAGAGCCCCTACCTGGCCCACCTGCCCGTGCTGAGCCTGCAGCCCGACCGCGCCTCCGAGTACAAGCTGCGCCGCTCGCGCCGCAACGACCACTTCTGCACCAGCGAGGTGGCGGCCATGTGCCTGGCGCTGGCGCGCGAGGAACAGGCGGCCCAGGCGCTGGACGCCTGGCTGGACGTGTTCAGCTACCACTACCTGCAAGCCAAGAACCAGCAGAAGATCGACTGGGACAGCCCGGCACACCAGCGCCTGCGGGCGCTGGAAGCATCAACCGTTTGACTGCAACAGGGCCTTGGCGGCCTCGATGCGCAAGGCCATGGGCACACCCTCGTCGTCCATGACGCGGCGCAGGAAGCCGATGGCGTCGCCCGCCACCTCGGTGCGCGCCGCGGGCTGCGGCAGCGGCGCTGGCGCGGGCGCGGCGGCCGGAGCTTGCGTGCCCAGCTGACGCAGGGCCGCGTCGAACGCGGCCGGTTTCACGAGGGCCAGGCCGCGCAGCAAGCTGGCCTGCCCTTCCTCGTTGGGCGGAATGTCCAGCCAGGGCGTGTCGCCGAACACCGGCGCGAGGTCCGGCGCGACGAAGGCCGACCAGTTGCCGCTGCCGGCCTGCTCGGCCGGCACCAGGGCCGCATGCTCCAGCGCGGGCGTGGGCAGGAGGCGCAGGCGCCGCGCGTCCACATCGGGCAGGAAGCGGCGCCGCAGAACGTCCAGGAAGGCATGGGCCTGCACAGCCGCCACGGGTTCGGCCAGCGCGAACCACAGCTGCATGGCGTCGTTGCCCGAAACAGCGATGGCCGGCGCCGGCAGGTCCAGCTCGGCCTGCACGCCCTGCCAGACGCGGGCGAGCACCTCCCATTCGGGTGGCCGGCGCAGTTCCATGACCAGGGCACGCACGGTGCCGTCCGCCGCCAGCAGCCCGTCCGGCGGTGCGGCGGCGTCGGCGGCTGGGCGGGGAAGGTAGAGGCGTCGGAGTTCGGTCGCGAGCGTGTTCATGGCGGGCCGAAGCTTACGCGCTCTGAGCCCTCGCGAGTGGCAATCCCGGGACGTCCATGGCCGCATGCAGGATCTGGCCGTGGGTGGAGTCCGTGACGTACAGCGTGCGCCGGTCGGCGCCGCCGAAGGCCAGGTTCGTGGTGGACGCACCGGCGGCGCCGCGCAACACCTGCACGGGCTCTGCGCGGTGGTTGAGCACCCAGACATAGCCCAGCCCCGGATTGGCGACCAGCACCCTGCCCTGGCCGTCCACGGCCAGTCCGTCCGGCCCGCTGGGGCCGTAGGAGGTGAAGAACTGGCTCACCTTGGCCACGCTGCCGTCCGGCAGCAGCGGCACACGCCAGACGCAGTTGCCGCGCGTGACGGCCAGGTACAGCAGCTTGCCGTCCGGCGACAGCGCCACGCCGTTGGGGCTGGGCACGTTGGCCAGCAGCAGGTCGAGCTGGCCGTCCGGGCGCAGCCGGTAGAGCCGGCCGGTCGGGTCGTGCAGGCCGGTCTGGCCCTGGTCGGTGAAGTACAGGTTGCCGGCCGCGTCGAACACCAGGTCGTTGACGCCCTTGAAGCGCTCGGAGTTGCGCCGCTGCAGGTGTGGCGTGACCTCGCCCGTCGTCACGTCCACGCGCATCAGGCCGTTCTTGTAGTCGGTGACCAGCAGCGTGCGCGCATCCAGGAACTTCAGGCCGTTGGGCTCGCCGTCGTATTCGGCCACGAGCGACCACTGGCCAGCGCTGTCGATGCGGAACACGCGGCCCCAGGGGATGTCGCTCACGTAGAGGTTGCCGGCGTCGTCGAACACCGGGCCCTCCAGGAAGGAGTCGGTGACCGTGCCACCGCGGTTCGCGTCGGCCCAGTCGCTGCGCTCGGCGCGGCGCAGCGCGGCCGGCATGGTGGTGAAGACGTCCAGGTCGCGGACCTGGGGTGCTTGCAGCAGGAACATCAGGAATCTCCAGGAAAACCGTAGAGCCGGGCAGGGTTGGTGACCAGGATGTGGTGCGCCACGGCATCGGAGCCGCACCAGCCGTGCAGCACGTCCAGCAGGTCGGCATCGTTGATGCTGCCGGGCGCCTCGGTCGTGTGCGGCCAGTCGCTGCCCCAGAGCATGCGCTCGGGCGCGGCCTGCACGAAGGCGCGGCCCAGGCATTGCACATCGTCATAGGCCGGCGCGCCGGCACGCGAGCGCATGTAGACGCCGGACAGCTTGATCCAGGTACGGCCCGCGTCCAGCAGCCGGCGCAGCACGGCAAAGGCCGGGCTCGACGGCCCCACCGCCGGATCGGCCAGGCCCAGGTGGTCGACGACCAGCGGCGTGGGCAGCCCGGCCAGCAGCGCCTGCATGGCGACGATCTGTTCCGGCTCGGCCAGGAGCTGGATGTGCCAGCCCAGCCGCGCCGCCTGCTCCGACAGCGCCTGCAGCATCTGCGGCGTGGTCCGGCCCCAGGACTGGGGCGAGACGAAGTTCACGCGCAGGCCGCGCACGCCTGCCGCGGCCAGCCGGTCGAGCTCGGCGTCCTCCACGCCGGCACCCACCACCGCCACCCCGCGGGCAGCGCCGCCGAGCTGCGCCAGCGCATCCAGCGTGCAGGCGTTGTCGGTGCCGTAGGTGGACGGCGTGACGACCACGCAGCGCTGCGTGCCCAGGCGGTCCTGCAACAGCCGGTAGGCGCCGACCTCGGCCCGTGGGGGCGTGCGCTGCCAATGCGGCGACGGCGTGAAGCGGGGGTCGAAGATGTGCATGTGGCTGTCGCAGGCACCGGCCGGCACGGCACGGCCGGGCCGGTTGCTGCCAGCCGAGTGCGGAACCACCGGATCAGTCCAGCTTGATGCCGCCCTTTTTCACCACCTCGGCCCACTTCGCGTCTTCCTTTTTGAGGAAGGCGCCGAACTCGGCCGGTGTGGAGCCCACGGGTTGCGTGCCCATGTCGACGAAGCGCTGCTTGACCTCGTTCTCGGCCATGACCTCGACCACGGCCTTGTGGAGCACAGCGACGGTGGCGGCCGGCACGCCCGCAGGCAGCAGCAGGCCATGCCACTCGTAGGCCTCGTAGCCGGGCAGCACGGTCTCGGCCACGGTGGGCACATGGGGCAGGCGCTTGCTGCGCTCGGGCGAGGACACGGCCAATGCACGCAGCTTGCCGGACTCCACCAGCGGCGAGGCCGCGGCCACGGTGGCGAACATGAAGTCCACCTGTCCGCCCGTCACGTCCACGATGGCCGGGCCACCGCTCTTGTAGCCCACGTGCACCATGTCCAGGTCCAGCCGCTGGCGCAGCAGCTCGGCGGCCAGGCGTTGCACCGTGCCGCTGCCGCCCGAGGCGTAGTTCAGCTTGCCGGGCTGGGCCTTGGCGCGGGCGACGAGATCCTTCACGTCCTTGATGGGCGAATCGCCCTTGACGATCAGCACGTTGGGTGCAAGCGCCACCAGCGTGAGCGGCTGCAGCGCATCGGCCGCATACGGCATCTTGGGGAACAGGTGCGGGTTGATGGAATACGGCGTCGCGTCGTAGAGCACCGTGGTGCCATCGGGCTTGGACTTGGCCACGTAGCTTTCGCCGATGGTGCCGCTGGCGCCCGCGCGGTTGTCCACGATCACGCTGGTGCCGAGCCTGGTGGCCAGGCGCTGGGCCAGCACGCGGGCCAGCGCATCGGCGGCGCCGCCGGGCGCATAGGGCACGACGATGGTGACGGTTTTGTCGGCGAACTGGGCATGGGCGGCCAGGCTCGCGACCAGGGCACAGGCGGCGAAGAGGCTTCGGACGAGTTTTTTCATGAAGAGGTCTCCTTGGGATGCGATGGTGTTCTGGTCGACGGGGTTCACTCGGCTTTGAGATCGAGGTCGCGGGCCAGCTGGGCGTTCTCGCGCACTTCGCGCTGCAGCTGGGCAGCGAAGGGCGCGCCACAGTGGCCCTGGGCCTCCATGCCCATGCCGCGCAGCTTCTCGACGGTGGCCGGGGCGCGCACGAACTCCTGCGACACGCGCTCCAGCGCCGCGAGCACGGCGGGCGGCGTGCCCGCCGGGGCCAGCAGGCCGTACCAGGCGTCGGCGCTGTAGCCCTTCACGCCGGCTTCCTCGAAGGTCGGCACGTTCGGCAGCAAGGGCGAGCGCTGCGGCGCAGCCACGGCCAGCGCGGCCAGCTTGCCCGATTGCACCTGCGGCAGCACCGAGCCCAGCGTGGCGAACGAGCTGTCCACCTGGCCGCCGATCAGGTCGGTCACGGCCTGCGCCGCACCCTTGTACGGGATGTGGTTCATGCTGGTGCCCGTGAGCCGCGTGAAATGCGCGCTCGCGAAATGGCCCGAACTCCCGCTGCCCGGCGTGGCATAGGTCCGCTTGCCGGGTTCGGCCTTGACCTGCTGCAAGAAGGCCGCCAGCGTCTTGACGGGCATGGCCGGCCCGACCGCCAGCACCGTGGGGCTCACGGCCAGCGTGCACACCGGGGCGAAGGACTTCACTGCGTCGAACTTCACGCGGCTGGCGTACAGCGCCGGGATCATGGTGTGGTTGGTCGCCCCGAGCAGCAAGGTGTAGCCGTCGGCCGGCGCGCTCGCGACGGCTTCCGCCGCCAGGATGGTGTTGGCGCCGGGCTTGTTGTCCACGATGACGGGCTGCCCGAGCTGGCGCGCTGCGTGGTCGGCGAAAGCACGCGCGACCACGTCTGTCGGGCCACCGGCCGAGAAGCCGACCACGATGCGCACCGGCTTGCCAGGCCAGGCGGCCGGGGCGGACTGGGCCGACGCCAGCGTGGCGGCGGCCAGCAGCATGGCGCCTGTCCCCAGCCGCCAGAGAGTGCGGGCCTGCCGGCTCATGCTGCGACCGGATGCCTGGCCAGCACCCCCAGCAGGTTCTGCGCTGCCGCCACGCCCATGTTGACGTACGCGTCGCTGGTCACGCCGCCGATGTGCGGGCTCAGCAGGATGTTCTTTTCGCCCTGGAACGGGTGGCCCGCCACCATGGGTTCGACGGCGAAGCTGTCCAGGCCGGCGCTGGCCACCTGGCCCGAGCGCACCGCGGCCAGCAGCGCATCCTCGTCGATGAGGCCGCCGCGTGCGGTGTTCACCACGATCACGCCGCGCTTGCACTGCGCGAGCGTGTCGGCGTTGAGCAGGTTGCGGTTTTCCTCGGTCAGCGGGCAGTGCAGCGAGATGGCGTCGGATTCGCGCCAGATCGTCGCGAGGTCCACGCTCTGCACGTAGGCTGGCAGGTTTTTGGCGAAGGGGTCGAAGCCAATCACGCGCATGCCCAGGGCATCGGCCATGCGCGCGAAGCGCAGGCCGATGGCGCCCAGGCCCACCAGGCCGACCGTGCGGCCACCCAGCTCCAGGCTTTTGTGCGTGGCTTTGTCCCAGTGGCCGGCGTGCATGCGGGCGTCCAGCGCCACGACGGACTTCGCGCAGGCCAGCAGCAATGCCAGCGCCTGCTCTGCCACCGCCGCCGCGTTGGCACCCACAGCAGCCACCACCTCGATCCCGCGCGCCTTGGCCGCGACCTTGTCGATGGTGTCGGTGCCGCTGCCGTGCTTGGAGATGACCTTGAGCGAAGGCGCGGCGTCCATGACGGCGGCGCCGACCTTCCCGTAGCGCACGATGATGGCCACCGGGTCATGGGCGCGGCACAGCGCGACGAGGTCGTCCTCGGTCGGCGTCTTGCCTGCGTAGACGACTTCATGGCCGGCCAGCAAGGCCAGCGCCTGAGGCGCCAGGTCGGCGCCCGTGACAAGAACGGCGCTCACAGCGTCTCCCCTTCCTTGAGCACGCCGGCCGAGCGCAGCGCTGCCGTCAGCCATTTGGCGGCCGTGTCGCCCCCCTGGATCGCCGCGATGCGCGCGGCCTCGTCCTTGACCTTCTTGGCCGCCAGCGGCAGCAGGCCGGCCAGCTTCTCGCGCTCGACCACGACCACACCGTCGGCGTCGCCGATCACGAAATCGCCCGGGTAGACCGTCACGCCGCCGACCGAAACCGGGTGGCCGATGCGGCCGCCCACGTTCTTGGTCGGGCCGTTGGGGTTGGTCCCGACGCTGAAGACCGGGTAGTCCATCTCGTCGATCTCCAGGCTGTCGCGCGCCGCGCCGTCCAGCACCACGCCGGCGATGCCCAGCTTGCGGCAGGCGTTCATCATGATGGTGCCCATCAGCGCGGAGCTCTGGTCGCCCTTGCCGTCCACGACCAGCACGTCGCCGGGCTGGGCCAGCGCGATGGCGGCGTGGATCATGAGGTTGTCGCCGGGGCGCACTTCCACGGTCAGGGCCGTGCCGGCCAGCTTCATGCGCGGGTGCAGCGGACGGATGCGGCCGTGCAGCGCGCCGCGTCGACCGGCCACGTCGGCAAAGATGGCGGGCTGGTACTGCGCGGCCTCGCGCACGAGGTCGGCGGGCACACGGTCGAAGTTGCGGATGATGTCGGGAAGGGACATGGCGGTCTTTCGGTCAGAGAGTGGAAAAAGGATCAGTCGGCCTTGATGCCGGCCTGCTGGATGACCCGGCCCCAGGTGGCCAGGTCGGCTTTCTGCGTGTCGGCCAGTTGCTGGGGCGTGCTGCCGACCAGCGTCACGCCGAGCTTGTCGGCCATGGCGAGGACTTCGGCGTCCTTCAGGATGTGGGCGATCTCGGCCTGCAGGCGCTGGACCACGGCGGCGGGCGTGCCGGCTGGCGCGTAGACCGCCTGCCACTGCTCGACCACGAAGTCCTTGAAGCCGGCCTGCGCCATCGTGGGCACGGCAGGCAGGGCCTTGAGCCGCTCGGCCGAGGTCACGGCCAGCGCCTTGAGCTTGCCGCCCTGCACGTGCGGCAGCGCCGCCGCCACCGGCGCGAACATGCAATCGGCATGGCCGGCCAGCACGTCCTGGATGGCGGGCGTGTCCCCTTTGTAGGGCACGTGCGTCATCTGCACGCCGGCCTGCAGGCGCAGCAGCTCGCCCTGCATCTGCAGGATGGTGCCGTTGCCGCCCGAGGCGAAAGTAAGCGCGCCGGGCCGGGCCTTGGCATCGGCCAAGAGATCGGCCACGCTGTTCCAGGGGCGCGATGCGGCCGTGACCAGCAGGTGCGGGATGGTGCCGACCAGCGTCACCGGTGCGAAGGCCGCCACCGGGTCGTAGGGCATGCGCGGCATCAGGTGCGGCACGATGGCCTGCGGTCCGATCGAGGTGCCCAGCAACGTGAAGCCGTCCGCCGGGGCGCGGGCCACGAAGGCCGAGCCGATGGTGCCGGTCGCGCCGGCCTTGTTGTCCACGATGACGGTGGCGCCCAGCACCGGCCCCAGGCGCACGGCGATGGCCCGGCCCAGGATGTCGGTGGTGCCGCCCGGCGGGTACGGCACGACCCAGGTAATGGGCTTGCCGGTCGGCCAGCTGCCCTGGGCCCCGGCCGGCAGCGCCGTGGCGAGCAGCGGCGCCGCGAGCGCGCCCAGCAGGCTGCGGCGGGAGGGGGTGGCAAGGTAGTGGGTCATGTGTCTCCTTCGTGCGGTGGGGAAAATCCGTACAGCGCGGCCGGTGTGTCGACCAGCACGCGGCGCAGCAGCGCGCTGTCGCCGGTCCAGGCGGCCAGCATCTCGATCTGCTGTGCGTCGTCGGGCAAAGCCTGGTGGCCGGCGGATGCCGAGGCGTGCGGCCAGTCGCTGCCCCAGACGATGCGTTCGGGCGCGGCGCGCAGGTAGCCACGGGCCCGGGCTGCCACGCCCGGGTCGTCCACCCGGCCGGTGGGCGACACGATGTAGCCGCCGGACAGCTTGAGCCAGGTGCGGCCGGCCTCCAGCAGGCGCAGCACCAGCGCATGCGCCGGGTGCTGGCCTGCCATGGCCGGCGCGATGCGGCCGAAGTGGTCGAGCACCAGCGGCACGGGCAGCCGCAGCAGCCGGTCGCCCAGGCTGGCCAGCAGATCGGGCGGCGCGAGCAACTGCAGGTGCCAGCCCAGCGGCGCGATGCGCGCGGCCAGCGCCTCGATCTGCGTCGCGTCGTGCACCAAGCCCAGCGAAAGGTTCAGCCGGGCGCCGCGCACGCCGGCCGCATGCAGGGCCTGCAGCGTCGCATCGCTGGCCTGTGGATCGACCACGGCCACGCCGCGTCCGGCCGCCCCGACCTCGGCCAGGGCCTGCAGCAGCAGGCGGTTGTCGGTGCCGTAGGTCGAGGGGGTCACGAACACCACCCGCTCGGTGCCAGTGCGCCGTTGCAGCGCCCGGTAGTCCGCCACGCTCGCATCCGGCGGCGTCAGACGCGCACCGGGCATGACCGCGCAGCGGGCGTCGTAGACATGCACATGGCAGTCGCAGGCGGCGGGTGGCACGGCCACACGGGCACGGCCCTGCCCGGCCGAGAACGGTGCGACCACCGTCTCTTCGTGCTGGATGGACATCGCGCGCTCGGGCGGATGGCTGGCGGCGGCGGTCAGTCGACCTTGGCGCCGGATTCGTGGACCGTCTTGCCCCAGCGCACGATCTCGCTGCGGATCAGTGCGGCGAACTCCTCGGGCGTGCCGCCGCGCACGTCGGCGCCCTGCGCCGCGAGCTTGGACTTGATTTCCGGGTCCTTGAGCGCCTGGTTGAAGGCGCCGTTCAACTTGGAGATGACGTCCTTGGGCAGGCCGTCCGGCCCGGCCACGCCGAACCAGGTCACGGCCTCGAAGCCCTTGTAGCCCGACTCGGCCACGGTGGGCACACCGGGCAGGTCGTCCGTGCGCTGGGCCGAGGTGACGGCCAGCGCGCGCATCTTGCCGTTCTTGATGTAGCCGATCAGCGTGGGCACGGACGAGACGTACATCTGGATCTGGCCGCCGATCAAATCGGTCGCGCCCTGGGCCGCGCCCTTGTAGGGCACGTGCGTGAACTTCACGCCGGCGGCCTTTTGCAGCTGCTCGGCCGCCAGGTGCGCCACCGTGCCGTTGCCCGAGCTGGCGTAGTTGAGCGACGCGGGCTTGGCCTTGGCGGCGGCGATCACGTCGGCCAGGGTCTTGTAGGGCGAATCGGCCGCCACCACGACGACCAGCGGCGCCTGGGCGACGAGGCCGACGGCATCGAGGTCCTTCTCGGGCTTGTAGGGCAGCTTGGGGTACAGGGTGGGGTTGATGGCCAGGTTGCTGGTCTGGCCCAGCACCAGCGTGTAGCCGTCGGCTGGGGCCTTGGCGGCGGCGTCCACGCCCAGGTTGCCGCCCGAGCCGGGCTTGTTGTCGATGATGATGGACCAGCCCTGCGTGGTGGCGACCTTGTTGGCCACCTCGCGGGCGATCAGGTCGGTGCCGCCGCCAGCCGGAAACGGCACCACGAGACGGATGGGGCGCGAAGGCCAGGCGGCCTGGGCAGCAGCCATGGGGCTGACGCAGACGGCGGCCAGGGCGGCGAAGGTGGACGCGGCGAGCACGAGGCGGCGCGAGGCGCCGTGGCGGATGGCGGGCATGGACTTGTCTCCGGTGGCCGAACTTGCAGGATGCAACCGCTGCATCCGGTGTTCGATGGCGGCAAGTATTGGCAACCGATCCTTAATGGTCCAATCGAAACTTTCTTCGAATCGATAAATCCGACTTTTGGAATCAAAGCCCTGCGTGACCCGCATGGCGGGCCAGCAGGGCAATCAGGCGCTGCGTCGCTGGCGAGACGTAGCCGCTGTCGCGCCAGGTGGCGACCAACCGGCGCCGCATGGTGGCGGCCGGGATCTCCACCTCGCGCAATCCGGCGCCCGAGCGGCCGGCCTGCAGGTGCAGGCGCGAGATGAAGCTGAGCAGCCCGGTCTGGCCGATCAGGGTCGGCAGCATGAGCAGCATGGTGGACTCCACCTGCACCACGGGCCGCGGCAGGTTGTGCCGGTCGAAGGTCTGGTCCAGCCAGTCGCGCGTGGGCGCGCCCGGGGTCTGCAGCACCCACCGCCAGGGCGTCAAGTCCTTGAGCGTGGGCCGTGGTTTGTCGAACAGCGGGTGGCCGGCGTGTGCGGCGACGACGATGGTGTCCTCGGCCAGCAGTTGGGAGGCGAAGCCGGGCTCGCGCGGACCCTCGGTGCCGACCATGAGGTCGATGTCGCCGGCGCGCAGCAGCGGCGCTAGCGCGTCGACGAGGGCCACGTGGGTGCGCAGCGTGACGTCGGGCGCCTCGGCGATCAGGTCGCGCGCCACGGGCGGCAGCAGGAACTGCGCAGCGGTGGGCACGATGCCGAGCTTGACGTGGCCGACCAGGCCGCGCCCGATGTCGCCGATCTCGCGCCGCGCGCTCTCCACATCCAGCCGCGTGCGCTGGGCCCAGTGGCGCAGCGCGTGGCCCGCCGCCGTGAGCCGGATGCCTCGGCCGGTCTTCTCGAACAGCACGGCGCCGCAGGCTTCCTCAAGCCGTCGCACGCAGCTGGTCAGCGCGGGCTGCGTGCGGTGCAGCCGCTCGGACGCGCGGCCCATGTGCTCAAGCTCGGCGATGACTTCGAAGTACTGGAGGTCGCGCAGGTCCAAGTGGGGCTCCGGGGCTGGGTGGCGCCGCATCCTGCCACAGCCGCGCTGCGGCGCTACAGCAGCTGCTCGGGCACGAAGGGCGACAGCAGCCAGGACTTCAGGCGCATCGTGAAGCTGGAATCGGGCTCGGTCGTCAGCACCATCTCGCCCTCCAGATCCTCGTCCACGGTCAGCCATTCGCAGCAGCGGCCGCTGGCGGCCAGGCGCACGCGGTAGGCGCTTTGCAGCTTGTCGATGTCGATCACGCGGAGCAGCTCGCGCGCCAGCTGCGGGCTCTGCACGATCACGCCCATCTCGGTGTTGATGCGGGCCGAGCGGGGGTCCAGGTTCATGGAGCCGATGAACAGCGTCTTGCGGTCGATCACCACGAGCTTGGCATGCAGGCGCGCCTGCGAGGTGCCGAACAGCATGGACTGGCGCTTGTTCTTCATCACCCGGCTGGAGCTCAGCTCGTACAGGTCGATGCCCAGGCGCAGCATCTCGGGCCGGTACTGGCTGTAGCCGATGTGCACCGCAGGCTCGTCCGTGGAGGCCAGCGAGTTGGTCAAGATCTGCAGCTTGAGCCCGCGCGCGGCCATCTCGCGCAGCCAGACCATGCCGGGCTTGCCCGGCACCAGGTAGGGCGAGGAGACGATCACCTCCTGCTGCGCCATGCGCATGGCGTCCAGCACGTTGTAGGTCACGCTGTTCATGAGCAGCATGCCCTTGGCCTCCATGACCTTGTTGGGCGTGTCGGCCAGCGCGATGGCCGTGCCCCAGATCAGGCCGACCTGGCCGGCGTCCAGGTCTTCGCGGATCGGGCCGTAGCCCAGCACGTCGTTGGGCGGCAGCGCGTCCGGCAACTTCGTCATCGCGGCATTGGTGGCGATCTCGAACATGCTGCGCTGTGCCTCGGGCGAATGCGGGCTGGCGGCCACCATCTGCAAGGGGTAGACCGGGTCGCTGTTCCAGTAGCCGTCGAAGATTTTGGACAGGTCGACCACCACCGCACCGACGACGAAGGCGTCCAGGTCGATGAAGTTGTCGAGCGCGCCGCGCAGGTAGTACTCGTTGGCCACGTTGCGCCCACCGATCACGGCCATCGCGCCGTCGGCCACCATGAGCTTGTTGTGCATGCGGTGGTTCACGCGGTTCCAGTCGAACGACAGCGCGAAGCGCGTCAGCTGGCCCGCGCCGCGCAGGCAGCAGAACGGGTTGAACAGCCGCAGCTCGATGTTCGGGTGGCTGGCCAGCGCGAGCAGCAGTTCGTCCTCGCCCGAGGTGTACCAGTCGTCCAGCAGCAGCCGCACGCGCACCCCGCGCGCGGCCGCGTCGCGCAGCGCGCGCATGAGCAGGCGGCCGGTCTCGTCGTTGCGGATGTGGTAGTACTGCACGTCCAGCGTCTTCTGCGCGCGTTCTGCAAGCAGGAGCCGCGCATCCAGCGAGTAGCTGCCCAGCGGCATGAGCCGAAAGCCCGACAGTTCTGGCGAGGGAATGGAGCGCAGCGCGATGCGGCCCAGCACGGTGTCGCCGCTGGCGGCGATGGCCTGGCTGGCCGGGGCGTCACCGGGCCGCCTGGTCGGCAAGGCGGTGCAGCCGACCAGCCAGGCGGCGCACAGCCAGATCAGAAGGGAACGCCAGGGCAAGAGGCTTGGATTCATGGCAGCACGGGGGTTGCGGCGAACACCGGGCGCATGCGGCGCCGCGCCCGGCGCCGTATCATGCGCCGGCTCGCGTGCCGGCGCTGCAGCTTGCAGATGCTGTGTGGCGCGCAAGCAGCATCTGCACGAGGAGTCTGCCCATGCGCTTCGCCGTTTGCCTGGCCCTGGCCTGCACCGCCTCCACCGCCTTCGCTGCGCTGGACCTGGGCGAGAAGGCCCCCGATTTCACCGCGCAGGCCGCCCTGGGCGGCCAGGTCTTCCAGTACGCGCTGCACCAGGAACTGGCCAAGGGGCCCGTGGTGCTGTACTTCTTTCCGATGGCCTTCTCCGAGGGCTGCTCCATCGAGGCGCACAACTTCGCCGAGGCCATCCCCGAGTTCAAGGCGCTGGGCGCCAGCGTGATCGGTGTCTCGCGCGACGAGATCGACGTGCAGAAGCGCTTCTCGGTGTCGGCCTGCCGCGGCAAGTTCCCGGTGGCCGCGGACCCCGACCAGTCCATCATGAAGTCCTACGACGCGGTGCTGACGCTCAGGCCCGAATACGCCAACCGCGTCTCCTACCTGATCACGCCGGACGGCAAGGTCGCCTACCAGTACACCAGCCTCAACTCGGACAAGCATGTGGAGAAGGTGCTGGGCGCCCTGCGGCAGTGGGCGGCCAGTCGGCCGCCGGCGAAGTGAGCCGGGCGCTGCCACGCCCTACTCCAGCGCGAAGCGGAACACCGCGCCGGCGCCTGCGCGCGGCTCCAGCCGGATGTCGCTGCCGTGCAGCAGCAAGATGCGCCGCACGATCATGAGGCCGAGCCCGCCACCGCGCTCGCCGCTGGATGCGAAGGCCGGCCGCGTGAACAGCACGCTCTGCAGCTCGCGCGGGATGCCGGGGCCGGTGTCGGCCACCTCGACCTGCACGCCGCCCCCCCCGCGCAACAGCCGCACGGTGATCTCGCCGCCCTCGGGCGTGTGGCGGATCGCGTTGTCCAGCAGGTTGGTCAGCACGCGCTCGATCATGGCCAGGTCGGCGTGCACCACAGGCAGCCCCGGCGCGATGTCGGCCACCAGGCGGTGGCGGCGCGCCTCGGCGGCCAGCTCGAACTTCTGGAACAGGTCCTGCACCAGGTCCGCCAGTGCAAAGCGCTCCTTTTCGGGCTGCACCACGCCGTATTCCAGCCGCGCGAGCTCGAACAGTTCCTGCGCGAGCCGGCCGACCTTGCGGCTCTGGCCCAGCGCGATGTCCAGGTAGCGGGCGCGCGCGTCGGCATCGAGCAGGTCGGCCTTCATGCGCAGCGTTTCCAGGTAGCCGTGCAGCGAGGTCAGCGGCGTGCGCAGGTCGTGCGAGATGTTGGCGAACAGCTCGCGCCGCTGCTGGTCCTGGGCGGTCAAGGCCTTCCATTGCGCGTCGATGCGCTGCGCCATCTGCACGAAGGACTGGCCCAGCACGCCGATCTCGTCGCTGCCGCGCGCCACCGCGTCCAGCGCCGGCGCATGGCCCAGCGCTGCCACGCCGTCGCGCTCGAAATCCTGCACCGCGCCGGTCAGCTGGCGCAGCGGCCGCGTGATGAAGCGGAACGCCACCAGGCCCGCGACCAGGCCGAGCAATGCCACCACGGCCATGGACCACAGCGTGGTGCGCAGCGCAGAACCCGCGGCGAGGTTGGCGCTGATGGCCGCCCGGTCTTCGCCCGACAGCACGACGTAGACATAGCCCGCAGCGCGGCCATCGACCTGCAGCGGCGCCGCACTGAACACCTTGGGGCCCATACCGCGCGGGTCGTCGCCCAGCACCGGCAGGGGGGCACCGGCCAGCAGGCTGCGCACCGGCGCCAGGTTCACGCGTTCAAGCTTCAGGTGGCCGGGCGGCGCGGCCTGGGCCACGATGCGGCCGCCCGGGTCGAGCAGGTAGACCTCGACGCTGGGGTTCACCGCCATCAGCTTGTCGAACAGATCGCGCACGGCCGGCGTGTTGAGCCCGCCTCGCTGCATCAGTTCGGCGTTGCCGGCGATGTGCGCGGCCAGGCCCAGCGAGAGGCGCTGCGTGACCTCGCGCTCGTGCCGCTCGCTGGCCGCCATCTGCAGCCACGCCGACACGCCCGAGCAGGCCAGCAGCAGCACGGCGAACACCACCGACAGGCGGCGCGACAGGGTCCAGGCGCCGGGGGACTTCATGCCGCTTCCCCGCCGTCCTGGTCGCCGGACTCGCCCGCCACCAGCCGGTAGCCCCGGCCCCAGACCGTGAGAATGCGGCGCGGCTGCGCCGGGTCGGTCTCGACCTTGGTACGCAGCCGGTTGATGTGGGTGTTGACGGTGTGCTCGTAGCCGTCGTGCTGGTAGCCCCAGACCTGGTTCAGCAGTTCCAGCCGCGAGAACACCCGCCCGGGGTGGCGTGCGAAGAAATGCAGCAGGTCGAACTCGCGCGGGGTCAGCTCAATGGGCTTGCCATCCACTTGCACCTCGCGCGTGACCGGGTCCAGGCCCAGCTTGCCGACCTCCAGCCGGCCGGCCTCCACGCGCGCATTGCGGGCCATCGCCTCACTGCGGCGTAGCAGCGCGCGCACGCGGGCCACCAGTTCGAGCACAGAGAAGGGCTTGGCCAGGTAGTCGTCCGCGCCCAGCTCCAGGCCCAGGATGCGGTGCACCTCGCTGGAGCGCGCGCTGGTGATGATGATGGGCGTATAGCGGGCCATGGCCCTTGCCGCGCGGCAGATCTCCAGCCCGTCCACGCCGGGCAGCATGAGGTCGAGCACCAGCGCGTCCCACTGGCCGCGCGCCAGCTCGCGCATGCCGGCATGGCCGTCGGCCGCGTGCGTCACGGCATAGCCTTCGTCGTGCAGATGCATGCGCAGCAGTTCGGCGATGTGGGCGTCGTCCTCGACGATCAGTACGCGCTTGGGGGTGTCCATGGGGCCGGATTGTGGGCTGAAGCCGGCCGCCGAGTTGTCACGATTAATTGAAGATTCCGTGATGAAACGGCAAGGGGGTGCGGCCCACACTGCGCCCCATGCCAAGCCTCACGCCCCCCAAGCACACGCCGATCCACCCCGGCTGGATGCGCACCAACCACTGGCTCAACGCGCTGGCCGTGCTGGTGCTGGTGGCCAGCGGCTGGCGCATCTACAACGCGGCGCCGTTCTTCCCGTTCGAATTTCCGAAGGCGCTGACGCTGGGCGGCTGGCTTGGCGGCGCGCTGCAATGGCACTTCGCGGCGATGTGGCTGCTGGCCGCCAACGGCCTGGTCTACCTGGTGCTGAACATCGCCAGCGGACGGCTGGCCGCCAAGTTCTTCCCGCTCACGCTGCGCGGCATCTGGGCCGACGCCAAAGCCGCACTGCGTGGTGCGCTGGCCCACACCGACCCGCGCCACTACAACAGCGTGCAGCGCGCCGCCTACCTGTTCGTGATGCTCGACACCGTGGTGCTGGTGCTTTCGGGCCTGGTGCTGTGGAAGTCGGTGCAGTTCGGCCTGCTGCGCGACCTGCTGGGCGGCTACGAATTCGCACGCCGCATTCACTTCGTCGCCATGGCCGGCCTGGTCGGCTTCGTGGCGGTGCACCTGGTCATGGTGGCGCTGGTGCCGCGCACCTTGCTGGCCATGCTGAGCGGCCGCGCCGGCCGCGAGGCCCCCATCGCACAAGCCACGAAGGAACTGGCATGAAGATCCTTCAACGCCCCCTGCTCCCCGGCGTCGACGCCCAGGCCGCGCTGGCCGAGGCCCGCCACCTGATCGGTCGCCGCGTCGAGCAACCGGCGCGCCGCGCCTTCCTGCAACGCACGTTGACGCTGGGCGGCCTGTCCATGCTGACGGGCTGCAGCATCAGCGACAACGCCGGCGTGGAGGCTGCGCTGACCCGCATCTCGCAGTTCAACGACAAGGTGCAGGGCTGGATCTTCGACCCCACGCGACTGGCGCCGACCTACCCGGAGTCGATGATCACGCGGCCCTTTCCGTTCAACGCCTACTACGGCGAAGACGAGATCCGCCAGGTGGACGAAGCCGCTTACCGGCTGGAAGTGACCGGTCTGGTGGCCGACAAACGCCAGTGGACGCTGGCCGAGCTGCGCGCCATGCAGCAGACCGACCAGGTCACGCGCCACATCTGCGTGGAAGGCTGGAGCGCCATCGGCAAATGGGGCGGCGTGCGCTTCTCCGATTTCCTGGCGCGCGTGGGCGCCGACACCAGCGCGAAATTCATCGGCTTCAAGTGTGCCGACGACTACTTCACCAGCATCGACATGCCGACCGCGCTGCACCCGCAGACCTTGCTGGCGCTGAGCTGGGACGGCGCGCCGCTGCCGCCCAAATACGGCTTTCCGATGAAGCTGCGCATGCCCACCAAGCTGGGCTACAAGAACCCCAAACACATCCAGGCGATCTTCGTGACCAACACGAACCCTGGCGGCTACTGGGAAGACCAGGGCTACAACTGGTTCGGAGGCAGTTGAGGGCAGCCGCCCTCAGTGCTTGCGAAACGTGCGGCTGCGTTCATGACGAACCGGCTCTTTCAAACCATCGACTCTCTCCAAGGACAACTGCCATGAACAAGCTCACCACCACCCTGCTCGCCACCTTCATCGCCATCGGCTCGGTCTCGGCTTTCGCCGCCGACGAGATGAAGAAGGACGGCATGGCCAAGGACTCCATGGCCAAGGACGGCATGAAGAAGGACTCCATGGGCAAGGACTCCATGGCCAAGGACGGCATGAAGAAGGATTCCATGGCCAAGGACGGCATGGCCAAAGACTCCATGGCCAAGGACGGCATGAAGAAGGACGCGATGAAGCAGTAAGCGCAATCCCGCCCCACCAGCGCCAAAGCGGAGACGGCATGGTCTATTTCATCCTGTCGTACCTGGCCGGGGCGCTGACCCTTTTCGCTCCCTGCATCCTGCCGGTCGTGCCCTTCGTGTTCGCACGGGTCGACCAGCCGTTCCGCACGAGCGGCCTGCCGCTGCTGGCCGGCATGGCGCTGACCTTCGCGGCCGTGGCCTCGCTGGGTGCCTTCGTCGGCGACTGGGCGGTGCAGGCCAACGACTACGGCCGCACCGCCGCGCTGGTGCTGCTGGCCGCGATGGGCGTAATGCTCATCGCACCGCGGCTGGCCCTGCTGGCCGCCCGGCCCCTGGTGGCCATGGGCAACCGGCTGTCGGCCACCGCGGCACAACCCGGCGGCCGGGCGCGCAAGCCGGCCACCCTCTCCTTCCTGCTCGGGGCCGCCACCGGGCTGCTCTGGGCGCCCTGCGCCGGCCCGGTGCTGGGCTTGATCCTGACCGGCGCCGCGCTGCACGGCCCCTCGGTCCACACCTCGCTGTTGCTGCTGGCCTACGCCCTGGGCGCCGTCAGCGCGCTGGCCGTGCTGCTCGCGGTAGGCCAGCGCACCTTTGCCGCGCTGCGCCGCACCATGGGCATGGGCGAAGGGCTGCGCAAGGCCGTCGGCGTGGCCGTGCTCGCCGGCGTCGCCGCGATCGCACTTGGCCTGGACACCGGTGCCTTGGCCGAGCGCTCGCTGCCCGGCGCCAACGGGCTCGAGCAGCGGCTGATCGACCGCTTGCGGCCCCAGCCTGCGAGCGCCCCTGCCGCCCCGCCGGCCGGCGGCTTCCTGCGCGTGCAGGCGCCCGCGCCAGTGCCCCGCCTCGACCTGCCAGCGCTGGGCGCGATGCCTCCCATCGAAGGCGCGGTCGGTTGGCTCAATTCCCCCGCGCTTTCCGCGCAGGATCTGCGTGGCAAGGTCGTGCTGGTGGACTTCTGGACCTTCGGCTGCATCAACTGCCGCAATGCCCTGCCGCATGTGCGCGAATGGCATCGCAAGTACAAGGACCAGGGCCTGGTGGTGGTAGGCGTGCACACCCCCGAGTTCGCCTACGAGAAGAACATCGCGAATGTGAAACGCGCGCTCGTCGATCTCGACGTGCCGTTCCCGGTGGCGCTGGACAACAACTTCGCCATCTGGCGCGCGTTTCGCAACAACTACTGGCCGGCGCTCTACTTCGTCGACGCCAGGGGACAGATCCGCTTTCACCATGTCGGCGAAGGCGCGTACGAGAAGTCGGAGCAGGTGATCCAGCAACTTCTCGATGAAGCCAGAAAGGAACAGAGGCCGTTATGAAAAATACTGTCAACACCAGCCAACCCGTCCTGTCGCGCCGCGGCACGCTGACCGCCATGAGCTTGTTGCTGACCGGCGCCTTCGTCGCATGGAAGGCACTGCCGGCGATGGCCGCCGAGAGCGCGGTCGTCATCCCGCCGCCGTCGGACGCCGGCACCCCGGCGGCCGCCGCCACCAGCGAAACCGCCGTGCTGGCGGGCGGTTGCTTCTGGGGCGTGCAGGGTGTGTTCCAGCACGTCAAGGGCGTGACGCGCGCGGTTTCGGGCTATGCCGGCGGCGAGGCCCGCACGGCCAACTACGAGGCCATCGGCTCGGGCCGCACCGGGCATGCCGAGGCCGTGCGCATCACCTACGACCCGCGCGAGATCGGCTTCGGCCAGATCCTGCAGATCTACTTCTCGGTGGTGCACAACCCGACCGAGCTGAACCGCCAGGGGCCGGACGTGGGCGCGCAGTACCGCTCCACCATCTTCGCGCAGAGCGCCGAGCAGGCCCGCATCGCCAAGGCCTACATCGCGCAGCTGGACCAGGCCCGCAGCTTCGGCGCGCCGATCGTGACCACCATCGAGCTCATGAAGCCGTTCTACGAGGCCGAGGCCTACCACCAGGACTACATGACGCGGCACCCGAACCAGCCCTACATCGCCATGCACGACCTGCCCAAGCGCGAGAACCTCAAGCGCATGTTCGCCACGCTTTACCGCGACAAGCCGGTGCTGGTCGGGGCCGGCACCTGAACTGGAGAACCGCTTTGACGAATGTCCGCAGACAACTGTTCCGCGCGCTGGGCGCCAGCGCCCTGCTGGCCACGGGCTGGCAGCTCACGCCGGCCGCCCGCGCTGCCAAGGCCTACGCCGTGACCCGCACCGACGCCGAATGGAAGGCACGGCTCACGCCCCAGCAATACCAGGTGCTGCGCCAGGCCGGCACCGAGCGGCCCTACTCGAGCCCGCTCAACCACGAAAAGCGTGCCGGTACCTTCGCCTGTGCGGGCTGCGAACTGCCCTTGTTCTCCTCGCGCACCAAGTTCGAGAGCGGCACCGGCTGGCCGAGCTTTTGGAAACCCCTGCCCGATGCAGTGGAAAAAAGGAGCGACCGCAGCTGGGGCATGGTGCGCGACGAAACCCTCTGCGCCCGCTGCGGCGGGCACCTGGGCCATGTCTTCGACGACGGGCCCAAGCCGACCGGTCTGCGCTACTGCATGAACGGGCTGGCACTGGCGTTCACGCCCGGCGATGCGCCGGCGGTGTGAAGCCCATGCCCGGCATGGCCGCAGCATGCCGGGCGCTGCGGCTCAACCCCCCACCGGCGCCGCCGGCCGGCCGGCGCGGCACTTGCCGTGCTGCTGCGCCCACCAGAACAGCGGCAGGGCCAGCAGGGTGGCGCCCGCCAGCACCATGAAGGCCGTGCCGAACCGCAGCTGCGGCCCCACCACCCAGTTCGCCACGCCCGGGCTCAGCGCCGCGCCCACGCCCTGCAGCGCCATGACGAGGCCCAGCGCGGTGTTGAATCTTCCGCTGCCCGCGCTGTAGCGCTGCACCAGCAGCGGCGTGGCCACACCCATCGCGCCGGCCGCCAGGCCGTCGAGCACCTGCACCGGGATGTTGTTCCAGGCGCTCGTGAATGCGTAGGCCAGCAGGCCGCGCAGCGGCAGCACGAGGATGGCGGCATAGACGAACCAGGCGATGTCGAAGCGACGGCTGCGCGACACCCACAGCGCCACCGGGACCATGGTGGCCTGCGCCACCACGATGGCGATGCCCGTCCACAGCAGCGGTGCCGAATCGGCCACGGTGGCGGCCAGGCGCTGGTTCAGCAGCGGCAGCATGGCGGCGTTGCCCAGATGGAACAGCGCGCAGGCGAGCGCGAACAGCAGCAGTGGCCGGTTGTTCAGCAGCGTGCCGATGCCGCCGGCATCGGGGTCGTCGCCCGCGCGCGCTGCCGCATCGGACGATTCGTCGCCGCGCGCGGCAGCGTGGTCGATGTCGGCCGCGCGGATGGCGCCCACCGACAGCAGCATGCCCACCGCCATGGCCGCCATCACGGCCAGGATCCACGGCGCGCCGAACCAGTGTGCCGCCAGGCCCGCCGCCACGGCCGACAGCATGTTGCCGGCGTGGCTAAAGGCTTCGTTGCGGCCCATCTGGTGCTTGAATCCGTCGGCCCGCGCCAGGCCCAGCGTGAGCGCGGCCATGGTCGCGCCCAGCACGGCCCCGGCGATGCCGGTGACGACCTGCGAGGCGATCAGCAGCGCGGGCGACAGCGCGGTGAAAGCCACCGCACTGGCACCCGTGACGGCCAGCGCCGCCACCACCGTCAGCACGCGCTTGGCCTGGCTGTTGTCGACCCAGGCGCCGGCCAGCGGCGTCATGGCGACGGCTGCCAGGCCGCCGGCCGTCATGGTGGCGCCTATGAGTTCCTGGCGCAGCCCGCTTTCCTGCAGGTAGGTCGCGAGGAAGGGCCCCAGTCCGTCGCGCACATCGGCCATGAAGAAGGCCAGCCAGGTCAGGGCCAGAAGCGAGGTGCTGGACGCGCTGGAGCTCACGCCGCGCATGGCCGCGCTCAGCCGTGTGCCGCCAGCGGCCGGCCGTTGATGCGGCGCGCCTCGATCACGCGGCCGCCGCCGGTGACCAGCGGCTGTGCGGGGCCCTCGGCATGCACCGCGTCGCCGATCTGCAGGCCCAGCCGTGCCATGCCGTCGGGCCGGGTGTGGACGAAGTCGCCGGTGTCCAGCACCACGCCGTTGGGCGCGCCGTGCCTGGCGAAGTTCAAACGCACGACCTTGCCGCGGGCCTCGGTGTCCTTCGGAGCGGCCGGCGCGTCGCCCTCCACCGCCGCGAGCCGTTCGAAGCGGTAGACCACGTGCTCGCCCTCGCCCTTGGGCGACGGCGGCGTCTTGCGGCCCTCGACGGTCAACGGCTGGCCATCTTCGAGGCGGAGCAGCTGGCTGACGCTGGCAGCGTCGTGCGGGTCGACGACGTATTGGGTGACGATGCCGTCGGTGTCGATGAGGAAGCCTTCGACGCCGCCCTTGGGGCTGAACACAAGGTGCTGGAAGCGGCCTTCGACAGACCAGACGTCATCGTCGGCGGCGTGTTCGGGATGGGGACGGGGCATGGTGTTGTCCTTATGGGTGGTTGGGAACGGGCAGGTTTCAGGAGGCGGGGGGCGCAGGTGGCAGCGGCTCGCCGGTCGGGGGTGCGGGCGGCACAGGGCCGCGCGACTCGCGCGGTCCACGGGGGCCGCGCGGGCCACTCTCGGGACCGGGCCCGCGCGCGGGGCCGGCAAACAGCTCCTGCATGGAATCGGCCGTCGGCCCCATGGCCGTGGCCTCCAGCGCCGCGCCCTGCGCGCTGCGGCTGCCCCAGCCGCGCGCGCTCAGCGACATGCCGGGCTGCAGCCAGGGCATCAGCACCGCACCGACATGCGGCGGAAAGCGCACGATGCTGCCGCCGTCCAGCAGCACGCCGTTGGCCTCGCCCCGACCGCTGTAGAGCACCCGCGCCACGCGCCCGCTGGCGTTCATGGCGGCCAGCGCACCGCGCTCGCGCGGCGCGCGTGCAGCGGGCGCGGGTGGCGCGTCCGCCAGGCTGCGGCCACCAGCGGTGATGCGGGTGGCGCGCAACACTGGCAGGCCCTGCGTGGGCCAGCCGCTCACCTGCACGCTGTCGCCCGGTTGGAGCGTTTTCAGCAGTTCGGCCGACAGGTGAGGCGCAAGCGCCACCTGCGTGCCATCGGCCAGCAGGAAGCCATCGACCTCGCCGTTGGGGTTGACCAGCCACTGCCGCAGGCGGCCTGTGGTGGTCGGCGCGTCGGCCTGTGCAGGCGCCAGATCCGCTGGGCGCGGCGCCAGCGGCTGCGGTGCTGGCTGGGCGAAGGCGCCAGCAGCGATCCACAGCGTGGCGAGAAAAAGGGGTGGGTGAAGCTGTCGCATGGCACGCCTGGGGCTTGGGATGCGGAGTGCATCTCAAGGGCCGTGCCAGCGGCCTCTTCTTTGAAAATCAAGCACTTGCGAAGTGGCATGCCACTGCCATGCATGCCCGCGGGACAGCATCCGTCCGGTTTGCGGACACTCAGCCCAGCCGCAGCAGCACAGCCGACGTCGCGCAGACCAGCAGGAACGGGACGCTGATGCGGTGGAATTCGCGCAAGCCGTCCGGCAGCCGCGCGAGCCGCAGCGCGATCAGGTTGGCCAGCGAGCCCAGCACGCAGCCGAAGCCACCCACGCTCACGCCCGCCGCCAACGCCGGCAGGTCGCGCACCGTGCCGTCCAGCAGGATGGTGGCCGGCACATTGCTGATGACCTGCGAGGCCAGGATGGCCGCCAGGTAGGCGCGCCAGCCCTCGGCAATGGGCCACTGTTGCAGCAGCGCGGCGATGGCGGGCAGTTCCGCCACCTGCCGCAGCACGATGAACATCAGCGCGATGGTGACCAGCAGCGCCCAGTCCACGCCCCGGAGCACCCGCGGCGCCGCGAGCAGGAACACGCCATAGACCAGGGCCAGCCCCGGCAGCAGCCAGTGCCGGTCCAGCGCCACGACGAAGGCGACGAACAACACGGCCGCCATGGCCAGCAGGCGCGGCTGCACGGGCTGCGTCTCGGTGGCGGGTTTGAGCGCGATCGGCGTGCGCGGCACCAGCCACCAGGCGGCAGCAAACAGCCAGAACAGCATCACGGCCACGGTCGGCGCCATCATGCCCATGAAGCCCACGAAGCTCTCGCCCGAGCGGTGCCACAGGTACAGGTTCTGCGGGTTGCCGATGGGTGTGAGGGCCGAGCCTGCGTTGACCGCCAGCGCCTGCAGCACCACCAGCCGGGCCAGCGGCAGGTGCGCCTGGGTGGCCAGCACGCGCGTGAGCGGCACCAGCAGGAACAGGCTCACGTCGTTGGTGACCAGGGCCGACAGCAGGGCCGCGGCCACCGTGAGGAGCAGCGCGAGGCCGCGCAGCATGTGCACGCGCGCGAGCAGCCGTTGGGCCGTGGCCTGCAGCATGCCGCTGCGCTCCACGGCCTGGGTGACGGCCAGCAGCCCCGCCAGCGCGCCGATGGTCTGCCAGTCCACGAGCGCCAGCGTGGCCATGGGCGCGCGCGGATGCCACACGGCGAAGAAGGCGGCCAGGGCCAGCAGGATCCAGAGCAGCGTGTTGCCGGCCGGCGCGGGGGCGTCTGCGGCGGTGGAGGACGGGGAGGCGGAGGAAGCGTCGGACATGTTCAATGGAATGGGCGCACGGCGTTGCAACCCCGGGGTGGTTCGATATTTGTGCCAGCCGACCGGCCTGGCAGATCAAGGACTTGGCGCTGGTCCGGCGGGCGGGGTGGATGCATGGCGGACAGGCATGTGTCTGCGCAACGGACGCCTTATTGCAGGCCGTACTGCGCCATCTTGCGGTACAGGAGTTGCCGGTGGATGCCCAGCGCGCGCGCCGCCTCGGCCCGGTTGCCCTGGCTGCGCGCGAGGGCGTGGACGATCAGCTGGCGTTCCAGCCGCTCCACCGCCTCCGGCAGGCTGGCTTGCAGCCAGTCGGCCGGCAGCGCGGCGCCGCTCACCGCTGCCATGGGCACGGCGCCATCGAAGCCCAGGTCAGCCGCGTCGAGCACGCGGTGGCGCACCAGCGCCTGGCAGCGCTCCATGAGGTTGCGCAGTTCGCGCACGTTGCCGGGCCAGCGCTGGCGCACCAGGGCCTGGGCGGCGGAGGCCGACAAGGCCTTGGGCGCCCCTCCCTCTTGCCGCGCGGCGGCGCGGCGCAGGAAGTGCTCGGCCAGCGGAATGATGTCGGCCAGGCGCTCGCGCAGCGGCGGCAGCCGCACGGTCAGCACGTCGAGCCGGTAGAACAGGTCCTCGCGAAAGCTGCCCTCGCGCACCGCTTGCGCGAGGTCGCGGTGGGTGGCGGCGACCACGCGCACGTCCACCTTGTGGGCCCGGTGGCCGCCCAGCGGCGTGACCTCGCCCTCCTGCAGAACGCGCAGGATCTTGGCCTGCACACCGGCCGCCATGTCGCCGATCTCGTCGAGCAGCAGCACGCCGCCGTCTGCCGCGCGGAAGCAGCCGGGCCGGTCGGCCGTGGCCCCCGTGAAGGCGCCGCGCACGTGTCCGAACAGCTCGCTCTCCAGCAGCTCCTTGGGGATGGCCGCGCAGTTGATGGCGACGAAGGGGCCGCCGGCCCGGTCCGAATGGCGGTGCAGCGCGCGCGCCACCATCTCCTTGCCGCTGCCGGTCTCGCCGAGCACCAGGACGGGCGCCGCGCTGGCGGCGGCCAGGCCGATGCGCTTGTGCACCTCGCGCATGGCCTCGCTGGGGCCGACGAGTTCGTCTTCCTCGCCGTCCGGGGGGGCGGTGGGCACGGCTGGCAGCGCATCGGCACTGCGCAGCGCGCGGGCCAGCACCTCGGCCACGTCCTGCCGCTTGATGGGTTTTGCCAGGTGGTCAAAGGCGCCCAGGCGCATGGCCTCGATGGTGTTGCCGCTGCTGGCGTAGGCCGTCAGCACGATGACCGGCGGCAGCTGCGCGAGCCGCGCGCGCAGCGCGGCCAGCACCTGCAGCCCATCCATGCCGGGCATGCGGTGGTCCAGGAACACGGCCGCGAAACGGCTGCGCGCGGCCAGCGTCAGCGCCTGCTCGCCGCTGGCGGCTTGCACCGGCTCGTGGCCCAGGCTTTGCAATGTCTCGGCCAGGGTCTCGCGGAAGGCATCGTCGTCGTCCACGATCAGCAGGCGTGCCATGGCATCTCCAGTTCGAAGCGGGCGCCGGGCGCGCGGGCCACATGGCGCAACTCGCCGCCGTGGGCCAGCGCCACCTCGCGCGCCAGCGCCAGGCCCAGGCCGGTGCCGTCGGCACGGCCGGTGGCAAAGGGTTCGAACAGCTGGGGCAACAGCGCCTCGGGCACGCCGGGGCCGTCGTCGTCCACGGCAATCAGCAGCGTGCCGGCAGGCGTGCGCCGGGCCGACAGCTGCACCGCGCCGCCTGCGGGCGCGTGGCGCAGCGCGTTGTCCAGCAGGTTGTCGACGGCACGCGCCAGGTGCACGGGATCGAAGCGGGCCGCGACGGGCGCAGCGCCCTCCTGCGCGAGACGCACGCCGCGCTGTGCCGCCAGGCGCTCCACGCCGGCCAGCCGCTCGGCCAGCCAGGTCTGCAGGTCCACGCACTGCGGGGCCAGCTGCACGGGCTGCACCAAGGCGATCAGGCTTTGCACCAGGCCGTCGAGCCGGTCGATCTGGCCGACGATGGCCTCGAGCGCCTCGCAATGGCGCGCTGGCGCGGCGGCCAGCGCGTTCTCGGCCTTCAGGCGCATGGCGGCGATCGGGTTGCGGATTTCGTGGGCGATGCCGCCCGTCATGCGGCCCAGCGCAGCCAGGCGCTGGTCGCGGCTGCGCTGCTGCGCGGCCTCCTGCAGTTGCGCGCGGGCCCGTTCGAAGCGCGCGCGGTAGCGGTTGAAGCTGTCGACGATGCGGTCCAGTTCCAGCACGCCGGTGCGCGCAAGTTCCGGCACGCGCTCGCCGTCGGCCTGCACGAGCTGGTCTTCCAGGCGTGCCACGTGGCGCATGCCGCGCCGCAGGATCAGGCCCAGCCAGACAGCCGACACCAGCACCACGGCCAGCAGCACGGCCAGGCCCGTGTACAGACTGCCGAGCGCGGCCAGCGCACCGGCGTGCGTGCGCGTCATGGTCCAGGCAGCCAGGTCCTGGGCCGGCGCCGCCAGCGGGCAGGCCGCCACGATCAGCGCCTCGCGGCTGCCGCGCAGCACATCGGCCTGCGGTCGCTGGGTGCGGGCGGCGCGCTGCGCGAGTTCGACGATCAATGGCTGTTCTGCCTCGGGCACGTCGCGCTTGACACCGCTACCCTCGTAGGTGGGATAGGCATAGGCCAGCATGCCGCCCTGGGCCTGCCAGATGCCGCCCTCCACATGCGGCGCCTCGCGCAGCACGAGTTGCAGCAGGACCTGCAGCAGATCCAGCTGCGGCGCAGCGGCAGCAGGTGCCGGCACGGACTGCGCATAACGCGCGGCGATGGCGCGGCAGGACTGCTCGGCCACGGCGCGCGCGGCCTCGACCTGGGCGCCGGCGCTGCTGCGGTACATCACCACCATGGCCAGCGCGAGCGCGGCGCACAGGACGGCGAGCAAGGCAGCGAAGAGGCTGAGCTGAAAACGCAGTGAGCGCATGGACCGTTGAATACCGCGGCCATGCGCCGCGTGGGGGCGGATGATCGCATGCAGCCTGCGCCAGGCCCGCGCAAATGCGTCGCCGTCCTACTGGTTCAGCTGCGCCCAGGTCTTGTCCAGCCGCTTCACGCTGACCGGCTGCGGCGTGCGCAGCTCCTGTGCGAAGAAGCTCACGCGCAGTTCCTCCAGCAGCCAGCGCAGTTCCTGCATGCGGCTGTCGACCTGGCCCTTGCGCTCGGCGACCAGGCGCCAGTAGCGCTGCTCCTGGGGCTTCAATTCCGCCAGCCGCGTGGCGTCGCGCGCGGGGTCGGCGCGCAGCTTGTCCAGCCGAAGCACCACGGCCTTGAGGTAGCGCGCGAAGTGCTGCAGCTGCGCCCAGGGCGTCACCGCGAGGAAATCCTTGGGCACCAGGCGCTGCAACTGCTGCTGCACGTCGGCGGCCACGTCGGCGTTGGGCCGCGCGTCCTTGAGCTTGCGCAGCGCGGCGGCGTACTCCACGAGGATGGTGCCGGCCAGCCGCGCCACTTCGTTGGCGATCAGGGTCAGCCGGCCGCGGCCCTCGTCGATGCGGCGCTTGAAGGCCTGGGCGTCGCTGGGCAGCGGATCGAGCAGGAAGGCGCGGTCCAGCGCCACATCGATGATCTGCGTGCGCAGCATCTCCTGCGTGCCGAGCGGCATGTAGGCCACGGCCATCTTCTGCAGGTCGGGGATGTTCTTTTCCAGGTACTTGAGTGCGTCGCGGATCTGCAGGGCGAACAGCCGGCGCAGGCCGGCGCGGTGCTTCGCCGCGGCGACGTCGGGTTCGTCGAAGACCTCGATGCGCACGGCGTCGCCATCGTCGATCAAGGCCGGGAAGCCGACCACGCTCTGGCCGCCCTTGCGGATCTCCAGCAGCTCGGGCAGTTCGCCGAAGTCCCACTGCGTGTGGCGCTGGTTGGCGGGCAGCGATGGCGCCGCTGGCGCTGCGGCGACGGCCTTTTGCGCCGGCGCGGGCTTCGCGACCGTCGATGCCGGCGCTGGCGCAGCGGTCGTCTTCAGCGCCGCCAGGGCCTGGAACGCACCGCGCGCCTGCGTGCCGAGCTCGGCCTTGAGTGCCCCGAGGTTGCGCCCCATGCCGCGCTGGCGTCCGTGCTCGTCCACCACCTGCAGGTTCATGAACAAATGCGGGCTCAGCATGTCGAGCTTGAAGTCGGCCTTCTTCACGTCCAGCCCGGTCTGGTCGCGCACGGCCTTGAGCAGCACGTCGACCAGGCCGCCCTGGCCGAACGGCAACTCGGCCGCGAGCCGCGCGGCCGACTCGGGCAGCGGCACAAAGCGCGAGCGCGGGCGCTGCGGCAGGCTCTTGAGCAGGGCCTGGATCTTGTCCTTGAGCATGCCGGGCACCAGCCACTCGCAGCGTTCTTCGGACACCTGGTTCAGCACGAACAGCGGCACGGTGACGGTCACGCCGTCGCGCGGGTTGCCCGGCTCGTGCAGATAGTTGGCCGCGCAGTCCACGCCGCCCAGCCGCACGGTGCGGGGGAAGGTCTCGGTGGTGATGCCGGCGGCCTCGTGCCGCATGAGCTCCTCGCGCGTGAGCTGCAGCAGCTTGGGGTGGGTGCGCGAGGCCTCGCGCCACCAGGCCTCGAACAGCCGGCCGCTGTGCACCTCGGCCGGGATCTGGGCGTCGTAGAAGGCGTAGATGAGCTCTTCGTCGACCAGCACGTCCTGCCGTCGCGACTTGTGCTCCAGCGCCTCGACCTGGGCGATGGTGCGCGCATTGGCGGCCGCGAACGGCAGCCTGGTCTCCCACTCGCCAGCCACCAGGCCCTGGCGGATGAAGATCTCGCGCGCACCGGCCGCGTCCACGCGGCTGTAGGGCACGCGGCGGTTGTTGTAGACGACCAGGCCGTACAGCGTGGCGCGCTCCAGCGCCACGACCTCGGCAGCCTTCTTCTCCCAGTGCGGGTCGAGCAGCTGCTTCTTGAGCAGGTGGGCGCCGACCTCCTCCAGCCATTGCGGCTCGATGTTGGCGATGCCGCGGCCGAACAGGCGCGTGGTCTCCACGAGTTCTGCCACCGCGATCCAGCGGCCCGGCTTCTTCTTGAGGTGGGCGCCCGGATGGCGGTGGAACTTGATGCCGCGCGCGCCGAGGTAGACGTCTTCGTCCTCGGGCTTGAAGCCGATGTTGCCGAGCAGGCCCGAGAGCATGGCCTTGTGCAGCTGCTCATAGCTGGCGGGCTGGTCGTTGGGCTTCCAGCGGTGCTCGGTCACCACCGTCAGCAGCTGGCTGTGGATGTCGCGCCATTCGCGCACGCGGCGCATGCTGATGAAGTTCTGGCGCAGCAGTTGCTCGTATTGGCGGTTGCTGAGCTTGTGGGTCTCGCCGTGGCCGCCCCGGCTGTCGTGGATCCACTGCCACAGCCGCAGGTAGCCGCTGAACTCGCTCTTCTCGTCGTCGAACTTGGCGTGCTGCTGGTCGGCCTGGGTCTGCTGGTCCATGGGCCGGTCGCGCACGTCCTGCACCGACAGGGCGGAGGCGATGATGAGCACCTCGGTCAAGGCCTGGCGCTCGCGGCCGGCCAGGATGATGCGGCCCACGCGCGGGTCCAGCGGCAGCCGGGCCAGCTCGGCGCCCACGGGCGTCAGCACGTTGTTGTCGTCCACCGCGCCCAATTCGTTGAGCAGCTGGTAGCCGTCGGTGATGGCGCGCTTCGATGGAGCTTCGACGAAGGGAAAGTCCTCCACCTCGCCCAGGTGCAGCGACTTCATGCGCAGGATCACGCCGGCCAGCGAGCTGCGCAGGATCTCGGGATCGGTGAAGCGCGGGCGGCCGTTGAAGTCGTCTTCGCCGTACAACCGGATGCAGATGCCGTCGGCCACGCGGCCACAGCGGCCGGCGCGCTGGTTGGCCGCCGCTTGGCTGATGGGCTCGACCAGCAGTTGCTCGACCTTGCTGCGCAGGCTGTAGCGCTTGACCCGTGCCGTGCCGGCGTCGATCACGTAGCGGATGCCGGGCACGGTCAGCGAGGTCTCGGCCACGTTGGTGGCCAGCACGATGCGGCGTTTGCCGCGCAGCACGAAGATTTCGTCCTGCTCGGCCTGGGACAGGCGCGCGAACAGCGGCAGCACCTGGGCATCGCGCAGCACGGGCTGGTGCTGCAAATGGCCGCGCAGGTGGTCGGCTGCTTCGCGGATCTCGCGCTCGCCGGGCAGGAAGACCAAGATGTCGCCGCCCTGGCGCGGGTCGCGCCAGAGTTCGTCCACGGCGTCGGCAATGGCTTCGTTGAGGCCGTAGTCGCGCGCTTCCTCGTAAGGGCGCCAGCGCTGCTCGACCGGGAACATGCGGCCGGACACATAGAGCACGGGTGCCGGCCCCTTGTCGCTCTTGAAATGCTGGGCGAAGCGGTCGGCGTCGATCGTGGCCGAGGTCACGATGACCTTGAGGTCGGGCCGGCGCGGCAGGATCTGGCGCAGATAACCCAGCAGGAAGTCGATGTTGAGGCTGCGCTCGTGGGCCTCGTCGATGATCAGCGTGTCGTAGGCCTTGAGCAGCGGGTCGGTCTGCGTCTCGGCCAGCAGGATGCCGTCCGTCATGAGCTTGACCGACGCGTTGCGCGACAGCCGGTCCTGAAAGCGCACCTTGAAGCCGACCACCTCGCCCAGTGGTGTCTTGAGTTCCTCGGCGATGCGTTTGGCCACCGAGCTGGCGGCGATGCGGCGCGGCTGGGTGTGGCCGATCAGCCGGCCCTGGCCTGCCGGCGCATTGCACTTGCCGCGGCCCAGCGCCAGCGCGATCTTTGGCAACTGCGTGGTCTTGCCCGAGCCGGTTTCGCCGCAGACGATGACGACCTGGTGCGCCGCGATGGCGGCCATGATTTCCTCGCGCCGGCCGGAGACGGGCAGCGATTCGGGAAAGCTCAGCGTGAATGCTGGCGCCGGAGGCGCCGCGGATGCTTCGGGCATATGGACAGGGGCGCGGGTCCCGCAGGGGGACTTCGTAGAGAATCCGGGATTATCCCAGTGCAGCCCTTGCACTGCCCGTACCCCGCGCAGACCCGCCGCCCATGTCCGCTGTCTTCAATTTCACCTTCGTCCCGTGGTTCCGTTCGGTGGCACCGTACATCCACACGCACCGTGGCAAGACCTTCGTGGTCGGCATGGCGGGCGAAGCCATCGCGGCAGGCAAGCTGCAGTCGATCGCGCAGGACCTCGCGCTGATCCAGGCCATGGGCGTGCGCATCGTGCTGGTGCACGGGTTCCGGCCGCAGGTGAACGAGCAGTTGCGCGCCAAAGGCCACCAGGCCCGCTACTCGCACGGCATCCGCATCACGGACGAGGTGGCGCTGGACTGCGCCCAGGAGGCTGCCGGCCAGCTGCGCTACGAGATCGAAGCGGCGTTCAGCCAGGGCCTGCCCAACACGCCCATGGCCGGCGCGACGGTGCGCGTGATCTCCGGCAACTTCATCACGGCGCGGCCGGTGGGCATCGTCGATGGCGTGGACTTCCAGCATTCGGGCTCGATCCGCAAGGTCGACGTGGCCGGCCTCTTGCGCACGCTGGACATGGGCGCGCTGGTGCTGCTCTCGCCGTTCGGCTTCTCGCCCACGGGCGAGGCCTTCAACCTGACCATGGAAGAGGTGGCGACCAGCGTGGCCACGGCGCTGCAGGCGGACAAGCTGATCTTCCTGACCGAGGTGCCGGGCATCCGCATGCAGCCGGGCGAGCCCGAGTCCGAGGACAACCCGATCGACACCGAACTGCCGCTGGCCGCCGCCGAGCAACTGCTGGCCCAGCTGCCCACGCCGCAGCAGCCGACCGACACGGGCTTTTACTTGCAGCACTGCGTGAAAGCCTGCAAGGCCGGCGTGGAGCGCAGCCACATCCTGCCCTTCGCGCTGGACGGTGCGCTGCTGCTGGAGATCTACGTGCACGACGGCGTCGGCACCATGGTCATCGACGAGAAGCTGGAAAGCGTGCGCGAGGCCTCCAGCGACGACGTGGGCGGCATCCTGCAGCTCATCGAACCCTTCGAGAAGGACGGCACGCTGGTCAAGCGCAGCCGCACCGAGATCGAGCGCGACGCCCACCTGTACACCGTGATCGAGCACGACGGCGTGATCTTCGCCTGCGCGGCGCTCTACCCCTACCCCGAAGCCAAGACGGCGGAGATGGCGGCGCTCACGGTGTCGCCGCAGAGCCAGGGCCAGGGCGATGGCGAGAAGGTCCTGAAGCGCATCGAGCACCGTGCGCGCCAGGCGGGCCTGACCAGCATCTTCGTGCTGACCACGCGCACCATGCACTGGTTCATCAAGCGCGGCTTCCAGCCCGTGGACCCGGACTGGCTGCCCGAGGCGCGCAAGCGCAAGTACAACTGGGACCGGCGCAGCCAGGTCCTGGTCAAGAAGCTCGGCTGATCACCCGGCCGCCGGCTCGGGCGCGGGGACCGGCACGATGTCCATCTGGTCCGGGTCCAGGAAGCGCTCGGCATAGCGCCGGTACACCGCCTGGTTCATGAACACGTCGAACAGGTCCGGGTCGATGTGCCCGTTCTTCTTGAAGCGCACCATGATCTCCAGCGCCTTGGAGACCTTCATGCCCGGCTTGTAGGGACGGTCCACGGCCGTCAGCGCTTCGAAGATGTCGGCAATGCCCAGCATGCGCGCCTGCAGCGACATCTGGTGCCGCGTGAGGCCCTTGGGATAGCCGCGCCCGTCCATCCGCTCATGGTGGCCACCGGCGAATTCGGGCACGTTGCGCAGGTGCTTGGGCCAGGGCACCTGCTCCAGCATGCGGTTGGTCGCGACGATGTGGTAGTTGATGATGTCGCGCTCCTTGGCGGTCAGCGTGCCGCGCCGGATCGACAGGTTCTCCATCTCGTCGTCCGTGAAGAAGGGCACGTTCTGGCCCTGCGGGCCGGACCAGCGCCGGCGCTCGGACAGCGACTGGAGCCTCGCCACCGTGCCTTCGTTGAAATACTCGGTGCCGCGGTTGAGCTTGCGGACGAATTCGCGCTCCTGGTCGAGCGCGGCCTGCTCCGCAGTGCAGACTGCGGCGGCCTGGGCTTCAGCGACCGGGTCCACGCAGGGGCGCAGCGCCAGCTGGCGCTTGAGCGCCGCGATCTCCGCGTCGCGCCGCAGCACCTCGAAGCGCGTGTCGACGAGGGCGATGCGGTCGAACAAAGTCTGCAGCTTGGTCGCCTTGTCGACCACGTGCACGGGCGTGGAGATCTTGCCGCAGTCGTGCAGCAGACCGGCGATCTTGAGCTCGTAGCGATCGCGCTCGGTCATCTTGAAGCTCGCGAGCGGGCCGTCGTCGGTGGCGTCCACGGCATCGGCCAGCATCATGGTCAGCTCGGGCACGCGGTTGCAGTGCCCGCCCGTGTATGGCGACTTGTCGTCGATCGCCATGTTGATGAGGTGGATGAAGGACTCGAAGAGCTGCTCCAGCTGGATGATCAACTGCCGGTTCGACAGTGCGATGGCGGCCTGCGACGCGAGCGACTCGACCAGGCGCTGGTCAGCCTCGGAGAACGTCACGACGCGGCCCAGGTCGGGCTCCTGCGCATTGATGAGCTGCAGCACGCCGATGACTTCGCCGTCGTGGTTCTTCATCGGCACCGTCAGGAAAGACTGCGAGCGATAGCCGGTACGCTGGTCAAAGGCGCGCGTGCCCGAGAAGTCGAAGCCCTCCTCTGCGTACGCATCGGCGATGTTGACCGTGCGGTCGTGGATGGCGGCATAGGTGGCCACCATGCTGTCGTTGAAGCTGCCGTCGGCATTGATGAGTTGCAACAGCGGGAACTCGATCGCTCGCCCGGTCGTTCCGCCCAGAAAGATGTCCAGGGAGTTCGTGCGCATGATCTCGAAGCGCAGCGCGCTGCCGTCCTCCGTCATGCGGTACAGAGTGCCGCCGTCGGCGTGCGTGATGTTCTTGGCCGCGATCAGAATGCCTTCGAGCAGGGCGTCCGTATTGCGCTCCTTGGACAAGGCTGCGCCGATTGCATTGAGCTGGTCCAGCCGGGCCAGCAGATCCCCCACGAGGTCCATCGCCATTGGTCTTCGTCCTTGTCCTGCGCTGCGCACTCCATACCGGCGACCGGCCGCCGCGGAAAATGAAACGCGCACCGCATGTACTGCGCACTGGTGCGTGATGCGATGTGCCATTATTTGTGCAGAACCAAGCGGCAACCCAGCCGTGACTGCACTTTGGCGCGACTACCTCAACACAAGTGAGCATCAATCTGTCCATCATCGACCGCCGGTCGGGCCTGTGTGGCTGACCGCCATGCCATTCGTCCAGCCCGCACTCCCGCCGGGCGCAGCCCCGTCATGAAACCGCGCCGCCCCACACTGCCCTGGCTTGCCCCCGGCGAGGCACTGCCCCCCGTGACCCAGGCCTGGGGGCCGGACGATCCCGCACCCGGCCTGTTGGCCGCTGGCGGCAGCCTGGACGTGGACAGCCTGCGTGCCGCCTACGGCCGTGGTGTCTACCCCTGGTTCAGCGAGGGCCAACCCATCCTGTGGTGGAGTCCGGACCCGCGCATGGTGCTGCAGACCGCCGCGTTCCGGCTGCACCGCTCGCTGCGCAAGACCCTGCAGCGCTTCATCGCCACGCCCGGCTGCGAAGTGCGCTTCGACAGCGCTTTTGGCGCCGTGGTGCGCGCCTGTGCTGCCAGCCCGCGCGCAGGCCAGTCCGGCACCTGGATCGTGCCCGAGATGGTGCGCGCCTACGAGGATCTGCATGCAGCCGGCAGCGCCCACAGTGTGGAGACCTGGGTCGACGGTGCGCTGGCGGGCGGCCTGTACTGCGTGGGGCTGGGGCGCGCGGTCTTCGGCGAATCCATGTTCGCGCGCGCCACCGATGCTTCCAAGATCGCGCTGGCGGCCCTCGTGGCCTGGTGCCGGGTGCACGGCGTGGCGCAGATCGACTGTCAGCAGAACACCCGCCACCTGGCCTCGCTGGGCGCGGCTGAAATGCCGCGTGCGGACTTCGTGTCGCGGCTGCGCCAGGACGCGGAGCAGCCCGATCCACCCTGGTGTTTCGACCCCGTATACTGGCCTGCACTGTTCACTCCAGTGTCCCGTACGGCGTGACCCACCTGAACGACCTCCCACTGCAGACGCTGCAGTTCTACGCGACCGCGCCCTATCCGTGCAGTTATCTGGCGGACCGGCAGGCCAGGTCGCAGGTGGCGACGCCGGGGCACCTGATCCAGAGCGACACCTACTCGGAGCTCGTCCAGAAAGGCTTCCGGCGCAGCGGCATGTTCACCTACCGGCCGCATTGCGATGGTTGCCAGGCCTGCCTGCCGCTGCGCGTGCTGGTTGACCGTTTCCGTGCCGACCGCAGCCAGCGCCGTGCCCTGGCGCGCCACGCCACATTGCAGGCGCGCGTGCTCAAGCTGTGCTTCGTGCCCGAGCACTACCAGCTGTACCTGCGCTACCAGAACGGCCGCCATGCCGGCGGCGGCATGGACCACGACAGCATCGACCAGTACACGCAGTTCCTGCTGCAAAGCCGCGTCAATTCGCGGTTGGTCGAGTTTCATGAGCCGGGGCTGGGCGGCGAGCCGCCGCGTCTGAAGATGGTGTCCATCCTGGACATCCTCAACGACGGCCTGTCGGCCGTGTACACCTTCTACGAACCCGAAGCCCATGCCAGCTACGGCACCTACAGCGTGCTGTGGCAGATCGAGCAGGCCCGCAGCCTGGGCCTGGCGCATGTCTACCTGGGCTACTGGATCGGCCAAAGCGACAAGATGAACTACAAAGCCCGCTTCCAACCCCACCAACTTCTGATCGATGGCCATTGGCAGGACGGCCCTGCCCAGCCATGAAGAAGAACGATCAACCAGCCGGCGGCACCCCTACGGTACAGGTCATCGAGCGCATCTTCGCGCTGATCGACGTGCTGGCCTCGCGCGAAGAGGCCATGTCGCTCAAGGACATCAGCGAGAAGACTGGCCTGCACCCCTCGACCACGCACCGCATCCTCAACGACCTGGCCACGGGCCGCTTCGTCGACCGGCCGGAGCCAGGCACCTACCGGCTGGGCATGCGCCTGCTGGAGCTGGGCAACATCGTCAAAGGGCGGCTGAGCGTGCGCGACGCGGCCCTGGCGCCCATGCGGGAGTTGCACCGCCTGATCCAGCAGCCCGTGAACCTGAGCCTGCGCCAGGGCGACGAGATCGTCTACATCGAGCGTGCGCTGTCGGAACGTTCGGGCATGCAGGTCGTGCGCGCCATCGGCGGCCGCGCCCCGCTGCACCTCACCTCCGTCGGGAAGTTGTTTCTTGCCGCCGATGACGCGCAGCGCGTGCGCGCCTACGCGACGCGCACCGGCCTGGCCGGCCACACGCGCAACAGCCTCACGCAGTTGCCGCTGCTCGAGCGCGAGCTGGCCAGGGCCCGTGTGACCGGCGTGGCACGCGACAACGAGGAGCTGGAACTGGGGGTGCGCTGCATGGCGGCAGGCATCTACGACGACCAGGCGAGGCTCGTCGCAGGCCTGTCCATCTCTTCGCCGGCGGACCGGCTGGACGAGTCCTGGCTGCCCAAGCTGCAGCAGACGGCCAACGAGATCTCGGCTGCGCTGGGCTACCGCGGCACCCAGAACGACCACCACTGAGCCGGCGCGCGCCTTCGCGCGCCCCCCGGCTCAGCGGCGCGTGGAGACCGGCACCAGCGCCGCCGCGCCGTGGCCGCCGGCGGTGATGGCAGCGGCCGTCGTGGACTCGACCCACTTGCGCACGCGCTCGGCATCGCCCAGGCGGCTCAGCTTTCCCGCCGAATCCAGGAACACCATGATGAGCTTGCGGCCCGCGATGCTGGCCTGCATGACCAGGCACTGCCCGGCTTCGTTGATGAAACCGGTCTTCTGCAGGCCGATGTCCCAGTCGGGGTTTTTCACGAGTCGGTTGGTGGTGTTGAACTGCAGCGTGCGGCGGCCCACGTCCACCGCATAGCTCGGCGAGGTCGACAGTTCGCGGATCAGCGGCTCACGGTAGGCCGCGCCCACCAGCAGGGCCAGGTCATGCGCGCTGGACTGGTTGTTGGGCGACAGGCCGGTCGGTTCGACGTAGCGGGTGTCCTTCATGCCCAATTGCTCTGCCTTGGCGTTCATGCGGCTCACGAAGGTGGCCATGCCACCCGGGAAGGTGCGGCCCAACGCATGCGCGGCGCGGTTCTCGCTCGACATCAGCGCCAGGTGCAGCAGTTCGCCGCGCGTCAGGCTCGCCCCGACGACAAGGCGAGAGCGGCTCCACTTTTCGGTGTCCACATCATCCTGGGTGATGGTGAGCACCTCGTCCATGGGCAGCTGCGCCTCGTTGATGACCACGCCCGTCATGAGCTTGGTCAGCGAAGCGATCGGCAGCACGGCATTCTCGTTCTTGCGCAGCAGCACTTCATCGGTTTCCTGGTCGATGACCAGGGCCACGCTGGACTTCAGGTCCAGAGGATCGTCCGCGGCGTGCAGACCGGCCAGTTGGCCGAAAGAGGGCTTGATGGGAATGATCGCGGCGCGCGGCGTCTCGATGCGCTGGCGGCCCTGGACGCTGACCTTGACACGGCGTTTGGGCGTCACGGCGGCGGTCTTGCGCTCGACGGCCTGGCGCTTCTCGGCCACCACCTTCTTCTTGCGCGGAGCGGCATCGGCCTGGGGCAAGGCCAGCATGAAAACACACGAGAACACGACGAGCGCCTGCATCCACCGATGCAAGCCGGAACTACGAACAGAAGTCATGCGCCACCTACTGAAACCGCCGAGGATGCGGGAGTGTAGCCACTCCAAAAAGCTCACACAACATCAAAGACTTGCGCGGTCAAGTTAATGTGATGGACGGCGGCGCCGTTGCCTCGCGGCAACAAAAAAACCGACCCTTTCGGGTCGGCTTCTCGGGGGCCTGGCGCCTCAACCGGCCGTCGCTTCCTCGGCTTCCGGCTTCGCCCGGCCTTCCTTCTTGGGCAGTGGCTGGATGTCCAACTGCACCTCGCCGGTTTCCACGCCCTTGTCGTCCTTGGACAGCGCGATGTCGACGACCAGGCGGCCACCGTCGGTCAGGCGGCCGAACAGCAGTTCGTCGGCCAGCGCACGCCGGATCATGTCCTGAATGAGGCGCTGCATCGGCCGCGCACCCATCAGCGGATCGAAGCCCTTGCGCGCCAGGTACTTGCGCAGGCCGTCGGTGAAGGTGACTTCGACCTTCTTCTCGGCCAGTTGGGTTTCCAGCTGCAGCAGGAACTTGTCGACCACGCGCAGGATGATGGTCTCGTCCAGCGCCTTGAAGCTCACGATCGCGTCCAGCCGGTTGCGGAACTCAGGCGTGAACAGGCGCTTGATGTCGCCCATCTCGTCGCCGGCCTCGCGCGGATTCGTGAAGCCGATGGTCGCCTTGTTCATGGTCTCGGCCCCTGCGTTCGTCGTCATGATGATGATGACGTTGCGGAAGTCGGCCTTGCGCCCGTTGTTGTCCGTCAGGCTGCCATGGTCCATGACCTGGAGCAGCACGTTGAAGATGTCCGGGTGCGCCTTCTCGATTTCGTCGAGCAGCAGCACCGCGTGCGGCTTCTTCGTGACAGCCTCGGTCAAGAGGCCACCCTGGTCGAACCCGACGTAGCCCGGAGGCGCGCCGATCAGGCGGCTGACGGCATGGCGCTCCATGTACTCCGACATGTCGAAGCGGATGAGCTCGATGCCCATGATGTAGGCCAGCTGCTTGGCGGCCTCGGTCTTGCCGACACCGGTCGGGCCACTGAAGAGGAAGCTGCCGATCGGCTTGTCGCCCTTGCCCAGGCCCGAACGTGCCATCTTGACCGAGGACGCCAGCACCTCGAGCGCCTTGTCCTGGCCGAACACCACGCTCTTGAGGTCGCGCTCCAGCGTCTGCAGCTTGCTGCGGTCGTCGTTGGACACGTTCGCAGGCGGGATGCGCGCGATCTTGGCGACGATTTCCTCGACCTCGGTCTTGCCGATGGTCTTCTTGCGCTTGGAGGCCGTCAGGATGCGCTGGGCCGCGCCGGCCTCGTCGATCACGTCGATGGCCTTGTCGGGCAGGTGCCGGTCGTTGATGTACTTGGCGGACAGTTCGGCAGCCGCCTGCAGTGCGGCGTTGGCGTACTTGACGCTGTGGTGCTCCTCGAAGCGCGACTTCAGGCCCTTCAGGATCTCCACCGTCTGTTCGACCGTGGGCTCGACCACGTCGACCTTCTGGAAACGCCGCGACAGCGCCGCATCCTTCTCGAAGATGCCGCGGTACTCGGTGAAGGTGGTCGCGCCGATGCACTTGAGCTGGCCGCTGGACAGCGCCGGCTTGAGCAGGTTGGACGCGTCCAGCGTGCCGCCCGAGGCCGCGCCTGCACCGATCAGCGTGTGGATCTCGTCGATGAACAGCACGGCGTTCGGTTTGTCCTTGAGCGACTTGAGCACGCCCTTCAAGCGCTGCTCGAAATCACCGCGGTACTTTGTGCCGGCCAGCAAGGCGCCCATGTCGAGCGAGTAGACCTGCGCTTCGGCCAGAATCTCCGGCACGTCCTTTTGCGTGATGCGCCAAGCCAAGCCCTCGGCGATGGCGGTCTTGCCGACACCGGCCTCGCCCACCAGCAGAGGGTTGTTCTTGCGCCGGCGGCACAGGATCTGGATCACACGCTCGACCTCGTACTCGCGGCCGATCAGCGGATCGATCTTGCCGTCCTTGGCCATCTGGTTCAGGTTCTGCGTGAACTGCTCCAGCGGCGAGGCCTTCTCGCTCTTCTCGGATCCGCCCTCCTCGCTCTCGGGCTGGGCGTCGTTGGCCTTGGTCGGCTCGGGCGGATCGCTCTTCTTGATGCCGTGGGCGATGAAATTCACCACGTCCAGGCGCGTCACGCCCTGCTGGTGCAGGTAGTAGACGGCGTGCGAATCCTTCTCGCCGAAGATGGCCACCAGCACGTTGGCGCCGGTGACTTCCTTCTTGCCGCTGCCGGTGGACTGCACGTGCATGATGGCGCGCTGGATCACGCGCTGGAAACCCAGCGTGGGCTGGGTGTCCACATCGTCGGTGCCCGCCACCTGCGGCGTGTTGTCCTTGATGAAGTTCGTCAGCGACTTGCGCAAATCGTCGATGTTGGCCGAGCAGGCCCGCAGCACCTCGGCGGCACTGGGGTTGTCCAGCAGGGCAAGCAGCAGGTGTTCGACCGTGATGAACTCGTGGCGTTGCTGGCGCGCTTCCACGAAGGCCATGTGCAAGCTGACTTCCAATTCCTGGGCGATCATGAAGATTCCTTTGACACCATGCTGATAACGTGCGCTCTACTTGGGTGTGGGTCCGGGCTTTTCAACCCATCATTCCACAGGCTCGCTGACGCATTGGAGCGGGTGACCCGCCTGACGAGCCGCCTCCAGGACCTGGTCGACCTTGGTGGCCGCCACGTCTTTCGAATACACGCCGCAGACTGCTTTCCCATCCAGGTGGATCTTGAGCATGATCTGCGTCGCCGTCTCCTTGTCCTTGCTGAAGAATTCCTGGATGACCACGACCACGAATTCCATCGGGGTGTAGTCGTCGTTGAGCATCACGACCTGGTACATCTGCGGCGGCTTGTCCTTCTGGGTGCGCCGCTCGAGCACGACCGATCCGCCGTCGTCCGGCGCCGAGGGCTTCACGCCCGGCTGCGCAGGTTTGGAGGGAATTTTGGTGGCCATGCGAACCATTCTATCGGTCGCAAAACGGCCACGCTGGCGGAGGAATTGACGACCCGGCGGACGGGCGTCAAGGACGCTCAGACGGTCTCGGGGGCCTGGACGGCGACAACCACGGTCTGGCGCTGGCCGTCGCGTTCACGGGTGCGCAGCCACCAGACGGCGCCTTTGCGGATGGGCATCTCGGCGATCTGCGCCTGCAGCAGCTGGGCCACGGCCTGGCCCAGCGTCGGCTGGTGGCCGACCACCACGACCACGCCCTTGCCATGCGGCCACTGCACGGCGTCCAGCAGGGCCTGCGCGGAGGCGTCCGGCGCGATCTCGGGCCGCACCTTGTACTTGCGGCCCAGTGCCTCGGCGGTCTGCAGTGCGCGCTGCGCCGGGCTGCAGATGACGCGCGCGCCATCGGGCAACTGGCGATCCAGCCAGTTGGCGACGCGGCTGGCCTGCTTGTGGCCGCGCGGCGTCAGTTCGCGCGCCAGGTCGGTGCCATCGGCGCTCTCGTCGTGCGCTTCGGCGTGGCGCCAGAAGATCAGGTCCATCACAGCCCCCTCGGGTAGGCAAAACGTTGGGCCAGGGCCAGTTGCGCGCTGTGGCGCAAGCCGTCCGGGCCGATGCAGTCCTCGGCCCGCGTGTAGCGGCCGTCCGGCCCCAGCGTCCAGGCGTCGCAGCCGTCGTACAGGTAGGGCACCAGGCATTCGTCGATGACGCGCTGGCGCAGCGGCGGATCGCTCACCGGCCAGGCCAGCTCGATGCGGCGCAGCATGTTGCGGCTCATCCAGTCGGCGCTGGACAGGAACAGCTGCTCTTCCTCACCCTGGCAGAAATAGAACACGCGAGTGTGCTCCAGGAAGCGGCCGACCACCGAGCGCACGCGAATGTTGTCCGACACGCCCGGCAGCTGGGCCGGCAGGATGCAGGCGCCGCGCACGATGAGGTCGATCACCGCACCCTGCTGTCCGGCCTTGAGCAACGCGCGCACGAGTTGCTCGTCGGTCAGCGCATTGGTCTTGACGATGATCCGGGCCGGCTTGCCCGCGGCGGCGGCCTCGCCCATGGCGGCCACACGCTCCAGCATCGCCTTTTGCAGATGAAAGGGTGCCACCAGCAGCTTGGCCATGGGCGCCAGCCGGCTCTGGCCGGCGATGTGCACGAAGACCTGCTCCATGTCCTCGGTCAGCTTGCCATCGGACGTGAAGTAACTGAGATCCGTGTACAGCCGCGCGGTGCGCGGGTTGTAGTTGCCCGTGGACAGATGGCCGTAACGGCGCAGCTTGCGCCCCTCGCGCCGCGTGATCAGCAACATCTTGGCGTGGGTCTTGAGGCCCACCACGCCGTACACCACCTGCGCGCCGATGCCTTCCAGCATCTCGGCCCAGTTGATGTTGGCCTCCTCGTCGAAGCGGGCCTTGAGCTCCACGACCACCATGACTTCCTTGCCGCGGCGCACGGCTTCGCGCAGCAGGCCCATGAGCTCGGGATCGCTGCCGGTGCGGTAGATGGTCTGGCGGATGGCCAGCACGGCCGGGTCGTGCACGGCCTCACGCAGCAGCGCCAGCACGGCGTCGAAGCTCTCGAAGGGCTGGTGCACGAGCACGTCGCCCTCGCGCAGGCGCTCGAACAGCGAGCCGTCGACGGGGAACCCGAGCGGCCAGACCGGTTTGTGCTCCGGGAACATGAGCCGGCGCTCGTTGACCAGGTCGACCAGCTGGGTCAGGCGCGCCAGATTGACCGGGCCATGCACGCGGTACAGCGCCAGTTCGGGCAGCTTGAACTGCTGCAGCAGGAAATCGGCCAGGTGCACGTCGCAGCTGGCCGAGACCTCCAGCCGCACGGCCTGGCCATAGTGCCGGTACTCCAGGCCCTGGCGCAGCGCGGTGCGCAGGTTGTTGACCTCCTCCTCGTCCACCGCGAGGTCGGAATGCCGCGTCACACGGAACTGCGAGAACTGGCCGACCTGGCGGCCCGGGAACAGCTCGGACAGGTGGGCGCGGATCACGCTGGACAGCAGCACCGCCAGCGTGCGCCCGCCAGAGAGCTTGTCCGGCATGCGGATCACGCGCGGCAGCACGCGCGGCACCTTGACAATGGCGATGTCGTTCTCGCGGCCGAAGGCGTCGCGTCCGTTCAGCTGGACGATGAAGTTCAGCGACTTGTTGGCGACCAGCGGAAAAGGATGGGCCGGATCCAGGCCCGTCGGCACGAGCAGCGGCCGCACCTCGCGCTCGAAGTACTGGTGCACCCAGGCGCGCTGGGCCGCATCGCGCTCGGAGTGGGACAGGATCTGGATCCGCTCGCGCGCGAAGGCCGGCATCAGCACGTCGTTGAACAGCGCGTACTGGCGCGTCACGAGGTCATGGGCGGCCTCGGACAAGGCGCGGAACGAGGCCGGCGTGTACGGGCCGTCGCTGCCCCGGCCGCCAGCCGCCTCCAGGTGCGCGGCCGCGCGCACCTCGAAGAACTCGTCCAGGTTGGACGACACGATGCACAGGTAGCGCAGCCGCTCCAGCAGGGGCACGTCCTCCCGGCGCGCCCAGTCGAACACGCGTTCGTTGAAGGCCAGGATGCTGTGGTCGCGGTCGAGCAGGGCCAACGGGGCTGGGGCAGCTTCAGGCTTGCTCGAATCGGAGGAAGGAGGCATGGCGCTCAGGCACTCAAAAAGGGCAGCGGATGGCGCCCGAGTGTCTGGTCTGTTCGTGACGGTTTGATGTCATTCATGAAACCGTCATGGGCATGCCTCATTCGTAAACGACGGTGGCCTGGCCCTCGTGCGCCTGGGCCCGCAGGCCGGCCAGCGCCGCGTCGGTCGGAAAGCAGCGCCTGTCCTCCAGCCGCACCACGTCCTCGGCCACGAAGCCCGGGAACAACATGGACAGCCGCAACGGCAGGCCGCGCTGCAGCTCGCCGTGCTCGGACACCTCGGTCCTGGCCGGGTAGTCCTGCAGCAACTGCCCGATCGCCGGCGGCTTGTGGCCGTTCGTGCGATCGACCCGGATGCGCAGGAACTTGCCGAAGCGGCACCGCGCGCCGGCCAGGTCCCAGATCTGCTGCACCGTCATCTGCAGGCCGCCGCTGAAGCGGTCCGGCATGAGCTTGCCCATGACCACGATGAGCTCGTCGTCCTTGAGCTGGTCTTTGTGCTGGTGGATGAGCGCCTCGTCGGCCCGGGCCTCGATCACGCCGGATTTGTCGTCCAGCTTGAACAGCGCGAGCTTGCCGCGCTGGCCGTTGATCACGCGCAGATCGGTCACGATGCCCGCGAACAGCTGCGGTTCCCGCGTGTCGATCAGATCGCCCAGACCGCGTTTGACGAACTGACGCACTTCGCGTGCCACCTCGTCGAACAAATGGCCCGACAGGTAAAAGCCGATGGCCGTCTTCTCGTAGACCAGCTGCTCCTTGATGCCCCAGGGCGTGGCCTCCACCAGCTCGGGCTCCTGCGTGCTGGACGCGTGCGAATCCACCATGTCGAACAGGCCGTGCTGGTTGGCGTTGGCCGCGCTCACGTTGGCGAACGCGAAGGCCTGGTCGATCGACGCCACCAGCGCCGCGCGGTTGCGCTGCAGGCTGTCGAAGGCGCCGGCCTTGATCAGCGCCTCCAGCGTGCGCTTGTTCAACCGGGTGCGGTCCACGCGCAGGCAGAAGTCGTACAGGCTCGTGAACGCACCGCCCTCCTCGCGCGCCGCGACGATGGCCTCGATGGCCTGTTGGCCCGTGCCCTTGATGGCGCCCAGGCCGTAGCGGATGACCTTGTCGGTGACGGGCTCGAAGCGGTACCGCCCGCGGTTCACGTCCGGAAATTCGAAGGTGAGTCCCATCTTGAGCGCGTCTTCGTACAACACCTTGAGTTTGTCGGTGTCGTCCATTTCCACGGTCATGTTGGCGCAGAAGAACTCGGCCGTGTAGTGCACCTTGAGCCAGCCCGTGTGGTACGCCAGCAGCGAGTAGGCAGCCGCGTGCGACTTGTTGAAGCCGTAGCCCGCGAACTTCTCCATCAGGTCGAAGACTTCGTCGGCCTTTTCTTGCGAGATGCCGTTCTTGGCCGCGCCCTTGCGGAAGATCTCGCGGTGCTCGGCCATCTCCTCGGCCTTCTTCTTGCCCATGGCCCGGCGCAGCATGTCGGCGCCGCCCAGCGAGTAGCCGCCCAGGATCTGGGCGGTCTGCATCACCTGCTCCTGGTAGACCATGATGCCGTAGGTCTCGCTGAGCATCTCGGCCACCATGGGGTGCGGGTACTCGACCTCCTCGCGGCCGTGCTTGCGGTTCACGAAGCTCGGGATCAGGTCCATCGGGCCCGGCCGGTACAGGGCGTTCAGCGCGATCAGGTCTTCCAGGCGCGTGGGTTTGGCGTCGCGCAGCATGCCCTGCATGCCGCGCGATTCGAACTGGAACACGGCCTCGGTCTTGCCCTCCTGGAACAGCCGGTAGGTCGGCTTGTCGTCCAGCGGGATGTTGGCGTAGTCGAAGTTCTCCTGGCCCTTGTGGCGCTTCACGATGAATTCGCGCGCGATCTCCAGGATGGTCAGCGTGGCCAGGCCCAGGAAGTCGAACTTCACGAGGCCGATGGCCTCCACGTCGTCCTTGTCGTACTGGCTCACGGCCGACTCGCTGCCGGGCTGCTGGTAGAGCGGGCAGAAGTCCGTGAGCTTTCCCGGCGCGATCAGCACGCCGCCGGCATGCATGCCGATGTTCCGCGTCATGCCCTCGAGCGCCTGCGCCATCTCGATGAGGTTCTTGACGTCCTCCTCGTTGCGCACGCGCTCGTACAGCTGCGGCTCGAGCTCCAGCGCGTAGTTGTTCTTGTCGCCCTCCTTTTTCGGCTCGGGCGGATAGGCCAGCGTGTACGACATGCCCGGCTTGGCCGGCACCAGCTTGGAGATGCCGTCGCAGAAGGTGTAGCTCATGTCCATCACCCGGCCCACGTCGCGGATGGCGGCCTTGGCCGCCATGGTGCCGAAGGTGGCGATCTGGCTCACGGCCTCCTTGCCGTACTTCTGCTTCACGTAATCGATCACGCGGTCGCGGTTGCTCTGGCAGAAGTCGATGTCGAAGTCGGGCATGGACACCCGCTCCGGGTTCAGGAAGCGCTCGAACAGCAGCTTGTAGTGCAGCGGATCGAGGTCGGTGATCTTCAGCGCATAGGCCACGAGCGAGCCTGCACCCGAGCCCCGGCCCGGCCCCACCGGGCAGCCGTTGACCTTGGCCCAGCCGATAAAGTCGCCCACGATCAGGAAGTAGCCCGGGAACCCCATCTTGAGGATGGTGTTGATCTCGAACTCGAGCCGCTCCACGTAGCGCGGCCGCTCGGCATCGCGCTTGGCCGGGTCCTTGTACAAATGGGCCAGCCGCTCTTCCAGGCCCTCGTGCGAAACGTGGCGGAAATACTCCTCCACCGTCATCTGCTTGCCGTTCACGAGCGGAATCGGGAAGTTGGGCAACTGCGGCTTGCCCAGCACCAGCGTGAGGTTGCAGCGCTTGGCGATCTCCACCGTGTTGGCCAGCGCCGTGGGCACGTCCGCGAACAGCGCCTGCATCTGGGCCGCGCTCTTGAAGTACTGTTCGCGCGTGAAACGGCGCACGCGGCGCTGGTTGGCCAGGATCTCGCCCTCGGCGATGCACACGCGCGCCTCGTGGGCTTCGTAGTCCTCCTCGCCCATGAACTGCACGGGATGGGTCGCGACCACGGGCAGCTTCAGGCGCCCGGCCAGCTTGACGGCCGCCACCACATGGGCCTCGTCGTCGGCGCGGCCGGCCCGCTGGATCTCGATGTAGAAGCGGTGCGGGAAGATCCCCGCCAGCTGCAATGCACATGCCCCAGCGCGCGAGGCGTCGCCCTGCACCAGGGCCTGGCCCACGGGGCCGGCCTGCGCGCCGGACAGGCAGATCAACCCCGCGTTGAGTTCCTGCAACCAGGCCAGCTTGGCCACGGCCTGGGCGCGCACCACGTTCTGCGTCCAGCCCCGCGCCAGCAGCTCGCACAGATTCAAATAGCCCTGGCGGTCCTGCACCAGCAGCAGCACGCGGCCCGTAGCGGACGGATCCTGCCCCATGCCCTCGATCTGCACCTCGGCCCCGAGCACGGGCTTGACGCCCTTGCCGCGCGCGGCCTTGTAAAACTTGATGCCGCCGAACAGGTTGTTCAGGTCGGTGATGGCCAGAGCAGGCTGGCCGTCGGCCGCGGCCTTGGGGACCAGCTCGTCGATGCGGTTGGTGCCGTCGACGACGGAGAACTCGGTGTGGATGCGCAGATGAACGAACATCCACCGGATTCTAGGAGGCCGTCAGACTTGGGCATCGCCTCGCGACAGCCTCCTGGGAGGCGGGCTTTCAGCCGGCGTCTTCCAGGTTCTCGTGGTGGGCGATCGCGCCGCGCTTCCAGTAGGCGGCGGCGCGGATCGCCTTGCGGTCGTGGCCCTTTTCGTCCACGAGGATGCGGCGGGCGGCGGCCGCCACGCCCGCCTCGGCCGCGCACCAGGCGTAGCCATGGCCCGCGGGCAGGTCGATCGCGCGCACGGCATCGAGCAAGGCGTCTTCGCTGTCGACCCACTGCAGGTCCAGCGCGGCGGCACTGGCCAGCGCCGGCCGATCGGCGGCCGCCACATGCAGGCGCACGATCGCGCGGCAGCCGGCGGGCAGTTCCTCCAGGCGCCGGGCCACGGCCGGCAAGGCGGTCTCGTCGCCGACCAGCAGATACCAGTCGAAGTCCAGCGGCACGACGAAGGAGCCGCGCGGGCCGGCCACGGTCAGCGGGTCGCCGGCCTGCGCCTGGCGCGCCCAGTCGGCGGCCGGGCCGTCGCCGTGCAGCGCGAAGTCGATCGTCAGTTCACGCGCTGCGTTGTCGTAGCGGCGCGGCGTGTAGTCGCGCGCCACGGCGCCCTCGGCCGTCGGGAAGAAGACCTTCACATGGTCGTCGTAGGAAGCGCTCACGAAATCGGCCAGCGCCTCGCCGCGGAACACCACGCGGCGCATCTGGGGGCTCAGCATGTCGACGCGGGCCACCTGCAGTTCGCGCCGCTTGATTTCGTGGCGCACCCGTTGCACCTGGCGCGGTGCGGCAATGTCAGCGGTCATTGGATTGTTGTTGATGGTTGATAATGTCCTCAATCATGCGCGAATCAGTTGATAAGGTCAACCGTCACGGTCGCCAAGACCCTGCCGATGACGAGGTTCTCGAGCGGGTGCACCAGGTCATGCACCAGTTCCGCTCGCGGCTGTTCCAGGCCCTGCGCCAGGGGGAGCACGAACTCACGCACATGGAAAGCAAGGTCCTGGGCTTCTTCGCCCGACGCCCCGGCGCCACGCAGAGCGACCTCGTGCAGCACACGGGCCGCGACAAGGCCCAGCTCGCCCGGCTCATCAAGGGCCTGCGCGAGCGTGGCCTGCTGCAGGGCGAAGCCGACGCAGCCGACCGGCGCAACGTGCGGCTGCAGCCCACGGCCGAGGGCCTGGCCATCCAGCGCGCGCTGCGCGAACAGGCCGACACGCTGGAAAAGCGGGCGGTCGAGGGGCTGTCGGACGAAGAGAAGGCCCAGCTGATCGCGCTGCTGCAACGTGTGCAGGGCAACCTGAACCGCTGATTCAGTCGCGCAGCACGTGCAGCACCTCGGAGCGGAACTCCCGGGCGTACAGCACCAGCACCACGGCGGCCGTCGCCACGGCGAAGGCCAGCGAGGAGAAGAACCACGCCGTGGCCGCGAACGACATGTAGTAGGCGCGCACGCCGCCGTTGAAGGTCTCGGCCGCCATGCCCAGCATCTTGCCGGCGCGGTCGGCGAAGTGCTTGCGGTCGAACTTGCCGGCCGAGAAGTCGGCCGGGTCGGGCATGGAGCCGATCACGAGCGCGGCGAAGGTGTACTGCCGCATCGACCAGGTGAAGCGGAAGAAGGCGTAGACGAAGATGCCCGTCAGCAGCATGACCTTCAGGTCGAACACCAGCACCGAGGTGCGCACCGCGAACGGGATCTCGCGCACGAACTCCGAGGCCTTGTCCGTCGCACCCAGCAGCGCCAGCAGGCCGCCGATGATGATGATGGTGGTCGATGCGAAGAACGAGGGGCTGCTGGACAGGCCCTGCACGATGATGCCGTCCAGCACGCGCGGGTCGCGCGCCGTGGCCTGTTCCATCCAGTAGCGGCGGTAGCGGTTGGTGGTCTGCAGCAGCGTGGCCTGCTGGGTGCTGCCCGAGAACCGCGCATAGCCCAGCCACAGGCCAAAGAACCACAGCAGGGCCAGCCAGTCGTACCAGGGCAAAAACTTCAGTGCAGCCATCGGCCTAGGATAATCGCGCCCGTGCCTGCGATCCTGAACATCTCCGCCTACAAATTCGTCCCCCTGCCCGATGCCGCCGAACTGCGCGAGCGGCTGCTGGCCTGCGCCACCGAGCGCGGCCTCAAGGGCACCGTGCTGCTGGCCGAGGAAGGCATCAACCTGTTCGTGGCCGGCCCCGAAGCCGCCGTGCGCGCCTTCGTCGCGCTGCTGCATGCCGACGCGCGCTTCGCCGACATCGCACCCAAGGAGAGCTGGTCCGAAGCACAGCCCTTCCGCAAGATGCTGGTCAAGGTCAAGCGCGAGATCATCCGCATGGACCAGCCGCAGATCCGCCCCGACTTCAGCGCCGATGGCGGCCGCGCGCCGGCCGTGCCGGCCGCCACCGTGCGCCGCTGGCTCGATGCGGGCCACGACGACGAGGGCCGCCCGGTCGTCACGCTGGACACGCGCAACGCCTTCGAGGTCGATTGCGGCGCCTTCGAGAACGCGATCGACTGGCGCATCGACAAGTTCAGCGAGTTCCCGGCCGCGCTGGCCGCACACCAGTCCGAGCTCGAGGGCAAGACGGTGGTGAGCTACTGCACGGGCGGCATCCGCTGCGAGAAGGCCGCCATGCTCATGCGCGCCGCAGGCCTCACCCACGTCTACCAGCTCGAAGGCGGCATCCTCAAGTACTTCGAAGAGACCGACGGCAAGCACTACCGCGGCGCTTGCTTCGTGTTCGACGAGCGACGGGCCGTGGACAGCGCGTTGCAGGCCGATCCCTCGGCCGCCACCTGATGTGGCGCTGCCTGGTCATCGAGGACGAGCCCGAGCACGCCCGCTACATCGCCACCGGCCTGCGTGAACTCGGCCATGCCGTCGTGCACTGCCGCGACGGCGTGACCGGGCTGGCGCGGGCGGTGGAAGAACACTGGGACGTGGTCGTGCTCGACCGCATGCTGCCCGGCGACGTGGATGGCCTGGCCATCCTTGCGACGCTGCGCCGGCTGGGCAAGAAGACGCCCGTGCTCGTGCTTAGCGCGCTGTCGGCCGTCGACGAGCGCATCCGAGGCCTCAAGGCCGGCGGCGACGACTACCTGACCAAGCCCTTCGCCTTCTCCGAGCTCGCGGCCCGGCTCGAGGCCCTGGTGCGCCGCTCCGGCACCGCGCCCGAGGTCCGGCACTTGCGGGTGGCCGACCTGCGCATCGACCTCATGACGCGCGGCGTGGAGCGCGGCGGCCAGCCCATCGCGCTGCAGCCGCGCGAGTTCCGGTTGCTGGCCTTCCTGATGTCCAACGCCGGCCAGGTGCTCACGCGCACCATGTTGCTCGAATCGGTCTGGGACTACCAGTTCGATCCCCAGACCAACGTGATCGACGTGCACATCAACCGCTTGCGCAAGAAGCTCGACCACGGCTTCGGCCAGCCGCTGATCCACACCGTGCGCGGCGCCGGCTACCTGCTGTCGGCCACCCCCGGCCCATGAGCCGCGGCCTGTGGCCCTGGCGCCATTCCGCGGCCTTCCGGCTCGCGCTCGGCTTCGCGGCCATGAGCATGCTGATCATGCTCATCACGCTGGCGGTGTTCTACATCCGCACCGTGGTGCTGCTGGAGCAGCGCACGCTGCGCCAGATCGCTGCCACCACGCAGCAGCTGCAGGCGCGCTTCGACCAGGGCGGCCGCGAGGCCCTGGTGCAGGCCATCGAGGAATCGCTGGGCGATGGGCAGGACTCCGACCGTGAACTGCTGGTGCTGCTGGACGCCGACGGCCACCGGCTGGCCGGCAGCACCCGCTATGCCGACCCGCCGGCCTCGGGCGACGACATCGAGGAGCAGACCCTGCTGCGCAGCGGCCACCCCTCCCCCGGCTACCTGACCACGCGCCGGCTGCCCGACGGCTCGCGCCTGGTGGTCGGCCACGACCGCAGCGAGCAGCTGCAGATGGCCGAACTCGTGGGTGACGCGATCCAGGCCGCCACCTTCCTCGCGCTGCTGCTGGTCGTGGGCGGCACCTACTTGTTCCGCGACGTGCTGGAGCAGCGCATCGGCGCCCTGCGCGCCACGGCAGCGCGTGTGGCGGCCGGCCGCCTGGCCGAACGCGTGCAACCCGCCGCCCGCGACGACGAGTTCGCGCTGCTGGAGCACGACATCAACCGCATGCTGGACCGCATCGAACACCTGATGCAGGGCGTGCGCCACGTCTCCGACACCATCGCCCACAACCTGCGCACGCCGCTCACGCGCGCCCTGGCGCGGCTGCACGAGGCGCAGCGCCCAGGCAGCACGCCGCACGCCTTGCAGGGGGCCTGCACCGCCGCCATCGCCGAACTCGAGCAGCTCAACACCGTGTTCCACAAGCTGCTGCAGATCGCCGAGGCCGAGGCCGGGGCGCAGCGCCAGCAGTTCACGCCGCAGTCGCTGGGCGCCATCGCAGCCGACGTGGTCGAGCTCTACGCCGCCGTCGCGGAGGACCAGGGCTGCCAGTTGCAGTTCACGGGCGACGGCCCCGGCCAGGTGTCGGGCGACCGCGACCTGCTGGCCAGCGCCATCGCCAACCTGGTGGACAACGCGCTCAAGTACACGGCGGCCACGCCCGGCGCGCGCGTCGACGTGTCGGTCCGCACGCGGGACGGCCAGGTCGAACTCGCGGTGCGCGACAACGGCCCCGGCGTGCCGGCCGCGGCACTGGCACGGCTGGGCCAGCGCTTTTTCCGGCTCGACGAACGCCTGCCCGGCACCGGTCTGGGCCTGGCCAGCGTGCGCGCCATCGCCCAGCTGCACCGCGCCGACCTGCGGTTCGAGGACGCCGCGCCGGGGCTGCGCGTACGGCTGACCCTGCCCCACAGCTGACCGCAGCGCCCACCTAACCAAACGTTCATCTTCTGGTCATGCACGGGCGCCGGTGGCGTTCCTAGCATCGCCCCGCGCGCCGCCATGGCGCCGTTCCCCACCAGAAGGAGGCAGTTTTGGGAATCAAGAGCCAGAGAGACTTTTTTGCCGGCGCAATGTTCAGTGCGTTCGGCGTCGCGTTCGCCTGGGGCGCGACCAACTACACGGTGGGCGACTCGGCCCGCATGGGGCCGGGGTATTTCCCGCTGCTGGTCGGGGTGCTGATCGCCATCCTCGGGTCGCTGATCATGTTCAACGCGACGCGCCACGGCGGGCCGGACGGCGACCCGATCGGCAAGGTGGCCTGGCGGCCGCTGGTGTTCATCATCGGCGCCAACCTGGCATTCGGCGTGCTGCTGGCCGGCCTGCCCTCGCTGGGCATCCCGGCCATGGGCCTGATCGTCGCGATCTACGTGCTGACCTTCATCGCCAGCCTGGCCGGCGACCAGTTCAACGCCAAGGGCGTGGCCGTTCTGGCCACCGTGCTGGCGATCGGCAGCTACATCGCGTTCGAACTCGCGCTGAAGCTGAACTTCCAGATCTGGCCCACCTTCCTCGCCTGACATGAACCACCCCCGTTTGGACTTCTCACTGCGTGTGGAAGTCCCATCCCCCCTCACGGGGGCGCACCCGGCGGCCTGGCAGAGCCAGTTCAGCGGCTGCGCTGGCATGGCCTGCTCCGCGGCCTTCGGCACCGCTTGTCGCGTGCCGTCGCTTCCATCGTTCCACGCTGCACGCAGCGCAATCAATCACTGACATGGATTTGATCGACAACCTGGCGACCGGCTTCGGCGTCGCCTTCACGCTGCAGAACCTGGCCTACGCCTTCGTTGGCTGTCTGCTGGGCACGCTGATCGGCGTGCTGCCGGGCATCGGCCCGGTGGCCACCATCGCCATGCTGCTGCCCGCCACCTACGCCCTGCCTCCGGTGGCGGCGCTGATCATGCTGGCCGGCATCTACTACGGCGCACAGTACGGGGGGTCGACCACGGCCATCCTGGTCAACCTGCCCGGCGAGGCCTCGTCCGTGGTGACCGTCATCGACGGCTACCAGATGGCGCGCAAAGGCCGGGCCGGGCCGGCACTGGCCGCGGCGGGCCTGGGCTCGTTCTTCGCGGGCTGCGTGGGCACGCTGATCCTGGCCGGCTTCGCGCCGCCGCTGACCGAGATCGCCTTCAAGTTCGGCCCCGCCGAGTACTTCTCGCTCATGGTGTTGGGGCTGATCGGCGCCGTGGTGCTGGCCTCGGGCTCGCTGCTCAAGGCCATCGCCATGATCCTGCTGGGCCTGGCCTTCGGCCTGGTCGGCACCGACGTCAACTCGGGCGTGGCGCGCTACTCGTTCGACATCCCGGAGATGACCGACGGCATCAGCTTCATCGCCATCGCCATGGGCGTGTTCGGCTACGGCGAGATCATCGCCAACCTGGCCGTGCCTTCCAGCCAGCGCGAGGTCTTCACGGCCAAGGTCAAGGGCCTGATGCCGACCAAGGACGACTTCAAGCAGATGACGCCCGCCGTGCTGCGCGGCACGGCCCTGGGCTCGGCCCTGGGCATCCTGCCCGGCGGCGGCGCGCTGCTGTCGGCCTTCGCCTCCTACACCATCGAGAAGCGCACCAAGCTCAAGCCGGGCGAGGTGCCGTTCGGCCAGGGCAACATCCGCGGCGTGGCCGGGCCCGAATCGGCCAACAACGCCGGCGCGCAGACCTCCTTCATCCCGCTGCTGACGCTGGGCATCCCGCCCAACGCCGTGATGGCGCTGATGGTGGGGGCCATGACCATCCACAACATCCAGCCGGGCCCGCAGGTCATGACCAGCAACCCCGAGCTGTTCTGGGGCCTGATCGCCTCGATGTGGATCGGCAACCTGATGTTGATCATCCTGAACCTGCCGCTGATCGGCGTGTGGATCAAGCTGCTCTCGGTGCCCTACAAGTGGCTGTTCCCGTCCATCGTGCTGTTCTGCGCGGTCGGCGTGTACTCGGAGAACAACAACAGCTTCGAGATCTGGATGGTCGCCATCTTCGGCGTGGTGGGCTACCTGTTCCACAAGCTGTCCTGCGAACCGGCGCCGCTGCTGCTGGGGCTGATCCTGGGCCCCATGATGGAAGAGAACCTGCGCCGCGCGCTGCTGCTCTCGCGCGGCGACTGGAGCGTGCTGGTCACGCGGCCGCTGTCGGCCACCCTGCTGGCGCTGGCGGCGCTGCTGCTGGTCGTGGTGCTGCTGCCCTCGGTCAAGGCCAAGCGCGAGGAAGCCTTCGTCGAGGACTGAGGTTCCTGGGCACCATGCAAAAGGCCGGCACCGCGAGGCGCCGGCCTTTTTCTCGTCTGGAAGGTTCAGGCCGTGAAGCGGCGCTCTGGCAAGGGGATGAACTCGCTCTCGCCCGGCACGCGGCCGAAGCGCCCGGCCTCCCAGTCGTCGGCAGCCTGCACGATGCTTTCCTTGCGGCTGGCCACGAAGTTCCACCACATGTGGCGGTGGCCCAGCGGCGCGCCGCCGATCACGGCCACGCGCGCGGGCGCCGTGCTGTGGATGGCCACGCCCGCACCGGGCCGCAGCACCGCCAGCTGGCGCGGCGCCACGGCCTCGCCGTCCACGGTCAGCGCATGGTCGACGGCATAGACCGCGAGCTCGGGCGCCAGCGGCGGCAGCACGAAGCTGGTGCCGGCCTTGAGTGACACGTCCAGGTACACGGTCTCGGAGAACGTGGTCACGGGCGAGACCTTGCCGAAGGCATGGCCGATGAGCACGCGCACCTGCACGCCGTCCACCTCCAGCGTGGGGATGCTCGCGGCGGGCGTGTGCTCGAAGCTGGGTTCGGTGCGCTCGTGCTCCTCCGGCAGCGCGGCCCACAGTTGCAGGCCGTGGTTGACATAGGACTGCTGCGCCAGCCGCGCGGGCCGGCGCTCGGAATGCGCGATGCCGCGCCCGGCCGTCATCCAGTTGATGGCGCCGGGCTGGATCTCCTGCTCCGAGCCCAGGCTGTCGCGGTGGAAGATCGCGCCCTCGAACAGGTAGGTCACGGTGGCCAGGCCGATGTGCGGGTGCGGACGAACGTCGTGGTTGTCCTGCGGCCGCTGCTCGGCCGGGCCGAAATGGTCGAAGAACAGGAAGGGACCGACGGCCTGCCGCTTGGCCGCCGGCAGCAGCCGGCGCACGGCGAAGCCGCCGCCCAAGTCCTTGTCGTGTCCGTTCAACAGCAGTTCGATGGCCATGCGCGTCTACTCCCCAGAAATCGTGGATCGCGCCAGTGTAGTCAGCGCCGGTCCACGCTGAAGCGACCGGCACCGAAGGCCACGAACGCCAGCAGCCCGCCCGTGACCGCCACGTTCTTCATGAACATGAGCTGCTGCACCATGGCCTTGTCGGCCGGCACCGCCCAATAGTTGTGGAAGAAGAACGAGGCCGCCAGCGTGAACACGGCCAGCACCGCCGCAGCGAGCCGCGTCCTGAAGCCGACCAGCAGCGCAAGCCCCAGGCCCAGCTCGACCACGATGGCCAGTGCCGCACCCAGCTGCGGCAGCGGCAGCCCGGCCGAGCCGATGTAGCCCACGGTGCCGGCGAAGCCGGTCAGCTTGCCGAAGCCGGCCGGGATGAACAGCACCGCGATCAGGATGCGGCCGATCAGGGCCAGCGTGTCCTGTGCCGGGCTCGGGGGGATGGGATGGGCGTTCATGGCGTACTCCTTGGCAATGGGTCGGGAAGACGGCCCGCGCGCCCCATGGCGCGCGGGCCCGCGCAGTATCAGGCCGCCAGGTCGAAGACCAGCACCTCGGCGTCCTTGCCGTCGGCCAGGCGCAACTCCGACTCACCGGCCAGAAGGGCCGCGTCGCCGCCCGACAGGCGCTGGCCGTTGACGGTCAGCTCGCCGCGCACCAGGTGCACGTAGCCTTTGCGGGCCGGGTTCAGGGCCAGCGTGGCCGCCTCGGCACCGTCGAACAGGCCGGCGTACAGCGCGGCATCGGCATGCACCGTGACCGAGCCGTCGGCTCCGTCGGGCGAGGCCACCAGCCGCAACCGGCCGCGCTTGTCGGCGGCATCGAAGTGCTTTTGCTCGTAGCTCGGCGCGATGCCGTTCTTCGCGGGCTCGATCCAGATCTGCAGGAAGTGCGTGGTCTGGTCCGGCGCGTGGTTGAACTCGCTGTGCATCACGCCGGTGCCGGCGCTCATGCGCTGCACGTCGCCGGGGGGGATGCCCTTGACGTTGCCCAGCGTGTCCTTGTGCGCGAGGTTGCCCTCCAACACGTAGCTGATGATCTCCATGTCGCGGTGGCCGTGCGTGCCGAAGCCCTTGCCCGGCGCGACGCGGTCTTCGTTGATCACGCGCAGGTTGCCCCAGCCCATATGCGCCGGGTCGTAGTAACCCGCGAACGAGAAGCTGTGGTGGGACTTGAGCCAGCCGTGGTCGGCATGGCCCCGGTCGGCGGATTTGCGCAGTGTCAGCATGGTGGACTCCTTCGGTTCTTCGACGTGCGCCACAAGCGGCGCATGGGCAGAACTTTAGGCGTCGTCCATTCAAAGACAATGCACGCGGATTCGCGTCATCGTTCAAACCAACTGAATCGCCCATGCCCAGCCAGACCCCCAGCCCGCGCGACGTGCTGACGCCCGACGCCCTGGCCATGCTGCAGGCCATCTCCAGCTCCGGCAGCTTCGCTGCGGCCGCCCGTGCACTCGGTCTCGTGCCCAGCGCGCTGACCTACCGCGTGCGCCAGATCGAGGACGCGCTGGACGTCCTGCTGTTCGACCGCAGCTCGCGCCAGGCCCGGCTGACCGAGGCCGGGGCCGAGCTCATGCGCGAGGGCCAGCGCTTGCTGCACGAGATCGACGCCGTCGCCAACCGCGTGCGCCGCGTGGCCACGGGCTGGGAGCCGCAGCTCACGCTGGCCGTGGACAGCGTGATCTCGCGCACCACCATGCTGGACCTGTGCGAGGCTTTCTACGCCATCGCGCCGCCCACGCGGCTGAAGATCCGCGAGGAGGTGCTGTCGGGCACGCTGGAAGCCCTTGTCACCGGCCAGGCCGACCTGGCCATCGGCGTCGTCACGCAGGGCGGCGCGATCCGCGACCTGCAGGTCCGCCCCCTCGGCAAGATGCGCTTCGTCTACGCCATGGCCCCGCACCACCCGCTGGCGCAGGCGGACGAACCGCTGCCCGACGCGCTGGTGCAGCAGCACCGTGCCGTGGCCGTGGCCGATTCGGCCCAGCGCGCCAACGTCACGCTGGGCCTCCTGGGCGGGCAGGACGTGCTGACCGTTCCCACTATGCGCGCCAAGCTCGAGGCCCAGCTGCGCGGCCTGGGCTGCGGCTTCCTGCCCGAGAACCTGGCACGGCCCTACATCGACACTGGCCGCCTCGTGGCGCGCCGCGTGCAGCAGCCCGAGCGCGTGGTCGACGTGGGCTACGCCTGGCATGCCCCATCCAGCGGCCTGGGCCTGGGCCGCGCCGTGCAATGGTGGCTGCAGCAGCTGGAGAGCCCGGCCACGCGCGCGGCCCTGCTCAATGCGCCGCATGCGGGTTGATGCGGGTGTGCCGCCTGGGTGGCGGCCGCTGCCCACCGTGTAGAGTCAGGCCATGAACATGCGCACCCGGCCCACAAGATCCACGACATCTGCCGCGCCTGCGCGGCGCATCGCCGTCATCGGCGCCGGCATGGCCGGCATCGCCTGTGCCCGCACGCTGGCCCAGGCCGGCCATGGCGTGCAGGTGTTCGAAGCCAATGCCCTCGCCGGCGGCCGCATGGCCACGGCCGACACGGCCTTCGGCGGCTTCGACCACGGGGCGCAGTACTTCACGGTGCGCGATGGCCGCTTCGCCCAGGTGCTGGAGCAGACCGCCAAGCCCCTGTGCAAGCCCTGGAGCGCCAACACGGTGCACGTGCTCGATCCCTACGGCCGTGTGGCCGCCGCCGCGCTGCCCACGGGCGAGCGGCATTGGGTGCCCACGCCCGGCATGCAGGCGCTGCCGGCGCACTGGGCCGCCCCGCTCGCCTCCATCGAATGCGGCACACGCGTGACCGGCATCGCACCCGACCGTCTGCAGCCGGACCAATGGCAGCTCGCCACCGAAGGCATGCTCGGCACCCCGGACGCGCAGCGCGTGTTCGGCGGCTTCGACGCCGTGGTGCTGGCCGTGCCCAGCGCCCAGGCGCTGCAGCTGCTGCGCGCAAGCGGCCTGGCGCCCGCGCTGCAGCAGCGCATCGCCGGCGTCAGCGTCGGCCCGTGCTGGACGCTGCTGCTGGCCTTCCCGCAGGCCCAGCAGGCCGGCCTGCCGCACCTGGGCCCGCAATGGAACGCGGCGCGCAGCACGCACCACCGCATCGCCTGGCTGGCGCGCGAGAACTCCAAGCCGGGCCGCGGCGCCATCGAGCGCTGGACCGTGCAGGCCTCCACCGCCTGGTCGGCCGAGCACCTGCAGGACGAGCCGGCACGCGTCCAGGCCAAGCTGCTGCGCGCTTTCGCCGAAGTCACCGGCATCCGCGCCGAGCCGGCCTTCGCCACGGCCCACCTGTGGCACCAGGCCCAGACCCTGGTGCCGCTGGGCGAGAGCCACGTGTGGGACGAGGCCCTGCGCATCGGCGTGGCCGGCGACTGGTGCCTGGGTCACCGCGTGGAAGACGCCTTCGTCTCGGGCCTGGAGCTGGCGTTGCGGATGGCGTGAGCTACACCGGCCGCTTCGCGCCCTCGCCCACCGGGCCGCTGCACGCCGGATCCCTGGTCGCTGCGCTGGCCAGCTGGCTCGACGCGCGCGCCCACCGTGGCCGCTGGCTGGTGCGCATCGAGGACGTGGACGCACCGCGCTGCCCGCCTGGCCTGGATGCGCTGATCCTGTCGCAGCTGGCGGCCTGCCAGCTGCTCCCGGACGAAGAACCCACCTGGCAATCCCGCCGCGGCGCGCTGTACCAGGCCGCGCTCGACCGGCTGGTGACCGGCGGGCAGGCCTACCCTTGCGCCTGCACGCGCAGCGAGATCGCCCTGGCGCAGCCCGCCCGGCGCCACGGCGAGCTGATCTACCCCGGCACCTGCCGCCAAGGCCTGCATGGCCGGCCCGCCCGCGCCTGGCGCCTGCGCACCGACCGGGTCGGCCCCGTCGCCTGGACCGATCGCCAGCTCGGCCCCCAGCAGCAGGATGTGGAGCAGGCCGTCGGCGATTTCGTGCTGCGCCGTGCCGACGGGCTGTGGGCCTACCAGCTCGCCGTGGTGGTGGACGACGCCGACCAGGGCATCACCGACGTGGTGCGCGGCGAAGACCTGGCCGACAACACGCCACGCCAGCTGCTGCTGCAGCGCGCGCTGGGCCTGCCCACGCCGCGCTACCTGCACACACCGCTGGTGCTCGGCGCCAATGGCGAAAAGCTGTCCAAGCAGAACGGCGCGCAGGCGCTGGACCTCGGCGATCCGGCGGCCGCGCTGCAGGCGGCCGCCCGCATGCTGGGCCTGCCCGAGGCCGCCGGCGGCCCGGCTGAACGGCTGGCGCAGTGGACCGCCGCCTGGCGCTTTGTGTGACGGAATTCACGCCCGCTGCGGGCCGGCCGAAAGATTCGATTTAGTTTTTTTGTGCGGCTGACCGCCTTGTGCAGGTACGGGCGCAACAGTGGCCTGTACCCCGATCAACCGCAAGGAGCTACCCACCATGCTGAGCCTGCACACCAACGCAGCATCCCTGTCCGGTCAGAACGCGCTGACCTCGACCAACAAGGCGCTGTCGACCTCGCTGACCCGCCTGTCCACCGGCTACCGCGTCAATTCCGCCATGGACGACGCCGCCGGCCTGCAGATCGCCACCCGCCTGAACGCGCAGACGCGCGGCATGGCCGTGGCCCAGCGCAACACGCAGAACGGCATCTCCATGATGCAGACCGCCGAAGGCGCGTTCGCCGAAGTCACCAACATCCTGCTGCGCCAGAAGGATCTGGCCACCGAAGCCGCCACGGCATCGACCACCGAGGACGACCGCGTCGCCCTGCAGGCGGAATACGACGCCCTGGGCCTGGAACTGTCCAACATCATCAAGAACACCTCGTTCGGCGGCACCAAGCTGTTCAGCGACGGCACGTCCGTCACCGGCACGGGTGGCCTGCTCAGCACGACCGCGCTGACCTTCCAGATCGGCGCCAGCGACGGCGAAACCATGGCCATCGACGGCCAGACCGACCTGACGGCCGTGGCGACCGCCCTGGCCGCCGTCAGCAGCAACTACACGACCGCTGCCACCGGCACGGAACTGGGGACCAACTCCACGACCACCGCCAACGGCATCCTGCAGGACATCGACGACGCCATCGAGGCCGTCGGCAAGATGCGCTCGACGCTGGGCGCCGCGTCCAACCGCCTGGACCACGTGTTCAACAACCTGGGCAACATGAGCATCAACACCGAAGCCGCCCGCGGCCGGATCATGGACGTCGACTACGCTTCCGAGTCGGCCAACATGACGACCAAGCAGATGCTGATGCAGGCCGGCACGTCCATGCTCAAGCAGTCCAACTCCATGTCGCAGCTGGCACTGTCGCTGCTGCAGTAAAGCCGGACCGGGCCCGGCGGCGCGCCGGGCCGCCTTCCCTGGCCGCCGGCATGCCCGGCGGCCTCTTCCTTTCTGCACCGCAGGATCGATCGCCATGCACAAGACCCCGCAACTCCAGCGCGCCCGGCAGCACTGGGAAGCCGGGCGCCGCGCCGACAAGGACCGGCGGTGGGACGGCGCGCTGCGCGAATACGAGCGCGCCACGCAGCTGGCCCCGCGCGAGAGCCTGTACTGGATGAGCCTGGCCACCGCCCGGCTGCAGCACAACCAGATCGCCGAAGCCGAACACGCCGCCGGCCAGGCCCACGCGCTGCAGCCCGAGGCGCTCTCGGCGCGGGTGCTCGCCCACGTGCTCGGATTGCAGAACCGCCATGGCGAAGCCGCGCTGGTCTACCTCGGATTGCCGGCATCGGTCGCACGCAACGAAGAATTGCTGATGCAGCAGGCCGAGTGCCTGATGCGCGCCTGCCGTTGGCAGGACGCCATCGTCAGCTACCTGGCCTGCCTGCGGCACAACCCGCACAACCCCGTGGCCTACCTCAACATGGGCATGGCCTTCAAAAGCCTGCAGCGCCCACGTGACGCCGCCGTCTGCCTGGAGACCGCGGTCGGCACCGACAAGACCGGCCAGGTGCGCATGCAGGCGCTGTCCATGCTGGTCCACATGCTGCAGATGGCCATGCAGTGGGACGACCTGGGACGCCATCTGCCCGCCCTCATGCAGCTGATCGACGCGGCGCCGGACGCCCTGCTGGCCCGCATCGAGCCCTTCACGCTGGTGGCCCTGCCGACCACGCCCGCGCAGCAGCGCCGCGTGTACCAGGCCATCGCCCAGGGACTGCAGGCCCGCTTGCAGCCGCTGCCGCCGCGCGCGGCGCGCCGGCCCGGCCCCTTGCGCATCGGCTACCTGTCGGCGGACTTCTACAGCCACGCCACGGCGCATCTGCTGAGCGAACTGCTGGAGCTGCACGACCGCAGCCGCTTCGAGGTCTTCCTGTACTGCCACAGCCCGCGCGACGGCACCGCCGTCCAGCAGCGCATCCGCGCGGCCGCCGACCATTTTTGCGAGATCCACACGCTGAGCGACGCCGCCGCCGCGCAACGCATGCGCGAGGACGACCTGGACATCGCCATCGACCTCAAGGGCTACACCAAGGACACGCGGCTGCAGATCCTGGTCCACCGCCCCGCCCCGGTGCAGGTCGGCTACCTCGGCTTTCCCGGCACCAGCGGGGGCAGCTTTCTGGACTACCTGATCGGCGACCCCGTCGTCACGCCGCTGGAACACGCCGCGCATTTCAGCGAACGCATCGCCCAGATGCCGCACAGCTACCAGCCCAACGACAGCCGGCGCATGCTGCCGGCCCGTCCGGCGCGTGCCGAGCTGGGCCTGCCGGACGACGCGGTGGTGCTGTGCTCGTTCAACCAGAGCTACAAGGTGACGCCCGCGATGGCGGACGCCTGGACGCGCATCCTGCAGGCCGCCCCCCATGCCGTGCTCTGGCAGGTCAACTGGGCGGACCAGGCCTCGGCCAATTTCGTGCGCGAGATGGTGCAGCGTGGCGTCGCAGCCGAGCGGCTGTTCTTTTCGCCCACCGCGTCGCCTGCCGAGCACCTGGCGCGCCTGCAGTGCGCCGACCTGATGCTGGACACCTGGCCGTGCAACGCCCACACCACGGCCAGCGACGCGCTGTGGTGCGGCGTGCCGGTGCTCACGTTGCCGGGCCAGTCCTTCGCGGGCCGCGTGGCCGCCAGCCTGGTGTCGGCCTGTGGCCTGTCCGAACTCGTCTGCACGGATGCCGACGCGTACGTGGAGCGCGCGGTGGCACTCGCCGGCGATCCGGCCGCGCTGGCCGCCCTGCGCGAGCGGCTGCACACGCAGCGCGACCACCTGCCGCTGTTCGACAGCCGGCGTTACGTGCGCGACTATGAAGCGCTGCTGCAGCGCATGTGGGAGCGCCACGCCCAGGGCCTGCCGCCCGAGCATCTGCCGGCCGCGCCGGCCGCCTGAGCGCGGGCGGCCCGACCAGCCCGCGCCATGTCGCTCGACCCCATCCCGGCCCTGCCCCGCCCCGGCGCAGTGCGCTCCGCGCTGCAGGCACCGCTGGAGCGGCAGGCGCGCCCCGACACCGCTCAGTTGCTGCGCCTGGTCCTGGCCGCCGACGCGTCCGGCGAACTGCTGGGCCGCAGCGAACAGGGCCAGGTCTACCGCCTGCTCGCCGCCGGCCAGACCGCCCCCTGGCGCGAGGGCCAGACGCTGCTGGTGCAGGTGCTGCGGGCAGGCCCGCCGCTGGAAGTGCGCGTGCTGGGCCTCGCTGGCGGTGAGGCCGTGCCCAGCGCGGCGGGGTTGCATGCCCTGGAGATCGACCTGCCGGCGCTGCGGCCCGACCAGGCCGCCATCCTGCGTCTCGCCGCGGCCGCCAACGACACCATGGCGCTGGCCGCCCATTGGCGCCAGCGCACGCTGGCCGCGCTGCAGCAGGCGGCCACGCTGGCGCCGGCGCACTCCAGCGTGTCCGGTGCCGACGCGCCGGCCACGCCGCACGCCGGTGAGGCCGCCCTGCTGCTGCGCGTGCTGCCCTGGCATGGCTGGCCGCTCACGCTGTGGCTGGAGCAGCGGCGCTGGACCGGCGGCCCCAACCGCCGCGCCCGCCGCCGCGCGGGCACCCGGCTGTGCCTGGCGGTGGCACTGGCGCCGGTGGGCCAGATCGGTCTGGTGCTGGACGTGCTGGATGTGCAAGTCGGCCTCACGCTGACCGTGGCCGATGCCGCCAGCGTGGCGCCGTTGCGTGCGCAGGTAGGCGCCATCGCCGCGCGCATGGCGCGCGCCGGCTTGCGCCTGATGCGCTGCCATGTGCGCCACGACCCCGACTTCACCGTGCCCGCCGCGGCCACCACCCTGCCCGCCATCGGCAGCCACGAATTGCCGCTGGCCCTGTTCCGCGCCGGCACCGAGGCGCTGGAGGCGTTGCGCCGCCACGTCGGCCGCGGCATCCCGTGACCCCCCGGGCCGCGCCAGACCCCGCCCCAGCAAGGCCTGCAGTGGCATCGCATAACATCACAACACAAAAGTTGCCGTCACGACCGCCGCCCTGGCAACGCCTGGTGGCGGTGCCGGCGCCAGCGGGAGGTGCGATGGACCACGGGGCAGGCCGGAACCCTGCTGCGCAGCAGCTGGCGCAGCTGCGTGCCCTGGACGACGTGATGGCCATCGCCGAATTCACCCCCGACGGCACGCTGCGCCGCGCCAACGCGCACTACCTGGCCCTGCTGGGCTGCACGGCCGACGTGGCCGTGGGTAGCCACCACAGCCGCTGGTGCACGCCCGCCACGGCCGCCAGCGCCGACTACGCCGCGCTGTGGCAGGCGCTGCGGCGTGGCCAGGCCCAGGCCGGTCCGCTCGAGCGCGAGTGCATGGACGGGCGCAGCTGTTGGCTGCAATCCACCTACGCCCCCGTGCTGGACGCCGACGGCCAGGTGACCGAGGTGCTGGAGGTGGCGGCCGACGTGACCGAACGCCTGCTGCGCGAGCGCGCCGACGCGGCCCACCTGCGCCGCCTGTCGCTGGCCACGGACACCACCGATGCGGCCATCGTGGTGACCGACGCGCAGGCCCGCATCCTCTACGTCAACGCGGGCTTCACGCGGCTGCTGGGCTGGCGCGCCGACGAGGTGACGGGCCAGAACGCGGTGGCCTGGCTGCTGTCCAACCAGGACGCCGTGGCCATCGAGGCCTTCCGCGCCACGCTGCGCAGCGGCCGACCGGTGGAGCGCGAGCGCATCGCGCTGGGCAAGGACGGGCAAAGCCACTGGGTCAAGGTCGTCAGCCACCCCATCTTCGACGAGCTGGACGGCCGGCGCTACACCGTGTCCGTCTACACCGACATCACCCAGACCAAGGTGCACGCCGCCTTGCAGCACCGCGTGCTGGAGGCCATGGCGCGCGACCGGCCGCTGGCCGAGGTGCTGGATCTGATCTGCCGGCAGGTGGAGCACCTGGCGCCCGAGGTCAGCGCCAGCATCCTGGAGGTGGACGAGCAAGGCCGGATGCACACGCTGGCCGCGCCCAGCCTGCCCGCGGATTACTCGCGCCAGCTCGACGGGCTGGCCATCGGCCCCATCGGCGGCTCCTGCGGCACGGCCGCCTGGCGCAACGCGCCCGTGATGGTGGACGACATCGCCACCGACCCGCTGTGGACGCCCTACCGCGACCTGGTTCTGCCGCTGGGCTTCACCGGCTGCTGGTCCACCCCCATCCGCAACAGCCAGGGCGGCGTGCTGGGCACCTTCGCCTTCTACTTCCGCCAGCCCCGCAACACGGCCAGCGCTGCCTTCCACCAGCGCCTGGTGGACAGCTGCACCAACCTGTGCGCGCTGGCGCTGCAGCGCGAACGCACCCGCCAGCACATCCGCCAGCTCGCCTTCTACGACAGCCTGACCGGCCTGCCGAACCGCAGCCTGCTGCACGCCCGGGCCGACCAGGCCATCGCCGCGGCCGCGCGCAGCCGCGAGACGCTGGCCGTGCTGTTCGTCGACCTGGACCGCTTCAAGCAGGTCAACGACTCGCTCGGCCACCCGGCCGGCGACGCCGTGCTGCGCCATGCCGCCGCCCAGCTGCAGCTGGAGCTGCGCGCCTCGGACATCGCCGGCCGGCTGTCGGGCGACGAGTTCGTCGTCGTGCTGCCGCAATGCGACGCCGGCCACGCGGCCGAGATCGCCGCGCGGTTGCAGGCCCTGCTGGCCGAGCCGCTGGCCGTGGGCGGCTCCGCGCTGTCGGTCACGGCCAGCGTGGGCGTGGCCATGTTCCCGGACGATGGCCGCACCATGGACGCGCTGCTGCAGCGCGCCGACATGGCCATGTACCAGGCCAAGACCGGCGGCCGCGGGCGCTTCTGCTTCTTCAGTGCCGGCATGAACGACGAGGTGCAGCAGCGCATGGCGCTGGAAACCGCGCTGCGCCAGGCCATGGGCACTGCGCAGATGCAGCTGCACTATCAGCCGCAGATCGACATCGCCAGCGGCCGCTTGCACGGCGTGGAGGCGCTGGCCCGCTGGACCCACCCGGTGCTGGGCGAGATCGAGCCGGCGCGCTTCATCCCGCTGGCCGAAGAGTGCGGCCTCATCGCCGAGCTGGGCCGTTGGGCCCTGCGCGAAGCCTGCCGCCAGCTCGCGCAGTGGCGCAGCGAAGGGCTGGCCGTGCCCTCGGTTTCGGTCAACCTCTCGCCCACCAGCTTCCACGACCGCGCGCTGGCGCGCAGCATCGCGCAGACGCTGGCACAGCACGCGCTGGCGCCGCAGGACCTGTTGCTGGAGCTGACCGAGAGCGTGCTGCTGGACGCCCACCCCAGCACGCTGGAGACCATCGCCGAGGTGCGCGCGCTGGGCGTGCGCATGTCCATGGACGACTTCGGCACCGGCTATTCGAGCCTGAGCTACCTGCGCCGGCTGCCGGTGGACGAGATCAAGCTGGACAGGAGCTTCGTGGCCGATCTGGAGAGCGACGGCGCGGCGCGCGCGCTGAGCAACGCGATCCTGGAGATCGGGCGCAGCCTCCAGCTGACGGTGGTGGCCGAGGGCGTGGAGACGACGGCGCAGGATGCGCTGCTGCGGGCACAGGGGTATGCGGTGGCGCAGGGGTTTCTGGTGGCGCGGCCGATGGCGGGGGAGGCGCTGGCGGGCTGGCTGGCAGGTGCGCGCTGACGTGCCCAGAGGCACGCCCCCTGCGCCGGCGCAACTCTTCAGGGTCGATGCCGCGCAGCGCCGTCCGGATCGGGCAGACGCGCAATGCGTGCCCGTTTCGGCACCTGTCTCCCCACGAGCGCCAATCTACTTGCTGGAACGCTTCAGACGATGGCACGGGTAAATTTTCTCGCGGCGTTCAAATGCCTGAACTTCGTACTCGCAGCCCTTACGCGCCAAATTGGCCATGGCCTGCGTGCCGGCCCTCACATCCGAAAACTTGCACCTGCCCCACAACGTTCTTTTGCACTCATAAACTCTCGCGCCCCAAACATCGAAACCAAGCTGGATCGACGCGTGGTAGTAGGTGGCGATCTCATAACCGAGTTCCGAATATTTCTTAAATACTTCTTCGGGCTCGCGCACGAGGCAGGGATAAGACGTCTCGAAACACTTTCTCGCAACTTCGATGGCCGCATAACCATCGCCAGTTTCGGCCATTTTTTGGATGCTTTCGACACGTGCCAAATTCTGACGCCGATCCGCTTCGCGCGCAGCGACGGCCTCGGGACTGTTGGCCCGTCGGCTTTCGCCAAGTGCCACTGCCCCGAATGCCAGCAAGCTACAGCCCGACACCATGCAGCAGCACGAAGCTGCAAGACTCACGATGAGGGCTATGCGCCAGTTTGAACGCCAAACCGACTGCATAGCTTTCTCGACCGATCCGATTGTGTGCTCATGCATCACGAGGGCCGCTGCCGTGGAACGTCCAATCGAACAAATGGTCGGACATCACCACCACGGATTCTCCGCCTTCATCTGAAGACGCGCAGCGGGCATTTCCTGCTCCAGCTGTTTGAGCCGGTCGAGGTATCGCGGCCCGAGAACTCTCAATTCGCCGTTGACGCGATCGATCAGGATGGGAACGTTGCCCACCAGCGAATCTTTATGATTGCTTGGGTCTGCTAAAAATTCTCGTGAGTTGTAGAAAAACACCCAGCCGTATGGAAGTGCGATGGTCTCTTCTCGGTAGATGGCGGCGGTTCCCTGCGTCGTCAGGTCGACCCAGGACGCGGCCAATTTCCGCGCGCGATCAAAGTCCATATCATGTCCAACGTCCAAATTGAGCGGACCAGCCAGCGTAGCTGGCGCAGGTCCGCTCGAATGCCGGGTTGAGCATCATCGCCACGTTACCCACGACGCGCGAAACGCAAACCACAACCTGGCCTGCAACTAAGCCACATTCCGCCGCTGAGCAAAGCGAGTGACGCAAGAGCCAAACCAAACCCCTGCGGATTCGTCTCCATCGATCCAAAGCGCGCGCACCGGGGTGCGGAGTAAATTTTGGCCCGCGGCGCAAGGGGCTCGCAAGCGATATCGACGCCCGCCGGGCTTCGGTATCCTTTGCCTGGCTGAGCGAACGCCATTTCAAGGACTATCGCGACGGAAAACATGAAAGGCAGCATCAGCGAGACCTGCAATGCGATCCACGCTCTTCGAAGGTTGTCTCTGGAAGGGAAGTGGAAGTACGACTCCCTCATGATGCTCAACGTTGAAGCTGAGCCGCGAGCGGCGGCTTGCCGACGCGAGTCGGCTCGAGCGACTGGTTGGGTATCAATGCCCGCCCCACTGGGCCCATTGCCTGACACCAACGTAACGATCGAAGGCCTCCCTCTCCCCTTCCGGCAGGCGCTTGCGATTGACTCGTAGCGTAAACCCGCCATGAAGAATTCCGTCGTCGTTGACCATCCAGTCGAAGACGTCGGCACCATCAAACTCCAATTTTTGACCGGCGCAATGCCACTCCCCAAGTTCCGGAGGAACCTCGAAGAATGTTCCGATGTAGGAGTCAGATGCAGGGTTGTACTCGATGGCCGTAAGCCACAGAAACAGGAGAACGTCTTTGCCCATGCGATCCGATTCGTTGGGATCCTTGAATCTGAGCTTCGCAGAACAGATGTGATCGCCTTGACGCTCAATATGCGTCCTGAACTCCGCCATGCTTGCCGCCGCTCGTGCATAGGCGTGACTCAGCTCTTCTTCCATCGATGGAACGGCCATGAAGAGTGGCTCAGCTTGCGGCTCTTCGAGCTTGCTTTTCTTTTTACGCCAGAAGAACACTCTGCCCCCTTGATGCCCAACGCTATAGCTCAACGGACGCCGCAGGCGGTCCGCTGGAGCGTCGTGTTATGCCGACGAAGAGGCGAATGCTCGGATACGCCAGGAAAAGACCGAGCAAGGCAACGCCAATACCTAGCTCGCGGCAGTACCCCAAGTTCTGAAAGTAGATCGCGACTTGACTTCGCATCCCGTTGCTTTTCTGTCCGGCGGAAATGAAGCCTTCGCAGCTTCCGGCGAGAACCGCGTCAGCTCCGGCGCCTACCAGGGCAATTCCGGCGGCAAACATGAGCAATGCGTGGCCCACCACTAAACTCCTCTGCCGCCGCGGTGATGTCAAAAAATAGGCACCCCACCAGATGATGAATAATGACAAGATAAAGATATTAAATGCAACACCTGCAACTGCTCTAGCGGAAGAAAAGCTCTCAAATATCGCTGCGTTGCCAAGCCAAGCAAGCAGAACGACAAAGGTGAGAAAAAACCATTTCATACGGCTTGGTAGAGCGGGCGTGAACCACTAGGCATAACTTGTTGTATCACGCACCAAAACGCCAGGTATCACAGCAACCGTCGTGGTATCAACCCATCGACTTGACACAGAAGTCCTTGATTTAACGGCCATTTTTCCCCTCCGCGCGATTGATCACCATACTAAAAATTTCGACAAAAGCGGCGTCGGTTACAAATTCGGCCGCCCGGTTCTTCCCCCATCGGGTCGATGGCCAAAGGCGTGCAAGCCCTACCCCACCGTCCCCACAATGCTCACCTCCCGCTGCTCCGGAATCTCGTTGTACGAAAGCACAGCCAGCCCCGGCGCGAACAGCCGCGCATAGCGCGCCAGCAGCGGCCGGATCTGCGGCATCACCAGCAGCAGCGGCGGCGTCGCCTGCTGCTTCATCTGGTCCCGCGCCAGCGGCATGTGCGTCTGCAGTTGCGACAGCAGATTCGGGTCCACCGGGAAGTTGTCCAGCGCCACCTTCGCCCCGCCCTGCCGCGCCTGGTTCAGCGCGCCCAGCAGCATGTTCTCCAGGTCGCCCGTGAGGCTGAAGACCTGCAGCTCGCTGCGCTGGCCGGCCAGCTGCTCGACGATCTGGCGGCGCACGGCGCAGCGCACCTCGGCGGCCAGCAGAATCGGGTCCTTGGTCGTCTCCGAGGTCTCCAGCAGGCTGGTGGCGATCGGCACGATGTCCTTGAGCGAGACGTTTTCGGCCAGCAGCGTGCGGAACACCTTGAGCAGCTGCACGTGCGTCATGGCCTTGCCCAGGGCTTCGGCCAGGCGCGGCGCCTGGCCGGCCAGGCGCTCCATGATCTCGCCGGCGTCCTCGTGGTTGAAGAGCTCGGGCAGGTTCTCGCGCAGCAGCTTGCTCACGTGCGTGGCGATCACGCTGGGGCCGTCCACCACCTGGTAGCCCAGGCCCAGCGCGTGCGCCTTCTGGTCCGGCTCGATCCACACCACGGCCAGGCCATAGGCCGGGTCCACGCCCGGCGCACCGTCGATCTGGCCGTACAGGTTGGGCGATGGCACGGCCATGAGCCGGTCGGCCTGCAGTTCGGCGCGTGCCAGCACGCTGCCGCGCAGCAGCACCTGGTACTGCGTGGGCTTGAGGCCCAGGTCGTCGCGCACGCTCACGGGGGGCAGCAGCACGCCCAGGCTTTCGCTCATGGTCTGGCGCAGGCCCTGCAGGCGCTTGACCAGCGGCGCGCCCTGCCCCTGGTCCATCATCGCCACCAGGCGGTAGCCCAGTGTCACGGTCAGCGCGTCCACGCGCGGCAGGCTGCGCCAGTCCAGTTCGGCCGGCGGCTCGGCCGTCAGCAGCGCGGTGCCCAGCGCGCCCGCATCGGCCCCCGCCTGGGGCTGGGCCTGGCGCTTGGCCAGGCGCCAGGCCACATAGGTCAGCACCGCGGCAAAGCCGATGAAGCTGGCCCAGGGCATGCCTGGGATCAGGCCCAGCACCAGCATCAGCGCGGCCGCGCTGTACAAAGCCTGCGGCGAGGCCAGCAGCTGCTGGCCGATCTGCGTCTGCAGGTCGCCCGCATCGCTCACGCGCGTGACCACGATGGCCGCGGCGGACGACAGCAGCAGCGCCGGGATCTGCGCCACCAGGCCGTCGCCGATGGTCAGCAGCGCGTACTGGCGGAAGGCCTCGCCGAAGCTCAGGTCGTGCATCAGCGCGCCGATCGCCACGCCGCCCACCATGTTGATCAAAAGGATCAGGATGCCGGCAATCGCATCGCCGCGCACGAACTTGCTGGCACCGTCCATGGCGCCGTAGAAATCGGCCTCCGACGCCACCTCGCGCCGGCGCGCCTGCGCCTTCTCCTGGTTGATCAGGCCGGCGTTGAGGTCCGCGTCGATGGCCATCTGCTTGCCGGGCAGTGCGTCCAGCGTGAAGCGGGCCGACACCTCGGAAATGCGCTCGGCGCCCTTGGTCACCACGATGAAGTTGATGATCATGAGGATCACGAACACCACCAGGCCCACGACGAAGTTGCCGCCGATCACCACGTTGCCGAAGGATTCGATCACCTGGCCGGCCGCATGCGTGCCCTCGTGCCCGTGCAGCAGCACCACGCGGGTGGAGGCCACGTTCAGCGCCAGCCGCAGCAGCGTGGTGGCCAGGATGATGGTCGGGAAGCTCGAGAAATCCAGCGGCCGCTGCACCGACACCGCCACCAGGATCACGATCATCGCCAGAACGATGTTGAACGTGAACAGCACGTCCAGCGCCAGCGGCGGCAGCGGCAGGATGATCATGGCCAGCAGCGCCAGCACCAGAACGGGGGCGAGGGACCGCGTGCGGCGCAGCGCGGCGAGCAGGTCGGCGAGGGTCAGCTTCATGGCGTATCGAGCGAATCAGGAATGGGCAGCTGCTGCGGCAAGCCCGGGGGATGCGGCCGCCGGCCGGCCTGGAAGGCCTTGAGCTGCAGCACGTAGTTCAGCACCAGGGCCACGGCCGCGTACAGCGCCACGGGAATCTGCTGCTGCACCTGGCTGGTCTTGTAGATGGCGCGCGCCAGCGGCGGCTGGCGCACCACCTCCACGCCGTGCGTGCGCGCCAGCTGGCGGATGTACAGCGCCATCTCGTCCACGCCCTTGGCCAGCACGAAGGGCGCCTGGGCGCGCTGCTCGTCGTACTTCAGCGCCACGGCGTAGTGCTCGGGGTTGACGATGACCACGTCGGCCTGCGGCACGGTCTTGTTCAGGCCGCGCCGCGCCATCTGCAGCTGCAGCTGGCGGATGCGGCTCTTCACCTCGGGCCGGCCCTCGGTGCTCTTGTGCTCTTCCTTCACGTCCTGCTTGCTCATGCGCTGGCCGCGCAGGAAGAAGAACAGCTGCACCGGCAGGTCGATGAAGGCGAACAGCACGAACACCAGCACCATGGCCGTCACGCCAGAAAGCAGCAGGCCCATGCCCTGGGCGATGGCTTCGGGCAGCGGCAGCCCCTGCAGCCGCAGGAACTGCTGCGCGCTGCCCGTGCACACGAACCACAGCACCACGCACAGCAGCACGGCCTTGGCGATGGACGCGGCCACGCCGGCCAGGTGCTTGCCCGAGAACAGCCGGCCGATGTTGCTCACGGGGTTCAGCCGCTCCAGCTTGGGCTGCAGGTTCTCGACCGACATGGCCCAGCCGCCCGGCAGCAGCGAGGCCAAGAGCAGCAGCGCCGGCACCAGCAGCAGCGGCGCCACCATGCGCACCGTGAGCCAGCCCGCGTCGCGGAACAGCGTGGACCAGGTGGCTTCCACGGCGCCCGTGCCGGCCAGGTCGGCCAGCCCGCCTGCGAACAGCCGGCGCATGTCCTGCAGCCATCCTGGCGCCAGCCAGTAGGCCAGGCTCAGGCTGGCCACGATGCCCACGGCCGTCACCGCGTCCTTGGAGCGCGCGGCCTGGCCCTGCTGGCGCACCTTGCGCAGCTTGTGCGGTGTGGCCTTTTCGCTCTTGTCGGCGGACGAACTACCTTGGTCCATGCGCACCTCTGGAACACGACAGCGGCGACGGCTCGGCAGCAGTTCCGTCGGCCGCGGAGCAGGCCATGCCAGCAACATCCGCGGGGCTGGCTCTGCCAGGCCGCAGGATGTGCCCCCGGAAGGGGGTTGGCGGAGCGCGCAGCGCGCAGACTGGGGGAGAGCTCATCTCGCCCCAAACGTTTGTTCGAGCATCTGGAGAACCTGCCGCGTCATGCGCAGGTAGTGCTCGGGGATGAAGCGCACCAGCATGGCCAGCATGAACAGGCCGAAGATCGTGATCACGGAGAAGCCCAGCGCGAACAGGTTGAGCTGCGGCGCCACCCGCGCGAGGAAGCCGAAGCCCATCTGCACCACCATGGTCGCGAACACCATGGGCAACGCCAGCAGCAGCGCGGCCGAGAACACCCAGCTCACGTTGAAGGCCACGGCCCGCAGCGCGCCCATGCGCAGCCCGCCGCCCACCGGCCACAGCGTAAAGCTCTTGCCGATCACCTGCACCAGCACCAGGTGGCCGTCGATCGAGAAGAACACCAGGATGCCGAGGATGGACAGCAGGCTGGACACCACGTCGGACGACACGCCCGACAGCGGGTCGTTCATGAGCGCCATGGCCAGCCCCATCTGCGACGACACCATGTAGCCCAGCACCAGCAGCACCGAAGTCACGAAGTGCAGCGCCAGGCCCAGCACCACGCCGATGGCCACCTGCTCAGCCGTGGCGGCCAGTGCGTGCAGCGAGAACGCTTCGATCGGCACGGCCGGCGCCGCCACCGGCAGCAGGATGGTGGCCAGCACCATGGACAGCAGCACGCGCACCGTGAGCGGCACGGAGGCATCGCCGACGATGGGCGCCGCGCTCAGCATCGCCAGCACCCGCACGAAGGGCCACCACCAGGCCGACAGCTCGGCCAGCAGTGTGGTGAAGACGCCGTCCAAGGCCCTACCCCACGAGCGCCGCCGCGCGGCGGAACACCTCGACGCAGAAATCCATGAGCTGCGAGGCCATCCACCCGCCCGTCAGGATGATGGCCAGCAGCGTGACCAACAGGCGCGGCAGGAAGCTCAGCGTCTGCTCGTTGATCTGCGTGGCGGCCTGGAAGATGCCGACGACGAAGCCGACGATCAGGCCCGGCAGCACCAGCACGGCCACCAGCAGCATCACGAGCTTGAGGCTGGCGCTGACGAGATCGACGGCGATGTCCGGCGTGAGCATCTCAGTGCCGCCCGGCCGCCCGAAGGCACTGAACGCCCCCTCGGGGGGCAGCGATACGCGAAGCGATGAGCGTGGGGGCCATGGCTAGAAGGCCCGCACGCTGGTGACGAGGGTGTTCACGGTCAGCGTCCAGCCGTCGACCAGCACGAACAGCAGCAGCTTGAGCGGCAGCGAGATCACGAGCGGCGACAGCATCATCATGCCCATGGCCATCAGCACCGAAGACACCACGAGGTCGATGACCATGAACGGGATGAAGAGCATGCAGCCGATCTGGAACGCGGTCTTCAGTTCGGACAGCACGAAGGCCGCCAGCTGCACCGCGAAGGCGTGCTGCGAGGGCTCGGTCACGGCCGGCTCGCGCGCCAGCTGGCTGACCTGCTGCAGCGCCGCCTTGCTGGTCTGCGCGAGCATGAAGCGCGACAGCGGCTCCTTGGCCTCCACCAGCGCCTGCTGCAGGCCGATGCGGTCCTCGTCGTAGGGCACGAAGGCGCGCTCCCACAGCTGCTCGCCCACCGGCCGCATCACGAGGATGGTCAGGATCAGCGCCACGCCGGTCACGATGCGGTTGGGCAGGCCCTGCTGCAGCCCGAGCGCCTGGCGCAGCAGCGACAGCACGATCACGAAGCGCACGAAGCTCGTGCACATGAGCACCAGCACGGGCAGCAGCCCGAGCAGGGTCATGATCACCAGCACCTGCATCTTGACCGTGTAGTCGGTCTGCGCGGTGCCGGTCACGGCGGACAGCAGCGGGATCTCGGCCGCGCCCGCGGCACCGGCCAGCAGCAGCGGCGCCAGCAGCCATACCGGCGCCAGCGCCCGGTTCCGCCAGAGGCGCCACGCGCTCAGCATCTTCATGGTGTGGGCCCTGCGCTTCAGCGCGTGTCGAGCGAAAGCAGGTCCAGGTCCGACAGCTCCAGCACCTTCAGGCCGTAGTTCTCGCCCGAGACCACTACCTCGGCGCGGCCGATGGCCGTGCCGTTGACCTTGATCACCAGCGGCGCGCCGGCCAGTGCGTCGAGCTCGACCACGCTGCCGTGCTCCAGCCCCATGAGCTGGTCCAGCGAAACATCGGCCGAGCCGACCTCCAGCGTCAGCGTGACGGGAATCTTGCGCAGCATCAGCGAAAGGTCGCGGCGCGGTTTGATGGGTGCGTCGGTGGCGCCCGCATCCACGGTCAGGTCGCCCAGCAGCGCGTCCACGTCGTTGGTGTCTGGCTTGTCGCTCATGGTCTTCTATCCTTCAGAGATCCTGGAACGCCGTCAGCCACAGGCGTCCCTTGTGTTCGGCCACGCTGGCGCTGAACAAGGGCGAATCCTTGACCAGCACCACCGCGGTGGGTTGCGGTATCGGCAGCACGCTGCCTGGCTGCAGGTCCAGGATGGCGCCCAGCGGCAGCCGCTGCTGCACCAGGCGCGCCGTCAGCCGCAGCTTGAGCCGCGACGACAGCGGCAGCGCCGGCGCCGCGGCGCCCTCGCGCGCCAGCGTGCGGCCGCGGCCCAGCCGGTCAAGCAGCTGGTGCATGCAGCCGTCGTCCAGGCTGAAGCGCAGTTCGTGGCGCTGCCCGCTGTCGGCTTCGACCAGGGTCAGGTTCAGCTGCCACAGGCCGGTCGGCAGCGCGGATTCGGAATGGAAAGGCACGGCCGGGTCCGCCGCGGCCGGCTCCGCGGCGACGCCCACGGGTGGCAGCCCGGCGTCGATGCGCCGCGCCAGCGCCAGCGCCAGCTGCTGTCCGAGACGGGTGGACAGGCGCTCCTCGCTGGCCGTCACGGCCACGGCGTCGGGTTCCACCGGCGCCGGATCGCCGCCACCGTAGCGGTACAGCAGCAGCTTGAGCACCAGTGCGCGCGGCACCGCCAGGCCGATGCGGCCGGACGGGCAGCTGTAGACGTTCCAGCGCACGGGATCTTCGTTGTGCTGGCGCTGGCGCATGCCCGTGCCGTCGACCTGCAGGCCGATGGCATAGCGGCGGTTGAGCCCCTGGCGCAACAGTTCTGAGACGTCGGCCCCGAACCGTTCGGCAAACGCGCCCAGCAGATGCATGGGGCGGCCCAACGTGCGCGGATCCAATACGCGGTGCGGCACGGGAGGACTAGCGTCTGACATGGATATGGCTCAGGTTCCCACTGAAATCGGATGCAACCATGTGCACAATGAGCATGGCCTCCACCAGGTGCGCGTGGCCCGGATTGACCACGCTGTTGCTCCAGGCGCGACAGATTAGATGCGGTTTTCTCACATTTTTTACCTAGGACAGGGAAATTGTCCACTATTTCTAATCACTTTTCGTGGCACATTTAATTTAACGCGCACATTTGCCGCCTAATCCAGAGACAAGCCCTTTCGTCGCCACACCATGCAACTGAGCAAACCATTGCCCGGCGTCCCCCTCGCGTCCGAAGACGACAGCACCGACGAGAGTGAGGACAGCGTGGTCGCGCGCCGGCTCCACGACTTCTTCTCCGAACAAGGCCTGCCGCGGCACAAGCATGCGTCGCAGCTGGCGCTGATCCTGGGGCTGTCGCGCTCGGGCGCGTTCCGCAAGTTCCAGGACGCCTCGTTCTCGGCGAGCGACCTGCAGACGCTGGCGCAGCACTTCCAGGTCGACATCAGCGCCCTGCTGAGCGCCGAGCCCGCCATGGCGGCGCCACGCGTGGACGGCGACGTGCACGACGCACGCGTGCTGATCGGCAGCCTGGCGCTGGGTTGCAAGGCCACCCTGGGCGCACCCTTGCAGCCGGGCGAGCACTGCGAACTCGTGGCCACCGAGCAGGGCGCGGAATGGCTGATCCAGCCCTATGGCGCGAGCGATCCCAACATCGCGCGCCGGCGTGTGCTGCAGCTGGTGGTCACGCCCTCGCAGCGCGCGCTGCCGCGCATTGCCGTGCTGGAGGATTCGCGCGACCTGGCCGCCAACATGAAGGACGCCTTCGAGGCCTCGGGGTACCGCGTCGAGCTGTTCGGCTCGGCCGCCGAGCTGGCCCGCCGTGCCGCCGAAGCGCCGTTCGACGGCTACCTCATGGACTGGTGGCTCAACGGCCAGACCGCCAACCAGGTGCTGCAGGCCATCCGCCGCGCCCAGCCTTCCGTGCCAATGCTGCTGACCACCGGCGCCATCGCCGCAGGCCACGCGGGCGAGGCCGACATCGTGCAGGTCGCCACCACGCTGCGCATTCCCGTCATCGAGAAGCCGTTCCGACTGGCGCTCGTAATTTCGCAGCTGCGCCAGCTCCTGGAACAGGCCCAGCTCAGCCGCTAGGTCCGGCCCCGTCGCCGAACAGGGCCAGGGCCGAACGCAGGCGCCCGGCACTGATCGGCTTGTCGAACTTGGCCGCGAACAGCGCATCGGCTGCGGCATCGGCCTCGTGGTAGGCGGACAGCGCCACCAGCGGCGTTTGCATGTTCAGCCCCCCTGGGCGGCGCGCATGCTCGGCCACCGTGTAGCCCGAGCCGTCCGGCAGGCGCAGGTCCAGCAGCACGCCGTCGTAGCGGTCCTTGTCCAGCAGCTGCCGCGCCTCGCGCACGGAGTCGGCCAGGTCCGCCTGCGCGCCCAGGGCCAGCACCATGGCGTGCAGGCTGGCGCGCACGTCGGGATCGTCCTCCACCACGAGCACGCGCAGGTGCCTGCCGTCACCTTGCGCCACGGCGCTGGGCTTGCGCGCCTCCACCTCGGCCGGCACCCGCACGGTGAACACCGAGCCTTCGCCCGGCCGGCTCACCGCGAAGGCGCGCCCGCCCAGCAGCTCGGCCATCAGCTTGACGACCGCCAGGCCCAGCCCGCTGCCCATCTGCACATGGTCGCGGCCGCGCGTGAACGGCTCCCAGATGTTGACCGAGGTGTCGAAGCCCGGCCCCTGGTCGATCACGGCCACCGTCACTTCGCGCTGTGCCTCGCGCACCTGGATTGAGCAGACCACCTCGCCGGGGCTCGCGTACTTGACGGCGTTGGACACCAGGTTGGCCACGATCTGGCGCAGCCGTGCCGGGTCGGTCACCACGCGCGGACAGGGCTGCGGATCGATCTGCACCTTGAGCACCACGCCGCGTTCGCGCGCCGGCTCGTCGAACTCGGCGGCGATCAGCTCCATCATGAGGTCGGGCTGGAACAAGGTGGGCGAGACCTTCAGCCGCCCGCCGGACAGCCGCGCGAACTCCACCGTGTCGTTCATCTGCGCCTCCAGCTGCTGGGCGCTGCGGCGCAGCCGCCGGAATGTCTCGTCGCCGTGCGGCACCTTGCCGCCCAGTTCGATGAGTTCGACCGAACTCACGATCGTCTGCAGCGGCGTCAGCATCTCGTGGGCCATCATGCCCAGGAACTGGTTGCGCGCCGTCAGCGCCGAGCGCGCCTCCTGCAGCGCCTTGCGTGCCTCGCGCACGCGCAGCACCGCGATGCCCAGCAGCACCCCGGCCGCCAGCACGAGCAGCGCTCCCCCCATCCACTTGCTCCACTCCAAGCATCACCTCCTGTTGCGTCCAGATCCACACAAGCGCATGGCGTGCGACGCAGCCGCCATCCTATCCCCGCTTCAACAAGCGCCGGTAAGTGTCTGAATTTCTTCACAACCAGTCAGCACTCAGCAGCACCATGAGAATTGAGGTGCGTAAAAATCACGAAATGTCCAAATTTGGACTTATCATGGTGCGTAATACTCAACACTCATAGATTGAGTCCAACGCAACGCTGAGGGAATGCGTCATGGCAAACAACATGAACAATGCAATTGCTGCGAATCTGGCACATATCCAAGCGCAAGCGGCAGACCTCCAGAACATCCTGCCGCAGGCGCCCTACGACGGCCCCGAGCCGGCCGCTGCCGGCGGCTTTGCGCAGCGCATGCGCGACGCCGTGGACAGCGTGAACGCGCAGGACCATGCAGCCGGCCAGCAGATGGCTGCCGTGGACAGTGGCCAGAGCGACGACCTGGTGGGCGCCATGCTGTCCAGCCAGCAGGCCAGCCTGTCGTTCTCCATGCTCATGCAGGTGCGCAACAAGGTCGTGACCGCGGTCGAAGACCTGGTCAAGCTGCCGATCTGACCGCCGGGACCGCCACGTGATCGCCACCCTGAAGGCCGGAGTCCAGAACCTGCGCAACGTCGGCATGCCGACCTTGCCGGCCGGGCTCTCGCGCTCGCTCGTGCCCATCGTGCTGCTGGCCGTCGGCCTGACGGCCGTGGTGATGATGCTGCTGTGGCGCGACGAGGCCGGCTACAAGCCCGTATTCGGCGCGCGCGAGCGCATCGCGGCCTCCGACATGATGGCCGTGCTCGATGCCGAGGGTGTGCCCTACCGGCTGCATCCCGACAGCGGCCAGGTGCTCGTGCCGGGCAGCCAGCTCGGCCGCGTGCGCATGCTGCTGGCGGCCAAGGGCGTCACGGCCCAGCTGCCGGCCGGCCTGGAGCTCATGGACAAGAGCGACCCGCTGGGCGTGAGCCAGTTCGTGCAGGACGTGCGTTTCCGGCGCGGCCTGGAGGGCGAGCTGGCGCAGAGCATCCGCACGCTGGACGCCGTGGAATCGGCGCGCGTGCACCTGTCCATGCCACGCTCCACCTCCTTCGTGCTGGGCGACGGCGAGAAGGCCTCGGCATCGGTGGTGCTGGCGCTCAAGCCCGGCCGCAAGCTGGCGCCCGAACACATCGCCGCCATCGTCAACATGGTGGCCGGCAGCGTGGCCAGCCTCGACGTGCAGCGCGTGAGCCTGGTGGACCAGGCCGGCAACCTGCTGTCCGCGCGCGTGGATCTGAGCCAGGGCTTCGACGCCGTGGGCGGCGGCGACGCCGCGCGCCGCCACCAGGAAGCCACGCTGGCCAATGTGCGCGAACTGCTGGGCCCGGTGGTCGGGTTGGACAACTTCAAGGCCAGCGTGACGGCCGAGGTCCGCGAGGACCGCATCGACGAGACCGTGGAGAAGCTCGGCGACACGCCGCGCATCACTTCCGAAGCCGTGCGCGACGAGCAGGACCGCGCGCAGAGCGCACTGGGCGTGCCGGGCTCGCTGTCCAACCGCCCTCCCCCGCCCGCGAACCCGGCCCAGCCGAACCCGAACGCCCAGGCCCAGGCCAACGCCCAGAACGGCAACGACGCCACGGCACGGCGCAACGCCACCACGCGCCAGTACGCGTACGACCGCCAGATCCGGCAGATCCGGCATGCGCGCGGCCAGCTCGCACGGCTGAACGTGGCGGTGGTGCTCAACAGCGCCGCCGCACCCGGTGGCAATGGCTGGAGCGCCGAGGACCTCACGCGCATCGAAGGCGTGCTGCGCAACGGCCTGGGCATCAGCGCCGAGCGCGGCGACAAGCTGGCCGTGTCGGCACTGGCCTTCACGGCACCGCCCGAGATGGCGCCGTGGTGGCAACAGCCCGACCGCGTGGTCGACTACGCCACGCCGGCGCTGTGGCTGCTGGGCGGCCTGCTCGCCTACTTCCTGCTCGCGCGGCCGCTGCTGCGCACGGTGCAGCAACGCCTGGCACCGCCGGAGCCGGCCACGCCGCGCCGGCGGACCGAGGACGCCGACCAGCCACCGCTGGCCGCACTCGCCGGCCCGCAGGCCGCGCCCTCCGCCGTGGCCGCCCTGCCGCCGGCGGCCGGGACCCAGATTCCCGTGGTGCCGCTGCTGGAGGACTACGACCTGCCCCCGCCCGGCTCGCCCGTGGACGTGATGGTCAACCACCTGCGCGTGCTGGCCGCCAAGGAGCCCGAACGCGTCGCCGAAGTCGTCAAACAGTGGGTGCAAAAGCATGGCCGACCCGAATGAGTCCACCGCGCTGGCCGAAGTGCCGGCGCCCGCCACCGCCAGCCCGATCGAGCAGGCTGCCATCGTGCTCCTGTGCATGGGCGAGGAGCCGGCCGCCGCCGTGCTGCGCCATCTTTCGCGCGAGGAGCTGCTGGAGGTCACGCAGGTCATGTCGCGCCTGTCGGGCATCAAGGTCGAAGCCGTCAAGCACGCCATGACGCGCTTCTTCGACAACTACCGCGAGCAGAGCGGCGTGCATGGCGCGTCGCGCAGCTACTTGAAGCGCTCGCTCGACCTGGCGCTCGGAAGCCAGATCGCCGGCAGCGTGCTCAACAGCATCTACGGCGATGCCATCCGCCCGAAGATGCAGCGCCTGCAGTGGGCCGCGCCCAAGTGGCTGGCCGAGCGCATCGCGCACGAGCACGTGCGCATGCAGGCCGTGTTCCTGTCCTTCCTGCCGCCGCCGCAGGCCGGCACCGTGATCGAGAACCTGCCCGCACAGGACCGCGACCAGTTGCTGATCGCCATGGCCCGGCTGCAGGAGATCGACAACGAGCTGCTGACCGAACTCGACGAAATCGTCAGCCGCTGCCTGGACGAGATGGGCACGCAGAGCGCCGCCGTCGAAGGCACGCGCCAGGTGGCCGAGATCCTGAACCGCCTGCCGGGCGACAAGCGCCAGATGATCGAGGCGCTGCGCGTGCACGACGCCGAGCTGGTTTCCAGGATCGAGGCCAGCATGTACGACTTCTTCATCCTGTCCAACCAGACCGAAGTGGTGCTCACGCGGCTGCTGGAAGAGGTGCCGCTGGAGCAGTGGGCCATCGCGCTCAAGGGTGCCGAGCCCTCGATCCGCGACGCCATCCTGCAGACCATGCCCAAGCGCCAGGCGCAGAGCTTCCAGGACATCCTGCGCCGCGCCGGTCCGGTGCCGATGTCGCGCGTGGAGCAGACGCGCAAGGAGATCATGGCCCAGGTCAAGGCGCTCGCCGATGCCGGCGAGATCGAAATCCAGCTGTTCGCCGAGGCGACCGTCGAGTGACCATGATGCAACAGCTGCGCAACGCCCGCCCGCACCGTTTCCCGCCCCTGGCCCAGGTCCAGGCCCGCAGCACCGCGCCCGACGGCAGCGATGCCAGCCAGGCCTTCCAGCAGGCCATGGACCAGGGCTATGCCGAGGGCCTGCGCAGCGGCCGCGAGGCCGGCGAGGCCCAGGGTCACAAGAGCGGCTACGCCGAAGGCCTGCGCCAGGGCGCCGACCAGGCGCGCCGGGAAACCATGGAAGCCTTCGACGAGAAGGCCGGTCCGGTCGATGCCATCCTGGAGGCGCTCAAGAACCTGCAGGCCGAGTACCAGGAAGCCTTGCGCGACGAGGTGGTCGAGCTGGTCGGCAAGGTCGCGCGCCAGGTGATCCGCTGCGAACTCGCACTGCAGCCGCTGCAGCTGCTGACCATGGTGGACGAGACGCTGGCCACGCTGCCGCGCGTGCGGGCCCGCGAGGTCGAGGTCTTCCTGCACCCCGAGGATCTGCAGCGCATCACCGACCTGGACCCCGAGCGCGCCAAGAAGTGGAAGCTCTTGCCCGACACCCGGCTGGAACCCGGCGAATGCCATGTGCGCGCCGGCCGCCACGAGGCCGACGCCGGCTGCCGCCAGCGCCAGGCCGCCGTGATGGACCAGGTGCGCGCCCAGCTCAAGGGCAAGGGCCGGCCCGAGGCCGCGCGCGACCTGGACGACGAAGACGACGAATTGCCGGCCGCCCCGGCGCTGCAGGTGGTGCGATGACGCTGCGTGCCGCCCTGCGCGATGTGGAGCTCGGCCAGGTGCCCGTGGCGCGGCCGACCGGCCGGCTGGTGGGCGCCTCCGGGCTGCTGCTCGAAAGCGCGGGCTGCACGCTGCACACCGGCCAGCGCTGCCGCGTCGAGACCGCGGCCGGCGACTGGGTCGAGGCCCAGGTCGTGGGGTTCCGCGAGGAGATCGCCTACCTGATGCCGTTCCGCGCCATCGAGGGCCTGGCCACCGGCGCACGCGTGCTGCCCCTGGCCGAGCGCCGGCTGCCGCTGATCGGCCCGGGCTGGCTGGGCCGCATCGTGGATGGGCTGGGCGAGCCCATCGACGGCCGCGGCCCGCTCAGCGGCGAACACCCGCTGCCGGCCCAGCCGCCGCGCGTGCACCCGCTGCGCAAGCAGCCCGTGCACGAGGCGCTGGACGTGGGCGTGCGCGCCATCAACGGGCTGCTCACGCTGGGCAAGGGCCAGCGCGTGGGTCTCATGGCCGGCAGCGGCGTGGGCAAGAGCGTGCTGCTGGGCCTGATCACGCGCCAGACCGTGGCCGACGTGGTCGTCGTCGGCCTGATCGGCGAGCGCGGCCGCGAGGTGCGCGAGTTCATCGAGCGCTCGCTCGGTCCCGAAGGCCTGGCGCGCGCCGTGCTGGTCGTGGCGCCGGCCGACGAATCGCCGCTGATGCGCCTGCGCGCCACCGAACTGGCGCACGCCATCGCCGCCCACTACCGCGACCAGGGCCAGCACGTGCTGCTGCTGGTCGACTCGCTCACGCGCTACGCCATGGCCAAGCGCGAGGTGGCGCTGGCCCTGGGCGAGCCGCCGGCCACGCGCGGCTATCCGCCCTCGGTGTTCAGCCAGCTGCCGCAGCTCGTGGAGAGCGCCGGCAACGGCGAGCGCGCCGAGGGCAGCATGAGCGCCATCTACACCGTGCTGGCCGAGGGCGACGACCAGCAGGACCCGGTGGTGGACACCGCGCGCGCCGTGCTGGACGGCCACATCGTGCTGTCGCGCGCGCTGGCCGAGCGCGGCCACTACCCCGCCATCGACATCGGCGCCTCCATCAGCCGCTGCATGAACCTCGTCGCGAGCCCGGCCCAGCAGCGCGCCGCGCTGCAGGTCAAGGAGCTGCTGGGCCGCTACGCCCAGGTGCGCGAACTGCTGCCGCTGGGCGCCTACGTGGCCGGCGCCGACCCGGCGACCGACCGCGCCGTGGCCGCCTTCCCGCGCATGGAGGCTTTTCTGCAGCAGGGCACGCACGACGCAGCGCCCATGGCCGCCACGGTGACGCAACTGGAAAGCCTGGTCCTATGAATGCGAACCACCCTGCTCCCTCCCTGAGCCGCCTGGCCGAGCTGCGCGAACGCGAGGTCGAGCGCCGCCAGACCGAGCTGGCGCAGCAGCTGGCCGACGCCGAGCGGCGCCGTCGCAACCAGGAGCGGCTGGACAGCCTGTGGCGCACCAGCACCACCAGCGGCACGCTATCGCCACTGGCCTCGCTGAACTGCGCCAATTACAAGCAGAACGTGATGGAACTGGCCGAGCGCCACCGCAGCGACCTGTCGCGCCAGGAGCAGGCCGTGGACCGGGCGCGGCTGGCGCTGCTGGCTGCCGCGCGCCGCCAGGGCGCCATCGACCAGGTGCTGGCGCAGCGCCTGCAGGAGCACGGCCGCGCACTGCGCAGTGCCGAACAGAAGGGCCAGGACGAGATCGCCCGCCAGAGCTGGCTGCGGAGGGCGCCATGAGCCTGCCATCGGCACTTCATGCACGGCGGTCGCCGGTCGCCTTCTCCACGGGTAACCCCCGTCAAGGAGTCTGAAATGGCCGAAATCGATCCCGCATCCATGGCCTCGCAACTGGCCAACCTGTACGTGGCCAGCGCCCAGAAGCAGTTGACCACCCAGAGCCAGAACGCCCAGAACACGTCGACCGCGCTGACCAAGCTGCGGTCGGCGCTGAGCGCGTTCGAGACCGCACTCGGCGGCCTCGCCAGCCGCAGCACCGGCGTGCTGCAGCGCAGCGCCACGCTGAGCGGCGGCGGCACCGCCATCACGGCGGCCAGCGCCACGGCCAAGGCGGCACCGGGCAGCCACCAGCTGTTCGTCGAGCAGGTCGCGACCGTGCACCAGGTCGCCTTCGAAGACCTGCCTGCCGTGCCGGTGGCGCTCGGCGGGCCGCTCGTCGTGCAGCTGGGCGACGGCACCAACTTCTCGGTCGACCTGGCCATGGCCGACCAGAACAGCGACGGCACCATCTCGCACGCCGAGATCGCGCGCGCCATCAACCTGGCCGAAGACAACGGCGGCAAGCTGGTGGCCAGCACCGTCACCAGCGGCAGCCAGACCCACCTGGTGCTCAGCGCCGGCAGCAGCGGTGCCGCCGGCGCATTCACGCTGGACGCCAGCGGCCTGCCCGACGGCGCGCTGAAGACGGCCCTCTCCGGCGGCCGCACGCTCGCGGCGGCCCAGGATGCGGTGGTCTGGCTGGGCGCCCAGGGCACCGGCATCCGGCTGCAGCAGGCCTCCAACACCTTCACGGCCATCGAAGGCGTGACGCTCACGCTGGCCCAGCCCATGGCCAGCGGCAGCGCACCGGCCACGCTCACCGTGGCCAACGACAAGAGCGCCACCACCGAGAAGCTGCAAAGCTTCGTGACGGCCTACAACGCGCTGGAGAAGGCGCTGGACGATCTCACCGCCTACGGCAAGGACGGTGCCGCCTCGGCCGCATTCGCCTCCGACACGGGCGTGCGCAATCTGCGTTCGCGCCTGGCGAACGCCTTGCGCCTGGAGGTCGATGGCGTGCGGCTCACCGACTTCGGCATCAAGACCAGCCGCGACGGCAGCATCTCGCTGGACAGCGCCAAGCTCGACAAGGCGCTGGCGGCCAACCCGGACAAGCTCGACGCGCTGTTCGGCAACACCGGCCTGACCACCGCTTCGGGCGTGCTGGGCGCGCTGCAGTCGGTCAGCGACAGCTGGACCGACAGTAGCGAAGGCCAGATCAAGCGCCGCCAGGACAGCGTGCAGATCACGCAAAAGCGCATCACGCAGCGCCAGGACCGCCTGGAGCTGCAGTACGAGAACGCCTACCAGCGCTACCTGGCGCAGTTCACCCAGTTGCAGAGCCTGCAGGCGCAGATGAGCGAAACCTCCAGCCTGTTCAGCGCGCTGTCGACGCCCACCACCTGAACCCACGCCGAGACCGACCTTGGACCACGACGCCTACCACCACTACCACGCCGTGAACCTGCACGCGCAGACGGCCAATGCCTCGCCGGTCCAGCTGGTGCTGATCCTGCTGGACGGCCTGCTGGAGGAGCTGGCGCGCACGCGCGCCCACATCGCCGCGCGCCGCTTCACCGAGAAGGCCCAGAGCCTGGACAAGTGCGTGGACATCCTGAACGGCCTGTCCAGCGCGCTGGACCCCGAGCGGGGCGGCGAGGTCGTGGGCAACCTGGCCCGGCTGTACGACTACTGCAGCTGGCGGCTGTACCGCGCCGGCAGCGACCTGGACCCGGCCATGGTTGACGAGGTCGCCGGCCTGCTGCGCACGCTGCGCGCCGGCTGGCAGGACGTGCAGGCGCAGGATCTGCGCCGCGCCAGCCCCGCGGGAGCCGCCCATGTCTAGGCAACAGCAGCTGGTCCAGCTGGCCGCCCAGGTGCTGGGCGCGGCCCGCGCGCAGGACTGGCAGGCCGTGCAGCAGGCCGACCGCACGCTGGCGCGCGAGCTGCCGCAACTGGCCGCCCTGGGCCCCTGGACCGGAGCCGAGCTGGAGGCCCTGGAGCGGCTCGGCACGGCCCACGCCATGGCCCGTGGCCTGTGTCGCGAGGCCAGCGACGCGCTGGAGCAGCAGATCGCCCAGCTGCGCGAGGGCCGCGACGGCTGGCTCGCCTACGCGCTGAACGGCAGCGCATCTGCCTTCGAAGCCCGCCCATGAACACCCTTCCTCTGCAAACCTTGCTGCCGCAGCCGGGCACCCAACCCGCGGCGGTGCTGCCGGCTGCGCTGCTGGGCGTGCTCGCGCCCGTTGCCCCCCTGAGCACGGCCGCCGCCCCCGCGTCGGCCCAGCCCCGCAGCTTCGACCGCACGCTGCAACTGCTGCTGGACGGCAGCGCAGCGCTGCCGACGCCCGGTGCCGCCGCCTCTGCCCTGACCACGCCGGTGTCGCACGAGACCGGCACCGACACCGACAGCGACACCCGCGCTGCCGATGCCGGCACCGCCCTGCCCTTCGATCCGGCACTGGCCAGCCTGCAGCCGCCCCCCGCCATCGCCGTGCCGCTGCCAGCCGCGTCCGGCACGCCGGCCCAGGCACCGGTCCGCCCGGCCGGCGCTGCCGCCGTCGCCGTGCAGGCCGCCACCGGCGCGGCGCCGGCCCTGCCCACCGGGCTCGCCGCACCGGCACCGGCGGCCCTGGGGCCCACCCCCGCTGCCAAGCCCCAGGCTGCGCCGGCCGACACCGCCACCACCGCGCTGCCGCCCGAGCGCGCCGGCGTGAGCACCGGCCCGGTGCCGGCTGCCGCCAGCGCGCCGCAGGACAGCGTGGAGCCACGCACCGGCGAGGCCGCGCCGCAGGGCCGCGCGCCTTCGCTGCTGCAGCAGCTCGGCGACCGCATCGCCGTGCAGCTCGAACGCGGCAGCGAGCGTGTGGTGATCCGGCTGGACCCGCCGCACCGCGGCCAGATCGAGATCCACATCCGCCAGGACGCCAGCGGCGCCACCCAGGTGCAGCTCAGCGCCAGCCATGGCGATGTGGTCCGCCAGCTGCAGGCCATCGGCGACGGCCTGCGCCAGGAACTCGCGCAGCGCCATGGCGGCGACGTCAGCGTCCAGGTGGCCCAGCAGCAGGCCCGCGGCGAAGCCGACGGCCGCCAGCGCCAGGGGGAGCAGCGCCAGCAGCAGCCCGGCCGCGCACTCGATGAACCGAGCGAAGCCGGCCAGCACTTCGCGCACTTCGCACTTGCGACAGAACGGCCATGACCAAAGGCAAACTCATCGGCATCATCGTCGGCGCCGTGCTGCTGACCGCGGGCGCCGCCGGTGGCGGCTTCTGGTGGTGGCAGCGCGGGCACGGCACCGAGGCCAAGGCCCCGCCGCCGCCCAAGCCCTCGACCTTCCGCTATGTCACGCTGGACAAGGTCATCGTCATGCTGCGCAGCCAGGCGGGCGACCCGCTGGCGCACTACATGGCCGTGGACGTGGTCTTCAAGGCCGACGATGCGGTCAAGGAAAAAGCCGTCAAGGACCAGCTGCCGCTGCTGCGCAGCGTGACGGTGAAGGCGCTGTCCGAGCTGACGCTGGAGAAGGCCGGCGCGCTGACCATCGAGCAGCTGACCGCCGAGGTCAATGCCGCCTACAAGGCGCGCTACGCGGCCGACAGCATCGAGCAACCCTTCGCCGAGGCCCTGATCAGCAAGCTGATCATCGAATAAGCATGGACCTGCGCGATGGTTACGCCGAACTGAAGGGAGCCGCCGAGCGCGGCGCGGCCGCGCTCGAGCAGAAGCACCTGCTGGCCTGGCTGCCGCTGGTCAAGCGCATCACGCGCCAGCTGTCCTCGCAGATCGGTGGCGCCATCGACCGCGAGGACATGGAACAGATCGGCCTCATGGGCCTCTTGGAGGCGCTGCGCCGCTACGGCGAGCCCGACGCCAAGTTCGCCTCCTTCGCGGCGCTGCGCGTGCGCGGCAGCATCCTGGACGAGCTGCGCCGGCAGGACTGGCGCCCGCGCAGCGTGCGCCAGGACAGCCACAAGCTGCGCGACGCCGAGCGCGCGCTGACGCGCCGGCTCGGCCATGCGCCCAGCGAGGCCGAGCTGCAGTCCGAGCTGCAGATCACGGCCGACGAATTGCAGGAGCACCGCCTGGCCGAGAACGCCGAGCTCTTGGTCAGCTTCGACGAGATCGTCGAGGAGCTGCACCGCCTGCCCGCGCAGGGCCAGTCGCCCGAGGCCGCGCTCATGACCCGGCGCAGCATCGAGCAGGCGCTGGCGGTGCTGGACGCGCGCGAACAGCGCGTGGTGCAGCTGTACTACGAATTCGATCTGAGCCTGAAGGAAATCGCCGCGGTGCTGGGCCTGACGGACGCCCGCGTGTGCCAGATCAACAAGGGCGCTCTGCGCAAGATGAAGGACTTCCTCAAGGAAGCCTGACCCGGGACCCACCACCATGCAATTCCTAGTCGGCCTGCTGATCATCGCCGTCACCGTGTTCGGGGGCTTCATGTTCCACGGCGGCCAGATGAGCGTCATCTGGCAACCGGTCGAAATCGTCATCATCTGCGGCGCCGGCGCCGGCGCGCTGGTGATCGGCAACCCCAAGCACGTGCTCGGCGAGCTGTGGCTGCAGGTCAAGCACAGCCTGGGCAAGCGGCGCGATGGCAACGAGTTCCACCGCCAGCTGCTGCTGCTCATGTACGAGCTGCTGCAGACCGCCGCCGGTGGCCTGAAGGCACTGGACGCCCACGTCGAGGCGCCGGAGGAAAGCGACATGTTCAAGCGCTACCCGCTGGTGCTGGCCGACCCCAAGCTCTTGGCCTTCATCGTCGACAACTTCCGCCTCATGGCCATGGGCAAGATCAGCTCGCACGAATTGGAAGGGGTGCTCGACCATGAGATCGAGGCCATCCACGAGGAGCTGAACCAGCCGCAGAAGTCGCTGCAGAAGATCGCCGAGGCCATGCCCGGCTTCGGCATCGTGGCCGCCGTGCTGGGCATCGTGATGACCATGGCCGCCATCGGCGAAGGCGCCGGTTCGGCCGAGGTCGCCGCCAAGGTCGGCGCGGCCATGGTCGGCACCTTCATCGGCATCTTCATGTGCTACTGCCTGCTCGACCCCATGTGCAACATGATGAAGCAGCTGGTGGCCGAGGAAATGTCGATGCTGGAGATCGTCAAGGTCGTGATCGTCACGCACGTGGCCGGCAAGCCGCCGCTCCTGGCCATCGACGCCGGCCGGCGCCTCGTGCAGCTCAACACCAAGCCCAGCTTCGCCAAGCTGGAGGGCTGGATCAATGCCCTGACGGGCGGCGGCGAACCCGAACCCGCGAGGCGCGCGAGCGACAGGGCATGAACACCGCCGCCGGCCGCGACAAAGGCCATGCCACCATCATCAAGAAGGTGTCCAAGAAGGGGCACGACGAAGCCCATGGCGGCGCCTGGAAGGTGGCGTTCGCCGACTTCGTGCTGGCCCTCATGTGCCTGTTCCTGGTGCTGTGGATCCTGGCCGCGCGCACGTCCGAAGAGGCGGTGGCCGACCTGCGCCACACCCAGGGCGGCAAGCTGTTCGAGGACGGCGGCAGCCTGATCGCCAAGCTCGACCAGCAGCGCGGCAGCCTGATCCCGCGCGAGCCCGTGCCCGCCCAGAGCGACACGCTGCAGCCGCGCAAGGCCTATGCCAACGGCGAGACCCACAAGGCCGGGCCGCCGAACCCGCCCCGGCCCGACCAGCCGCCCGCGCGGCGCTACGAGACCGCCGCCGACCTGCGCGAGCTGGCCGTGGTGATCACGCGCATGGCCGACGACACGGGCCTGGCCAGCAACCTGCAGAACATCGTCACGCCCTACGGCCTGCGCGTGCTGCTGCACGACACCGACCGCTTCGGCATGTTCGAACGCGGCAATGCCTACCCGACCGAGCGTTTTCGCAAGCTGCTGCGCCAGCTCGGCCCGGTGTTCGCGCAGGTCGAGAACCAGATGCTGATCGTGGGCCACACCGATTCCACGCCCTTTGCCGGCGTGGAGACCTATCCGGGTGCGCTGTCGAACTGGTCGCTGGCCAACAACCGCGCCATGGCGGCGCGCTTTCACATGATGGCCGGCGGCATGCCGACCACCAGCGTGCTGCAGGTCGTTGGCATGGCCGACCGCGCCCCGCTGGACCTGACCCGCTCCGACGCCGACGTGAACCGCCGCATCGAGCTGCTGGTGCTGACCACCGAGCATGCCCAGGCCATCCGCGCCATGTTCGGCCCGCCCGCAGGCAGCACGCTGCTCGTGCCGGGCGCTGACGCGGTGATTCCCGAGCGCAGTGCCCTGCAGGCCCTGCGCGAGCGCCTGGGCGCGCGTTGAGGACGGCCATGGAAACCAGAACCCGAGGATTGCGCATGAAGATCACCAGCTCCGGCACGCCCGCCACCCCGGCCGCCGCCCCGGCCGCAGCCGCGCCCGCCGCCGCCGCGCCGCACGGCACCGCGGCCGCTGGCGGCGCTTCGGCCACCGGCGCGCTGCTCGCCACCGCCCGCGCGCAACTGCAGCAGATGCCCGAGATCGATGCCGCCCGCGTGGCCGAGATCCGCGCCGCGCTGGAGCGCGGCGAGCTCGGCTTCGACGCCGGCAAGCTCGCCCAGCTCATCGAGCGCTACCACGGGAGCCGCGGATGAGCCTGCCCGGTGCGACCGCCCACGCCACGCCAGCGGGCACGGCCCGCATGCCGCGCCCGGCCATGGAACGGCTGCTGCGCGACGTGCAGTCCGACCTGGACGACTATGCCGCGCTGCAGGGGCTGCTCGCGCAGCAGTTCGCCAGCGCGCTGCGCCATGAAGCGCAGGCCATGGCGCCGCTGGCCGATGCCATCGTCGCCCTGGTCGAGCGGCTCGATGCGCGCCGCCAGTTCCGCGACGGGCTGCTCGCGCGGCTCGGCGGTGGTGCCGCCCCCAGCGTGCCGGCCCTGGTCGCACAGTGGCCCGCCGCGCAGCGCGCCGCGGTGCAGCGGCTGTGGGACCGGCTGGAACAGGCCGTGCAGGACTGCAAGGCCCTGAACCTGCGCAACGCCCGCCTGCTGACCGAGCAGCACCAGCTGCTCACCCGTGTGCTGCACGGCACCGAGGATCCGCTCTATGCAGACGCCTGAGTTCGCGTCCCGCACAGGCCTGCGCGCGCTGGCACCGGCCGCACCCACCGCACCGACCCCATCCTGGGCCGCCGGCAGCGCCGCCGTGCAGTCCGCCAGCTTCGCCAGCGCCATGCGCGATGCCCAGGCCGAGATCACCGACCTCGTGCGCAATGGCTGGAACCAGAGCGATCTGCCGGCGCTGGGCACCGAGGGCCTGCTGCGCCGCGTGGCCGCGCTGCAGGCCGCCGCGGTGGACGCCCCGCCCGGCCAGCCCCTGCCTTTGCTGACACCGGCCCTGGCGCGCACCCCGGTGCGCTCCACCGGGGCGCCTGTGCTGCCGCCTGGCGAGGCCGTGCCCGCGGCGGCGCAGCAGGACTTCCTGCAGACCATCGCGCCCTGGGCGCGCGAGGCCGGCGCCGCGCTGGGCGTGGCGCCCGAGGTGGTGGCCGCGCACGCCGCGCTCGAATCGGGTTGGGGCCGGCGCCCGCTGCGCGGGGCCGACGGCGGCGACAGCCGCAACCTGTTCGGCATCAAGGCCAGCGCAGGCTGGCGCGGTGCCAGCGTGCAGGCGCTGACCACCGAATACGCGGACGGCGAGGCGCGCAAGACCACTGAGGCTTTCCGCGCCTACCCGGACCATGCCAGCGCCTTCCGCGACTACGCCCAGCTGCTGCAGAGCAGCCCGCGCTACCAGGACGCGCTCAACACCGGCAGCGATGCCGCAGCCTTTGCCCAGGGGCTGATGCGCGGCGGCTACGCCACCGACCCCGGCTATGCCGACAAGCTTGCGCGGGTGGCACGCCAGGTGCGCGCGCGCAGCGCTGTCGGCGAATGACGCAGGCCATGATGCATCAGGACCCGCCCATGTTTTCCGGCTCGACCAGCCCCTGCTCCAGCACCCTGGCGCGGATCACCTTGCCGGTGGTGGTGTTGCGCACGCGCACGACCTGGCGCGGTTTGCCGTTCTCCAGCGCCTCGCCGGCCGCGCTGACTTCGACACCGCCGTTGCGCGCGCGGATCGTGACGCTGTCGCCGCGCTTGACGAGCACGGGCGCCGACAGCCAGCGCGCATGCAGCGCCTGGCCGGTGCGCAGCGTGCGGCTGCTGGATTGCGCGATGGCGTCTTCGGGGAGCGTGATGGCGCCGGCCAGGTCGGTCAGCGGGCGCCGCTCGATGGCCAGGTCCTCGGCCTGCAGCGCGCGGTTGGCCGGCACGTCGCGCGCGGCCACCACAACCAGCGCGGAAACCGCGGCCCGCACGATCCACTCGCGTTGCCAACCGTCGTTGCCGGGACAGACCACGGCAAAGCGCATGCGCGCGATGGAGCGTGTCTCCAGCGCGTCCACCGTGAGCGGCGCGGCACAGGGCGGCAAGGGCTGCGGCAACCGCGCCACGGCCTTGACCTCGAACACGGGTTCGGCCAGGGCGCGCTGGTCGGCCTGCTCGACCAGCCAGTCGCGCGCGGCCTGTTCGACCAGGTCTTCGACGCGCGCCGGCACGGTGGCCAGCGCCACCAGCGGCAGGGCCACGGCCAGGCCCAACGACCAGATGGACAGACGAAAGGGGATGTGATGGGACTTCAATTCGACAAGGCCCTGGGCCTGCATGCGGACGCCTTGCGGCTACGCGCGGATCGTACCAAGGTCCTCGCGTCCAACCTGGCCAACGAGAGCACGCCGGGTTACCAGGCGCGCGACGTGGACTTCGCCCAGGCCTTGCGCCGCGCCGGCGGGGACGACCCGTTCGCGGTGCTGGACAGCGGCGCGCCGGAACTGATGTACCGGCTGCCGCAGCACGCCTCGCAGGACGGCAACACCGTGGAGCTGGGTGTCGAGCAGGCCGCGTTCTCGCAGAACGCCGCAGATTTCGCGACCAGCCTGCGCTTCGTGGACATGAAGCTCAAGGGCCTCGCCAAGGCCATTTCGGGCCAGTGACCCGGACAGTGAGGAGCACCCCATGAGTTTTCGCGCCATCGCCCAGATCGCCGGCTCCGCCATGTCGGCGCAGACCGTGCGGCTGAACACCATCTCCAGCAATCTGGCCAACGCGCAGAGCGCCGCCGGCACCGAGGCCGACGGCTACCGCGCGCGCAAGCCGGTGTTCGCGGCCATCGCGCAGCTCGGCCAGGGCACCCAGTCGGCCGGCAGCCGCGTGCAGGTGCTGGACGTGGTGGAAAGCCCCGAGCCGCTGCGCCGCGTGCACGAGCCCGACCACCCGCTGGCCAACGCCGACGGCAACGTCTTCTATTCCAACGTCAACTCGGTGGCCGAGATGACCGACATGCTGTCGGCCTCGCGCGCCTTCGAGACCAATGTCGAGGTGCTGAGCCGCGTCAAGTCGATGCAGGCTTCTTTGCTGCGCCTCGGAGAAAGCTGAACACCATGGTCACCACCGTCAACAACCAGACCTCCAGCGGCACGTCGGCCAATGCCGGCCTGCCCAGCATCGCCTCGGCGCTCGGCGGCGACATCTCCGACCTGTTCGTCAAGCTGCTGGTCGCGCAGATCCGCAACCAGAACCCACTGGAGCCGACCGACCCGGCCGCCTTCGTGGGCCAGCTCTCGCAACTGAGCCAGGTCGAGGCGCTGCGCCTGCTGGCCGACCAGGGCACGGCCAGCGCCAGCGCCATGGCCAGCATGCAGGTGATCTCGCTGGGCTCGCAGGTCGGCACCGACGTCACGGTGCAGACCAGCCAGGTCCAGCTCGACAAGGAACCCGTGCAGGTCGACTTCACCCTTTCCAGCCTCAGCACCAAGACCACGCTGGTGCTGACGGGCACGGGCGGCAAGAAGTTCAGCATCGAGCTGGGCACCAAGCCCATCGGCACGGTCTCCACGGCGGTCGACCCGGCCGCGCTGGGCATCCCGGCCGGCAGCTATGCGCTGAGCGTGGAGACCAGCACGAAGGAGACGCCGGCCACCAGCGTCACCGGCCTGCTGGGCAACGTGCAGATCGGCGCCAACGGCGCCGCCATGGTGCTGGTGGCCGGTGTCGGCCAGGTTCCCGCTTCGTCCCTCGTCGGCTTCCACGGCCGCCCCACCACCCCGATCAACTGAAGTCCTGAGGAGAACGCCATGAGCTTCGAAATCGCACTGTCCGGCATCAACGCCATCAACACCTCGCTGGACTCCATCAGCAACAACATCGCCAACGCGGGCACCTACGGCTTCAAGTCCACGCGCGCCAACTTCGCTTCGCTCTATGCAGGCAGCCAGCCGGCCGGGGCGCAGATCAACTCGCTGACGCAGAGCATCGACATCGGCGGCGGCGCCATGACCACCGGCCGCGGGCTGGACGCCATGGTGCAGGGCCGCGGCTTCTTCGTGACCAAGGAATCCAGCGGCGTGGAGGTCTACACGCGCGTGGGCATTTTCGGCACCGACCAGAACGGCTACCTCGTGGACGCCTCCAACCGCCGCGTGCAGGGCTATGCCGTGCAGCGCGACGCGGGCGGCGTGCCGGTGGACGGCGCCGGCCTGGGCGCCATGGGCGACCTGCAGGTCCCGAGCGGCCAGGTGGCAGCCCAGGCCACCTCGCGCATGCAGTACGTGAGCAACCTGTCCTCGGACTGGGTGGCGCCGACGGCGGCCTTCGACGCCACCAACCCGCTGACCTACAACAGCTCGGACGTCTCGGTGGTCTACGACTCGCTCGGCAGCCAGCACACGGTGACGCAGTACTTCGTGAAGACCGGCACCAACCAGGTGACCGTGCACTACACCTTCGACGGCGCCACCGCCACCCCGGCCACGCAGGTGTTGAACTTCGGCACCGACGGCCAGCTCGCCGCCGTGCCGGCCGTGACGCTGACGGCTGCGCCGGCCGGTGCGGACGCGCTCAGCATCGCGCAGGACTACACCGGCACCACGCAGTACGCGGGCGAATCTCGCCCCTCGGTCAACGCACCGAACGGCTACGCCTCGGGCACGCGCGTGAACGTCACGCTGTCCGAGGACGGCTCGGTCATCGCGGAGTACAGCAACGGGCAGAAGCAGAAGGTCGGCACCGTGGCGCTGGCCACCTTCCCGAACGAGCAGGCCCTGCAGGCCATCAGCGACACCAGCTGGACCACCACCTCCAACTCGGGCACGCCGCTGTACGCCACGCCGGGCACCGGCATGGCCGGCGAGCTGACGGTGGGCGCCATCGAGCAGTCCAACGTGGACATGACCTCCGAGCTCGTGAACCTCATGACCTCGCAGCGCAACTACCAGGCCAACACCAAGGTGATCTCGACCGCCGACGACATGATGCAGTCGCTCATGCAAGCCGTCTGAGGCCGCGATGGATGCGCTGATCTACTCCGCCATGGCCGGGGCCGAGCGTGCGCTCAAGGCCCAGCAGGTGCGCGCCAACAACCTGGCCAATGCCGGCACCACGGGCTTCCGTGCCGACATGGAAACGGCCGCGCACCAGTCCGTGCAAGGCTATGGCTACGACGCGCGCCACATGGCACGCATCGACGCCGACGCGGTGCAGACGCGCAGCGGCACCTTGGCCCCGACCGGCCGCGAGCTCGACGCGGCCATCGTCGGCGAGGGCCTGTTCGCCGTGGCCTACGGCGACGGCGAGGCCTACACGCGCGCAGGCGCCTTCACGCTCGACGCCGAGGGCCAGCTGCAGCTGGACGGCCGCGCCGTGCTCGGCGAAGGCGGCCCCATCGTGTTGCCGGCCACCAACCACATCGAGATCGCGGCCGACGGCACGGTGCTCGTGCTGCCGGAGGGCACGCAGGAGATGCAGGTCATCGACAGGCTCAAGCTGGTCAAGCCCGAGCCCGGCGCGCTGCGCAAGAACGAGGTCGGCCTGCTGGTCGGCCGCGACGGCGGCCCCCTGCCACCCAGCGACGAGGTGCAGGTGCGCGGCGGTTACCTGGAAGGCAGCAACGTCTCGCCGATCGAGGAGATGGTGGCCACGCTGCAGATCAACCGCGATTTCGAGATGCAGATGAAGCTGTTCAAGGCCGCCGACGAGATGGCCGCCAACGGCAACCGGCTGCTGCGCGAGTGACGCGCAGCACCTGAACGACAAGGAGAAACGACATGAATCCCGCACTGTGGGTGAGCAAGACCGGCGTGCAGGCCCAGGACGCCAAGCTGCAGGCCATCGCCAACAACCTGGCCAACGTGAACACCGTCGGCTACAAGCGCGACCGCGTGGTCTTCGAGGACCTGTTCTACACCGTGGAGCAGCAGCCTGGCGCGCAGATGGCGGCCAACCGTAATGCCGACGGCGGTGTGCAGTTGGGCAACGGCACGCGCGTGGCTGGCACGCAGAAGGTGTTCACCGCGGGCAGCCTGCAGACCACCGGCCGCGAGCTGGACGTGGCCATCATCGGCAACGGCTTTCTGCAGGTGGAGCTGCCCAGCGGCGAGACCGCCTACACGCGCGCCGGCCAGCTCGGCCTGTCGCTGGAAGGCCGGCTGACCAATGCCCAGGGCCTGCCGATCAACCCGCAGATCACGGTGCCGGCCAATGCCACCGGCATCACGATCGGCGAGAACGGCATCGTCTCGGCCATGGTGGGCAACGCCACCACGCCGACCGAGCTGGGCCAGCTGACCATGGCGACGTTCGTCAACCCCACGGGCCTGCTGGCCATCGGCGACAACCTGTACCAGCAGACGCAGTCCAGCGGCGAGCCGGCCGAGGGCAACCCGGGCGAGGACGGCCGCGGCAAGCTCAAGCAGGGCGCGCTGGAAGGTTCCAACGTGCAGGTGGCCGAGGAGATGGTGGACATGATCGCCGCCCAACGCACCTACGAGATGAACACCAAGGTGCTCTCGGCCGCCGACAACATGCTGCAGAACCTGGCGCAGGTTGCGAGGTAAGTCCCGGGTGCATTGCGGAGGTCTGAAATGAACAAGTCGCCCTGGTCGATCCTGCTGGTGCTGGCCGGCCTGCTGCTGGCCGGCTGCGAGACGCTGCCGCCCATCCCCAAGGCCACGGCCCAGCCCGAGGAGCCGCTCATCATCGTCAGCACGCCGCGCCGCGGCGTGTCCGGCGGCGTGCTGCCCATGGACACGGTGACCGCGCTGACCTCCGACAGCCGCGCCTTCCGGCCCGGCGACGTGCTGACCGTGGTGCTGCAGGAGACCACCCAGGCCAGCAAGCGCAGCGGCGTGACCAGCGACAAGAACAGCAGCACCTCCATCACGCCCTTCCTGTTCCGCGGCAGGAGCCTGAAGACCGACATCGGCATCGACGCCCAGCGCAGCTCGGACGCGGCCAACACCGCCACGCAGCAGAACGCGCTGCAAGGAGCCATCACTGTGGTGGTGACCGAGGTGCTGCCCAACGGCCTCTTGGCCATCCGCGGCGAGAAGAGCCTCACACTGAACCTGGGCGAGGAATTTATCCGCGTGACGGGCTACGCGCGCGTGGCCGACATCGACACCGACAACCGGCTGTCCTCCCAGCGCATCGCCAATGCGCGCATCACCTACTCGGGCCGCGGCACGCTCGCGGAAAGCCAGCGCCAGGGCTGGCTGACCGCTTTCTTCAACAGCCCCTGGATGCCGTTCTGAGGACGCTGCCATGCGCAAGATCTCCCTTTCCTTCTGCGCCGCGGCATCCCTGCTGCTGGCCGCCCTGCCCGCCCCCGCCCTGGCCGCGGCGCAGGCCCTGCGCAACCTGGCCCATGTGGAGGGCGTGCGCGAGAACCAGCTGATCGGCTATGGCCTCGTGGTCGGCCTGCACGGCTCGGGCGACAGCACGCAGGTCAAGTCGGCCGGACAGTCGATCAACAACATGCTCAAGCAGTTCGACCTCAAGATGCCCGAGCGGGTGGAGGCCAAGAGCAAGAACACCGCCACCGTGATGGTCAGCGCGAGCTTTCCGCCGGGCTATCGCAAGGGCCAGACCATCGACGTGACGGTGTCCTCGCTGGGCGACGCCAAGAGCCTGCGCGGCGGCACGCTGCTGCTCACGCCGCTGCGCGCAGCCAACGGCGAGGTCTATGCGCTGGCCCAGGGCAACGTGGTGATCGGCGGGCTGTCGGCCCAGGGCGCCAGCGGATCGAGCGTGACCGTGAACACCCCGACCGGCGGGCGCATCCCCAACGGCGCCAGCATCGAGCGCGAGATCGAAACCGACTTCGACACCGCGCCGAATGTGCGGCTGTCGCTGCGCCGGCCCAACTTCGAGACCGCCACCAACATCGTCAACACCATCAACCGCAGCTTCGGCAGCGTGGCCAGCACACGCGACGCAACCACGGTGGAGGTGGCCGCCCCCACCGACCCGACCCGGCGCGTGGCCTTCGTCGCCCAGCTGCAGGCCTTGCGCGTGGACGTGGGCCTGGAAACACCGCGCGTGGTGTTCAACTCGCGCACCGGCACGGTGGTGATCGCCGAGGGCGTGACGGTGCGGCCGGCGGCCGTCTCGCACGGCGCGCTCAAGGTCATCATCAGCGAGAACTCGCGCGTGAGCCAGCCGCAGGCCTTCAGCCAGGGCCAGACCGTGGTCACGCCGCAGTCGCAGGTGCAGGTGGAGCAAGGCAACGGCCGCATGTTCGCCTGGCCGGCCGGCGCCAAGCTGCAGACCATCATCGACACCGTGAACAGCATCGGCGCCTCGCCCGACGACATCATGGCCATCCTGCAGGCGCTCGATCAAGCCGGTGCCATCGACGGCGAACTCGTCGTGATATGAACGCTCTCCCCCGTTTGGACTTCTCACTGCGTGTAGAAGTCCGATACCCCCCAGGGGGCGCCGCCAGCGGCCTGGCAGAGCCAGTTCCGCGGCGGCTGCTGACATGGCCTGCTCCGCGGCCGGCGGTACCGCGGCATGCACACCGTGTCGTGCGAGGATGACCGACATGCAGACACCTCCCGTTTCCTCCGTGGCCGCCGGCGCCACACCCGACGACGCCGTGCGCGCCCGCATCGAGGACGCCGCGCAGAAGTTCGAGGGCATGTTCATCCAGCAGATGCTGAAAACCATGCGCGCGGGCACCGGCGCGCTGGCCGGCGAGGACGGCTTCCTGCGCCAGGACCCGGACAACCCGCTGCTGGGCCTGGCGGACCAGCTCATGGCCGACCAGCTGGCCGGCCAGCGCGCCTTCGGCATCGCCGACATGCTGCTGCGCCAGCTGTATCCCGCTGCGCCGACCGAGCCGCTTAAGCCGGTCGCCCAGCGCGCCGCCTTGTCTGAGCAGATGCCCCAGACGAATCCGCCGGAACCCCAGCCATGAGCATGATCAACAACGCGCTGTCGGGCGCCCTCGCGGCCCAGGCCGCCCTGGCCGCCACCAGCCAGAACATCGCCAACCTGCAGACGCCGGGCTACACGCGCCAGGGCATCCTGTTGCGCGCCGCCGCGCCCACGGGCGGCATGTCCGCGGGCAATGGCGTGCAGACCCCGCAGCTGATCCGCTTCGCCGACGCCTACAAGAGCCAGCAGCTCTGGGAGTCGGCCTCGACCCAGGGCCGGCATGCGGCCGTGCAGGGCTACCTGACCCAGCTGGAAAAGGTCATGGGCGACGATGTCTCCACCATCAACGCCGGGCTGGACGATTTCTACGCCGCGCTCAATGCGGCCAGCGTGGAGCCGACCTCCGCACCGCTGCGCCAGCAGGTGATCGCTTCGGCCGAGGCGCTGACGGTGCGCTTCAACAGCATGAACCAGGTGCTGGCCAACCAGCGCACGGCCATCGCGCAGCAGCGCGCGGCGGTGCTGGACCAGGTCAACGTGCTGTCGGCCGAGATCGCCACGCTGAACGGCAAGATCGCCGGCGCTGGCGCCGCGGGCGCCAACCCCTCGGCCCTGATCGACGAACGCGACAACCGCATCGACGCGCTGGCCGCGCTGGTGGGCGTGAACGTGGTCGACCAGGCCGACGGCTCGCGCAGCGTCGCACTCAAGAACGGCACGCCGCTGGTGGTGGGCACCACGGTGGGCAAGCTCGAGGCGGCCGCGCCGCTGGCCGACGGCACGCCCGCGCTGACGGTGCGCTTTGCCAAGGAGGTCTTCACGATCGCCAGCCGCAACATGGGCGGCCAGCTGGGCGGGCTGGACGACTACCAGGCCAAGACGCTGCAGCCGCTCACGCAGTCGATCAGCGACATGGCGGCCGGCCTGACCACGTTGTTCAACAACCAGCTGGCCGCCGGCTATGGCCTGGACGGCACGCCCGGCAAGCCGCTGTTCCAGCTCGACACCTCCAGCGTCTCGGCGCTGCTGACCATCACGCCGGGCATCACCGCGCAGGAACTGGGTTTCTCCAGCGACGCCGCCAAGCCCGGTGACAGCGCCAACCTGCTGGCACTGATCGGCCTGAAGGACCAGTCGGTGCCGATCGCCTCGCTGGGCACCGTGCAGCTTGGCGACGCCTATACCCAGCTGGTCAGCAACCTGGGCACGACCAGCCAGCAGAACCAGGCCGCATTGAGCGTGGCCGACACGGTGCGCTCCTATGCCAAGGCCAACTGGGCCTCCACCAGCGGCGTCAACGAGGACGAGGAAGCCGTGAACCTGGTGCAGTACCAACAGATGTACCAGGCCAACATGAAGGTCTTCAGCACGGCCAACACGCTGTTCGAAGCCACGCTGGCCATCCTGAGGTAAGCCATGCGCGTCGCCACCAGCCAATACCACATGACCATGGGCCAGACGCTGGCCAGCGCCCAGGCGCGGCTGGAGAAGGTCATGCAGCAGATGTCCACCGGCCAGCGCCTGCTGCTGCCCTCGGACGACCCGGTCACCAGCGTGCGCCTGTCGCGCATGGAGCGCGAGCAGGCGGCGCTGGCCCAGTACCGCGACAACATCGGTGCGCTGTCAGTGCGCCTCACGCAGAACGAGACGGCACTGGACAGCAGCCTCAAGGACATGCAGGAGGTGCGCGACCTCATGGTCTGGGCCAGCGACGGTGCCAACACCGCCGACGACCTGAACGCCATGGCCGGCGCGCTCGTGAGCCTGCGCGACAGCCTGTACTACACGGCCAACAGCCGCGACCAGGAAGGCCGCTACCTGTTTTCGGGCACGCTCAGCACCACGGCCACCATTGCGCTGGACGGCACGGCCGCCGCCGGCAGCCGCTACAGCTTCGAAGGCAACGAAGAGAAGCAGCAGGTGGTGGTGGGCAACAACATCACCCAGTCGGCCAATGTGAGCCTGCCCGAGATGGCGGCGCTGCTGAACCGGCTGGACCTGGCCGTGGCGCAGATACAGACCCCCGGGGTCAATCCCAACGACGCGGCCGTGCGCACGGTGCTCCAGGATGCGCTGAACGGCACGGACGCGGCCATGGCCTCGGTCAGCGCCAAGATCGCCGGCCTGGGCGGCGCGCAGAACATCCTGTCCACGCTGGACGAGACCCATGGCAACGTCGGCCTGGCCGCCGACCAGGCCAGGATCACGCTGAGCCAGCTCGACTATGGCGAGGCGGCCATCCGGCTGACCGGCTACCAGACCGCGCTGCAGGCCACCCAGAAGGCCTACGTGCGCGTGGCCACCCTGTCGCTGTTCTCGCAACTGTGAAGGCCGGCTGAGCAACGATGCAGATCACTCCCCTGCGTCCCGGCGGCCTGGGGCTGGACCGGTCGCCTGCGTCCGACGGCGTGGCGGCCCTGCCGCGCACGGGCGACACGCCGGCCGCCGCGCCGGCACCGGCGCCGACCGCGCTGCCCGCCGTGCATGCCGGCGTGCGTGGCCTGGACGCCCAGCGCAACACCCGTGTGGCCGGCGCCCAGCAGGCACTGGCCTACCTGGACCGGCTGGCGCCGCGGCTGCGCAACCTGCAGACCGACCTCTCGCGCGTGACGGCCGGCCAGCCGGTGCCGGCCGATCGGCTGGAAAGCCAGCGCGCGCGGCTGGACCAGCTCTGGACCGAACGCGCCAGCGCCGCCGGCACGGCGCTGGATGCACAGCTGAACTTCGACACCGCGCAGCCGGCGCGGCGCAGCTTCGCGGTGCGCGGGCTGGACCAGCCGCCGCAGGCGCGCGAGACGCTGACGCTGGCGATCGGCCTGCCCTCGGCGGCGCGGCCGCCCGTGCGCGTGCAACTCGATCCCGAAGCCACGCCGCAGTCCCGCGCTGAGGCCTTCGCCCAGGCGCTGGCGCCGCTGGGGCTGGCGGTCCAGGCCGATGCGGGTGGCGGCCTGCGCTTCTCGGTCGCCGAATCGCGCTGGCCGCAGGTGCGCGATGGCCTGGCCGTGCAAGGCGAAGGCCGCCAGTTCGCGTCCGGCCGGCTGCACCGCGTGGCGGCCGATCCACAACCGGACGTGCTGACGCCCGCGCAGTGGACGCTGCAGGACGAGGGGGGCACGCGCCAGGCGCTGCAGCAGGTCGGCACGGCACTGCAGCGCACCGAGGCGGCACGCGAGGGGGCCCGCACGGTGCTCGAGGCCGACCGTGCGGCCCTGGCGGATGCGCCCCCCGCCCAGGACGCGGCGTGGGCCGAACGCTTCGGCGCCGCATTCGCGGCGCAGCTGCGCGGCGAGACCGGCCCGCGCGACGCGTATGCGCGGCAGGCCACGCTGGGCGCGGCGTTGTGGGGCCTGGGGCGCCAGCGCGTCGAGCGTCTGCTGGACGCCGGCTGAGCGGCGCCGACCGCGCGGCGACAATGCGCGGATGCCTCCAGACACCCTGCCCCGCATCTACCTCGCCGGCCCGGACGTGTTCCGGCCCGACGCCGCGCAGGTGTTCGCGCGGCTCAAGGCCCGCTGCGCACGGCTGGGCCTGGCCGGCCTGGAACCGGCGGACGACGCGGCGGGAGAACTCCAGGGCGAGGCACTGGCCCAGCGCATCTACGAAGGCAATGTCGCGCGCATCCGGCAGGCCGACGGCGTGCTGGCCAACCTGGCCGATTTCCGCGGGCTGGAGCCCGATTCGGGCACGGTGTTCGAAGTCGGCTACGCGATCGCGCTGGGCAAGCCGGTCGCGGCCTATGGCGTGCCACCGCGCAGCTACGCCGAGCGCGTGGGCGCGGCCCGCGCCTGCGCGACCGATGCCCGCGGCGTGCTGCGCGAACGGGCCGACGGCACCATGGTCGAAGGCCTGGGCCAGCGGTTGAACCTCATGCTGGCCCGCTCGGTCGGCATCGCCGAGTCGCCCGAGGCCGCGCTGCAGCTGCTGGCCGAACGGCTGGGTGCCCAGCCTGCGCTCACGATCCGGCCCTACACCGCCGACGACCTGGACGCTGTGCTCGGCGTGTTCCAGTCCGCCGTGCACGAGACCGCGGCGCGCGACTACGACGCCGCCCAGCGGGCCGCGTGGGCGCCATCGGTGCCGGACCGCAGCGCCTGGGCCGTGCGCCTGCAGCGCAACCAGCCGTTCGTCGCGCTCTGGCGCGGCCAGGTGGCCGGCTTCGCCGACCTGCAGCCCGATGGCCTGATCGACCAGTTCTTCGTGGCCAGCACGCATGGCGGACGGGGCATCGGCCAGGCGCTCATGGACCATCTGCTCGCGCTGGCCGACCGGCGCGAGCTGGCCGAACTGCGCGCCGAGGTGAGCCTGACCGCGGAGGGCTTCTTCGCCCGCAACGGCTTCTTGGTGCTGGAGCGCCGCACGCCCCAGCGCGCCGGTGTGGTGCTGCGCAATGCCACCATGCGCAGAACCAGCGCCGCGGCTGCCTACAATCGCGCCGCGTGAACACGCCCTCTTTCCCTTCCGGCGACACGCCGGACCAGGCCGCCGGCCTGCCCCCTTCCGACGTCGCCCACCCGCGCGCCATCCGCAGCTTCGTCAAGCGCGCGGGCCGCACCACGCTGGGCCAGGCCAAGGCCATGGCCGAGCTGGGCCCGCGCTTCGTGCTGCCCTACCGGGCCGAACCGCTGGACCTGACCGCGGCCTTCGGCCGCACAGCGCCCACGGTGCTGGAGATCGGCTTCGGCATGGGCGATGCCACGGCCCACATCGCCGAACTGCTGCCCGAGACGAATTTCCTGTGCTGCGAGGTGCACGAGCCCGGCGTGGGCGCGCTGCTCAAGCAGATCGGCGAACGCGGCCTGGCCAACATCCGCATCCTCGCGCACGACGCCGTGGAAGTGCTCGACCACATGCTGCCGCCCTGGGATGCGCAGCAGAACCCGCAGGGTCTGGCCGGCATCCACATCTTCTTCCCGGACCCCTGGCACAAGTCGCGCCACCACAAGCGCCGGCTGATCCAGCCGCCCTTCGTGGCACGGCTGGCGCAGCGCCTGGCCCCTGGCGGCTACCTGCACTGTGCGACCGACTGGGAGCCCTATGCACAGCAGATGCTGCAGGTGCTCTCGGGCGAGCCGCTGCTGGCCAACACGGCCGCCGATTTCGCACCGCGGCCGCACTACCGGCCCGACACCAAGTTCGAGCGCCGCGGCCTGCGGCTGGGGCACGGCGTGTGGGATTTGGTTTTCCGACGCCGCTGAAAGCTCAAAGCGGTTGCAGCAGGCCCATCCCCAAGGCCACGAACACCGCGATGCCCAGCAGCACGCGGTAGTACACGAAGGGCATGTAGCTGCGCGTGGACACCAGCTTGAGGAAGCCCACGATCACCGCGTAGCCGACGAAGAAGGCGATCACCGTGGCCAGCAGCGTCTGGCCGCCGCCCACGGTGTTCTCCGTGCCCCAGGTCTTGTAGAGCTGGTAGAAGCCCGACAGCAGCACCGCAGGGATGGCCAGCAGGAACGAGTAGCGCGCCGCCGCCTCGCGCGTGTAACCGAGGATCAGGCCCATGGTGATGGTGCCGCCCGAGCGCGAGACGCCCGGGATCAGCGCCATCGCCTGGGCGAACCCGAACAGGATGCCGTGGCCCCAGGTCAGCTTCTCCAGCGTGCGCTGCTTGCGGCCCAGGCGGTCGGCCGCCGCCAGCACCAGCGCGAACACGATCAGCATGGTGGCGGTGATGTACAGGTTGCGCAGCGAGCCTTCGATCGCGTTCTTGAACAAGAGGCCCAGGATGGCGATGGGCGCCGTGCCCAGGATCACGAGCCAGCCCATGCGGGCGTCGGGATCCAGCGGCCGGCCGCGCTGCGTGAGCGAGGCCCACCAGGCCAGGAAGATGCGCACGATGTCGTGCCGGAAGTACAGCAGCACGGCGGCCTCGGTGCCGATCTGCGTGATCGCCGTGAAGGCCGCGCCCGGGTCGCCGCCCGAGGGCAACAGCGGGCCGAAGATGCGCAGGTGCGCGCTGGAGGACACCGGCAGGAACTCGGTGAGCCCCTGGATCAGCCCGAGGACGGCTGCCTCGCCCCAACCCACCGAACTCATCGCGCGGCTCCCTGGATCGTGACGGTGGCCGATGGCGATGCGGAACTGTGCAGGTGCATGGGATGTGGGGGGCTGTGAAAAGGCCGGCCGATGATAGCGGCCCAGGGTTTCCACCAAGCCGCATGACAGCTCAGCGACAATTCCGCGCCATGCCCACCCCCGCTCCGCCTGCCCTGCCCCTGCGGGGCGGCGTGGCCGCCAGCGCCGTCGGATTGCCGGCGGGGCCTTGGGCGACCTGGCTGGACTTCTTTGCCGAACGCTTCGCGCACGTACCGCGCGAGGACTGGCTGGCCCGGCTGCGCGACGGCGAAGTCTGCGATGCCGAGGGCCGGCCATTGCGGCCGGATGCGCCCTACCGCGCGTACGGAAAAGCCTGGTACTACCGCAGCCTGCCCGCGGAGCCGCGCGTGCCGTTCCAGGCCGCCATCCTGCATTGCGACGACCACCTGCTGGTGGCCGACAAGCCGCACTTCCTGGCCGTGACGCCGGGCGGGCGCCACCTGCACGAGACCTTGCTGGCGCGGCTGCGCCGCGAGACGGGGCTGGCGGATCTGCAGCCGCTGCACCGCATCGACCGCGAGACGGCCGGCCTGGTGCTGTTCAGCCTGCGGCGCCAGGACCGCGACGCCTACCACGCGCTGTTCCGCGAACGGCTGGTCGAGAAAGACTACGAGGCGATCGCGCCGCTGCGGCCCGGGCTGGACCTGCCCCTGGTGCGCGAGAGCCGCATCGTGCAGGGCACGCCGTTCTTCCGGCAGTGCGAGGTGGAAGGCGAACCGAATGCCAGCACGCGGCTGGCGCTGGTGGAACGGGCCGGTGGCTGGGGCCGCTACCGGCTCGCGCCGCGCACGGGCCAGCGCCACCAGTTGCGCGTGCACATGGCAGCGCTGGGCATCCCGATCCGCGGCGATGCCTTCTACCCTGAAGTGCGGCGCGGCCCCGACGAGAACGACGACCACGCGCAGCCCTTGCAGTTGCTGGCGCGTGGCATCGCCTTCACCGATCCGGTGACGGGGCAGCGGCGGCGCTTCGAGAGCGAGCGTCGGCTCAGCTGGTGATCTCGCGCGCCGTGATCTGGTACTTGAAGTCGTCCGGCGCGTAGGGGTCGAAACGGCCCTGGGTGTTCTCGGCCATGGGGTACATGAAAAAACCCAGCGGCTCGCCGCGCGCCCCCGGCAGCTTCAGGTCGTGCGCGGTGTTGTAGGCCATCCAGTTGCCTTCCCAGCCACCGAACAGGGCGCGGTTGACCGGCGCGACCACGGGGTTCTGCACGGTCTTGATCCACTCGGGCGTCTCCAGGCGCATGACCTTGGCGACATCGGCCGGGTCCATCGCGACCCAGCCGTGGCCAGCCAGCCAGACCTCGGCGCGGCAATGCTGCGCGCCCTTGAGGCTGGCCGGGTTGCCGCCGAGTTCCTTGTAGCCGAAGGCCGAGGGCGCCAGGCGCAGGCCGTACACGTCGCGCGCCGGCACGCCGACGGCACGGCACAGGCCGACGAAGAGCGCGTTGAGGTCGGCGCACTTGCCGCCCAGGTCGCCGGTCTCCAGCAAGGTGGCGATGTCGCCCTCGCCGCAGCCGCGCACCTTGGGCTCGCGGTAGGTGTTGGCCACCACCCAGTCGTAGATCGCGCGGACCTTCTGCACATCGGTGCGCGCGCCCTGTGTGGCCTCCAATGCCGTTTCGCGCACGATGCCGTCGGTCGGCAGCAGCGCGGTGGCGCGCGTGTAAAAGCGCAGCGTGTCGGCCGATTCGGTGGCGCCCGTGCGGCGCGACCAGTCGACGGCGCGGTTCTGCGTGGCCACACGGCTCGTGACCTCGGCGAACGGCTGGGACTGCCCGGGCGTGAACGCGACCACCAGCATGCGTGCGCCTTCGCGGCCGTCCTCGGCAATGCGAGCCTGGCCGTTGCTCGTGAAGCCGTGCATCAGCGTGCGCTGCCAGTCGGTGTCGAGCGAGGGCAACGGAATCCAGACCTGCGTCGCCCCCTGCAACGGCGCCAGGTCCACACGCGTCGTGACCTCGAAGCTGCGCCAGCCCTGGGGTTGGGGGTCGAAGCGGCGCGCCGCAGGCGTGGCCTGGGCGAAAGCAGGGACGGCCGCTGCGCTGGCTGCGACGGCGGTGCATTGGGCGATGAACTGGCGGCGGCTGGCCGGCATGGCGGTACTTTCCTGTGAGCGAGGGGCGCGCATTATCGGCCCGGCGCGGCGAGCAGTTCCTGCACGAGGCGTTCGGCCTCGGCACCGGTCCAGTCCAGTTCACCGAGCAGCCGCTGGCGTGGCCGGCCATCGGCGCCGATCAACAGCGTGGTGGGGAACACCTTGACGGCGCATGCCCGTGCGATGGCACCGTCGCGGTCCAGGACCACGCGCAGGCGCACGCCCGTGCGCTGCACGAAGCGCGCCACGGTGGCCGGCGCCTCCTTGAAGTTGAGTGCCACCACGGCCAGCTGCTCGGGGCCGTACAACTCGGCCAGCGCCTGCAGTGTGGGCATCTCGGCACGGCAAGGCTCGCACCAGCTGGCCCAGAAGTTCAGCAGCACCGGCCGGCCGCGCAGGTCGGCCAGCCGCCAAGGCCGGCCCTGCAGATCCACCGCCTCGACGGCGGGCAGCGCCTGCGCTGGGGGCCACGGGGCGACGGCATGCTGGGCGTGGGGTGTGCTGGCCGCCAGCAACGCCACCGGTGCCAGCGACCGCAACAGGGAACGGCGGTTCATGCGCGGAATTGTCGGCCATGTCGCACTGGCGCATGGCCTCGGGACGGACGGGCAGTCGTGCACAACGCTGGCGCCACTTGCGGTCAATTCGACCGACTTCCGCGCGACTCGGCGCCGAAAATCCAAGGGTGCCGACCGACCAATGCAACCCTTCGCCCGAATACCGGCCCCAGTGGCGCCGCACCATGCTCCCCTTGCTGGGCCTGGCCTTGGCGGCCTGTTCCGGGACAGCGCCACGCGCCGACGCTGAGGGGCAAGCCGATCGCCTCATGGGCGCGCCGGCTGTGGCCATGGTGGCCGGCGCGCCGATCACCTTCATGCACCACGCGACATCCCGCGCGACGGGCCCGGTGGTCGTGTTCCAAAGCGGCCTGGGTGATGACCATGCCACCTGGGGCGCGGTGCTGCGCCAGCTTCCGGCCCGGCACGTGGCGGTGCTCCCGGACCGTCCAGGCTACGGTGCCAGCCCCGTGCGCGCAGGCGCCCGCAGCGCCTGCCGCATCGCCGAAGAGCAGCACGCCCTGCTGCGCGAGGCAGGACTGCAACCGCCCTACGTGTTGGTGGGCCATTCCCTCGGCGGCCTGTACCAGTACGTCTATGCCCGCATGTACCCGCAGGACGTGGCCGGCCTGGTGCTGCTGGACCCCACCCATCCGGAACTCCAGGCCACGCTGCAGCAGGAACAGCCCGCTGCCGCGGCGTTGCTGCAACTGGCCCGCCAGACCGTGTTCAGCGCCGCCATGGCGCAGGAGTTCGACGCCCAGGCCGACTGCCTGCAGCAGGTGGATCAGCAGCCACGGTTGAAAGCGCCAACGGTGCTGCTCGCCTCGACCGAGACGCCGGTCTACATGGGCGAAGGCCTGCGCGGCATGCTGGAGAACCTGCGCCAGGATTGGCTGCGCCGCAGCGGCGCCACGCTGGCCCGTGTGCCAGGCAGCGGCCACCGGATCCAGGTGGACGCGCCACAGGCCGTGGTGAGCGCGATCCAGGCCGTGGCCGCAGCCGCACTCTGAGACGGCCCAAGCTTGGGTCGGGGCGTGGCTCAGACCCGCTCGGCCACCCAGCCCTGCACCGAGGCCAGCGCCTTGGCCAGGCCGCTCGCGTCGGTGCCACCGGCCATGGCCAGGTCGGGCTTGCCGCCGCCCTTGCCGCCGACCTGCTGGGCGACGAAGTTCACGAGCTCGCCAGCCTTGACCTTGCCCACGCTGTCAGCCGTCACGCCGGCTGCCAGCTGCACCTTGGCGCCGTCGACCACGGCCAGCACGATGGCGCCGGTCTTGAGCTTGTCCTTGAGCTTGTCCATGGTCTCGCGCAGGGTCTTCACGTCGGCACCGTCCAGGCGCGCGGCCAGCACCTTGAGGCCCTTGACGTCGATGGCCTGGGCGATGAGCTCGTCGCCCTGGCTGGACGCCAACTTGCCCTTGAGCGCGGCGACTTCCTTGTCGAGCGCGCGGATCTGCTCCAGCGTCTGCACGATGCGCGTCTGCAATTCGGCCACGGGCACCTTGAGGCTGGCGGCGGCCTGCTGCACGCTGGATTCCAGCTGCTGCAGGTAGGCCAGCGCGTGCTCTCCCGTGATCGCCTCAACGCGGCGAATGCCGGCCGCGACGCCGCTTTCGGAGACGATCTTGAACAGGCCGATGTCGCCCGTGCGGCCCACGTGGGTGCCGCCGCACAGCTCGCGGCTGGTGCCGATGTCCAGCACGCGCACGCTGTCGCCGTACTTCTCGCCGAACAGCATCATGGCGCCCGTGGCCTTGGCGGCCTCGATGTCCATCACGCGGGCCAGGGTCTCGCGGTTGGCCAGGATCTCGGCGTTCACACGCTTTTCGATCTCGGTGATCTGGGCGTCGCCGATGGGCGCGTTGTGCGTGAAGTCGAAGCGCGTCTTGTCGGCGTCGACCAGCGAGCCCTTCTGCTGCACGTGCTCGCCGAGCACCTCGCGCAGCGCCTTGTGCATCAAATGGGTGACGCTGTGGTTGCGCATGGTGGCCTGGCGGCGGGCCACGTCGACCTGGGCCTTGACCGCGTCGCCGACCTTCAGCACGCCCTGCGTCAGCACGCCGTGGTGGCCGAACACGTCGGCCTTGATCTTCTGCGTGTCTTCCACGCCGAACTGCACACCCTCGGCCGCCAGGATGCCGCTGTCGCCGACCTGGCCACCGCTCTCGGCATAGAACGGCGTGGTGTCCAGCACCACGACGCCGGCCTGGCCTTCGGTCAGCTGCTGCACCGCCGTGCCCTCGTGGTACAGCGCCACAACCTTGGCGGCTTCTTCCAGGTGCTCGTAGCCCGTGAAGACGTTGCCGGCACCGCCGTACTCCAGCGCCCGGTCCATCTTGAACTTGCCGGCGGCACGGCCGGCGGCCTTCTGCTTGTCCATGGCGGCCGCGAAGCCGGCCTCGTCCACCGTCACGCCGCGCTCGCGCGCCACGTCGTTGGAAAGGTCCAGCGGAAAGCCGTAGGTGTCGTGCAGCTTGAACGCGACCTCGCCCGGCAGCACCTTGGCGCCGCCCGCCAGAGCGGCGTCCAGAATTTCCATGCCGTTTTCCAGTGTCTCGAAGAAGCGCTCTTCCTCGGCCTTGAGCACCTCGACGATGCGCTGCTCCGAGGCTTTGAGGTTGGGATAGGCCTCGCCCATCAAGGCCACCAGTTCGGGCACCAGCTTGTGGAAGAACGGCGTTTTCTTGCCCAGCTTGTAGCCGTGGCGGATGGCGCGGCGGATGATGCGGCGCTGCACGTAGCCGCGGCCTTCGTTGCTCGGAATGACTCCGTCGCTGACCAGGAAGGAGGTCGCGCGCACATGGTCGGCGATGACCTTCAGCGAGGGGTTGGCGAGGTCTTCGCAGCCGGTGGCCTTGGCAGCGGCCTTGATCAGCCGGTCGAACAGGTCGATCTCGTAGTTGCTGTGCACATGCTGCAGGATGGCGGCCAGGCGCTCCAGGCCCATGCCGGTGTCCACGCAGGGTGCGGGCAGCTTCACGAGGCTGCCGTCTTCCTGCATGTCGAACTGCATGAACACGTGGTTCCAGATCTCGATGAAGCGGTCGCCGTCTTCGTCCGGGCTGCCCGGGGGGCCGCCGGGGATGTGCGGGCCGTGGTCGTAGAAGATCTCCGAGCAGGGGCCGCAGGGGCCGGTGTCGGCCATCATCCAGAAGTTGTCGCTCTTGTACTTGCCGCCCTTGTTGTCGCCGATGCGCACGATGCGGTCCGCCGGCAGGCCGATCTCCTTGTGCCAGATGTCATAGGCCTCGTCGTCGTCGATGTAGACGGTGGCCAGCAGGCGCTCGGGCGGCAGCTTGTAGACCTGGGTCAGCAGTTCCCAGCCCCACTTGAGCGACTCGCGCTTGAAATAGTCGCCGAAGCTCCAGTTGCCCAGCATCTCGAAGAAGGTGTGGTGGCGCGCCGTGTAGCCCACGTTCTCCAGGTCGTTGTGCTTGCCGCCCGCGCGCAGGCAGGCCTGCACCGAGGCCGCGCGCACGTAGTTGCGCTTGTCCGTGCCCAGGAACACGTCCTTGAACTGCACCATGCCGGAGTTCGTGAACATCAGCGTGGGGTCGTTGCCCGGCACCAGCGGGCTGGAGGCGACGACCGTGTGGCCCTTGGAGGCGAAGAAGTCCAGGAAGGACTTGCGGATGTCGGCGACCGACATGGGGGGAGTGGTGTTCTGGGTCATGGGGATACGCAGCTGAAAGCTTGTCTCGGGAATCAGGATTGGGCGGGCTGAAAGATGTCGACGCCGATGCGCCGCGCGGCGGCCATCAGTTGCTTGTCCTTGGTGGCCAGCGGCAGGCGCTGCTGGCGGGCCAGGTCGAGGTAGCAGGCATCGTAGGAAGTGAGGCCCCAGTCGTGGGCACGTTCGGTCCAGTAGCGGGCATCGGGCTCCAGCGGCAGGGTCTGCAGGTCCAGGACCGCGAGATGTTGCCAGCACTGCCGGATGCCTTCGGCGGAGATGCGTTCGCTGCGCAGCGCGCGCGACAGGATGTTGGCCATCTCCAGGTGCCACAGCACCGGGACGACCGCGTTCAGGTCGGCCAGCGCCTGCAGGACGCCGACCGAATAGGCGTCCTGCTCGTCGGCGAACACCGCGCCCAGCGCGACCGAGGTGTCCAGCACGAGATGCGTCGATGCCTGCATCAACGCCGGCCCTCGTCGCGCAGCGCGCGCCAGTCCAGGCCCAGCGTGCGGCCGCTGGCCTGCGCCAGCAACGCGGCCACGGCCGTCTGTCGCGCATCGCGTGCGTGGTGCTGCTGCACGTAGGGAACGATCTTGGCCACCGGCTTGTTGTGCCGCGTGATGATGACTTCCTCGCCGGCCTCGGCACGGGCCACGTACTCGCTCAGATGGGTCTTGGCTTCGAACAGTCCGATGGCGGCCACGCGCGCCTCCGAAAGAATTGGTTGAATCAACCAGATTTTAGCCTTGTGCCACCGGTGGAACTGCCGTCGGCGGCCCGGCTGCACGCGGCGGCACGTTCTGGATCGCGGCCAACGCAAGCATCCGACCAGTTTCACTCATCAAAACTGGAGGAAACCCTAAATTCCTTCTAACCGCTGAGCGCCTAGGATGCACACCGCTCCCAAGCTTTCGCTCGATGAAATCCGAACCGGCCGCTTTGGCCCCACCCGACGCCCTCGAGGCACCCTCCTCGGTCGCCAAGGCCTGCCGCATCCTGCGTGCGCTGGCCGGCGGCGAGGCGCTGCGCCTGACAGACATCGCCCAGGCCACCGGCCTGGACAAGGCCACCGTGCTGCGCCTGGCCGAGATGCTCGCGCGCGAAGGCTTCGTGCGCCGCGACGAGGCGAGCAAGCTCTACCGCGGCGGCCCCGAGCTGCAGCGGGCTGGCAGCGCGGCGCTTGCGCAGTTCGATCCGCGTGCCATGGCCCGGCCCAGCCTGCTGCGCCTGGCCGCCCAGTTCGAGGACACGGCCATCCTCTCGGTGCCCAGCGGCGCCGAGTCGCTGTGCCTGGGCCTGGAACTGGGCCGCTACCCGATCCGCGCCAACTACCTGGAGGTCGGCAGCCGCCGCCTGCTCGGCGTGGGCGCCGGCAGCCTCGCACTGCTGGCCTGGCTGCCGCCGCGCGAGAGGGAGGCTGCGCTGGAGGTCGTCACCGCCCAGCTCGCGCGCAGCGGCCGCTATCCGCGCATCGACCGCACCCTGCTCATCGAACGCTGCGGCGAGGCCCGCGCACGCGGCTATGCCGTGCTGCTGGACGTGGTGGTCGAACGCATGGGCGGCATCGCCGCGCCCATCCTCGGCGCCGACGGCCGGCCCGTGGCCGCGCTGAGCATCGCCGCGCTCAACGAACGCATCACCGAACGCGAGGCCGAACTCGCCACCGGCCTGCAGCGCGAAGCCGCGCTGTGCCAGAACCTTCTGACCACCACCGCATGAACACCGCTTACATCGCCGGCGTCGGCAACACCGCCTTCGGCCGCCTGGAGGGCCAGGGCCCGATCGAACTCATGGCCCAGGCCGCCAGCCAGGCCCTGGCCGACGCCCGGCTGCAGCGCGGCGACATCGACGGCCTGCTCTGCGGCTACGCCACCACGCTGCCGCACCTGATGCTGTCCACGCTGTTCGCCGAACGCTTCGGCCTGCAACCCCACTACGGCCACGGCATGGCCGTCGGCGGCGCCACGGGCGCGGCCATGACCATGCTCGCGGGCGAACTTGTGCGCGTGGGCCGCTGCCGCAACGTGCTGGTCGTGGCCGGCGAGAACCGCCTGACGGGCCAGGCGCGCGACAGCGCGATCCAGACCCTGGCCCAGGTCGGCGATGCCGAGATGGAGGTGCCCAACGGCGCCTCCGTGCCGGCCTACTACGCATTGCTGGCCTCGCGCTACATGCATGCCACCGGCACCACGCAGGAAGACCTCGCGGAGTTCGCCGTGCGCATGCGCGCCAACGCCGCGTGCCACCCGGATGCGCACCTGCGCGAGCCCATCACGGCGGCCGACGTGGCTGCATCCAAACCCATCGCCACGCCGCTGCGCCTGCTGGACTGCTGCCCGATTTCCGACGGCGCCATGGCGCTCGTGGTCAGTGCCGCGCCGGGCCCGCACCGCCCTGTCGCGCTGGCCGGCGCCGGCCAGGCGCACCAGCACCAGCACCTGTCGGCCATCGCCGACGTGCTGGCCACGGGGGCGTCTGCCGCTGCCGACCGCGCCTTCGCGGATGCCCGTTTGTCGCGCGCCGACATCGACTACCTGGGCATCTACGACTCCTTCACGATCACGCTGGCCATGCTGCTGGAAGAGACCGGCTTCGCGCCGCGCGGCCAGGCCGCGGCCCGCGTGCGCGACGGCACGTTCGCACCAGGCGGCACGCTGCCGCTCAACACCCACGGCGGCCTGCTGTCCTTCGGCCACTGCGGGGTGGCCGGCGGCATGGGCCACACGGTGGAAGCCGTGCGCCAGATGCGCGGCGACGCCGGCGCACGCCAGCTGGCCAGCCGGCCGTTCCGCGCCTTCGTGCACGCCGACGGCGGTGTGCTGTCCTCCCATGTGAGCCTGATCCTGTCCGAAGCCTGATCCCATGCACCTGCATCCCTTCACCGAAGGCCTGGCCCAGAGCCAGCTGCGCTACCAATGCTGCGAGGAATGCGGCGCACCGCAGACCCTGTCGCGCCTGGCCTGCACGGCCTGCGGCAGCGAGCGCCTGGCCTGGCGCGAGGCGAGCGGCCAGGGCACCGTGCTGGCCGCCAGCGTGGTCAGCCGTGCCCCCTCGGACGCATTCCGCCCGCTCGTGCCCTACACGCTCGTGCTGGTCGAGCTGGCCGAGGGCCCGCGCGTGGTCGGTCATGCACTGCCGGGCACCGGTATCGGCGACCGCGTGCAGGCCGGCACTTTCGCGCACGAGCGGCGCAGCCTGCTGCGCTTCGCACCCGCCGCGGCCTGACATCACCAACGACCGGAGACAAGCATGCACAAGACACGACGCCGCCTCGCCGCGGCCCTGGGGGGCCTGGCAGTCGCCGTATTCGGCCTGGCCGGCACGGACGGAGCCTTCGCCCAGACCTACCCGAACAAGCCCGTCAAGCTGGTCGTGCCCTACCCGCCCGGCGGCCCGACCGACATCGTGGCGCGCGTGATCGCCCAGCGCCTGCAGACGCAGACCGGCCAGCCCTTCGTCGTCGAGAACCTGCCCGGTGCCGGCGGCAACACGGGCGCTGCCGCCGTGGCGCGTGCATCGCCCGACGGCTACACATTGCTCGTGGCGACCACGGCGCACGCCATCAATCCCTCGCTGTTCAAGAACCTGAGCTACCAGTTCGGCAAGGACTTCGCGCCGATCACGCAGCTCACGAGCGGGCCGCTGGTCGTCGTCGTGAACCCCGCGCTGCCGGCGCGCAGCATCCCCGAACTCATCGCGCTGGCCAAGGCCAAGCCTGGCGACCTGAACTTTGCCTCCTCGGGCAATGGCCAGTCCACGCATCTGGCCGGCGAACTCTTCAACGCCACGGCGGGCACCAAGATCCGCCACGTGCCCTACAAGGGCAGCGCGCCGGCCCTGAGCGACACCATGGGCGGACAGACCCAGCTGATGTTCGACACCATGCTGTCGGCCATGCCGCACGTGAAGGGCGGCAAGCTGCGCGCCATCGCCGTCACGAGCGCGCAGCGCTCGCCGGCAGCGCCGGACTTGCCCACGGTGGCCGAGAGCCTGCCCGGCTTCGAGGCCATCGCCTGGAACGGCCTGCTGGCCCCCGCCAACACGCCGCGCGAGATCGTCGCCAAGCTCAGCGCGGAGTTGCGCACGGCGATGGAACAGCCCGAGGTGCGCGAGCGCTTCGAGGCCCAGGGCTTCGCCGCGGCCTGGAACCCGCCGGAGGCCTTCGCGGGCTTCATCCATGCCGAGATCGACAAATGGGCGAAGGTCGTCCAGGTCTCAGGCGCCACGATCGAATGAAACTTGCACGCCGCGGCCGAGCGCAGCGACGGCCCGAACCCCAGGCCGAGCGCAGCGATGGCCCGTGTGGGAGTTTCCCCTGCGCTCCTTGGCGTGGGCACAGCTGTGGGAGCGGGGTCACACACGGCCATCGCTGCGCTCGGCCTCTGCCAGTCCGCTCACTTCATCTTCACGCACATGATCAGCTACGACACCCTCAAGCACTGGACCTTCCCGTCCATCGAGCACCGCTACACCGCGGACGACAGCATGCGCTACGCGCTTGCGCTGGGCCTGGGCGACGACCCGATGGACCCGCGGCAGCTGCAGTTCGTCAACGACACGCTGGCCGGCCAGCCGCTGGCGCTGCCCACCATGGCCGTGGTGCTGGGTTTCCCCGGCTCGTGGATGCAGGACCCGGCCACCGGCATTGACTTCACGAAGATCGTGCATGGCGAGGAAGAGATCACGCTGCACGCGCCGCTGCCGGCAGCCGGCACCGTGCGCGCCGAGCACCGCGTGGTCTCCGTCGTCGACAAGGGCGAAGGCCGCGGCGCCACCGTGACCTACGACAAGGAACTGCACGACGCCGCCACCGGGCAATTGCTCGCGACCGTGCGCCACACCACCTTCGCGCGCGGCAATGGCGGCTTCTCGGCCCAGGACGGCAAGACCGACAGTGCACCGCCCGCCCCACCCAAGCCGCCCACCGGCACGCCCGACCAGGTGCTCGAGATCCGCACGCTGCCGCAGCAGGCGCTGCTGTACCGGCTCTGCGCGGACCGCAACCCGCTGCACTCGGACCCGGCCACAGCCCAGGCCGCGGGCTTCGCGCGGCCCATCCTGCATGGCCTGTGCACCTACGGCATCGCCGGCCGCGCGGTGCTGACGGCCTGGGGCGGTGGCAGGCCCGAGGCGCTCAAGAGCCTGTTCGCGCGCTTCTCCTCGCCGGTCTATCCGGGCGAGACGCTGCGCTTCGAGATGTACCGCAGCGCGGCGCCGGGCGAAGTCGCGTTCCGCGCCATCGCCGTGGAGCGCGGCGTGACCGTGCTCGACGCCGGCCGCGCACTGCTGGCCGCCTGAGATTCAAACGGAGGAGATACCCATGGCCCATCCCACCCGCCGCCAGCTCGTGCTGGCCACCGCCTCGCTCGTCGCCTTGCCGGCCTTCGCCCAAAGCAGCGGCTACCCCACCCGCCCCGTCAAGTTCACCGTCCCCTTCCCGGCCGGCGGCCCCGTCGACGTGACGGCCCGCGCCATGGCGCAAAAGCTCGGCGAACTCTGGGGCCACCCTGGCATCGTCGACAACCGCGCCGGGGCCGGCGGCATCGTGGGCGCGGAAATCGCAGCCAAGCAGCCGGCCGACGGCTACAACCTGTTCGTCTGCGCGATCCACCACTCGGTGCTGCCCGCGCTCAAGCCGGGCCTCACCTACGACATCGAGAAGGACTTCGTGCCCGTGAGCTTCGGCGCGATGTTCCCCATCATCCTGGTGGCCCACCCCTCGCTGCCGGCCAAGAACGTGGCCGAACTGGTGGCCCTGGCCAAGAAGGAGCCCGGCAAGATCGCGTTCAGCTCTTCCGGCAACGGCGGCGGCACGCACCTGGCCGGCGAGCTGTTCAACATGCAGGCCGGCGTGCAGCTGCAGCACATCCCCTACAAGGGCAGTGCGCCAGCCATGACCGACCTGCTGGGCGGCCAGGTCCAGCTCATGTTCGCCGACGCGCCGACCGCGCTGCCGCAGATCCGCGCGGGCAAGGTGCGCGCGCTGGGCGTGGCCAGCGCCCAGCGCTCGGCCCTGCTGCCCGAGCTGCCGACCATCGCCGAGGCCGGCGTGCCGGGCTACGAAGCCTATTCCTGGGCCGGCCTGGTCGCGCCCAAGGGCACGCCGCCCGACATCGTGGCCAAGATCAGTGCCGACCTGCAGAAGGTCATGACCCAGCCCGACGTCAAGCAGCGCCTGTACGACGCGGGCGCCGAAGCCATGCCCACCACGCCCGAGAAGTTCGCGCAAATGCTGCGCAGCGAGATCGCCAAGTGGGGCAAGGTCGTGAAAACCGCCAACATCAAGATGGACTGACCGATGGCCGCGCAATTGCTCGCAGAGCGCCGCGGCCGCGTGCTGCTGCTGACGATCAGCCAGCCCGACCTGCGCAACGCGCTGCATCCCAGCCTGTACCCGCAGGCGACGCAGCACTTCCGCGACGCCGCGGCCGACGAGAGCCTGGGCGCCATCGTGCTGTGCGGCGACGGTGCGCATTTCTGCGGCGGCGGCGACCTGCGCCGGCTGCATCAGCAGCGGGAGCAACCGGCCGAGGGCCAGTCGCAGATCCTCGACGCCCTGCACGACTGGATCGAGGCCATGCGTGCCTGCCCGGTGCCCTTGATCGCCGCGGTCGAGGGCGCGGCGGCGGGCGGCGGTTTCTCCGTCGCGCTGGGCTGCGACCTGATTGTGGCCGCCGAGGATGCGCGCTTCGTCATGTCGTACGTGCGCATCGGCCTGTCGCCCGATGGCGGCGGTTCCGACGCGCTGGCGCGTGCGTTGCCGCCGCAGGCTGCGCTGGAACTGCTGCTCGATGGCGATGTGGCCCATGCGCAGCGCCTGCAGGCGCTCGGCCTGGTCAACCGCATCGCGCCGCCGGGCCAGGCCGTCGCCACCGCCCTGGCCTGGGCAGAACGCCTGGCGCGAGGCCCACGTGCCGCGCAGCAGCGCATCAAGCAACTCGTGCACGCCGCGCGTGGCCGCGGACACCGTGCCCAGCTCGATGCCGAGCGCGACGCCTTCGTCGCCAGCCTCTACGGTCCGGAGGCCGGCGAGGGCATCGCGGCCTTCCTCGACAAACGCAAGCCGACCTACCACGCCCCATGACCGACCTGCTCACTGCCGCGCTGAACCCGTCCTCCATCGCCGTGATCGGCGCCTCCGAGAACCCGAACAAGATCGGTGGCCGGCCCATCGCCTACATGCAGCGCATGGGCTACCAGGGCCGGCTGTACCCGATCAACCCCAGCCGGCGCGAGCTGCAGGGGCTGGCCTGCTACGCGTCGTTGGCCGATCTGCCCGAGGTGCCCGAGATGGCCATCGTCATCGTCGCGGGCGATCAGGCCGTCGCGGCGGTGGAGGACTGCGCCGCACGCGGCGTGCGCTGCGCCGTCGTGATCGCCTCGGGCTTCGGCGAAACCGGCGCCGAGGGTCGCGCGCAGCAGGACCACATGCGCGACGTGGCCCGCGCGGCGGGCATGCGCCTCATCGGTCCCAACACCCAGGGCCTGGCCAACTTCGGTACGGGCGCCATCGCGAGCTTTTCCACGCTGTTCACCGAGATGCCGCCGGCCGACGGGCCGGTCGCCGTGGTCAGCCAGAGCGGCGGCATGGCGGCCATGGCCTATGGCCTGCTGCGCCAGCGCGGGCTGGGTGTGCGCCACGTGCACGCGACGGGGAACGAGGCTGACGTGGGCGTGGCCGACCTGGCCTGGGCCGTCGCGCAGGATCCCGAGGTCCGGCTCCTGCTGCTGTACCTCGAGCACATCGCCAACCCGGCCCTGCTGGCCGCCACGGCTGCCCATGCACGCCAGCGCGGCCTGCCCATCGTGGCCGTGAAGGCCGGGCGCACGGCCGGCGGCGCGCAGGCCGCTTCCTCGCACACGGGCGCGCTGGCCAACGAAGACCGTGTGGTCGAGGCCTTCCTGCGCCGCCATGGCATCTGGCGTGCGCGCGACCCGCATGCCCTGGCATTGGCGGCCCCGGGCTACCTGCAGGGCTGGCGGCCAGCCGGGCGCCGCCTGGTGATCGTCAGCAACTCGGGCGCCAGCTGCGTGATGGGGGCCGACGCGGCCGAGCAACATGGCCTTGAGATCGCTACGTTGTCGGATGCCACGCGGCGCGAACTGGCGGCGCGGCTGCCGGGCTTCGCGACGACCACCAACCCCATCGACATCACGGCCGCGCTGCTGTCCAACAGCGGCCTGTTCAGCGAGGTGCTGCCGGTGCTCGCGCAGGACGATGCGGCCGACATGGTGTTCATCCACATTCCAGTCTCGGGCGCCGGCTACGACGTGGAGCGCTTCGCGCGCGACACGGCCGCATTCGCCCGGGCCAGCGGCAAGCCTGTGGCCGTGGCGGCCTGGCAGGAAAGCGTGACCGAGGTCTTCCGTGCCGCCGGCGTGGCGACCTATGCCAACGAGGACGAGGCGCTTGGCGCGCTGGCCCAGGTGGCCGGGCACACGGCTTTGCTGCGCGAGCCCGTGCCGGCAACGCCCGAACTGCCCGCGCCCACCCTGCCCCCCGGCAGCGGCCTGCTCAACGAAGCGGACAGCCTGGCCCTGCTCGCCGCGCAGGGCGTGCCGGTGGTCGCGCACCGGCTGTGCCGCAGCGCCGAAGCTGCGCGCTCGGCCTTCGCCGAACTCGGCGGCCCCGTGGCCGTGAAGGCCTGCTCACGCGACGTGCCGCACAAGTCCGAACACGGCCTGGTGGCGCTGAACCTGGACGACGCCGACGCGGTCGCCGCCGCCTTCACGCAGCAATGGAACAAGTTGGCGTCCATGGGTGCCGCGCAGGACGGCGTGCTGGTCGCCCGCATGCAGGGCGGCCGGCACGAGGCCATGGTCGGCGCCCACATCGACCCGCAGTTCGGCCCCGTCGTCGCCGTGGGCGACGGTGGCAAGTACGTGGAGGCCATGCGCGATGTGGCGCTGCTGGTGCCGCCCTTCGCCGAGGCGGAGGTTGTGGCCGCGCTGGGCCGCCTGCGCATCGCGCCGCTCCTGGCCGGCACGCGCGGCGACCCGCCGCTGGACGTGCAGGCGCTCGCGCGCATTGCCGTGCAGGTGGGTCAGACCATCGTGGCCGCACGGGGGCGGATCGCGTCCATCGACCTCAACCCCGTACTGCTCGGCGCAGCCGGTGAAGGCGCGACGGTCGTCGACGCATTGATCGAACTGAAGGAATCCGAATGAGCAAGACCATCCGCATCGGTTCCGGCTCGGCCTGGTGGGGCGACCGCGTCGAACCCGCGCAGCTGAACGCCGAACAGGGCCGGCTCGACTACCTGTGCTTCGAGACCATGGCCGAGGCCACCATCTCGGCCGCCCAGGTGCGCGCGCGCCGCGACCCGTCCTTCCCGGGCTACGACACCTACCTGGACGATCGCATGCGCGCCGTGCTGCCGGCCTGCATGGCCCAGGGTGTGCGCATCGTGTCCAACCAGGGCTGGATCAATCCGCGCGGTGCCGCGGCCCGCATCGCCGAATTGCTCAAGGAGATGGGACACCGGGGCGTGAAGATCGCGGCCGTGGACGGCAGCCTCGTGACCGAGCGCATCGCGCAGCTGGCCGACACCGTCATGGAGACCGGCGCGCCGCTCGCATCGCTGGCAGGCAGCATCATCTCGGCCGAGGTCTACCAGGGCGCCGAGCCCATCGCCGAAGCCCTGCGCGCGGGCGCGCAGATCGTGGTCACGGGCCGCGTGGCCGACCCGTCGGTCTTCATGGCGCCCATGATGGCCGAATTCGGCTGGGACGCGCTGGACCATGCGCGCCTGGGTGCGGGCAACGGCATCGGCCACCTGCTGGAATGCGGCGCGCAGGTCACGGGCGGCTACTTCAGCGACCCCGGCTTCAAGGACGTGCCCGAACCCTGGAACTTCGGCTTCCCGATCGCCGAGGTGTCGGCCGACGGCAGCGCCGTGATCGAGAAGGTGGCGGGCACGGGCGGCGCCATCGACCTGCGCACGGTCAAGGAGCAACTGCTCTACGAGGTGCACGACCCGGCCAACTACCTCACGCCGGACGTGGTGGTGGATTTCACGACCACGCGGCTCGAACAGATTGGCCCCGACCGTGTGCGTGTGAGCGCCATCGGCGGCAAGCCGCGCACGCCCACGCTCAAGGCCTCGGTCGGCTGCACCGAGGGCTTCGTCGGCGAGGACATGTTCTTCTACGCCGGCCCCGGCGCGCTGCGCCGCGCGCAACTGGCCAAGCGCATCCTGGAGGAGCGCTTTCGCATCGTGAATCTCCAGGCCGACGACCTGCGCATCGACTTCCTCGGCATGAACGCCATCCACGGCAAGGCCACGCCTGCGGATTGGCCCGAGCCCTACGAGATCGCCGTGCGCGTGGCCGCGCGCACGCGGACAAAAGAGGAGGCCCTCAAGGTCGGCCGCGAGGTCGACGGGATGGCCGTCTCGGGCATCGCGCACACGGGCAAGCGCGTGCCGCACCAGGACCGCACGCGCGAGGTGATCGGCGTGTGGTCCACGCTGGTGCCGCGCGAAGCCATTCGCCCGTCCATCACCTACCTGGAGAGCTGAGATGCAAGTGATGCTCCAACACCTGGCCCACTGCCGATCCGGCGACAAGGGCAACACCGTCAACATCGCCGTGTTCGCGTACGAGCCGGCGCTGTACCCGCTGCTGGTCGAACAGCTGACCGCCGAGCGCGTGAAGGCGTTCTACCAGGGCGCGATCACGGGCGAGGTGCTGCGCTATCCCGTGGACGGCCTGCACGCGATCAACTTCGTCGCGCACGGCGCGCTGGGCGGCGGCGTCTCGCGCAGCCTTGCGCTGGACCAGTACGGCAAGGCCATGTCGGCGGCGCTGCTGCGCCTTCCGATCGACGTGCCCGAGTCGCTGATGGGCGCGCTGCGCAACCACCCCGAGAAGGTGGCGGCATGAAGCGCCGCACCGCCCTGCACGCCGTGGCTGCGCTGGCCGCTGCGCCCGTGCTGGCCCAGGCTCCCTACCCCACCAAGCCCGTGCGCCTGATCGTGCCCTACCCGCCCGGCGGCACGACCGACCTGCTGGCCCGCCTGGTGGCGGCCGGGCTCGGCGAGAAGCTGGGCCAGAGCTTCACGGTCGAGAACCGGGCCGGCGCGAGCGGCGCCATCGGATCGCTGGCCGTCGCCAAGGCGCCGGCCGACGGCTACACGCTCGTCATGGCCACGATCAGCTCGCATGGCATCAACAGCGCGCTGAACAAGGCCCTGCCCTACGACCCGGTGGCCGACTTCGCACCCATTACCTGCGTGGCCAGCACGCCCAACGTCATCACCGTCAACGCGCAGCTGCCCGTCAAGACCCTGCCCGAACTGCTGGCCATGGCGCGCGCGCAGCCCGGCAAGCTCAGCTTCGGCTCCACGAGCGCGGGCGGTTCGCCGCACATGAGCGTGGAGCTGCTCAAGATGATGGCCGGCGTCGACATGGTGCACATCCCGTACAAAGGCGGCGGCCCGATGCTGACCGACCTGATCGGCGGGCAGATCCCCGTGGGCGTGGACAACCTGCCCTCGTCGATGGCCCACATCCAGTCCGGCCACATCCGCGCGCTGGCGGTCACCACGGCCCAGCGCTGGCCGGGCACGCCCGACATCCCCACCGTGGCCGAGAGCGGCGTGCCGGGCTACGAAGCCAGCGCCTGGTTCGGACTGCTGGCGCCCGCGGGAACGCCCAGGCCCGTCGTCGACCTGCTGCAGCGCAGCGTCGCCGAGCTGCTGCGCCAGCCGGCCGCTGCACAGCGCCTGCAGGAGATGGGCGCCGCGCCGGTGGTGAATGCGCCCGACGACTTCGGCCGCCAGATCGCGGCCGAGATCGACAAGTGGAAGAAGGTGGTCGCCGCCACGGGGGTGAAGGTCGAGTGATGCTCCAGGACCAGGCATACGCCGGCCTGCGCGTGCTGGACATGAGCCAGGGCGTGGCCGGCCCCTACTGCGCGACGCTGCTGGCCCTGCAAGGGGCCGACGTGGTCAAGGTCGAGCCGCCTGGCGGCGACTGGATCCGCGTGATGGGCGGCGGCGAGGCCGGCATGACGCCGCTCGCGGTGGCCAGCAATCTGGGCAAGCGCTCGCTGTGCATCGACGCGCGCAAGCCCTCTGGCCGGGCCGCCATCGAACGTCTGGCCGCGCAGGCCGACGTGCTGGTCGAGAACTTCCGGCCGGCCGTGATGGCCCGCCTGGGCCTGGACGCGGCCACGCTCTGCGCGCGCCACCCCGGCCTGGTCTACCTGTCGATCTCGGGCTTCGGTGCGAGCGGGCCCTGGGTCGACAAGCCGGGCACCGATTCCGTGCTGCAGGCCTACACGGGCCTGGCCATGCTCAACCGCGAGGCCGATGGCCGGCCGCGCCGCATCGGCATGCTCGTGCCCGACACCGTCTCGGCGCTGTACGCCACGCAGGCGCTGGGTGCGGCGCTCTACGCGCGCAGCCGCACTGGCCGGGGCCGGCATGTGCAGGTCTCGCTGGCCGAATGCTGCGCCGCCTTCCAGGCCGCGCCGATCGTCGAGAGCGCGCTGTTCGCGGGCCGCCAGGCGCCGCCCACGGCCGTGCCTTCGGGCGTGTTCCGCACGGAGGACGGCTTCGTCACGCTGCTGGTACTGCGCCAGGACATGTGGGAGCGGCTGTGCACGGCGCTGGGCCGCGACGCGTGGCGCAGCGACCCGGACTATGCCGACAACCACGCGCGCGGCCGCAACGCTGCTGCGCTCAACACGGCCATCGCCGAACAACTGGCCGGGCAGCCCAGCGCCCATTGGATCGCCACGCTGGAAGCGGCCGACGTGCTATGCGCCGAGGTGCAGGACTACGCGCAGTTCCGCGACCACCCGCAGATGCAGCACATGGGCACCTTCGGCACGCTGGCGCAGCCGCCCTACCAGACCCTGCCCATGCCCTACCTGCCAGGCACGCCGCGCGGCGGGCCGATCCCGCCGGCACCGGCCACGGGGCAGCACACCCGCGCGGTGCTGGCCGAGCTCGGCTACGCAGCCGACGAGGTGGCGGCGCTGGAACAGGGCGGCATCGCCGTGCAGGGCTGATCCCACGACAACGAGGAGACGAGACATGCCCCATCTGAACCGCCGCGCGCTCGCCGCGCTGCTGCTGGCCACGGCCAGCGGCATCACGCTGGCCCAGACCTGGCCCAGCAAGCCCATCCGCATGGTCATTCCCTATCCGCCCGGCGGGCCCACCGACATCCTGGGCAGGATCGTGGCCCAGCAGCTCGAAGGCCGGCTCGGCCAGCCCGTGGTGGTGGACAACAAGCCCGGCGCGAGCGGCATGATCGGCGCCGACATCGTGGCCAAGGCGCCGGGAGACGGCTATACGCTGCTGGTCAACGCCTCCATCCACGTCATCAACCCCAGCCTGTACAAGAAGCCGCCCTACGACGCGATCCGCGACTTCGCCCCCGTGAGTCTGATCGCCGACGTGCCGCTGGTGCTGGTGGCCTCGCCATCGCTCGGTTTCAAGACGGTGCAGGACATCATCGCCGCGGCCAAAGCCGATCCGAACCGGCTCAACTTCGCGTCATCGGGCAACGCGGCAGCGCCGCACCTGGCGGGCGAGGCCTTCAAGATTGCCACGGGCGTGCAGATGCAGCACGTGCCCTACAAAGGCAGCGGGCCGGCACTGGCCGACGTGATCGGCGGGCAGACGCAGCTGATGTTCGACTCCATGCCGTCCAGCATCGCCCACATCCGCGCGGGCAAGCTGCGCGCCATCGCCGTGACCACCGCCAAGCGCGCCAGTGCCTTGCCGGACGTGCCGACCATCGCCGAATCCGGCGTGGCCGGCTACGACATCAGCACCTGGTACGGGGTCTGGGCGCCGCCGCAGACGCCGGCAGAGATCGTGAACCGCGTGTCGCAGGAGATCGCCCAGATCGTGCGCCAGCCAGCCGTGCGCGAACGCCTGGCCGGACTGGGCGCCGAACCGGTGGGCAACAGCCCGCGGGAGTTCGCCGACTACACGCGCAGCGAGTTGGCGAAATGGGAGCGCATCGTCAAGGCCTCGGGCGCCACCGTGGACTGATACCCAGCGCAACGCTGCCCAGCACGCAGCATTTGCTGCGCGTCAATGGCCTGCCTCGGCCAATTTGATGTTGGAAATTCACAAATCTCCGGCGCGACCAGCGCGGACATCTGCAACAATTTGCGTTGACTGGCACGCTTGCGCGCCTACCCGCCCCCACCAAGCAGGGAGACGCAATGCAGACCATGAACTCCCAACGCGACAAGCTGACCCGTCCGCAGATGCTGGAACCGAGCGTTCCGGCCCTGCCTGCGAGTCCGGCGCAGCTGTTCGCAGGGGGGGTCCTGGTGGCCGCCATCATGGCGGCGGTTTGCCTGTTCGGCGTCTGGACCCGCCTGGCCGGCCAGCTCGCCGTTTTCTGGCCCGCCAACGCATTGCTGCTGGGCCTGTTCATCCGCTTTCCGCGGCTGGACACCGCGGCCGGCTGGGTCGGCGCCTGCGTCGGCCACCTGCTGGCCGGCTTCATCGTCGGCGATCCGCTGCCCATCTCGGTGTTGCTCACGCTGACCAACTTTGCCAGCGTGGTCACCGGCTATCTGCTGCTGGCCCAGCCCTTCGGAGCCGATGCGCGCAAGCTCCTGGGCGCTGCGGGCGTACTGCAGTTGCTCGGGATCGCGGGCCTGGCCTCGGTGGCAGGCGGCCTGGCCGGCAGCGTCGTCGGGCCGATGGCCTTCGGCGGCACGGCGCTGGAGTCCGCCCTGTCCTGGTTCGCCAGCGAACTGCTCAACTACTTCACCATCCTGCCGGCCGTGCTGAGCATTCCCACGGCGCAGCACCGCGAGGTGGTGCGCCAGTGGCGCAAGAGCATGCCACCGCTGCGCCGCGCCGCGCCGCTGCTGGCCCTGCTGGCCTCCATGGCGGCCGCCCTGGTGGTCGGCGGGCCCGGCGCCGTGGCCTTCCCCGTGCCGGCGCTGCTGTGGTGCGGCATGCGCTATGGCGTGTTCCCCACCGCCGTGCTGTCGATGCTGACCACGGCCTGGACGCTGGTGGCGATCTCCAAGGGAGTGCTCGACACCGCGGTGCAGATCGAAACGCCAGCCATGCTGATGTCGGTGCGCCTGGGCGTGACGCTGATCGCGATCTCGCCGCTGGCGGTGGCCAGCGCCATGGCCGCCAACCGCGTCCTGATGGCGCAGCTGCGCCACCTGGCCGAGCACGACCCGATGACCGGCACCATGAACCGCCGCGCCTTCGCCGAGCAGGCCGGCAATGCCTTGCGCAGCGCCCGCACCGCCCGACAGGGCGTGGGCCTCCTGGTGCTGGACATCGACCGTTTCAAGAGCGTCAACGACACCTACGGCCATGCCGTGGGGGATCAGGTCATCGTCCTGGCTGCCAACCTCGTCGCCGACCAACTGCCCGATGGCCCGCTGCTGCTCGGGCGGCTGGGCGGCGAGGAGTTCGCCGTGCTGCTGCCCGGGGCTGACCATGCACACACGCGCGCGGTGGCCGAGCGCGTCCGCCAGGCCTGCGCCGAGACCGCCGTGGACCTGGGCCAGGGCCGCACCCTCGGATTCACGGTCAGCATCGGCGCCAGCGTGAACCAGCCGGCCGACGCCGGCCTGGACCGGCTGCTGCAGGCGGCCGACCGGGCGCTCTACGAGGCCAAGCACGGTGGACGCAACCGCGTGGTGCTGACGGACGTGGAGTGAAGGCACGCCGTCTTGGTCGGCGAAGCATCCAATTGCGAGTAGTTTTCATTTAACATCGCCCGCTTCCGGGGATGCCTGTCCCCGCCAGCCCGCCATGCCGGGCCCAGCCGGCCCACCGAGGCCGAAGGAAGACGAGGGATGTCGAAGGAAAAGATCGGCGCGCGCTACCGCCTCGCGGTGGCCTCGCGTGCCCTGGCCGCCATCGGCGGCGGCTATGCGCTGTCGGCCCTGGCCGCCACGACCGCGGCGCTGTACCTGCCGCTGCACCGCGCCGAAGCGGTGATCACAGGCACCTTGGCGTCCTTCGTCGTCTACACCTGTGCCGTGCTGTGGGCGTTCGCGGCGCGCAGCGCCTGGCATGCCTGGGGCGGCCTGGCCCTGCCCTGCCTGCTGCTGGCCGGCGGCCTGTGGCTGGCGCAAGGCGCAGGAGCAGCGGCATGAAGGAAGGCTTTCGCCAGTCCATGGCCTGGCTGCACACCTGGTCGGGCCTGCTGGTCGGCTGGGTGCTGTTCATGGTGTTCGCGGCCGGCACCTCGGCCTACTTCCGCGACGAGATCAGCCTGTGGATGAAGCCCGAGTTGCACACTGGCACGGCCAGCGCGCCGGCCCGGCCTGAGCAGGCCGCTGGCCTGGCACTGCAGCATCTGCAGCGCGCAGCGGCCGGCAGCCCGCGCTGGACCATCGATCTGCCCAGCGAACGCGAGCCGCTGCTGCGCGCGGGATGGACCGTGCCGCTAGCGGCCGTCGCTGCCTCCGCGCCGCGCGCCGACGAGCGACCGCGCCGCGCCCGCTTCGCCTCCGCCACGCTGGACCCGGCCACCGGCCAGCCCGTGGCAGCCCCGCGCGAGACACGCGGCGGCGACTTCTTCTACCGCCTGCATTTCGACCTGCACTACATGTCTGCGATCTGGGGCCGCTGGATCGTGGGTTGTTGCGCGATGTTCATGTTGGTGGCCATCGTCAGCGGCATCGTCACGCACAAGCGCATCTTCCAGGACTTCTTCACCTTCCGGCCGAAGAAGGGCCAGCGCTCCTGGCTGGACGCGCACAACGCCACCGCCGTGCTGGCCCTGCCCTACCACCTCATGATCACCTACACGGGGCTCGTCACGCTGATGTTCCTGTACATGCCCTGGGGCCAGCAGGCCGTCTACAAGGGCGACCGCCAGACCTTCATCGCCGAGGTCTTTCCCTCGTCGGCCGGCTTCAGCAACCAGAAGGCTGCCGGCGTCGCGGCGCCGTTGGTGGCCGTGGATGCGCTGATGCGCCAGGCCAGCGCGGCCTGGCATGGCGCGCCCGTCAGCCGCGTCGTCATCAGCAATCCGGGCGATGCCACGGCCCGCGTGACGCTGTACCGGTACGAAGGCGGCACCCTCTCGGCCAACCAGAGCTCCATGACCTTCGACGGGCCCAGCGGCCAGTTGCTGGGCCGCGCCGGCGAAGACATCGCCGCGGCCTCCGACACGCGGGGCGTCCTCTACGGCCTGCACATCGGCCGCTTCGCGCACCCGCTGCTGCGCTGGCTGTTTTTCGTCTCCGGCGTGGCCGGGTGCGTGATGGTGGCCACGGGCCTGTTGCTGTGGTCCGTCAAGGCGCGTCAGAAGGACGCCAAGGCGCTTGCCAAGGGCGGCCGCGTGGGCTTCGGCCTGCGCCTGGTCGATGGCCTCAACCTGGGCGCCATCGCCGGCCTGCCGCTGGCCATGGCCGCGTTCTTCTGGGCCAACCGCCTGGTGCCCGTGGGCATCGCCGACAGGGCCGCCACCGAGATCGCCTGCTTCTTCTGGACCTGGGGCCTGGCCGCCGTCGCCGGCCTGGCCTGGCCGGCCCGCCGCATGTGGCAGCTCCAGCTGGCGCTGGGCGGCCTGCTGTTCGCGCTGCTACCGCTGCTGAATCCCTGGACCGGCGGCATGGGCCTGCTCACGAGCCTGCCGGCCGGGCAATGGCGCATCGCCGGATTCGACCTGACCGCCTTTGCCCTGGGCGCCGGCCTGCTCGTGGCGGCCTGGTCTACGGGCAAGCGCAAGCCGGCGGCCAAGCCACGCGCGGCCGCTGCCAAGGCCGACGCTGGCGTCCGCGCGACCGAGCCGCGGCTCGAACCTGCGGGGGCCGGCCGATGAAGGCCTTGCTCGCTTTCTCCGCCGCGCTGACGGGTTTCTCGGCATTGAGCCTGGCGATGGACCGCCACTACGAGGACTACAAGGGCCGTGGCACCGCACCACCGGCCGCGCTGCGGCGCTGGATGCGGCTGGGCGGCGCGCTGGGCCTGGCGCTGTCGCTGTGGGCCGCCATGGCAGGCTATGGCAGCGCCCAGGGCTGGGTGTTCTGGTTCGGCGCGATGACGGTGGCGGCGCTGGCCGTGGTGCTCACGCTGAGCTATGCGCCCCGGCGCATCGTGCGGCTGCTGCGGGCTGGCGCGGTGCTGGTGGCCCTGGGTCTGCTGGGCAGCCTGGCGTCCGGCGTCTAAGCATAGAAGCAGAAATTCGTTGGTCCCGCCGGGCGCCTTCCGAATACTCGGAGCGTCCCTCCTCTCACCGGAACCCTCCATGGCCACTCTCCGCCTGGGCGACACCGCCCCCGATTTCTCCCAGCAATCCAGCCTCGGGCCCATCGACTTCCACGCCTGGGCCGGCAACGACTGGGTCGTACTCTTCTCGCACCCCGCCGACTTCACACCGGTGTGCACCACCGAACTGGGCAAGACGGCTGCGCTGTCGGGCGAGTTCGCCAGGCGCGGCGTCAAGCCGATTGCGATCAGCGTCGACCCGGTCGACAAGCACCAGCAGTGGATCGCCGACATCGACGACACGCAGAAGACCTCGGTGCAGTTCCCGATCCTGGCCGATGCCGACCGCAAGGTGTCCGAGCTCTACGACCTGATCCATCCCAATGCCTCGGCCACGGCCACCGTGCGCAGCGTTTTCATCATCGACCCGAAGAAGGTGGTGCGCGCCACCATCACCTACCCGGCCAGCACCGGCCGCAACTTCGACGAGATCCTGCGCGTCATCGATTCGCTGCAGCTGACCGACAGCCACAAGGTCGCCACGCCGGCCAATTGGAAGGATGGCGACGATGTGGTCATCCTGCCCAGCCTGCAGGATCCCCAGGAACTCGCCGAGCGCTTCCCCAAGGGCTACACCGCGGTGCGGCCCTACCTGCGCATCACGCCGCAGCCGAACCGCTGAGAGGCCGCGCCATGGCCAACGACCGCCTGATCCTGTTGCAACCCGGCTTCAGCGACGCCAAGTACCCGGGCGAGCAATTCGTCTGCATCGACTGCCTGCCCATCGAGGGCCTGCTGGCCACCGATCCCACGCGCGGCGCCCAGCTGGACGTGGAGCGCGTGGCCTTCGCCAAGCCCCGCGCGGCCGTGGTGGCCGCGCTCGATGCCGACCACCAGGGCCTGCCCGTGCTGATCTTCGGCGATGGTTTGCCGCCGCCGACCGATGCGCAGACGGTCAACGGCCAGCACTTCGTCTCCGATCCGCGCCGCATCCTGGCGTTGCTGGCCGAGCGGCACGGCTTCTTCAAGGTGCATTGAGCGGCCCGCGCCAGGGCCTGCGGCCGCAGGCAGGCCACGGGCAACGCCCAAAAAAGAGGCAGCGCAGCGCCAGCCCGCGTGGGGCCTGGCTCTGGCGCCGCCGTCCAGCCGCTGTCCCCAGGGATGTCCACAGCCGGCCGGGATAAGCCGGCCGGACGGGGCGCCCCGGCGTCGGTTCAGGCCGCCTTCGCGGCCGTGAATTCGGTATAGCCCTCCGCGCCTCCGCCGAAGTAGCCTGCAGCCGGCGCATTGAACAGCGGCAAGCCGTGCTGCAAGCGCTCGACCAGATCGGGATTGCCGATGAAGTCGCGGCCGAAAGCCACCATGTCGGCATGGCCTGCAGCCGTGGCCGCGATGGCGCGCTGGCGGTCGTAGCCGTTGTTGGCGATGTAGGCGCCGCCGAAGGCCTGGCGCAAGGCCGCGTTGTCGAAGTGGCTGGCGCCGTCTTCGGCATGCATCTGGCCTTCCACCACATGCAGGTAGGCCAGGCCCATGCTGCCCAGGCGGCTGGCGAGGTAGCCATGCGTTTGCTGCGGCTGGCTGTCCAGCGGTGTGTCGCCGATGGCGGTGGACAGCGGCGACAGGCGCAGACCCACGCGGTCCGCCCCCCAGACACCGGCCACCGCCTCGGCCACTTCCAGCGTGAGACGGGCGCGGTTCTCGATGGAGCCGCCGTAGCGGTCGGTGCGCCGGTTCGTGCTGTCGCGCAGGAACTGCTCGAGCAGGTAGCCGTTCGCGGCATGCACCTCCACGCCGTCGAAACCGGCCGCCTTGGCGCGCACGGCGGCCTGGCGGTAGTCCTCGACGATGGCGGCGATCTCGTGCAAGTCAAGTGCGCGCGGTGCCGAGGGCGCCTCGAAGCCCGCCTCGGTGAAGACATTGCCGCCGGCCTGCAGGGCCGAGGGCGCGACCGGCGCGACACCGCCTTCCTGCAGGCTAATGTGCGACATGCGGCCCACATGCCACAGCTGCAGCACGATGCGGCCGCCGGCGGCGTGTACGGCCTCGGTCACGGGCTTCCAGCCGGCCACCTGCGCATCGGTGTAGATGCCGGGCGTCCAGGCATAGCCGCGCGCCTGGCGCGAGATGTTGGTGGCCTCGGCGATCAGCAGGCCGGCCGAGGCGCGCTGGGCGTAGTAGGTGGCTGCCAGCGGCGAGGGCACGCCGTCCATGCCGGCGCGCGAGCGCGTCAGCGGGGCCATGGCGATGCGGTTCTTCACGTCGATGGCGCCCAGGCGGGTCGGGGTGAACAAGGTGTCGGTGGTCATGGTGCAGCTCCGTTGCAGTGGGATGGAGCGAAGTTTGGGGCGCCATGACCCATTCATCCAATTTATTCGTTGAATTTCAGATATTTCCAAAGCAACATATCTGGATGCGCTACGACCTGAACCTGCTGCCCGTCTTCCTGGCCCTGATGGAGGAGCGCAGCGTGACGCGCGCGGCCGAGCGCCTTGGGATCACGCAGCCGGCGCTGTCGAACGCGCTGACGCGGCTGCGCGCGCTGCTGCAGGACCCGCTGTTCATCCGCGAGCGCTACGGCATGCAGCCCACGCCCAAGGCCGAGGAGCTGGCGCCGGCCATCGCCGAAGCGCTCGCATCGCTGGACGGCCTGGTGCGCGGCCAGCAGGCCTTCGACCCGGCCAGCGCGCAGCGCCTTGTCACGATCGCGCCCAACAGCTATGTGGAGTACGTGCTGGTGCCTGCGCTGGTGGCGCGGCTGCGCGCGCTGGCGCCCGGCATCCGGCTGCGGCTCACGCCCTACGGCGCCGACCTGGCCGAGACCGGCGTCGTCTCGGGCGCCACGGCCATGGTGTTCGGCCGCATCACGGATCCGCCCGACAACCTGGTCGTACAGCACCTCATGGACGATGGCCTGGCCTGCGTGGTGCGTGCCGACCATCCCGAGATCGGCACGCGCATCACGCGTCGGCAGTACGAGCGGCTCAAACACGTCAACATGCTGCCGCCGGGCCGGCTGCGCGCGGGGCTGTTCCAGCGGCTGGAGCGCGCGCAGCTCAAGCGCGAGGTGGCTGTCTCGGTCACGCACTTCCTCGCCATCCCCGAGCTCGTGGCCGTGACCGACTACTGCGCCACGCTGCCGCGCCAGATCTGCCGCCGCCTGGCCGGCGACGCGCGGCTCAAGGTGCTGCCCGCGCCGGTGGACCTGGGCAGCTTCCCGGTGCAGATGGCCTGGCACGTGCGGTACCGCGACGATCCCGCGCACCGCTGGCTGCGCGAGCTGGTCGTGGTGGTCGCGGCGGAACTGGCCCAGGGCGCTGCGGGCTGACGGCGAAAGCCTGGGCCTATGACGCCAGCGCGGTCGCGATGCGCACCTCGCCTGTCAGCACCTTGTGGATCGGGCAGGCATTGGCCACGGCCAGCAGGCGCTCGCGCTGGGCCGCGTCGAGCGGGCCCTGCAGCGTGATGTGGCGTTCAATGTCGGTGCCCGCTGCGCCCGGTGCAGCGGCGCGCAGCGTCAGTGCGACCTCGACGCCTTCCAGCGGCCACTGCTTGCGGGCCGCGAACATCTTGAGCGTGATGGCCGTGCAGGCACCCAGACTGGACAGCAGCAGCGCGTGCGGCGTGGGCCCGGTGTCGCCGCCGCCCTGGGCCGCTGGCTCGTCACCGCTCCAGCGGTGACCGGCCTCGTCGCGGAACGCGACGGCGTAGGGTGTGGCGCCCAGGGTGGCGTGCAGGGTGACATCGGCGGACATGGCGCTCCTTCGGCGGGTGGACGGGCGCCGATGGTGCCACGGCCGCAGGCTGGGCCGCTCAGGCTTCGCTGCCGCGCACCACCAGCACCGGCACGCGCGCGTTCTGCAGCACGCGCTGCGTGACGCTGCCCAGCAGCAGCTTCTCGATGCCGCGCCGGCCGTGCGAGCCCATCACGATCAGGTCCGCGCCGCAGGTACCGGCCGCCTGCAGGATGCCCTCCTCGGCGGCATGGCCCTCGACGGTGGCTGATTCGCAGGGCAGGCCGGCGGCTTCGACGATGGCCAGCGCCGCGCGCAGCGCGCCTTCTGCATTGGCGTTCGCGGCCGCCAGGTAATCGGCCTGGCCCACGGCGGTGTCCGTTCCTACGCCCAGGAAAGGGTAGATGTCGATGACGTGGACGACGAAGAGCTCCGCCTGGAAGGCGCGCGCGAGTTCCACGGCGTGGCGCAACGCGGCCAGCGCGGTCTGCGAACCGTCCACGGGCACCAGGATCTGCTTGTACATGCGGGTCTCCTTGCAGGTAGCGAAGGCCCGAGTTTAGGCGCGCGCCAGGGCGCAGCCCGCTACGCCAGCATGCCTTCGGCCACGGGCGGCGCCACCACCGGCACGACCAGTTCGAACTCGCGCGCCACGCATTGCTCGATGCGGGAGAACACCGCCGGAATGCGGCAAGTGCCGACATCGGATGCATCGCGCAGGTAGCCCGCGATTTTGCCGTCCGGGTAGATGCGAAAGGCCATGCCTTCGGAGAACTCCGGATCGGCCCAGAGGCGCTGGTTCAGTTCGGCCACGTACTGCACGTGGTTCAGGGGCTTGCGCTGCATGGTCAGAAGCGCTCCAGGTCGGCCAGCTCCAGGCAGTCGCTGGGCTGGTTGTCCAGGGCGAGCGAGCGGCGGCCCTCTTCGCCCTGCACCACCTTCAGGCGCGGACCCAGCGTCACCTGGGCGCCATCGCGCAGCAGGGCGTGCACCGGGTCGCCCGCGTCGATGCGCGCAGCGACCTCGTCGACCGGCACTTCATGCGGTTCCTGCTGCCAGGCGCCGCTGCCATCGCCCTGCCCCAGCTGAACGGCTGTAAGTTGCTGGTTCTGGTAGCGCACGGCGGTCACGCAATAGTGGTTGTTCGTGGTCATGACTAGACGTCCTTTCGGCCGCCATGGTGCTGCGCCGGCGGCAGCGCGGATGTCGGCCGGGGTCCCGCGGGCCTGTCGGCACGCGGCGGGGCACATGTCCGAAAACGGCGAGTCGCGCGGCGGCCTGCCACCTATGATCCCGGCCATGGACCCGTCGACCCCCTCCCCTGGCGACCCGCTGGACGCAGCCCGCTACCGCGCGCTGGCCGCCCGCGATGCGCGCTTCGACGGGCGCTTCTTCACGGGCGTCACCAGCACCGGCATCTACTGCCGGCCGGTCTGCAGCGTGAAGACGCCGCGGCGCGAGAACTGCCGCTTCTTCGAGCACGCCGCCCAGGCCGAGCGCGCCGGCTTTCGCCCTTGCCTGCGCTGCCGTCCCGAACTGGCGCCGCAGGCGCTGCCGTGGTCGACGCAGGACGCCTCGAGCATCCTCGCACAGCAGGCCGCGCAGCTGCTCGACGCGCCCGACGCCTGGCCGGAGGCCGGGCCTACGGTGCAGGCACTGGCCGAGCGGCTCGGGGTGTCCGACCGGCACGTGCGCCGCATCTTCGAAGCGCAGTTCGGCGTCTCGCCGCTGCAATACCTGCAGACACGCCGGCTGCTGGCCGCCAAGCAGCTGCTGGCCGACACCGACCTGCCCATCGCCCAGGTGGCCCAGGCCAGCGGGTTCCACAGCCTGCGCCGCTTCAATGCGGCCTTTGCCGCCCACTACGGGCTCAATCCCGCCGCCCTGCGCCGCGCCGGCGGTCAGCGCGAAGGCCAAGGCAGCCAGGTGCGCCTGGGCTACCGCCCGCCATACGACTGGCAAGCCATGATGGCCTTCTTCGCGGCGCGCCAGATTCCGGGCATGGAGACCGTCGCCGGCCCGGAAGCGGCGGCCCCCGGCATCGCGCGCACGCTGGCCCTGCAGGCCGGCGGGCAGCGGCACGAGGGCTGGCTGCACATGGCCTTCGCGCCGGAGCGCCACCAGTTGCTGCTGCGCGTCTCCGACAGCCTGCGCGCGGTGCTGCCGCTCGTGATCCGGCGCGTGCGCGTGCTGCTCGACCTGGATGCCGATCCGCAGGCCATCCACGCCGTGCTGGGCGCACGCTTTCCCGATGGCGCCGGCCTGCGCGTGCCGGGCTGCATGGACGGCTACGAGCTGGCCGTGCGCGCCGTGCTGGGCCAGCAGATCACCGTGGCGGCCGCGCGCACGCTGGCCAGCCGCCTGGTCACGCGCTTCGGCCAGCCCATCGCCACGCCGGAGCCCGGCCTCACCCATTTGTTCCCGGCGCCGCAGGCACTGGCCGAGCTCGGCGATGCCGCCGGCGACGCGCTGGGCGGCCTGGGCATCGTGCGCCAGCGCCAGGCCGCCATCGTGGCGCTGTCGCGCGCCGCGGCACAGGGTCTGAACCTGCAGCCCGGTGGCGACGTGCCGGCCACCATCGCCGCGCTCAAGGCCCTGCCCGGCATCGGCGACTGGACCGCGCAGTACATCGCCATGCGCGCGCTGCGCTGGCCCGACGCCTTCCCTGCCGGCGACGTGGCGCTGCACAACGCGCTGGGCGTACGCGACGCGCCGCAGCCCGCGCGCGCGGCCGAGGCCGCGTCTGAACCCTGGAAACCCTGGCGCAGCTATGCCGTGCTGCGCGCCTGGGCGCTGCTGCCGGCACGCCCCATCCGCAAGACCCCGAAGGAATGAGCATGCAGTTCCACCCGTCCACCGTCCACACCCGCATCGACACGCCGCTGGGCGCCATGGTGCTGTCGGCCTCCGAGGCCGGGGTGAACGGCGCCTGGTTCGACGGCCAGCGCCACCAGCCGCGGCCCGATGCCTGGCCCCGGGCCGCACAGCACCCGGTGCTGCTGGCCGCACAGGAGCAGTTGCTGGCCTACTTCGCCGGCACGCGCGAGCACTTCGCGCTGCCGCTGGATCTGTCCGGCGGCACCGCTTTCCAGCGCGCGGTCTGGCAGGCCCTGCTGGAGATCGCGCCCGGCGCCACCTGCAGCTACGGCGTGCTCGCCCACCGGCTCGCGCGCCCGGCCGCCGTGCGCGCCGTGGGCGCGGCCGTGGGCCGCAACCCGATCAGCGTGATCGTGCCCTGCCACCGCGTGGTGGGCCACGCCGGTGCGCTGACGGGCTACGCGGGCGGGCTGCCGCGCAAGAGCGCGCTGCTGCGGCGCGAGAGCGCGCTGCTGGAACTCGCCGCATGAGCCAGCCGCGCAGCGCCTGGCTCGGCGACTTTCTGCTGCTCTCGGCGCTGTGGGGCGCCTCCTTCCTGTTCATGCGCAATGCCGCGATGGAGCTGGGTCCGCTGCCGACGGCCGCCGCGCGCGTGGGCGTCGCGGCGCTGTGCCTGTTGCCGCTGCTGTGGCGGCGCGGCCTGCTGCCCGAACTCGTGCGCCACCACCGGCCGGTGCTGTTCGTGGGCCTGCTCAACTCGGGCATTCCGTTCGCGCTGTACTCGTACGCGGTGCTGTCGATCTCTACCGGCTTGTCGGCGATCCTCAACGCCACCGTGCCGCTGTTCGGCGCGGTGGTGGCCTGGGCCTGGCTGCGCGAGCGGCCCGGCGCCTCGCGCAGCCTGGGCCTGACGCTGGGATTCGTGGGCGTGGCGCTGCTGGCCTGGAACAAGGCCAGCTTCACGCCCAAGGCCGGCGCCGCCGCCACGGGCTGGGCCGTGCTGGCCTGCCTGCTGGCCTGCATCTGCTATGCGCTGGCCGCCACCTTCACCAAGCGCTATCTGGCCGATGTCAAGCCGCTGGTGCTGGCCGCAGGAAGCCAGTTGGGCGCCACGCTGGGTCTGGCGCTGCCCGCGCTGTGGCTGTGGCCCGGCCGTGCGCCCAGCATCACGGCCCTCGCCAGCCTGCTCGCCGTGGGCGTGCTGTGCACGGCACTGGCCTACATCCTGTTCTTCCGGCTGATCGCGCGGGTCGGCCCCGCCCGCACGCTGACCGTGACCTTCGTGGTGCCGGTGTTCGGCGTGCTGTACGGCACGCTGCTGCTTGGCGAAGCGCTGACGCCCGCGATGCTGGGCTGCGGCGTGGTGATCCTGTGCGGGACGGCACTGGCGACGGGCGTGGTGCGCCTGCCCGCGCGCAGCGTCCCCGCAAAACGCTCGTAACACCCGGCAACACTTTTGCTGGTTTGCCGCAATGGCCGCGGCGACGACGGGGCTGGCACAGTCGATGCTTCCCACGTCGCCCTGTGCCCCATCCTGGGGCGCAGTTCTCTGTTCCGAGGTCTATCCCTTGAAAATGAAACTCACAACACGCACCCCTCTCTGGATCGCGACCCCCATCGCCATCGCGCTGGCGGTCGTCGCCTGCGGCGGTGATGGCGACGACCTGATCGTCGACACCAACCCGAGCAGCTGCTCTCTGCTGAACAGCAGCGGCACGCCCGTCACGGTGGGCTCCGGCCTGGCCGGCGACCCGGCGGCGCCGGAGGCCGCTTCCGATTACCGCCTCGGGTACAAGGCCAAGAACTCCAACAGCTACATGGTCGTGGCCAACACGCCGCTGGCTGTCAAGGCGGGCTGCGAGGTCCTGAAGGCCGGCGGCACCGCCGCCGATGCGGCGATCGCCGTGCAGGCCGTGCTGGGCCTGGTGGAACCGCAGTCGAGCACCATCGCCGGCAGCGCGTTCATGATGTATTACGACGCCCGGACCAAGAAGATCACGGCCTACGACGGCCGCGAGACGGCGCCTGCGGCCGCCACCAATTACTACCTCGCCCGCCAGAATCAGGCCGACCCGGGTTCACCCGGTCCTGTGCCGAATGCCCGGCGCAGCGGCCGCTCGATCGGTGTGCCCGGCGTCATGCGCATGATGGAGATGGCGCACAAGGAGCATGGCCGGCTTCAGTGGAACGGGCTCTTCGCCGAAGGCATCAACCTGGCGACGAACGGTTACATCATTCCGCGCCGCATGGGCGACGCCATCGGCAGCAATGCCAACAGCCTGCGGCTCGACGCGAATGCCGTGGCGGCCTTCTTCAATCCGGACGGCACCCCGAAGAAGGCCGGCGACACGACCAAGAACCTGCCTTACGCCGACACGCTGAAGGCGCTGGCGAGCCAGGGCGCCAACGCGTTGCACACGGGCCCCATCGCCGAGGCCATCGTGGCCAAGGTGGCGCAGAGCGTCGGCGACGATGCTGCCCGCACGCCGATCACGCCCGGTCTCATGACCATGGCCGATCTGGCGGGCTACCAGGCCAAGAAGCGCGACCCGGCCTGCATCACCTACCGTGCCTACTACGTCTGCTCGATGGCCCCTCCGTCGTCCGGCGGCATCGCAGTGGCCCAGACTCTGGGCATCCTGGAGAATTTCACGCTCTCGGGCTACGGTCCCACCAATCCCGAAAACGAAGGCGGCGTGCCCAGCGTGATGGGTGTGCACCTGGTGTCCGAAGCGGAGCGCCTGGCCTATGCCGACCGCGACAAGTACGTGGCCGACACGGACTACATCCCGCTGCCCGGCAACGGCATGTCCACCATGCTGGACAAGAACTACCTGAAGAGCCGCGCCGCGCTGATCAACACGGCAACGAGCATGCGCACGGCCCAGCCGGGCGATCTGGGCAACGTGCCGCTGGGACGCGACACCACGACCGAAGCGGGCACCACGCACTTCTCGATCGTCGACTCCTACGGCAACGTCGCCTCGGTCACGTCCACGGTCGAGTCCTCCATGGGCTCCTTCCACATGACCGGCGGCTTCCTGCTGACCAACCAGCTGACCGACTTCTCGGCCAACCCGGTGGACAGCACGAACACCCTGGTCGCCAACCGCATCGCCCCCGGCAAGCGTCCCCGCAGCACCATGGCACCCACGCTGGTGTTCCGCGGCGCCGACACCAACGACTTCATGATGGCCACCGGTTCGCCGGGCGGCGGCACCATCATCCAGTACGTGGTCAAGACCGTGGTCGGCGCGCTCGATTGGGGCCTGGATGCGCAGCAGGCCACCTCGCTGGTGGACTTCGGTGCGGCCAACAGCGCGACCACCAACGTCGACGGCTCCAACGCCAGGACCACCGCCAACCCCAACGCCACGCTGGACCTCACGGGACTCGTGAGCGGCCTGCAGGCCATGGGCCACACGGTGAACTCCGGCGCCCAGTCCAGCGGCATCTCCACCGTCATGCGTGTGCAGAAGGACGGCAAGTGGGTGCTGCAAGGCGGCGTGGACCCGCGCCGTGAAGGCATCGTGCTGGGCGACGGCGCGCTGTAACGCCGAACCGCCCCACCGCGCAAGGCCCGGCAACGGGCCTTGCGTTTATTTTGTTGCGCGTCACCTCAGCGCGCCGGCAGCTCCAGCAAGGCCCGCAGCGTCAGCTCCGTCGGCCCGTCGTCCAGCCTGGCCCGGTGCGCGATGCCCAGCGCGCGCGACAGCGCCGGCCGCAAGTGCCGCATGGCGATGCGCGGGTCGGGCAGCGGCGCGCCGGCCTCGTGCGGCAGCAGCGCAGCGCCATAACCCGCCGCCACCAGGCTCTTCATCGCGTCGTTGTAGTTCAGGGCGATGCGCGCCTGGGGCCGCTCGCCGGCAGCCGCGAACCACTCCGCGGTCTGGCGCGACAACCGGGTGCCGCTGTCGTTGGCGATCAGCGGCCGGGCGGCCAGCCAGGCCGGCGTCACCTGCCGCGGCGGCTTCCAGTCCGCGGGCACGAAGGCCAGCACGGGGTCCTGGCGCCAGGACCGCACGCGCAGACCACGCAGGGCCGGCTGCGGCAGCGCGACGATGCCGATGTCCAGGTTGCCGGCAGCCAGGCGCGCGAGCGTCTCCACGCTGGTCATCACGGCGACCTGCACGTCGATTTGCGGATGTTGCGCGGCCAGTGCCTGCAGCGCCTGCGGAAGCAGGTGCGCCAGCGCGCCCGTGGAAGCTCCCAGGCGCACGCGACCGCCGCGCGTGGCGACCTAGGCCTGCACGGCCTGCAGCAACTCGTCGGCTTCGGCGAGGAGCCGTCGCGCCTTGTCGATCAGCAGGCTGCCGGCCGACGTCGCAGTCACGCCCGAGGGCGCGCGGTGCAGCAGGCGCGTGCCCAGGCGCGTTTCGAGCTGGGCCACGTGCAGCGTCACCGTCGGTGGTGCCAGGTGCAGCGCCTTGGCCGCCGCCGCGAACGAGCCGAGGTCGGCCACGGCCAGCAGCGTGCGCAGTCGGTCGAGATTGAGTTCGCGCATGGTGGTCCTTCGCCACTTCAAATTCAGAAAGGCTGAATCGGTAGTTTGTCAGATTCAACTGGTCTGCACTCGAAAGGCGCGGCACCATGCGCCCGGATCCTTGCTGGAGCATTCCATGACCCCTCTCGTTTTCATCGATGGCGACCAAGGCACGACCGGCCTGCAGGTGCGGCAATGGCTGGCCGGCCGGACCGACCTGCGCGTGCTGCAGCTGCCGCCCGAGCAGCGCAAGAGCACCGCCCGACGCGCCGAGGCGCTCAATGACTGCGACATTGCCCTGCTGTGCCTGCCGGACGCCGCAGCGCGCGAGGCCGTCGCGCTGGTGCGCCGCCCTGGCGTGCGCGTGATCGATGCCAGCTCGGCCCACCGCACGTCGCCGGGCTGGGTCTACGGCCTGCCGGAGCTCGAGGCGGCACAGGCTGGGCGCATCGCCCGTGCGGCCCGCGTCAGCAATCCGGGCTGCTACCCGACCGGTGCCGTGGCCCTGCTGCGGCCGCTGGTCGACGCCGGGCTGCTGCCAGCCGACCATCCGCTGGCGATCCATGCGGTGTCCGGCTATTCCGGGCGCGGTCGCGCCGGTCTCGAGGACCACGAGGGCGCCGGCGCGGCCAACGCCCCGCCGCTGCAGGTCTATGGGCTGGGCCTGCAGCACAAGCATGTGCCGGAGATCCAGCAGCATGCCGGCCTGGCGCACGCGCCCGCGTTCGTGCCGGCCTACGGGCACTACCGGCAAGGCATCGTGCTCACGATCGCGCTGCACCAGCGGCTGCTGCCCGCCGGCGTGACGGCCGCGCAGTTGCACGCCGCGCTGCAGGCGCGCTATGCGGACCAGCCCTGCATCGAGCTGCAGCCGCTGGGCGGCGACGTCGATGCCCAGCGGCTCGATCCGCGCGCGCTCAACGGCAGCAACCGTCTGCGACTCGCGGTGTTCGGCCAGCCGCGCACCGGCCAGATTCTGTTGGCCGCGGTGTTCGACAACCTGGGCAAGGGCGCCGCTGGCGCGGCGGTGCAGAACCTGGACCTGATGCTCGGGCTCGACCGGCAGCCACTGGCCGCATGAGCCCGGCCCCAGGCCTGACTGTCATGCCGCTTCCAGCAGCAGCGCGCCGTGCGTGGCCTGCGTGCGGAACACCGCCACGCCTTCGACCAGTTCGCCCGCCTGGCTGCGCAGGCTGCTCGCAGCGGCGGCCATCTGCTCGACCAGTGCAGCGTTCTGCTGCGTGGTCTGGTCCATCTGCGCGATGGCCTCGCCGACCTGGGCCACGCCTTGCGACTGCTCCTGGCTGGCGGCGCTGATAGAGGCGATCAGGTCCGACACGCGGCGCACGGCGGCCAGCAGTTCCTGCATGGTGGTCCCGGCCCGGCCGGCCAGCGTGTGGCCGGCGTCCACGCCCTGCACGCTGTCGGTGATCAGGGCCTTGATCTGCTTGGCCGCTTCGGCGCTGCGCTTGGCCAGCAGGCGCACCTCGCTCGCGACAACGGCGAAGCCTCTGCCGTGCTCGCCCGCACGCGCGGCCTCCACCGCCGCGTTGAGCGCCAGGATGTTGGTCTGGAACGCGATCGCGTCGATCACGCCGATGATGTCGGCGATGCGGCCCGAGGCGGCGTGGATGCCCTGCATGGTCTGCACCATCTGCGCGACCACCGCGCCACCCTGCTCGGCCACGCTGCTGGCGCCGACGGCCAGCGCACTGGCCTGTCGCGCCGTGTCGGCGTTCTGGCGCACGGTGGCTGTCATCTGCTCCATCGAGGCGGCGGTCTGCTGCAGCGCGCTGGCCTGGCTCTCGGTGCGGGCCGACAGGTCGTTGTTGCCCTGGGCGATCTCGGCGCTGGCCGTGGCCACGCCGTCGGCGTTGTTACGCACCCGCACCACGACCGCGGTGAGCTGCGCCCGCATGTCCAGCAGCGCGGCGATCAGGCGACCGACCTCATCGCAGCCGTGGGCGATGGGCGGGCCGGCCAGGTCGCCCTGCGCCACGGCGTCGGCCAACGCCACGGCCTGCGCCATGGGGCGCGTGATGGAGCGCGCGAACGCCGCCATCAACCCGCCCGCGAGCAGCAGCGCCAGCGCCAGAGACAGGCCGGTCCACAGCAAGGTGCGGCGCTGGTCCACGATGCGCTGCTGCAGTGCCGCGTCCAGGCTCGCCATGGCCAGCGCGTTGAGTTCGTACAGGCCGTCGATGGTCCGCGTGAACTCGTCGAAATAGGCCTGGCCCGGCAAGCTGAGCGTGGCTGCCTGCAGCAGCTCGCGCTCGGCCAGCTGCAGGGTGGCATCGATGCGTTCGCCCTGCTGGCGCACCGGCGCCTCCAGCGCCTGCCGCAGCGCGGGCGCGCCGGCGCTGGCCCGTGCGAAGTTGCGCAGCGCCTCGCCCTGCAGTTCCTGCACACGGTCGCGCAGCGACTGCAGCAGCGCGCGGCCCGGCGGCGGCAGCTCGCCGCGCGCGAGAAAGGCGGCGCCCTGGGCGCGCATCACCCCCAGCTTCTCGCCCAGCATGGGCGATTGCACCAGCGACGCCTGGATCAGCGCCTGCAGGGCCGGCTCGGGTTCGACCATGAGCCGAAAGCTCTGCAGCAGCTCATCGCCGATGCGCATGGCACTGGCGATCATGGCGGTGTGCCGGGCCGTGCTTTGCGCGGCCTCCACGCCGCGCGCGGCCACCTGGGCCTCGAGTTCCTGCCAGGTCTGGCGCAGCTGGGCCCAGGCCTGGCGCTGCGCCGCGGGCACCTGGGCTTCGGCGAAGCGCGCGTCCGCGGCTGCGAGCGCCTGCACCACGGCGTCACGTGCGGCAGGCCTGCGCGCGGCCAGCACCTCGTTGCCGCTCAACATGCTGGCCGACAGGCCGCGGTGCACCTGCATCCATTGGACGGTGCGGTTCAGCGCGGCCAGCGGTGCGGCGCCGCGGGCTTCGTGGCTGGCCTGCGCCAGCGTCTGCAGCGCGCCGCGCGTGTAGAGCCAGGCCGGCAGCAGGCACATGAGCACGCCGAGCAGCGCGAGGATGGCGAATTTGTGGAACAGGGACAGGCGTTGGAGCATGCGGTGGGCGCCGCAAGTTCCACGCCACGGCCATGCCGTACGGCGCGGTTCAGGAACCGGCCGTCGGCGCGCCGGCCAGGGCCGCGGCCTGGCGCGGCAGCCGGCCGGCCCAGGTGGCGTCCTGCCTGCAGGGCGCATAGGCGTCCTGCGCGATGCGGTAAACGTGGGTGGACACGCCCATCAGTCCCAGCACCGAATGGAAGTAGTCGTCGTGCGAGACCTTCTCGTCGGCGCGGCCGCGCAGGCAGCTGTCCGACAGCGCCGTCGCCTGCGCGAAACCGGGCGACAGCCAGGTGATCCAGGGCACGTGCTTTTGCACGTCGGGCGCGATCGCGTAGGGCATGCCGTGCAGGTACAGGTTGTTCTCGCCCAGCGACTCGCCGTGGTCGGAGACGTACATCAGCGCGTTGTCGGTGTTCGTGGGATTGCGCCGCAGCCAGGCGATGGCCTCGCCCAGGAACTGGTCGGTGTAGGCGATGGAGTTGTCGTAGGCATTGCGCAGCTGCTGCGGATCGCAGTCCTGCAGCGCATTGCTCGTGCACTCGGGCAGGAAGCGCTTGGCCGCGGCCGGCGAGCGCTGCGCGTAGGCCGGGCCGTGGCTGCCCATCTGGTGCAGCACGACGACGATGCCGCGCGCGCGGCGCGCCGGGTCCAGCGCTGCCAGGCGCGCATCCAGCTGCGCGAGCATGGCGCCGTCCAGGCATTCGCCGCCGTTGCACAGCGGGCTCCTGGCGCTGGCGTCGGTGGCGCCCTGGGGCACGCGGTCGCACACGCCCTTGCAGCCGGACTGGTTGTCCAGCCACAGCACGGCCAGGCCGGCGCGCTGCAGCACGTCGAGCAGGTTCTCGTAGTTGCCGCTGCGCCGCAGGTACTCCTCGCGCGGCAGGTGCGAGAACATGCAGGGCAGCGATTCGGCCGTGCTGGTGCCGCAGGACCAGGCGTTGCGGAAACTCAGCACGTTCTCGCGCGCCAGCGCCGGCGTGGTCGGCCGCTCGTAGCCGTTCAGCGCGAAATGGTCGCTGCGCGCGGTCTCGCCCAGCACCAGCAGCAAGAGGCGCGGCCGCGCGGCGGCGCCGGTCGGCGTGGCCAGGGCCAGTTCGGCGTCCTCGCCGAGCGGCTGCAGCGGGCCGGCCTCGTGCTGGAACGGCCGCGCCGCCAACCGCACGACCGACACCACGCTGGCGACCGGGTTCACGAGGTAGCGCAGGTCCTTGTGGTTGCGGCTGGCCGAAGCGAGCGGCTGGAACATGGCCAGCACCAGCGTGGCCAGCGTCGCCAGCGCCGCCAGCGAGAACACCGGGTTGCGCCAGAGCTGGCGCCGCAGCCGGCCGTAGGCCACGGGCTGGCGCCAGACCAGCCAGGCCGGCAGCGCGGCCAGCCCAAGCACCCCGGCCAGCAGTTGCCAGTTCACCAGTGCCCCGGCTTCGCGCCAGTCGGTCTGCATGGCGTTGACGAGCATGCCGGGATCGATCAACGTGCCGTAGCTGCCCATGAAATGCCGCGCCAGCGCCGTGCTGAACAGCAGCAGCACCAGCATCGGCTTGAGCGTGGGCCGCCAGGCGAACAGGCCCAGCAGCGCGGCCAGCAGCGCCCAGATGGCCAGCCACAGTGCGGCGCCGAAGGCCAGGCCGCGGCTGCCCGCGAGCAGGTTCAACTCGGACAGACGCTGCCACAGCGCGCCATTGCCCACCAGGGTCATCCAGAGGCTGGCGGCCAGCACCAGCCACACAGGGGAGATCGGGCGGCCGGCGGTGCGAGCGCCTTGAACAGGTCGGGCGGCGTTCACGCAACGGCTCCCTGCAGGTTCTTGCGCGACTGCGCGAAAGCGGCGTCGACCGCCCAGCCCACGGCGGCGCAGATCCAGGCCGTCCACAGCGTGTGGCTCATGAAATGGGCGCCGCGCAGCTGCTGGGCCAGGCCCAGCACCAGGCCCGCGGCAACGGCCAGCGCCAGCCAGGCGGCGGCCAGGCGCGGCAGGTCGCGGCGCAGCGCGAACCAACCCGCCACATAGGCGAAACCGGCGCTGGCATGGCCGGCCGGAAAGCAGCGCCCGGCCCCGCCGTCGCTGTGCAGCCAGCCCTGCCAGTGCGACTGGTAGCGGGCCACCCCGCCGAAAGCCGCGAGGTCCCAGGGGCAGCTGGTGTGGCTGCCCGACTTGACCAGCGCCACCACGCCGGTGGCCAGCAGGCCGGAGAGCGCCAGCTGCAGGCGCCGCGCGAACGGCAGCCGGCGCAGCGGACCGACCGGCCAGGCCACCCCCAGGCACAGCAGCAGGCCGAGCAGCCAGGCCAGCTGACGCGCGCCGTCGTGCAGCACGTGGGTCAGCCACCAATTGCCTTTCAGCGAGAAGCCGGCGGGGCCGCCCATGTGCTGCGCCAGGGCCATGTCCCAGCTGCCCGCGTCCCACACCAGGGGCAGCGCGAGCAGGGCCAGCACCACGGTGCCGGGGCCCTTGATTCCTTGTCGATCCTGCATGCCGGCGAGCTTCGGGCGACTCACTTAAGGAACTCTTAAGAGCGCTCGGCACAATGGAGGCCATGCGTGTTCTTGTGGTGGAAGACGATCCGGGCATCGCCCAGGGCCTGCGCCTGACGCTGGGCCAGCACGGCTGGGCGGTCGATTGCGTCGACGGTCTGGAATCGGCCTGGTCGGCGCTGCGCGTGGAGGCCTTCGATGCGGTGCTGCTCGACCTGGGCCTGCCCGACGGCGACGGCGCCACGCTGTTGCAGCGGCTGCGCGCGGCGCACCCCGGTCACCGGCCCGGCCCGGCCACGCCTGTACTGATCATGACCGCGCGCGACCAGGTGGCCTCGCGCATCACGGGCCTGGACATGGGCGCGGACGACTACCTCAGCAAGCCCTTCGACGCGCATGAACTCGCGGCGCGCCTGCGGGCCGTGTGCCGCCGCGCGGCCGGCCGGCCGCAACCGCTGCTGCGCCGCGGCACGCTCGAGGTGGACCCCGCGGCGCGCCAGGTGCGCCGGGACGGCCGCGGCGTGGAGCTGTCCGCCCGCGAATTCGGCGTGTTGCTCACACTGCTGCAGGCCAGTCCGCGCGTTCTTTCGCGCCAGCAGATCGAGGCCAGCCTGTACAACTTCGACCAGGCGCTGGAGAGCAACGCCATCGAGGTCCATGTGCACCACCTGCGCAAGAAGCTCGGCGACGGCCTGATCCAGACCATGCGCGGTGTCGGCTACTTCGTGCCCGAGGAAGCGCGCCGGTGACGGGCCGGCCCTCGCTGCAGCGCCAGTTGCTGGCCTGGACGCTGGGCGCGCTGGTCGCGGTCTGGTCGGTGTTCATGCTGGTCGGCTACCACACCGGTGTGGAGGAATCGGACGAGCTGACCGACGGCCATCTGGCCAGCGTGGCCTCGCTGTTGCTGGCGCAGTCGGGCACGGCCTTCGAGGACCAGCGGCCCGATGCCGCGAGCCTGGGTGTCGCCCCGAGCCTGAAGGCGCACGACTACCAGCAGTCGCTGAGCGTGGCCATCTGGGACGAACACGGCAAGCTGCTGACGCGCACCGGGCCGGCCCCCCTGGTCGACTTCGACACGCCGGAGGGTTTCGCCACGCTGCAGCTGGGCCAGCCGCTCAGGGCCTGGCGCGTGTTCGTGCGCGCGGACAACGTGGGCCAGGCGCGCAAGGTCGCCGTGCTGCTCAGCGTGCAGGAGCGCGACGATCTGGCCGAAGACATCGCCGAGCAGGTGGCCACGCCCGGCCTGTGGCTGCTGCCCATCGTCACGCTGGTGCTCACGTTGGCCGTGCGGCGTGGCCTGCGGCCCCTGCTGGACCTCAGTGAGCGCGTGCGGGCCGTGGACATCCACCAGGCCAGCCGGCTGCACGCACCGCCGCATGCCGAGTTCCAGGCCATGGTCGCTGCGATCGAGACGCTGGCTGCGCGCTACCAGACCGCCCTGGTGCACGAACGCGAACTGGCCGACACCTTTGCCCACGAACTGCGCACGCCGCTGGCCTCGCTGCGCCTGCACGCCGCCTCGCTGCGCGGCACGCTGACGCCGGCGCAGCGCCAGTCCGCGCTGGCGCAGGTCGAAACGGACGCCGCGCGTACCGCGGCCATCATGGACGACCTGCTGGCGCTGGCCCGGGCCGGCCGCGCCCAGCTGGCCGAGGCCGCGCAACCCCTGGACCTGGCAGCGCTGGCGCGCCGGGTCGCGGCCGAGCAGGCCCAGGAAGCCTTCGACGGCGCACACGAGCTCGCCGTCGATGCGCCGGCCACATGCATGGTCAACGGCCACCCGGTGCTGCTGGAGATCGCGCTGCGCAACCTGGTCGTCAACGCGCTGGGCCACACACCGCCGGGCACGGCTGTGGAGATCCGCGTGCAGGTGGAGCCGCCGGCGCTGCAGGTGCGCGACAACGCCGCCGGCCTGCGGCATCCGAGCGACAGCCGCCGCACCGGCGCGGTGCTGGGCCTGGGCCTGGGCCACCAGGTCGTGCGGCGCGTGGCCGCCGTGCACGGCGGCCATTTCGCCACCACCGGCCCGGACGCCGACGGCTGGCGCTGCGACACCCTCACGCTGGGCCCGGCGCCCGGCGACAACCTCCTGCCACCGTGACCGACCAACGCCCCGCTGCTTCCGAGAGTTCCTTCGACAACCCGCACAAACGGCGCCACGGCCTCGTGCGCCTGTGGCATGCGCTGGGCCACTCGGTCGCCGGCCTGCGCGCGGGCTGGGCCGAAAAGGCTTTCCGGCTCGAAGCCCTGATGGCCATCGTGCTGGTGCCGCTGGCCGTCTGGCTGGGCCGCAGCTGGGTCGAGGCGGCGCTGCTGGTCGCCAGCGTGGTCGCCGTGCTGGTGGTGGAGCTGCTCAACACGGCCGTCGAGTCGGCCATCGACCGCGTCGGCCCGCAATGGCATGCGCTGTCCAAGCGCGCCAAGGACCTGGGCAGCGCGGCCGTGCTGCTGGCGCTGCTGTTCTGTGGCGGGGTGTGGCTCGCGGCGCTGCTCGCCCGCATCGCCTGAACGACCGGCTAACGCAGCCGCGCGCCGTCGCGCACCGATTCGATGGCGCCGTTGTACAGGCGCACGATGCCCAGGAAGTTGCCGGGCCCGCGGTCGTACGTCCATTCCTCCATCGGCACGCACTGGTTGGCCAGCACGGCGCCCGGCCCGTCCTGGCGGTGGGGCAGGACGATCCAGCCCAGCTGCAGCATGGGCACACAGACCGGCAGGCGCAAGGCCGGCTCACCGCACTTGTGCAGCAGCGCCAGCGGCGATTCACCCTTGCCGACAAGCTCGCCGTTGCAACGCATCGACTGCGACGCCCGCGCCTGTGGCGCCGCCAGCACCACGGCGGCGAGCGCCAGCGCGCCAGCCAGCAGACGCATGGATCGGGTCGGAGCGGGACGGTGCGGCATGGCAGGAAGCATACGCCCCGGCGCCGGGCGTTCGGCCGTGCCGGCACAAGGGCTCCTTGCGGGGCAGGTCTCAACGCCGCGCGTGCCAGCCCAGCAGTTCGTTGCCCACCAGTGCGAGGATCACCAGCCCGCCGCCCAACAGCACCGAAGATCCGGGCTGCTCACCCGCGCCCAGCCACGCCAGCGCGATGCCGAAGATCACCTCCAGCAGCGCCAGCAGCGACACCTCGGGCGCGGCCAGTACGCGCGCGCAGCGCACTGCCAGCACGCAGGGAATGGCCAGCTGCACCACGCCCAGCAACGCGAGCAGGCCCACGTCGTGTGCGGTGGCCGTGAGCGGCCAGGCGGCCGGCAGCGTGGTGAACGTGGACAGCAGCGCGCCCACCAGCACGGCCGGCACCAGGTCCAGGTCGCGCCCGGACGCGTGGCTGCGCTGCACCACCGTCCAGTTGACCGCGGCCGCCACCGGCACGCACAGCGCCACCAGCGTGCCGGCCAGCACACCCCCATCGCCCAGGCCCAGCTGGCTGCCGTACATCCATGCGATGCCCAGGCCGGCCAGCACGATGGCGCCCCACGTGCGTGGCGCGAGCCGGTGGCCCAGCGCAAAGCGCGCCACCAGCGCCGTGAACAGCGGACCCAGCGCCATGGTCACGAGCACGTTGGCCACGCTGGTCAGCGTCAGCGCAAGCATGAAGGCCGTGAACATCACGCTCCAGCACAAGCCGGACACCCACAGCGCCCAGCCGGCCGCGCGCATGCGCACGAGCAGCTGCCGGCCCTGCAGCGCAGGCAGTAAAAGGGCCAGCGCCACCAGCGTGAAGAAGCTGCGCCAGAAGGTGACCTCGAACCCCTCGGCCGCCTGCAGGTGGCGCGTGACGACGCCGGCGATGGACCACATCAGCGTGACCAGGACCATCAGGAACAGCGCGCGCGTGTGTGTGAGATGCATGTCGTTCTTGTCTCCGGCCAGAAGTCGGCCGGCCGCGATTGTGCGGCAGCCGCTCAGACGGCCAGCGGCGCCAGCGCCTCGCGCATGATGCGCGCCACGAGCTGCTGGCGTTCGCGCGGCATGCGCGCCAGCGTGCTGGCCAAGCTGATTCCGGCCACCGGCTCGCCGCGCGCGTCGCGCACCGCCATGCCCACGGCCAGCACGTTGCGCGTGGCGTGGTTGCCGATCACCGACCAGCCGCGCTCGCGCGTAGCGCGCACCAGCAGGTGCAGCCGCTCGCCCGTCATGCCGCCGTAGGCCGGGAGCTGCGGCGCATTGGCCGCCACGATCTGCTGCACCTGGGCGTCGGGCAGCGCCGACAGCAGCGCCAGACCGGCGGCGCCCACGCCCAGCGGCTGGCGCGTGCCGACCTGGATCACGAGCACCTGCACCGGGTGCGTGCCCACCTCGCGCGCGATGCAGTGCGAAGCCGGCCCATCGCGGACGATGGCGAAGGCGGCATCGCCGAAGGCCGCGCTGACCCGGGCCAGCACCGGTTGCAGCCGCACCGCCATGTTGGGTTGGCCAGCGGCAGCGGCCGCCCGACCAAGGCGCGGCCCCGGCACGTACCGGAAGCGCCCCGCCGTGGCCACGTAGCCCGAGGCCTGCAGCGTGGCCAGCAGGCGGTGCACGGTCGCGCGCTCGAGCGCGCAGGCCCGGCACAGCTCCACCACGCGCAGGCCCTCGGGGCCGGCATCGAGCAGCGCATCGAGCAACTGCAGCCCGCGCCGCAGCGCGCGGGCGCCGCCGGCGTCAAGGGATGAATCGTCCGCAGAGTGGACGTTCTGGTTCGTGCGGAAGCGGGCCATGGCGAAGAATTCCGGCAGTCGGGAGCGGTGCGGGCAGTGTGCCGCAGCCCCGGCCACACCACCCAAACAGCAAGGAGACGACATGACCGACCGCCACCCCTCCCGCCGCCGCCTGCTGGCCTGTGCCGCCAGCCTGGCCTGTCTGGCCACCCTGCCCGCCCAGGCCGAGACCTGGCCCGCCAAGCCCGTGCGCCTGGTGGTCGGCTACGCCGCCGGCGGCGCCACCGACGTGGTGACGCGGCTGGTCGGCCAGAAGATGGGCGAGCTGCTGGGCCAACCCGTCATCGTGGACAACCGCACGGGCGCCAACAGCAACGTGGGCGCCGAAGTGGTGGCGCGCGCGCCGGCCGACGGCTACACCCTCTACGTCTACACCATCGCCAACACCATCAACGCCTCGCTCTACGGCAAGCTGGGCTACGACCCGCGCAAGGACTTCGCGCCCATCGGCCTCATGGCCAAGATCCCGAACATCCTGGTCGTGCACCCGTCCTTGCCCGTGAAGACGGTGGCCGACTACCAGCGCTTCGCCAAGGCCGAAAAGAACGGCATCACCTTCGCCTCCTCGGGCAGCGGCTCGTCCATCCACCTGTCGGGCGAGATGTTCAAGATGCAGACCGGCCTGAACATGCTGCATGTGCCCTACCGCGGCAGCGCGCCGGCCGTGGCCGATCTGCTGGGCGGGCAGGTGCAGTCGATGTTCGACAACGCGCCCTCGTCGCTGCCGCACGTGCAGTCGGGCAAGCTGCGCGCCATCGCCGTGACCAGCGCCCAGCGCCTGCCCATGCTGCCGGACGTGCCCACGCTGGCCGAGTCCGGCTTTCCGGGTCTGGACGTGCAGTCCTGGTTCGGCCTGGCCGCACCGGCCGGCACGCCAGCGAGCGTCATCGCCCAGCTCAACAAGGCGCTGAACCAGGCCCTGGACACCCCTGACGTGAAGAAGCGCCTGCAGGACCTGGCGGCCACTCCGGCCCCGGGCACGCCGGAGCAGATGCGCGCCTTCACCGATGCCGAGATCACGCGCTGGCAGGCCGTGGTCAAGGCCTCGGGCGCCTCGGCCGAATGAACCCCTCACGCCCCCTTTCGCCCGCCACTGAGAATCCCATGGTCCCGATCGACTTCTTCTGGCGCGCCGCCACGCGCTGGCCCGCGCGCACCGCCATCGACGCCCCCGAAGGCAGCCTCTCTTACGCCGAGCTGGCCGAACGCGTGCGCGCGCTGGCCGCCGCGTTGAACGCCATCGACCCGCACGCCCAGAGCCGCGTGGGCATTTGTGCGCACAACAGCGTGGCCCACATCACCGCGCTGCTGGCCGTGCTGGCCTGCGGCAAGGTCTGGGTGCCGCTCAACCCCAAGAGCACGCGGCCCGAGTTGCGCCGCCTGGTGGACGCCACCGAACCCAGCATCCTGGTGCTGGACGCCGACTGCGCCGGCCTGCTCGACGGCGCGCCCGGCCAGCGCCTGTGGACCGACCAGGCTCCGTCCGGTGGCGCCACCGTGGCCGCCCTGCTCGCACGCCATGCCGGCGCGCCGCAGCCCACCTTCGACCTGCCGGCCGACGCCACCCAGGCCATCAAGTTCACGGGCGGCACCACGGGCGCGCCCAAGGGCGTGATGCAGCCCTACCGTGCCTGGATGGCCAACATCGCCAACCAGATCCACTGCTGGGGTTTCACCGAGGACGACCGCTACGTGCTGGCCGCGCCCGTCACGCACGGCACCTCGACCTACCTGCTGCCCATCCTGGCCCAGGGCGGCTGCCATGTGCTGCTGGAGGGCAGCGGCGCCGCAGCGGTGCGCGAGGCGTTCCGCACGCGCGGCGGCACGGTGGCCTTCATGCCGCCCACGCTGATCTACATGCTGATGGCCCAGCCTGGCGCGAGCCGCGCCAACTTTCCGAAGCTGCGCCGGCTGATCTACGGTGGCGCGCCCATGCCGCCCGAGAAGATCCGCGAGGTGCGCGCGTTCTTCGGCCCGGTGCTGGCCACGACCTATGGCCAGACCGAGGCGCCGCAGATTTTGACGGTGATGCAGCCCGAAGACTTCGAGGAGGAGGCCAACTGGGCCTCGGTCGGCCGCACGGCCTGGTTCAGCGACGTGGCCATCATGGCACCGGACGGCCGGCTGCTGCCGACCGGCGAGATCGGCGAAGTGGTGGCACGCGGCGACCTCGTCATGAGCGGCTACTGGCGCCTGCCCGAGAAGACTGCCGAGACCATCGTGGACGGCTGGCTGCACACGGGCGACCGTGGTCTCATCGACGCACGCGGCATGCTCTACCTCAAGGACCGGCTCAAGGACCTGGTCATCACGGGCGGCTTCAACGTCTACCCGATCGAGGTGGAGAACGCGCTGGGCCAACACCCGGCCGTGCACGAATGCGCCGTGTTCGGCGTACCCGACGACAAATGGGGCGAGTCCGTGCAGGCCGCCGTGCAGCTGCGCGAAGGCCAGAAGGCCGACGAGGCCGAACTCATGGCCTTCGTGCGCCAGCGGCTGGGCCCGGTGGCCACGCCCAAGCGCATCCATTTCCACGCCAGCCTGCCGCGCTCGCCGGTTGGCAAGGTGCTCAAGAACGCCGTGCGCGAACTCGCGCTGGCAGCCCCCTGATTCCCAAGGAGACACGCATGAAGACCAAGACCCCCGAAACCCGCTTGTGCACGCACACGCTGACCAGCCTGCACTACGGCGACGCCAACCTCGTAGAGGACCTGATGGGCCAACGCAGCTTCACCGAGGTGATGCTCATGCAGATCCTGCAGCGCCCGCCGCGGCCGGTGGACATGCGCATCTGCGACGTGGTGCTGATCGTGCTCATGGAGCACGGCCTCACGCCCAGCGCGATCGCCACGCGCCTCGTCTACATGAGCGCGCCCGAGAACCTGCAGGGCGCCGTGGCCTCGGGCCTGCTGGCCGTGGGCAGCTCCTTCGTGGGCACCATGGAGAACTGCGCGCCGCTGCTCGAACGCATCGCGGCCGCGGCCGACCCGGATGCCGAGGCGCTGCAGATCGCCAGGCACTACAAGGAGATCAAGAGCGCCGTGCCGGGGTTCGGCCACCACCTGCACAAGCCGGTGGACCCGCGCGCCTACAAGCTGCTGGAGCTGGGTCGCGCCGAGCCCGAACTGAAGGGCGACCGCATCCGCGCGCTGGAGACGCTGTCCAAGGCCGTGGACGAAGTGGCGGGCCGGCCCATCACCATCAACGCCACGGGCGCCGTGGCCGCGCTGCTGGGCGAGATCGGGGTGCCGACCAACGTGATGCGCGGCTTCGCCGTGATCTCGCGCGCGGCCGGCCTCGTGGCCCACATCGTCGAGGAGCAGCAAAGCCCCTCGGGCCGCTTCATCTGGGACACGGTGGAGCATGCGATTCCCTTCGTGGGCAAGAAGCCGGAAGGCGCGGCATGACGGCGCCGGCGGCCCTGCCGCTGGACCTGACGGGCCGCGTGGTCTTCGTGGCAGGCGGCGGCTCGGCCGGCCCGGGCTGGAGCATCGGGCGCGCGGCCTGCGTGACCTACGCCCGCCTGGGCGCGCACGTCTGCGTGGCCGACCGCGATGCCGACTCGGCGGCCGAGACCACGGCGCTGATCCGCGCCGAGGGCGGCGAGGCCGAGACCCTGGTGGGCGACGTGGCGGTCGCGGCGGATGTGGAGCGCCTGTTCGCCGCTGCGCGCGAACGCTTCGGCCCCGTCGACGCGCTGCACCACAACGTGGGCATCGGCAAAACCGGCGGCCCGATGGAGACCAGCGCCGAGGACCTGGACCGCATCCACGCCGTCAACGTGCGCAGCCTGCTGCTGTGCGCGCAGCAGGTGCTGCCCGCCATGGCCGCGCGCGGCCGCGGCGCGCTGGTGGCGATCTCTTCGGTGGCCGGCATGCGCTACGTGGGCTATCCGCACCTGGGCTACAGCGTGACCAAGGCGGCCGTCACGCAGTTCACGCGCATGGTGGCGCAGCAGTACGCGGGCCAGGGCATCCGCGCCAACACCGTGGTGCCCGGCCTGATCGACACGCCGCGCATCGCGGGCACGGTGGCCAAGATGTTCAGCGAGGGCAGCCTGGACGAGGCGCGCGCGGCACGCGCACGCCAGGTGCCCATGCAGCGCATGGGCACGGCCTGGGACGTGGCCCATGCCTGCGCCTTCCTGCTGTCGGACGCGGCGGCCTATGTGACCGGCACGGAGCTCGTCGTGGACGGCGGGCTGACCGGCAAATACAGCTGAACGCCGCTACTCGCCCACGCGGTACGTCGCTGCATCCAGCCGCAGCCGCTTCAGCTTGTCGTACAGCGTCTGCTTGGCGATGCCCAGCGCACTGGCCGTGGCGCCCACGTCGCCGTGCGCGCGGCGCAGGCCCTCAGCCACCAGCACGCGCTCGATCTGTTCGAGTTGCTCGGGCAGGCTGCTGGCCGGCGCGCCCTCGCCCAGCAGCCGCGCCTGCTCCTCGTCCATGAGGCCCAGCACGTAGCGGTCGGCCACGTTGCGCAGCTCGCGCACGTTGCCGGGCCAGCGGTGGGCCATCAGCAGCGTGAGGATCTCGGGCGTGACGAGCGGCGCGGGCATCTCGTAGCGGCGCGCGGCCTGCAACACGAAGTGCTCGAACAGCAGCGGGATGTCCTCGCGCCGCTCGCGCAGCGGCGGCAGCGCGATGAAGGCCACGCCGAGCCGGTAGTACAGGTCGCTGCGAAAGCGGCCCTGCTCGGAGGCCACGCGCAGGTCCTCCTTGCTCGCGGCCACCACGCGGCAGTCCACCGGCACTTCCTGGTTGGAGCCCAGCCGCTCGATGCGGCGGTCCTGCAGGGCGCGCAGCAGCTTGGCCTGCACGGGCAAGGGCATGCCCTCGATCTCGTCCAGGAACAGCGTGCCGCCGTGCGCGTGCTCGAACTTGCCGATGCGCCGGCGCGTGGCGCCCGTGAAGGCGCCGGCCTCGTGGCCGAAGATCTCGCTGTCCACCAGCGACTCGGGCAGGCCGGCGCAGTTGACCGGGACGAAGTGGCCCTGGCGGCGCGCGCTGTGCTCGTGCAGGCAGCGCGCCACGAGGTCCTTGCCGGTGCCGGTCTCGCCGTAGACCACCACGTCGGCCGGCGCGGCCGCGAGCGTGCGCACCAGCGCGCGCACGCGCTGCATGGCGGCCGAGCGGCCCAGCAGCGTGGCCTGGATGCCGGGCCAGCTCTCCAGCTGGCGCTTGAGCGAGGCCACCTCCAGCGCGAGCTGGCGCTTGTCGGCCGCGCGCCGCACCACGGCCACGAGCTGCTCGGAGCTGCAGGGCTTTTCCAGGAAGTCGTAGGCGCCCTCGCGCATGGCCTGCACGGCCATGGCGATGTCGCCGTGGCCCGTGATCAGCACCACGGGCAGTTCGGGGTCGAGCCGGCGCAGCTCGGCCTGCCACTGCACGCCGCTGGTGCCGGGCAGGCGCACGTCGCTGACCACCACGGCCGGCATCCCGGCCACCACGTGGTGCCGTGCGGCCTCGACCGACTCGTGGCTCTGCACGGCGAAGCCCGCCAGTTCCAGCGCCTGGGCGCTGCCGGCGCGCACGTCCTCGTCGTCCTCGACGAAGACCACGCGGATCGGGTGGAGCTCGGCCGTCATGCCGCCTCGCCGCGCCGCAACGGCAGGTCGAGCACGAACTCGGCGCCGGTGGGCGACAGGTTGTGGGCGCTCAGCGTACCGCCGAACTCGCGCACGAGGTGGGCCGAGACCATGAGGCCCAGGCCCATGCCCTTGCCGGCGGGCTTGGTGGTGATGAAGGGCTGGAACATGCGGGCCAGGATGTTGTCCGGAATCAGGGGCCCATTGTTGCGGATCGCAACGCGGGCACGCCCCTCGGCCACCGTGGCCACCACCTCGATGCGGCGCGGCCCGGGCACGCCCTGCAGCGCGTCGATGGCGTTGCCCAGCAGGTTGGCCAGCACCTGCTCCATGCGGCTTTCGTCGCCGGCCACGGCCAGGTTGGCAGGCAGGCCTTCCAGCGACAGCACGATGCCGGCCTCCTGCAGGCGCGGCGCGAGCTGCTGTTGCAACTCCTGCACGAGGCGCAGCAACTCGACGCTGCCCACGATGTCGGCCGGCTTGCTCGCGAACAGCCGCAGCTGCGAGGACAGTCGCTTGAGCCGGCCCACGAGCCGGCCGATGCGGGCCAGGTTGGCGCGCGCCTCTTCGAGCCGGTTGCGCTGGATCAGCTGGTCGGCGTTGTCCGATACGGTCTGCAGCGCGGCCAGCGGCTGGTTGAGTTCGTGCACGAGACCAGCGGAGAGCTGGCCCAAGACTGCGAGCTTGCCGGCGTGGACGAGTTCGTCCTGCGCGGCCTGCAGAGCCGCCGTACGCTCGGCCACTTTGCGCTCCAGCGCGTCGTGGGCGCGTTGCAGCGCCGCACGGCTGGCCAGGTGCTGGCGGATCCCGCGGCGGCGCGCGGCAAGCAGGGCACCGCCGGCCAGCAGCAGCGCCATCGCCAGGGCGGCACTGAAGGCCCAGTTGCGCGCACTGGCGCGCACGGCCGCCTCGTCATCGAGCAGGATCAGCTGCCAGCGGCCCTGGTGCACCTGGCGCGTGCTGGCCAGCCAGGGCCGGCCGTCGACCTGCACCCGCAGGGCCTGGCCGTCTCCGGGCGGTCGGCGGGCCAGGCCGTCGCTCTGGTCGCGGTCACGCCAGCCCAGCGGCTCCAGGCTGCTCGGCCCGTAGCGGCGTGCGGCGGCCACTTCGGCGCGCGCCTCGGCCGTCAGCGGGACCAGCGGGCGCCAACGCCAGTCGTCGCGGCTCGACAGGATGGCGACCTGGTGCTCGTCCACCACGAGCACGGGGCCTGGCAGCTGGCGCCACTCCTGCTCCATGCCGGCCAGGTCCACCTTGACCGTGGCCAGGCCCAGCGCCTGCCCTTGCGAGGGCAGCGCGTACGAGAGGTAGTAGCCCGCACGTGCGCTGGTGACGCCCACGCCGTAGAAATGGCCGCGTCCGCTGGCCAGCGCGTCGCGCACATAGGGCCGGTACGAGAGGTCGCGGCCATAGGGCGTGCCCGGCAAGGCGAAGTCGGCCGCCGCGATGGCGGTGCCGGCGCGGTCGACCAGGTAGAGGTTGTCGGAGCCCGCGATGGCGTTGAGCGACTGCAGGTACAGGTTGACGCCGTAGCCGCGCTGGCCGTCCTCCGGGTGGGCCAGGAACTGCATGACCTCGGGCGAGGTCTCCAGCAGCGAGGGCAGAAAGTCGAAGCGCGCGAGCTGGGCATCGAGCCGCGCGGCCGCCACCTCCAGCCGCTGCGCCGCCACCTGCTCCAGCGCAGCCAGGCCCTGGCGCATGGCGAGCCAGCTGCCGGCCCAGGCGGCCAGGCAAATCAGCAGCGCGGCGGCCATTGCGCGGACGAACCGGCGCAGCCGCAAGGCTGGTGGCTGCGCGCGGTCCGCCATCGCGCTCCTGTCAGCGGCTCTTGCGCGCGGGTGCGGGCTTGGCCGCCGGTGCGGCGCCCATGGCCTCGGACATGCCGATCAGCACGCCGCTGACCAGAGTGGCGTAGTGGTCCATGAAGGCCTGGGCGGCGCGCTGGTTCAAGGCCCGGCCCTCGCGCGCGGCCGACTGGGCCTTGGCCAGCAGTTGCTCCACGGCTTCACCCGCGGCCTGGCCGGTGGCGCTGTCGCCCTGGCCGAACAGCATCAGGGCCTGGGCCCAGGCGCCCTGCATGGGTGCGAGGGCTGCGCTGCTGGTGGCCTTGCGCATGGTCTGGAACACCATGTCCTCCATCTTCTCGATGTCCTCCATGGCCTTCTTGACCTGCTTCTCGCGCAGGTCCAGCCCCTGGTCCAGCAGCTGCTGCAGCGCGCGCTGGCTGGCCTGCACGGCCTGGCGGACGGCATCGTCGACACCGGCCACGGTCTGCGCGAGCATGGCGTCGACGTCCACCCCCTGGGTATTGCGCGCCGCACCCTGCGCCGCCGCCTCGGTCACCGACTTGACCACCTCCTTGATCGCCTTGAGCGTGAGCTCGCGCTGCTGCAAGGCCTTGAGCGTGGTGTCGTGCACTGCCTGGCGCAGGGCCTGGCCCTGCTTGTTCGTGGCCTGTTCGTACTGGGCGATCAAGGCTTCGGTGTCGATGCCGGTCTTGCTGCTTGCCATGGCTTGTCTCCTGGGTGCAAAGGACGGATGCGGCCGCCGACGCGGCGGCCGGCCGCCATCTTGCACGAAGTTGCGCAGCGCCGGTCAGTTGCGGGCCTGCCCGGCCGGCATGCGGTGGTCCACAGCGTCGAGCACGGCCTCGGGCGCATCGGCCAGGGCGTCGGTCTCGTTGTTGAGCACGCGCTGCATGCGCGCGCTGTCCAGGTCGCCCGTCCACTTGCCGACCACGACCGCGGCCACGCCGTTGCCGATGAGGTTGGTCAGCGCGCGTGCCTCGGACATGAAGCGGTCGATGCCCAGGATCAGCGCCAGGCCGGCCACCGGCACATGGCCCACCGCCGACAGCGTGGCCGCCAGCACGATGAAACCGGAGCCCGTGACACCGGCCGCGCCCTTGGAGGTCAGCAGCAGCACGAGCAGCAGCGTGATCTGGTGCGTGATGTCCAGCGGCGTGTTGGTGGCCTGGGCGATGAACACCGCGGCCATGGTCAGGTAGATCGAGGTGCCGTCCAGGTTGAACGAGTAGCCCGTGGGCACGACCAGGCCGACCGTGGACTTGCGCACGCCCAGGTTCTCCAGCTTGGCCATGATGCGCGGCAGCACCGATTCGCTGGACGAGGTGCCCAGCACGATCAGCAGTTCTTCCTTGATGTACTTGATGAACTTCCAGACCGAGAAGCCGTGCGCCCTGGCGATCGCACCCAGCACGCCGAAGATGAACAGCAGGCAGGTGGCGTAGAAGGTGGCCATGAGCTGGCCCAGCTGCACCAGCGAGCCCACGCCGTACTTGCCGATGGTGAAGGCCATGGCACCGAAGGCGCCGATGGGCGCGACCTTCATGATGTAGCCGACGATCACGAACAGCACGTGCGAGAACTTCTCGATGAAGTCGAACACCAGCGTGCCGCGGCCGCCGAAGCGGTGCAGCGCGAAGCCGAACATCACCGAGAACAGCAGCACCTGCAGGATCTCGCCCTTGGCGAAGGCGTCGACCACGGTGCTCGGGATCACCTGCAGTAGGAAGTCCACCGTGCCCTGCATCTGGCCGGGCTTGGTGTAGGCCGCGATCGCCTTGGTGTCGAGCTGGCTCACGTCGACGTTCATGCCCGCACCGGGCTTGACGATGTTGATGATGACTAGGCCCACGACGAGCGCGATGGAGCTGACGATCTCGAAATACAGCAGCGCGTAGCCGCCGGTCTTGCCGACGCGCTTCATGTCCTCCATGCCGGCGATGCCCACCACCACCGTGCAGAAGATGATGGGCGCGATGATCATCTTGATCAGCTTGATGAAGCCGTCGCCGAGCGGCTTCATGGCGGCCCCGGTGTCGGGGTAGAAGTGGCCCAGCAGCACGCCGATGACGATGGCGGTGATGACCTGGAAGTACAGCGAGCGGTAGAACGGACGGGGCTTGGCGACGGGCTCCATGGCTTGTCTCTTACGTGTGGGAAAGCAGACGCTTTGCAATGCCCGTGCCACCTTGCGATGCCGCTCAAGCCATTGATTTGCAAGCCAAGTGTGGAATTCCGGCGCACCGTTGGTCCGGGCTGCCGGACGCGCAAACAAAACGGCCTCCGGAGATCCGGAGGCCGTTTCAAGGGTTAACCCTGTACGCCCAAGCCGCAATCAGGCTTCGCGGCTGGCGCGCTTGCGCTCGTGTTCCTTCAGGAAGCGCTTGCGCAGGCGCACGCTCTTGGGCGTGATCTCGACCAGCTCGTCGTCCTCGATGAACTCCACGCCGTACTCCAGCGTGAGGTCGATCGGGGGCGTGATCTTGATCGCGTCTTCCTTGCCCGAGACGCGGAAGTTGGTCAGCTGCTTGGTGCGCGTGGCGTTGACGACGAGGTCGTTGTCGCGGCTGTGGATGCCGACGATCATGCCTTCGTAGACCGGGTCGTTGGCCTTCACGAACATGCGGCCGCGGTCGTCGAGCTTGCCCAGCGCATAGGTGAAGATCTCGCCGTCGTCCATGGAGATCAGCACGCCGTTCTTGCGGCTGGCGATCTCGCCGCGGTGCGGCTCGTAGCTGTCGAAGATGTTGCTGATCAGGCCCGAGCCGCGCGTGAGGTTCAGGAATTCGTTCGTGAATCCGATCAGGCCGCGCGCCGGGATGCGGTATTCCAGACGCACACGGCCGCGGCCATCGGGTTCCATGTTCACGAGTTCGCCCTTGCGCTCGCCCAGGGCCTGCATCACGCCGCCCTGGTGGGCTTCCTCGATGTCGGCCGTCACGAGTTCGATGGGCTCGTGGCGCACGCCGTCGATGTCGCGGAACACCACGCGCGGCTTGGACACGGCCAGCTCGTAGCCTTCGCGGCGCATGTTCTCCAGCAGGATGGTCAGGTGCAGTTCGCCGCGGCCGGCCACCTCGAAGATGCCGTCTTCGTCGGTTTCCTTCACGCGCAGCGCCACGTTGCTTTGCAGTTCCTTCTGCAGGCGGTCCCAGATCTGGCGGCTCGTCACGAACTTGCCTTCACGGCCGGCGAGCGGACTCGTGTTGACGCAGAAGTTCATGGTCAGCGTGGGTTCGTCGACCTTGAGCATGGGCAGCGGCGCAGGGTTCTGCGGATCGGTCACCGTCACGCCGATGCCGATCTCGGCGATGCCGTTGATCAGCACGATGTCGCCGGGGCCGGCTTCCGTGGCCTGCACGCGGTCCAGGCCCTGAAAGGTCAGCACCTGGTTCACGCGGCCCTTGCTGGACGGACCGTCCGGGCCTTCCATGACCAGCACGTCCATGCCGGGCCTGATCGTGCCGGCGTTGACGCGGCCCACGCCGATGCGGCCCACGAAGTTGGAGAAATCGAGCGCCGAGATCTGCAGCTGCAGTGGTGCGGACGGATCGCCCTGGTGGGCCGGCACATGCTGGAGCACGGTGTCGAACAGGGCCGACATGTCGGTGCCCCACTGCTCGTTGGGCTCGCCCTCCTCCAGCGAGGACCAGCCGTTGATGCCCGAGGCATAGACCACCGGGAAGTCCAGCTGCTCGTCGGTTGCGCCGAGCTTGTCGAACAGGTCGAAGGCGGCGTTGATGACCTTGTCGGGGTTGGCGCCCGGCTTGTCGACCTTGTTCACGACGACGATGGGCTTCAGGCCCAGCGCCAGCGCCTTCTTGGTCACGAAGCGCGTCTGCGGCATCGGGCCTTCCTGCGCGTCGATCAGCAGCACCACGCCGTCGACCATGGACAGCGCGCGTTCCACCTCGCCGCCGAAGTCCGCGTGGCCCGGGGTGTCGACGATGTTGATGTGCGTGCCCTTCCAGGTCACGGCGCAGTTCTTGGCCAGGATGGTGATGCCGCGCTCGCGCTCGATGGCGTTGTTGTCCATCACGGTGTCGACGACCTTCTCGTGCTCGGCGAAGGTGCCGCTCTGGCGCAGCAGCTGGTCGACCATGGTGGTTTTGCCATGGTCGACGTGGGCGATGATGGCGATGTTGCGGATCTGTTTGCTCATGCTTGGGTTTCCAGGATCTGTTGGATTTCGGTCGGGCTCAGCAGCCGGGACGGGATCAGCTCCCCGGCCTTGACGTGGGCGGTGCCCAAAAGGGCATGCGGTTGGTCGCCGAACACCGCGGCGGCATCGGCGTCGGGCCAGGCACCGCGCCTGCGCATGCCCGACAGGAATCGGCCTGCATCCTGCCCGGACAGCGTGACGCGCATGTGTTCGGGCAGCAGGGCTTCGCAAAGCAGCAGCCGTGCCAGGCGCTGCTCTTCGGGCAGGACTTCGAGTTCGGCCAGCGTGATGCACTGGGCCGCCTCGAAGGGGCCGGTGGCCACACGGCGCAGGGCCACGAGGTGGCCGCCGCAGCCCAGCGCCTCGCCGATGTCCTCGCCCAGGGTGCGGATGTAGGTGCCCTTGGAGCACTGCACGCGCAGGCGCAGGAAGGGTGCATCGCCCTCGAGCTGCATCTCGAGGAGTTCGAGTTCATGGATGACCACATGGCGCGGTTGGCGCTCCACGGTCTGGCCGGCACGCGCGTATTCGTACAGCGCGCGGCCATCCTTCTTGAGTGCGCTGTGCATGGGCGGCAGCTGGGCGATGGGCCCCATGAAGCGGTCCAGCACCTCGACCACCTGGCCCACGCTGCAGGCCACGGGCCGCTGCTGCACGATGTCGCCCTCGGCATCGGCCGTGGTCGTGGTGAGACCCAGGCGCACCGTGGTCTCATAAGTTTTGTCGGCGTCCAGGTGCAGCTGGCTGAACTTGGTGGCCGCGCCGAAGCACAGCGGCAGCACGCCGGTGGCCAGCGGGTCCAGCGTGCCGGTGTGGCCGGCTTTTTCGGCGCGCAGCAGCCACTTGGCCTTCTGCAAGGCGTCGTTGCTGGATAGGCCCAGCGGCTTGTCGAGCAGCAACACCCCATGCACAGGGCGCCGCTGCACCCTGGTGCGTGGCGCTTGCATGGGCTAGTCGTCTTTCGAGCGCGAAGCGACGGCGCGCGCGATCAGCGCGTTCATGTCGGCCGCACGCTCGGTGGTGCGGTCGAACTGGAAATGGAGCGTCGGCACGGTGTGGATGTGCAGGCGCTTGAACAGGTGGTTGCGCAGGAAACCGGCGGCCTGGTTCAGCGCGTCCTGGGTCTCCGTCGGATCGCCCACGAGCACGGTGAAGAACACCTTGGCGTGGGCGTAGTCCGGCGTGACCTCGACGGCCTGCACGGTGACCATGCCCACGCGCGGGTCCTTCAACTCGCGCGCGATGATCTCCGTCAGATCGCGCTGGATCTGGTCGGCCACCTTCAGGCTGCGGTTCGGTGCTGCGGACTTCTTCGCGGGCATGGCGTCTCTCCGGCGGCACGCCTTACAGCGTGCGCGCGATCTCCTTGATCTCGAAGATCTCGAGCTGGTCACCCTCGCGGATGTCGTTGTAGTTGCGCAGCTTGATACCGCACTCGAAGCCTTCGCGCACTTCCTTGACGTCGTCCTTCATGCGGCGGACCGATTCGATCTCGCCGGTGTAGATGACCACGTTGTCGCGCAGCAGGCGGAAGTGGGCATTGCGCTGCACCACGCCGTCGAGCACGTAGGAACCGGCGATCGTGCCGATCTTCGTCGCCACGAACACGGTGCGGATCTCGGCATGGCCGATGATCTCTTCGCGCTTCTCGGGCGCCAGCATGCCGGACATCGCGGTCTTCAGCTCGTCCACGGCGTCGTAGATGATGCTGTAGTACTTGAGGTCGACACCGTTGCCTTCGGCCAGCTTGCGCGCACCGACGTCGGCCCGCACATTGAAGCCGATGACCACGGCCTTCGACGCGATCGCCAGGTTGATGTCGGACTCGCTGATGCCGCCCACGCCGCTGTAGACCAGCTGCACCTTGACCTCGTCGGTCGAGAGCTTGAGCAGCGACTGCGCCAGCGCTTCCTGGGAGCCCTGCACATCGGCCTTGAGGATGATGGGCAGGACCTTGACTTCGCCCGCCGACAGGTCGGAGAACATGTTCTCCAGCTTGGCGGCCTGCATCTTGGCCAGCTTGGTGTTGCGGAACTTGCCGGCACGGTAGGTGGCGATCTCGCGGGCACGGCGCTCGTCGGCCATGACCATGAACTCGTCGCCGGCCTGCGGCACTTCCGTCAGACCCTGGATCTCGACCGGGATCGACGGGCCGGCTTCCTTGGAGGGACGGCCGTCCTCGTCGATCATGGCGCGCACGCGGCCCGAGGTCGAGCCGGCCAGCACCACGTCGCCGATCTTCAGTGTCCCGGACTGCACCAGCACGGTGGCGACCGGGCCGCGGCCCTTGTCCAGCTTGGCTTCGATGACCAGCCCCTTGGCAGCGGCTTCCACCGGCGCCTTCAGTTCCAGCACTTCGGCCTGCAGCAGCACCTGCTCGAGCAGGTCGTCGATGCCCTGGCCGGTACGTGCCGACACCTCGACGAACGGCGAATCACCGCCGAACTCTTCGGGGACGACCTCTTCGCCAACCAGTTCACTGCGCACGCGCTCGCTGTTGGCGTCGGGCTTGTCGATCTTGTTGATCGCCACGACGATGGGAACACCGGCTGCCTTGGCGTGCTTGATGGCTTCCTTGGTCTGGGGCATGACGCCGTCGTCGGCCGCCACCACCAGGATCACGATGTCGGTGGCCTGGGCACCGCGCGCACGCATGGCCGTGAAGGCCTCGTGGCCCGGGGTGTCCAGGAAGGTCACCATGCCGCGCGGCGTGTTCACGTGGTAGGCACCGATGTGCTGCGTGATGCCGCCAGCCTCGCCCGCCGCCACCTTGGCGGTGCGGATGCGGTCCAGCAGCGAGGTCTTGCCGTGGTCCACGTGGCCCATGACGGTGACCACCGGGGCGCGCGGCAGCGCTTCGGCCTGTTGGCCTTGTGCTTCGTCGTCGGTGAAGGCTTCCGGATCGTCCAGCGCCGCCACGACGGCCTTGTGGCCCATTTCCTCGACCACGATCATGGCCGTGTCCTGGTCCAGCGGCTGGTTCATGGTCGCCATCTGGCCCAGCTTCATGAGGTGCTTGATGACCTCGGACGCCTTGATCGACATCTTGTGCGCGAGCTCGGAGACCGTGATGGTCTCGGGCACGTGCACTTCGATGATCCGGGCTTCCGCCGGTGCCGATTGCATGTGGTCGTCGCGCTGGTCGCGGCTGTCGCCACGGCGGCCGCGCGGACCGCTGCGCCAGTTGCCTCGTCCCACGCCGCCGCTGGAATCGCCGCGCGTCGGGATCGCCTTCTTCTTGGCCGGATCGCCGGCCCAGGCGGAAGACGTCTTGGCAGACTTGATTTCCTTGCCGGCACCGCCGGGTGCGGCCGGTGCCGGCGCACCCGGGCGTGCGCCCACGGCCGGGCGGGCGCCCGGCGTGGTGGGCTTGTGCAGCGTGCCCTTGACGCCGGGCTTGGCCGCTTCGGCCGGCTTGGCAACGGGCTTGGGCTCTTCCTTCTTGGCAACCAGAACCTTCTTGGGCGCAGCCATCATGGAGCGGATGGCGGCCGCCTCGGCCTCGGCCTTGCGGCGGCGCTCGGCCAGTTCGTTGGCGCGGGCCGCTTCCTCGTCGGCGCGGGCCTTGGCCGCTGCGGCGGCCGCCGCAGCGGCTGCCGCCTTGTCGGGTGCCGGGGCTGCAGCAGGTGCGGGCGCGGGCGCTGGAGCCGCCGCGGGCTTGGCCTCGGCGGCGCGGGCAGCGTCCGCCTGGGCCTGCGCCTGCTCGGCGCTCTTGCGTGCGGCTTCGGCAGCAGCGGCGGCGGCAGCGGCTTCGCGCTCGGCCTTCTCGGCGGCCTCGCGCTCGCGGCGCTCCTGCTCTTCGCGCTGGCGGCGCTGCTCGGCCAGTTCCTCTTCCTGGCGGCGCAGGGCTTCGGCCTGCTGGCGGGCCTGCTCCTCGCGGCGGGCGAGGTCGGCCTCTTCACGCTCGGCAGCGGCGCGTTCGGCTTCCTCATGGCCCTCGGTCTGGACTTCGCCTTCGGCCGCGTCGTCGCGCTTGATGAAGGTGCGCTTCTTGCGCACCTCGACCTGGATGGTGCGGGCGCGGCCGGAGGCGTCAGCCTGCTTGATCTCGGTGGTCGACTTCTTGACCAGCGTGATCTTCTTGCGCTCGGCGCTCTGCGTGCCATGGCTGGCCTGCAGGTAGCTCAGGAGCTTTTGCTTGTCGGTTTCGGACAGGGTGTCGGCCGAGGAAGACTTGGCGACGCCAGCGCCCTTGAGCTGCTCCAGCAGGGTCTCGGCGGGCTTCTTCAGTTCGGAGGCGAATTCAGCGACGGTGGTGGTGGACATGTACTGCGCAACCTTTCATAGCCATTACTCATGCGAAGCGGCGTCGCTGGAGAACCAGTGCTCGCGCGCCTTCATGATCAGGGCCGTGGCCTCGTCCGCGGACTGGCCTGTGATATCTGTGAGTTCGTCGACGGCCAGGTCGGCCAGATCGTCGCGGGTGTTCACCCCGTTCGCTTGGAGCTTGTCGATCATCTCGGCCGACAGGCCTTCGAGGTCGCGCAGGTTCTGCGACACCCCTTCCGCGCCTTCTTCCTTGGCGATTTCCATGGTCAGCAGCGCGTCCTTGGCACGGGCGCGCAACTCGGTGACCGTCTCTTCGTCGAAGCTTTCGATCTCCAGCATTTCCTGCAGCGGCACGTAGGCCACTTCCTCCAGGCTGGTGAAGCCTTCGGAGATCAGGATGTCGGCGATCTCTTCGTCCACATCGAGCTTTTCCATGAACAGCTTGCGGCTGGAGTCGGTCTCCTCGGCCTGCTTCTGCGCCGATTCGGCGGCGTCCATGATGTTGATCTTCCAGCCCGTCAGTTCGGCCGCCAGGCGCACGTTCTGGCCACCACGGCCGATCGCGATCGCGAGGTTCTCCTCGTCGACCACCACGTCCATGGCGTGGCGCTCCTCGTCCACCACAATGGACGAGACGTTGGCCGGGGCCAGCGCGCCGATCACGAACTGCGCCGGATCTTCGCTCCACAGCACGATGTCCACACGCTCGCCGGCCAGCTCGTTGGTGACCGCGTTGACGCGCGTGCCGCGCACACCGACACAGGTGCCGATGGGGTCGACCCGCTTGTCGTGCGAAATGACCGCGATCTTGGCGCGCGAGCCGGGATCGCGGGCGCAGGACTTGATCTCCAGCAGGCCTTGCTCGATCTCGGGCACTTCCTGGCGGAACAGCTCGACCATGTACGCCGGCGAGGAGCGCGACAGGATGATGGGCGCGCCGCGCAGCGTGAGGTCGACCTCCATGATCATGGCCCGCACGCGGTCGCCCGTGCGCAGGTTCTCCTTGGGGATCATCTCGCTGCGGCGCAGGCGCCCTTCGACACGGCCGCTCTCGACGATGATGTCGCCCTTGTCCATGCGCTTGACGGTGCCGACGAAGATCTTGTCGCCGCGGCTCATGAAGTCGTTGAGCAGCATCTCGCGCTCGGCGTCGCGGATCTTCTGCAGGATCACCTGCTTGGCCGCCATCGCGCCGATGCGGCCGATCGGCACCGACTCCACGGGCTTTTCGATGTAGTCGCCCTCTTCGATGTCGGCGATGTCTTCCTTGACGTCGGAGTAGAGCTCTTCGGCCTCGGGGTTCTGCAGGCCAGCCGAATCGGGCACGACCAGCCAGCGGCGGAAGGTCTCGTAGACGCCGCTGTCACGGTCCACGGCCACGCGGATGTCCACGTCGCCCTGGTAGAGCTTTTTGGTGGCCTGGGCCAGGGCGGCCTCGACCGCGCCGAACACGACATCGCGCTCCACGTTCTTCTCGCGCGAGATCGCGTCGACCAACATCAGCATTTCGCGGTTCATGTCATGCTTCTCCTGCAGTCTTCATTCGTTGCGGGGACATCCCGGAGGTGTCCCTCATTCTTCGGCGGCCGCGCTGTTGCCGCGGCCCTTGAAATTCACCACCGGCGCCAGCCGGGCATCGCGCAGTTCGTCCAGTGTGAAACCCAGCGCATGCACGGGCAGATCCACCTTCTTGCGCGACGGCTTCTGCCCCGGCTTTGGTGCGGGCGGCTCGTCGCTCCACAGCAGCTGCCACTGGGCCGGCTGGCCGTCGGTGGCAGCCGCCACGCGTTCGAGCCGGCCGCGGAATTTCTTGCGGTTGGCGGCCACCTGGCCGCCTGCGGCGGCGCCCAGCGGGGCCTTGAGCGTGAGGTCGACCAACTCGCCGGCAAAGCGCTCGAAATCGGCCTCGTTGCGCAGCGGGCGGTCGATGCCAGGCGAGGACACTTCGAGCCGGCGGTACTCCACGCCCTCGACCTCCAGGCCGAACTGCAGCTGGCGCGTGACCTTCTCGCAGTCCTCGACCGTGATGAACTGTTCGGTGCCGCTCTCCGACCCTGGATTCCAGGGGTGGTCGATCGTGATGCGCAGCAAGCCCCCAGCGGAGCGCTCGATCTCCACCAAGTCGTATCCCAGACCTTCGACGGTCTTGGTCACCAGCTCCTGCAACGCCACGGCTCTCCTTTGGGCCATTCGCCCGATCAACACACACCACCAACGTGACTTGGGCAAAAAAGGCAACGGCACCGCAGTCCAAGCTGCCTGCCGATGTGCCTGTATGTGCTTGCCCAAGCCCCAAAATCAAGCGACCAAAAAAAATGGGCCGGTAGCTACCCGCCCATTTGGTCGTGAAGCGCGCATTCTAGCCCAAATTTGGCGCGCTGTAACGACCCACAGGTGCGGCAGCGGCTACCAGGCTGCGCGTGTAGGGGTGCTCCGGATGGTCCAGCACGCGGTCGGCTGGGCCGGATTCGACGATGGCGCCGTCCTTCATGACGATGACCTCGTGCGCCATGGCCCGCACCACGTCCACGTCGTGCGTGATCAGCAGGTAGGCCAGGCCGCGCGACCGCTGCAGTTTCTGTAGCAGCTCGAGCACCTGCTTCTGGATCGTCACGTCCAGCGCGCTGGTGGGTTCGTCCAGGACCAGAAGGGTCGGCTCGACGATCAGCGCGCGTGCGATCGCGATGCGCTGGCGCTGGCCGCCCGAGAACTCGTGCGGATAGCGCTGCAGCAGGCCCGGGAAGCGCTCGGCCGTCATGCCCACATCGGCCAGCGCAGCCTGCACGCGTGGCCGGCGCTGCTCGGGCGTGAGCGCGGGCGCATGCACGCGCAGGCCCTCGCCCACGATTTCCTCGATGGTCATGCGCGGCGACAGCGAGGAGAACGGATCCTGGAACACGACCTGCACGGCCCGGCGCAGCGCAAGCTCCGCGCGGCGCCCGCCGCCCCAGACACTGCCGGTCACCTCCAGCCGCCCATGGCATGGCAGCAGGCCCAGGGCGGCAAGGGCCAGTGTGGACTTGCCCGAGCCCGATTCGCCGATCACCCCCAGCGTGCGACCCGGCGGCACGGCGAAGTCAGCGCCCTTGACAGCCTCGAAGCGGCCCTTGCGGAACCACCCCGCGATGCCGGGCAGCGTGACGGGGTAGCTCACGCGCAGGCCTTCGGCGCGCAGCACGGGGGCGCCCTCGGCCGCTGCTTCGTGCACATCGCGCTGCGGCCGGCTGTCGATGAGGCGGCGGGTGTAAGGATGCCTGGGCTGGGCGAAGACCTGTTCGACGGCGCCCTGCTCCACGATGTGGCCCGCCTCCATGACGGCCACTCGGTCGGCGAAGCGGCGCACCAGGTTCAGGTCGTGCGTGATCAGCAGCACGGCCATGCCGTTCTTGCGCTGCAGGTCGGACAGCAGGTCCAGGATCTGGCCGCGCAACGTCACGTCCAGGGCCGTGGTGGGTTCATCGGCCAGCAGCAGCGCGGGCTTGCAGGCCAGCGCCATGGCGATCATGGCGCGCTGGCGCTGGCCGCCCGAGAGCTGGTGCGGATAGGCACGGGCCCGCCGCTCGGGCTCGGGGATGCCGGTGTCGCCGAGCAGCCGCACGGCCTCGCGCCAGGCTTCGCCGCGCAGCTGGCCCTGCTTGAGCTGCAGCACTTCGGCGATCTGCTCGCCGACGGTGTAGAGCGGGTTCAGTGCCGTCATCGGCTCCTGGAAGATCATCGCGATCTCCTGGCCGCGGATGGCGCGCAGATCGCGCTCAGGCAGGGTCACGAGGTCGGTCCAGCCACTTCGGCTCTGGAACAGGGCCTGCCCTGCGACCTGGGCGTCGGGCACCAGGCGCAGCAGGCTCAGCGCCGTGACGGTTTTGCCCGAGCCCGATTCGCCGACCAGCGCGAGCTTCTCGCCCGGGGCCAGCGCGAAGTCCACGCCATGCACCACGGTGTGGCCGCCAAACGAGACCTGCAGTTGTTTGGCATTGAGCAACAGCGGCTGGGTCATTTCTCGGCCTTCCGCGGATCGAGCGCATCGCGGAGCGCGTCGCCCATGAAGGTCAGCAGCAACAGCGTGAGCACCAGCACGCCGAAGGTGGACATGGAGATCCACCAGGCGTCGATGTTGGCCTTGCCCTGACTCAGCAGCTCGCCCAGCGAGGGCGTGCCGGGCGGCACGCCCAGGCCCAGGAAATCGAGCGAGGTCAGCGCCAGGATGGCCGCACTCATGCGGAACGGCAGGAAGGTGACCACCGGCACCATCGAGTTGGGCAGGATGTGGCGCCACATGATCTGCACGTTGGAGACGCCCAGCGCGCGCGCGGAACGCACGTAGTCCATCTGCCGGTTGCGCAGGAATTCGGCGCGCACGTAGTCCGACAACCCCATCCAGCCGAACAGCGAGAGCAGCACCAGCAGCAGCGCCACGCTGGGCGCGAAGATGGCGCTGAAGATGATGAGCAGGTAGAGCTCGGGCATGGAACCCCAGATCTCGATGAAGCGCTGGAAGGCCAGGTCGGTCTTGCCGCCGAAGTAACCCTGGATGGCGCCCGCCACCACGCCAAGCACCACGCCGATGGCCGTCAGCGCGAGCGCGAACAGCACGCTCACGCGAAAGCCATAGATGAGTTGGGCCAGCAGGTCGCGGCCGCGGTCGTCCGTGCCGAAGAAGTTCTCGCTGGAGGGCGCGGCCGGGTTGGGCTTGCTCGCGAAATAATTCAGTGTGCGCGGGCCGTAAGGGTTGGGCGCGTAGACGGCCCAGTTGCCGCCTGCCGTGATGCGCTGGCGGATGAAGGGATCGAGGTAGTCGGCCGGCGTCTCGAAGTCGCCGCCGAAGACCTTCTCGGAGTAGTCGCGCAGCACCGGGTAATAGGTCTGGCCCTCGTAGCGCACGATGAGCGGCTTGTCGGTGGACAGCACCTCGGCGAACAGACTCAGCACAACCAGCGTCGTGAAGAGGACAAGGCTCCAGAAGCCCAGCTTGTTGCGGCGAAAGCGCTGCCAGGCACGGCGGCCGGGTGAGAGATGGGCTCGGATGTCGGCCGCAGTCGTCATGCCGTGAAGGGGTTCAACACGGCGATGCCGCAGCCATCGAAATCGCGCACGTTGCGGGTGACCAGGGTGAGTGCGTGGACCTGGGCGGTGGCGGCGATCAGCATGTCGGCCATATGGCGCACCTGGCCACGCGCAGCAAGCAGGCCACGCATTTCGCCTGCCCTGCGCGCGATGGGCTCTGTCACGTCCAGCACCGTGTAGTGGGCGACCATGGCCTGGAAGCGCTCCAGCGCACGCGGTCGCGGCTTGTGCGCCAGGCCGAACACGACCTCATGGATCGAAATCGCCGAACTGGCCAGACCCTCGACGCCCTCGACGCGCGCGATCCAACGCAGGACATCTTCGTGCGGCACAGGTCGCATCAGTTCGCTGATGACATTGGTGTCGACCAGATACACGGCGCTCAGTCTCGCTTTGCGTCGTTGGGCTCGTCCCAGTAGTGGGGATCGTCCACCATCGGGTTGTAGCGATCGGTGCGCGGCGGAATGTCGATGCCGTCGTTCGCTCCATCGGCGATCAGCGCGGCGCGGATGTCGGCAAACAGCTGGCTCATCGTTGGCTTGCGCCGCTGCTCGCGCCACTGGCGGAATTCTTCGAACTCCTGCGCCGACACCATCACAGCCACGGGCTTGTCGCGGTTGTAGATGGGCTGGGGCTCCTCGACGGTGAGACGCACGAGTTCGGAAAACTGCTGCTTGGCGGTGGCGATGTTCCAGTCCATGGTCATCTCCAGCAGTTGAAAGTGGACATGTTATCCATTAAAAATGTCCATATCCATGCATGGCTTTTAGTCGAACTTCACCCGCGGATCGACAAGCACATAAGACAGATCGCTGAGCAGCTTGGTCACGAGCCCGATCAGCGTGAAGAAGAACAAGGTCCCCAGCACCACCGGGTAGTCGCGGCGGATCACGCTCTCGTAGCTCAACAGGCCCAGGCCATCGAGCGAGAACAGCGTCTCGATCAGCAGCGAGCCTGTGAAGAAGGCGCCGATGAAGGCCGCGGGAAAACCCGTGATGATGGGGATCAACGCGTTGCGGAACACGTGCTTCCACAGCACGCGGCGCTCGTCCAGGCCCTTGGCGCGCGCGGTCAGAACGTACTGCTTGCGGATCTCCTCGAGGAAGGAGTTCTTGGTCAGCATGGCCGTCACCGCGAAGCTGCCCAGCACCATGGCCGTGACCGGCAGTGTGATGTGCCAGAGGTAGTCGACGATGCGCGCGCCCCAGGACATCTGCTCCCAGTTGGGCGACACCAGCCCGCGCAGCGGGAACCACTGCAGTTGCCCGCCGAACACCACGAGCAAAGCCACCCCCAGCACGAAGCCCGGGATCGCGTAGCCGACCAGCACGACCAGCGTGGTCACGAAGTCGAAGCGCGAGCCCGCGCGCACGGCCTTGGCGACGCCCAGCGGCACGGCGATCAAATAGCTGATGAAGAAGGTCCACAACCCGAGGCTGATGGACACCGGCATCTTTTCCTTGATGAGCTCCCACACGCCTTTGCGCTGGTAGAAGCTCTGGCCCAGGTCGAACTGCGCGAAGGACTTGAGCATCTGCCAGAAGCGCTCGGGCGCCGGTTTGTCGAAGCCATAGAAGGCCTTGATTTCTTCGATCCGCTGCGGGTCCAGCCCCTGGCGGCCGCGGTAGCCGGCGCCGCTCGCGGCCGCGCCCTCCCCGCCCGAATCGCGGCCCTGCAGCTGCGCCACCATCTGCTCCACCGGGCCGCCCGGCACGAACTGGATCACCACGAAGGTCAGCAGCAGCACGCCGAACAGCGTGGGCAGCATCAGCAACAAACGCTTGAAGATGTAGGCTGCCACGCGCGAAGGTCTCGCTTACTTGTTGAGGTCGGATGCCCACCAGGTCGATGCGGCCCAGGTGCCGGCGTCGTAGTAGGGCGGAATGGTTTCGGGCAGCACGAAACGCCTGGGCCAGTAGCCGATCAGGAACGGCCCGCCGAAGTACTGCGGGATCGAGTAGTGGCCATACGAGAGCACACGATCGAGCACGCGCATGGCCGTGGTCAGTTCCGGCCGCGTGGTGGCTGCCACGATCTTGGCGACGATGGCGTCCACGCCCGGGTCGGCGATGCCCCAGATGTTGGACGAGCCGTTCGTCCTGGCCGCCTCCGAGCCGAAGCGCTCGATGAGCTCGCCGCCGGGGGCCGAGGTGCCCGGCAGCCGGATCGTCGTCATCTCGAAGTCGAAGCTGTCCATGCGCTGCTGCGACAGCGAGAAGTCCACCGTGCGGAACGTCATCTCGATGCCGAGCTTGCGCAGGCTGCCCTGCAGCGGCGTGATCACGCGGATCAGACCGGGCTGGTCGTTGAGCAGTTCGATCGTGAAGGGCTCGCCCTTGGCGTTGCGCAGCGCGCCGTCGCGGTAGGTCCAGCCGGCCTCGGCCAACAGGCGCTGGGCCTGGCGCAGGTTCTCACGCAGGCTGCCCGGCGGCGCGGTGCTGGGCGAAACCAGCGCGGGGCCGAACACCTCGGGCCGCAGCTTGCTGCGCAGCGGCTCCATGAGGGCCAGTTCGTCGGGCCCGGGCAACCCTTCGGCATGGAACTCGCTGTTCGGAAACCAGCCCTGCACGCGCTGATACAGGTTGTAGAACATCTGGCGGTTCAACCATTCGAAGTCGTAGGCCAGTCCGATGGCCTGGCGCACGCGCACGTCCTTGAACTTGTCCTTGCGCAGGTTGAACACGAAGCCCTGGAAGTCGCCCGGGTTGCGGTTCTCGAACGCGCGCTTGACCAGGTCGCCGCGGTCGAACTGCGGCCCGTAGTACTGGCGCGCCCAATTGCGCGAGGTGAACTCGCGCATGAAGTCGATCTCGCCGGCCTTCAGACCTTCGAAGCGCGCCGTCTCGTCTAGGTAGATCTTGTAGGTGACGCGGTCGAAGTTGAACTGGCCGCGTCGTACCGCCAGGTCACGGCCCCAGTAGTTCGGGTCGCGCTGGTAGGTGATGTCGCGGCCCAGCCGAGGGTTGGCGATCTTGTAAGGCCCGGACGCGATCGGCACGTCGGTCGTGATCTGGTCAAAAGGCTTGCCGCCACCCCACTGCCGACTGAAGACCGCCATGCCCCCGACCACCAACGGCAACTCCGGATTGGGCCGGGCGAATTCGAAACGCACCACGCGCTCGGACAGCGCGCGCACGCGCTTGACCTCGGCATAGATCACGCGGTACTGCGGCGCCGCGAGCTTGCCAACCAGCATCTCGTACGAATGCACGACGTCGGCCGCCTGCACGGGCGAGCCGTCGTGGAAACGCGCCTCGGGCCGGATGCGGAAGGTGGCCGACAGCTTGTCCTCGGCCACCTCCACGTCCTCGGCCAGCAGGCCGTACGCCGTCGTGGGCTCCTCGTTGTTGCCGGTCAACAGGCTGTCGAACATCAGTGCGCCGATGCCATAAGGCGCCGTGCCCTTGAGCGTGAACGGATTGAACTTGTCGAAGTTGGTCGGCCGTGTGGGCGGCACCATGCGGATCTCGCCGCCCTTGGGCGCATCCGGGTTCACGTACGAAAAATGGCTGAAGTCCGGGCCGTACTTGACGTCGCCGAACTGGGCATAAGCGTGGGCTCCCCAGGCCGGCGCCGATGCCGCGAACGCCAAGCAGAGCCACAGAAATCGCATGCGACAATTCTGCACCAATCGCCCTGCCCCCTCGGATCAACCCTGAACAGGTGCCACCGGCAGGCTCCTCTGCAACGAACGAGAAGAACCCATGGGATTCCTGACTGGCAAGAAGCTGCTGATCACCGGTGTGCTGTCCAACCGCTCCATCGCCTACGGCATCGCCAAGGCCTGCCACGAACAAGGTGCCGAACTGGCGTTCAGCTATGTCGGCGAGCGCTTCAAGGACCGCATCACCGAGTTCGCGGCCGAGTTCGGTTCCCAGTTGATCTTCGACTGCGACGTGGGTGACGACGCGCAGATCGCCAAGCTGTTCGAAGACCTGGCCCAGGCCTGGCCCAAGTTCGACGGCTTCGTGCACAGCATCGGCTTCGCGCCGCGCGAAGCCATCGCGGGCGACTTCCTGGAAGGCCTGTCGCGCGAGGCCTTCAAGATCGCGCACGACATCAGCGCCTACAGCTTCCCGGCCATGGCCAAGGCAGCCCTGCCCTACCTCAACGACAAGTCGGCCCTGCTCACGCTGACCTACCTGGGCGCCGTGCGCACCGTGCCCAACTACAACACCATGGGTCTGGCCAAGGCCTCGCTCGAAGCCTCGGTGCGCTACCTGGCCGGCTCGCTGGGCCCCAAGGGCGTGCGCGTGAACGGCGTTTCCGCCGGGCCGATCAAGACCCTGGCCGCCAGCGGCATCAAGGGTTTCGGCAAACTGCTGCCGGCCGTGGCCGCGGTCTCGCCGATCCGCCGCAACGTGACCATCGAGGACGTGGGCAACGTCGCCGCGTTCCTGCTGTCGGACCTGGCCGGCGGCGTGACCGCCGAGATCACCTATGTGGACGGCGGCTTCAGCCAGGTCGTCGGCGGCATCGACGGCGAATAAACGCCGCCGCGCGCTGCTGCTCGCAGCGCTGGGCAGCACCTTGCTGCCCGCCTGGGCCGCGCCGCCCCGGCTGATGCTGGCCAATGGCTACCGCCGCGGCATGCCGCTGGCGGGCTACTGGGTCAGCGAGAAATACGACGGATTGCGCGGTTACTGGGACGGCCAGGCCCTCTGGACACGCGGCGGCCAGCGCGTCATGGCTCCGACGTGGTTCACGGCTCCGCTGCCGGCTGTGCCGATGGATGGCGAACTCTGGGCCGGCCGGCGCCGCTTCGAGCATGCGCTGTCCACTGTGCGAAGCCAGCAGGCGGACGACGCTGCCTGGCGCGCCATGCGCTTCATGGTGTTCGACCTGCCGGCCGCACCGGGCGACTTCGATGCCCGGCTCGCGCGCTTGGAGCAGTTGCTGCCGATCGCCGCCGCCCCCTGGATCGTCGCCGTGCCCCAGCAGCGCGCCACCACCCACGCCGCCCTGCAGGCGCAGCGCGACCGCGTGGTCCGGGACGGCGGCGAAGGCCTTGTGCTGCACCTGGGCAGCGCGCCCTACCGCAGCGAGCGCAGCGACGACCTGCTCAAGTTCAAGCCCTACGACGACGCCGAAGCCCGCGTCCTTGCCCACCTGCCCGGCCAGGGCCGGCACACGGGCCGCATGGGCGCCCTGCTTGTGGAAACAGGCGAAGGGCTGCGCTTCAAGCTCGGCGGCGGCTTCAGCGATGCGCAGCGGCGCGATCCGCCGCCTGTCGGCAGCCTCGTGACCTACCGCTACAACGGGCTGAACGCGAGCGGCCTGCCGCGCCACGCGCGCTTCCTGCGCGTGCGCAGCGACGCCTGACTCAGATCGTGCGGCTGTAGGGGCCGTCGTTGCCCACCTGGATCACGTCCTCGGCCCGCGTGACCTTCTCGGCCTCCGTCATGGGCTGGCCCTCGGCCACGCAGTCGGCAAAATAGCTCACCTTGCCGTTTTCGTCCTCGACTTCCACAAGCCCGTGGATGTCGGTCTCGAAGCCCGGGCACAGCAGGTTGAACTCGCGCGAGAACTTGAGGTAGTCGACGATCTTCTTGTTGAAGACCTCGCCCGGGATCAGCAGCGGAATGCCGGGCGGGTACGGCGTCACCAGGCTGGTCGTGATGCGGCCTTCGAGCTCGTCGATCGGCACGCGCTGGGTCTTGCGGTGCGCGATGTGGGCGTAGGCGTCGCTGGGCTTCATCGCCGGCGTGAGGTCCGACAGGTACATCTCGGTCGTCAGCCGCGCGATGTCGTACTTGGCGTAGAGCTGGTGCACGTGCTGGCACAGGTCGCGCAGACCCATGCGCTCGTAGCGTCGGTGCTGCTGGCAGAACTCCGGCAGGATGCGCCACATCGGCTGGTTCTTGGCGTAGTCGTCCTTGAACTGCTGCAGCGCCGCCAGCATGGTGTTCCAGCGGCCCTTGGTGATGCCGATCGTGAACATGATGAAGAAGCTGTACAGCCCCGTCTTCTCCACGATGATGCCGTGCTCGGCCAGGTACTTGGTGACGATGCTGGCGGGGATGCCCTCCGACGCGAACTTGCCATCCAGGTCCAGGCCCGGCGTCACGATGGTGGACTTGATCGGGTCCAGCATGTTGAAGCCGTCGGCCAGGTCGCCGAAGCCGTGCCACTTGGCCGCCGCTGCGTCCTTGATGATCCAGTCCTCGGCCGTGCCCACGCCCTCCTCGACCAGTGCGTCCGGGCCCCAGACCTTGAACCACCATTCGTCCGCACCGAACTCGCGCTCCACCTGGCGCATGGCGCGGCGGAAGTCCAGCGCCTCCAGGATCGACTCTTCCACCAGCGCGGTGCCGCCCGGCGGCTCCATCATCGCGGCCGCCACGTCGCAGCTGGCGATGATGGCGTACTGCGGGCTGGTCGAGGTGTGCATCAGGAACGCCTCGTTGAACAGGTGGCGGTCCAGCTTGCGGTGCTGCGAATCCTGCACCAGCACATGGCTGGCCTGGCTGATGCCGGCCAGCAGCTTGTGCGTGGACTGGGTGGCGAACACCAGCGACTCCTTGGGCCGCGCGCGGCGTTTGCCCATGGCGTGGTAGGCGCCGTAGAACGGGTGGAAGGCCGCATGCGGCAACCAGGCCTCGTCGAAGTGCAGCGTGTCGACGTAGCCGTCCAAAAGGCCCTTGATGGTTTCGGTGTTGTAGAGCACGCCGTCGTAGGTGGACTGCGTGACCGTCATCACGCGGGGCTTGACGGTCTCGGCGTCCACGCCGGCCAGCAGCGGGTTGGCGCGGATCTTGTCCTTGATCGCCGCCGGCTCGAACTCGCTCTTCGGGATCGGGCCGATGATCCCGTAGTGGTTGCGCGTGGGTTTCATGAACACGGGCACGGCGCCCGTCATGATGATCGCGTGCAGGATGGACTTGTGACAGTTGCGGTCCACCACGACCACGTCGCCGGGCGCCACCGTGTGGTGCCAGACCATCTTGTTGGACGTGCTCGTGCCGTTGGTCACGAAGAAGCAGTGGTCGGCATTGAAGATGCGCGCCGCGTTGCGCTCGCTCTCGGCCACCGGGCCGGTGTGGTCCAGCAGCTGGCCCAGTTCCTCCACCGCGTTGCAGACGTCGGCGCGCAGCATGTTCTCGCCGAAGAACTGGTGGAACATCTGCCCGACCGGACTCTTCAGAAACGCCACGCCGCCCGAGTGGCCCGGGCAGTGCCACGAATACGAACCGTCTTCGGCGTAGTCCAGCAGCGCCTTGAAGAATGGCGGCTGCACGCCCTCCAGATAGCTCTTGGCCTCGCGGATGATGTGGCGCGCCACGAACTCCGGCGTGTCCTCGAACATGTGGATGAAGCCGTGCAGCTCGCGCAGGATGTCGTTGGGCATGTGCCGCGAGGTCTTGGTCTCGCCGTACACGTAGATTGGCACGTCCAGGTTCTTGCGCCGCACTTCCTCGATGAACTTGCGCAGGTTCAGCACCGCGGGGTCGAGGTCGGGGCCGGCGCTGAACTCCTCGTCGTCGATGGACAGGATGAAGGCGCTGGCGCGGCTTTGCTGCTGGGCGAACTGCGAGAGGTCGCCGTAGCTCGTCACGCCCAGCACCTCGAAGCCCTCGCTTTCGATGGCCTGGGCGAGCGCGCGGATACCCAGACCGGAGGTGTTCTCCGAACGGTAGTCCTCGTCGATGATGACGATGGGAAAGCGAAACTTCATGGGCAGCTCCGGGCCAGGCGGAAATGGAAAGGCGCGAAGTGTACGGACATTGGATGACCGCACAGTGGGGCGGCGGTTCTTTTGACCCACAATGCGGCGCAACGCAACGAGGGAGCCTGCCGATGGGCATTGCCGATACGACCTTCTGGTGGCTGCTGGCCGGCGTCTGCATCGTGCTGGAGCTGGTCACGGGCACCTTCTACCTGCTGATGCTGGCGCTGGGCTTCGTCGCCGCGGCGCTGGCCGCCTACCTGGGCCTGGCCCTGCCCGGGCAGATCGCCACGGCCGCCGTCGCCGGCGGCGGCGCGGTGGCCGTCTGGTATGCCGTGCGCAGCGCACGTGGTCGCCAGGAAGCAGCCAGCAACAACCCGGACCTGAACCTGGACATCGGCGAAACACTCTCCGTGGAGCAGTGGAACCCGGACGGCACCGCCTCCGTACACTACCGCGGCGCGCGCTGGACCGTGGTGCAGCGCGCGCCGCAGCCGCCGGTGGCAGGCATCTACCGCGTGGTCGGTGTGGTCGGCAACCGGCTCATGGTCGACAAGGCCTGAACCCTCTCACCCCAACGCAGGAGATTCGCGGATGGAAGTCGCCATCGTTCTATTGGTCATTGCCGCGGTGTTCGTCTCGCAGTCGATCAAGGTCGTGCCGCAGCAGAACGCCTGGGTCGTCGAGCGGCTTGGCAAGTACCACAGCACGCTGTCGCCGGGCCTGAACTTCCTGCTGCCCTTCGTCGACAAGGTGGCCTACAAGCACAGCCTGAAGGAGGTGCCGCTGGACGTGCCCAGTCAGGTCTGCATCACGCGCGACAACACCCAGTTGCAGGTCGACGGCATCCTGTACCTGCAGGTCACCGACCCGATGCGCGCGAGCTACGGCTCGTCCAACTACCTGATGGCCGTCACGCAGCTGGCGCAGACCACGCTGCGCAGCGTGATCGGCAAGCTCGAACTCGACAAGACCTTCGAGGAGCGCGACATCATCAACGCCCAGGTGGTCGCCGCGATCGACGAGGCCGCGCTGAACTGGGGCGTCAAGGTGCTGCGCTACGAGATCAAGGACCTCACGCCGCCGGCCGAGATTCTGCGCTCCATGCAGGCGCAGATCACGGCCGAGCGCGAGAAGCGTGCGCTCATCGCGGCCTCCGAGGGTCGACGCCAGGAGCAGATCAACATCGCCACGGGCGAGCGCGAGGCCTTCATCGCGCGCTCCGAAGGCGAAAAGCAGGCCGCCATCAACCAGGCCCAGGGCGAGGCCGCCGCCATCACGGCCGTCGCCGAGGCCACGGCCCAGGCCATCGAGCGCGTGGCCGCCGCCATCCGCCAGCCGGGCGGCAACGAGGCCGTGCAGCTCAAGGTGGCCGAGGCTGCCGTCAACGCCTACGGCAAGGTGGCGGCCGACGCGACGACCACGCTGATCGTGCCCAGCAACATGGCGGACACCGCGGCGCTGATCAGCTCGGCCATGAACATGGTGCGGCTGCAGCCGCCCAAGCCATGAGCGACGCGGTGGCGCACAACGTGCTGGGCTCCGAGCTGGTGCCCTGCTCCTATGCGCCGCTGACGGGCTACTTCCGCGACGGCTGCTGCAACACCGACGACAGCGATCTCGGCGCGCATGTGATCTGCGCGCGCGTGACGGCGGCCTTCCTGGCCTTCTCCAAGCTGCGCGGCAACGACCTCTCCACCCCCCGGCCCGAGCACCGCTTCGCCGGCCTCAAGCCCGGCGACCGCTGGTGCCTGTGCGCGGCGCGCTGGAAGGAGGCGCACGAGGCCGGCTGCGCCCCGCACGTGGTGCTGGAGTCCACGCACATCAGCGCGCTCGAGTTCGTTTTGCTGGAAGATTTGCAGCGCCACGCCTGGCCGCAGAAAAACGCGGCAAATTGACTGCTACAATCGCGGGCTTCCCACGGAGCGGTGGATGAGTGGTTTAAGTCGCACGCCTGGAAAGCGTGTGTGGGTTAATAGCCCACCGCGGGTTCGAATCCCGCCTGCTCCGCCAAGACCTGACAAAACCCAGCAGCTACAAGAACTTACTTGATTCTGCTGGGTTTTTTCTTGCTTACTGTGTATCTGGACTGCGTACATGGCTAGGTCTGCTCCAACCACCAGGAGCGAACCAATGGCACGCGCCGAGTACGTCCACCGCCGCACAGGCACCACAAGTCTTCACTACGAGCGCCGAGTTCCACCGGACCTCAAGGATCACCCGCATTCAAAGTGGCATGGCAAGCAATGGGCCGTGCGTCAGTCGCTGAAGACCGCTGACATGAGACAGGCCAACGAGGCCGCCCGCAAGCTGTCCGTACACTGGGACGAGCTGTTCCAGGCAGAGCGGGATCGGTTGAACCCCACAGTTCTTGAGGTCGTCACGCGGGACATGGCGGACATCTTGGCCGCCCGCATTCGGTCGCGTATCCTGACCCAGGATGACGCTACGCGGTACGACCGCACTGCCCTTCTGGCGTTCCTGCGAAGCTGGGACCAAGACATTCCGCCGTTCCGCTACCTGACAGCCGACGAGGTGCCCGAGTATCTGGTGGACGACCCGGCTTGGCCCGCATATCGGGGCATGCGTCCAGACCAACTCCAACGCCTCACCGAGATTCACACAGCCCTCGGGCGCCTGCACACCGGCGAGTCCGCTACTGGAAGCTTGTACTTGGCCACCGGCTACGCCGACGACGAGACTCGCGCCCTTGGCTTCCTGGTCAATTGGGAGCGCCCCGACAACAGACCTGCGCTCCTCACGATCATGAGGGCTGCTACGAACGCATGGCTTGATCGTGGACGGAAGGACCGGGGCGAGGTCGTGGACACCCCGGTAGCCCCGGCGTTCTCGACGGCCCCTGTGAAGCCCAAGACGCCAACCAAGGCCAAGCACACCATCATGGATGCGCTGGCCCTGTGGAAAGCAGACAAGAAACGCGTACCCAAGACCGCCGGGGTCTTCGAGCGGCACGCCGACATGTTCCGCGACATGATGGGCGATCCGCCCCTTGAGTCCCTGACGAAGGGCATGGGCTACGAATTCCGCGACAAGGTCCAGGCCTGGGCCGTGGCCGAGGGAAGGACTGCGAGCACGGCAACTAAGGTCCTTGCCACCGTGGGTGCAATGCTCCGCTTGGGGTTGCAGCGTGACTGGCTCCAGGTAGATGTGCTGGCCGATGTAACCATCAACCATGGCGGCGCCGAAGGAGAGGACCGCTTGCCGTGGGCGCCGCAAGACCTGCCCACGCTGTTTAACTCATCAGTGTTCACGGCCTATGAGCTGCCTACGACCAAGTACGCATGCCTGGATGCGGCGTACTGGGTGCCGCTCATGCTGGCCTACTCCGGGGCTAGGCCGAGCGAGGTCGCCCAACTGTGGACCGATGATGTCTTTGAGACCCCGAGCGGCGGCCTGGCCATTGAGTTCCGTGCGAACCCCGAGCGCGGCCAACGGTTGAAGAAGGCGCCCAAGGCCAAGGTCTCCCCTTCCTGGCGCGTGACGCCCGTCCATGATCGGCTGATCGAGCTTGGCTTTGCCGACTATTGGAAAGCCATCGCAGCGCATGGTGTCGGCAAGCTGTTCCCCATGACTCCAACCGGAGGACAGAACGGTGCCATTGCTCCTATCTCCAAGTGGTTCCTGCAGCACAAGAAGGCCCAGGGATTCACTGAGCAACGCAAGGACCTGCACAGCTTCCGGCATACCGTACGCACCGAGCTGGGCCTGGCGGGGGTCAGTGGGGACCTGTCCAAGGCCATCACGGGCCACGCTGCGGGCGACGTGCACACCGGGGTCTATGGCTCCACGATGCGCCGCCGCGCCGATGACCTGCGCCCGTTCATCAACAAGCTGACGTATCCGGGGCTTGACCTGCGACGAGTCTTTTCCAAGCCCGCCTGGCACCCCGCGACCCGCTGACCATCTGCCGGATCACTGGTATTTCCTAAGATAGCCTGGCCGACTTGTCGCGGTTTGGGGCCCTAGAACCCCACGCGCCCCCGGCCGCCCAGTAGGATCGACGGACACCGGCTTGTTATCTGCCGGGCGCAAGAGGCGTTCATGGCCTTTACCGCGGACTTAGTTTGGTATATCAGCCCCGGAGGACGTCTGCGGGGCCGCTATTCGTGGAGCGCTGCTGCCTGCGATACACAAATTGAGCGCAAAACCCACCTGCAAAACCGGCGAGCAGGCTGGCCGACGCAGTGGCCATCTTTCCAGAGTACCCAGAGACGATGATGTCGTGAAGTAGGGTTGTGGCTGCGAAGCCAACTACCGCAGCGATAAACACCGCGAAAACTCTAAAATCATTCCGCCTCACCTTTCCGGTAAAAGACGCGACACACCCATAAAGACCCATAAGAAGCAACAAAGAAGAGACGTGCTTCCAGTCAACGGATGCAATATGCATCTTATTCGGCTCATCACGACGCACCGCGACATCCTTCACGCCTACGACACGTGTCGTAGTTTCAAAACTTGGTCGGCTGCCTACTGTGAGAACTGATAATCGAACGATGTCTCCTGGGTTCAGCAGTAGCGGTTCCAGTTTTACTTGGTCAGCAGTCTGGGTAACCTCCGGCTTGATCGCTGGGGGGACCGACTCAACTGAAGCGAGCCGAAAAACCCTCGTGCCCCTCCCGACCTTGAGGTCTATCGGCGTAGCGAAATCGCTTTTTAGAATCGGCTGATTACCTGAATTTTTAATTTCTAGGGTCGTGAGATCAAGGCTTTTGACCTCCTGGCCGCCAATTGAAATTTCCAGGTCGCCCAACTCGCGGAACGGCTGAATAAGGGGGATGGTTGACCACGCGGAGATGGCGATCGCCTTACTAGGGCGGTCAGAAAGCCAGGTGTAAAAGGGAATCGCAGCGCCCCCGATGGCTACCGCGAGCATTAGAAGGAATTTCCAGTCCCATCTTGGAGTCAAGTGTTTTCTCATATTCATCCCCTGCCGCCAAAGCGACTTTCAGACCATCAGAGTCACGTGCGATCAACAGATCGACGCAAATCGCCGTAAACACAACGGCAATTCGCCCCACGTAGTGCAATCTTATCCTCGCAATTCCCAGGAATTGGCGGCTTAGACCCGCAAACGGGCAAATAGGTCAATTCGGTGCCGAAGAGGTTCTCGGCCGAGGGCGCGGCCGGATTCGGCCGAGGGCGCGGCCGGATTCGGCTTGCTCGCAAAATAGTTCAGGGTCTCGCTGGGCGGTGCAGCCGGAAGCACTGAACCTTTCTTCCTGGCTCATCGCCCCCCGACGTCGCCGTGGCCTACGACCTCGTGAGCTCCCACCAGTCATCTGCGCGAGTTGACGCCCAGACAAGGGGCTTACTTCAATAGAGACCCCTGGCAGCCGGCAGAAGGTCTACGCCGTGATCGAGCCCCGGTCTGTACAGCGTGGTCCTGTAGTCACGGAAGCCTGCAGCCAGAGAATTCAAGGGCAGGTCGTCAGGAACGTTCCGCCGGCCGCCCGCATGGCCTGGGGATAAATGACGCCCGAGGTCGCTCAGGCCGAGCCCCGAATACCCCGCCGGTACATGGCAAAGGCGCCCCAGATCGCCGACCTCGTGGACAAGCGCCACGATACGGTGCGCGTCTCCATGGATCGGCTGGTGGCACGCGACCTGATCACGGTTACGTCAACGACGGAACCGCTCCCTGGCGGGGGCAAGCCGGTTGAGGTTTACCACGTCAACCAGCTCGACAGCTACGTGGTCGTGGCCCAGCTCTCCCCGGAGTTCACCGCGCGTCTCGTGGACCGCTGGCAGGAGTTGGAGGCCCAAGCGGTCCCCGCAACCCTGGCGGGGCCCAGCGCCCCGGCCGCACGGCGGGTTCGATCATCCCGGCACTGGCAAGACGCACTTGGCCAGCGCCATCGGGGTGCAGGCGCCTTTGAATTCATCCCCGGCCTGTCCCTCCGCGTCACGGAGATCGACGGGACCCCCTGGTTCGTCGCCGCCGACGTCTGCAAGTCACTCGGCCTGACTGGCTATGCGTCGCAGCACACGTCCCGACTGGACGCTGACGATGTCAAAGTCCTCACGAAGTCTCATGCCGAAAGTACGAGACTTCTGGCGCTCTTCACGACACGGGCCCCGACCGTCTCCCTGATCAGCGAGCCTGGCCTGTACGCCCTGGCGCTCCGTGCCAACAAGCAGGAGGCCAAGGACTTCCAGAAGTGGGTCCGGTCCACCGTGCTCCCCGCGATCCGCAAGGACGGCGCATACGTCATGGGTGAGGAGAAGGTCGCCACGGGCGAGATGTCCATCGAAGCGATGACCCTGCGCGTCATCGCGGCCCTGCAAGCCAAGGTGTCGAACCTGCAGGTCCTGGCGGAAGGCATGGACCCCGCCGAGGCCCGCGTGATGACCGTGCCGGACTTCCGGGACGCCTTGCGAGCGTTTCCGCTGTTGTATCTGCGCTGCGGATCGTTGTATTTGTGGGCCGCAGCCTCCCTCCATTTCCCCTCCACTTGAGCGAACCGCTTCGTTGCCTCTCCTCGGGAGAAGGCGCTGTGAACAACGGACATTCGATCCGTTTGTCGACGAACCCCGCAGGTGCATGTTGCACACCTACGCCCTATCCTCCCAGCGCAGGAGGCAGCCATGGCACTATTCAAGCCAAAACGAAGCAAGACTTGGCACTGCAGGTTTGTCCTGCATGGAGTTCGTGTTGCCGAGTCCACCGGGACCGGCGACGAGACCGCTGCGATGGCCTGGGAGACCCGGCGACGCGAAGCGATTCACCGCGAATACTGCCCGCCTCCTCAACAGCTCACGCTGCACGAGGTGGCCCAGATGTGGCTCGCCGGCTCGCAGGTGTCGCACCGCGACGCCCACAACAACGCCGGCCGTGTTCGCAAGCTGTTCGGTACAGCCATGGTGCCGCAGCCAGGCGGGCGCCTATGGATCGAGCAGGAAGGTGGCCGGGCCGGCCTATCCAAGGATCTGCTCGTCTCCGAGCTCCGGCAGAAGCACCTGATGGACCTCAAGGCCGCCCGGATTCGCGAGGGCAACAAGGCGGCCACTATGAACATCGAGGTCTCGCTGGTCCAGAGCTTGATCGGCTTCGCGGCCACGATGAACGTGGTGCTCCCGGAAACGCCCATCATCTGGTCCCACCGCCGCAACAAAGCTGCGTCGCTCAAAACCAGCATCGGTCGCGGCAAGCTGCGATGGCTGACCCTTGAGGAGGAGGCGCGGCTGCTGGGCTCTCTGCACCGGCGCATCGACGAGTTCCCAAACTCCCAGGCCATCCGGGACAACTACGAACTCGTGGTAATGCTCCTAGACACTGGTGGAAGGTACGGGGAGATTGCAGGCCTTCCATGGTCTGCCGTGAATTTGGAGGCAGGGACCATCAACCTGTACCGCCACAAGGTCCAGAACGAATCCACGTTAACTCTGACCTCTCGCGTTCTCGCGCTTCTCCGGGCCCGCAAACTACGACAGAAAGCCGAGGGGCACTTTTCGTACGTGTTTCCGGCATGCAACCAGCGCGGGTGGTCGGGCCTCGACAAACCACGAGGGCACGCAACATTCGCCATCCAGAAGCACATCAACGCGTGCGGACTAAACGACGACCGTGAGCGCCACCGCGTGACCCCGCACACTTTCCGGGACACTTTCGCTTCTCGACTGGCCCAGGCCGGCGTGTCGCTGCTGAAGATCAGCCACTTGCTCGGCCACACGACGACCGTGATGACCCAGAAGTACGCCCACCTGTGCCCGGATGCCGTCGGCTTCGAGGCGGCCAATGCGCTCAACGCACTCCACGCCCGGCACCCGAGCAGACGCTAACCAGGCGAGAGCGTAGCCATTACCACACGAAGAGATCCAGCGGAACTAACGATTCGCCGTATCGGCTCCGCCCAAAAGGCCCCGGACGTTCCTAATCTATGGAGAGGCCCAGCTGCATTCTTGCCCTCTCACTTATAGACAGAGGCAAAAACTAAATCGTCCTCAGAATCTTTCGATAGGCCGGCTGAATTTCCCACAGCATTCCATCGTCCAAGTTGGTGTTGGCCTCAAGCAAATCAGGGCGCGATTCATACGAAACGAATTCTGGCACATCGAGCGAACGCTCGCCTATGTTATGCCCTGTGATGAAGCCGCACTTATAAATAAAGTGCGCCAGCTGCCAGCTGTCACGATAAGGAACCCCATCGACTATTGGTATACCTGGAGCCCCAACCACCTTAATGTAATCGTTGGTTATTCGCGTGGCCAGCTCTTGTGTCGTATAGCGTCTCGGACCGCCACCAAAAGACTCAATCAAACGCTTTAAATCAGCGAATTGATGTCCATGTTCCTTATACAGATCCGAAAGTCTGCGTCGACCGAACTCCCCCATCACAGAGTTGATTTCTTGTATGCCTATCCGATCCCGATCCGCCCGCACCGCCTCCAGACTAGCAAACCGACATAGCTGCGCCATCCATCTTGGACGCCCGCTTGCCAAAATCCGCAGGACGCGGTCACTTGCGACCTGAGATTCACCCCATCTCATTTTCTGGGTAAAAACCATGGCGATAAGCGCATCCCCATGCCCCTTAGTAGACCAACCGCGGGAAATCTTGGACTGCGGCTCATTCCTTCGGACATAGCCAAGGATTCGATTTGCCAGAATCTCCTTCTGTTGGTTTGCAGTCCAACTAATCTCGGTCACGTACTGATCAAACTTATCCAGATCCTCAGCGCCCCTCAAGCTACTCCAGACGTCTGTACGAACCGTCGCGCGTATCCCGAGTCCAGAGATGTTATTGATTAAATAGCGACAAGCGGAGAAAAAGGAAGACACAAAGGCTTGTTGGACCGGTGTGTTCTGGAACTTAGTATCGATGTCGTCAAGAAGAAGCCAAACTAGTCGATTCTTTCCAGCTTCACTTCTTACTCTCTGCAGGAGCTTTTCATGATTTGGAGTCTGTTTTTTTCCCAGAGAAAGCTCGATGCCTCCCACGTTTATTTTTGAGATTACCCGGTTTAACAGGGATCCAGCAATGCTTTGATTTTTAAATCCGGCAATTTCAGCCGTTTCAACCAAAGCAATTTGATCATCCTTCCATGCAAACCCAATTTGCTGAGCAAGCTCCATGTTTATGGCGCCGCAAATAACTTGCTTCCAGTAATTTTCAAGCAAGACAGCATTCTCTGTCTGCGGCGGCTCGCGAAGAGCAACCAAGCTGGAGGGAACAGCATTTACTATTATGGGACGTTCGGCGGCCCGTCTAAGGTCATGAGCGAACCGTGCCAACAATGCTGATTTCCCCATTCCCTTCCGACCTCTTGCAACTTGCAAGCGCACAGCCGGGTTTAGAAAGTCTTCGAAGGCAGGCTGAGCGACGAAATACGAGACGAGCACGTTTTCGTCCTCATCTTCTCCCGCGTCGTTTCCAAACAATGTCTTGTCAGACAGGTTTATTTGCACTAACTGCTCCTGGATTGCCAGGACCAACTATAACAATTGGAGGCGTTCTGTTGCGAAACTTGCGAGTTGTCCTTTGATGTTTTCCATCAGATGGCTGAAGAACATCGTTGCAATGTTGCGCGAGGGCAGCAGTTGAGATTGCAATGCTCACCCGATCAGACGGTCAGCTCCTGGCGGCTGCATTCAATTTGTGTGCCCGGAGATCGGCGTCATGCTGACGAACTATGTTGGAAACCCAACTACGGCTGCTCGACTGCGACGGGGAATCGTTGCGATGTCTGCAACAGTTCTTCCGCGACCATGATCAGCAAGACTGGGCTGCACACCCTTACGCTCGATCTGATATGTAAAACGCGGTGAGTCGCCGGGACGCTTTGACGACGTTGCGACACGGCACGTACATCCTAGGCTGGACGAACGCCACGTAATAAAACCACTGAAACCGAGGCGGCCCTAACGACTCGCCCGATTAAACGCACCCACGGTGAAGCCGCCCTAACACCACGCCTGGCTCCCGTGAGAAACTCCCGCATAGTGACGGCCCTGCCGCCCATTCGCAGGCACCGTGAGCTGAGAAACACACGCATCATGACGACCCTGTCGGCAGGTCGCTCCACCTCAGATTAAAAGCACCGAAAGCGAAGCGCCCCTAACGATGCGCCTCCCTCGACTGAGAGACCAGCCCAACATGCAGGTCCTATCGCTGCCCACCCCTCCACGCCGGCAGCGTCCAACTCTTTCACCTTGCCACACCCGCAGTTCCCACGGTGCCTCTCCAGGCAATCGGGATGGTTTCCGGTGACCGCCACCGGCAGACGATGCAACGTGCGCTCTACAGGAACTGACCCCGCCCTGTCTTGCTACGGCCCCACCGAGGGCCACACCGACCACCGGCAGCGAGTAGGCCGCGACGGCATGGGGGTCCCGTCGACATCAGGCTGTCTGCTCTCTTGAGATCCTGAGATCTTGGAGAGTCCAAAGACGTCATTGAGGGTCTTGGACTTCTACTCCTTGAATCAAATCACCAAGACCATCTAGGTGACTCTCCAGGACCGCGCAAAGTCGGCCTGAATCGCCCAGGTCTCGCCCCTCTGGATGGTCGCCACGAGCGGCCAACGCGGCGACCTTCCACGACCTGATGCCTCGCCGCGCCGCTACAGCTCGGTCCTGGTTGACCCACCTCCATCCTCTTCCGATCTGAGCCCAAGTGGCCCAGCGGCTCACTTCGACCCTCTGGAAACCCGCATGAACACTGGGTTTCCGGCCTTCCCCCGTATTCACACAGGCTGACATCATGCGCACCAAGACCATCAAGCGGACGACCCAAGCAGACAAGATTGAATTGGACCGGCTGGCGGTCTACAGCACTGACACGACCAAGGCTGGCAGGGTCCGCTGCGTCCGCGACTTCATCGACATGCAGTCAGGCGAGGTCGTCCCGGCAGGCCAGCTGTCGATTGGCGTCCTCGACCTGCGCAAGCGCTACCCGGCCCGTGAGGCGGCTCTGGCGTCACTGCGCCCAGAAGTGCGGCCCTTCGCCTTCTTCGTGCTGCGCTTCGCCAACAAGCGGCGGGGCATCACCCCTGGCATCGTCGTGCTCTGCCGGTGGTATGCCGACCTGCACGGCAAGCCGTTCAAGAACGTCCGCCGCTACGTGCCAGCTCTGCTTAAGGCCGGGATCCTCGCTGGCGACACGCTGCTGGGTCCGCTGTTTCAGCGAACCGGCGGAAGGGCCTTGGACCACCTCGGCGAGGACTTTCGCGCATGGTGCATTCTTCAGAAGCTGCAGCGTGATGACAGGACTCTGGAGCGTACCGGCCGACAGGCGCCGTGTAGCGCCCCCGCGTTGGTCGCCGCCGAGGTGGCCAGGCTTGACGCTGAGCTGGTCGCCGACGTGCAGAGCTGGGCCGCGATCCTGAAGGCCGCCAGGACAAGTGGGCAAAGCGCAGCGACGCCGACGACTGCGCAGTGCTCCCCGGCCACGCCCTGACTTGATTGTTGCAGCGGCGTTGCCCATCGCACCGAACCCCACCTCATGCAAGCTTTGCCTACCGCCGACCTGGCCCCTGCGCCACCAACGCCTGCTCGCGGCTACAAGACCACCGAAGCCCAGCGGGCCAGAGCTTCCGCGCGGTACGCCGCCAACCGAGAACGTGGCATTGCCTATGCGCGTGCCCAGACGATCCGCAGGCGCGAGACCTTCGTTGGTTCCAGGCGCCCCAGGGGTCGCCAGCCTTCGCAACAGCCCACCAAGACAGACCTTGAGCTGCAGGCCATCGCAGAGCGTCGCAAGGCTCGCGAACGTCTTCGCGTAGCCAAAGCTCTCGGCGCTTCGCTGTGCCGGCTCCGCGCCCGCCTGGAGCGCGACTGGCAAGAGGCAACCGCTGATGCAGCCCGCAGGCCGCTCCGAGGCTGCGCGGCGTGGCAACGCAACACGCGCCGCGTCATTCATTGGCCCGCCGAAGCCAGAGGCCATTGCCATTGCACAGCAGAGGGCCCTGGCGGCCGAACGGCAGCGCGTGAAGCGCCAGCGGTTCAGCACTGCATTCATTGGGCCTCCCCGACCTCCTCGGATCGCGGCGGCAAGGCCACGGCCGGCACGCACCAGGTCGGCGAGGTCGGCAGTCCCAAGCCCGCCAAGAGCGAGACCGGTGCTCGCCAAATCTTCCAAGCCGCCGAAGCCACGTCCAGCACCGCCAGTACTCGCAGGGCCTCCCAAGCCCACCCGCGAATCGCTACGCGCAGCGCTACGTCTGGAGGCCACCCAAGCGAAGACCCGAGCCGCCGCTGAGAAGCTCGCAGCCCGCATGCAAGCCAAGGCGGCCAAGGCCTGGGACCGCGAGGCCGTCAAGGTCGTCTGCCGCGCCGCCAGGGTCATCCAGGAGCAGGCACGGGAAACGCGACAGATCGCGATGGCCGCCAGGTCTCCCGAAAAGATCGAGCGTAGCCGTGCAGCCCTTTCGGCAGCGATGGCCGCGTGGACCGAAGAGCAGCGCCAACTCGCACAGCGCCGCCGCAACTCCTTCGTGCGTCGAGCCGAGGCCGAGCAGGCCCGCATGCACGGCGAGGCGGCTCCGGCCTGCGCTGCGGCGCCGGCCTCCGTCGCCGCGTTGGTCGAGACCATGGGCTCGCCAGTGCGCCGTAACCGCATCCCTCTGTAACCCAGCCCCGGGTATCGCCGCGATGGCGCCCCCGCACACATGGCCAACACACCGACATACCGCCCGTGGGAGTCCCGCTGGTCTCCCCACAACCGCGCCGTCCGCGAGGCTCGCCAGATGGCTTCGCAGGATCGAGCGGGCGAGCGCCGCATCGAGCGGCAACGAGTAAAGGCTGAAGCGGAAGCCGCCGCGTTACTGCGATGCGCCCGTCCTTCCGAGCGGGCCGCCGCTTATGTGTCCGCATGCGCTCTCGCGAGCGTGATGGCGACACCACGCCGCACCAGGGCCCGCGCCGTCGACGCGTAGCTCGCGCCTCTCTCACGTTGGCAGGTCCCCCCGCCCGTCCGCTGTGACTAGCGCCGGGACGCCTGCGTGCCCCCTCTCAACACGACCGGCCTATCGGTCAAGCGACCCGACGCTATCCGGGACCAACTGCAACATCATGGACAACCTCGAACCCACCACGCCAGCGCCGCTGGTCCCCAACACCGCCACGCGCACCCAGATCGCCCAGGACCGCGCCGCGCCTCTCCAGACCGGCCTGACCCAGGACGCACTGGTCGACACCCTCGACGAGCCCGCCTGGTACGAGGTCGCCAACGCGATCTTCCACAAGGAGAACACCGTCATGCAGGCGGCCCTCGCCATGGGGGCCCGTGATGGGATCGGGACCGACGAATTGGTCCCGCACGACTGGAACGTGTACAGCTACTACCTGCGAAACCGCGACATGTACAAGGATCTGGAGTGGCTTGTGCTACGTGGAGAGTTCGACGGCATCCGTGGCGTACGCGCGTTCCGCGCGAAGGCCCAGGTGGCCCGGGAAAACTTGGAGTCCGCCGAGATCATCGAGAAGGGCGGCATCGGCGGGCAGATTGCTGGGATGGGCCTGTCCCTGTTCGATCTCACGTCGTTGATGTCCTTCGGCGCACTCGCGCGAGCAGGCAAGGGCGCGACCGTTCTGCATCGCGCCATGCGCGGCGGCGCCGTCGCCGGGGCTGACAGCGCCGTTCAAGAAGCAGCTCTGCAGCACATGGACCCCACACGTTCTGCTGAAGACGCATTCATGGCGATTGGCACCAGCGTCTTCATCGGCGCAGGCCTGGCACCGGTCTTCAACTACCTGCCCCACAACAGTCCGTTGAATCCGAGTCATCCCCAGAACCCCCTGCGCCCCGACGTGCCCGACAACGCGGTCTCCGAGTTCAAGCTCGGCCAGACCCCGGACGAAGGTGTGACCGTGGGAAATCGCTTCGGGTCCATGGGCGCCGCTGGGGTCGACGAGACCGCCACCGAGATGGCCACGGGCACCGGCCTGGGCGGGATGGCCGACAAGGCCTTCGTGAAGATCCTGGGTCACGGGACACCCGTCGCCCGCATGGCGCACTACCTGCCGGGCACGCGCACCGCCCTGACCCGCCTGGTCGACCTCGGTGGTCGCCTGACCCGCGCGATGGCCAACGGCCAGGCCCACGCCCCCGAGGCCGAGTCCCTGCGCACCCTGTACCTCCAGAAGGGTCGGGCCACGCAGACTGCGGCCACGGACAACTTCCGCAAGCTCAACATGGCCCTGGGCCAGTCGGCCGCCGCCACTGCCGCGAACGACACCGCATCGCGGATGACGGCGGGCCGCTGGGACCGCAACCTGTTCCGCCGTGAGGCGTTCGACCGCATGGTGTTCGTGGAGCAGTCCAACCGGATGCTGGGCGAGCAACGCAGCCAGGCCGAGATCGTGGGCCAGCTCCAGGCGCAGCACGGGATGTCGGAAGCCGACGCGAACATGGCCTATGGCCTGATCCGTGACACGGCCAACAACAACATGGCGTACTACCAGGAGCTGTTCGACGAGGCCAAGAAGCTGGGCCTGGCCGAAGACGACGTGGCGAATCTCGGTGGCTCCTATGGTCTCCCTGTGCAGTACGTGCGCTCGGCGATCAACGAGGACCGCCAGGGCTTCAAGTCGGCCCTGTACCGCCTGCTGGTGGACGAGCCCGATGCCTCCTGGCTGGACGAGCACATGCTGTCCCTGGTCGACCACAAGACCGGCGCCGACGGCAAGGTGACCTCCGAGCCCCGCTACGCCTCCGTGGACGAGCTGCGGGCCGACCAGCAAGCCTGGACGGACACCCTGCAGACCTGGCGCGGTGACGCCGAGCGTGCCGCCCGGGACGCCGCCGAGGAGGCCTTCGAGTCCTCGCAGCGCAAGCTGTTCGCCGCCGCCGACGTCTTCAACGAGGCGAAGGTCGGGCTCAAGGCCGTCGAGAAGGAGGTCAAGGCCCAGAGCGCCAAGGCGATGAAGCTGCAGGCCCGCGCGGCCGAGGCGGACTGGCATGGTCGCAATGTCGGCTACGCGGTGGCGCGGGTCGAGAAGGCCGAGGCCAAGATCGCCGCCCTGGAGCGCCGGGCCGGCGGGGATCCACTGGACCTGGCCGGTGACATCCAGCGATCCCTGGACGACACCGGGACCGCCATCGACTCGGCCTTCGCCGACGCCAGCGCCGCCAGCGGCACCGCCCGCGAGGCGGACAGCCTGGTGCAGCGCCTGCGCGGCCAGAAGGATCCGCTGCTCGAACAGCGCCGGGCCAACGTCGACCCCGGCATCGCCCAGGCCCACATCGACCAGATCAACCAGGAGCTGAAGGTCGCCCGCGCTGAACGCGAGCAGGCCCAGCGGGACCTGGCGGAAGCCCGTGGTCGCCTGGACCAGGCCGCCTCCGAGCAGGCTGAGCTGCAGGACTGGATGACCGCGACCGCCCGAGAGATCGAGCGGCACCGCAAGGCCTATGACGAGGCCGAACTGGGCGCGGGATACCGGGACGTCCTGGACGGCGACATGGACCGCATCCAGGTCCTGAAGCAGGCCGCCCACGACGCCGACCAGAACACCCGATTCCTGCGCGAGCAGATGAAGGTGATCAAGAAGGGAGTCAAGGTGACCGACGCCGAGCTGGACGCTGCGATCAAGGAGAGCCGCCAGGCCCGCCGGACCCGCCGCAAGCTGGAGGGCGCCACGCCGCTGTCGAAGTACATCGACGACCTGGTGAACGCCATGGCCAGCCAGGACCGCTTCCCTGCTGGCCTGCTGCTCGACGACGTCCCAGAAACCGGCCGCTTCAAGGAGCGCCGCTTCAAGTGGACCAAGGAGCTGTGGACCGAGATGGCCGACAAGGGCTTCGTGGAGTCGGACCTGGGTCTGCTGGCTGACCGATACGCGCGGGACGTCGGTGGCCGCCTGGCGCTCCACAAGGCGCTCGATGGACGCAAGAAGGCCGACGTGCTGCAAGACGTGCTCGACGAGTACGACGCCGCAGAGCGGGCCGCCAAGACCGAGAAGGAGCGCAAGCGCATCGTCGCCATGCGTCACGCGGCGGTCAAGGACGTCGAGGCGTCCATCAACCGGATCCTGGGCAAGCACGAGATCGGCGACGACGGGGCGGTGCCCTGGCTGGCCGCCAAGCTCGGCAACCTGGGCTACATCCGCATCGCAGGCGGCATCGTGTTCACCGCGATGTCCGACATTGCCACGGCCATCGTTGCGGCCCCTGGGTTCATCTCCGGGGCTCGCAAGGCCGGTCAGCAGTACCAGGACATCCTGAAGCGGGCCTCGGCCGGTGACAAGGACGCCCTGCAGCTCCGCATGATCCTGGAATCCTTCGAGTCCGGCGCCCACATGGCGTCGACCATCAACGCCAACGGTGGCGGGATGCGCGACCACATCGGCTTCGGCACCGGGACCACCCGTGCGGTCTCTGGCCGCATCGACAAGATGCTGGAGTTCACCGGCGAGCGCGTGAACGTGCTGTCGGGCCTGGCGGGCCTGTCGAACGCGGTGCGCCGCACGGCGGGCCTGGTGCAGCTCGCGAACATCCAGCGCTGGGTCAAGGACTGGGACAACCTGTCGCCGGCCCAGCAGACCGACCTGGCCGCCATCGGCATCGGCAAGACCGAGGCCAAGCGGCTGGCCCAGCTCTTCGAGAAGCACGGGCGCGTCCCGGGGCAGATCGATGACGCCCAGCGGGCCCTGATGTCCCCCGAGGAGATCGCGCACGCGGAGTCGTTCAAGAGCACGCTGTTCGATCCCGGGATGTCCAAGTGGGTCACCGAGCCCGATGGCGACTACATGGCGGACGTGCTGAACACGGCGCTGCTCAAGACCCAGCAACGGGCGAGCTACACGTCGGGCTTCGGCCACATGCCGCTCATGATGGACAAGGCCTACGGCAAGCTCTTCTTCCAGTTCCAGAGCTACGCCTTCCAGTTCACGAACAACTTCGTGCTCGCTGGGATCCAGCGGGGCGCTGTGACCGGGGACTACCTACGCCTCGCCACGGCCCTGGGCACCTCCTTCGCGATGGCCGGTGTGGTCTCGGCGATCCGTGCGCACATGCGCGGGGAAGACCCGGACACCTGGGACAACTCGAAGTGGGCCAACGAGATCGTGAGCCGCTCCGGGATCATGGGCTGGACACAGCCGTACGCCGACGCGGCCATCAAGCTCTTCGGTAACAACGTCAACGAGATCCTGGGCGGCAGCTACCTGCAGCCGACCTCCAAGTTCCAACAGAACACCTGGGCCGAGTCCCTGCTGGGCCCCTGGTTCGGCACGTTCGGCCAGGGCTCTCGGGCTCTCGGGGATCTCGCAACGGGCGACCTGACCGCTGCGGGCGAGAAGGCTTTCAAGCTCATCCCGCTCAACCAGCAGATCAGCGTCGGCGGTCTCCTCCTGGAGGCCTTCAAGTAAGCGGCGGCTGCTGCCATGCGTTGGCGGCAGCCGTCTCCTCGTCGTCTGGCGCCACGTCACGGCGCCACCCGTGCACTCGTGCGTCCCTGGCCTTGCGGCCCTGGGATTCGCCTGTGCGCTCGCACTCTCATCTGAAACTTATGCACCTCACCGATACCACCCAAGTCGCCGCGACCACTAGCCGGCTCCGCGACTTCACTCCAATCTACGACCGAAATCTGGGCCTTGTCCACGTCCCGCTGATGAGCCTCCCGGGCTTCGCCGTCATGGAGATCGAAGACTTCGACGTCCTGCGACAGCGCTGCGACCTCGTGATGTCGCCGCTTCTGCTTGGACGTCACTTTGGCAGACCGTCTGTGCGTGCTCGGTATGTGCAGCCAGGCGCTGATGGGAAGGCCGCGTCAATCCCGGTCTGCGACCTGTTGGTCCGCCCGCCAATTGGCCATCGTGCAATCTGTATGGACGGCAATCCGATGAACTTCCGTCGCGGCAACCTGCGGGCCGTCCGAGCCGACCTGGTTCCTGGTTGGTTGCCGGACGACGAATGAACGTGGACCCAGAGCACCTCCGACCGGGCCGGCGCTGCAGTGCGTGTGGTCTGACCAAGCCGGCTGGGGACTTCCATTCAAACGGCCCAGGGCGGCTGCGTAGCGCCTGCAGCGAATGTGAGGCTGATCGACATGTAGAGAAGCGTCGCAAGGCAGCTAGCCTGCGCCCATCGCGGTCGAAGCCAGAGGCAGTCGCGAAGCACCCGCTTTACGGCATCTGGAAAGGTATGCACCGCCGCTGTCGCAATCCGCACGACCCCAACTACGGCGGACGTGGGATCACCGTCTGCTCACGCTGGAACGACTTTCACGCCTTCGTGACGGACATGGGGCCCCGGCCGTCGCTCGGGCATACGCTTGACCGCGCAGACGTCGATGGGCCGTATGCGCCAGACAACTGCCAGTGGGCGACACGCGCCGAGCAAAACATGAACAAGCGGAACACGCGGTTCATTTGCTTCGCGGGCCGCGAGTTGCCACTAGTCCAGTGGGCGCATATCGTCGGCGTAGATCCACGCCTGGTGGCCTCTCGGAAGGCCCTCGGTTGGGACGACACGAAGGCCTTGGTCGCAGAACCGCAACGACAGCTCCCCGAAGTCATCGCGCATGTGGGACGAGCGCAGACGACGCCAGAGTGGGCGGATGAGCTTGGCTTGACTCGCGGGGCCCTCTTCAGCAGGCGTGCTGCTGGCTGGTCTCAGGAGCGCATGCTGTCGCAGCCGCTGGGATTCAAGAACCAGCCGGCAAGCCCAGTGTCGTTGAGCATGACCCCGGAGAGCACTATCACGTTCAACGGCCAGACACTGTCCGCTGAGGCATGGGTGGAACGGCTGCGAGAGCCGCTGCGGTTGACCTATGCCGCGCTGCGTGGTCGGCTCCAAACTAGGATGGTCGGCGGAACGCGCACTGACGACTGCGGTGCGCGTCCACAGGCCTCGCAAGCCGAAGACTGCCCCGAAGCCTCGGCCAGAGTTTGTAGGGCCTCGACGGCCTCGTGGACGCCCAAGGAGGGCATAGGGGCACCGCGACGCGCTTCGCCTGTCCTGCGACCCTTTGCGGGGTTCCTGGCGGCTTCGAGGATCGCTGCGAATCTTGGGACACCCAGGACTCATTTCAGTTCCGGAAAATTCGTCCCCTGAGTCTTTCGCGCGAAGGGCGCAGATTCCCCCCGTACCCCCGCCCCTTCTGGCGCCGAAATGCTCCAGAGCACCCATGGGGTGGGGCATCGGACAGGCGTGAAAAAGCCGGCTCGCGGCCGGCTCTGTGGGGGTGAAGAAGGCGTGTCGCGCTAGGTACTGTCCCTGGCCCGCATGATGGTCTGCCGACTGGTGTCCATGGCCCTGGCCAGCGCCGCCACAGTCTGGCCGCGTGCTATGCCCTCCTTGACTTCGCGTACCTGCGCAGGAGTCAAGGACGACGGACGCCCAAGCGTCTTCCCTTCGGCCTTCGCCCGCGTCAGTCCGGCCTGTGTCCGCTCGATCAACAGATCTCGCTCGAACTCCGCGACCGCTGCGATGACGCCCATGGTCATGCGGCCCGCTGGGCTACACAGGTCCATCCCGCCGAGCGCGAGACAGTGCACACGGATGCCCAGGCCGCCCAGGGCCTCGACGGTTCCACGGACATCCATGGCGTTCCGCCCCAGGCGGTCCAGCTTCGTGACTACGAGCACGTCCCCGGCCTCCATCTTGTCCAGCAACTTGCCGAAGCCTGGGCGCTCCGAGGTCGCCACGGACCCGCTGACGGTCTCTGTGATCGCCCGAGACGCCTGGACCGCAAAGCCGGCCGCAGCGATCTCCTTTAGCTGGTTGTCGGTGCTCTGGTCCGAAGTGGACACACGGCAATAGGCGAAGACACGGGACACGCTAGGCTCCTGTACGGAATGGGCGTTCAATTGTTTGAGGTGTCCAAAAGGCCGTCAAGCATCTATTCGGACGCTATGTCGCCCGGGGACGCGGGACTGTCCGATACCCTTCGTATTCGGACACGCCGGCCGGGCCGCGCCAAGACACACGGAATGCGGGGGCTGGCCCAAGGAGTCAATGCGACGTCGCGGGCTGTCCTGGGGCCCATAGTGGCCTCCTGGGGCACCTCTGCGCGAGCCCGGCGCTTCCTCTGCATCTCCTGACCTCCAGCGCCGCCCATGGCGCATTCGTCCGCCTTTATGCGAGCGCGTGCACTTCCGCGCCGCTGTTTTTATGGCCGGGCGCCGAGTCGAAGAGCCCGCATGACTCGCTGGCCGATCAAGGGGGCCAGCGCTCAATGTCACAGGCGGTCCAGGAGGTCCGTGGCGATCTCCAACGCGTCGACCATGTGAGCGTAGTTGCGGACCCGTCCGTCCAAGGTCTCGACACGGTTCGAAAGCTCAGCCTGCGCCGTGTACTCGGCAAGCGCCAGGGCCTGCTCAAACGTCAGCCCGTCCAGCACATCGCCGCCCCACGCGTCCAAGACGGCGTAAAGATCGTGGCTGTCTTGCGTGGGAATGATGGTGACCAGCGGGCCCGGGTCGCAGACGTTGCCAGCGGGCGCATCGTGGATGCACAGGGCGGCCCACGACTGGCCATCATCGGTGGCGCCGGCCTCCAGTTCCAGGGGCCAAGCGACAGCGCCGGAAACCTTGGCGCACAGCGTTGCCAGGGCCTTCCATTGGACAGGAGCGAATTGAGCGATGGGGGAGACTTGGGCGGTAGCGTGCATAGCGTGATCCTCGGTTGGTTGGGGAGTCCAAATTATGAGATCCCATAAATAGGTGAGCAAGCTTAAAGGGGTGAATCCGAGTGCCGCGCATGGTTATTGGGATCTCATTTATGCCCGCGCAGAATCCCGCCATGACCAATACACCACTCAAAAAGCCGCGAGGGCGGCCCAAGACTCTTGACGACAGTTCCGTGTACTTCCATGGCCGCATGTCGCGGGAACAGCGGGACAAGCTGGACCGTCTGGGCGGCGCCGCGTGGGTTCGGGCTCGGATCGATGAAGCGCCAGACCCTGGCGAAGGCTCAAGGGCTCGCGGGGCTTGGCTTGGCAACGGAATGACAGCAGGCGAATAGCTGCGGCTTCCGCCTAGCGTTGAGGGAAAACGGCCTTTTGCCACGCGAAGTTGCTACCCCCGCCGCCCCGCTCCAGGCCGATCCGGCAGCGGTAGCAATCAGGGCCGTTGTTCCGCTTTGCTCAAACCGACGCGACAACACCGAGCGCTCGGCTGACTGCCCATTCCTTGGGCATCCCAGCGGAACCCGCGCCGGGCAATGCTCCCGGCAGTTCTTCATGGGGTTGGTCACAGAGTTGTCCACGGGCTCAGGGACAACTGCAGGGCTCGCTGTACGTTCGGGCGGTAAAGTCGCAAGCCGTTGTGAACGTCCGCCAAGCTGAGCCTGGAGCAGTTCGCCAGCGCAAAAAGGATTTCTTGGAGGTGCCTTGAAGCAGACCACACTTGACGCTCTATTGATGGCCAGAACCTTGATCGAGCGGGCGACAGAGCTTGCTAGATCAGACGACCGCCACCTCGCTTCCGCAGGACTGGTTTTGATCCAGGATTCGCTTGAGATGACCTTTTACGCCCTACTCATTGAGCGCGGAATCGATGAGGCGAAGTCATTAGAAGGAAAGAGCTTCGATGAATTGATCGGAGAACTTAAGAAGGAAGGAATTTCTGTCCCAAAAAGCGGAACATTGAAGGCCCTGAACAAGCAACGGGTTCTAACCAAACACTATGCGCAGGTTGCCGAGCCAAACACCGTCCGCGGTTACTTAGACGCAGCGTTGTCCGCTTTAGAGTCGATTGTCCCCGCCGTAATCGGACGACCGCTCCGAGAACTATATTTCTCTGACTTCCTAGACGAGGGCGAGTCAAAGGGTCATCTGAAGCTAGCGGAAGCGCTGATCTCAGCGGGAAAGTTTTTTGATGCGGTCATCGAGACCAGAAAGGCATTCTTCATAGAGTTCGAAGCTTCGTATAGCGTACATGGTTGGCGAGATTTTGATGAAAAACAGACTATGGATTTGTTCGCTCGCTTTCTAAGGGGCGGTGAAAAAGCTCATTCATGGATGCGGAATAAAAGCTGGATCGAAAAAAACGTGAAGGAGCCGACAGACTATGTCCAGATCAACGAAGAGCAGTGGCGAATCGATGCACTGGAATGGGGAATTCACACAGCGGAGCTTGCGAATCTTAGGCGACTAACGCCTCCAGTATTTCGAGAGAAAGCTGGCGAACCGTGGGCAGCCAAGATACACCTTCCGTCTAAAGACGAGCAGGGAACAGAAACGAACGCAAAATATTGCCTCGACCGAGCCATCTCTGCCATTCTCAAAAAGCATCAGCATGGGCAAACACATCGAAAAAGCGGTCTGAACCGGCCGCTCGATGCGCCCGAGAGTTACGCCGGCCATTCTGTATATGCCAGGGCTACCAAGTCGTCAGAAATCGTCCATACGGTGAACTTGAATTACGTTTATTCAATTAGTGACCTGGTTGATGGTTTCGATCCCACCCAGCGTTTCGTCCGCATATCTGGGACGGAGAAAACTGCAGGAGGCATTGGGCTTCCCTGGAACACAGTCTTTGGCTACCTCGAAGTCGTACGCGAGGCCTAGGTTCCCCCTGCCCAGAGGCGCAGCAAAGCCCGTAAAGCCCGTAAAGTCCGAAACTGGCTACAAGGAGGGCCGCGCCGAATAGCCCACTGGGGGCAACGAAGGGGTATGGCGGCATTTTCAATTCTCGCAGGGTCACTGCAGGGCGCACCGGGTGTAGTTGACTCTGCCAGCGCTTCCCTGCGCCGCGTGGCCGGTCATCCGTCCGTTATGTCCGTGCCGACACTGTGCGCCACGGCACTGCGGACGGTGTGTTGAAACTTGTGGAACCCGTTCAGGGCGGCGACTGGCAACCTGGTCCTCGCGGTAGCCCTCGCCCCCCCCCTTCCGACATGACTTTGCCGGACGGTCGCCAGCGGCCCCAGTGCAGCGAGGGAAACAGCTTGGTCTGCCCTGCCCTGCGCCGGTCGTCTTAAAAGTTCAGGAAGCTCAGGCGGATTAACCCGGGCGGCACGGGCAGCGCGCGCACCGATGCCAGCGCCTTCACAGGCGACCCCTCAGCCTCCTGCTAGACTAGTCACTCTGCGGACCCAGCTGTGTACATGAACACCTTAGACCAGATCGTAAGTATTTGATTTTTCTGGGTTTAAGGGCGACGTTGGCGCATCCCGCCTGCTCCGCCAAGACAATCGACGAACGGCCCGCACGGGCCGTTTTTTTTTCCGCGCCTCCTTCGTCCACGGTCCGGCGCAAGGCGGTGTCCCCGCCTGCTGCCCACGATCCGACAGCGCCCGTGCTGCACGGCTGACAGCCGCGGGCGCACGGCCGCGGCAGACTCCTCGCAACCGATCAGCGAGGGAACACCGTGAAGATGGCGCAATGGATGAAGCTGGCCAAAGAGGCCGTGGTGGCCTGGTCCGACGATTACGCGCCCAGCATGGGCGCCGCAATCTCCTACTACACGCTCTTTTCGCTCGCACCGTTGCTGGTGCTCGTGATCGCCGTCGCTGGCCTGGCGTTCGGCGCAGAGGCCGTGCGCGGGCAGATCTCGGCCCAGCTGTCCGCACTGATGGGGCCCGAGACGGCCCAGGCCATCGAGGGCATGGTGGCCAGCGCCACCGTGAGCGGCAGCGGCATCTGGGCCACCATCGCCAGCGTGGCCGTGCTGCTGGTCGGCGCCACCAGCGTCTTCAGCGAGCTGCAGGCCGCGCTGGACCGCATCTGGCACGTGCCGGAATCGAACAAGCCCAGCGGCATCTGGGGCTTGCTGCGGGCGCGGCTGTTCTCGCTCGGGCTGATCCTGGGGCTGGCCTTTCTGCTGATGGTCTCTCTGGCGATCAGCGCGGGGCTGGCGGCCTTCGGCAGCTACGTGGGCAGCCTGCTGCCCGGCCAGGAAGTGCTGCTGCAGGTGCTCAACACCGGCGTGGCGCTGGCCGTCACGGCCGTGCTGTTCGCGATGATCTTCAAGCTCATGCCCACGGCCAAGGTGGCCTGGCGCGATGTCTGGGTCGGCGCGGTGGTCACCGCGCTGCTGTTCGAGGTCGGCAAGCTGCTGATCGGCCTGTACCTGGGCAAGAGCGCGCTGGCCAATTCCTTCGCGGGCGCCGGCGCGCTCGTGGTGCTGCTGGCCTGGGTCTACTACGCGGCGCAGATCTTCCTGCTCGGCGCGGAGTTCACCAAGGTCTACGCCCACGCCCATGGGTCGGCGAAGGACAAGCCGCCGGCCACGCCCGTGCAGCTGACGGCGGCGGATGCGCGGAAGCCCGCTGCTGCTGCCGCGCCCCAGGCGGTCCACGCGCCAGCCGCAGCAATCTCGCATTGGACGGCCCATGCCTCGCGCGAACTGCTGCCCAAGCTGGCACTGCTGGGCGGGCTGGTGCTGTTGCGCATCGTCGTGGAATCGCGCGCCAAGCGCGAGCGGCGCCTGGTGCGCAAGGCCAGGGCCTAAGAGCGGCTAGAACAGCCGGCGCTGCGCGCTCGTCAGCGCGGCGAAGCTGTCGCCCAGGGGGCGCAGGATGGCGTCGGCGATCGGCTGCAGCTGCTTGTCCAGGTAGTGGCCGTAGTCGATGCCCGAGTCGCGCAGCTCCAGCGGCTCCGGTCCGCCGCGCGTCATGACGTAGCGGATCCAGCCGCCCTGCTGGTACTGCGGGGGGCGGCCCATGCGCAGGTTGTGTTCGTCGGCGAGGCGCGCAGCGCGCACCTGCGGCGGCACGTTGACCTGGTAGGCGTCCAGCCGGTGGCGCAGGCGCTTGCGGTAAACCAGCAGTTCGTCCTTTTCTCCAGCCAGCAGCGCCTGCGCGTAGTCGGCAACGAACCCGCGGTAAGGCTCGCTGCGGAAGATGCGCGACAGCAGGCCTTCCTGGAACTGGCGCGCCAGCGGCGTCCAGTCGCTGCGCGCCATCTCCAGGCCGCGGAACACCATGTGCTCGCGCCCCTGCGCGTCCACGCTGAGACCGGCGTAGCGCTTCTTGCTGCCCACGTCCGAGCCGCGGATCGTGGGCATGAAGAACTTGGCGTAGTGGGTGTCGAACTCGATCTCGAGGAAGTTCTCCAGGCCCTGTTCCTCACGCAGCGCGCGCGTCCACCAGGCGTTGATGTCCTGCACCAGGGCGGCCGCCACGGCATGGGCTTCTCCGTTGCCATGGGGCCGCTGGAGCCACACGAAGATGGAATCGGTGTCGCCGTAGATGGCCCGGTAGCCGCGCCGCTCCACGAAGTCGCGCGTGCGCTTCATGATCTCGTGGCCGCGCAGTGTGATGGCCGAGACCAGTTGCGGGTTGAAGAAGCGGCATTCGGACGCGCCCAGCACGCCCGCGAAGGCGTTCATGAGCAGCTTGATCGCCTGCGCCAGCGCCGCATTGCCGGCGCGCTTGGCCGCATCCCGTGCGTGCCAGAAGGTCGTCACGATCTCGGGCAGGCCATGCCGCTCGCGTGAAAAGCGCGTGCCCTGCGGGCCGTGCACGAGATCAGTGGTGTCCTGGGCCAGCATGCCTTCGACCAGCCCCACCGGATCGACCAGAAAGGTGCGGATGATGGAGGGATACAGGCTCTTGTAGTCCAGCACCACCACGGAGTCGTAAAAGCCCGGCCGCGAATCCATCACGTAGCCGCCCGGATAGGCCTTGGCCGCGATCTCACCCACGTTGGGCGCCACATAGCCCAGCCGGTGCATGCGCGGCAGGTAGTGGTGGCTGAAGGCGGCAATCGAGCCGCCAAAGTGGTCGGCCTGCAGCCCGGTGGTCTGCGCCCGCTCGAGCAGGAACGGCAGCAGCGCGGCCTTCTCGAAGATGCGCAGCACGAGCGCGCAGTCCTGGATGTTGTAGCGGGCCAGTGCCGGCTTGTCCTCCTGGTAGCGCCGCTCGATCTCGGCCATCTTGTCGTAGGCGTCGCCGATGTCCTTGCCCTCGCCCAGCAAGGCTTGCGCGACCGACTCCAGGCTGAACGACGGAAAGCTCCACATCGCCGCGCGCAGCGCCTCGATGCCGTCGATGACGAGGCGCCCCGGCATCGGCGCGAACAGGTAACCCTGCTGGCCTGGGTGCGTGCGCCAGGCAATGGGCTTGCGACCGCGGCCGGGCAGCAGTGGCACACCGCAGGCGTCGGCCGCCTTCTGCAGTACGCGCAGGTCGAACTGCACCACGTTCCAGCCGATCACCACATCGGGGTCATGCTCCAGGAACCAGGCGTTGAGCCGCTCCAGCATCTCGCGCCGACTGGCGCAGTAGACCAGGGCGAAGTCTGCCGCGTCGGTGCACGCAGCGGATGGCTCGCCCAGCATGAGCACCGTGCGCGGGCCGGCGCCGTCCAGCGCGATGGAGTACAGCGCCTCCGTCGCGCTGGTCTCGATGTCCAGCGACACGACGCTGACCTGCGGGCGGTAGCCGGGCGCGGGCCGCAGCCGGCCGTCGACGATCGTGTCGCCCTGGCGCTGCCCGCCCTCCACCACCACGCCGGCGGTGATGAAGCGCTCCATGAGGTAGCGGTCGTGCGGGCGCACGTCGGCCTCGTAGAGCGGGATGTGCAGTGGCTGCAGCGCTCGGGCCAGCCGGCCGAGCTGGCGGAAGTGCTGCGCGTAAACGCCCAGCACGGGCTCCTGGCCGAACGTGCGCAGCGCCAGTTCGCACAGTTGCAGGCCCGGCAGCGTGGCGAGTTGGGCCTGGACGGCATCGCGGTGCCGCGTCGCGACGAAGGCCACCGAGGTCTGGGCCCGCAGCAGCAGCTTGCACGGCCCCTGCTCGGTGGCGAGCCAGTATTCGATCTCGGTGCCGTCGGGCGCATCGCGCCAGTGGCGCGTCAGGATGAAGCCCTTGAGTTCGGTGGACGCCACGAAGACCTGCAGGTGGATGGAGCGGTGGGCGCCGGATGCGCGGCACGATTCTCGCCGCCAGGGCACCGGCGCTGAACTTGTCCATGGCACCCGTGGGCAAGCCTGTGGACAAGCTTGTGGGGTTTGCGCGAAACCCTTGTCTGGTGCGTGTTGCGCGACAGTGCCTCCAAAACGGGCAAGCGGGCCGCGTGCCTGTCGGCCCCGTCCTACAGCTGCCATCGCAGTTCTCGCACAGCACGGGTTCATAGCGTTTGGTTACGCTCCTCACGCCATGCAACAAATCCGCATCACGCGTTCCGCTGAAGTTTCCGCCGCCGAAGGCCGCCGCTTCGACTGCCAATGGATGGAAGCCTGCCAGATGAACCGCTGGCTTCTCAAGGCACGGCTGGCCGAGGCCCTGGCCTTGCATGGGCCCGACAGCCACCGGATCGAGACGCGCCCGCTGCAGCGCACCCCCGTGCCGCTGCAAGCCTGATGCCCTGGCAGGTCGTTGCTTTTCTGGTCCTGGTCGGCGCCACCGGCGCCTGGGCCTGGGCACCGCAACACTGGCATGTGGCCATGCGGGCCAGCGGGGCCGGCCACGTGCTCGTACCGGCCTTCGCCGTGTTGGCGGCGCTCGTCTACGCGAGCATGGTGGTCTGAGGGCCGCCGCTGGAGCGCCGCCTGCGGCAAGCCGTGCCCCACGTCCCGGAAGCCCAGCCCCAGCTGCTGCAAGGCCTGCAGATCAGCTTCTGGGCCACATACTGTGAAGCGAAGAGCCCGGAGCATCCTCGGCCAGCGTGCTGTGCAAGCCCGATGAAACGGGTGCGCCGTTCGATGCGTTCGAACAAGCCTGCAAGCGCCGCGCCCTGGCGGCTGAAAAGACCGGCTCAGTTGGACGAAAACCGGTAGCCCCTCGATTGCAGGCAGCGGTCGAAGGCGGCGCTGCGCGCGCCGGTGTTCAAGTCGGTGGACGTGCCCGGTGGCTGCACCAGGGGGGTACAGGGCCCTTGTCCATAGATGTCCGTGCACTTGCGGTCCGCCTCGGTCGGCCAGGTGGGCGCCGTCATCTGGCGTGGCGGCCAAGCCTTGGCAGCCTCGGCGCCGCAGGCCGCCTTGTCGGCTTCCAGTTGGTCGGGCGTGGCACCCGGCTTGTTCCAGCTGCCGCAGCCGGCCAGGGTGAGGGCGACGGCCCAGGGCAGCATCCGGCGCAGCCGGCGTTCAGCGCGCACGTGGTTCGACATAGGGCTGCTCCACATACCAGCCGTTGGGGCCCAGCAGGCCCGCCACCATGAGGCCCTCGTACTGCTCGCGTGTGACCGGCATCAGGAACAGTGCAGGCGACCCGTCCTCGGCATCGGCCGGCAGCCAGACGAGGCAGCCCTTGCCCGCCCGGCAGCGCTGTGCGGCCTCGGGGACGTAAATGCTCAGTTCCTGCAGTTTCTCGCGGATGTTCATGGCGATCTCCTGGACATGCGGCAGTCTGGCGGCGCGGCTGGCGCCAGGGTTGTCGGACGGCAGGCCATCCGTGTGGAAGGCACGGGCCTCCCGCGTGCCCCGCTCCTGCCAGAATGGCCGGCGCCATCCCTCGGAGCCTCCATGCAATCGCACGATTTCAACAGCCCTGCCATCGCCGCGCTGCGCGAAGACCTGGCGCTGGCCCTGCGCGCCGCCGCGCACCATGGGCTGGCCGAAGGCATCTGCAACCATTTCAGCGTCGAGCTGCCCGACGGCAGCGGCCGCGTCCTGCTCAACCCGCGCGGACTGCTGTGGTCCGAGGTGCAGGCCGACGACGTGGTCATGGTCGACGCCCATGGCGAGCGCCTGGCCGGCCGCCACGCAGTGGAGCCCACCGCCATGTTCATCCACGCCGCCATCCACCGCGTGTGCGGCAAGGCCGTGGTGCTGCACACCCACATGCCCTACGCCACCGCGCTGGCGCTGACGGAAGACGGCATGCTGGACAGCTGCCTGTCGCAAAACGCCATGCGCTTCCATGGCCGCGTGGTGCTGGACCCAGCTTACAACGGCCTGGCCCTGGACGGCGCCGAAGGCGAGCGCATCGCGCGCGCCATGCAGGGGGCCGATGTGGCCTTCCTGGCCAACCACGGCGTGGTGGTCTGCGGCGAGCGCCTCGCCTACGCCTACGACGACCTCTACTACCTCGAGCGCGCCTGCATGACCCAGGTGCTGGCCCAGTCCGCCGCAAGGCCGCTGCGCCGCGCCGATCCCGCATTGGTCGCGCGCGTGTGCGAACAGACGTTGGGCGAACGCCTGCAGTCCGAACTCTTCTTCGCTGCTTTGCGGCGCCAGCTCTGAGGATGGCCATGGACACCACCCGCACCGTCGCCGCGGTCTGGGCCCTCGCCGGCCTGCCCGAGGCCGCGCTGGCCGAACTGCAGCTCACGGGCCAGGACCCGGTCGTGCCCTCCTCTTTTGCCGTGGGCCGCGCCGCCCAGGCCGGCATGGCGGCTGCGGCGCTGGCCGCGGCCGAGCTCGGCCATGCACGCGGCCAGCCGCGCCAGCGCGTGGCGGTGGACATGGCGCACGCGGTCGTGGAATGCACCGGCTGGTTCAGCCTGGATGGCCAGGCGCCGGACCTCTGGGATGCGTTTTCGGGCCTGTACCGCTGCGCCGATGGCCATGTGCGCCTGCACGCCAACTTCGCCCACCACCGCGAGGGCGCGCTGCGGCTGTTGGGCCTGGAACCAGCCACCGCCCAGCGCAGCGATGCCGAACGCGCGCTGGCGGGCTGGCGCGCGCTGGAGTTCGAGCAGGCCACGGCAGAACGCGGCCTGGTCGCCACCGCGCTGCGCAGCTTCGCCCAGTGGGACACCACGCCGCAGGCGCAGGCCGTCGCGGCCCAGCCGCTGCTCACGTTCACGCGCATCGGTGAAGCGCCGCCGCGCGCGCTGCCGCCGCTGGCCGCGGACGCGCTGCCGCTGGATGGCCTGCGCGTGCTGGACCTCACGCGCATCCTGGCCGGTCCGGTCGGCGGGCGCGCGCTGGCCGCGCTGGGCGCCGATGTGCTGCTCGTGAACAGCCCGAAGCTGCCCAACATCGCGGCCATCGCCGACACCAGCCGCGGCAAGCGGTCGGCCCACGTCGACCTGCGTACCGATGCGGGCCAGGCGCAGATGCGCACGCTGCTGACCGACGCGCACGTGTTCTCGCAGGGCTACCGGCCCGGTGGCCTGGCGGCCCTGGGCTTCGGCCCCGAGCCCCTGGCCGCGCTGCGCCCCGGCCTGGTTTGCGTCTCGCTGACGGCCTACGGCGCGCAGGGCCCCTGGGCCGCGCGGCGCGGCTTCGACTCGTTGCTGCAGACGGCCATGGGCTTCAACCACGCCGAGGGCGAGGCTGCGGGCGACGGCCAGCCGCGGCCCATGCCCATGCAGATTCTCGACGAGGCAACAGGCTTTCTGATGGCCTTCGGCGCCGCAGCCGCGCTGTGGCGCCAGCAACGCGAGGGGGGCAGCTGGCATGTGCAGGTCTCGCTGGCACAGACCGCCCACTGGCTGCGCGGCCTGGGCCGCGTGCCGGGCGGACTGCAGGCCAGCATGCCGGACCGCACGCCGTTCCTGGAAACCTCCGCGTCCGGCTTCGGCGAACTCTGCGCCGTGCGCCCGGCCATGCAGCTGGGCCGCGCCCAGGTCGGCTACCGCCATCTCTCGATGCCGCCCGGCAGCCACCCGCCTGCATGGATCTGAGCCTGCCGCTGGGGCCGGTGGTGCTGCCCGCCCCGCTCCTGCTGGTCCTGGCCAGCACGCTGCTGGCGTTCTGGCTGGCGCGGCGGCTGGCACGCCCGCTCGGTGTGGACCCCGAGCCGCGGCTGTGGGGCGTGCTGCTGGCCGCGCTGCTCTGCGCGCGGCTGGCCTTCGTGTGGAGCTACCGCGATGCCTACCTGGCCGCACCGTGGACCATGCTGGACATCCGCGACGGCGGCTGGAGCCCGGTGGCCGGCATCGCGGGTGGCTGGCTCGCCGCCACCGTGCTGCTGCCCGTTCGCCGGCCCGAGCGCAGGCCGGTGCTGCGCGCGCTGGCCGCGGCCACTGGCCTCTGGCTGGTCGGCACACTGGCGCTGCAGTGGCATGGCCTGCAGCAGCAGCGCAGCCTGCCGGCCCTGCAACTCGTCGCTGTGGACGGCCGGACCGTGGATCTGCGCAGCTTCCGCGGCCAGCCCGTGGTGCTGAACCTGTGGGCCACCTGGTGCCCGCCCTGCCGGCGCGAGATGCCGGTGCTGCAACAGCTGCAGGCCGAGCGGCCCGACGTGCACGTGGTCTTCGCCAACCAGGGCGAGACTGCGGCGCGGGTGCTGCAGTACCTGGCCGGCCAGCCACTGCAGCTGCACCACCTGCTGTTCGACCCCAAGGCCATCGCCGGCCAGGCCTTCGGCCACCGTGCGCTGCCGGCGACCTACTTCTTCGACCGCGAAGGCCGGCTCGTGGACGCCCGCATCGGCGAGCTCTCGCGCGCCACGCTGGCCGAGCGGCTGCGCCGCATCGCCCCCTAATTCCATGGGGTATGGTCGCGGCGCTGCATTGGAACCATGACGTGAACACCTTGCCACCCAACCTCTTCAAACGCGCACTGCGCGAAGGCCGCACGCAGATCGGCATCTGGTCCACGCTGGCCTCGCCGTACGCGACCGAACTGATCGCCGGCAGCGGCTACGACTGGGGCCTGCTCGACACCGAGCACACGCCCAGCGACGTGCCGCTGATGCTGAACCAGCTGCAAGCCGTGGCCTCGGCCACGCCCGCACCCGGCGCCGCGCCCATGGAGGCCGTGGTGCGCCCGGCCTGGAACGACACCATGCTGATCAAGCGCTACCTGGACATCGGCGCGCGCAGCCTGCTGCTGCCCTTCGTGCAGAACGCCGCCGAAGCCCAGGCGGCGGTGCACGCCACACGCTACGCGCCGGCCGGCGTGCGCGGCATGGGCGGCTCCACGCGCGCCACCAACTTCGGCCGTGCGGCCGGGTATGTGGACCACGCGCACGAGGAGATCTGCCTCCTGGTGCAGGTGGAAACGCGCGAGGCGCTGGCCCGGATCGAAGAGATCGCCGCCATCGATGGCATCGACGGCATCTTCATCGGCCCGGCCGACCTCTCGGCCAGCATGGGGCACCCGGGCCAGCCGCGCCACCCCGAGGTGGACGGCGCCATCGACGATGCGATCCGGCGCATCCGCCGCGCCGGCAAGGCCCCCGGCATTCTGATGGCCGATGCCGAACGCGCACGCGCCTGCATCGCCCAGGGTGCGCAGTTCGTGGCCGTGGCCATGGACATGCTCCTGCTGCGCAACGGCGCCGACGGCACCGCCGCCCAGTGGCGCGACCGGGCCGCGGCAGCCGGCCGCTCCGACAGCTACTGAACCGGCCAAACCCGTAGCCGGCGGACGGCCAAGCCGGCTCGCATAGCATCCCTGCCATGCCACCACTGACCCAGAACCTGCTCATCGCCAACATCGGCGTGTTCGTGCTCCAGATGTTGCTGGGCGGTGACATCGTCGCCTGGTTTGCGCTATGGCCGCTGGAGTCGGGCATGTTCATGCCCTGGCAGGTGGCGAGCTACGCCTTCCTGCACGGCAGCCTCATGCACCTGGCCTTCAACATGTACGGCCTGTGGATGTTCGGCGGCGAGCTCGAGCGTGTGTGGGGTTCGCGCCGGCTCGCCGTGTTCTACGCCGCCAGCGTGGGCACGGCCGCGCTGGCGCAGTTGCTGGTCACCGGCATGGCGGGCAGCATGGCGCCCACCGTGGGGGCCTCGGGCGGCCTGTTCGGCCTGCTGATGGGCTTTGCCATGGTGTTTCCGCAGCGCCGCATCACGCCGCTGCTGCCGCCGATCCCGATGCCAGCCTGGGCCTTCGTGACGTTGTACGGCGCAATCGAGCTCACGCTGGGCGTGACTGGCAGCGCCAGCGGCGTGGCGCACTTCGCGCACCTGGGCGGCCTGCTGGGCGGCTGGCTGGTGATCCGCTACTGGCGCGGCCAACCACCCTTCGGCCGACGCTGAAGTGCCGCGGCACCTCAGTGCTTGTGCTGGCCGTGGCCGGCCGGCGCGGCGCTGGCGTTCACGGGCCGCACCGGCGCCTGCACCTCGCGCGTTTCGCGCTTGCCGTCCTTGCCTTCGAAGACCAGCGTCAGCGGCACCGTCTCGCCGGCCTGCACCTGCCGGGGCAGGTCCATCAGCATGATGTGGTAGCCGCCCGGACGCAATTCGACGGTCTTGCCGGCCGGCAGCTCCACACCCGGCACCTGGCGCATGCGCATGACGTTGTCCTGCAGCGCCATCTCGTGGATTTCGGCCACGGGCGCGGCCGGCGACGAGACGGACACCAGCCGGCTGTCCTTGGCCGCGCTGAGCTTCATGAAGGCGCCGGTGGCCTTTTGCTGCGGCACGGTGGCGCGGACCCAGGCTTCATCCACGCTGACCTGGGCCTGCGCGAGGCCGGCGGCGCAGGCCGTGGTGGCGATGAGGAAGCGGAGTGTGGATGTCATGGGAGTTTTCCTTCCGAAGGCGATGGCGCTGCTCACGCCAGCAGGCGGCGCAGATCCTCGGCGAGCTGCTCGGCACCCTGGTCGTGGCGCGGGACCACGCACAGCTGGCCGGCAGGAACAGCAACTACATCTGCTCGACCATGACCTGCCCGAAGCCCGAGCACGAGACCTGCGTCGCGCCGTCCATGAGCCGCGCGAAATCGTAGGTCACCTTCTTGGACAGCACGGCCTGCTCCATCGCATGGTCGATGAGGTCGGCCGCTTCATTCCAGCCGATGTGCCGCAGCATCATCTCGGCCGACAGGATCAGCGAGCCGGGGTTCACGTAGTCCTTGTCGGCGTACTTGGGCGCCGTGCCGTGCGTGGCCTCGAACAGGGCCACGGTGTCGGACATGTTGGCGCCCGGCGCGATGCCCATGCCGCCGACCTGCGCGGCCAGCGCGTCGGAGATGTAGTCGCCATTGAGGTTCAGCGTGGCGATCACGTCGTACTCGGCCGGGCGCATGAGGATCTGCTGCAGGAAGGCGTCGGCGATCACGTCCTTGACCATGATCCACTTGCCCGTGTTGGGATTCTTGAACCGGCACCACAGGCCACCGTCGATGCGCTCGGCGCCGAATTCCTTCTGCGCCAACGCATAGCCCCAGTCACGGAAAGCCCCTTCCGTGAACTTCATGATGTTGCCCTTGTGCACCAGCGTCACGCTCGCGCGGTTGTGGTCGATGGCGTACTGCAGCGCCTTGCGCACCAGCCGCTCGGTGCCCTCGCGCGAGACCGGCTTGACACCGATGCCCGAGGTCTCGGGGAAACGGATGGTCGTGACGCCCATGTCCTTGACGAGGAAGTCGATGAGTTTCTTCGCCTCGGGCGTCTGGGCCGCGAACTCGATGCTGGCGTAGATGTCTTCCGAGTTCTCGCGGAAGGTCACCATGTTGGTCTTCTCGGGCTCCTTGAGCGGCGAGGGCACGCCCTGGATGTAGCGCACGGGCCGCAGGCAGACGTACAGGTCCAGCAGCTGGCGCAGCTTGACGTTGAGCGAGCGGATGCCGCCGCCCACGGGCGTGGTCAGCGGGCCCTTGATGGCCACCACGTGCTCGCGCACGGCGGCCACGGTTTCCTCGGGCAGCCAAGTGTCGGCGCCGTACAGGCGCGTGGCCTTCTCGCCGGCGTAGACCTCCATCCACTGGATCGCACGCTGGCCGCCATAGGCCTTGGCCACGGCCGCATCGACCACCTTGCGCATGACCGGCGTGATGTCGCGGCCCACGCCATCGCCTTCGATGAACGGGATGATGGGCTCGTCGGGCACGTTCAGGGAATGGTCGGCGTTGACCGCGATCTTCTGGCCGCGGGCGGGCGGCACGATGTGCTGGTACATGGTGGGAGGAACTCCGGCGCAGGCTTTTTGTGTCGGGGGACGCGGTGCGCAGCGGTCTTCGCACCGGACGAAAGGCGCGGCGATTCTAGCCTTCGCCCCTCGCCGCCCGCTGGCGCGCAGGCGACGGCGCGGCATGGAAGAATGGCCGCTTTGCCGTCACCGAAAGACCGCTGCCATGCGTCTGTTGCTTCGCCTGCTCGCCCCTCTGCTCTTCGCCGGCTTCGCCGGCGCCGGTCTGGCCCAGGAAGGGCCGCAGCTGGACCTGCCGCGCACCCAGCTGACGGCCGGCATGCACCATTTGGACGTGCAACTGGCCACCACGCCGCTGCAGCGCCAGATCGGGCTCATGAACCGCAAGGAGATGCCGCAGCACGAGGGCATGCTGTTCATCTTCGAGGAGCCCGCCGTGCAGTGCTTCTGGATGAAGAACACGCTGTTGCCGCTGACCGCCGCCTTCGTCGACGATGCCGGCGTGATCGTGAACCTGGCCGACATGAAGCCGCAGACCACCGATTCGCACTGCTCGGCCAAGCCCGTGCGCTTCGTGCTCGAGATGAACCAGGGCTGGTTCGCCAAGAAGGGCATCAAGGCCGGCTACCAGTTGGGCGGCCAGCCTTTCAAGCGCTGAGTCCCTGGCCCTTCGCCATCGCGGCGAAGCGCGCATGCAGCCAGTCGCGCAGGCTGCGCACCGCCGGCGTCAGCTGCCGGCGCGCCGGCACCACCAGGGCCAGCGGCGAGGCCTCGCCGAGCCAGTGCGGGTTCACGTGCACGAGCCGGCCGGCCGCAAGCTCGCCCGCCACGTCGAGCCAGGACTTGTAGGCGATGCCCAGCCCGGCCAGCGCCCAGCGCTTGACGACCTCGCCGTCGTTGGCCGAGCGGCGGCCCTGCACAGGCACCTGCAACCAGCGGCCCTCGACCTGCAGCGGCCAGCTCGCCGGCACCTCGCCCCCCAGCATGAAGCGCAAGGCCTCGCGCTCGCCGAGCGCCGCGGGCGTCGCCGGGCTGCCCAGCTGCGCCAGGTAGCCGGGCGAGGCCACGAGCACGCGCCGGTTGTCGGGCGCCAGCGGCAGCGCGACCTGCGTGGCGGCATCGGGCGTCCCGTAGCGGATCGCCAGGTCGATCGGCGTGCGCAGCAGGTCGCTGTTGCGGTCGGCCAGGTGCAGGCGCAGCGCCAGCCGCGGGTGCCGCTGCTGGAACTCTTCCAGCCAGGGCAGCAGAACATGGCGGCCAAGGTCGGACGGCAGCGCCAGCTGCAGCTCGCCCTGCAGCGCCTGGTGCTGGGCCTGCGCCGCGTCGCGCGCCTGCTGCAGGGCCTGCAGGGCCTGGCGCACATGCGGCAGCAGCCGCTCGCCCTCGGCCGAAGGGCGCAGGCTGCGCGTGCTGCGCACGAACAGCGGCACGCCCCACTCGCCCTCCATGCGCTTGACGGCGGCGCTCGCCGCGGCCGGCGACCAGTCCAGTGCGCGGGCGGCCGCCGTGAGGCTGCCCAGCTCGGCCGCGCGCACCAGCAGTTCGAGGTCGGCAATGCGGGTCATCGTTCCATTTTCTTTGAAAGTGAATCGCGCGGAGGCCCCTGTATTCGCAAGCGGCCCCGCGTCACACTCGCTGCACTTCCTTGTTTTTTGGAAAAATCGCCATGCAAGCCATCGCCTACCAGACCGCCCTGCCGATCAGCGACCCGCGCGCGCTGCAGGACGTGACCCTGCCCGACCCGCACACCGGCCCGCACGATCTGCTGGTCGAGGTGCGCGCCATCGCCGTGAACCCGGTGGACACCAAGGTGCGCGCCAGCGCGAGTGCCGAGCCCGGCGGCTGGAAGGTGCTGGGCTGGGATGCCGTAGGCACCGTGCGCGCCGTGGGCAGCGCCGTCACCTTGTTCCAGCCCGGCCAGCGCGTCTGGTACGCAGGCGCCATCGACCGGCAAGGCGCCAATGCCGAACTGCACCTGGTGGACGAGCGCATCGCCGCGCTGGCGCCGAGCAGCCTCACGGATGCCGATGCCGCCGCGCTGCCGCTCACGGCCATCACAGCCTGGGAACTGCTGTTCGACCGGCTCGGCATCGCGCGCGACACGGCCCCCAGCGCCGACAGCCTGCTGGTCGTGGGCGCCGCCGGCGGCGTGGGCTCCATCCTGGTGCAGCTCGCACGCAACCTGACCGGCCTGAACGTGATCGCCACCGCCTCGCGGCCCGAGACGCAGGACTGGGTGCGCAAGCTGGGCGCCCACCACGTGATCGACCACAGCCGCCCGCTGGCCCAGGCGCTCCAGGATGCGAAGCTGCCCGCACCGCGCTACGTGGTCGGCCTCACGCAGACCGACAGGCACTTCGCGCAGATCGCCGAGCTCATCGCGCCGCAGGGCCGCTTCGGCCTGATCGACGACCCCAAGCCGGGCAGCATCGACATCTCGCTGCTCAAGCGCAAGGCCGTCTCCCTGCATTGGGAGCTGATGTTCACGCGCTCGCTGTTTAAGACGCCGGACATGGTCGAGCAGCACCGGCTGCTGACCGAGGTGGCGCGGCTGGTGGACACGGGCCTCTTGCGCTCCACCATCGGCGAGCACTACGGCCGCATCAACGCCGAGAACCTGCGCCGCGCCCATGCCCACATCGAAAGCGGCAAGGCCCGCGGCAAGATCGTGTTGGAAGGCTTTTGAGAAACCGGCCGGCGTTTGATGCCGATCAAACCCAGGCCTGTCCAGGCCTGCGGCCGCGTGCGCCAGCCCGCAACGGCGCGGACAATGCGCCCGCGCATGACCTCACCGCACCCCTTGCTGCACACCGGCCCGAGCGTCGGCTTCGACCAGCCCCTCGACATGCTGGCGGCCTGCCATGCGCGCATGGAACGTTCGCTGGACCTGCTCGAGCGCCTGGGTCGGCATCTGCATGCGCAGGGCTGCGACGGCCAGGCCCGCAGCGCGGCGGGCGACGTGCTGCGCTACTTCGACATCGCCGCGCCACTGCACCACCAGGACGAGGAGCTGCACGTGCTGCCGCTGTTGCGCGCCCGGGGCCAGGCCGGCCTGGCCGCGCGCTTGCGCGCCGACCACCAGGTCATGGAGCACGACTGGGCGCGGTTGCGGCCGGATCTGCTGGCGGTCATCGACGGTGGTCTGGATGCGCAGGCGCTGCCGGCCGCCGTGGCGCGCTGGGCGCAGTTCGCCGCGCTGTACCGCCGGCACCTGGCGGCCGAAGAAACCATGGTCTTTCCCGGAGTGCACGCCACGCTCACACCCGGAGAGCAACAGGCCATGGGCGAGGAGATGGCAGCGCGGCGTGGCGCCCGCCCACCGCCGCGCTAAACGGGCTCAGGCCGGCTGCGCCGCCGCTGGCAGCACGCGCTGCACCCACTCGCGCCGGGCCGCGTCGTACTCGCGCCCCAGGCGCGCCACGAGCTCACCGGCGGGCGGCACGTCGCGCAGCACGCCGATGCCCTGGCCGCAGCCCCAGATCTCCTTCCAGGCCTTGGGCTTCTGACGGTTGGAACCGAAGTCCATCTTGGACGGATCGCTGGTCGGCAGCGCGTCCGGGTCCATGCCGGCGTTGCGGATCGAGGGCTTGAGGTAGTTGCCGTGCACGCCTGTGATGAGGTTGGTGTGCACGATGTCCTTGGCGCTGCTGTCCACGATCATCTGCTTGTAGCCTTCAACCGCGTTGGCCTCCTGCGTGGCGATGAAGGCCGAGCCGATGTAGGCCAGGTCGGCGCCCAGGGTCTGGGCCGACAGAATGGCCCGGCCCGAGGCGATCGCGCCGGACAGCAGCAGCGGGCCGTCGAACCATTCGCGGATCTCCTGTACGAGCGCGAACGGCGACTGGAAGCCCGCGTGGCCGCCCGCGCCGGCCGCCACCGCGATCAGACCGTCGGCGCCCTTGTCGATGGCCTTGCGCGCGAAGGCGTTGTCGATCACGTCGTGCAGCACGATGCCGCCCCAGGCGTGGACGGCGTCGTTGATCTCGGTGCGCGCGCCCAGCGAGGTGATCACGATGGGCACCTTGAATTTGGCGCAGACGGCCATGTCGTGTTCGAGCCGGTCGTTGGAGCGGTGCACGATCTGGTTGACCGCGAACGGGGCCGATGGCGCCTCCGGGTGCAGGCGGTCGTACTCCGCCAGTTCGGTCGTGATGCGCTCCAACCAGACCTCCAGCTGCTCGGCCGGCCGCGCGTTGAGCGCCGGGAACGAACCCACGATGCCGGCCTTGCACTGGGCGATGACCAGGTCGGGGTTGGAGATGATGAACAGCGGCGAGGCCACGACGGGCAGGCGCAGGCGCTGGGACAGGATGGGGGGCAGGCTCATGGCAGCGGGTCTCCAGGGTGTGAACGGATGGGGCTCAGATGCGGCGCGCGACGCCTTGCCGATAGGGCTCGCGCAAACGGCGCTTGAAGATCTTGCCGGTGTCCTCGCGCGGCAGGCTGTCGTGGAAGGCGATGGTGCACGGCACCTTGTAGTTGGCCAGGCGCTCGCGCAGCCAGGCCTGCACGGCGACCGCGTCGACGGCGGCGCCGGGGTGCAGTTGCGCGGCGGCCGCCAGGCCTTCGCCGAAGTCGGCGTCGGAAATGCCGAAGACAGCGGCATCGGCGACGCCCGGCATGGTCAGCCGCGCGGCCTCGATCTCGGCCGGGTAGATGTTGACGCCGCCCGAGATCACCATGTCGGACTGGCGGTCGCAGATGAACAGGCAGTCGTCGGCGCACAGGGAGCCCATGTCGCCCAGCGTGACTAGGCCGTCGCGCCCGGTCGCGGCGCGCGCCTCGTCGCGGCCGATGTAGCAGAAGTCGGGCATGGCCGACTGGGTGGGATGCATGGGTGTCTCCGTCTTCTGCACCAAACTAGGCACTGTCTAGTTGGCCGCGAGGTTAGCAGCACGGGGCCTGTGCGGCAAGTCGCCAAGGTGTCAGCGCGGATGCGCTGCGAGGCCGGCGATCGCCAGCAGACAGAAGCGCACCAGGGCCTCGTTGGTCTGCTCGGTGCTCTGGCGCGGTCCGCTGCGGATGGGGGCGCCGCGGCCGTGCATGCGCAGCGTGGCCAGGCCGTGCGCGGCCGCCCAGACGATGCCGGCCACCTCGTCTTCGTTCAACGTGTCGGTGCGCGGCGAGGGCAGCAAGGGCAGCACCACGCTGCGCAGCATGGCGAACGAGGCCGTGCCCGCCTCCCTGAGCTCGGGGTAGTCGTCGCGCCGGCCCAGCAGCGGGCCGAACATGAGCTGAAAGCGCGCAGGATGGGCCTGTGCGAACGCGATGTAGGCCAGCAGCACCGCACGCAGCTGGCCGGGACCGTCGGCAGGGTCCACGCTGGCGAGCTGGCGCTGGCGCTGCGCGACGAGATCGCGGAAGCCCTGCGCCGCGATGGCAGCCAACAGGCCGTTCTTGTCGCCGAAGTGGTGGGCCGGCGCGCCTTGCGAAACACCGGCAAGCTTGGCCGTGGCGCGCAGGCTCATCGCGTCGCTGCCCTGGGTGTCCAGGAGGTGCGTGCCCCACTGGATCAGCGATTCGCGCAGGTTGCCGTGGTGCCACTGCCCCTCGGGCTTGACGGCACGCACCGGCTTGCGGCGTGGGGAGGGACTGGCGGCGGTGGTCATGGGCGGCGCGATCTTAGGCGACGCGCCGCCCTGCGCCGTCAACTCGCCTCGCAGCTGAAGTTGGCCGCGTCCTCGATGCTGCCCGAGCCCTTGTACTTGGCGAACTTGGGATAGGCGCACAGCGGGCGTGTGCGGTTCGGGAAGTAGGCGTTGCTGGCGCTGGCGCGCGCAGCGATGGTGTCGGGTGCGACGCCCTTTTCCACCCAGTCGACCATGGCCTGCAGGGAGTCGTAGGTGTCGGTGGCCGGGCCGCCCGAGCAGTGCGCCATGCCGGGCACGAGGTAGGTGCGCGCAAAGCCCTGCGTGGCCGCGATGCCGCCGTTGCTGGCGGCCAGACGCTGGTAGTAGTCCACCGTGTCCTTGGCCGAGAAGATGGGATCGGCCATGCCGTGGATGAACAGCAGCTTGCCGCCGCGCGCCTTGTAGGCCGCAAGACGGTCGTCGCTGTAGCTGTCGTAGACGGCCGAGAAGGCGGCCATGCGCGCCGGATCGGTGTCGAAGTTGAAAGCCAGTGCGTCGAACGTGGGGTCGGCCGGCGTGAAGAACTCGTTGCGCAGCGCGTCCAGCATCAGCGTGATGTAGCGCGAGTTCGGCGTGGCGGTGGTCGAGGTGCCCAGCGTCCAGGCGCGCCATCCGGCATCGCGGATGCCGGGGTCCCAGGGCTGGCCGGCGTAGAGCGCCTGGCCGGCCGTGTTCTTCGGGCCGCCGAACACCTCCTTCAGCGCACCGACCTGGGCCGCGCTGATGCAGCTGTCGTTCTTGGCGCCGGTGCACTGGAGCACGGCCGGGTAGAAACTGCAGGCCTGGGTGTTCTGGACCATGCCGTCGACCACGCCGTCGCCGGCATCGCAGGCCGCGAGCACGGCGTTGGCCACGAGGTTCAGGTCGCCATTGGAGAACGCCTGCGACAGCACGGGTTTGCCGTCGCTGCCCAGCGGGGCAATGTCGGTGAACTTGCGGTTGTTCCACATCGCGGCCACCGTGGCGCCGCTGGACACGCGCATGGCCGGCGCGCCGGCCGTGATGCCGTCGAAGTAGCTCGGAAAGCGCTGCGAGAACATCATCCCCTGGCGCCCGCCGCCCGAGCAGCCCGAGAAGTAGGAGTAGTTCGGCGCCTTGCCGTAGCGCCATGCGATGAGGGCCTTGGCCGATTGCGCGGTCTTGTCGTGCGCGTTGTAGGCGTGGTCGATGCGTGCCTGCGGGTCGGCGCCAAAGCTGGCGCTCGTGCCTTCGTGGCCGGCGTTGGTAGAAACCACGGCATAGCCCTGGCCCAGCGGCGAAGGCGTGCCGATGGAAATGCTGGAGGACAGCGAGGTGTCGCGCAGCGTGCCGTCGTTGCCGCCACCGCCCAGGTACAGAAACCGGCCGTTCCAGCGGTCCGGCAAGCTCAGTTCGAACCCGATGGCATAGGGCTTGCCATCCACGCCCGTGCGCGCGTCACGGCTGCCGGTCACCACGCAGTGGCCGCCCAGAAAGTCGCCTGTCGTGAGCGTGCCGGGGCGGCGCGTGCCCTCGGCCACATAGCGCGTGGTCAGCATGGTGGCCGGCAGGCCGGCCTTGGTCACCATGTCGGTGCAGGCGGCCTCGGCGGCCTTGGCGTCCAGTTCGAGCAACGATGCGCCGCTGCCGCCGCCGCAGCCGGCGAGCAAGGCCAGCGCAAGCGCGGACAAGGGAAAGGCGATGGGGGTGTTCTTCATCGGTGTGTCTCCTCCTGTGGTGGTGGTTCTCAGTCGGCCTTGAAGCCCGTCGCGGCGACCGCTTTGCCCCACTTGGCCGTGTCCGCGGCGATCAGCGCGGCGAACTCCTGCTGCGTGGTGCCAGTGACGTGGAAACCGGCGTCTTCCATCTTCTTCTGCCCGTCGGGGGAGCGCATGGCGCGCACGATGTCGGCATTGAGCTTGGCAACGATGTCGGGCGGCGTCTTCGCCGGGGCGACGATGCCGAACCAGGAGTTGAACTCCAGGTTGGCGTAGCCCTGCTCCTTGAAGGTCGGCACCTCGGGCAGGACCGCCGTGCGTTGCGCACCCGTGCTGGCCAGCGCGACGAGCTTGCCCGACTTGACGTTGGGCGCGGCCAGCCCCGCGCTGGCGAATACGCCGGAGACGTCGCCGCCGAAGATGCCGCTCATGGCGTCGCCCGTGGACTTGTAGTGCACGGCCTCCGGCTTGATGCCGACCGCATCGCCGAACATGAAAGCGCCGAAATGGCCCGGCGTGCCGGCGCCGAAAGTGGCCATGAACATGCCCTTTTGCTGGCGTGTCCAGTCCACATATTCCTTGACGTTCCTGGCCGGGACCTTCTGCGGATTGACCAGCAGGATGAAGTCGGCCGTCACGACCTGCGAGACCGGCACGAAGTCTCGGGCGGGGTCATAGGGCAGCTTGTTGTAGCTGCTGGGCGCGATGGCAAGCTGGCCGGTCTCGCCCAGCATCAGCGTGTAGCCGTCCGGTGCGGCGCGCGCGGCCTCGGAGGCCGCGATCAGGCCGGCCGCGCCAGGCTTGTTGTCCACGATCACGCCCAGGTTGCCCCAGCCTTCGGACAGCTTCTGCGCGAGCAACCGCGCCACGATGTCGGGGCCGGTGCCGGCTGGAAAGCCCACGATGATGCGCACGGGCTTGTTGGGGTAGGACGGCGCCTGGGCCGCAGCGGCGAACGGAACGAGCGCTGCGGCGCACAGCGCCAGGCGGCGGGTGAAGTTCATGGCATGTCTCCTGGGGATGGTGGGGAATCAGTCGAGCGCGAAGAAGCGCATCACGACCTTGTCGGGGTGGCGCGCGCCGGCGCCCACGAACAGGCGCTCGTTGATCCAGCCCAGCGCTTTCGACGCGGTCTCAAAGCGCGGCTGGCAGCGAAAGTAGATCTGGCCCGGGTCCACCGGCTCGCCGCGCGCAATGCGCTGCATGAGTTCCGGCGGGCCGCTGCGCACGGCCTGGTTCTGCACGAAGACGAGGTCGCCGCCGTCGATCTCCAGCACGTAGCGCGCGTCGAGCTCGGCATAGCCCGCGTGCACGATGAGCTGGAAGTCGGCGCCGCCGGGCAGAACGCGGCCGCGCCAGCCCTCGCCCTGGGCCTGACCGCCCAGGATGGGGATCACGCGGCGCAGGCCGTGCGGGACGGCGCCGACCTGCTGGGGCTCGGCCACTTCGACGGACAGGCCGGCGAAGAAGCGCAGTTGGGGCATCGGGATCGCGTCGGTGTCCATGGTGTGCGTCAAAGCGGTGACAATCGCGGGCGAGCGTAAATCCGCCCTGCGTTGGCGGCTGTCATCCCTGAGGATGACGGGAGAACCAGGAGACCACGCATGCGCAAATGGGCCCCCGCGGCCTGGCAACCCGGCAGCTTGCCGGCCGGCATCGGCCCGGCCGTGGGCGCCATGGTCGAGCTGCTGGGCGAGGAGAATTTCGGTGCGCGGCTGCTGGAACGCCTGCACCCCACCTTGCCGGCCGCTTCGTGGTCGGTCTACCAGGTGGGGCCGGGCTGCGCCCCGCGGCTGTACCTGTCGGGCAGCCTCGGCATTCCCGACACCACACGCGACTGCTGGAATGCCTACCTGTCCGGACCGGTGCGTGAGGACCGAAGCCTGCGTTTCGACGACAACCCGGGCCAGCGCACGCAGTTGTGCCACATCACGGCACGCGAAGTGCCGAACGAGCACCGCGCGCGCGTCTACGAGGCCCACGGAGTGGCCGAGCGTGTGTCGATCGTCGAGCACGGCCCCGAAGAAGCGCTGTTCGCTGTCAATTTCTACCGCCATGCACACCAGAGCGCGCTGAGCGATGCGCAGATCGGCGACTTCGAGCAACTGGCGCCCGCGCTGCTGGCGCTGGCACGCAAGCAGGTGGCCTTGCGTGGCCCCCTGCCCGAGCCACAGCGCTCACCCGAGGCGCTGCGCCAGCGCCTGCTGCAACTGAGCGGAGAGTTGACCGCGCGCGAACTCGACGTCTGCACGCGGCTGCTGCGCGGCATGACGCAGGATGGCATCGCGGCCGACCTGGCGCTGTCCCTCCCCACCGTCAAGACCTACCGCAACCGCGCTTTCGCGCGGCTGGGCATCCACTTTCGCAACGAGCTGTTCGCGCTCGTGCTCGGGCGCGAAACCGGCTGAATCAGCTCGCGCGGGCGCGCAGCAGGCGCAGCCCGTTGGCCACCACCAGCAGCGTGGCCCCCATGTCGGCGAACACGGCCATCCACATCGTGGCCGTGCCGAGCAGCGCCAACACCATGAACACCGACTTGATGCCCAGCGCGAGCACGATGTTCTGCCACAGCACGGCGTGCATTCGGCGCGACAGCCGGATGGTCTCCGGGATGCGGCGCAGGTCGTCGTTCATGATGACCACGTCGGCCGCCTCCATGGCCACGTCGGTGCCGGCGCCGCCCATGGCGAAGCCGATGTCGGCACGTGCGAGCGCGGGCGCGTCGTTGATGCCGTCGCCCGTCATGCCGGTCGGCCCCATGCGCTGCTGCAGTGCCTCGATGGCGGCGAGCTTGTCCTGCGGCAGCAGGTTGCCCTGCACCTCGGCGATGCCGGCTTCGCGCGCCACGGTTTCGGCCGTCGCGCGGTTGTCGCCGGTCAGCATGACGGGCACCACGCCCAGGCGCTGGAGTTCGGCCACGGCCTCGCGCGTGCTGTCCTTGATGGTGTCGGCCACGGCGAACAGCGCCAGCGTGCCGCCGGCGTCGGCCAGCAGCGTGAGCGTGCGGCCCTGCTCTTCATGCTGGCGCAGCAGCGCTTCCAACGCGGCGTTGCACTGGCCGCGTTCTTCGATGAGGCGGTGGTTGCCCAGCACGAGTTCGCGCCCATCGACACGGCCCTGCACGCCGCGGCCGGGCAAGGCGCGGAAGTCGTCGACGGGCAGAGGCTCCGCCGCCAGACCCTGGGCGATTGCGCGCGAGACGGGGTGGTCCGAACGCGCGGCAAGTGCCGCGGCCAGGCCTGCCAGCGCGTCGCCTTCCGCGCTCAGGGCCTCCCAGTGCACGAGCTGCGGCTTGCCGGCCGTGATGGTGCCAGTCTTGTCGAGCGCAACGGCCTTGAGCAGCCGCGCGTTCTCCAGATGGCTGCCGCCCTTGACCAGGATGCCGCGCCGCGCGGCGGCGGCCAGCGCGCTGACGACGGTGACGGGCGTGGCGATCACCAAGGCGCAGGGGCAGGCCACGACCAGCAGCACCAGCGCTTTGTAGACGGCGTCCAGCCAGGCCATGCCAAACAGCAGCGGCCCGCCCAGCGCGACGGCTAGCGCCAACACGAACACGGCCGGCGTGTAGAGGGCGGCGAAACGATCGACGAAGCGCTGCGTGGGCGCGCGCGTGGCCTGGGCCTGCTCCACCGCGTGGATGATGCGGGCCAGGGTGGTGTTGCCGGCCGCAGCCGTCACGCGGAACTGCAGCGCCCCCTCGGCGTTGACGGTGCCGGCGAACACGGTGTCGCCCGGGCCCTTGTCGACCGGCAGGCTCTCGCCCGTGACGGGTGACTGGTCGATGCTGCTGCGGCCCTCGGTCACGACGCCGTCCAGCGGCACGCGCTCGCCGGGGCGGATGCGCACCACAGCGTCCAGCGCCACCTCCGCGGCGGGCTGGGCGCGCCAGCTGCCGTCTGGCTGCAGCACCTCGGCCTGCTCGGGCGCCAGCGCCAGCAGGCCGGCGATTGCATTGCGCGCGCGGTCGGCGGCGCGGCCTTCGATGAGCTCGGCGATCGCATAGAGCGCCATCACCATGGCAGCCTCGGGCCACTGGCCGATCAGGAAGGCGCCCGTCACGGCCACGCTCATGAGCGCGTTGATGTTGAGCCGGCCGCGGCGCAACGCGGCGACGCCCTGGGTGTAGGTTTCGACGCCCGACAGGCCGATCGCCAGGGCCGCGATGGCCAGGCCCAGGCCCTTGGACCAGAGCGCGTCGCCGGCCATGAAGTGCAGCAGCTCGGCCACGATGGCCAGCGCCAGCGCCACGGCCAGGCGGGCCACGCCCGGGCCGGCACCGTGGTCGTGGTCGTGCAGATGACCGCCCTCCTTCCCGTCGTGATGGTCGTGATGGTCGTGATGGTCGTGGTGGTCGTGGCGGTCGTGGCGGTCGTGGCGGTCGTGGCGGTGTTCGCCCTCGTGGCTGTGGGGCTGGCCAGGTGCCTGGGCGTGGCCCACGTGTGCGGCCTGCGCGCGCGGTGCGGGTTCGGAACAGCAATGCTTCATGCGGTGTCTTTCTTTGGTTGCAGGCATTGGAAACCCTGAAGCCGCTGTAGAGTCAAGCGCCATGAAGATCGGACAACTGGCCGCCGCCACCGACACACCGGTGGAAACCATCCGCTACTACGAGCGCGCCGGCCTGCTGCCGGCCGCGCCGCGCACCGAGGGCAACTACCGCGACTACGCCGAGAGCCACGTGCAGCGCCTGTCCTTCATCCGGCATTGCCGCGCGCTCGACATGGCGCTGGACGAGATCCGCACGCTGCTGCAGTTCCAGGACGCGCCGGGCGGCGACTGCGGCGGCGTCAATGCGCTGCTGGACGCACACATCGGCCATGTGGCGCAGCGCATCCGCGAGTTGCGCGCGCTGGAGCGTCAGCTCAAGGCCTTGCGCAGCCAGTGCCAGGCGGCCCATTCCACCGGTGACTGCGGCATCCTCAAGACCCTGGCCGAGGAGCCGGTGCCGCACGTGCAGGCGCGCACGCGCCACATCCACGGCGTGCACTGAATTGTTACCTTTGGCAGCTTGGTGACACCTGGCCCGCATGCCCCGTGGGAAGATCGCGGCCAAATTTTTCTTCCCCAGCAGGAGCAACAACATGGGTCGTGAAGTCGTCGTCGTCAGCGGTGTGCGCACCGCCATCGGTACCTTCGGGGGCAGCCTCAAGGATGTGCCGCCCACGCAGCTGGGCGCGCTGGTCGTGCGCGAATCGCTGGCCCGCGCAAAGGTGGAGGGCAAGGACGTGGGCCACGTGGTGTTCGGCCACGTGGTCAATACCGAGCCGCGCGACATGTACCTCTCGCGCGTGGCCGCGCTCGAAGGCGGCTGCAGCGAGGACACACCGGCCTTCAACGTGAACCGGCTGTGCGGCTCGGGCCTGCAAGCCATCGTCTCGGCCGCGCAGGCGATCCAGCTCGGCGACTGCGACATCGCGATCGGCGCGGGCGCCGAAAGCATGAGCCGCGCGCCCTACGCCTCGCTGAATGCGCGCTGGGGCGCCCGCATGGGCGACACCAAGCTCGTGGACATGATGGTCGGCGCGCTGCACGACCCCTTCCACACCATCCACATGGGCGTGACTGGCGAGAACATCGCCGCCAAGTGGGGCATCACGCGCGCAGACCAGGACGGCCTGGCCGTGGAAAGCCACCGCCGCGCCGCCAAGGCCAGCGCCGCCGGCTATTTCAAGGAGCAGATCGTTCCGGTGGTCTCCAAGGGCCGCAAGGGCGACGTGGTGTTCGACACCGACGAACACTTCCGCGCCGACGCCAGCCTGGAAGACATGGCCAAGCTCAAGCCCGTGTTCGTCAAGGAGAACGGCACGGTCACCGCAGGCAATGCCTCGGGCCTGAACGACGCGGCCGCTGCCGTGGTGCTGATGGAGGCCTCGGTCGCTAAGGCGCGTGGCCTGGCGCCGCTAGCGCGGCTGGTGGGCTACGCCCACGCCGGTGTGGACCCCAAGTACATGGGCATCGGCCCGGTGCCGGCCAGCAAGAAGCTGCTGGAGAAGCTGGGCCTGAAGGTATCGGACCTGGACGTGATCGAGGCCAACGAGGCCTTCGCGGCGCAGGCCTGCGCGGTCACGAAAGATCTGGGCCTGGACCCGGCCAAGGTCAACCCCAACGGCTCGGGCATCTCGCTGGGCCACCCGATCGGCGCCACGGGCGCCGTGATCACGGTCAAGGCGCTGCACGAGCTGCAGCGCGTGGGTGGCCGCTATGCGCTGGTGACCATGTGCATCGGCGGCGGCCAGGGCATCGCCGCCGTGTTCGAGCGCCTTTGATCAGTGCAGGTAGCACTGGGCCAGCATGGCCCAGTAGGCGGCGCCGATCGGCAGGTTGGCTTCGTTGAAGTCCTCCGCCGGGCCGTCGCCGTTGCCCAGCAGCAGGTAGCTGCCCGGCACCTGCTCCAGCATAAAGGCGAAGTCGTCGCACCCGGCGAAGGCCGGCGCCTGCGCCTGCACCTGGCCTGGTCCGAGCAGCTCCATGGCCAGCTGGCGCGCAAACTCCGTTTCCAGAGGGCTGTTGAACAGCACCGGCGCGTGGCGGCGGTAGTCCACCGTGGGCTGCACCCCGTAGCTGAGGGCCTGCAATTCGGTCAGCGCCGTGATGCGGCGCTGCAGGTTGTCGCGCACCTGCGGCTCGAGCGCGCGCACGCCGAGCTGCAGCGTCGCCAGGGGGGCGGCAGCCCCCGGGACGGCCCTGGCCTCGAAACTGCTGACCTGCACCGCCACGCGCTGCGCATCGGTGTGGCGCGCCACGAGGCTTTGCAGCCCCATGACGATGGCAGCCCCCGCGACCACCGGATCGGCCGCGCCGTGCTGCGGGTCTCCGTGCAGTGTGATGAACACGTCGTCGTGCGACGCCATGGCGGGGCCGTCGCGCAGCAGCAGCTGGCCCTGCGGCTGGCCCGTGACGCCGTGCATCGCGAAGATGGCATCGCAGGGAAACCGGTCGAACAGGCCGTCGGCCAGCATGCGGCGCGCCCCGCCCTGCTGCAGGTCGGCGCATTGAAAGACCAGGTTCAGCGTGCCACTGAAGTCTCCCTGGCGCGCGAGATAGTGGGCCGCGGCCAGCAGCATGGCGGTATGGCCGAACTGGCTGCCGGACACCGCCGGCACCGCCCCCATCTCGGCGCGCAGGCCGAGCCGCTTGGGGCCCTTGCCCCGCCGCAATTGGGCGACGATGCCGCCGCCGCCGACGCCGCGGTCGAGCTTGTAGCCCCATTGCTCCAGGCGTCCTGCGACGAGGTCGTCGGTGCGCCAATCGACCGCGCCGCGTTCGGCCGACATCTGAAGCTCACGGCGCAATTTCACGAACATCTGGGCATGGGCGGTGATGCTGTCGATGAGGGGGTGGGGCATGTGGTGTTCTCCGGTTCATTCCGCCATTGATTGGATGCACTTCGCCATTCGCTGATACTAAGTTATCTTTTGTACACATAAATAACGGAATGAGACCATGGTAAAAACGCCCACACCTATCTGTCCAATGCATTGTTTTTCTACAAACTAGAAAAAAAACTTTTGGATAGAGCATGAACCTCAAGCAGCTCGAGCATCTGCTCATGGTGGCCGACGCGGGATCCTTCAGCCGCGCTGCAGAGCGGCTGCACATCACCCAACCGGCCTTGAGCCGCAGCATCCGACTGCTCGAAGACGCGCTGGACGCGCGGCTGATCGACCGCATGGGCCGGCGCAACGAACTCACGCCCTTGGGCGAGACCGTGGCGGCGCGTGCGCGTCAGCTGATCTTCGGCGCCGAGGAGCTTCGGCGCAGCGTGGATCTGGTCAAGCGCGGCAGCTCCGGCCCGATCCGTATCGGCCTGGGGGCGGGGCCGGCCTCCATGCTGATGACGCCGTTCATGGTCCATGTTGCACGGCACCATCCGGACGTGCGGCTCACCCTCTCGCGTGGTGCGCTGGAGCTGCAGCTGCGCCAGCTGCGCGAGCGCAGCGTGGACGCGCTGGTCATCGATCGGCGTGCGGTGCCACCGGCCGAGGACCTGGTGGTGGAAGTGGTGGCCGAGTTGCGCGGGGGCTTCATGTGCCGCAGCGGCCACCCGCTACTGGCGCGCGGCGGCCCCGTGACCTTCGACGATGTGATGCTCTACCCGTTGGCGTCGACAACGCTGACCGACGAGATCGCCAACCTGCTGATGCGCCATTTCGGGCCGCGTGCCCACCCGAACCAGTCGGTGCGGCTGCGCAGTGAAGACATCACGAGCCTGGTCAACGTCATGCGGCAGACCGATACGATCCTTTTCGCCATCTTTGCCGCCGCGCGCGAATACATGGCAACCGGTGAGGTCGTCGAGCTCGTCACCGATCCGCCCTACAGCTCCAACGCCATCTTTGCCCTCGTGACGCTGGCCGGTCGGACGGAAAGCCCTTCGATGAAGCTGTTCAGACGCTTCGTGGCGCAACACCTGCCCGAGTGAGGCCGGGTGTCAGTTCACGGCGCGTGCCGCGGTGCCCCAATGCCGCGCACGCAGCGCCTTCTTGTCGATCTTTCCGAGCGCGGTCTGCGGCAACGCGTCGATGAAGTCCACGCGCTTGGGCGCTGCCACCGCGCCCTTGGCCGCGCGCACGGCCGCCACCAGCGCATCGGCCGAAGGCTGCGCGCGCGGCTTGCACTGCACATAGGCCATGACCAGCTCGCCCCACTTGGCATCAGGGATGCCGATCACCGCCGCTGCCGCCACGCCGGGCTGGGCGCACAGCGCATCCTCGATCTCCTTGGGGTAGACGTTGAAGCCGCCCGAGATGATCACGTCCTTCATGCGGTCGACGATGTAGTACAGGCCGTCGGCCCCCCGGTAGGCCACATCGCCCGTGTGCAGCCAGCCGCCGGCCAGCGCGGCAGCGGTCTCGGCCGGGTTGTCCAGGTAGCCGGCCATCACCAGCGGGCCGCGCACGCAGATCTCGCCGCGTTCCCCATCGGGCACAGGCGCGCCCTGCGCGTCGAGCAGCGCCAGCTGCACGAGCGGGTACGGCCGGCCCGCGGCCGTGAGCTGGGCGTCCGAGAGCCGCGCATGGTCGTGCCGGTCCAGCAGCAGGATGTCGTTGGGCGATTCGGTCTGACCGTAACTCTGCACCAGCACCGGACCGCAGATGTCCAGCGCCTGGCGGATGCGGGCGGGAGCGGCCGGCGCGGCGCTGTAGACCAGCGTGTGGAAGGCGGCCCAGTCGACCTCGCGCACGCGTGGGCTGTCCAGCAGCGCGTACAGCATGGTCGGCACCAGCCAGGAAAGGTTGCCGCGGTACTTCGCCACGGCATCGACGAAGCCGTCGGCCGAGAAGCCGCGAAGCAAGGTCACGCAGCCGCCGCGCACCAGCGTGGGCACCACGAGCGAGCCGCCGCCGTGGGAGATCGGCGCCGGGCAGACATAGCGCACCTCGTGCGGCCAGTCCTTGACAGCCAGGTCCAGGACCGCGTTCGTGGCCAGCGCCCGGTTGCTCAGCATCACGCCCTTGGGCCGGCCCGTGGTGCCGCCGGTGTAGGCCAGGCGCACGATGGTCTCGGCGTCGCCCCAGGGCACGAGCGGCTGCGGCGCGAGGTCCCGCACGGCCTGCAGCAGGTCGGTGAACCCGGCAATGGCCCCCATGGAGAGCCAGGTGCGGACCTGGCCGCACTGCGTGCGCAACGCCTGGCCGCGCGCCTGGTGGTCGCTGTCGACGATCACCGTGCGCGCGCCGCTGTGGGCGAGGATGTAGGCATGGTCGGCCTCGCTGCCCAGCGCGTGCAGCGTGACCGAGCGCAGCCCGCGCAGGTAGACGGCAGCGACCACGGCGAACACCTCCCAGCGGTTCACGGCCAGCTGGGCGACGGTGTCGCCGGGTTGGAGGCCCAGGCGGTCGAAGTGCTGGGCGATGCGGCCGATGGCTTGGCCCAGTTCGGCATAGGTCACGCGGGCCTCGTCGTTGGCGAAGGCGGCCCGCTCTGGATATTTGGCGATGGCGGTGACGATGAGGTCGGCAACGGTGCCGCCGCGCAAGGCCTCGGGTGGTACGAGCATGGGGTCTCCCTGGAGTTCGCGCCGCATTCTGCGGGCCGGGCGCGGCACGGCATGTCGCCTGCGCTCGCCCTGCCATCGACGCGTCCTTGGCGGCCGCGCGCCGGGCCGACGGCGGCGTGGACCGCGACAAGATGCTTGGCGCCACGCTGGTGCAGTGGCCGGCCTGGGTGGCCGGCACGGCCATGGGCGCTTACCTCGCGCCGAGCCGGCACTGGCACGCGCGATCGGGCTGGACCTGGTCTTCCCGGGCGTGTTGCTCGTGTTCGTGCTGCAGATCGTGCGCGGCAAGCCCCGACGCCGCGGTCCCGTGGTCCTCGCCGTGCTGGTCACAACCGGCATGTGCTGGCTGCGGCCGCCCGGCGTGGCGCTGATGTTCGCCAGCGTCGCCGCCCTGCCCGCTCTGCTGCGTCGCGGAGCCGCAGCATGAGCGCCATGCTGTGGACCGTGCTGGCGTTCGCGGCGATCAACTTCACGATCAAGCCCCTCGGCCCGCTGCTGGCGCACGGGCGCCGCTTCCCACCACGCGTGGTGGGGTTCGTCGACGCCCTGCTGGCCGGCATGCTGGCAAGCTCGGTCGTGGGCGCGGCCGGCCACGGGCTGGAGCCCACCTTGCTGGGCGCGCAGGCGACGGTGGCGCTGCGCCAGCTCGGCTAAGCCGCGCCCAATGGCCGAGCAGGCTTTCCTCATCCCGTTGCGGCGGCGTCGCGCCCGCCTCGACAGCCATGGTCGTGCGTGGCGGGCCGGCATCGGCCCAGGCCCGGGCCTGCAGGGAGGCGTTGCGCAACACCCAGTCGCTCTTGGCACGACCAGGCCAGAATCCTCCGCCATGCAGCCGAAGCGGGCCGGCGGCCCCGCGCAACTGCGTTTGCAGCGCCCCCTTTTGCGGGCTGCACACCCACGGAACACCCACGGGCTACGGCGCCACGACGGCGGACAAGGTGCCAGGAACTAGCAGATCTGGGAGCGGTGCCCGAAGATGCGGCCGGGCGACAGTAGAATGCGCGCCGCGCGGGTGTAGTTCAATGGCAGAACGGCAGCTTCCCAAGCTTCATACGAGGGTTCGATTCCCTTCACCCGCTCCATTTTTGTGCTTCTAAAGCCGTCATATACGGTCAAAAGCATAGAAATATCAAAGACTTAGCGCAATAGTTTGCGTCAAGTTGCTGCATGTAGCACCATTGCAGCGCAGCGTATCCGGGGGTACAACTGGGGGTAAGAAGCCATTTCGGCTGATCTTTCACCGCTCTGTTCCCCCATGCTGACTGAAATCTCTTGCAAGAACTCCGAGTGCGCTCCTGACAAGGCCCGATCTCGCTTTGCCGACTCGGGCGGCCTGTACCTTGAAGCGGCCGCCAGTGGATCTAAACGCTGGTTCTGGAAGTACCGCTTCGACGGGAAGGAGAAGCGCCTGGCGATTGGCAGCTATCCCGGCGTCAAACTCAAGGAAGCCCGCCTCGCCCGCGACGAGGCCAAGCGGTTACATCATCAGGGCATCGACCCATCGCAGCGCCGCCAGCTCGAGAAGGCTACCGCGCGCGTCAGTGCTGCAACTACTTACGAAAAAGTCGCGCGCGAGTTCCACGCCGTCAAGGTGAAGGACTGGAGCGAGGCGCACAGCGAGAAGTGGCTGCGCCTGCAGGAGGTGAACCTATTCCCCTGGATTGGCGCGCTCCCCCTGGTGGACGTGAGCGCTCCGCTGCTGCTCGAATGCCTGCGCCGCGTCGAGCGCCGCGGCCTGAACGAGACCGCCCACTCTTTGCGCCAGTACGCCGGGCAGGTGTTCCGATATGGAATCGCGACGAGTCGCACCACGCAAGACCCAGCGCATGCCTTGCGTGACGCACTGCAGGCCGTGATCGTGAAGCACATGGCTGCTGTTTTGGAGCCGGGCCGCGCGGCGGAACTGCTGCGCGCGATCGATGACTACCAAGGTCACCCAACGACTCGCGAGGCCTTGGCGCTCTCTGCCCTGCTCTTCCAACGGCCTGGGAACATCAGACAGATGGAATGGGCGTGGATCGACTTCGACAGTTCAATGCTCAAGATTCCTGCGGCATCCATGAAGCGGACCAAGCAAGGCAAGGTCAGCGGCATGCCGCACCTGGTCCCCCTTGCCCCCCAGGCTGTTGCATGCCTCAAGCGAATGCACACGCTGTCAGGGCATGGGCGTTATGTCTTCCCGTCGCTGTTGACCGGGGAGCGCCCCATGTCCGACAACACCGTGAACACGGCGCTGCGTCGCATGGGATACAGCAAGGACGAGATGACGGCTCACGGCTTTCGCGCCATGGCCAGGACCATCATCGGCGAGCACCTGGATGTGGACGACGAGATCATCGAGGCACAACTGGCGCACGGCAAATCCGGCCCCTTGGGTATGGCGTACGACCGCACGACGTACATGATCCAAAGGCGGGAAATGATGGTGCAGTGGGCGGATTATTTGGACAGCCTCCGCAACTCCTCGAATTAATAGAAAGTCTCTATGTCAAATGATTTCACCCAAGCCCTCCGTCACCTCAATAACGGGAATACCGTCACAGGCGACGAAGTTATCCCAGAGATTTCTGACTATATTTGCATGTACAGAGATCGCTTTCTAAGCACATTATCAGCGTGTGGCATAGAGACGGAAGAGGACGTTGGGGTCATCTTGGAAAGGATGAGCAAGTTCGAGTACATCGGGGATTTCCTCTACGATGAAGTGAAACAGGCGGCAGAGTTTGCAGCATTCGGTCTGATCCTTTTCGATCGGCTGAATGAGTCATGGCCCGAGCTGTCCAAGCAAGATCTGTTCTTCTGGCATGAAGAGCTTTTTGAGTGTGTCGAGTGGTCTGGGAAAAAGATCGCTAGACAGGCTGAATCAAGGATCATGGCGTCTAAGCGGCACGAAAAGTCAAGAGCTGCAAAGGAGTTCGTGAGAAAGGAATGGCAGCTTCATCGGGAAGCTTACCAGTCGAACAAATCGGCATTCTCCAGAGACTATGCGAGGCGTGTGAACAACGAGTTCTCTTTTCCGATCACTGAGAAGCAGATGCGTGATGTGTGGTTGAGTGACGAAAGCACACCACCGGCCTGCGAGTAGACCGGGACCGGCCTGCCTGGAAGCGGGTAGGCGTGCGGGCGGGCCGGTAGTGACCTATCGAAGACGCCGCGATGCAATGCACCCATGTTCAAGTCATGAGGTGCGAAATGCAACCCGAAGCCGCGTCCCGCCGCTATAACCGCGCCCCGGCGCAAACCCTCCAGGCGCTCCATATTCCGGAAGCGCTCTTGAAAATCCAGACGGTTACCGCAGTAACCGGTCTGTCTGAATCGACCATCCGCCGCAAGGTGACTGATGGCAAGTTCCCGGCGCCCGTCAAGGATGGCGCCCGTTGCACCCGCTGGGTGGCCGCCAGCGTCTCGAACTGGCTGCGCGCCAAGGCGGTGCAATGAGCGGCGCCATGGACACGAGCGCCGACAAGGCCTTCGCCGACCTGCGCGCCCGCTTCGCTCTGGCCGGGCACGAGCTGCACCGCACCGATGGCGAGAACGGCCACGTGCGCTACATCGCCAGTCGGTGGGGCCACTGCAGATCGCTGATGACCCTGGACGAGGCGCGCGCCTTCCTCGCGCAGATTGGCGGTGCGCAATGAGCTTCGACCGCGAACGCCTGCCTGACCCGATCAGCTACTTCGAGTCCGAGGGCCTGAAGCTGACCGGCCGCGGCGTCTGGCGCACCACCGCATGCCGCTTCCACGACGGCAGCGACTCCATGCGCATCAACACCAAGACCGGCGGCTGGTGCTGCATGGCCTGCAACGCCAAGGGCGGCGACGTGCTGGCGTACCACATCGAGGCCCACGGCCTGGAGTTCATCGACGCCGCCAAGGCGCTGGGCGCGTGGATCGAGGATGGCAAGCCGGCCCAGCAGCACAAGCCCGCACCGCTGAGCCCGCGCGCAGCGCTGCAGGTGCTGGCGGCCGAAGCCAACATCGCCGCCGTCGCGGCCGGCAACGTCGCCCGCGGCGTCGTGCTGGCGGATGTCGACCTGGCCCGCCTGATGACGGCCTCAGCCCGCATCAGCCGCCTGATGGAGTCGTTCGCATGACGCCGGCCGAACTCAACGCCCTGGCCGGCCCGCTGGACGAGGACATCGCAGCCCGCCCGGTCAAGCGCACGCCTGTGATGCCGCCGCTGGAGGATGACACCCCCGACAACCACCGCAACGCGCCCAGGCCGTCGCCGGCTTGCCTGTACGGCCTAGTCGGCGAGATCGCCCGTGCGGGCAGCGAGACCACCGAGGCCAACCCCTACGCCATTGCCGCGAACGCCATGGCCTACCTGAGCTGTGCTGTCGGCCGCGCACCGTTCATGCCCGTCGGCAACACCTGGCACCACGCCCGCCTGTTCCCTCAACACATCGGCCGCTCTGGCGAGGGCCGGAAGGGCGATAGCGTCTCGCTGATGAAGCGCATCGCGTACCTGGTGCGCGAGATCGAACCGGACTTGTCTCCGCAGATCCACGCGGGCGGACTCTCGTCCCGGGAGGGGCTGGTGTTCCTCATCCATGACGGCTACCGGGAAGGCAAGGAGGAAATCCCGCCCATCGATGACAAGCGCCTTTGGGTCATCGAGTCCGAGTTCGTCAACATCCTGCATCAGGGCAAGCGAGACGGAAACACCCTGTCGGCCGCGCTGCGCGACTGCTGGGACGGCGTTTCCCTCAAGCCGGCCACGAAAAGCAATCGACTGTGGGCCAGCGACCCGCACGTGTGCCTTTCCGTGGCGATCACGCCGAGCGAGCTGCTGGCCAGCGTCGCCTCCCGCGATCTCACCAACGGCTTCATGAATCGCTTCCTGCCGTACTACGCTGAGCGCACGCGGATGCTGCCATTCCCAAAGGCAACACCAAAGGCCGAGGTCGAGCGCCTGGCCGGCCGTGTCATCGACGTGATCAAGCACTGCAGCGCTGGCCCGCTGGCAAAGGGTGACTCCATGCGTGTAGAGCTATCGCCGGCAGCCGCTGACCGTTGGCGCGTCCTGTACATGGGCGAACTCAACGACCGCAGCCACGGCGAGCGGATCAATGGGCTGATCGAGCGCCGCGCACCCATGCTGCTGCGCATGGCGATGCTCTTCGCCCTGTGCGACCTCACCACCACCGTCGAAGTCGCCCACATCGATGCGGCGCTGGCGTGGGTCCGATACTCGATCGAAACCGTGAAGTTCGTGTTCGGCAGCGCCCAGGACGAGCACGAGGTGCGGGAGACCAACGAGACCGCGCAGAAGATCGTGGCATTCCTGACCGCCAACCAGCGGGTGACGCGCAAGCAGATCACGGTGGACTGCTTCAAGGGCCACGAGAACAAGACCCGCATCGACGCCGCGCTTGATGAACTGCTGACCGCAGTCCCGCCGCGCATCGTGGTGGAGGAAGACCGCAGCGGCCCAGGCCGGCCGACGAAGTTCTACGAGTTGACCGCGAACAAAGCGAACAAAGCGAAGAATGAGCAACCACGCGGGTTTGCGGCCGATTCCAGCCGCCGCGAACGAAGCGAACAAAGCGAAGTAACCGGCCAGCGTGCCGAGGAAAGTTCGCAAGTTCGCATTGTTCGCGAGCAGGTAAAAGCGTCTGAAACCCGCATGGATGCTGGTACTTCGCATAGTTCGCATAGTTCGCCCGGCGAAGTTGCACAGCCCGTGAAGGCGACCCGGCTATGACGCCCGCCGACATCTGCCGCCTGGTGTTCGACGCCGGCATGACGATAGACGCGGACGGCCCCGACCTGGTGCTCGCGCCCACGTCCCGCCTTACACCCGCCCTGCGCGCCGTGCTGATCGAGCATAAGCCGGCGCTGATGGCCTACCTGCACGAGGTCGAGGCCATGACCGCCGACCTGATCGCCGCGGCCATGCGCAGCAGCGACCACCACGACGACAGCCACCTCGCCCGCGAGGACTGGAAGCGCGACATCGCTGACACGCCGCCGCACCTACGGGCCGATCTCCTCGCCCACCTGCGCCAAGCGCATCCTGGACGTGGAGCATGAGCCATGGCACATCCCCATCGAGCCGACCCGCAGGCCATCGCGGCCGTCTTCCACCTTCTGTTCGCAAGCCAAGCCATGAAGCCGACATCGGCCACGCCATCGCCCAAAGGCCCGCTGCCGCACCGGCGCTGGTCCGCTCCGAAGTACCCACCGGCGCAGCACCGCCAGCTGAAGAAAAAGAAGGGCCCCTATGACGCTCCGTGACCTTCGCCACCGGCACATGCGGCGCCGCCTGGTCGAGCGCTTCCTGCGCAAGATCACCAGCCGCAGCAAAGCGGCCAACCTGTCGCGCTGGGTGCCCTGATGGCTGACGAGAAGCCGATCCCCGAGCGCCGCTTGATCGAGCGTGCGCTGCGCGATGCGGGCCTGTCCCGCGTGCACGCCAAGCGCTTCATCAGCGCCGGCTGGCCTGCCCTGGTCGATGCCCGTCGCGCTGAGGCTGATGAGCTACGTTCGCAACTGGAAGAGTTGCGTGAGACCTTGGAAGGAGAGAAAATGGACACCGTCTCCCCTGCTGCGTGACGCTGCGGGCGTGGGGCCTAAGTTGGATCTGACTGTGATGTGAGCGCGACGCTCACGGACCTACCCGGATGCCTGCTACGGCCTCGCGTACTCCCGCAAATTGGCGCGAGGCCTTTTCATCCACACGAAAGGTCCACGCACCATGTCTTACCAATTCCCCGAAATCAAGCAAGCGATCGACCAGACCTTGCAATCCATCGATGCGTTCAAGCAGACCCAAGGTCGGCGCGTCGATGAACTGACCAGCCGCCTGGAGGCCATCGAAGGCAAGGGCTTCCAAGGCGACCGCCCCGGCGCCATCGAGACCAAGGCAGCAGCACAGCACCTGCTCGCGTTCAAGAACTGGGTGCGCAAGCCCCACGACTCGCACACGATCTCCATGCTCGGCAAGGCCGAAGCCGAAGCGTTCGAGCAGAAGGACGTGACGATCGGTTCGCAGTCCGGCGGCGGTTACGCGGTGCCCATGCAGATCTACGGCGAGATCGAGAAGCGCCTGAACCGCATGAACGTGCTGCGCGACCTGGTGAAGGTTGTCCCCGCCAGCACGTCGGACTTCAAGGCGCTGGTGTCCATCAACAGCGCCACGTCGGGCTGGGTCGGCGAGACCGGCACGCGCGCCGGCACCGCCACCCCGACGCTGCGCGAGCGCAAGCCCACGCACGGCGAGCTCTACGCCTATCCCCAAGTGTCGGAGTGGTCCCTGGACGACATCATGTTCGACGTGGTGGACTGGCTGTCCGAGTCGGTCGCGGAGGACTTCGCCGAGCGTGAGGCAGACGCCATCATCCGCGGCAACGGGGTCAACAAGCCCACGGGCATCCTGAACTCGGCGCCCACCGCAGTGACCGACGACGCCGGCAGCCGTGCGCCGGACGTGATCGAGTACGTGCCGAGCGGCCATGCGTCGCAGATCACCGCCGATGGCCTCATCGACCTAGTGTTCCGCGTCAAGAGCCAGTACCTCAACGACCCGCGCGGCGTCGCTTGGCTGATGAGCCGCAACGCCATGGCCAGCGTCGCCAAGCTCAAGGACAGCACGGGCCAGTACCTGCTGCAGCCGGCCATCAGCGAGAGCATCCCGGCCCGCCTGCTGGGATACCCAGTGCGCAGCGCTGACGGCCTGGACCCCGTGGCGGCCGGCAACCACCCCGTGCTGTTCGGCAACTTCCGCCGCGGCTACATGTTGGTCGAGCGCGGCCCGGCCCGCATCACGGTTGACCAGCTGACCAACGTGGGCCACGTCAAGTTCTACGTGCGCCGTCGGCTGGCAGGCATCGTGCTCAACAACGATGCGATCAAGGCCCTGAAGATCGGCACCTCCTGATCGACTGAACGCCCCGCATGGTCTCGCCCAGCGGGGCGTTTGCCTTGGCGGCACCCCCGGGGGCATCGAATCTCTGGGGGCTGAGGGGCTGGAAACCGCCCTGTCCGGTCCATTTCCGCACCCGCGAAATATGAAATTCAGCCTCTGGCCCCGAGACGGGCGCCAGGGCCTCCAACTGAAAGGCTGTCATGGCCAACACTGACCTTCAATCCAACATCGTCATGGGCGCCGACGTGTCCGGCGTCGAATCAGGCATGGCCCGCGGCAAGCGTGCCGTCGAAGACCTGGGCAATGTCGCAGAGCGCGCCGGGCGCCGGGCCAGCGAGGGCCTGTCCTCTGTCGGCCGCGGCGGCGACAACACTGCCCGCACCGTCGAGCGCGCCACGCGCAGCCTCGAGCAGCAGATCCAGCGGCAGATCGCGTCCATGCAGGCCGGCTCGCGCGAGAGCCGCGAATACTGGGAAAGCCTGGCCAATCAGCGCGGCATCAGCTCGCAAGCCATCCGCCCCGTGCTCGACCAGCTGGACGCCGCCCGCGACAAGACCGCCCAAGCCACCGAAGCCACCACCAACTGGCGGACGGAGATCACCAAGATCGGCCCGGTGCTGGCCAGCGTGTTCGCCGCGGTGTCGTTCACGGCCTTCGCCGCCAAGCTCATCTCGGTGCAGCGCGAGATCGACGTGCTGAACTCCAGCCTGGTGACCGTGACGGGCAGCAGCAAGGCCGCAGAGCAGGAGCTGGCGTGGCTCAAGGACTTCGCTTCCGAGACTCCCTTCGGCCTGGCGCAGGCAACGGAAGGCTTCATCAAGATGAAGTCGCTGGGCCTGGACCCGACGCGCGCTGCGCTCACCAGCTTCGGCAACACCTCTGCGGCCATGGGCAAGAGCCTGAACCAGATGATCGAAGCTGTCGCGGACGCCTCGACCGGCGAGTTCGAGCGGCTCAAGGAGTTCGGCATCAAGGCCAAGCAGGAAGGCGCGCAGGTGTCGCTGACCTTCCAAGGCGTGACCACCACCATCGGCAACAACGCCAAGGAGATCACGAAGTATCTGCAGGCCATCGGCGACACCCAGTTCGCCGGCGCCATGGAGACCCGGGCCAAGACCTTGGACGGTGCGATCTCCGAACTCGGCGACACCTGGGATGAGCTGTTCCGCACGATCAACACCAACAACACCGGCAGCGTGATCTACGACTCGGTGCTGCTGGCCTCCGGTGCCGTCAAGGATCTGACCACGATTCTGAGCGCCATGAACAGCGCCACGGACGAAAACACCCGATCCACCGGTGCCATGAAGACGGTGCAGGAAGGCATCGCTACGGTATTCGAGACGGTGGCGGTGGTCGGCGTCACCGTCGCGTCCACCCTGACCGGCATCGGCCGCGAGATCGGGGCGCTGGCGGCCCAGGTCGTCGCGCTGGCCACGCTCGACATCTCGGGCTTTCAGGCCATCGGCCAGGCAGTCAAAGAAGACGCCGTCGCAGCGCGCAAGGAGTGGGAAGCGACTGTCGATCGCATCCTGAACGCCCGCACGGCAGCAGCCAACCGGCCCGCCGCGAAAGAGCCTGAGCGGCCGGCGCCGCCACCACCGCCCCGCGTCGAGGACGCCGCGAGCAAGGCCGCAGCGAACGCATACAAGACCTTCATCGAGAGCATCAAGGAGAAGATCGCACTTGAGCAGGCCGAGCTCATCAGCGGCGCCAAGCTAACGGAAAGCCAGCGCTTGCGCATCAAGGTCGAGCAAGACCTGACCGGCGCGCGCAAGGCCAACGCCCTCCAGCTGGTCGAGCAGCTGGCCAGCATCGAGCGCCTGCAGAAGACCGCGCAGACCGAAGCCGCCGAAGCTGGTGAGGCAGCCAAGGCCTATGCCGACCTGACCGAGGCCCGGCAGAACTCCATCGCTGGCCTGGCCAACCAGATCCAGCGCGAACGCGAGGCGGCCGCCGCCATCGGCCTGTCACGCACCGAGGTGGCCGGCCTGGAGGTTGCCAAGTTGGAGGAAGCAGCAGCCGACAAGGAGCGCCGCGCGTCGATGCTGGAGAGCACCGTCGCCGACAAGGAAGCCGCCAAGCTGTACCGCGAGGAAGCCAAGGCGCTGCGCGACCTGGCTGCAGCCAAGCGCGGCACCGCCGAGAAGGAAGAGGCTGAGGAAACCGCCAAGGCCGCGGGCGAAGCCGCGAAGAAGGCTTCCGAGGAGTGGCAGCGCTATACCGACGACATCAACAAGTCGCTGACCGATGCCCTTCTGCGTGGCTTCGAGGACGGCAAGAGCTTCGCGCAGAACCTGCGCGACACCACCGAGAACATGTTCAAGACGCTGATCCTGCGGCCCACGATCAGCGCCATCATGGAGCCGGTCAGCGGCACCATCTCCAGTGTCCTGGGCACCGGCAGCAGCACCGGCGGCGGCATCCTGGGCATGGTCAAGGACGGCAAGTCGCTGTACGACATGGGCAGCAAGGCTTACAGCTGGTTCACCGGGGCCAATGCGGCATCGGGTGTCACCAGCAGCCTGGGCTCGGCCTTCTACACCGCCCCCGCCCTGTTCGGCGGAAGCGCGGCGCTCGCTGGCACGGCTAGCACCGCGCTGGCCGGTGGTGCGCTGGGTTCCGGTACTGCATTGGGCACCGGGACCATACTGGGTAGCTCCGGTGGCGTTCTGGGCACTGGAACCGCCATGCTCGGGACCGGCGGGACCGGCGTAGCCATCGGCAGCGCGAGCACCGCTACCGCTGTGAGCAGCGTTGGCACCGCTGCTGCGGGCAGTGCGCCGGCCACCAGCGCTCTCGCTGGCATGGGGCCCTACGGCTGGATCGCGGCGGCGGCGGTCCTTGCGATCATGGCCTTCGCTGGCAAGGGCGAGAAGCGCTACGGCGGCCACTACGGCATCAACTTCGAGGGCGACGAGGTGTTGGACTACCGCCGTGGCGGGTACATCGACGGTGTGCAGGGACAGCCCACCTTCGTGGTCGGCCCGAGCGGCGGCGAGTTCGCCAAGGACTACATCACCGAGCTGATGACGGGCACCACCAAGGGCATCAACGAGCTGTTCAAGGATCTCGGCTCGACCGCAGCGCTGAGCAGCTTCCAAGCCGGTTTGGAGACCTCAGGCAAGGGCCGCGGCGGCGTGTTCGCAGGCGGCACCCTGAACGACGGCACGAAGTTCGGCGAGTCGGCCACGGGCGCAGGCAGTCCATTCGAGACCACCAGCACCCGCAGTCCGAACGCCGAGACTGCGGTCAAGAACTTCGCGACCGACATGCTGCAGGTGACCATCCAGGCCCTGCAGGCGGCGACCGATCTCCCCAAGGCCATCAAAGCGCAGCTGACCGGCATCGATGCCGAGAAACTGACCGACGAGGCGGCATCTCAACTGCTCGCTAGCATCCAGGCGCAGATCGACTACGTGAAGTCCTTCCGCGACACGCTGAACATGCTGCCCTTCGCCAACCTCAAGAACGTGGCCTTCGACACCGCGGCCGGGCTGATCGCCGCTGCTGGTGGCATCGAGTCGCTGAACCAGAACATCACCGGGTACTTCTCCAACTACTTCACCGAGCAGGAGCAACGCACCGCGGCGATCGCCCGGGTGTCGTCGGCCTTCACCGCGCTTGGCCTGGTGATGCCGGACGTGACCGGCGACGCCGAGGCGGCGCGCGCAGCCTTCCGCGCGATGGCCGAAGGAATCAACGTCAGCACCGAGGCCGGCCAGAAGCAATACGCCGGCATCCTCTCCCTACAAGGCGCGTTCGCCGAGCTGACACCGGTCATCGACAAGACGGCCGAAGCCGCGCGGCAGGCCGAATCGGTGCTGCAGCAGCGCCAGCAACTGGAGATGCAGCTGCTGCAGCTGCAGGGGAACACGGCCGAGATCCGAAGCCGCGAACTGGCTGCGCTGCTCACGGACGAGAACCGGGCCATTCAACAGGCCATCTATGCGCTGCAGGACAAGCAGACCGCGGACGCAGCAGCGAAAGCCGCGCAGGACGCCGCAGACCGCGTGAAAGCGGCGTGGCAGTCGGTCGGGGATACCCTGGTCGATGAGATCAAGCGCATTCGCGGCGAGGCGGCCACCTCTGGGACCGAAGGACTGGCCTACGCGCAGAGCGCCTTCGCGGTAGCCACTGCCCAGGCCCGGGCCGGCGACCAAGAAGCGGCATCCTCGCTGCCCGAGCTCAGCCGCACCGTGCTGGAGCTCGCCGAGAAGACCGCCAGCAGCGCGGTGGACCTGAAGATCTTCCAGGCGCAGATCGCGGCCAGCCTGATGGAGACAACCAAGGCCATCGCGGCATCGCAGGGAACCACGGTCCCGGCCTTCGCTGCCGGCGGCACGCACAGCGGCGGATGGGCGATGGTCGGCGAGCAAGGCCCCGAGCTTGCCTACATGCCGCCCGCGCGCATCTACACCGCCAGCCAGTCGGCCGGCATGCTGGGCGATGTGCAGGGGCTGCAGGACGAGATCCGACGCATGCGGGAAGACCTGCGGCAGCTGGGCGACGGCCTGGCGAGCCTGCAGTTGCGCAACGCCCGTGCGGCCGAGGCCTCGCAGCGGCTGCTGGAGGATGTCACCGAAGGCGGCCAGGCAATGCGCACCGCGGAGGTGGCGCCTTGAAGATCGATGAGGAGATCGCCCTGGAGCTGGCCCTGGCGCTCCACGCGGCCGAGGGCGGGCCACCTGGCCCAACGCTGTCGGCCTTCAGCGCCGGCATGGCGCTGGGCGTGCTGGCCAAGCACATCGCAGACCTGCACAAGCGCATTGAGGAACTAGAGGACAAGGCGAGGCGGTGAAGCTCAGCCCAGACCGCGAGCGACCGACCAGATCGCAACCGCGGCCAGGGCCATCTGCACAACGCCGAGCACCACCAAGATCTGAGCCGCTTTGATCGCGCGCTCTCCAGTAACTTCGAAGCGTCCGGCAAGAATGCCGTCCAGCCCCTTCTGCATGATCCAGGAGAACGGTCGCACATAGGGACGTTTCATCCCGTCGATGAATGACGGAACCTGCTCGACCGCAAGCCCGTCGATGTCGCCTTCTTTGCCCACCTCCAAGCCGGCAACACAGTTCTCAACGAAAAGTCCGAACACTCGCTGGAGCATGTGAGCGCTGAAGATCCAGACATAGAGCCACATGACGTACCGAAGGGCGTCAGCGTCTACCAGCGCCTTCGTGGTTTCCCAGTTGGAGACGATGTGCGCGAGCGCGGCCCCAAGCGCCGCCACAAGCCAGCCGGTCAATCGATTGACGTTCGCGACAATGCCAGCCGCGACCCGGACATGGAACTTGAGCAGTACCTGCTTCAGGTTCGGAGGCGAGCCTTCGAGTTGGCGGATCGCCGCCAGTACACCCCCGGCGCGCAGCGCTTGATCTGCCGGAATCTCTGCCAGCTGCGCCTTCAAGCTTTCGATTGCTGTTTTCGCGTCCATCTTTCCTCCGGCCCGCACTGTAGCGGCGCCAGGCTGGCCCCGCGGCGGGGATGCGCGGTGCCACGCTGGGCCAGCGCCGGTCTATCCCGGCGAACCCCCTGGCCCTGCGCCGGCTTCAGCCGCCCGCACGCCGCCCGCTGCTCCTCCTCTTATCGGCTGCGCCGCTGCATCGACGCTGCACGGCCGCGCGCACGACCTTTCGATCGGGGCGGCGCGGTAGTCACCGGGATCGCGTCACAGCGCGCGCCTTCGCCACCACCGCGCTGGTCTCCGCGCGGTTCGCAGCGGCCTGCGCTCGCAACCACCCGTGCGACCAGGCCAGGTCCCGGAGCCTGGCGCCGATGCGCGCTTCCATGTGCGTGCTGTAAGGATTACTCGAGAGCGGGACACCGGCTATGAAGGCGCGCCGGCCTTCCTCTACGACTTGATGGATGTCGGGACTCATGCGCCGCCGGCCGGCAATAAACATTCCCGGGAGCCGCTGAAGGCCCACCGCGGGCAGCAGCCTTAGCCGCACGCAACCCCTTGATCCGCAACCAGAACGCGGAATCGCGCTCTGCCAATCCGGCCATTCGGGCAGCACTTTGGGCCCAGGCTCCGGGCGGGGTTTGTTCGCTACTTCGCATAGTTCGCGAACCCTGAAATCGGCCGCCAGCCCGCGCCAGTGCTCATTGTTCGCTAGTTCGCTTTGTTCGCGGCCCCGCTTAGCCACGGTAGCCAGGTTAGCCGCATTAGCCGGGTGGCCACCGCGCTCCGATCACGTGTTCAAAAGAACTCCTGTGGCTCCATGCTCTTCAACATGAGGGAACTAGGTGCAGCTTGACTGTGCAGCGTTTCAATTGAAGCTATCGCCAGCTTGCGAAGGAACTGCACGCTGACTGACAGAGAGTCACACTCATGCGCATAGCGCCACAACTCGAACGTGTCCTTCACCTGGTGAAGCCGTTCCTCGAACAACGCGACTGCAATTTCGGGCACCGGAGCTGATCTTGGATGGTCGATGGCAGTTCGCGGAAGAGTTCTTCGAGGTCATGGCCATGGGCCAACACCTTGGAATGGCCGGCGATAAGGCCTTTGAGCGCGAGTTCGCAAGCGAAGGCGCGATTCACCACCTCCGGGTAGATCAGCCATGCAGATCCATCAGGCGTGGACCGGCGGTCGCAGAGTTCCGCGGCCAGGTAGAACTGATGTGCGGCCAATAGCAGCTTGAGCTCGCTGCCCGCCGGGGCGGACTTGACGCGGCGCCTCATGCACCGAGCGCAGACGCCCAAGCGTCCTCATGCACGATCTTCAAAGGCAGGCCGCTTTGCTTGTGCTCGATCGCCTTCTCGATTTTCGTGCCGAAGACGCCGTGTTTCCACTCCGCGCTGCCCAGGCCGCCGACCACGAGGTAGTGCAATTTCTTGGTCACGTTCGCAATAGTCCCGCCGCGCAGCACGACGGCCTTCTCGCAGGCGCTGCGGGGCCCGAAAGCGAAGTCGCCTGTGAAGCAGAAGGAGCGCTCGCGGTACTCGATCTGCGGCGCATCATCAAAAGCCAGCGTTGTGACCCGCGGCGCCGTAGCAAGGTCATCAAGCGCCCCACCCAGCAGCGCCTCCAGCGTCTTGGTCAGGTGCTGTCGCTCCTCGGCCGTGATGACGCCGTCAGCAAGGATTTGCTTCACCTGAGCATGGATCACGGAGCCCGGCCACAGCAGCGAGACAGTCTCGGCCTGCGCCAGCCAATCGTTCAAAAAGTGGACCTCGCGGTCGTGTAGCTGACCATCGGCGAGGATGCCTTGCGTGATGCCGACCAGCGCTGCGCAGGTCTGCCTCATCTCGTTGCGGAATGCGGCGGCCTGCCGCGTGTAGAGCGCGCTTGCGTCCATCAGAAACCTCCTCGCGGCATCGTAGCTTTCAGTTACGACTTAGCAGGGGCGCAACATCCCCAAGGTTGCGGAAAAGCTTCGCAATATTTGAAAAAGGGATTAGACTAATCATCATGACTGATGAGAAAACGCGCGGTGGCTCCAGGCCTGGAAGCGGCCGCAAACCGCTCCCGGAAGGAGAGGCCATGGTCCCGGTAGTCGTGAACATGCGCCCCGCGCAGAAAGCAAAGCTGCAGCAGTTGGGCGGCGCGCCTTGGGTGCGCGACAAGATCGACAAGGCAAAGGTGCCGACGCCGAAGGAATGACCGCGGAGCCTCAGCGCGGCCGAGGTCCGAATGCGGACATCGGGATCTGAGGCAAAAAGGCGAGCCCGCGAAGGACGGCAATCCAACGCGGGCTCTCACCACAACGTGCAACGTCTTGGAGGACCGCACACCATGGCTACCCGCATCATAGGGCCCGCAGGGGCACCCACGCATCCGCAATCCGCTGGAAAGGCCCCAGCACCGGCAAAGGCAGGCCCGACGCCAGGCGAGCGCCGCCTGCTCGCCACAGAGGCCGTCGAGTACATCGACCTGCTGGGCTGGATCTCCGACGCGCAGCGCACCCTGCTGAGCGTGCGGCTCGTGGCCGAAAACACGCCATCGGTGGCGGAGGCGCTGGGCCTGAATGACGTCCGCTACCGCAGTCCCGACATCCTGGACGACGGCATGCAGTCCGCTGTTGGCCGGGTGCGCGAGCGTCTGATCGAGGTCATCGGCGAGCTGGGAGGTGCAGCATGAGCGCCGCGCCCTTCGCATCGATCGTCCGCAATGCGCCCGGCACTGTCGTGTTTCAGACCCGCAGGGAGCTGGAACAGTTCGTCATGGAGCGCACGGGACTGATGGCCAGTCTGACGGCCATCATGCCACACCTGATTGACACGGGCCCGACGGGGCCGGAGTTCTCTTATCTGGAGGATCTGGCGCTGCTGATGCAGGACCACGCCTATCAGCTGGAGCAGGCCACGCGGCTGCTGGTTGGGGGCAAGACCTAGCATCTCAACGATGGGGGCACAAATGGGGGCAAGAACCCTCCCCGCTCGTGCCACATCTAGCATCCATGCGGCTTCCAAGCCACAGTTAGCTTCCCTTCACCGCTCCAACACACGCGCCGCCTGCCAGCGCGCCAGCGTGCCGACAATCGTCGCGCATCGCAACGAAATCTTGAACCGATCCGGCCGTCTCCTGATTTGATTGAAGCGGGGCGCTGCGCGCTTGCGTGCCAACCATGCCGCATCCGCATGGACCTGGCCGATGCGCACAAGACCAAAGAAAAAGCCCCAAGTGCATTCATCACTTGGGGCTTTTTGTCTTGGCGGAAACGGAGGGATTCGAACCCTCGATGAGGCTCTACACCCCATACTCCCTTAGCAGGGGAGCACCTTCGGCCACTCGGTCACGTTTCCTGGAAAACCCGCGCATTATGGCACGGATTTGAGGCGAATCAGGCCGCGGCAGGCTGATCCAGATCGAAAACACGGTGCAATGCGCGCACCGCGAGTTCCATGTACTTCTCGTCCAGCACGACCGAGGTCTTGATCTCGCTGGTGGAGATCATCTGGATGTTGATGCCCTCTTCCGACAGGCAGCGGAACATCTTGCTGGCCACGCCCACATGGCTGCGCATGCCGATGCCGACGATGCTGACCTTGCAGATCTTGGCGTCGCCCACGACCTCCTGCGCACCGAGGCCCGGCAGGACCTTCTCCTTGAGCAGATCGATCGTCTTGGCATAGTCGTTGCGGTGAACGGTGAAGCTGAAGTCGGTCCGGCCGTCCTTGCTCACGTTCTGGATGATGACGTCGACCTCGATGTTGGCGTCGGCCACGGCGCCCAGGATCTGGTAAGCGATGCCCGGCTTGTCCGGCACACCCAGGATGGAGATCTTGGCTTCGTCGCGGTTGAACGCGATGCCCGACACGATGGCTTGTTCCATTTGCTCGTCTTCCTCGAAAGTGATAAGCGTGCCCGACTTGGCTTCCTCGTCCAGGTCGATGTCCCAGGGCGTGAAGCTGGACAGCACGCGCAGCGGCACCTTGTACTTGCCGGCGAATTCCACGGAGCGGATCTGCAGTACCTTGGAGCCCATGGAGGCCATCTCCAGCATCTCCTCGAAGCTGACGGTCTGCAGGCGGCGCGCCTCGGGCACGACGCGCGGGTCGGTGGTGTAGACCCCGTCCACGTCGGTGTAGATCAGGCACTCGGACGCTTTCAGCGCTGCGGCCACGGCCACCGCCGAAGTGTCGCTGCCGCCGCGGCCCAGCGTGGTGATGTTGTCGTCCTCGTCCACGCCCTGAAAGCCCGTCACGATGACGACCTTGCCGGCCTTGAGGTCGGCGCGCACGCGCTCGTCCTCGATGGATTCGATGCGGGCCTTGGTGTAGGCGCTGTTGGTACGGATCGGCACCTGCCAGCCAGCGTAGCTGACCGACTCCATGCCCTCGGCCTGCAGCGCGATCGCCAGCAGCGCCGACGAAGCCTGCTCGCCCGTGGCGGCCAGCATGTCGAGTTCGCGGTTGTAGGCGGCGCTGGTCTTGGACGGTGCCAGCTCCTTGGCCAGGCCCAGCAGGCGGTTGGTCTCCCCGCTCATGGCGCTGGGGACCACCACCATCTGGTGACCGGCGCGGGCCCACTTGGCCACGCGCTTGGCAACGTTGCGGATGCGCTCGGTCGAGCCCATCGACGTGCCGCCGTATTTATGAACGATGAGTGCCATGGATAGTGGCAGGTAGCGGCTTGCCCGGGCTCGGCTGTCGGCCGGCGACGCTCCTGCGGTGTGTCAACTCGAAAGCGCGGGATTGTACCAATCGAGCAACGCGCCGCTGCGCCGCACGAAACCGGCTCCCACCTTGAGGTGCAGGCGGTGGCCGCGCGTGCGGCAGGCGTCGATCTGGTCCAGCAATTCAGTCAGTTGGACGGCACTGGGCGCCGTGCCGTGAGCCTCGGCCAGCCAGTGGCGCAATGCATTGGCCTGCCGCGCGCGCGGCAAAACCTGCATGGCCGCAATGGCGGGCGGGATGCCGGTGGCCTGCAGGTCCTGTTCGGCCAGGCCACGCAGCAGTTGCTGGGCTTCGGCCGCGTGGGCGGCGCTGCGCGCGAAGGTGCTGCGAAAGGCGGGGAACAGCCGCTGCAGCACCGGCAGCAGTTCGGCGCGGATGCCGTTGCGCAAGTAAGCCGTGTCGGCATTGCTCGGGTCTTCGATCCAGGCCGCGCCCTGCCCCGCCAGCCAACCGCGCAGGGCCGCGCCCGGCACCTGCAGCAGCGGCCGGTGAAAGCGCAGCCCGCCCTGCTCCCACTGCGCCGGCATGGCCGCCAGGCCTGGCAGACCGGCGCCGCGCGACAGCGCCAGCACGATGGTCTCGACCTGGTCGTCGGCATGCTGGGCCAGCGCCACATCGCGCGGGCCGCCGTCGCCCCAGTCGCGCAGCGCCACCTTGGCGATGGCCGCGTAGCGCGCGCGGCGCGCCGCGTCTTCGGGGCTCTGCCCGCGTGCGTGGCGCGCCAGTACGTGGGCGACCACCAGCGGCACGCCGAGCGCAGCGCAGGTGCTGCGGCAATGGGCTTCGAAATGGTCGGCCGCGGCCTGCAGACCATGGTGCACATGCACCGCATGCACCTGGCCGGGCCAGCGCGCCGCGCAGGCGCGCAACAGGGCCGAGGAATCGGCGCCGCCGCTGTAGGCCACGGCCAGCGGCAGGCGCGGCGCGAAGGCGGCGATCGCCTCGGTGAACAAGGTTCAGATGAGCTTGACGCCGGTCTTGGCCTGCAGCGACTCGCGCGTGACCCCAGGCGCCATTTCCACGACCTTCAGGCCCTCGGGCGTTACGTCCATAACGGCCAGGTCGGTGATGATGCGGTCGACCACGCCCACGCCAGTCAGCGGCAAGGTGCACTTGGGCAGGATCTTGAGGTCCTCGGTGCCGTCCTTCTTCTTCGCGACGTGCTCCATCAGCACGATCACGCGCTTGACGCCGGCCACCAGGTCCATGGCGCCGCCCATGCCCTTGACCATCTTGCCCGGGATCATCCAGTTGGCCAGGTCGCCCTGCTCGCTGACCTGCATCGCGCCCAGGATGGACAGGTTGATCTTGCCGCCGCGGATCATCGCGAAGCTCTCGTGGCTGCCGAAAATCGAGGTGCCCGGCAGCGTGGTCACCGTCTGCTTGCCGGCGTTGATGAGGTCGGCGTCGACCTCGTCCTCGGTCGGGAACGGGCCGATGCCCATCATGCCGTTCTCGCTCTGCAGCCAGACCTCCTTGTCGGCCGGCACGAAGTTGGCCACCAGGGTCGGGATGCCGATGCCCAGGTTCACGTAGAAGCCGTCTTCCAGCTCCTGCGCCGCGCGTGCGGCCATCTGGTCTTGGGTCCACGGCATCTCAGGCTCCTTTGCTTTCGTTCTTGACAGGTGCGTCGCTGGCAGCGGCCTGGGCGATCACGGCCTGGGCCTCGACCTTGGCGGCCGCCACGTCGACAGGTGCGGCCGCGCGCACGGTGCGCTTCTCGATGCGCTTTTCGGGCGTGGCGTTCAGCACGATGCGGTGCACGTAGATGCCGGGCAGGTGCACGGCGTCCGGGTCCATCTCGCCGGTCTCCACGATCTTCTCGACCTCGACCACGCAGATCTTGCCGGCCATCGCGGCGGCCGGGTTGAAGTTGCGCGCCGTGCGGCGGAACTGCAGGTTGCCCGACTTGTCGGCCGCATAGGCCTTGACCAGCGCCACCTCGGGCACCAGCGCGCGTTCCATCACATAGGTCTCGCCGTCGAACTCGCGCAGTTCCTTGCCCTCGGCCACCTGGGTGCCGACACCGGTCTTGGTGAAGAAGGCCGGGATGCCGGCGCCGCCGGCGCGCAGCTTCTCGGCCAGCGTGCCCTGGGGCGTGAATTCCAGTTCGAGTTCGCCCGCCAGGTACTGGCGCTCGAACTCCTTGTTCTCGCCCACGTAGCTGGCGATCATCTTCCTGATCTGGCGCGTCTCCAGCAGCTTTCCGAGGCCGAAGCCGTCGACACCGGCGTTGTTGGAGATCACGGTCAGATTCTTCACGCCGGAATCCTTGAGCGCATCGATCAGCGCCTCGGGGATGCCGCACAGGCCGAAACCGCCCACGGCCAGCAGCTGGCCGTCCTTCACGATGCCCTTCAGCGCCGCGGCGGCGGAGGGATAGATTTTGTTCACGGGAGCCTCCTTGGGATTCGGATGGGCAGAAGATACTACGTAGCGAGATACGTAGTTTTTCCTACAGGGAATCCCGATGGACATCGACTACCGGCTGGCCTTCGATCTGGCCCCCATCGGACTGGTGGTATCGCGCGAGCGGCAGATTGTGGACTGCAACCGCCACCTGTGCGAGATGTTCGGCGCTGCGCGCGAACAGCTCGTGGGCCAGTCCTTCCGCGTGCTCTATCCCAGCGCCGACGAGTACGAGCGCACCGGTGAGCGCATCACGCCCATCATGAACGCCAAGGGCCACTACGCCGACGACCGCATCATGCGGCGCGTGGATGGCCGTTTCAAGGGCGAGCCGTTCTGGTGCCATGTGACGGGCCGCGCCTTCGACCGCACGGCGCCGCACGCGGCCGGCATCTGGAGCTTCGAGGACCTGAGCGCGCGCCGCAGCGTGCATGCCAGCCTGACACCGCGCGAGCGCGAGATCGCGGCCCAGGTCATGCAGGGCCTCACGGCCAAGGAGATCGGCCGCGTGCTGGGCATCAGCCACCGCACGGTGGAGATCTACCGCGCACGCGTGATGCGCAAGTACGGCGCCGGCTCCACGGCCGAGCTGGTGCACCGGCTCGTCACGCGCTGAGCGGCGCGGCCTGGCGCGACAGCCGCAGCGTCTGCGAGGGCAGCTCGCCGAACAGCTCCTTGTAGGCCTGCGCGAAGCGGCCCATGTGGAAGAAGCCCCACTGCGCCGCCACGTCCTGCACATGCAGTTGCTCGGCGCACGTGCCGCGCAGCCGGCGCCGGCAGGCATTGAGCCGCACCGAGCGCAGGAACTCCGCCGGCGGGACGCCCACGCTGCCGAGGAAGCGGTTGTGCAGCGTGCGCGGCGTCAGGTTCAGCCGCGCGCACAGGTCCTGCACCGACAGCAGGTGGTTGAACGGGTCGGCCGCCATGTCGCGCGCGGCCATGACCTGGGCCAGCCGCCGCTGCGCGCCGGCCGGCGGGCCTTGCATGGCGGCGTCGTCGCCGCACCGGGCCAGCAGTTGCAGCAGTTGCCCGCCCAGGATGTGCATGGCGCGCAGGCCCCAGGGCTGAGCCGCCTCGTCGCTGGCGCCCAGCGCCAGCATGGATTCGATGGTCTGGCACAGCGCCACGTGCCGGTGCGGCGACAGCGTGGCCGCACAGACGTCTGCCCTCCCCTGCAGCAGCGGTTCCAGCCCCAGCGCATCGCTGCGCGCGGCCAGCCAGTCTTCGTCCAGCACCACGCCGTAGATGCCGAAGCGTTGCGGCGTGCGCAGCATGAAGCCGGCGTCGGCCCGGGCGGCCATCAGGGTGCGCGGCCGTTCGCCGGGTTGCAGCCGGCCGCAGAAGTGCAGCGAGCCCTCGCCCAGGCCGTCGGGAATGCCGAACCAGACCGATCCCGGCCATGGCCGGCAACGCTGGCTGGTCTGCTGGTCCGTGAACTCGTGGAACACCTGCAGGCGCGGCGCATGCAACCAGAGCTCGCGCACCGTTCCGGTGAAGGGGCCGCACGACAACTGGTCGTACTCCTGGCGCCAGGAGGACAGATGGCCGGCATGCTCGTCCACGTCGGCGCTGTGGCGGACGCAGTAGATGGCATCCATGGCGTGTCGGCTTGGCTGCATCCGCGCTTCTCCCAGGCAATCCATGCAGCCTACATGCAAGACGGATGCCACGCCAGCGCCGCGCCGTGGCCGACCGGCGTGCGGATTTTCCGAAAACGGATAGCCGCGGCGCGGGTGCGCGGTTGCAATCTGCGCATTGCCCCCACTGCTCCGCGCGAGCCCCATTGCGATGAGTGCCCTTCCCTCCTCCGCCGTATCCGCCCCCGCCACGGGCCATCTCAAAAAGGTCCTGGGACCGCTGCAGCTGTGGGGCATCGCCGTCGGGCTGGTCATCTCCGGCGAGTACTTCGGCTGGAGCTACGGCTGGAACACGGCCGGCACGCTGGGCTTCCTGGTCGCCACCGTGCTGGTGGCAGCCATGTACACCACCTTCATCTTCAGCTTCACCGAACTGTCCACGGCCATCCCGCATGCCGGCGGGCCTTTTGCCTATGCGCGGCGTGCGTTCGGCCCCACCGGCGGCTTCATCGCGGGCTTCGCCACGCTGGTGGAGTTCGTGTTCGCGCCGCCGGCCATCGCGCTGGCCATCGGCGCCTACCTCAACGTGCAGTTTCCGGGCGTCGACCCCAAGATGATTGCGCTGGGTGCCTACGTGGTCTTCATCGCGCTGAACTGGGTGGGCGTCAGCATCGCCGCCACCTTCGAGCTGTTCGTGACGCTGCTGGCCATCTTCGAGCTGCTGGTGTTCATCGGTGTGGTCGCGCCAGGCTGGTCCATGGCCAACTTCGTCGCCAACGGTTGGGCCGGCGGCAGCGTGCTGGACGGCAAGGCCGTCGCGGGCATCTTCGCCTCGATCCCGTTCGCGATCTGGTTCTTCCTGGCCATCGAGGGCGCGGCCATGGCGGCCGAGGAGGCGCGCGACCCGCACCGCACCATTCCCCTGGCCTACACCACGGGCATCGTCACGCTGGTGGTGCTGGCCTTCGGCGTGATGGTGTTCGCGGGCGGCGTGGGCGACTGGCGCCTGCTTGCCAACATCAACGACCCGCTGCCGCAGGCCATGAAGGCCGTGGTCGGTGCCTCCAGCGGCTGGCTGCACATGATGGTGTGGATCGGGCTGTTCGGGCTGATCGCCTCCTTCCACGGCATCATCATGGGCTACTCGCGCCAAATCTTCGCGCTGGCCCGCGCCGGCTACCTGCCGCGCTACTTCGCCGCGCTGAGCCCGCGCTTCGACACGCCGCACCGCGCGCTGCTGGCCGGAGGCGTGGTCGGCGTCGCCGCCATCTTCAGCGACGAATGGATCAGCTTCGGCGGCCAGACGCTGACGGCCAACATCGTCACCATGGCCGTGCTGGGCGCCATCGTCATGTACCTCGTGTCCATGGCCGCACTGTTCAAGCTGCGCGCCAGCGAGCCGAACCTGCACCGGCCCTACCGCGCGCCGTTCTACCCGGTGTTCCCGGCCATCGCCCTCGTGCTGGGGCTGGTCTGCCTGGGCGCCATGGTCTGGTTCAACACCTTGCTCACGGTGCTGTTCGCCGTCCTGATGGCATTGGCCTACGCCTATTTCCGGCTGACGGCCGACCAGCGCGCCAAGGCGGGGCACGATACCCTGCTGTCCGGGAACACCTGACGATGCGCTACCGCACCACCCTCGCCGAGCAGGTCTTCACGTTCGACGACCTGCGCCAGGTCATGGCCTGCGCCAGCCCCGCGCGCTCGGGCGACTACCTGGCCGGCATCGGCGCGGCCACGGCCCAGCAGCGCGTGGCCGCGCGTCACGTGCTGGCCGACACGCCGCTCACGCAGTTCCTGAACGAGGCGCTTGTGCCCTACGAGGAAGACAACATCACGCGGCTGATCGTGGACACCCACGACGCTGCCGCCTTCGCGCCGGTCGCCACGCTGACCGTGGGCGAACTGCGCAACTGGCTGCTGTCCGACGCCGCCGACGGGGCGACCCTGGCCGCGCTGGCGCCCGGGCTCACGCCCGAGATGGTGGCTGCGGTTTCCAAGCTCATGCGCAACCAGGACCTGATCGCCGTGGCACGCAAGTGCCGTGTGGTCACGCGCTTCCGCGACACCATCGGCCTGCCGGGCCGGCTCGCCGTGCGGCTGCAACCCAACCACCCCACGGACGACCTGCGCGGCGTCGCGGCGTCCACGCTGGACGGCCTGCTCTACGGCGCCGGCGATGCCGTGATCGGCCTCAACCCCGCCTCCGACAGCCTGCCCGTGCTCGGGCGCCTGCTGCACCTGCTGGACGAGGTCATCGCGCGCTTCCAGATCCCCACGCAGAGCTGCGTGCTCACACACGTGACCAACACGCTGCGGCTCATGGAGGCCGGCGCGCCGGTCGACCTCGTGTTCCAGTCCATCGCGGGCACCGAGAAGGCCAACCTGTCCTTCGGCGTCACGCCCGAACTGCTGGACGAGGCCTGCGCCGGGGCGCGCGCGCTGGGCCGCGGCACGCTCGGGGACAACGTCATGTACTTCGAGACCGGCCAAGGCAGCGCACTATCAGCCGGCGCCCACCACGGTGTGGACCAGCAGACCTGCGAGGCGCGTGCCTACGCCCTGGCGCGCCGCTACCGGCCGCTGCTGGTCAACACCGTGGTCGGCTTCATCGGGCCCGAGTACCTGTACGACGGCAAGCAGATCATCCGCGCCGGCCTGGAAGACCACTTCTGCGGCAAGCTGCTGGGCCTGCCGCTGGGCGTGGACGTCTGCTACACCAACCACGCCGAGGCCGACCAGGACGACATGGACACGCTGCTCGTGCTGCTGGCCGCCGCCGGCGTCAACTTCGTGATCGGTGTGCCCGGCGCGGACGACGTGATGCTGAACTACCAGAGCACCTCGTTCCACGACGCGCTGTTCGTGCGCGAGACCATGGGCCTGAAGCGCGCGCCCGAGTTCGAAGCCTGGCTCGCGCGCATGCATCTGGCCGATGGCGACGGGCGGCTGCTGGCCGGCGCTGCCGGGCGCCTGCTCCAGGGCATGGGCGGCCTTGCGGCACTGGAGGCGCAGGGATGAGTGCACCGATCGGCGTGACCGACGACCGCTGGCGGGACTGGCGCGCCGCCACGCCCGCGCGGCTCGCGCTGGGCCGGGCCGGCCAGGGCATGCCCACGGACGAAACCTTGCGCTTCGGCTGGGCCCATGCCATGGCGCGCGACGCCATCCACGCGGCGCTCGACACCGAGGCCCTGGCCAGCGCATTGCAGGCCGAGGGGTGGGAGACCCGCAGTGTGCGCAGCGCCGCCGGCGACCGCGCCTCCTACCTGCGCCGGCCCGACCTGGGCCGCCAGCTCGACGCGGACGACGCCGAGCGGCTGCGGTCCGAAGCGCTCCGGGGCTGCGACCTGTGCCTCGTGGTCGGCGACGGCCTGTCGTCGCTGGCCATCCAGCGCCATGCCGTGCCATTGCTGGCGGCGCTGCGCACCCAGCTGCCGGCCGGGCTGCGGCTGGCGCCCGTGGTCATCGCCACACAGGCGCGCGTCGCGCTGGCCGACGAGATCGGCGAAGCGCTGGGCGCACGCCTGGCCGCCATCCTGATCGGCGAGCGGCCGGGTCTGTCCTCTCCCGACAGCCTGGGCATCTACCTCACGCACGGGCCGCGCCGCGGCCGCCACGACGCGCAGCGCAACTGCATCTCCAACGTGCGGCCGCAGGGGCTGTCCTACGCAGCGGCATCGTTCAAGCTGGCCTGGCTGGTGCGCGAATCGCTGCGCCGCGGGCTCAGCGGCGTGGCTCTCAAGGACGAGAGCGAGTCGGCCGTGCTCGACGACGGCACGCCGCCGGCACCGCCGTTGCCGGGCTGAACGCGGCGCGGGTGGTACAACCGGGCTCGACACCAAAGAGCCACAAGGAGACCCGCATGCCCCCGCGCTACCCGCTGCCCGACCTCAACACCCTGCCCGAGGACCTGCGCACCAAGATCCTCGCAGTGCAGGAGAAGGCCGGCTTCATCCCCAACGTGTTCCTCGCGCTGGCGCGCCGGCCTGCGGAGTGGCGGGCCTTTTTCGCCTACCACGACGCTTTGATGGACCCCGAGAGCGTGGGCCGCAGCAGCCCCCTGACCAAGGGCGACCGCGAGATGATCGTCACCGCCACCAGCGCGGCCAACCGGTGCCTGTACTGCGTGGTCGCGCACGGCGCGCTGCTGCGCATCTACGAGAAGAAGCCGCTGGTCGCAGACCAGGTGGCCGTGAACTGGCGAAAGGCCGACATCACACCGCGCCAGCGCGCGATGCTCGACTTCGCGATGAAGGTCTGCGAGCGTTCGCACGAGATCGACGACGCAGACTTCGCCGCGCTGGCCGCGCACGGCTTCAGCGACGAGGACGCCTGGGACATCGCCGCCATCACGGCCTTCTTCGGCCTGTCCAACCGCATGGCCAGCTTCTCCGGCATGCAGCCCAACGACGACTTCTACCTGATGGGCCGCGTGCCCAAGGCCAAGAAATAGCTCACGCGGTGACGAGCGCGCGCATCCAGTCCGGCAGCGCCGTCGCCTTACCGATCTCGTAGTCCACCCACATGGTGGTGCCACCGCCTTCCGCGCAGGCCACCTCGGGCGCGTCGCCCCGCGCCAGCGTCGCCCAGCTCTCGAAGGTGGTACGGCCCGGGTCGCTGGCATAGAGCTTCACGAGCACCTCGCCCGGGTACTGCAGCTGCGCATAGAAGTTGCAGAAGGCGTTGACGATCAGGGGCCCCGCGCCGCGGCCATTGGCCATGCAGCCCAGCGACTGGAACCAGTCCACGCGCGCGGTCTCGATGTAACGGAAATAGTTGGCGTTGTTCAGGTGGCCCATGGCGTCCATGTCGCCCCAGCGCATCGCGATGCGCGTCTCGTAGACCAGCTTCTTGCGTTCGGGGATGGCGATCTTCATGCGGCGAACCCGTCGTCGGCCGCGATCACGGCACCGTTCACGAAGTGGCTCTGGTCGCTGGCCAGCAGCACGATCAGCGCGTCCAGGTCCTCGGGCTTGCCCACGCGCTTGCGCGGCAGCGCCTGCACGAGCTTTCTGCCCTGCTCGGTCTGCCAGTGCGCGTGGTTGAGCTCGGTGTCGATATAGCCCGGGCACAGCGCGTTCACGTTGATGCCAAAGCGGCCCCACTCCTGCGCCATGGCCCGCGTCATGTGCACCACGGCCGCCTTGGTCATGCTGTACACGCCGATCTGGGGCATGGCCTTGATGCCGGCCATGGAGGCGACGTTGATGATGCGCCCGCCAGTGAAGCTGCCCGGCGCCGCGCCGCGCGCCCTGGCCAGCATGCGCTTGCCGACCTCCTGCCCGACGAAGAAGGCGCCCTTCACGTTGGTGTCGAACATCTCGTCGTAGTCGTCCTCCTGCACGTCCTGCAGGCGCTGCATGGTGCTGACGCCGGAGTTGTTGACCAGGATGTCGATGGAGCCGACTTCGGTCTCGGCGCGCGCCACGGCCGCGCGGATCGAATCCAGGTCGGTCACGTCGAGCGCGACCACGTGCGCGTCGCCGCCCTCGCCCTCGATGCGCGCGCGCAGCTGCTTGAGCCGCTCCAGGCGCCGGCTGGCCAGCACCACGGCCGCGCCGGCGCGGGCCAGCACCTGCGCGAACTGCATGCCGAGCCCGCTCGACGCCCCGGTGACCAGGGCCACGCGGCCCGACAGATCGATGCTGTATGCCATGGATGCCTCTTGTGATGCACGCTGGGATGGCGCCCATTGTGACTGTCGCGCAGGTGAGCGGGCAGCTGCTTCCCAATGCATAGAATCCCCGGGTTTTCCCGCGCGCGCCCGGTCACCGTGCCTGTCCGCGTGGGCTCCCCATCCACGAACGAGACAGTCCCACATGACGAACGAAGAGATCCTGGCCCAGTACGGTCCGCGCGAGGCCATGGAGTACGACGTGGTCGTCGTCGGCGGCGGCCCCGGCGGCCTGGCCACGGCGATCCGCCTGAAGCAGCTGGCCGCGGAAAAGGGCAACGACATTTCCGTCGTCGTGCTGGAGAAGGGTTCCGAGCCCGGAGCCCACATCCTGTCGGGCGCCATCATGGACCCCAAGGCGCTGACCGAGCTGATCCCCGACTGGAAGGAGAAGGGTGCGCCGCTGACCCAGCCCGTCACCGACGACGCCTTCATGTTCCTGTCCGAGCGCGGCGGCGTGCGCACCCCCAACTTCCTGCTGCCCGAGTGCTTCCAGAACCACGGCAATTACATCGTGCGCCTGGGCTTCGTGGTCAAGTGGCTGGGCGAGCAGGCCGAAGCCCTGGGCGTGGAGATCTTCCCGGGCTTCGCCGCGGCCGAAGTGCTCTACAACGACGATGGCTCCGTCAAGGGCGTGGCCACCGGCAACCTGGGCGTGGGCAAGGACGGCCAGCCCACCGACGAGTTCCAGCTCGGCATGGAACTGCACGCCAAGTACACGGTGTTCGCCGAAGGTGCGCGCGGCCACCTGGGCCGCCAGCTCATCGCGCGCTACAAGTTGGACGAAGGCCGCGACCCGCCGAGCTTCGGCCTGGGCGTCAAGGAACTGTGGGAGATCGACCCGGCCCGCCACCAGCCCGGCCTGGTGCTGCACAGCGCCGGCTGGCCGCTGGACAACAACACCTATGGCGGCGCCTTCCTCTACCACCTGGACAACAACCAGGTGGCACTGGGTTTCATCACGGGCCTGGGCTACAGCAACCCCTACCTGAGCCCGTTCGAGGAGATGCAGCGCTGGAAGACGCACCCGAACATCCGCTGGTACCTGGAGGGCGACGAGTCCAAGGGCATCAAGCATGGCAAGCGCCTGGCCTACGGCGCGCGCGCCATCAACGCCAGCGGCCTGCTGTCGCTGCCCAAGACCGTGTTTCCGGGCGGCGCGCTGATCGGCTGCGAGGCCGGGTACCTGAACGTGGGCCGCATCAAGGGCAGCCATGCTGCGATCAAGACCGGCATGTTGGCGGCCGAGGCCGCCTACGATGCCGTGCAGGCCGGCCGTCAGCACGATGAACTGACGGCCTACCCCGAGGCCTTCGAGAAGAGCTGGCTCTACACCGAGCTCAACAAGGACCGCAACTTCAAGAACTGGTTCAAGAAGGGTCTGACAGTGGCCACGGTCATGAACGGCATCGAGCAGTTCGTGCTCAAGGGCAAGATGCCCTGGACGCTGCACCGCACCCAGCCCGACCACGCCATGCTCAAGCCGGCGGCCGAGTGCAAGCCCATCGTCTACCCCAAGCCCGATGGCAAGCTGACCTTCGACAAGCTCTCCAGCGTGTTCATCAGCAACACCAACCACAACGAGCACCAGCCGGCCCACCTGACGCTCAAGGACGCCAGCGTGCCTGTCAACGTGAACCTGGCCAAATACGCCGGGCCCGAGGCGCGCTACTGCCCGGCCGGGGTGTACGAGTTCGTGAAGGACGAGGGCACGCAGAAGGACCGGTTGCAGATCAACGCGCAGAACTGCGTTCACTGCAAGACCTGCGACATCAAGGATCCGACGCAGAACATTGTCTGGGTCACGCCCGAGGGCGGCGGCGGGCCGAACTACGCGGGCATGTGAGCCTGGTATGGCTGGCAGCAAGCTGTCTGGTCATAGTACAAATCCCGAGGTACAGACGACCGCATTTCGAGCATAGTTTCGCGGTTCGTCAAGGCGGCGCCAGCAGGGCGCCGTGTTTTTTTTGTACTTCAGGGAGACCGAGTCCATGCAACTCACCCGCATCGCTGCCGGCCTTGTGCTGGGAATGGGCCTGGCCTGCGCCGCCTTCGCGCAGACCACCATGAAGATCAGCATCTCGACCGCGCAGAACTCGCACCAGGGCATCGCCATCGACACCTTCGCCAAGGAAGTCGAGAAGCGCACCAGTGGCCGCTACAAGGTGCAGACCTTCTACAACGGCGCGCTGGGCGGCGAGCGCGAGTCCATCGAGGCCGTGCAGCTCGGCACGCAGGAACTGGCCTTCTCCTCGAGCGGCCCGGTGCCCAATTTCGTGCCCGAGACCAAGATACTGGACGTGCCCTTCCTGTTCCGCGACAAGGCCCACGCGCGCGCCGTGCTCGACGGCCCGATCGGCCAGGAGCTGCTGGCCAAGTTCGACGCCAAGGGCTTCAAGGCCCTGGCCTGGGCCGAGAACGGCTTTCGCCACATGACCAACTCCAAGCGTGACATCAAGGGGCCCGAAGACCTGAAGGGCCTGAAGATGCGCACCATGGAGAACCCCGTGCACATCGCGGCCTACAAAAGCTTCGGCATCATCACCACGCCTATGGCCTTCCCGGAGGTCTTCACGGCCCTGCAGCAGGGCACGGTGGACGGCCAGGAGAATCCGCTGTCGGTGATCATCTCGGCCAAGTTCGAGCAGGTGCAAAAGCACCTCTCGCTGACGGGCCATGTCTACTCGCCGGCCATCTTCGTGATGAACAAGGCCGCCTTCGACAAGCTCAGCGCGGCCGACAAGCAGGCCTTCATCGACGCCGCCAAGGAAGGCACCAAAGCCAACCGCGCGCGCGTGGACGAGGACGACGCCAAGGGCGTGGCCGACCTGCGCGCCAAGGGCATGACCGTCATCGACAACCTGGACAAGGCCAAGTTCGTCAACGCGCTGGCCACGGCCAATGCGCAGTTCGAGAAGGACTTCGGCAAGGCCAACCTGGACAAGATCCGCGCCGTCCAGTAACGGCCGGCCCTCCACGTCCACGCCCGCAGCCGCGGGCTTTTTTTGTTTTGTCGGGACCGCCATGCGACAACTGTTCCTGCGCGTCGAGCGCACCACCACCTTCATTGCCCTGGCCGGCGCCTGCGCCATGCTGGCCATCGCCGCCGCACTGGGCGTGTTCCAGATCCTCACGCGCTTCGTGCTCGAGCAGCCGGCCGAGTGGACCGAAGTGCTGATCCGCTTCGCGCTGATCTGGATGGTGTTCCTGGGCATCCCGCTGGCCTTCCGCCAGGGCGCCATGGTCAGCGTGGACGTGCTGTACCGCTGGAGCCCGCCACGGGTGCGGCGCTGGCTCGACGCCGTCGTGGCACTGGCCGCCCTGGCGCTGGTCGGCGTGATCGTCTGGTGGGGCTGGGACTACGCGCAGCGCGGCAGCGTGCAGACCATGGCCGGGCTGGAGAGCCTGTCGATGTTCTGGGCGTACCTGGCCATGCCCGTCGGCGGCCTGTTCTGCGTGCTCGGCATCATCGGCAACTGGCTCGATCCGCAGCGCAACGAGCTCGACACCGCCCAATAAGAACGAGAGAAAGAGGATTCCCGCATGACCACCGTCATGATCTCCACCATGGTGCTGTGCTTCGCGCTCACCATCTCGGTGGCCGTCTCCATCGGCCTGGCCTCGGTGCTGGGCATACAGGTCGCCAACGTCAACATGCTGATCTCCGTGAAGGAGATGTTCGGCGCCATCAACAAGTTTCCGCTCGCGGCCATCCCGTTCTTCATCCTGGCGGGCAACCTCATGGAGACCGGCGGCATCTCGCGCCGCCTGGTCGAGTTCGCCAAGAGCCTGGTCGGCGGCGTGCAGGGCGGCCTGCCCATGACCTGCGTGCTGACCTGCATGATCTTCGCAGCCGTGTCGGGCTCCTCGGTGGCGACCACCTTCGCCATCGGCGCCATCCTGATCCCGGCGCTGATCAAGCACGGCTACCCGACCAGCTACGCGGCTGCGCTGCAGGCCACGAGCGCGGAGTTGGGCGTGATCATTCCGCCCTCCATCCCGATGATCCTGTACGGCGTGAGCGCCGAGGTGTCGATCGGCGAACTGTTCATCGCCGGCTTCGGTCCCGGCATCCTGATCAGCGGCGCGCTGATGCTGTTCGTCTGGCTCTACTGCAAATGGAAGGGCTGGGGCAAGCAGGACGGCGAAGGTCGGCTCGGTGTGATGGCCGCCACCTGGCAGGCCGGCTGGGCGCTGCTGATGCCCGTCATCATCCTGGGCGGCATCTACGGCGGCGTGTTCACGCCCACCGAGGCCTCGGCCGTCGCGGTGCTGTACGCGCTGATCGTGGGCATGCTGATCTACCGCGAGATCGGCCTGCGCGACCTGTTCCCCATCCTGCGCAAGTCGGTGGTGTCCTCGGCCGTGATCATGTTCATCATCGCCAACGCCGGGCTGTTCGCCTTCCTGATCACGCGGGCCGGCGTGCCGGACGCGATTGGCCGTTGGCTGGAGGCCGTGCTGCAGTCGCCCGCGCTGTTCCTGTTGGGCGTGAACGCGGCGCTGTTCGTGATCGGCATGTTCATCGAAACCAGCGCGGCCATCATCGTGCTGGCGCCCATTCTCGCGCCGGTGGCCGTGCACTTCGGAGTCGACCCGGTGCACTTCGGGCTCATCATGGTGGTCAACCTGGCGCTGGGCATGATCACGCCGCCCTTCGGCGTGAACCTGTTCGCGGCCTGCACCGTGGCGCGCATTCCGCTGGACCGCATCATCGGGCACCTGATCCCGTTCGTGCTCGTGATCCTGGCCTGCCTGCTCGTCATCACCTACATGCCAAGCGTTTCGCTGGCCCTGCGCGATCTGGCCTTCGCAAAATAGCCCAGCCCCGTGGTTAGAATCCGCGCCGTCAGGAGAGAGCCCTTCTCGCAAGGGCCGCCGACGGCGCAGGCTCACCCCCGAACGCTCAGGCAAAAAGACTGACCCAGGTCTTGTGAAGACCTTCCTCACTGGAGAGAGGCCCGCCCCGAGCGGGCCCACCGAAGGGGCAAACCGCGCAAGCGGCGAATCTCTCAGGTAAAGCGGACAGCGAGGCAGCCCATGGCACCCATGTGCCATGCCGTGTATCTGCCTCCAGGAAGTCCGCCATGTCCTCCGACACCTTGCTGCACACGCCCCTGCACGCCCTGCACCTCGCGCTGGGCGCGCGCATGGTTCCGTTCGCCGGCTACAGCATGCCGGTGCAATACCCCAAGGGCCTGATGGCCGAGCACCTCCACGTGCGGGCCGCGGCCGGCCTGTTCGACGTTTCGCACATGGGGCAGCTGCGGCTGGAGGGCCCCGACGCAGCTGCCGCGTTCGAAACCCTCGTTCCGGTCGACGTGCTGGGCCTGGGCGTGGACAAGCAGCGCTACGGCCTGCTGCTGGCCGACGACGGCGGCATCCTCGACGACCTGATGTTCGTGAACCGCGGCGAGCACCTGTTCGTGATCGTCAACGGCGCCTGCAAGGTGGCGGACACCGCACACATCCAAGGGCGCATCGGCCAGCGCTGCGCCGTGGTTCCGATGCCCGAGCACGGCCTGCTCGCGCTGCAGGGCCCCAAGGCCGTCGATGCCCTGGCCCGCGTGGTGCCGGGCGTCGACAAGCTGGTCTTCATGACCGGCGCCGCTTTCGACTGGAACGGCGCCGCGCTCTACATCACGCGCAGCGGCTACACGGGCGAAGACGGCTTCGAGATCTCCGTGCCCGGCCCCTGGGCCGAATCCCTGGCCCGCGCGCTGCTGGAGCAGCCCGAAGTGCTGCCCATCGGACTGGGCGCGCGCAACTCCTTGCGTCTGGAAGCGGGCCTGTGCCTTTACGGCAACGACATCGACACCCGCACAACGCCGGTCGAGGCCGCCCTGAACTGGGCCCTGCAGAAGGTGCGCCGCACGGGCGGCGCGCGCGCAGGTGGCTTCCCGGGTGCCGATAGGGTGCTGGCGCAGCTGGACGGCAGCGCGCCCGTGGAACGCAAGCGCGTGGGACTCATCGCGCTGGAGCGCGTGCCCGTGCGCGAGCACACGGCCCTGCAGTCCACGGACGGCCAGGCCATCGGCGAAGTCACGAGCGGCCTGCTCGCCCCCAGCGTCGACGAGCCCATCGCCATGGCCTACGTGCGCACTGAATTTGCTGCACCGGGCACGAAGCTCAACGCCATCGTGCGCGGCAAGCCCGTGCCCATGGAAGTCACCCCCATGCCCTTCACCCCGCCGCGCTACCACCGCGGCTGAACAATTCCCCAACCCGAGGACAACCCATGATCAAGTACACCGAAGACCACGAATGGCTCCAGGTCGAGGGCGACACCGCCACCGTCGGCATCACCGTGCACGCGCAGGATGCGCTGGGCGACGTGGTGTTCGTCGACCTGCCCGAGGTCGGCAAGACCCTGGCGCACAAGGACGTGGCCGGCGTCGTCGAATCGGTCAAGGCCGCGGCCGACGTCTACATGCCGGTCGACGGCGAGATCACCGAGGTCAACGAAGCCCTGCGCGCCGATCCGTCCCTGGCCAACAGCGACCCGCTGGGCGCCGGCTGGTTCTTCAAGGTCAAGCTGTCGGACGCGTCGCAACTCGACGCCCTGCTCGACGAGACCGCCTACAACGCCTTCGCTGCCAATAGCTAACCGACACTGGATCCTGCGCGCCATGGCCGAGACCACGCCCACCCTTGCCGAACTCGAGAACCCGTCCGAGTTCATCGCCCGCCACATCGGCATCACGCCGGCCGACGAGGCCCGCATGCTGGCCGTGGTCGAAGCCGCATCGCGCCAGGAACTCGTGGCCGGCATCGTGCCGGCCAGCATCGCGCGCGCCACGCCCATGCAGCTGCCGCCGGCCGCGAGCGAAGCCGCGGCACTGGCCGAGCTGCGCGCGATCGCCGCGCAGAACCGTGTGTTCAAGAGCTACATCGGCCAGGGCTACCACGGCACGCTGACGCCGGGCGTGATCCTGCGCAACATTTTGGAGAACCCCGCCTGGTACACGGCCTACACGCCCTACCAGGCCGAGATCAGCCAGGGACGCATGGAGGCGCTGGTCAACTTCCAGACCATGGTGACCGACCTGACGGGCATGGACATCGCCAACGCCTCCATGCTGGACGAGGCCACGGCCGCGGCCGAGGCCATGACGCTGGCCAGGCGCAGCGTCAAGAGCAAGAGCAATGTGTTCCTGGTGGCCAGCGACTGCCATCCGCAGACCATCGAGGTGGTGCGCACGCGCGCCGAGCCGCTGGGCATCGAGGTGGTCGTGGCGCCGCTGGCCGAGCTGCGTCAGCAGACTGGCTTCGGCCTGCTGCTGCAGTACCCGGGCACCGACGGCGCACTGCCTGAAGTCCAGGGCCTGGCCGACGCGCTGCACGCGCAGGACGCAGCGCTGTGCGTGGCGGCCGACCTGCTGGCCCTGGTGCTGCTGGCGCCACCCGGCAGCTGGGGCGCCGACATCGTGGTCGGCACCACACAGCGCTTCGGCATGCCCATGGGCAACGGCGGCCCGCACGCGGCTTACATGGCCTGCCGCGACGCCTACAAGCGCTCGCTGCCCGGCCGCCTCGTCGGCGTCAGCGTGGACGTGGAAGGCCGCCCGGCCTACCGGCTTGCACTGCAGACGCGCGAGCAGCACATCCGGCGCGAGAAGGCCACCTCCAACATCTGCACGGCCCAGGTGCTGCCGGCCGTGGTGGCCAGCATGTACGCGGTCTACCATGGACCGCAGGGCCTCGCCCGCATCGCCCAGCGCACGGCGCGCCTGGCGGCCATCCTGGCCCGCGGCCTGGAGCAGTTGGGCTTCGCGCTCGTGCACGGTGCCGGCTTCGACACGCTGGCCGTGCGCACGGGTGGCGAGACCTCGGCCATCCTCGACCGCGCCCAGCGCGGCCAGGCCAACCTGCGGCTGCTGGTCGCCGACTGCCTGGGTGTGGCGCTGGACGAGACCACCACGCGCGAGGACATCGTCTCGCTGTGGACCTGGTTCGCCGCCGACGCCTCCAAGGTGCCGGCCTTCGCCACGCTGGAAGCCGGCGCGCCCGACCGCATCCCGGCCGCACTGCGCCGCAGCACGCCCTTCCTCACGCACCCGGTGTTCAACACCCACCACAGCGAGACCGGCATGCTGCGCTACATCCGCGCGCTGTCGGACAAGGACCTCGCGCTGGACCGCAGCATGATCCCGCTGGGCAGCTGCACCATGAAGCTCAACGCCACCAGCGAGATGATCCCCATCACCTGGCCCGGCTTCGCCGAGATCCACCCCTTCGCCCCCGCCGACCAACTGCAGGGCTATGCCACGCTGAACCGCCAGCTCTGCGGGTGGCTCAGCCAGGCGACCGGCTACGCCGGCATCAGCCTGCAGCCCAACGCCGGCTCGCAGGGCGAGTACGCGGGCCTGCTGGCCATCCGCGCCTGGCACAAGGCCAACGGCCAGGGCCAGCGCGACATCTGCCTGATCCCCTCGTCCGCGCACGGCACCAACCCGGCCAGCGCGCAGATGGTCGGCCTCACCGTGGTCGTGACGGCCTGCGACAGCCAGGGCAACGTGGACCTGGCCGACCTGGCCGCCAAGTGCGAGAAGCATGCGGACCGCCTGGCCTGCGTGATGATCACCTACCCCAGCACGCACGGCGTGTTCGAGACCCAGGTCAAGGAACTCTGCGCGCTGGTGCACCGGCACGGCGGCCGCGTCTACGTCGACGGCGCCAACATGAACGCGCTGGTCGGCGTGGCCGCGCCGGGCGAGTTCGGCGGCGACGTGAGCCACCTGAACCTGCACAAGACCTTCTGCATCCCGCACGGCGGCGGCGGCCCCGGCGTCGGCCCGGTCTGCGTGGTCGAGGACCTCGTGCCCTACCTGCCCGGCCACGATGCCGCGGGCCTGGCGCACGCAGGTGTCGGTGCAGTATCGGCAGCGCCTTTGGGCAACGCGGCCGTGCTGCCGATCAGCTGGATGTACATCCGCATGATGGGCGCAGCCGGCCTCACGCAGGCCACCGAGACCGCCATCCTGTCGGCCAACTACGTCAGCGCGCGGCTGCGCGAGCACTTCCCCACGCTGTACGCCTCGGCCAACGGCCACGTGGCGCACGAGTGCATCCTGGACCTGCGCGGCATCACCAAGACCAGCGGCGTGACGGCCGAGGACGTGGCCAAGCGCCTCATCGACTACGGCTTCCACGCGCCCACGCTGAGCTTCCCGGTGGCCGGCACGCTCATGGTCGAGCCGACCGAGAGCGAGACGCTGTTCGAGCTGGACCGCTTCATCGATGCGATGATCGCCATCCGCGCCGAGATCCGGCAGGTCGAAAACGGAACATGGCCCCCTGGCGACAACCCGCTCAAGAACGCTCCCCACACCGCCGCCACGCTGCTGCAGGCCGAGTGGTCGCGCCCCTATGCGCGCGAACTCGGCGCCGTGGCCAAACCGGGCCAGGCCCTGGCCAAGTACTGGCCGCCCGTGGCGCGCGTGGACAACGTGTACGGCGACCGCAACCTGTTCTGCAGCTGCGTGCCGGTCGAGGCCTACGCCTGACAACGACCGCGGGCGGCGTGCGATGAACACGCCGGCCCGTCCGCCCGTCGATCTGTCGGCCGAGCCGACCATCGAGAGCTACCAGTTGCCCCAGCTGATCCGTGACCTGCGCACCTACCAGGCCGAGCTGGAGAGCCAGAACAAGGTCCTGCGCTACAGCCAGTCCATGGCCGAGGCCGCGTCCGAACGCTTCGAGACCTTGTTCTCGAGCGTGCCGCTGGCGCTGATGGTGGTCGACGAACACGACCTGGTGGTGCAGAGCAACTCCATGGCGCAGCGCTCGTTCCAGCCGACAGAGCGCGACCGCCCGCTCAACTTCCTGATGCCCTTCGTGAGTGCGGGCAGCGCCCAGGCGGTGCAAGCTGCCTTCGCCCAGGCCCGCACCGATGGCCACGCCGAGGCCAAGGAGGTGCTGTTCCAGATCGGCGACGACGGTGCCATCACCGGCGACCTGCACATTGCACGGCTGGACAACGCGCACGAGCCCGTGGCGCACTTCATCTGCGCCGTGATCGACCAGGGCCCGCTGCTGGCCGAGCGCCGCGCGCTGCTGCAAAGCGGTGCCGAGCTGCAGCAGCGCAACGAGCAGCTGCGCCTGAGCGAGGCGCGGCTGGCAGACATCATCAATTCCTCGCTGGACGCCATCGTGTGCGTGGACCGCGAGCGCCGCATCACCGTGTTCAACCCCACGGCCGCCGCGCTGTTTCAGTGCCCGCCGGCCGATGCGCTGGGCAGCCCCCTGGAGCGCTTCTTCCCCGACGCGGCCGAGGTGCTGGCCATGCACCAGATTTCCACCGAACTGCCGGCCACCGAGATGCAGGCCCAGACCGCGCTGGGCCTGGCCGTGCCGGTGGAGGTCAGCATGGCGTTCGGCGACACCACCACCGTGTTTGCGCGCGACCTGACCGCGCGCAAGCGCGAGGAGGCGCAGCGCAATGCGCTGGAGGCGCAGCTGCGCGAGTCGCAGAAGATGCAGGCCGTGGGCACCATGGCCGGCGGCATCGCGCACGACTTCAACAACATCCTGCACGCCATCCTGGGCAACGTGGAGCTGGCCAAGGAAGACAGCGCACTGAACAGCCAGGCGCAGGAAAGCCTGCGCGAGATCGAGAAGGCCGGCCGGCGCGCGCGCGACCTGGTGCGCCAGATCCTGACCTTCAGCCGCAACGAGGCGCCGCGCCGCGTGCCGACCGACCTGGCCGAGGTGGCGCGCGAGACCGAGCGCTTGCTGCACGTGACGCTGCCGCCGCAGGTGGAACTGCTGCTGCGCGTGCACCCTGGCGTGCCCGCCGTGCTGGCCGACCCCACCCAGGTCGAGCAGGCCGTTCTGAACCTGTGCACCAATGCGATCCAGGCGATCCAGGCCACGCCCGAGGCGCGCGGCACGGTCTGGATCGAGCTGCAGAGCGAATCGCCCTCGCCCGCACGCTGCGCGCGGCTGGGCCTGGCGAGCGGCCACTACGCGCGGCTCAGCGTGCGCGACAACGGCCCGGGCATGGACCCGGCCACGCGCGAGCGCATCTTCGAGCCCTTCTTCACGACCAAGGAGGTCGGCCAGGGCACGGGCCTGGGCCTGGCGGTGGTGCACGGCGTCATGCGCAGCAACGGCGGCGCCGTGGACGTGCACAGCGAGCCAGGACGCGGTAGCCACTTCATGCTGTACTTCCCGGCCACGAGCGAAGCGGCAGAGTCGTCCGCCAGTGCGCCACCGCCTGCGGACGCCGTGCAGGGCAGCGGCCAGCACGTGATGTACGTCGACGACGACCAGGCCCTGGTGTTCCTGGTCGAGCGGCTGCTGCGCCGTCGCGGCTTTCGCGTCAGCGGCTTCACCGACCCCTACGAGGCGACCGAGGCACTGCGCGCCGAACCGCACGGCTACGACCTGGTCGTGACCGACTACAACATGCCCGGCTACTGTGGCGTGGACCTCGTGCGGGAGGCGCGCAGCATCCGTGCCGACCTGCCCGTCGCGCTGGCCTCGGGCTACGTCACGGCCGAGATCGAGCGCGAAGCCATGGCCGAAGGTGCGCGCGCGCTGATCCACAAGCCCAACGACGTGCAGGAGCTCTGCGCCACGGTCCAGCGGCTGCTGCAGGAAAACGCTTGAGCGCAGACCTGCGGGTCGTCTACGTCGACGACCAATTGCTGGTGCTCGACAAGCCGGCTGGCCTGTTGTCCGTGCCGGGCCGCGGACCCGACAAGCAGGACTGCCTGGCCGCGCGTGCCCAGGCCCTGTACACCGACGCACTGGTCGTGCACCGGCTCGACATGGCGACATCCGGGCTGGTGCTCATGGGCCGCGGGCCGGCGACGCAGCGCGCGCTCTCGATGGCCTTCGAACAGCGCCGCATCGGCAAGCGCTACGAGGCCGTGGTCGACGGCCACTGGAACCTGCCAGCGGATGCCGATGGCTGGGGCCTGATCGACCTGCCCATCCGACTGGACTGGCCGCGCCGGCCGCTGTCCGTCGTCGACCCCGCGGCCGGCAAGCCCAGCCGCACGCGCTGGCAGCTGCTGACGCGCGCGGGCGACAGCAGCCGGCTCGCGCTGGAGCCGGTCACGGGCCGCTCCCACCAGCTGCGACTGCATCTGGCCGCGCAGGGCCATGCCATCCTGGGCGATCCGCTGTACGCCAACGCGGCCGTGCAGGCGCGCGCGCCGCGGCTGCTGCTGCATGCCTGCTGGCTGCAGCTGCAGCACCCGGCCAACGGACGCCCGTTGCAATTCGCGAGTCCGGCGCCGTTCTGACGGACCAGACGCGCAGGCGACAGTCCCCACCATCACCGCGCGGGCGCAGGACTATGCTTGGCCGCTCCCCACGACCAAGAGACAAGCGATGTCCCGCTGGACCGCCGTACGCCCCGTCCTCCCCATCCTCCTCGGCGCCTCCCTGCTGCTGAGCCTGGCCATGGGCCTGCGCCAGAGCCTGGGCCTGTTCATGCCGCCGCTCACGCGCGACATCGGCATCTCGGTGTCGGACTTCACGATCGCGATCTCGGTGCAGAACCTGGCCTGGGGCATCTTCCAGCCCTTCGCCGGCGCGCTGGCCGTTCGCGTGGGCTATCGGCCGTTGCTGGCCGGCGGCGCCGTGCTGTACTTGGTCGGTCTGGTGCTGCTGGCCATGGCCCAGGGCTTCCTGGGCGTGCTGCTGGGCGCCGGCATCCTGATCGGCGCGGCCATGGCCTGCACCGGCAGCGCGCTGGCCATGGCCGTCGCCGCACGCGCCGTGCCACCCGTTCTGCGCAGCAGCGTGCTCGGCATGGTCTCGGCCGCCGGTTCGCTGGGCGCGCTGGTCGCCGCGCCACTGGGCCAGGCGATCAGCCAGCAATCGGGCTGGCGCATGGGCGTGGCGGCCTTTGCCGTTTTGGCGCTGGCCATGGTGCCGGCCGCCTGGTGGGCCGGCCGGGTGGACCGCCTGCCCGCACCCGCAGTGCCGTCCGGCGGCGCCGCGCAGACGGGCGCAGGCAACGCGCTGCGCATGGCGCTCGCGCACCGGCCCTTCGTCGTGATGGCGCTGGCCTATTTCGTCTGCGGCATGCAGCTGGTGTTCCTGACCACCCACCTGCCGGCCTACCTCGATCTGTGCGGCATGGACCCCATGCTCAGCGCCCAGGCCCTGGGCCTGATCGGCGGCTTCAACGTGCTGGGCAGTCTGTTCTTCGGCTGGGCCGGCGGGCGCTGGCCCAAGCAGGTGCTGCTGGGCATGATCTATGTGCTGCGCTCCTTCGTCTTGGTCTGGTACTTCCACACCCTGCCCACGGTCGAAAGCACGCTGGTGTTCGCCTCCGTCATGGGTTTCCTGTGGCTGGGCGTGGCGCCGCTGGTCTCGGGCTGGATCGCCGACACCTTCGGCCTGCGCTGGCAGGCCATGCTGGCCGGCGTGGCCTTCTGCAGCCACCAGATCGGCAGCTTCCTGGGCGCCTTCGGCGGCGGCCTGGTCTACGACCTGCTCGGCAACTACCAGCTGGCCTGGCAGGCCGCGGCCGCGCTGGGCCTGGCGGCAGGCATCACGCAGATCGCTTTCGCTTTCGCGGCCAAGGGCCCGCCGGGTCCGCAGCCCGCGCCGGGCTAATGCGGCAGCCGGCCCAGTGCCGGCAGCCACTGCGCGAACCATGGTTCGAGCTGGCGCGACAGCAGCAGGCCGACCAGGCCCGCGCCCGCCACGCCCAGCATCGAAGTCCCCAGGCGCAGGACCAATCCGCGCTCGCGCGTGCGCAGCACGAAGGACAGGCTGAAGGCCATGCTCGTGAACGAGGCCAGCACCGCGCCCGTCCCGGCCACGCCGGGCGCAAGGCTGCCTTGCGCGGCGAGGGTGGCGGCGGCCGCCACCGCACTGGCGCTGGACATCAGCCCGCCGACCACGCTCACGAAGTAAAAGCCCGCATCGCCGAACTGGCGCTGCGTGAGCGCACCACACCACGTGCAGCAGCAGGAACACCACGCCGTACTTGAGGGCCTGCGGCAGCGAGAACGGCAGGTCCAGCGTGATGGCCGGCGCCTGCGCAGGCGGCAGGCCGCGGCGCCCGCGCAGGCTGGCCAGCACCAGCGCCACGCAGCACAACAGCATCAGGCCGAAGGCGCCCAGCGCGCCCAGCAGCGCCAGCGGCGCCAGGATAGCCAGCAGCGCGGCATTGCGCAGCAGCATTGCGGCCGTGGCGAGCAGGATGCCGCGGAACGCCGTGCCCTGCAGCGCCCCGGCCGACTGGCGCACGCGCGAGGCCATCTCGATCACCGTGAAGTTGCTGTTGACCAGCCCGCCCAGGAAGCCCGACAGCTCGGCGCCGCGCGTGCCGTACATCTTCCAGAGGATGTAGTTCACGAAGCCGATGCCCGCGATCAGGATCACCGTGACCCAGGCCGCGCGCGGCTCCACCAGGCCCAGCGGACCGATGGGACCGGCCGGCAGCGCGGGGTAGATCACGATGGCCAGGATGGCCAGCAGCAGCGCCGAGCGCAGTTCGCCCTTCGACAGGCCCATGGAGAAGCCAGCCAGCCGCTCCTTCCAGGCCAGCAGCGCGGTGGCGATGACCATCACCGCGGCCGGCGAGATGGTGTGGCCCAGGCCACAGAGGATGCCGGCCATGCAGGTCACCAGCATCGCGGCCGAGGTCGTGAGTTCGGCGCCCTGGTTCGCGCGCAGCGTCTGCACGTTGAGCACCACGGTCAGCATGCCGGTCAGTGCCAGCGTGGCGAGCGCGAACGGCGTGCCCAGCGAGCCGCCCAGCGCGCCCAGCAGGGCCACGAAGCCGAAGGTGCGCAGACCGGCCTCCTTGCCGCGGCGCTCGCGCTCCAGGCCGATCAACAGGCCCAGCGCCAGGGCCAGCGCCAGCCGCACGAGGATTTGCACATAGGGCCAGCTCTCGGCCGGCAAGGGAGAAGACGGTTCGGGCATCGCGGACCAGTGTAAGACCCTGTTTCCGGGGCCGCCGTCCTTGGCTTGCTCGCCTACAGTGGGCCCGGCCACGCACTGCTAGCATGGCCCGCAGCCGCCCGTGCCGTCCCGGCGCGCGCCCGATCCCGGAGAAGACCCTGAGCGCTGTTCCCTTACCGCATGCCGGCGCCGCCGCGCAGGCCGGCATCGATGCCCTGTGGCCCATTTGCCTGGCGCTGGCGCAACAGCGGCGCGAAGGCCGTCCCCCGCTCGCCGACGGCGTGCAGCTGCGCTGGACCGACGACGGCGGCTATGCCTTGCGCCCGGGCTGGGACGCCGAGGCCGAACAGCTGTTCGCTCTGCTCAAGCCGCTGCTGGACCGCCAGGGCGTCGGGGCGGACTGGGCCATTGCCCAGCTGGGCCAGAGCCTGGACGGCTGCATCGCCACGCACAGCGGCGACGCCTTCTACGTCAACGGCCCTGAGGGCCTGACCCACCTGCACCGGCTGCGCGCACTCTGCGATGCGGTGCTCGTGGGCGCCAGCACTGCCAGCCTGGACGACCCGCAGCTGACCGTGCGCCATGTGGCCGGCCCCAACCCCGTGCGTGTGGTGCTGGACCCGCGTCTGCGCGTGCGGGCCGACGCGCGCGTGTTCCGCGATGGCGCGGCGCCAACACTGCTGGTCTGTGCTGCAACCCACCGCGCGCAGGCGCAGGCGCGGCTCGGCTCCGACCGGGTCATCGCACTGGCGCCCGGCGCGGACGGTCAGCTGCCGTTGCCGGCCTTGCGTGCCGCACTGGCCGAACGCGGTCTGCGCACGCTGTTCGTCGAAGGCGGTGGCGTCACGGTCTCGCAGTTCGCCCAGCAGGGCTGCCTGGAGCGACTGCACCTGATCGTGGCGCCCGTGGTCATCGGCGCGGGCCGGCCCGGCCTGCAGGTGCGGCGTGCCGACGCCATGGCCCAGGCGCTGCGGCCGCCCACGCGCACCTTCGCGCTGGGCGGCGACGTGCTGTGGGACATGGACCTGCGCGGCTAGAGAAAACCCAGCAGGTCGGCGTGGCCGACGCACAGCCGCGTGCGGGCCAGCCCGGCCATGCGGCGTGCGTGCCAGGCCTGCACCGCCGAGGCGTCCGCGGCGCCTTGCTCCAGCGCCGCCGTGGCGATGCCTTCGAGCAGCGCCTGCAGCATGGCGCGGTCGGCGGCGCTGCGGGCCGCGTCGATGTGCCAGTCGCTCGCCGTGCGCAAGGTGCGATAGCCGGCAGCGCGCAGCATCGTCTCGGCCCGGTCGGGCGCCTCGCCGCCGAGCGCTGCGCCGAAACCCTTGTCGCGCCGCTGGTGCGCGGCGAACAGACCCAGCACCTGCGCGTCGGCCGGATCGTGCGGTGTGAACGCCAGCCGCCCGTCCACACTGAGCGCCCAGCACACGGCCGCGCTGGCTGCGCGGCAATGGGCCACGAGTTCGGCCAGCCAGTCCTCGGACACCAGATCGAGCAGCGCCGAGGCCGTGACCAGCCCGCCCTGCGGGAACGGCAGGTCGGCCAGGCCGGTCGCCAGATCGGCTTGTCGGCATGTCCACTCCACCGTCAGGCGACGGTCCACGGCCCAGGCCTGCAGGATCTCCGGCACGGTCGCGAGCAGTGCGGCATCGTGGTCCACCAGGCACCAGCGCTGCACACCGGCCAGCCGCGGCGCCAGCGCGCGCAGGCTGGCCCCGGTGCCGCAACCCAGGTCCAGCACCTGCGGTGGCCCGGCCGGCCGCCAGGACGCCAGCGCGGCATCGCTGGCGGCGCGCGCGGCCTGGTCGAAAGGCTCGCGCAGGGCCAGCCAGTCGCGGCTGAAGCCGCTCATGCGACGGCCTCCAGCACGGCCGCGAAACGTGCCGCGGACTGCTCCCAGCGGGGCAGCCGCTGGCCGGCGGAGCGCGCACCGGCCGCCAGCGCGCGGCGCCGCGGCACATCGTCGAGCAGCGCCTGCAGCGCGGCCTGCAGCGCCGGGCCATCGCCGGGCGGCACCAGCACGCCGGCCGTGGCCGGCACGGTGCCTGGCACGGCGCCGGCCGCGCAGCCGAGCACCGGCAACCCATGCGCAAGGCCTTCGGCGAAGGCCATGCCGTAGCCCTCGTAGAGCGAGGGCAGCACGAACAGGTCGGCCTGCGCGTACAGCGCCTGCAGCGGCTGCGCATCCACTTCGCCATGCCAGGTCACACGGTCTGCGAGACCCAGCGACCGCGCCAGGGCCTGCGCTGCAGCGGCGTTGTCTGCGTCGCGCTCCAGGCTGCCCACGCAATGCAGATGCCAGGTCCGGTCGCGCAGGGCGGCCAGCGCCTGCAGCAGCAGGGCATGGGCCTTGCGCGGCGTGACCGTGGCGACGCACAGCAGCGAAAGACCCTGCGCGCTGCCGCGCGCTGGCGCCGCCGGGTCGGTGCCAGGCACGACCACCGCGATCCGTGCAGCCGGGACGGCGTAGGCCTGCAGCGCGCTGGCCGTGGCCGGGCTCGTCACCAGCACTTGGCGCGCGCAGGCCAGCGCGCGCCGCTCGCTCGCCTCGAGCAGCACCTGCGCCTGCGCCGACAGCCCGCTCTCCAGCGCCAGCGGGTGGTGCACCAGCGCCACCCAGCGCAGGCGTGCCGCATGCCGCTCCACCAGCTGCGGCAGCGCGCCGAAGGCCAGGCCGTCGGCCACGACCAGCGCACCGTCGGGCAGCGCCTCGACACAGGCCGCGGCCTGCGCACGCGCGGCCGCGTCAGGCCAGGGAAAGCCGTCGCCGGGCGAGCACCAATCGACCTGCCAGCCCAGCGCGCGCAGGCCGTCGGCGATGCGCTGGTCGTACAGCGTGCCGCCCGTGCGCGCCCGTGCGTCGCCGGGCACCAGGAAGACGCAGTGGCGCACCATCAGGCCGGCGCCAGCAGGCCTTCGTATTCGGCCCAGGCCACGTGCGACTCGTGCAGCCGCACGCGCAGCGCTTCCAGGCCGTGGGCGTGCGGCCCGAGTTCGCCAGCCTGCGCACGCGCGGCGATGCGCTCGAACACCACGCGGGCCATGAACTCCGTCGTGGTGTTCTGGCCCGTGAAGGCGCCCTCGTCGTCGAGGTTGCGAAAGTTGAATTCGGCCAGCACCTCGCGCAGCACGGTGGTGGCCAGTGCGATGTCGACCACCATGCCGTCGGCATCGAGCGCGCAGCGCCGGAAGGTGGCGTCGACCACGTAGGTCGCGCCGTGCAGGCGCTGGGCCGGGCCGAAGGCTTCGCCGCGGAAGCTGTGGGCGATCATGAAATGGTCGCGGACGTTGACGCTGTACATGGATTTCAGGCGGGTTGGAAAACGAGGAGCAGGTTGTTGGCGGGCATGGCGTGGCGCTCGGCCAGCCGCAGGCCGGCGGCACCGGCCTCGGCCGCCACGTCGGCCAGCGCGCGCAGGCCCCACTGCGGATTGCGCTGGCGCAGGTCGGCATCGAAGGCCAGGTTGCTGGGCGCGGTCGGCACGTCGGCCTCCAGGTAGGGGCCGTAGGTCACCAGCCGCCCGCCCGGCGCCAGGCAGTGCGCCGCGCCCCGCATGAGACCAGCGCAAGCGGCCCACGGCGCGATGTGCAGCATGTTGGCGCACAGCACCAGGTCGAAGCTGCCGGCCTCGAAGGGCGGGCCTTCGTCCGGCCAGCGTGGCGCGGTGGCGTCCAGCAGCACCGGCCCGTGGACCTTGGCCGCGGCCTCCTGCGCGCACCAGGCGTCGATGGAGGCAAAGGCCTCGCCCGTGCGGTCGCTGGGTTGCCAGACCCAGCCCGGCATGCGCGCAGCGAAGAAGGCCACGTGCTGGCCGGTGCCGCTGGCGATCTCCAGCGCATTGCCCGAAGGCGGCAGCAGTTGCAGCAGCCGCTCGAGGATGGGTTCGCGGTTGCGCTCGCAGGCCGGGCTGCGCTGGGCCAGGTGCCGCAGGGTGGAGGCGATGGTCATGGTGGGGCGTAGTCGATGCGTTGGCAAAGGGTTTCGGGCGCGCCCTCCGACAGGCGCTGCAACACGGCAGGCAGCGCATCGAACGGCGCATGGTCGGTCAGCAGGACGTCCAGCACGGGGTCGCGCAGCAGGTCCAGCGCCAGCGCCAGGCGCCGGCCGTGGCTCCAGCGGCTGCGCTGCGCCGCGGCGACCTGGCCGACCTGCGAGCTGCGCAGGCTCAGGCGCTGGGCATGGAAGGCTTCGCCGAGCGGCAGCGTGACGGCGCGTTGGCCGTACCAGCTCAGCTCTAGCACCTGGGCCTCGAAACCGGCCAGGCCCAGCGCCGTGACCAGCCCCTGCGGCTGGCCGCTGGCATGGACCACGAGGTCGGCAGCCGGTTGCGCCGCGGTGGGCAACGCGAAATCCAGGCCCAGCCGCGCGGCCACACCGGCACGTTCGGGCCGCACGTCGACGAGCTCGACCCTGCAGCCCGGCATGCGCGCAGCCAGCCAGGCGACGAGCAGGCCGACCACGCCGCCACCGACCACGGCGATGCGGTCGCCCAGGCGCGGCGCGGCGTCCCACAGCGCGTTGACGGCCGTCTCCATGTTGGCGGCCAGCACCGCGCGCGCGGGCGGCAGGCCTTCGGGCAAGGCATGCACGGCCGTGGTGGGCACCTGGTAGCGCGTCTGGTGCGGGTACAGGCAGAACACGGGCCGGCCCAGCCAGTCCGCCGGGCCGTCCTCGACCACGCCGACGCTGGCATAGCCGTACTTCACGGGCCCGGGGAAATCGCCTTCCTGGAACGGTGCGCGCATGCGCTGGTGCTCGCTTGGAGGCACCTCGCCGCGGAACACCAGCAGCTCGGTGCCGCGGCTCACGGCGCTGTGCAGCGTGCGTACCTGCACGCTGCCTGCGGGCAGCGCCGGCAGCTCGCCGCTGCGCAGTGCGGCGCGGCCGGGCGCTTCGGTCCAGCAGGCGTTGTAACCCTTGGACACCTTTGGGGAATGCGTTGCTGGCATGCTTGGTCGGGCATCTTATCGAGGAGTCCCGTGCCCCCCGCCCATGCCCTTGCCGCCCCGCCCCACCGCCACGCCCTGCGGCGCGACACGGCGCTCGCGCTGGCCTGTGCCCTGCTGGCGCTGCTGGCCGGCACGCTCGCCGCGCGTGCGCTGGCCGGTTTCGGCGCCTGGTACATCCCCAAGGCCCTGGCGCTGTTCGGCCTGGGCGCGGCCTGCGTCTGGCAGGGTTTGGCCCAGCATGCGCCGCACCGGCGCTTCGGCGCAGCCAACGCCACCACGTTGGCGCGGCTGACGCTGGCCGCGCTGCTGGCCGCAGCGCTCGGCGAGCCGCTGGCCGAACGTCCTGCGCTGGCCTGGGCCGCCGTGCTGGTGGCCACACTGACGGCCGTGCTCGACGCCGTCGACGGGCCGCTGGCGCGCACGCGCGGCCAGGCCAGTGCCTTCGGCGCGCGCTTCGACATGGAGACCGATGCGCTGCTGATCCTCGTGCTCAGCGCATTGGTGCTGCAGTTCGGCAAGGCCGGCGCCTGGGTGCTGGCCGCCGGCGGCATGCGCTATGCCTTCGTGCTGGCGGCGCGCCTGTGGCCCTGGCTGGATGCAGCGCTGCCGCCCAGCTGGCGGCGCAAGACGGTCTGCGTGGTGCAGATCGTCGCGCTGATCGTCTGCCTGGGGCCCATCGTCCAGCCGGACTGGTCGGCTGCGCTGGCGGCCGCCAGCCTGGCCCTGCTGGCCTGGTCCTTCGCCGTCGACATCGCCTGGCTCGCACGCCGGCACAACACCGAGGCCCGCCCATGACCCATCCCCTCCCCGTCCCCCTGCGCCGCACCCTGTGCGCCGGCCTGCTCTGCGCCGCCCTGCCGGCCTTCGCGCAGAGCGCGCGCTACGAGATCGACCCCGACCACCAGACCCTGGCCTTCCTGGTCGAGCACATCGGCTACGCCAAGGTCCTGGGCCAGTTCCGCAAGGCCAGCGGCAGCTACAGCTTCGACGAGGCCAGCGGGCAACTCGGCGCCGTGCGCATCGAAGTGGAGACCGACAGCGTGAGCAGCCAGCACAGTGGCCGCGACCGCCACCTGCGCGGCGGCGACTTCCTCAACGCATCCAGCTTCCCGCGCATGGTGTTCACGGCCGCGGGTGGCAAACGCACGGGCGAACGCCAGTACGAGATCGCCGGCGAGCTGGAACTGCTGGGCCGCAGGCAGCCGCTCACGCTCACCGCCACCTGGAACAAGAGCGCGCCCTCGCCCATCACCAGGCTGCACACCATGGGCGTGTCGGCCCGCGGCAGCTTGAAACGCAGCGCCTTCGGCATGGATTACGGCGTGGCCAACGGCTGGGTCGGCGATGAGGTGCAGCTGCTCATCGAGTTCGAGGCCATCCGCAAGTGAGGCGGGTCTGGCCGCTGCTGCAGCTGGCCGTTCCGCTGCTGGGGCTCAATGCGCTGCTGACGCTGGTCAACCCGGGCCCCGCGCCCTGGCCGCAGCTCACCGCGCGCATCGCGCCTGAACTGTGCATCGCGCTGCTGCTGGCTGCGGCCTGGGCCGCCTGGCGGGGCCGCCTGCCGCCGCGCATTTTGCGCACGCTGGCCGCGGCCTGCACCGTGCTGGCCGTGGTGCGCCTGGCCGAAGTCACCTCGGCCGCGCTGTATGGCCGCACGCTGCACATCTACTGGGATGGCCGCCACCTGGGCCAGGTGCTGGCGGACCAGGGCGTCGCGCGCTGGCAGGTGCTGCTCGGCGCCGGCGCGCTGGTGCTGGCCTGCGCGCTGCTGTACCGGCTGCTGCTGGCGCTCTGGCACATGCTGGGCAGCGCGCTCACGGTGCCGCCACTGCGCCGTGCAGCCCTTGGGGGCAGCGTCCTGCTGCTGGCCGTGTTCGCTGCGCACGGCGTGCAGGGCCTGGACCGCAACCGCTGGTTCGCAGGCAGCATCACGCCCGTGCTGGCCCGCCAGCTCGCGCTGACCGCGCTGCTGCTGCCGCGCGACGCGGCGGCCGAACGCCTGACGCCCAGCCCCGCCTGGGAGAGCGATCTCGCCGGCCTGCAAAGCGCCGACGTGCTGCTGCTGTTCTCCGAATCCTACGGCGTCAGCACGCTGGACCGGCCTGCGCAGGACGCTGCGCTCGCCGCCCCGCGTGCCGCGCTGGCCGATGCCATCGCCGCGAGCGGCCGCTGGGCCGTCTCGGCGCGCGTGCGCTCGCCCACCTTCGCAGGCGGCTCCTGGCTGGCCCACGGCGCCCTGCTCGCGGGCGTGGACACGCGCGACCCGCTGGACTACGAGCTGCTGCTGAGCAGCCAGCGCCGCACGCTGGTGCAGCACTTCGGTGCCCACGGCTGGCGCACCGTGGGCTGGATGCCGGGGCTGCAGCGCGACTGGCCCGAGGGCCGCTTCTTCGGCTTCGACCGCATCGCCGACGCGCGCAGCATCGGCTACGCCGGCCCGCTGTTCGGCCCGGCGCGCTTGCCGGACCAGGCCGCGATGGCGCTGCTGCACGCGCAGGAGCTCGCCGGGCCCCGACCGCGCGCGCCGCGCTTCGTCGTCTTTCCCACGCTGGACAGCCATGCGCCGTTCCGCCCGCTGGCGCCCTTCGTGGCCGATTGGACGCGGCTCGCGGGCCCGGCGCCCTACACCGCGCAGCAGCACGCCGTGGCGCTGGACGAGCCGGTCTCGCTGCGCGCGCCGGTGCCGGCGTACGTGCAGTCCATCGCCGGCACCTGGGCCTGGCTGGGCGACTACCTGCAGCGCCTGGCACCGCCGGGCCTGGTGGCCATCGTGCTGGGCGACCACCAGGCCTTCCCGGGCGTCAGCGGCGAGCGCGCCCCCTGGGACGTGCCCGTGCACGTGATCGCGCAGGACCCGCTGCTGCGCCAGCGCCTGCTGGACCTGGGTTTCGACGCCGGGCTGGCGCCGCGCGGCCCCGTGCTCGCCGGCATGCACGAACTGACACCGCTGCTGCTGCGGGCATTCGCCGGCAGCGCCGTGGCCTTACCATCGCCCGCCGCCCAACAACCCGTCGTCGCCACACCACCATGCTCGCCCGCCTGCAGGCCCAGTCCAAACACCTCGCCCGCCCGTTCCTGACCGGGCTGCTGGCCGTGCTGCCGCTGGCCGCCACGCTGGCGCTGCTGGGCTGGTTCTGGCAGCTGCTGGCGGCCTGGTTCGGCCCGTCCAGCCTGTTCGGCTCGGTGCTGGTGGCGATCGGCTTTTCGGTCACGCGGTCCGAGTCCATCGGCTACGCGCTGGGGCTGCTGCTGTTGTGCGCGGCCATCTACGTGCTGGGCGTGCTGGTGGAAGCCGGGCTGCAGCGCGGCCTGCAGCGCATCGTCGACCGGCTCATGACGCGCATTCCGCTGGTGCGCAATATCTACGACCTGGTCAAGCGCATGGTCGACCTGTTCTCGCGCAAGAGCGGCGAGGGCCTGGGCTCCATGAGCCCGGTCTGGCTGCACTTCGGCGGCCGGCCCGCCGCAGACGCGCCGGCCGGCGACGGCCAGAAGGTCGCCGTGCTGGCCCTGCTCTGCACGCCCGAGCCCGTGGTCATGGACGGCGGCCGCCGCTACCTTGGCGTGCTGGTGCCGACCGCGCCCGTGCCCGTGGGCGGCGGCCTGCTCTACGTGCCGGAAGAATGGGTCAGCCGGGCCGACGTGGGCATCGAGGGGCTGACCAGCATCTATGTGTCCATGGGACTCACAACCAACCAGTACATGAATGGCCGGCAGGCGCCGACGCCACCGGCCTGAAGCCCTGGCGCATTGCCGGTCATCCCGATTCGTGGCATAAGCCCGGCTGCTTTCGAGCCCATCCAAAGGAAACCACCATGTGCGATCTGAACGACCAGGAAGAGCTTCACAAGTACACCCGGCGCGATTTCGGCGCGTGGGCAGCCTCTGCCGGCCTGCTGACGGTGTTGCCTGCCGTGGCCAATGCCGCGGCCGTGGCGGAGCGCGAGGTCAGCATCACCACACCGGACGGCGTCTGCGATGCCTATTTCGTGGCCCCGACCGCGGGCAGCGCGCCCGGCGTGCTGATCTGGCCCGACGTGTTCGGCCTGCGTCCCGCGTTCCGGCAAATGGGAAAGCGCCTGGCCGAATCGGGCTACAGCGTGCTCGTGGTCAACCCCTTCTACCGGCAGAAGAAGGCGCCCACCGCGGCCCAGGGCGGGCAGACACCGATCGAGGAAGTGCGCCCGCTGATGCAGGCCCTGACGCCGGCCATGCACCTCTCCGACGGCAAGACCTTCGTCGCCTGGCTCGACGCCCAGAGCGAGGTGGACAAGAAGCGCAAGATCGGCACCACCGGTTACTGCATGGGCGGTCCGATCGCGGTGCGCACGGCCACCGTGGCGCCGGGCCGCGTGGGCGCCGTTGCGAGCTTCCACGGCGCGGCCATGGTCACGCAAGCACCCGACAGCCCCCACCGCCTCGTGGGCCAGACGCAGGCGCACTACCTGATCGCGGTGGCCGAGAACGACGACGCCAAGGAACCCGAGGCCAAGACCACGCTGCGCACCGCGATCGAAAGCGCCAAGCTGCCGGCCGAGGTCGAGGTGTACCCGGCGGCCCACGGCTGGTGCCCGCCCGACACGCGGGTCTACGACGCGGCCCAGTCCGAGCGCGCCTGGACGCGGTTGCTCGCCACCTTCGGCAAGGCGCTGGCCTGATCCTGCCGGCGCCGCGCGCTCAGCCGCGCAGCAACATGTGCGCGCCCAGCCCCAGCAGCCCCAGGAAGAAGCAGCGCCGAAACAGGGCCGGTGACAGCCGGCGCCGCACCGCCGCGCCCAGGGCCATGCCGGCCAGTGCCGGCACCAGCATGGCCAGCGACAGAGCCCAGGGCATGTCCACCTGCGCGTTACCGAAGCGCAGGCCCGCGGCCAGTGCCAGCGTGGATACCGTGAACGAGATGCCCATGGCCTGGATCACTTTATCGCTGCTCCAGCGCAGCGCCTGCAGGTAGGGCACGGCCGGCAGCACGAACACGCCCGTGGTGGCTGTGACGAGGCCGGTCGCGATGCCGACCAGCGTGCCCCACAAGGGCTCGGCCGTGGGCGCCACCGACAGGCGCCGCCCCGCCAGCCCCCACAACGCGTAGACCACCAGCGCCCCGCCCAGCGCCAGCGGCGCCCACGCACCGCCCAAGCCGCCGAAGGCCCAGGCCCCGCCCAGCGTGCCGGCCACCACGCCGGCCTGCATGGGCCAGAGGCGGCGCAGCATGGCGGCGAGCCGGCTCCACGGCTGCATCTGCCACAGGTTGGTGAGCAGCGAAGGCCAGATCAATAGCGCCGCGGCCTCGGCCGGCGCCATCCACAGCGCGAGCAGGCCCAGCGCCACGGTGGGCAGCCCCATGCCCACCACGCCCTTGACCAGACCGGCCAGCAGGAACACGCCGGCCACGAGCGTGGGCAGCAGCAGGGGCGATCGGGCCAGGCTTTCGGACAGCAGCATGGCGCCGATTCTGTGCAGCGCCGCTCCGCCCCACCAGCCGGCATGCGCGCAGGGCGGCTCAGGCCATGCCTGAGGCGCAGCCCAAGGCCGCGTGCTAGCGTGCGGGCATGCGCTTCGACCTCACCGACCTGCGGCTGTTCACCCACGTGCATGCGGCCGGCTCCATCACGGGCGGCGCCGCGTTGAGCCACATGACGCTGGCCTCGGCCAGCGAGCGCATCCGTGCCATGGAGGACTCGCTGGGCGTGCCGCTGCTCGTGCGCGTGCCGCGCGGCGTGCAGCCCACGCCGGCCGGCCACAGCCTGCTGCTGCACGCGCGCCAACTGCTGCTGCAGATCGAGCGGCTGCAGGCCGACATGGGCAGCTACGGCGCGGGCCTGCAGGGCCAGGTGCGGCTGCTGTGCAACACCTCGGCCATGGCCGAGCACCTGCCCGGCGTGCTGAGCGGCTTCCTGGCCGCCCATCCCGGCATCTCGGTGGACCTGGAGGAGCGCCCCAGCGAGGAGATCGCCGACGCGCTGCGCCTGGGCCTGTGCGACATCGGCCTGGCCTCGGACGCGGCCGACCTGGCCGGCCTCTCGGTGCACCCGCTGTGGGCCGATCCGCTGGTGCTGGTGGTGCCGCGCGGCCATGCGTGGGCCGGGCGCGCCGGCGTCACGCTGGCCGAGGTGGCGGCCACGCCGCTCGTGGGCCTGGCCGAGCACAGCGCCTTGCAGGCCCACCTGGCGCGGCATGCACGCCGCATCGGCCGGCGGCTGGACTACCGTGTGCGGCTGCGCAGCTTCGAGTCGGTCTGCCGGCTGGTCGGCGCCGGCATCGGCCTGGGCATCGTGCCGGGCACGGTGGCCGCGCGCTGCGCCCGCAGCGCGGGCGTGCAGCGCGTGGCGCTGGCCGAGGACTGGGCCGCGCGCCAGCTGGTGCTGTGCCTGCGGGCGGGCGAGGCGCTGGCGCCGGCCGCGCAGCTGTTCGTGCAGCACCTGCTGGCCGGCGTGGCCACCAGGCCCGTCAGCGCGGCGCCATCCCAGCGGCGTCGGCCACCTTCCTGAAGCGTTCGTACTCGCGGCGCTGGAAGTCGCCCAGCGCACCCAGCGCCATCATCATGGGCGTGCCGGGCCGGTTGGCGTTGCGCGCCTGGATGGCGGGCGCCACCAGGGCCGTGCCCACGGCGTCGGCCAGCTTCTTCGCGATGTCAGGCGGCGTGCCCGCGCGCACGAACAGCGAAGACCACACATAGGTCTCGAACTCGGGGTAGCCCAGCTCGATCATGGTCGGCATGTCGGGCATCTGGCGTTCGCGCTCAGCACCGCCGGTCGCCACGCCGCGCAGCTTGCCGGTGCGCACGAGTTCCATGGCGCTGGTCGGGTCGCTGATGGCGAAGTCGAGCCTGCCGCCGACCAGGTCCACCAGCATGGGCGAAGGCCCCTTGTACGGCACGTGCACCACGGGCACCTGCTCCAGCGTGCCGATCCAGGCCGCCAGCAGCTGGTAGCCCTCGGAGTAGTTGCCGATGGACAGCGCGCGCCCTTCCTTCTTGGCGCGCAGCAGCAACTGCCTGAGCGGCGTGTTGCCCGAGGCCAGCGGCGCCGAAATCACGGGCGCGCTGTTGAGCAGGCCGTGGATGGGCTGCAGGTCCTTGAACGCGTCGTAGGGCAGGTCCTTGCGCATGACCGGGTTCACGGCCGCCAGCGAGTTGGTCGCCACCAGCATGGTGTAGCCGTCGGGCGGCGCGGCCAGCAGCGTGTTGATCGCCACCAGCCCGCTGGCACCGGGCTTGTTCTCGGCCACCACGGGCACGCCCAGCAGTTTCTGCAGTTCGTCCGCATAGGCGCGCGAGCTCTCGTCGGTGCCGCCGCCCGGGGAGAACGGCAGCAGCATGCGGATCGGGCGTTCGGGGAAGCCGGCCGCGCGCACGGACAGTGCGGCGAGGCCGGAGCCCAGGGCGATGGCCTGGGCCATGCGCCGGCGTGTCAGAGCCATGGTGTTGTCCTTTCTCATTGCGGCCGCACGCCGGCGGCGTCGGCGATCCGGCGGAAGCGCTCGATCTCCGCCAGGTGGAAGGCGCGCATCTGCTCGGGCCCGTAGGCCATGAGCTCGGCGCCGCTCTTGCGCACGAAGTCGCGCGCGCCGGGCGCGTGCAGCGCCGTCTGCAGTGCGGCGGCGAGCCGCGCCGTCACCGCGTCGGGCGTCTGCATGTGCACGTAGAACGAGACCCAGCTGTACTGCACGTAGCCGTCGAAACCGCGCTCGCGCACGGTCGGCACGTCGGGCAGATCGGCATTGCGCGCCTCGCCGGTCACCGCCAGCGCGCGCACCCGGCCGCCCTTGATCAGCGGCATCGCGCCGCCCAGGTCGACCAGCGCGCCATCGAGCTGGTTGCCGATCACGTCCGTGACGATGGGCGCCTGGCCCTTGTAGGGCACGTTGGTGAACCGGGCGCCCGAGACGCTGGACAGCCAGGAGGCCGCCAGCTCGTAGCCGGCCGAATAGGTGCCCACGTTGAGCGCGCGCTGGCGTCCCGCGGCCAGCAGTTCGTCGATGCTGGCGAACGGCGAATCGTTGGACACCAGCACCACGTTCATGCCGCGCGTGAGGCCGGAGACGGGCTTGAAGTCCTTCACCGAGTCGTAGCCCAGGTCCTTGATGACCAGCGGGTTCACCGCCATCGGCGAGTTGCTGGCCAGCAGCACGGTGTAGCCGTCGGCCGGTGCGTTCTTCACGGCCTGCAGCGCAATGATGCCGTTGGCGCCGGGCTTGTTCTCCACCACCACGGGCTGGCCCAGCAGCGTGGCGAGCTGCTCGCCGAAGTAGCGCGAGGAGTTGTCCGAACCGCTGCCCGCCGTGAACGGCACCACGATGCGGATCGGCCTGTTCGGATAGGCCGGAGCCTGGGCGCTGGCCGGCCCGGCCGCCAGCACCAGCAGGCCGCCGAGCAGCGCGGCGCTGCAGGCCCGTCTTGTCGTTGACTTCACGTTGTCTCCTGTGGATTTCTGTGCCGGCAATATTACATCCATGGTTTAATAAAAACACATCCATGTTTATTTGACGCATAAGGACCGGAGCGATGCTTGATTTCGCGACCGACGCGGCGCAGGAACTGGTGCTGGGCACCGCCCGGCGCTTCGCCCAGGAACAGCTGGCGCCGCAGCAGCGGGCCTTCGAGGCGGCCCGCGGCCTGCCGCCCGCACTGCTGGCCGAGGCCGCAGCCATCGGCTTCGACACCATCGACTGGCCCGAGGGCTGCGGCGGCGCCGCGATGGGCACGCTGGCGCGCGTGCGCATGCTGGAGGCGCTGGCCGGCGGCTGCCCGGCCGCGGCACTGGCGCTGCAGCCGTTGGGCAGCGTGGCCCATGCGCTGCTGGCCTTCGGCGGGCCGACCCTGCTGCATGAACAGGCACGGCGCCTGGCGCGCACGCCCGGCGCCCGCGCCTGCCTGGTGTTCGACACACGCGGCGCGCTGCGGCGCAGCGGCGACACATTGAGCGGCGCGCTGGCCTGGCTGCCGACCGGCCGCGTCGACCTGCTGGCCGTGCTGACGCGCGAAGGCCTGCTGCTGGTCGACGAAGGCATCGCGCTCACGCCCGTGCCGGGCAGCGGCCTGTGCGGTGCCGGCGCCAGCGCGCTGCGGCTGCAGGCCGCGCCGCTGCACGCGCAGTGGCACGACCGCGCCGCCGCGGCGCAGGCGCTGGCCCAGGCCCGGCTGCATGTGGCGGCGCTGCTGGTCGGCCAGATGCATGCGGCCGCCGAGTACGCGCGCCAGTACGCGCTGGAGCGCGTGGCCTTCGGCAAGCCCATCGCCCACCACCAGGCGCTGGCATTCCTGATCGCCGACATGCACAGCGCCGTGGACGCCGCACGGCAACTGGCCTACGAGGCTGCCTGGCGGCTGGACACCGACCCGCAGGACACAGGCGCAGCTGCTGCCGCCTTCGTCGAGGCCGCCGAATCGGCGCTGTTCATCGGCGCCAACGCGGTGCAGATCCTGGGCGGCGCCGGCTTCATGCGCGACGTGCCGGTGGAAAAGCACCTGCGCGAACTGCGCGCGCTCGGCCTGCTGCTGGGCGGCGCCGACGCTGCGCGCGACGACGCCGTGGCCGAAGCCGACGCCCTGCCTCCCTTCCTCCTGACCGCCTGACGCCATGGATTTCTCCCTCTCCACCGAGCAGGCCGCCCAGATCGCGCGGCTGCGCGCACTCGGCCGTGACCACATGCGGCCCGCCGGCTGGCGCGCCGACCGCGCCGGCGCACCGCTGCCGGCCGACGATCCCTTCTTCACGCGCATGCTGGCCGAGGGCTTCGGCCGCACGCGCTGGCGACCGCCCGGCGCGCAGGCCGCGGCCGCCGCGCCGAACAAAGCCGGCTCCGCCGTCACCCAGGTGCTGCTGGCCGAGGAAGGCGCCTACTGGGACCGCGGCATCGGCGTGGCGCTGCCCGGCCCTGGCCTGGGCGAGCCGCCCATCCTGTCGATGGGCACGCCCGAGCAGCAACAGCGCTTCCTGGCGCCTTTCGTCGACCCTGCGCGGCCGATCTGGGGCGCCTTCGCGATGACCGAGCCCTCGGGCGGCTCGGACGTGGCCAACATCAAGACACGCGCGCGGCGCGACGGCAACCACTGGGTGCTGGACGGCGCCAAGTCCTTCTCGGGCAACTCGGGCCGGGCCGAATGGATCGTGGTGTTCGCCACCATCGACCCGGCCCTGGGCCGGGCTGGGCACCGCGCCTTCGTGGTCGAGCGCGGCACGCCGGGGCTCACGGACTTCCGCATGGAAAAGAAGATGGGCCTGAAGGCCTACGAGTCCACCTCGTTCTTCCTGACCGGCTGCCGCGTGCCGCAGGCCAATTTGCTCGGTGGCGAGGCCTACTACGGCCAGCGTGCGGGCGGCTTCAAGGGCGCGATGAACACCTTCAACGCCGGCCGGCCCGCGATCGCCGGCATGGCGGTGGGCATCGGCCGCGCGGCCCTGGACGAGGCCGCCGAGCTCATGCGCGAGCAGGGCCTGTGGAGCGACCAGCGCCTGCGCGACCGGCTCGAGCGCCACCGGCGCAAGCTCAAGGGCGCGCTGCTGCTCGCGCTCCAAGCCGCCTGGCTGGCCGACCAGCGCCAGCCCAACATGCTCGAAGCCTCGGCCGCGAAGGCCGTGGCGCCGCCGGCCGCCTTCGACGCCACGGCCTTCGCGATGGAGGTGCTGGGCCTGGCCGGCGGTGCCGGCGAGCACCTGATCGAGAAGCTGTTCCGCGACGTCAAGGCGCTGGACATCGTCGAAGGCACGGGGCAGATCCAGCGCGTCGTGATGGCGCGCCAGCTCGTCGGCCTGCCGAATTGAGGAACCCCATGTCCGCTGACACCCCCACCGGCCCGCTGCAGGGCATCCGCGTGCTCGACCTCACGGCCGTGGTGCTGGGCCCGCTGGCCACGCAGACCCTGGCCGACCACGGCGCCGACGTGATCAAGGTCGAGCCGCCCGAGGGCGACATGATGCGGGCCAACGGCATCTCGCAGCACCCGGGCATGAGCTCGATCTTTCTGGCCGTGAACCGCAACAAGCGCTCCATCGCGCTGGACCTGAAGACGCCCGAGGGCCTGGCCGCGCTGCAGGCGCTGATCCCCACCGTGGACGTGCTGGTGCACAACATGCGCGTGGCCGCCATCGAGCGGCTCGGCCTGGGCTATGCGGCCGTGGCGGCGCTGAACCCCGGCATCGTCTACTGCGCCGCCGTCGGCTTCGGCCAGGACGGGCCGCACCGCGACAAGCCGGCCTTCGACGACATCATCCAGGCCGGCTGCGGCCTGGCCAGCCTGGGCGCGGGCGGTGGCGACACGCCGGCCTACACCGCGAGCCTGATTGCCGACAAGACGACCGGCCTGGTGCTGGCCAATGCCGTGATGGCCGCGCTCGTGCACAGGAGCCGCGGCGGCCCCGGCCAGTACGTGGAGGTGCCGATGCTGGAGACCATGGCCGCCTTCGTGCTGGCAGAGCACATGGGCGGGCTGACCTTCCAGGGCTCGGACGTGAAGGCCGGCTACCCGCGCCTGCTGGAAGGCGGGCGCCAGCCCGCGCGCACGCGCGACGGCTGGATCAGCATGCTGCCCTACACCGAGCGCCACTGGGCTGCGTTCTTCGAGGAGGTCGACCGGCCCGACCTGGCCGAGAAGTACGCCGTCCGCGACCGCCATGCGCGCAACGCCCAGGTGCGCGCGCTGTACGCCCAGCTGCGCGCACTCACGCCGCAGCGCAGCACGGCCGAGTGGATGGCACTGTGCGAGCGGCTGGACATCCCGGCCACGCCGCTCTACAGCCTGGACGAGCTGCCCGACCACCCGCAACTCAAGGCCGTGGGCCTGTTCGAGGACGCGGTGCACCCCACCGAAGGCCCGATCCGCCAGCTGCGGCCCACCACGCGCTTTTCCGCAACACCCACACGCGTGTACCGCCCCGCGCCCACCATCGGCCAGCACACGGCCGAGGTGCTGCAGGAAGCCGGCCTCGCGCCCGCCGCCATCGCAGCGCTGGACCGCTCGGCGCTGCGCTAGCATGGCCGCCGTTTGGCTGGACGACCGTGTCGAGATGCCGACGCTGGAGAACAACGGGGCAGGCATGGAGCAATCGGTCATCAAGACGGCGGGACGTGTGTTCGAGGTGCTGGAGTACCTGCGCGAGGTGCGCCGGCCCGTGACGGTGCGCGAGATTTCCGAGAAGCTGACTTACCCGCTGTCCAGCGCCCAGGTGCTGCTCAAGAGCATCGCCACGCTGGGCTACCTGCGCTACGACTCGGGCCTGCGCGCCTACCTGGCCACGCCGCGGCTGGCCTCCATCGGCGACTGGGTCATGGACAGCCTGTTCCAGGGCGGCCAGGTGCTGGACGCGTTGGCCGAGATCGCACGCAAGACCGGCTTCACGGCCATCCTCGGGGTGGAGAACGACATCTATGCGCAGTACGTCCATGTGTTCCTGGGCGGGCGCGCCGTGCAGTTCAACGTGCAGCCCGGCACGCGGCGGCTGCTGTGCATGTCGGGCATGGGCTGGGCCCTGCTGGCCGCCGGCAGCGACGAGCATGTGGCGCGTGCGGTGCACCGCAGCAACCTGCGGCTGCAGGCCGGCGGCCAGACCGTGGACGCCGACTTTGTGGCCGCGCGCGTGGCCGAGGTGCGCCGCCAGGGCTACGCCTTCTCCAAGGGCGTGGTGACCGAGGGCATCGGCATCGTCGCCGTGGCGGCGCCCGCCGGCTCGGGTGGTGCCAGCTACGCCGTCGGCGTGGGGGGCCTGTTCACCCAGCTCGAGCGCGCCGTCGACGAGGTGGTGCCGCAGCTGCGCGCCCTGCTCGCCGGGCCTGCGCGCGGCAATTGACCCAACTTTTCAAGGAGACAAGACCCATGCCCACCCTGCCCACCGTGGCCGACATCGGCGTGCAACTGCACGGCCACGTGGCCGTCGTCGAGATGCGCCGCCCGCCGCACAACTTCTTCGACGCGGCGCTGATCAGCGGCCTGGCCGACACCTTCGAGGCGCTGGACGCCGAGCCCGCGTGCCGCGCCATCGTGCTGGCCGCCGAAGGCACGGCCTTTTGCGCCGGCGCCAACTTCGCGCGCAACGACGACGCGGCCGTGCACCGGAGCCCGCGCGCCGTGAACCCGCTCTACCACGAGGCGCTGCGCCTGTTCGCCTGCGCCAAGCCCGTCGTGGCGGCCGTGCACGGCGCGGCCATCGGCGGCGGGCTGGGTGTGGCGCTGGTGGCCGACTTCCGCGTGGCCTGCGCCGAGGCGCGCTTCTCGGCGAACTTCAACCGGCTCGGCTTCCACCCGGGCTTCGGCCTGTCGGTCACGCTGCCGCGCCTGGTCGGCCCGCAGCGCGCGGCGCTGCTGTTCTACACGGGCCGGCGCATCGGCGGCGAGGAAGCGCTGGCCATGGGCCTGGTCGATGTGCTGGTGCCGCAGCAGGAGGTGCGCGCCGAGGCGCTGCGGCTGGCCGAGGAGATCGCCGCTTCGGCGCCGCTCGCGGTGGTCTCCACGCGCAAGACCTTGCGTGCCGGCCTGGTCGAGGCGATCCGCCAAGCCGTGGCGACCGAGAGCGCCGAGCAGAACCGCCAGTTCGGCACCGAGGATTTCAAGGAAGGCGTGGCCGCGATGGCGGCACGGCGCCTGCCGGTGTTCACGGGGCGCTAGCCGTCGCCAGGGCCGGCCGCCTGGCGCCCGCGGTCCTGGCCGTGGCGGCGCTGCCCATCGAGGCCGCCATGATCAGCGCGATGGCCAGCCACTGCGCCGCGCTGAGCCGTTCGCCGAGCAGGCCCAGCGCGAGCACGGCGGCCACGGCCGGCTCCATGCTGATCATGATGCCGAAGGCCTGTTTGGGCAGCCGCTGCAGCGCCAGCATCTCCAGCGAGATCGGCACCGCGCTGGACAGGACGGCCACGCCCAGGCCGACGCCCAGCACCGGCAGCGACAGCAGCGCCCCGCCCGCATGCGCCACGCCCACCGGCAGCACCACCAGCGCGGCCACGGCCAGACCCAGGGACACCGACAGCCCCGCCGGCACATGGCCCACGCGCTTGCCGAACACGATGTAGGTGGCCCAGCACACGGCCGCCAGCAGCGCGAAGCCCACGCCCACCGGGTCGAGCGTGCCCACCTGCTGGCCCAGCGGCAACAGCAGCGCCAGCCCGGCCACGGCCAGCGCCACCCAGACGAAATCCACCGGCCGGCGCGAGCCCCAGAGCGCCACCGCGAGCGGACCGGAGAACTCGATGGCCACGGCCACGCCGAAGGGCAGCGTGCGCAGCGCCATGTAGAACGCCAGGTTCATGCAGCCGAGCGCCACACCGTAGCAGGCGATCACGCGCAGCTCGGCGCGGGCGGGCAGGCGCCGCCAGGGCCGCCACACCAGCAGCAGCACCACGGCCGACAGGCCCACGCGCACGGCCGTCGTGCCCTGCGCGCCGACCAGCGGGAACAGGCTGGTCTTGGCCCAGGAGGTGCCGATGCCCAGGAAACCGACGGCGCCGAGGATGGCCAAAAAGGGGAACCAGAAAGAGGAAGAGGCAAGAGAGCGCTGTGCAGACATTGGCGAGAATGTATTGCGCCGGGCCGCTGGTTTTTGCTTAGGTTTGGCCCCTCATACGCAATATTCGCTCGCACCCATGCCCGCAAAAGCAGCCTCCGCCCTGGACAGCTTCGACCTCGCGATCCTGGACATCCTGCAGCGCGACAACACCGTGCCGCAGCGCCTGATCGCGCAGGCCGTGCACCTGTCGGCCCCGGCCGTGCAGCGGCGCATCCAGCGCCTGCGCGAGACCGGGGTGATCCGCGCCGAGGCGGCCCAGCTCGACCCCGCCAAAGTCGGCCGCCCGCTCACGCTGCTGGTGGAGGTGCACGTGCACGACGAGCACCCGCGCCGCACGGCCGGCCTGCATGCGCGCATCGCGGCCGAGCCCGCCGTGCAGCAGTGCTATGCGATCACGGGCGAGGCCGACTACCTGCTGGTCGTCACCGCGGCCTCGATGGCCGACTACGACGCGCTGGCCGAGCGGCTCTTGCGCGGCGACGAGAACGTGCGGCGCTTTCGCACCTCGGTGGCGCTGGGTTGCCTGAAGCTCGGGCTGCAGCTGCCGGTGCTGCCCGGCGGCGCTCAGACCGACAGTTCGACCGCGTGAGCGGGGCCGGCCTGGAGCCGGCGCCGCTCCCTGGCCCAGGCGGCCACGTGCTCGGCCGGCATGGGCTTGGCGAATAAATAGCCCTGCAGGTCGTCGCACTGCAGGCGTGTCAGCACGTCCTGCTGCGCCGCGGTTTCCACGCCTTCGGCCACCACCTGCAGGCCCAGCGCATGGGCCAGCCGGATCACGGCCTCGACGATGGCGCGCGCATCGGCGCTGGACTCCAAGTCCTGCACGAAGGAGCGGTCGATCTTGAGTTCGCCCACCTGCAGCTGGCGCAGGTACGAGAGGCTGGAGTAGCCGGTACCGAAGTCGTCGATGGACAGCTGCACGCCGATGCCCGAGAGCGCCTCGAAGGCCTTGAGCGTGCCTTCCGCATCCTCCATGGCGACCGATTCGGTGATCTCGAACGTCAGCAGCGCCGGGTCGATGCCTTCGCGCGCGATGGTGGCCGCCACGCGCCGCACGAAGTCGTCCTGGCGCAGCTGGTGCACCGACAGGTTGACGGCCATGCGCAGGTGCAGGCCCTGGCGCTGCCAGGCCGCGATCTGCCGGCAGGCCTCTTCGATCACCCAGTTGCCGAGGGCGGCGATCAGGCCGAAGCGCTCGGCCACGGGGATGAACAGCACCGGACCCAACATGCCGCGCGTGGGATGCTGCCAACGCACCAGCGCCTCCACACCGGTGATGCGCTGGCGCCCGGCGCTGATCTTGGGCTGGTAGTGCAGCACGAGTTCGCGGCGTTCCAGCGCCAGCCGCAGTTCGTGCTGCAGCGCGATCTGCTCGCGCACGCCGGCGTTCATGTGGGCCTCGAAGAAGGCGTAGGAAGAGCCGCCGGCACGCTTGGCGGCGTACATCGCCGCGTCGGCATGGGCCATGAGCTCGGCGTGGGGTCCGTCGGAGGGGAACAGCGCGATGCCGATCGAGCAGGACAGCCGCACCTCGTGCCCGCCCTGCTCCATGGGCGCGCTGACCAGGTCGATGAGCCGCTGCGCGGTCTGCGCGATGGCGGCCGAATCGGATGCGCCCTCCAGCAGCAGCACGAATTCGTCGCCGCCCACGCGCGCCACGGTGTCGCAGGCGCGCACGCCGGCGGCCAGGCGCTGCCCGACCTCCTGCAGCACGGCGTCGCCGAGCCGGTGGCCGAAGGAGTCGTTGATGGGCTTGAAGCCGTCCAGGTCGATGAACAGCAACGCCAGGTTGCCGTGGTCACGGCGGGACCGCTCCACGGCCGAGGCCACGCGCTCGTCGAACAGCAGCCGGTTGGGCAGGCCGGTCAGCGCGTCGCGGAAGGCGATCTGCTGCAGCTCGGCATTGGCCGCCTTGAGCGAGGACGCGAGCCGCTCGGTCTTGCCCTGCATGCGCGCGTCCAGCAGCGAGGTGAACATGGCCATGCTCAGCAGCATGGTGGCGGCCACGGTGACCAGCACGCCCAGGCTGTCGCCGCGCAGCTGGTCCGCGCTCAGGCAGACGCTGTCGGCCGCGAAGCCGGCGGCCGCCATGCCGGTGTAGTGCATGCCGCAGATCGCCGCGCCCATGGCCAGCGCGGCCAGCACCTGCCGGTTGCGCGCGGCCATGCCGCGGTAGTTGCGCAACGCGAAGAAGATCAGCAGCGCCACGGCGGATGCGAGCACGGCGATGGCCACGGAAGCCACGACCAGCAGCCAGTCCCACTGGATGCCGGGGGCCAGCACCATCGAAGCCATGCCCAGGTAATGCATGGCGCAGATGCCCGCGCCCATGGCCAGCGCGCCGCAACCCAGCCGTGCAAGCGTCAGCCTGGGCTGGCTGGCGGTGTGCAACGCGACGCCCGAGGCCGCCACCCCCGCCACCCAGGACAGGCCTGTGACCGTGTAGCCGTAGCCCACCGTGAAAGGCAGTGCAGCCGCCAGCATGCCGACGAAGTGCATGGACCAGATGCCCGTGCCCAGCGCCAGCGAGCCGCCGATGTGCCAGGCACGCGCAATGGTCCGGTCCTGCGTACGCACGCGCTGGGCCAGGTCCAGTGCGACGAAGGACGCATAGCTGGCGATCAGGAACGAGAGCGCCACAACCCAGTGGTTGTAGCTGAGCTCGGCGAAGGCTGGTGTCATGGTGTGAGCGCTCAGCCGCCCGGCTGCGCAGGAGGCGAGCCCGTGGCGGCGGGCCATTCTCAGCGCGACCCGCACACAACTGTGGAGCAATCTTGTCACGATGCCCCTGGAGAACCAGCCAGGAACGGTGACGCCTGCATTGCGTGTCGAGGCGGGCTTGTTCAGACAGCGCGGCTGCGTGCCGCAGCGAAGCGACAAGCGGCACGACCCCGGCGCCAGCGTGGCTGTGCTGGGGGTGCTGCCGGGCACGCAGGACGTCGGAGCCGCACTGCAGGCGGCCGACGCGCGATGGACGACGTCCAGCAGGCGCGCCGGGGCGCCCTCAGTCCACGCGCGCGCCCGAGTCCTTCACCACCTTGGCCCAGCGCGTGAGTTCGGCCTCGATGTGCGTGCCCAACGCCGCCGGCGTGGATCCGACCAGCTGGTAACCACTGGCCTCTAGCTGCGTCCGGATCTCCGGCTGCGCCACCACGGTGGCGATCTCCCGGCTGAGCCGCTCGGTGATCTCGGCCGGCGTGCCGGCCGGCGCCAGGATGGCGTACCAGCCGTTGACGACGAAGTTGGGCACGCCGAGCTCCTGCATGGTCGGCACCTCGGGCAGCATGGGCATGCGGCGCTCGCCGGTCACGGCCAGCGGGTGCAGCTTGCCGGCCTTCACGTGCGGCAGCGAGGTCGAGGCGCTGTCGAAGGCCAGGTCCACTTCGCCGCCGAGCAGCGCGTTGACCATGGGCGCGCTGCCCTTGTAGGGCACGTGCGTCATCTTCACGCCGGCGGCCGTGCTGAAGTACTCGGCCGCCAGGTGGCTGGTGTTGCCGTTGCCGGCCGATGCGAAGGTGATCTTGCCCGGGTTGGCCTTGGCCTGCGCAATGAGCTCGGGCACCGTGCGCGCCTTCAGCGCACTGCTGCCCGTGACCAGCAGGGGCAGGTTGGCCACCAGCGAGACGGGCGCGAAGTCCTTGCGGGTGTCGTAGGGCAACCTGGGATACAGGCTCGCGTTGATGGCGTGCGCGGCCAGCACCATGATGAAGGTGTATCCGTCGGGCCTGGCGCGTGCGGCGTACTGCGAAGCCAGCGTGCCGCCCGCGCCGGGCTTGTACTCCAGCACCACGGGCTGGCCGAGGCGCTCCTGCAGCTTGATCGACAGCGGCCGGGCCACGAGATCGGCGCTGCCGCCGGGCGGGTACGGAATGACCAACTGGACCGGTCGGTCGGGCCAGGCCTGGGCGAAGGCGCCTGGTGCGCCAGCAGCGTACAGGGCCAGCCCGGCGGCAGCGAGCAAGTGGCGGCGAAAGGGGTGCATGGTGTGTCTCCGTGGGTCTGATGGTGGCAGGCGCGCAGTGCGTCCAAGCCCAGTGTCGCCGTGCGCCGAACCCTGCGGTGTCGCCCCCGCGCATAACATGCCCGCTGCCCCTCCCCCGACGCTGCCATGCCCCCTTCTTCCCACCTCACCATCCTGACCGGCGCCTCGCGCGGCATGGGCCTCGCCATGGCCCGGCAACTGCTGCAGGAAGGCCACCACCTGCTGTGCATCGCGCGCCAGGCCAATGACGAACTGGCGCAGCTGGGCGGCGCCCACTGCACGCAGTGGCAGGCCGACCTGGCCGACGGCGCGACCGTGGCCGCGCGGCTGGACCACTGGCTCAGCGCCCACCACGGCGCGCGCTGGGCCAGCGCCACGTTGATCAACAACGCGGGCGTGATTCCCGCGCTGGTGCCGCTCAGCGAGGCCGACCCGGCCGACCTCGCGCGCGCCCTGCGCGTGGGCCTGGAGGCCCCGATGCAGCTCAGCGCAGCCTTCCTGGGCGCCACGGCCGGCTGGAGCGGCCAGCGCCGCGTGCTCAACATTTCCTCGGGCCTGGGCCGGCGCGCCCAGGCGTCGCAATCGGCCTACTGCGCGGCCAAGGCCGGCATGGACCACTTCACGCGCTGCCTGGCGCTGGACGAGGCGGGCAAGCCGAACGGCGCGAAGGTCTGCTCGCTCGCCCCCGGCGTGATCGACACCGACATGCAGGCCCAGCTGCGCGGCGCCGACGCGGCGCGCTTTCCCGACCAGGGCAACTTCGCCAAGCTGCATGCGGGCGGGCAGCTGACCTCCCCCGAAGAGGCCGCGGCGCGCGTGCTGGCCTACCTGGCGCGGCCGGATTTCGGCGCCAACCCGGTGGCCGACGTGCGCGATCCGGCATGAGCGACGCGCAGGACCATGCCATCGCCACCCCCGCTGGCCGGCTGTTCGCGCGCAGCTGGACGCCCGGGGGCGCCGCCGACGCCGCGCCCGTGCTGTTGTTCCACGACTCGCTGGGCAGCGTGGACCTGTGGCGCGACTTTCCGGCCGCGTTGGCGCAGGCCACGGGCCGGCGCGTGGTGGCCTACGACCGGCTCGGCTTCGGCCGGTCCGACGCCTGCCGGGAGACGCTGACGCCGGCCTTCGTGCGCCACGAGGCGCAGGCCAACGTGCCGGCCCTCGCCGAGCAGCTGGGCATGGCGCGCTTCGTGGCCTTCGGCCACAGCGTGGGCGGGGCCATGGCGGTGGAGACGGCGGCCGCGTTCGGCGAGCGCTGCACGGCGCTGGTCACCGAGTCGGCCCAGGCCTTCGCCGAGGACCGCACGCTGGAGGGCATCCGCGTGGCCAAGGCGCAGTTCGCCGAACCCGGCCAGCTTGAACGCCTGGCCCGCTACCACGGCGACAAGGCGCGCTGGGTGCTCGCCGCCTGGACCGACACCTGGCTGTCGCCCGCCTTCGCGGACTGGTCCATCCACGGCGTGTTGCCGGCCGTGCGCTGCCCGGTGCTGGCCATCCATGGCGAGGACGACGAATACGGCTCGCTGGTGCACCCGCGCCGCATCGCCGCCGGCGTGACCGGCCCGGCCGAGACGCTGCTGCTGCCCGGCTGCGGCCATGTGCCGCACCGCGAACAGCCCGAGCCGGTGCTGGCCGCCGTGGCGGGGCTGCTGGCCGGCGTCGCCTGAGCTACTTCGGCGGCGCCGGCGGCGCCTGCACGTCGTGCACCACGCGCGCATGGCGGCGGAAGGTCCCGCGGGCGCCCTGGCCGCCGCCATGCGGCATGCGCCAAGGTGCGTCTTGACGAGGGGCCAACGGCCCTCGGCCATCAGTACTTGCTGACGTAGCCGTGGATCATCGCCCGCACCAGCGGTTCGAAGTCCAGGATCTTGTCGGTGCCCAGCACCACGCCCAGCGGCGCCGGGCCGGGCAGTGCAGGCGGCGGCACGGGCCGGCCCGCGCGCACACGACCGACCAGGGGCTCGACCCCGGTCTCGCCCTGCAGGTGGGCATGGCGCTGGGCGAACAGCACGCCCAGCAAGGCCACGCCGGGCGAGCGCTGCCCTGCCGCCCCCACCTCGCCGGCCTGCGCCGGCATGCTCAGGAACACCGGCGCACCACCCAGTCCGGGATGGCAGGGCGCATCGACCAGGAACACGGGCGCGCCGCCGTAGGGCAGGTTGGCGTGGGTGGCCGTGATGCCCATGCGGGCCACGGGCTGCAACTGCTGCGGATCCCACAATCCGAGCGGATAGCCCAGCACGGCCACGGTCTCCAGGTGCGCCAGTTCCGCCCGCTGCTCGCGCGGCAGGATGGCCGAGCGCGACAGGTAGGTGATGTGGTAGTCGTTGCCTTCGGCCTTGATGGCCTGCAGGCTGGCCCCGGCGAAGATCAGCACCAGATCGACCGACGGGTCGGGATGCGGATGGCACTTGTCCTCGAAATCGGGGATGCGGCATTCCAGCGGCTGGTGCGGCAGCAGCCGGCCGTCTGCGTCCTTGCGCGTGATGAAGAAGCGGCCGCTGCGCGCGCCCTGGACCACATGGCGGCTGGTGATCAGGCAGGGGCTGCGCTTGCCGTTCTCCAGCAGAAAGGCGAAGAAGAAGCCGGTGCCGCATTGCACGCCGGTGGGCGTGTCGCACTCGATGCGCGCGACGCAGTAGCCCAGCTCTTCGGTCAGTTTCTGTGATCCGGCAAGTGGCATGGGGCTGCGCGCAACAAATGTGTCATCCGATGATTCGGATGCTAACCGAGCAAATGGCGTGGCACTTTCCGTTGTTCAGTGGAAATCCCTGCTGCGGCTGCGCACTTGACCCAGCCGCCCGAGCAGTGGCGTCAGATCGCGCAGCCGCTCGGCCACGAGGTGGCGCACTTGGCCGCCGCTGTCCACGTCGCGCTGCCACAGCCCTTCCACGGCCAGCAGGCGCGCCTTGAGCAGGGGCTCGCGCTGCTGCTCGCGCACGCGCTTCCAGACGATCACGTTGACGGGGCCGGTCTCGTCCTCCAGCGTCACAAAGATGGTCTCCTTGGCCGTACCGGGCTGCTGGCGCACCGTGACCAGGCCACAGGCACGCACGCGCCGGCCGTGGGGCAAGGCGTTGAGCTGCTCGGCATTGAGGATGCGCCAGCGCGCCAGGCGCTCGCGCAGCAGCGCCAGCGGATGTCGCCGCAGCGTGAGGCCGGTGGCGTCGTAATCGAACAGGATCTCCTCGCCCTCCCGGGCCGGCAACAGCGCCAGCTGGGCCTCGTGCACGGGCGCGCCGCGCAGCAGGGCCGGGGCGCGGTGGCGCGCGGCCGCCTCCCAGACCTGCTGGCGGCGGTGGCCGGCCAGGGATCGCAGGGCGTCGGCCGCGGCCAGCGTGTCGAGTTCGCTCCGGTCCAGCGCGGCGCGCAGCGCGAGGTCTTCGACATTGGCGAAAGCGCCAGCGGCGCGGGCCTGCACGATGCGGTCGGCTGCCGGCTGGTTGAAGCCCTTGACCAGGCGCAGCCCCAGGCGCACGGCGGGCTGGCCTTCGCTGGCGGGACGGGCCCGCACGCCGGGTGCGTCTTCCAGTGCAGCATCCCAGTCGCTGAACGACACATCGGCGGCGCGCACGTCGATGCCGTGGCGCACGGCATCCTGCACCAGCTGCGACGGCGCGTAAAAGCCCATGGGCTGGGAGTTCAGCAGCGCGGCCAGGAAGGCGGCCGGCTCGTGGCACTTGAGCCAGCTGCTGGCATAGGCCAGCAAGGCGAAGCTGTAGGCGTGGCTTTCGGGAAAGCCGTATTCACCGAAGCCGCAGACCTGCTTGTAGATGCGTTCGGCGAACTCGGGGCTGTAGCCGTTCTTGAGCATGCCGCCCACCAGTTCGTCACGCCAGGGCGTGATGTCGCCCTCCTTCTTCCAGGCCGCCATGGAGCGGCGCAGCTGGTCGGCCTTGCCCGGCGTGAAGCCGGCGGCATCGACGGCCAGCTGCATGACCTGTTCCTGGAAGATGGGCACGCCCAGCGTGCGCTTGAGCGCCTTCATCAGCTCCGGCTTCTCGTACACGATCGGCAACCCCTTGTCGCGCCGCTCGCGCGCCTTGAGATAAGGGTGCACCATGCCGCCCTCGATCGGCCCGGGCCGCACGATGGCGACCTCGACCACGAGGTCGTAGAACACCCTGGGCTTGAGCCGCGGCAGCATGGACATCTGCGCCCGGCTCTCGATCTGGAACACGCCCACGGTGTCGGCCTGGCAGATCATCTCGTAGGTTTTGGGGTCGTCGATCGGAATGCCGGACAGGTCCCATTGCCTGCCGCGCAGCGGATTCACGAAGTTGAGGCAGCGGCGCAGCGCGGTCAGCATGCCCAGGGCCAGCACGTCGACCTTCATGAGGCCCATGCGCTCGAGGTCGTCCTTGTCCCACTGGATCACGGAACGGTCCTTCATGGCGGCCTTCTCGATGGGCACGAGGCTGGTGAGCCGGCCTTCTGTCAGCACGAAGCCGCCCACGTGCTGGCTCAGGTGCCGCGGAAAGCCGCGCAGCTGCTCGGCCAGCACGACCCACTGCAGCACGCGGCGCGGATCGATGCACAGGCCCAGCTGGTCCAGAAGGTCCGGCAGCCGCTCGTCGATCAGGCCCGGATCGAACCAGTGGTGCTCCTTGGCGAAGGCATCGACGAGTGCGGCCGGGATGCCCAGCGCCGTCCCCACGTCGCGGATGGCACTGCGGCGCCGGTAGCTGATGACCACGGCAGCGATGGCGGCACGGTCCTGCCCATACTTTTGGTAGATGTACTGGATGACGTCTTCACGGCGTTCATGTTCGAAATCGACGTCGATGTCCGGCGGCTCGTGCATGCGCTCCTTGCTGATGAAGCGCTCGAGCAGCGGGCTGGAATGCTCCGGATTGGCCGCGGTGATGCCCAGGCAGTAGCAGACCACCGAGTTGGCGGCCGAGCCGCGGCCCTGGCACAGGATCCCTTGGCTGCGTGCGTGGCGCACGATGTCGTGCACGGTGAGGAAGAACATCTCGTAGCCGCAGTCGGCGATGAGCGCGAGTTCCTTCTCGACCAAGGCACGGATGCCGTCGGGCATGCCGTGGCGGTACCGCGCGCGCGCGGCTTCGGCATAGGTCAGTTCGCGCAGGGCCTGCGTGGGCGTGCGGCCCGGCGGCAGCACTTCCTTCGGATAGCGGTAAGCGATCTCCTTCAGATCGAAATGGCAGCGTTCGCGCACCGTCTCGGTCGCCGCCAGCAGCTCCTGCGGATAGACCTGCCTGAGCGTGACGCGCGAGCGCAGCCGCCGTTCGGCATTCGGTTGCAGCGCAAAGCCGCACTCGGCCACCGTTTTGCCCAGGCGTACGGCGGTCAGCACGTCGTGCAGCCGCTTGCGCGAGCGGGCGTGCATGAGCACGCCGCCGGCGGCCACCGGTGCCACGCCGGTCAGCACGGACAGCTGGCGCAGCTGCGACAGCCACAGCGCATCGTCGGCCGCGCCCACGAGTTCGACGGCCAGCCACAGGCGCTCGCCGAACAGCGTGCGCAGGCGGCGCAGCGTGGCGCGCAGCCGCAGTGCGTCGGGTTGCGGATGGCGATCGGGCACGCAGAGGATTTCGCAGTCGGCCAGCGACGCCCAGTCGTCGTCCCAGCCGATGCGGTAGTCGCCCTTGTCCACCTCCTGGTGCCGGCGCGCATGCGAGATCAGTTCGCACAACTGCCCCCAACCCACGAGGTCGTGCGGCAGCACCACGAGGCGGCAGCCGGGCAAGGCGAACGTGCTGCCGGGCAGGAACGCGAATTCACGCCGGTAGACCAGCCCGGACTTCTTTTCTGCCTCCTTCAGCATGGTCTCGTAATCCTTGAGCGCCATGTAGGCCCGCACCACGCCCGCCACCGAGCATTCGTCGGTCAGCGCCAGTCCGCGGTAGCCCAGGCGGTAGGCCTGCACCACGAGTTCGGCCGGGTGCGAGGCGCCGCGCTGGAAGCTGAAGTTGCTCAGGGTATGCAGCTCGGTGTAGTGGCCCAGCGGGTCGGCCAGCCCGGACACCGGCTGCGGCAGCGGCCATTTCCAGGGGGCGCGCTCCTCGTCCTTCTCCTGGGCATTGCGCGAGGGATCAGGCATAAGCGCCCTGCAGGAACCAGCGCGGTTCGGCCACGCCGCTGTGCGGCCGCTCGCAGTACAGCCACAGCAGGCCGAGTTGCGCGCTGCGGGCCAGGCGGTAGTCGCGCACCGCGGGCTGGTCCGCGTCCAGGTCCCACCAGCCCGCCCCATCCACGCGGCGCGGCCTGGCCAGCAACTGCAGCGGGCCGTGGAACAGCGGCTGGCCCTGGGCGTCCATGTCCAGCGCCAGCGGCTCGCGCAGCAGCCAGGCCGGGAACAGCGCGGCATCGGGCGCGAGTTCCTCGGCGGCTGCGCGCAGCTCCAGCGCCTGCTGCGCGGGCACCCAGCGCTGCATGCGCTCGGGCCGGTGGTCGGCCACGAGCTGCGGCACCAGCACGCGGTCGGCCCCCAGGCGCGCGGCCAGGCGCTCGATGAGCGCGTGCAGCGGCTCGCCGGTGTGCTGTTCCTCGGGCAGCAGGCTGGCACTGGCGCCGGGCAGCGGCGCCACTTCCAGCGTGCGCAGGCGCAGGTGGTTGGCCGGCGCGGCCAGGCACTGCTGCTGCAGGTGCTCGTGCAGCAGCCGGCGCAGGTGCGCCATGTCCTGCGTGGGCCGGGCCGTGCGGATGGGCAGCCTGGCCTGGCGGGGCAACTGGCGACCATCGATGCGGCGCAGATCGTGCGTCCATTCCAGCTCGAGCGCCAGCACGCCGCGCTGGCCGGCGCGCAGCCAAGTGTGCAGCGCGTCCAGCAGACGCTGGCCGGTCCACAGCAGTTCGGGCGCGGCGGTGGCGATGGCGGGCAGTTCCAGGTTCTGGTCGAACACGGGCGGCAGCCGGCACCAGTCGTATGCGGCCGGGCGATCGCCGTAAGCCTGGTCGAGCGCTTCCAGCAAGGCGGCGCCGAAGCGGCGCGCCACGCCCGCCCGCGGCAGCGCGCGCAGTGCGCCGAAGCTGCGGCAACCCGTGCGTTCGAGCACGGCAAGCGCTGGCGCGGCCGCCGCCAGCGTGTCCAGCGGCAAGCCATCCGGCACCTGCTGCGGCGGCGCACGGTGCTGGCATTTCAGCAGCAGCAGGGCCAGCGCGACCGGCGCCGTGCGGCCGCGCGCCCAGGCCCGGCAGGGTTGCAGGGAGCCCGGCTGCAGCAGTTGCTGCAGCAGCGCGCGCAGGCCGCCCCACAGCCGCAGCGTGCTGGACACTTCCAGCAGCACACAGCCCTGCTGCACGGCCACGCGCGGCGTGAAGCGCAGCGCCTGCCAGCACCAGGCCTGCAGTTGCTCCTCAGGCGGCGACAGGGCGATCCAGGCCATGGCGGATCTCGACCGGCCCGGCCGGCGGCGCAGCAGCAGGCACGCGCCGGCGCAGTGCCAGCAGCGCAGCCAATGCCGGCGCTTCGGCCGGCAATGCGAGCGGCCGGGCCATGGGCGGGCCGCGGCGCTTGAGCACCAGCACCTGCAGCGGCGCCCCACCCTCCAGCCGAAGCCGCAGCGGCGCGGGCGAGGATTCGACCTGTGCCGCGGCCGGCCGGAAACCGAACAGCGGCTTGCCATGGTCGAGTGCCGCCAGGTGCAGCCGGCGCAACCCGTCGGCCCGCACGCGCGGCAGCCAGGCCAGCACGGCCGGCACATCGGCGCAGCGCACGGCCTGCTCGGCCGCCCACAGCCGCGCCTTGTCTTCCTCGACCTGCACCCACAGCAGCCGTGCCGCCGGCAGGCCCTGCGCGGCCAGTGCCGGCGCGAAGGGCTGCAGGCCCTCGGGCGCCCCGACCAGGGCCACGGGGCCGCGCGCGCTGGCAGCCAGGCGCGCCAGCGCGGGCAGCAGCAGCCCCCAGTCGTGGCTCGCCGGCCGGAGCTGCAGCAACTCCGAGAGCCCAGCCGCCGGCCAGCCACCGCCCGGAAGCTCGGCGTCCAGCGCAGGGTGGCCGCTGGGCAGCGCCGCGGCCGTGGCCTGGCCCAGCGCGTCGCCGCGCCAGACATCGGCCCGTTCCGGGAGGGAGGTGGACGGCATGGGCTTGAGAATTACTGTTTATTCGTACAGCATTATCCAGCCCGCGGCGGCCCGGTCAAGAACATGCAGTGTCTTATGGATGTCACACCCGTCACCGTCGGTGATCCAGGCAAAGAAACGAAACATAGAATCGAATGAGAAACGTTTTCAATAACTTTTAACCGCAGCCCTGTGCCCTCGGCGACCGATGTTCAAGTTCCCTGACCTCGACCAGCAACGCAAGACCATGTCTCACTCCAACCACATGCCCGAATCACCGCAACAAGCCGGTGCTGCCGCCCATCCCCTCCTGCCGCTCGGTGCGCTGGCCGCCGGCTTTGGGCTGATGGTTGCGTCCTGCGGCGCCCACGCCCAGACGACGGATTCCAGCGCCAGCCTGCCCCAGGTCAACGTCAAGGCCACGGCAGAAGAGAACTCCAAGGAAAACCTGCAGACCAACCGCACGACCATCGGGAAAGGCCAGCAGGAGATCCGTGATATCCCGCAGTCCATCACCGTGATGACCGAAAAGCTCATCGACGACGCGAAGCTGGACACCCTCAAGCAAGCACTGCACTACACCGCCGGCATCACGTTCGCGGCCACCGAAAACGGCACGGACCAGGACATCCGCATGCGCGGGTTCCCCGTGGCGACCACGGGTGATCTGTTGATCGACGGCATGAAGGATCCCTCGCAGTACGACCGGGACAGCTTCAACTACGACCGCATCGAGGTCATGCGCGGCTCGGCCTCCATGCTCTTCGGTCGCGGCTCCACTGGCGGCGTGATCAACCAGGTGACCAAGCAGCCCAAGCTCCTGACCGAACAGGAGGTGGTGACCACGGTGGGCACCGGCGGCAATGTGCGTGTCACCGGCGACTTCAACGCCATCGTGGGCGAAAACGCCGCGTTGCGCGTGAACGTCATGAAGCAAAAAGCCAGCAACTTCGGTGCCGAGATCGACAAGGAAGGCATCGCGCCCACCTACCGCTGGGGCATCGGCACAGCCGACGAGTTCTCGGTCGGCCTGTTCTACCTGAACGTGGACAACGTGCCGATGTCATCGCTGCGTTACCTGGGCGGCAGCGTCGCGCAGGACATTCCGGCGCGCAACTTCTACGGCACCGACAGCGACTACCTGCGCGGCGAAGCCACTTACCTCTCGGGATCCTGGAAGCACCGCTTCGCCAAGGGTGGCGGCGAACTGCGCACGCAGTTCCGCAGCGGTGTCTTCCACCGCGCCAGCTGGTCAACCACCGCCGGCTACTGCGGCGTGGCACTGACCACCGCGGGCACCTGCCCCGCTGGCACGCCGGCCGTCACGGCCGACACCTTGAACGGCCTGACGGCCATGACGCGCAGCGGGCTGGCACCGCGCAAGGACAAGATCCGCGGCACCTACGTCCAGAGCGACTACAGCAACAGCATTGAATGGTTGGGCCTGAAGCACGACATCCTGACCGGCATCGACGCAGCACGCGAGTCGGCCGACCGGTTCGTGGCTGTGACCGGCAATGGCCTGCCCGGCACCAACTTCAACAAAGGCGGCACCTCGGTCGGCACGCCCAACGACGGCCGACAGCTCGGCGTGGAGCCGGTCTACCGCCCCGGAAGCGATTACTCCGGCCGCTCATACGGTGCCTACATCCAGGACGTCGTGCATCTTTCGCCCCAGTGGAAGGCGCTGGCCGGGCTGCGCTACGACAACTTCCAGGCCGACATGAACAGCATCAGCGCGGCGGCCGTGACCACCTCGAGCGATCTGTCGTACTCCTCGCTGTGGAGCTCGCGTTTCGGCCTGCTGTTCCAGCCGTCTGCCACCCAGTCGTACCACATTTCGTACGGCACCTCGTTCAACACCTCGGCTGACACCTACCAGTACACGGACCAGCGCACGGCCGACGTTCCCGCGGAAAAGAGCCGCAACATCGAGATCGGGGCCAAACTGGACTGGCTGGACGGCCAGCTGTCCACCCGCGCTGCCCTCTTTCGCACAGAGAAGTACAACGAGCGCACCACCGACTCTGACTTCGCCGGGAACTTTCCGGTGCTCTCGGGCAAGCGCCACTCGCAGGGCGTCGAGTTGGATGTCGTGGGGCGGGTCACGTCCAAGCTGGAGGTCTACCTGTCGTACTCCTGGATCCACGAGGCCAAGATCGACAAGGCCGGCACGGCCGCCAACGTGGTCAACTCGGTCGGCATGCCTGTCGGTCTGACACCCAAGCACAGCGGCGCCACCTGGGTCAGCTACCAGCTCCTGCCGAAGCTGCGCGTGGCAGGTGGTGCACGCGGGGCTGCGCGCAACCGGCCATTGCAGGGCACGACGGGGGCCGCATCCGTCACCGCCAGCGCCCCCGGCTACGTTGCTTACGACGCCATGGTCGAATACCAGTTCACCGAAAACGTCTACGCCCAACTCAACGTGAGCAACCTGACCAACAAGGTCTATGGCGATCAGCTGTACCCGGGCTTCTACACGCCAGGCGAGGCGCGCAATGCCAAGCTGACGGTTGGCGTGAAGTTCTGACCGGAAAGAGGCCATCCGATGCTCGTCCATGTCCAGCAGGTTCTGACGCCCGACGAAGTTTCGCGAGCGCGGCAGATCCTGGCTGCCGCACCGTGGAGCGATGGCCGCAGGACGGCCGGCGAGCAGTCGGCCCAGGCCAAGAACAACCAGCAGTTGCCGGAGTCCTGTGAGGCCGCGCAGCAGTTGCAACAGCTGGTGCTGGCCGGCCTCGCGCGGCATGCTCTTTTCTTCTCTGCCGCATTGCCCAAGCAGATCTCGCCGCCGATGTTCAATCGGTATGGCGGCGAATCCAACAGCTTCGGCAACCACGTGGACAGTGCCGTGCGCTACCTGCCCGGCGGTGCGGGCCGGGTGCGCACCGACATTTCCTGCACGCTCTTCCTGGGCGACCCCGACGAGTACACCGGCGGCGAGCTGGTCATCGAAGACACCTATGGCCAGCAGAGGATCAAGCTGCCCGCTGGCGACCTCGTGCTGTACCCAGGTCACAGCGTGCACCGTGTCGAGCCGGTCACACGGGGCACCCGCCTTGCCAGCTATTTCTGGATTCACAGCATGGTGCGCAGCGACGAGCAGCGCCGCCTGCTGTACGACATGGATCAGCACCTCATGAGCCTGCGCAGTCGGGTGGGGGAAGCCGATCCGGCCGTGATCGGCCTGACTGCGACCTACCACAACCTGTTGCGGATGTGGCTCGAGTTCTAGCGCCGCGCTGAGTGGCCAGCGGCCGGATCTGGCCCGGTCACGCCGTTCCCCTGCGGACGGTTTTTCGAACGGCGACCACGCCGCGTTCGAATTCCCGAACACCGAACGCGGCAATCCCCGCATCTTCCTCCTTGCAAAACAAGCACTTGCAGGCGCTGCGGCGCCGCGCAGGCGCTGGCACGTGAACTGCCTTGTGTTCCGTGTGCCCCTGGCCGCTGCCCTTCCACGACGCAGCCGGGGTCGCCAAGAGCTCGAGGCCCGCACCGGCCTGCAGGCGCCGCAGCGCCTGCAGCGGTCGGTCCAAACGTCCACTGTTGAGGAGTTAGCGTTCGATGAAACGAATCCATCCGCCCCGCCTGACGCCGGTTGCAGCCATCGTGGCCTCCGTCGTCCTCGCCTGTGCCGCCGGGGTCATCCATGCCCATGGCGGTGACCCGGACCAGGTCTACGCGGTCAAGATCCCCTACGCTTCGCAGGACCAGCTGTCCCAGCTCACGGGCATGCTGGACCACCCTTACGTGGACCAGAAGACGCGCACCGTCCATGCCGAGGTCAGCGACGAGGAGCTGCACGCGGTGGAGGCGCTGGGCATCGGCGTGCAGATCGATGTGGAGGAAACGGCGCGGATCAAGGCCTTCATCACCTCGCGTTCGCGCGACGAGTCCTCGGGCGCGCTGAACCGTCCCTCGCGCGAGCAGCCCAGCTCGGTCGCCGACGGCACGCATTCGTGCTACCGCACGGTGGAGCAGACCTACGCCACCTTCGACGAGCTCAAGGCCAAGTACCCGGACCTGGTGCAGCTCAAGACCCTGGGGCCGGCCTGGATGAAGACGCAGATCAAGGAGCCCACCGTCGTCAACAACCAGTACGACAACTCCTGGTCCAGCTACACCAGCCTCTTGGCCAAGTTCATCCCGCAAAGCCTGCTGCAGCGCTTCAACCTCGCGCTGTTCCCGGCCCAGCCGCACGACGTGCGCGCCATCGTGGTCGGCAACTTCAAGAAGCAGGAAGGCAAGGAAGTACCGCGCATGGTGTGGACCGGCGGCATCCACGCGCGCGAATACGCGCCGCAGGAAGTGGGCACCAAGTTCATCGAATGGCTGCTGGACAACTACGGCAAGGACCCCAACGCCACGATGATGCTGGACAACAACCAGTACCACTACATCATCCACAACCCCGACGGCCGCAAGCTGGCCGAACAGGACCGTTCGGCGCGGCAGCGCAAGAACACCAACTACATCACCGCGCTGTGCACCACGGGCACCAATGCACAGCTGAGCTCGGGTGTGGACCTGAACCGCAACTACCCGTTCGGCTGGGCCACCGGCGGTGCCGGCGGCTCGGACGGCAACGTCTGCGGCGAGACCTTCCGCGGCACCGGCCCGGCCTCCGAGCCCGAGACGCAAGCCGTGCTGAACTACGTGCGCGGCACCTGGAACCAGGCGCAGTGCAAGTGGGAAGGCGGCGCGCTGCCGGACGGCCGGCCCAAGAGCGCCGAGTACTGCAACCCCGAGAACCGCTCGACGGTCACGGGTGAACTCGACTGGCAGACCGGCGCCTCCGACGAGTACGGCGGCGGCATGTTCATCGACCTGCACAGCAACGCCCGCGCCATCCTGTGGCCCTGGGGTGTGGAGCGCACCGAGAACGGCTTCAACACCCACACGCCCAACAACAAGGGCATGGCCGTAATCGCCCAGCGCCTGGCCTACCACAACAACTACTCCTCGCAGCAGCTGCTGAGCTACAACACCGAGGGCACGACCAAGGACGCGTTCTACGGCTTCCTGGGCGCGCCCTCGTACACGGTGGAGATGGGCCGCTCGTTCTACGAGGACTGCGGCGTGTTCGACCGCGAGACCTACCCCGAGAACTTCAACGGCTTCCACTACATGAGCCGCGCGCTGCACCGCGTCTACAAGCTGCCGTTCGGTCCCGACACGGTCGATGTGAAGGTCGAGCAGACCGCCGCCGTGCCAGCCGGCACCAAGGTCAACGTCTCCGCGCTGGTCGACGACAACCGCTACCGCTACAGCAACGCCGGCCAGGCCAACATCCTGCCGCCGCCCTACCCGGTGGTCTACAACATCGCCAGCGCCAAGGTCTACATCGACCAGATGCCCTGGGACGCGGGCGCCGAAGGCAAGCCGCTGGAACTGGGCACCTCCGACCAGGCCAAGTCCGACTTCCCGGACGCGACCAAACGCGCCTTCGGCCAGATCGACACCACCGGCCTCGCGCCCGGCCGCCATATGGTCTACGTGCAGGGCACCAACAGCGACGGCAAGCCCGGCGCCGTGTCGGCCGCGTTCCTGGACGTCGCCGAAGCCAAGAGCAGCGGTGGCGGCGGCGGTGCCGTCGGCGGCCTGGCTGCCGCCCTGGCCGGCCTGGCGGCCGTGGCCCTGCAGCGTCGCCGCAAGCAGGCCGCATCCAGCAGCCTCTGAGCCCAGTCCATGCGCCGGGCCCGCGCCACGGGCCCGGCAGACCACCAGAACGATTTCGAGGACACCACATGCATTCCCGCAACACCTGCGCGCTCTCGGCCCTGGCCCTGGCCGCGTCCACCTTCCTGGTCGCCTGCGGTGGCGGCGGCGGCGATGACGACGCGCCCGCCCCGACCGAACGCCAGGTCACCGGCACCGTGCTCGACCGCGCGCTGAGCAACGCGACCGCCTGCCTGGACCTGAACGACAACCGCGCCTGCGATGCCGGCGAACCGTCGGCCATGACCAGCAACGGCAGCTTCACGATCACCACCACGCAGGCCGCCGACGCCATCGTGCTGGTGCAGGCGACCACCAGCAGCACCACCTCCGAAGGCCCGGTCGTCGCCCCCTACGTGCTGACCGCGCCGCTGGGCCGCCATGCCGTGATCTCGCCCTACACCACGCTGCTGCAGTCCGAGGTCGACGCGGGGCGCTCGGCCAACCTGGCGCAGGCCGAGGAGACGCTGCTGTCCTTCCTGGTCGGCACGGCCGGCCAGGTCGGCGGCATCCAGCTCTACGACAACTACCAGCCCACCGAAGGCACGACGGCCACCACCGCCCAGCAGAAGATGCTGGCGCTGGGCCAGTTGCTCACGCGCGGCTTCGCGGAAACCAGCGCCAGCGTGGGCGGCGGCAGCCGCGCCGCCTTCGAGGCCTACAGCGCCGTGGCGCCGGGCTCGCTGCAGCAGCTGCTCTACCAGATCCCCACCACGCTGACGCCCGAGCAGCGCGAGGCCCTGTTCCTGGCCACGCGCGACAGCATGGTGCCCAGCGCCGCCACCCTCGCGGGCGCGGCCAAGGCCAAGGCCGCCACCGCGGCCCAGCCCATCGAAGGCGCCTGGGTGCGCACCGACGGCACGACGCGCGAGGTGTTCCTGTTCGGCGGCGACGGCACCTTTGTGCACCAGGTGGTCGCCACACCGGTCGGCGCCGACTACGCCTTCGACAACGGCCTGGGCTACCGCTACGGCCGCTACAGCCTGAGCGGCTCCACGCTCACGCTGGAGCTGATCGAGGCGGCCAACGCCCGCGGCCCGGCCGCCGGCACCCACAGCGCCACCATCTCCGGCAACGCCATGACGCTGGACGGCACCACCCTGACGCGCGTGGCGAGCGCCAGCAACCCGCTGGTCGGCGGCTGGGTGCGGCCCCAGGGCCTGGCGCGGCCCGAGTACATGGTGATGTTCGAAGACGGCAGCTACGCCCACAGCACCTTCTACTACCAGAACGACCGCCAGACCGGCACCGCGACGGCACTGGAGACGGCGCGCAACGTGGGCGTGCAGATCGGCAGCTACGCCGTCAGCGCCGGCAATGCCGACGTGGTGGAGTTCGGCGCGACCAGCATCGACTTCAACGGCAACCTGTCGGTCCCCAGCAACCCGGGCGTGGCCCACATCCAGTCCGACGGCAGCATCTCGCTCTCGGGCCTGCGCCTGGTCAAGCTGGGCACCACGCTGGGCGCGCAGGCGGTCACGGGCTTGAGCGAGGCCACGCGCTCGCGCATCTGGTCGGGCCGCTACTTCAGCCTGACCCAGGGCACGGGCGCCGGCCAGACCGTCCAGTACCTGTACGTGAAGGGGCCGGGCACGGTGATGGCGTTCGACCGCCCCGCAGCGGTCAGCACCGCTGCATGCGTGACCAAGGACGCTCCGTTCACCAACATCGACCCGTCCGACGGCATCCTCAAGCAGTTCGTCATCGGCACCGGCACCGCCGCCAGCGCGGCCTACGCGCAGCGGCGCATGGTCTACGGCACGCCGGCCAGCTTCGTGACGATGGTGCCCATCGCCCGTCCGACCGACGCGACCGCCCGCTGCGTGGTGCCCTTCTGAGCGCCTGAGGACGCACCGCCTGCGCGGTGCCTGGCCCGGCCGGTGCGCAGCCTGCGCGCCGGCCGGGCGTTCCGATCCGCTTTCCCGCCTTTTCATGCGACCCACCTCCCTGATTGCGCTGTTGCTGGCCATGGCGGCGCCGCTGTGCGCCGCGTCCGCGCCGGCCAGCGAGACGCTGCGCAAGATCCAGCAGACCGGCACCATCACGCTGGGCCACCGGCAGTCGTCCGTGCCCTTCTCCTACTACGACGCGCGCAAGCAGGTGGTGGGTTATGCGCACGACCTCTCCACACTGGTCTCGCAGGCGATCCGGCGCGAACTGCAGTTGCCGGCGCTGACCACCAAGCTGGTGCCGGTGACGGCACAGAACCGCATTCCCATGGTGATCAGCGGCAATGTGGACCTGGAGTGCGGCTCCACCACGCATAACCTGGAGCGGGCGCGCCAGGTGCTGTTCTCCACCTCGTTCTTCGTCATCAGCACGCGCCTCATGGTGCACCGCGATGCCGGCATCCAGGATTTCAGGGATCTGGGTGGCAAGCGCGTGGTGGTCACGGCCGGCACCACCTCCGAGCGGCTGATCCGCACCTTCGCCGAATCGTCCGGGCTGAAGTTCCAGATCCTCACCGCGCGTGAGCACGAGGAATCCTTCGGCGCTCTGGAGCACGGCCAGGCCGACGCCTTCATGATGGACGACGCGCTGCTCTATGGCGAGCGCGCCAAGGCCCGCCAGCCGCTGGACTGGATCGTCGTCGGCCAGCCCATGACGCGCGAGGCCTACGGCTGCATGATGCGCAAGGACGATCTGGCGCTCAAGCGCATCGTCGACGGCGAGATCGCCCGGCTGATGCGCTCGGGCGAGTTGCTGGCGCTGTACCGCAAATGGTTCGAGCGGCCCATCACCGCCAAGGGCCTGAACCTGAACTGGCCGCCGTCGCAGGACGTGCTGGAGCTGTTCGCCAACCCCAACGACAGGCCGCTGCAATGAGCCGCGGCCCCGTGTTCCCCGTTCTTTCCATCGGCGCGCCCGTGCGCCACCAACCCCAGAGGAAACCATGAAGCTCTCCACCCTCACCCTGGCCTGCGCCCTGCTGGCCGCCGTCGCCGGCGCCCAGGCGCAGACCAGCGACACACTGGCCAAGATCAAGAGCTCCGGCACCATCGTGCAGGGCGTGCGCGAGTCCTCGGGGGCGCTGGCCTACACGCTGGGCACCGGCGTCTACACCGGCTTTCACTACGACGTGTGCAGCAACATCATCAGCGACGTGCGGCGCCAGCTTGGCATGAGCGAGCTCAGCATCCAGTACCAGCCGGTGACCTCGGCCAACCGCATCCCGCTGCTCAAGAACGGCACCATCGACATCGAGTGCGGCTCCACCACCAACGATGCCAACCGCGCCAAGGAAGTCGCCTTCGCCAACACGCTGTACGTGGAGGAAGTGCGCATCGCCGTGCGTGCCGACTCGCCGATCAAGTCGGTCGCCGACCTCAACGACAAGACCGTGGTCACCACCACCGGGACCACCTCGGTGCAGCTGCTGCGCCAGAACAAGCGCGCCCAGGGCATGAACTTCCGCGAGATCGCGGGCAAGGACCACTCCGACAGCTTCCTGCTGCTGGAGTCGGGCCGTGCCGACGCCTTCGTGATGGACGGGCAGATCCTGGCCGGCAACATCGCGCGTTCCAAGAACCCCAAGGGCTACAAGCTGGTCGGCGAGCCGCTGTCGGTCGAGCCCATCGCCATCATGCTGCGCAAGGACGACCCGGCCTTCAAGAAGGCCGTGGACGCCAGCATCGCGCGGCAGGTGGCCGACGGCACCGTGGCCAAGCTCTACGACAAATGGTTCATGCAGCCCATCGCGCCGACCAACACGGCGCTGAACATGCCGGCCTCGCCCGCCACGCGCGCCGCCTGGGCCAACCTGAACGACAAGCCCAAGGAAGCCTACACCGTCGACTGACGCCCACGACACCAGAGCCACCCATGCAAGCCGACCATGCACGCGCCCGGCAGCGCACCCTCCTCACCGTGGCAGCGGCCGCCGTGCTGATGGGCGCGCTGCAGGCGCTGCCCGGGGCCTGGCTGCAGGCGCTGCGCTACGAGCGCGGCGCCGTGCTGCAGGGCGAGCTCTGGCGCCTGTGGACGGGCCATCTGGTCCACCTGGGCTGGGCCCACTGGGCCCTCAACGCGCTGGGCTTGCTGGTCTGTGCGCTGCTCGCAGATACGCCACCGGCACCGCGCGCGCTGCTGCGCCAGGCGGCCGCGCTGGCGCTGGGCATCTCGCTGCTGTTCGTGCTGCTGCTGCCCCAGCTGGGGCATTACGTCGGCCTGTCCGGCGTGCTGTACGGACTGTTCCTGCTGGGGCTGTGGCCGGGCGTGCGCCGGCTCGACCCGGTGGCCATCGCGGCGCTGTGCACCATCGCCGCCTGGCTCGGCGCGCAACTGATCCGCGGGCCGGACCGGCACGAGGTGGCGCTGGTGGGCGGCGACATCATCGTGCACGCCCATGTGTTCGGCCTGACCTGCGCCGCACTGATGTTGGCCACACCCCGCCGCCTGCGCGGCTGGCGCCACGACCGAGAAGTCAGCCCTCGCGCGGCTCCGCCGGCGCCACGCTGATGCCGTAGCGGCGGATCTTGTCGTTCAGCGTGGTCTTGGCCACGCGCAACGCGCGCGCGCTGCGGGCCAGGCTGCCGTCGTTGCGCTGCAGTTCCTCCAGGATCAGCTTGCGCTCGTACTCCTCCACCGATTCGGCCAGCGAGCGCGGCGAGGCCAGCTCGGTCGAGGCGTACTGCAGCGTGGCGCCGAGCAGTGGCGTGGACACACCCAGCGCGATGCAATCGGCCAGGTTGCGCAGCTCGCGCACGTTGCCAGGCCAGGCGTAACCGGCCAGCCGCTCGAGCAGTTCGGCACCGACGGGAGGCACCGGCCGCGCAAAACGCTCGGCGGCCAGCACGAAGAAATGCGCGAGCAGCTCGGCGATGTCCTCGGTGCGCTTGCGCAGCGGCGGCAGGTCCACGGTCACCACGTTGAGCCGGTAGTACAGGTCGAGCCGGAACTGACCGGCCTTGGCTTTTTCGACCAGGTTTTCCTTGGTCGCGGCGACCACACGCACGTCCACCGGGATGGCCGTGTTGGAACCCAGTCGTTCGAGCTTGCGCTCCTGCAGCACGCGCAACAGCTTGACCTGCATGCCCAGGGGCATGCTTTCCAGCTCGTCCAGGAACAGCGTGCCGCCATTGGCGTGCTCGATCTTGCCGATGCGCCGCTTCTGCGCGCCCGTGAAGGCGCCGGCCTCGTGGCCGAACAGCTCGCTGTCCAGCAGGTTGTCGGGCATGCCGCCGCAGTTCAGCGCGACGAAGGGGCCCTTGCTGCGGCCCGACAGTTCGTGCAGCGACTGCGCCACGAGCTCCTTGCCGGTGCCGGTCTCGCCGTGCACGAGCACGTCCACGGGCGAAGCGGCGATCTCGGCGATCAGCCGCCGCACGGCCTGCATGCCGGCCGACGAGCCGACCAGCCGGTTCAGGCCGGCGCTGCCCTGACCGGTCGGCGCGGCGGGCCGGGCCTGGCTGGCCTGTAGCGCGAGGCGGCGCTTGTCCAGCGCGCGCCGCACCGAATCCACCAGCTTTTCGGGCGAGAACGGCTTGGTGATGAAGTCGTAGGCGCCCTCGCGCATGGCGTCGACCGCGAGGTTGATGTCGCCATGGCCGGTGATCATGATGCAGGGCAGTTCGGGGTCGACGCTGCGCGCGTACTTGACCAGGCTCATGCCGTCGCCCTGCGGCAGCCGCATGTCGGTCACGACCACGCCGCGGTAACCCGGCGTGATGATGGGCAGCGCGGGCTCGGCCGCGTCCAGCGCGCGCGAGCGGATGCCCGCCAGGCTCAACGCCTGGCGGCACGCCATCTGCATGTCCGGGTCGTCCTCGACCAGCAGCACGGTCATCTCGTCGTTCATGTTGTTCTCCTCAGGTGGGTGCGCAGGGCAGGTAGATGCTGAAGCAAGCGCCGGGCCCGTCGCGGTCCCAGGCCCGCAGCGCGCCGCCGAAGTCCTGCACGATGTCGCGCGAGATCGTCAGCCCCAGGCCCAGCCCCTTTTGCTTGGTGGTGTAGAAGGGTTCGAACAGGTGCGAGGCGAAGTCCGGCGGCAGGCCGCAGCCGGTGTCCTGCACGTCGATGCGCAGTTCGTAGGCGCGGCCGTCGGCGGCCAGCGCCTCCTCGGCCGCCGGCGCGCGCTCGGCCGACAGCACGAGCTGCTTTTGCGGTGCCTCCGCCATGGCATCGATGGCATTGCCGATCAGATTCACCAGCACCTGCTCGAGCCGGGGCGCGTCGCACCAGGCCGCCAGCTGTTCGCCGCTGGTGCGGTTGTCGACCACCACGCCCAGGTGGGCCAGCTGCGTCTGGTACAGGAACAGCGCGTGCTCGATGCATTGCCCCACGTCGACGAAGCTCAGCGCGGGATCGGTACGCCGCGCGAAGCTGCGCAGCGGGTGGATGATGGTGCCCATGCGCTCGGTCAGCCGCGCGATGATTTCCAGGTTCTGCTGCACGCTCTCCAGGTCCTGGCGCTTGGCGAATTCCATGGCATTGCCAGCGAAGGTGCGCACGCCACCCAGCGGCTGCGTGAGCTCGTGCGTGATGCCGGCCGCCATGCGGCCCAGCACCGCCATCTTGCCGGCATGCACCAGTTCGCCCTGCGTGGCGCGCAGCGTGGCCTCGGTCTGCTTGCGCTCGGCCACCTCCCTGACGAGCTGCGCGTTGGCCAGCGTGAGCGCCGCCGTGCGTTCGCCCACCTTGTGCTCCAGCGAGAGGTTGGCCTGCTCCAGCAGCCGTTCGGATTCGCGCCGGTGCCGGTGGATGCGCCGGCGCTGTGCCAGGAACAGCACCAGCAGGATCAGGAAGGCGGCGCCGGTGGCCGAGACGGCGCCGGCCAGCAACGCGTCGCGCCGCGCGCTGTCCACGTCGGTGAACAGCATCACGCGCCAGTCCATGCCGTTGATGCTGCGGCCGGAGACGATCTGCGCCACCTCCGGAAAGCCGAGATAGCGGTTGGCGCGCTGCAGGATGCCGTGGATCGCCAGGGTCTCGGGATTGACCTGCAGCTCCACGGGCAGCGGGAAGCGCGGCAGCGGCATGCGGTTGTACATGCGGCTGAGCTGCAGGTCCACGCGGCGCTCGATCGGCAGTTCCTGCAGCGTGGTGTAGGTCCAGGCGGGGTCCGACGACAGGATCACCACGCCGTTGGTGTCGGCCAGCAGCGCGGGCGCGCCCAGCATGTCCCAGATCTGGTTGATCGGGTCCAGGTTGATCATGATCACCGCCACCCCGACGACCCTGGCGCCGTCGCGGATGGGGTGGGACACGAAGTAGCCCGGCCGGTTGCCGACCAGGCTGATCGCGAAGTGCCGCCCCACGCGGCCCGACAGCGCTTCCTGGAAATACGGCCGGAACGAGAAGTCCTCTTCGGTCAGCGTCCGCAGGCCGTTGCGCGCGCTGGACGCCACGATCACGCCGCGCTCGTCCAGCACATAGATGGCGATGCCGCCCATGAAGGCGTTCAGGCGCTCCAGATAGCGGTCCGCCCGCTCGCGGACCGCAGCGCGCCGCGGCGCATGGAACAGGCGCTGGATCTCCTCGCTCAGCTGCACCGTGGCCGGCACGTCCTCCAGCCGCTGAATCATGCCCTCGACGGCGGAGGAGAACAGCTCGAGCCGGTGGCGCACGTCGCTCTGCAGGCTGGCCACGCCGCGGCGTTCGAAGCTGTGATAACCGAGCGCGCCGCTGCAACCCACCAGGGCCAGCGCCAGCAGCCAGGCCGCAACCTTCCAGGCGGCATGGCGGAACGGGAAACGCGGTGGGGAAGTCACCTCCCCGGCACCGCGCAGGCTTGCGCCGTGAGGATTGTCATGTTCACTGTGGCGTGACGGTGTGTGGCGGTCGTGCGCTTTGGATATCGCACTGGAACAGCAAATCGTGTGCCCGATTGGCGCGGAAAGAACACGACTGGACCACAGGCCGGGAGCGCACGCTATTGGTGCACATACGGATACACCGGCGTGCGGCCGGCCCCAAGCACGCGCCGCGCCGATAAAATCCGCGCCTCCCCACGTCCAGACCGTCGCCGCCGTCCCCGGCAGGCGCTGCCCCGCCATGTCCCTGCTCGCCCACCAGATCGAACTGCTGGCACCTGCCCGCGACGCCGACATCGGCATCGCCGCCATCGACCACGGCGCCGATGCCGTCTACATCGGCGGCCCCGGGTTCGGCGCGCGCGCCGCTGCCGGCAATTCCATCGCCGACATCGAACGGCTGGCGCGCCACGCGCACCGCTTCAACAGCAAGGTCTTCATCACGCTGAACACCATCTTGCGCGACGACGAACTGGAGGGCGCACGCAAGATGGCCTGGGACGTCTACCACGCGGGCGCAGACGTGCTGATCGTGCAGGACATGGGCCTCTTGCAGCTCGATGGCATGCCACCGATCCAGCTGCACGCCAGCACGCAGACCGACATCCGCACGCCCGAGAAGGCCCGCTTCATGCAGGACGCCGGCTTCTCGCAGATCGTGCTGGCGCGCGAGCTCACGCTGCAGCAGATCCGCGCCATCCATGCCGTGCTGGATCCGGCGCGCAGCCAGCTGGAGTTCTTCGTGCACGGCGCGCTGTGCGTGGCCTACAGCGGCCAGTGCTACATCAGCCATGCCCACACGGGCCGCAGCGCCAACCGGGGCGACTGCTCGCAGGCCTGCCGCCTGCCCTACCAGGTGGTGGACAGCAAAGGCCGCTTCGTCGCGCACGACAAGCATGTGCTGTCGATGAAGGACAACAACCAGTCCGCCAACATCGCCGCGCTCGTCGATGCCGGCATCCGCAGCTTCAAGATCGAGGGCCGCTACAAGGACATGGCCTACGTCAAGAACATCACGGCGCACTACCGCAGGCTGATCGACGAACTCATCGAGACGCGCGAGAACGATCCTCTGCAGGCGCCGCTGGCGCGCGCCTCCAGCGGCCGCACCACGTTCACGTTCACGCCCGATCCGGACCAGAACTTCAACCGCGAGTTCACCGATTACTTCGTCAACGGCCGCAAGGAGGACATCGGCGCCTTCGACACGCCCAAGAACCCGGGCCGCGCCATCGGCTGGGTCACCCAGGTCGGCCCGAACTGGGTGGAGCTGGAAACCGCGGACGCGGCCACCATCCTGCACAACGGCGACGGCCTGTGCTACTACGACCTGCACAAGGAACTGGTGGGCATGCCGATCAACCGCGCCGAGCCGGCCAGCCCGACCAGGCTGAACCGCTGGCGCGTGTTCCCCAAGGACGATGTGGCCAGCCTGCGCGACCTGCATGGCCTGCGCGTCGGCACGGAGCTGAACCGCAACCGCGACATGGACTGGGTGCGCATGCTGGAGAAGAAGTCCAGCGAGCGCCGCATCGGTGTCTGGGTCCGCTTCGGCGAAACGGCCCAGGGCTTCACGCTCCAGCTGACCGACGAGGACGGCCACCAGGGCGTGGCCACGGCGCGCCACGCGCACGAGCCCGCGCGCGACGTCGAACGCGGCCTCGCCAGTCTGCGCGAGCACCTGGGCCGCTTCGGCGCGACCGATTTCGCGCCCATCGACATCGCGATCGACCTGGCCCGGCCCTGGTTCGTGCCGGCCTCGCTCGTGAACCAGCTGCGCCGCGAGGCCTGTGAACGGCTGGTCGCCGCGCGTCTGGCCGCCTACCAGCGCCCTCAGCGCGCTGCGCCGGTGGAGCCGCCCACGCCTTACCCCGAGGACACGCTGACCTACCTTGCCAATGTCTTCAACGACAAGGCGCGCCAGTTCTACGCGCGCCACGGTGTGAAGGTGATCGCCGCCGCCTACGAGGCGCACGAGGAGGAAGGCGAGGTCTCCCTCATGATCACCAAGCACTGCGTGCGCTTCTCGCTCTCGCTGTGCCCCAAGCAGGCCAAAGGCGTGACGGGCGTGCAGGGTCAGGTCAAGGCCGAGCCCCTGGCGCTCATCAATGGCAAGGAGAAGCTGACCCTGCGCTTCGATTGCAAGCCCTGCGAGATGCACGTGGTGGGCAAGATCAAGCGCGCCGTGCTCAACGAGGCCCAGGCGCAGCCGGTGACCTTCTACCGCACGCGAGCCGACGCACAAGCCGCGCACTGAGGCCGCTGGCGCTCCTCGCCGGTGCACGCTGGTCCGGCCGGCGCCGCCGCCGGTCCGGCCGGGCCGGCTTGGCCTACGCGGGCGGCCGAACGCCATGGGACACTGCGCGCCCGGCGGCTCATGGGCATGGGCCGCCCGCTCGCCGCTGTCCGCTGTCCACCGCCTGCGATGACCACCGAACTTCTCATAGTCGACGACAACCCCACGATGGTGCAGCTGCTGGCGCGCATGCTCGCCGGCATGGGCCGCCTGCGTTTTGCCACGGGCGGTGCGGCCGCTCTGGACCAGTTGCGCAAGTTGCCGGCCGATCTGGTCCTGCTGGACGCTGAGATGCCGGGCATGAGCGGATTCGAGGTCTGCGAAGCCATGAAGGCCGACCCGGCACTGGCCGACATCCCGGTGATCTTCGTCACGGGCCACAGCGACGCGGCGTTCGAGCTGCGCGGCCTGGAGTCCGGTGCCGTGGACTTCATTGCCAAGCCGGTCAGCGAACCGCTGCTGCTCGCGCGGGTGCGCACGCAGCTGCGCTTGAAGCGGCTGGCGGACGAACTGCGCCGGCTCGCCACGGTGGATGCGCTGACCGGCCTGTCGAACCGGCGCGCGTTCGACAACGCGCTCGAGCGCGAGTGGCATCGCGCGCTGCGCGACGGCGAGCCGCTGGCCCTGCTGCTCATGGACGTTGACCACTTCAAGAAATACAACGACCACTACGGCCATCCGGCAGGAGACGCCTGCCTGCAGGCAGTGGCGGGGGCACTGCAGCACCAGGCAAACCGGCCAGCCGACCTGGCGGCCCGTTACGGGGGCGAGGAGTTCGCGCTGCTGCTGCCGAACACCACGCTCGATGGCGCCGGGCACATCGCCGCGCGCCTGGGAGAGGCCGTGGCGGCGCTTGCGCTGGCGCACGCTGCATCGCCCACCCGGCCAACCGTGAGCATCAGCATCGGCGTGAGCGGCCGCATGCCCGAGACGCCGCCACGGTGCGGGCCGTCCGACCTGCTTACGCGCGCCGACGAGGCGCTGTACGCCGCCAAGGCCGGCGGTCGCGCGCGCCATTGCTTGCTGCCGCTGGCCATGGGCGAGGCGGCGGCGCTTGAGCCCAGGTCGGATCCGTGAACGCGCGCCTGCAGCCGCTGCTGCCCTGGGCCGCCGGGCTTGGTGCGTTGGCGGTGGGCCTCGTGCTGGCCGGCGCTGGCGCTCGCTGGCAAGAGCAGCGCAACCGCGAGGTGGCCGACCAGCGCTTCGAGGAGCTCTCCCAGCGCGTGCTCGGCCACGTGCGCGAGCGCGTCCGCAGCTACGACAAGGGCCTGCGTGGTTTGCGCGGCGCCGTCGTGGTGCAGGGCGGCACCGCCCTCACGCGTGCACAGATGCAGGCCTACAGCGCCACCCGCAACGTGGCCACCGAGTTTCCCGGGGCACGGGGGTTCGGCGTGATCTGGCGCGTTCCGGCGGCCGACGAGGCCGCCTATGTCGCGCGGGCGCGCGCCGACGGCTGGCCCGACTTCTCCATCCGCCAGCTCGCCCCGCACGACGGCGAGCGCTTCGTCATCGAACTGATCGAGCCGGTGGACAACAACCGTCCTGCCGTGGGGCTGGACATTGCCTCCGAGCCCGCGCGCCGGCGTGCCGCGCTGACCGCCATGCACACCGGAGAGGCCACCCTGAGCGGGCCGCTCGTGCTGGTCCAGGCCCAGGGCGCCCAGGACCGCGGCTTCGTCGTCGCATTGCCGATCTACCGGCCCGGCATGCCGACCGGATCGCCGGCGGAGCGCGCTGCGGCGACCACCGGCTGGACCTATGCTCCGCTGGTCATTCGCGAGGTGTTGGCCGACGCCGACCAGGACGGCGCGCTCTACACCTTGCAGCTGCGCGACCTCGACCCCGTCGACGGCGGCATCTTCCACGACGCCGCCGCCGGCACCGCGGTCGGCGAGAACGGCCCCGAACGGCGCATCGTGACGCAGTTCTTCGGCCGCCAGTGGGAGGCGCACCTGCAGGCCACGCCCGCGTTCATGCAGGCACTGGACCAGCGCGACCCGCGCGCGGTGGGCCTGACGCTGGGCCTCATCGCCGCGCTCGTCGGGGGCCTGGTCGGCCTGAGCGGACAGGCGCTGCAGCGCAAGCGGCGCATGCACCTGGAGGTGGCACGCCGTGCCGCCATCGTCGACAGCTCAGAGGAAGCCATCATCGCCGGCACGCTGGAAGGCATCATTACCGAGTGGAACGCTGGTGCGGAACGGCTGTTCGGCACACCGGCCGCCCAGGCGCTGGGGCGGCAGGCCGCGGAACTGCTGCTGCCGCCTGAGCGTGTTCAGGAAGATGCCGACATCCGCGCCACCATCGCACAGTGCCAACGCGTGCTGCCGGTCTTCACCACGCGCCAGCACGCCGATGGCAGCCTGATCGACGTGTCGCTCACCGCCTCTCCGGTGTTCGACGCCACTGGCCGCTGCATCGGCTTTGCCAAGATCATGCGCGACATCCGCGAGGCGCGCCAAGCCCAGTTGGCGCTGGCGGCGCTCAACGCGCAACTGGAACAGCAGGTCGCCGACCGGACTGCCAGCCTGGACGCTGCGCGGCACACGCTGCAGACGATCCTGGACGCCATGCCATCGCAGATCGGCTACTGGGACCGCGGTCTGCGCAACCAGGTCGCCAACCGTGCCTACCGCGACTGGTTCGGCATCGACCCGGCCGCGCTGCACGGCCGGCACATGCGCGAACTGCTGGGCGCGGAGCATTTCGCGGCGAGCCAGGAACACATCGCCGCTGCGCTCGCTGGCCAGGCGCAGACCTTCCAGGGCAGACCCGTGCCGAGGCCGGACGGCACCGGTAGCCGACAGGCGCTCGTCAACTATCTGCCCGACATCGTCGACGGCGAAGTGCGTGGCATCTTCACGCTGGTGCACGACGTGACCGAGCTCGTGGAAGGCCGGCTGGCGCTGGCTGCCGCCGAGCGGGCGCAGGCCGCGCTGCTGCAGACGCTGGACCGCCACTCGATCGTCTCGGTGGCCGACCGCAAGGGCAACATCGTCAGCGTCAACGACGCCTTCTGCCGCATATCTGGTTACAGCGCGCACGAGCTCGTCGGCCGCAACCACCGGATCGTCAACAGCGGCCACCACGAGCGCGCCTTCTGGCGCGACATGTGGCGAACCCTGAGCGCGGGCAGCAGCTGGCGCGGCGAGGTCTGCAACCGCGCGAAGGACGGATCGCTCTACTGGGTGGACAGCGTGGTGGCGCCCTTCCACGATGCCCATGGGCGCATCGAGAAGTACGTTTCCATCCGCACCGACATCACCCCGATCAAGCGCCTGCAGCAGGAGGCCGAGACCGCACGGCGAGAAGCCGAGCGCACCAGCCGCTTCCTGGGCGACGTGCTGGACGCCTCCACGCAGTTCTCCATCATCGCCTGCGATCCCGACGGTCGCGTCAGTGTGTTCAACAAGGGCGCCGAGCGCCTGCTCGGCTACAGCGCGCACGAGGTGGTGGGCCGGCTGAACTGCCTGGACTTCCATGACGCAGACGAGCTCGCGCAACGGGCGCAGGCGCTGTCGGAGAAGCTGCAGCAAACGGTGCCCACGGCGCGCGCGCTGGTCGATGCCACCTTACTGGATTCGCCGCACGAATGGCGGTATTGCCGCAAGGACGGCGGCCGGATCCCGGTGTCCCTCGTGGTGACGGCATTGCACGGCCCCGATGGCCAACTGGCCGGCTACCTGGGCATTGCACAGGACATCAGCGTACGGCTGCGCCACGAGGAGCGCCTGCAGCAGGCCGTGCACGATGCCCGCCGTGCCAACGAATCCAAAAGCCTGTTCCTGGCGAACATGAGCCACGAGATCCGCACGCCCATGAACGCCGTGATCGGACTGGCCTACGTGCTCGAACGCACCCGACTGGACCAGGAACAGGCCGGCACCGTGCACAAGATCCGCCTGGCCGGTCAGACGCTGCTGGCCATCATCAACGACGTGCTCGACCTGTCCAAGCTCGATGCCAGCGAGATGCGCCTCGAGCGTGCTTGCTTGCACCTGCCAACGCTGGTGCGCGAAGTGGTGCAGCTGCTTTCCGTGCAGGCCGACGCGCGGGACATCGGGCTGAGCCTGGAGTGGCCCGCGGACATGCCGGAACATGTGGAAGGCGATGCGACCCGGCTGCGCCAGGTGCTGACCAACCTGCTCAGCAATGCCATCAAGTTCACCGAGCGCGGGCAGGTGCACCTGCGCGTGGTGCGGCGCGAAGCGCCCGAGGGGCAGCTGGGGCTGCGCCTGCGCGTGGAAGACACCGGCATCGGCATCGCGCCCGACGCGGTGGAGCGCCTGTTCAGTCCGTTCGTGCAGGCCGACTCGTCCACAACCCGGCGCTTCGGCGGCACCGGGCTGGGCCTGTCCATCGTCAAGCAGCTCGTGGCGCTGATGGATGGGAGCATCGAAGTGGAAAGCACGCCGGGCGTGGGCAGCACGTTCCAGGTGGACCTGGTGCTGCCGCTGGCCGATGCGCCGGATCTGGCGGCCAGCGCGCCGCCGGTCGCGCCCGCCGGCGCACAGTTGCACGGGCTGCGCGTGCTTGTCGTCGACGACAACCCGATGAACCTGGAAGTGGCCCGGCGCATCCTGGCACTGGAGCAGGCCGATGTGCAGTTGGCGGACAACGGTCTGGCGGCGGTGCAGCGGCTGATGGCCGAGCCGGGGGCCTTCGACGCCGTGCTGATGGATGTGCAGATGCCTGTGCTGGACGGCCTGGACGCCACGCGCCGCATCCGCAGTGCGCTCGGCCTCACCGCGCTGCCCATCATCGGGTTGACGGCAGGCGTCTCGGGCGGTGAAGTCCGACGGGCCCGCAGTGCCGGCATGAACGAACTGCTGGCCAAGCCCATCGACCCCGACGAACTCGTCCGCTGCGTCCAGCGCTTCACCCGCGCCATCGACGCGACCCCCGGTGCAACCACGGAACCACCTGCGGCCGGACCTGCGCTTCCCGCGCCCGGGCCGGATTGGCCCGCCGTCGAGGGCATCGATGCCGTCAAGGCCGCATTCCACCTGCGTGGTGACGTGGGACTGTTCCTTCGACTGCTGCGACAGACCCTGCACGACTTCACCGACCTCGCCCGCGCGGGCGACGCGCCAGCCGACGCGGCGGAATCGCCCACGCTGGCGGCGCGGTTGCACCAGCTCAAGGGCAATGCCGGCACGCTCGCTGCCAGCCGGCTCGCCGCTGCCGCCGACCGGGCCGAAGCGGCCGCGCGTGCGCCAGGCGGCCAAGTGCCGGGTGGGCTGCGCGCCGAACTGGCAGAAGCCCTGCGCGCGCTGACGCTGGCCGCCGGGACTGCGCTGGCGCCCCCCGCAGCGGCCGTGGCCCAAGCGGCGCCGCAGGCACTCGGCCCCGCAGATGCCGCGGCGCTGGCCCGGTTGCGCGAGCAACTGCACCAGCGCGACCTTGCCGCCATGGACGGGTTCGCCGAACTGGCCCCGTACCTGCGCGAACGCATGGGCGAGAGTGCCTTCGGCGCGTTGCAGGGCCATGTGGAGCAACTGGACTTCGGCGCCGCGGTGCTGGAACTGGAGGGAATGCAGTAGTGGGCGCAGGCGTCCCGTCGCCTGCCGCTGCGCCAGCGGTGCCTGCGGCGCGGCCGGCCCGCATGCCGCATGCATGGCAGTAGGATGGCGCTGGCGACCGGCCGTGCGGCCGGCCCATCCCCGCAGTCAGAGAAGGAGACCTTTGCCATGCCATGGACCAACCGCCGTCCGCTGTTCTTCGTCGCTCTCGCCGGCCTGGCCCTGTCCGGCCCCGCGCTGGCCCAGGAGCAGGTCGTCAGAATCGGCCATACCGGCCCGCTGTCCGGCCCCAACGCCTACGCCGGCAAGGACAATGAAAACGGCGTCCGCCTGGCCATCGAGGAGCTCAACGCAAAGAAGCTCACGGCCGGTGGCAGGACGCTGAAGTTCGAACTGGTCTCCGAGGACGACCAGTGCGACCCCAAGCAGGGCGTCGCCGTGGCGCAGAAATTCGTCGACAGCAACGTCAAGTTCGTGCTCGGGCCCTACTGCTCCGGCGTGGCCATCCCGGCATCGCGTGTCTACGACAGCGGCGATGCGGTGCTGTCGACGGTGGGCACCAACCCCAAGATCACGCAGGGTGGCTACAAAAACCTGTTTCGCATCGTCGCCAGCGACAACCAGATCGGCGCATCCATGGCCGTCTACGCCGCACAGGTGCTCAAGGTCAGGAAGGTCGGCGTGATCGACGACCGGACCGCGTTCGGCCAGGGGCTGGCCGAGGAATTCGTCAAGGAGGCGGAGAAGCAGGGCCTCACGGTGGTCGGCAAGGAATTCACGACGGACAAGGCGACCGACTTCTCGGCCATCCTGACCAACCTGAAGGCCAGGCAGCCGGACGTGGTCTTCTACGGCGGCTATGCGCCGCAGGCTGCACCCATGGTCCAGCAGATGAAGCGCCTGGCGATTCCGGCCAAGCTGCTGGGCGGCGACACGCTGTGCAGCCCGGAGATGGGCAAGATCGGCGGCGACGCGGTCAACGACACGGTCTTCTGCGCGCAGTCCGGCGCCATCGTCAAGGACGGCAGCCCGGCCGCCGCTTTCCGCACCAGGTACAAGGCCCGCTTCAACGTGGACGCCGATGTCTACGCCCCCTCCTACTACGACCAGACCATGTTCCTGGGCGAGGCCATGGGCAGGACGGGCAGTACCGACCCGGCCAAGGTGTCCGAGTACCTGCACAAGAACAGCCACCAGGGCGTCGCGGCCAGCTACGCCTATGACGCGCAGGGCAACCTGCAGAAGGCGCCGGTGACGGTGTCCACCTTCAAGGGCGGCAAGGCCACCCCGCTGGCCAGCTACTGACGTCGCCGGCCGGCTGAACGCCGGGCCGGACAGGCGCGCGGCATCGCCTGCCGCGTCCGCGGCTGCCCTGCGTCGACCGGCCCGGTGGCTGCGGGGACGCATCGGCCCGGGTCTTCGTTTGGGGGCACCACGCGCTGCCCTTGCTGCGCCTGCATGCCGCCAGGGCGTCGCTGGGGGTTGTCGGCACGCAAGTTTCAGCCAGGTTTCAGGCGCGTTTCAGGACTTTCGCGCGGGTTTTCCCGATAGTAGCGGCCTGCCCGTTGTCACCGGAGCGCCGCGCCATGACCTTTTCCGATTTCGCCCCGCCCCTGGCCACACTCGCGTTGTTCGCCGTGCTGGGCCTGGCCTATGCACTGGCCTGTGCCTGCATCGCCCACCGCTTCACGCGCGTGCGCCTGGACCGTCGCTCCCCTCGACACAGCCATCCGCAACTGCGGGACCATGCCGTGCAGTTCGCCGCACGCGACGGCCGCGCCCGCATCGACGCCTGGTACCTGCCGGCCACGCCGCGCCAGGGCGCCGTGATCCTCGTGCACGGCAAGGACGCCTGCCGCGGCGAGCAGGGCAAGGCACCCTCGCTGGCGCTGGCCGAGCGGCTGCGCGATGTCGGCATGTCGGTGCTGCTGATCGACCTGCGTGGGCACGGCGGCAGCAGCCCGGCGCGGCTGAGCTACGGCTGGCACGAACGGCACGACGTGCTGGGTGCGGTGGATTTCCTGCTGGCGCAAGGCTACGCAGCGGGCCGCATCGGCGTGCTGGGCGTGTCGCTGGGCGCCGGCACCGCGGCCCTGGCCGCCGTCGACGAGCCGGCCATCGGCGCGCTGGTGCTGGACAGCGCCTTCGCCAGCTTCGAGCAGATGCTGGGCCGCCAGTTCTCGCGCCTGTCGCGGGCGCCGGGCTGGTTCCTGCCCGGCACGCTGGCGGCGGCCCGGCTGCTGCTGGGCGTGGACGTGCGCCGCGTGCAGCCGCTGTCGTGCATGCCGCGGCTGCGCGGCCGGCCCGTGCTCGTGATCCACAGCCAGGGCGACCGCTTCGTGCCCGCCACCGACGCCCACGCGCTGGCCACGGCCTGTGGCGGAGAATGCTGGCGCACCGACAGCGAGGGCCACAGCGGCTCCTACCGCGCGCTGCCGCTGGCCTACGAGATCCGCGTGGCCAGCTTCTTCGCGCGCCACCTGGACGTGCTACCCCCGCGCCACCACATCAGCGCCCACCTGCCCGCCGCCGACACCGCGCGCGCGCCGCGCCCGGCGCCGCGCTATGCACCGCAGCCCGCCTAGAACGACAGCCATGCCCGCACTGCGCTACCTCTGCCTCTCCGACCTCCACCTGGGTGCCGCCTACAGCTGCCTGGTCGGCACCGATGCGGCCGGCCAGCCCGACCCCACGCGCTGCAGCGACACGCTGTCGGCCTTCGGCGCCGCGCTGCGCCAGCTGCTGCAACGCCTGGTGCCGCCCGGCGCCGACCGCCCCACGCTGATCCTGCTGGGCGACGTGCTGGACATGGGCCTGTCGCCCATGGGCGCCGTGGCCCAGTCCTTCGCGCAGTTCGCGCGCGCAGCGCTGGTGGACGCCGACGGCGAGCCGCTGTTCGCCCCGCGCGTGCTGTGCGTGCCCGGCAACCACGACCACCACCTGTGGCGCGCCGCGCAGGACCAACAGTTCCAGGCTGCGCTGGACGCCGGCCGCATCCCGCGCGATCTGCTCCAGCACACCGCTCTCACCGACGAGGCCGATGCGCCGCTGCCGCCCTCGCCGCTGCTCACACGGCTGCTGCGCAGCGTGCCGGGCCTGGCCGGCATGCGCTGCGACATCGCCTACCCCAACCTGGCGCTGTTCGATGCGCAGGCCACGCGCTGCCGCGTGCTGCACCACGGCCACTACGTGGACCCGATGTACCGCATGGTCTCCACGCTCAACGCCCAGCTGCCCGGCCTGGCCCGCACGCCGCGGCCGGCCGAGTCGCTGACGGTGGCGCAGCTGGAGGCCGAGAACGGCGCCTGGGTCGACTTCCTGTGGTCGGACCTGGGCAGCGCAGGCTCTACCTCCCACACCGCCATGCGGCTGTACGACATCATGCGCGACGGCGGCGCCTCGCACAGCTTCTCGCGCAAGCTCGCGACCAAGCTTGTGGCCTGGATCGGCAAGACCTTCGAGACCAGCGGCCGCGCCACGCTGGTGCAGGGCATCACGCTGGACCAGCTGGTGCTGGGCGCGGTGGACGCCACGCTGGGCCAGGTGGCCCAATCCCAGCGCGCCAGCTACGCCCAGACCATGACGGCGGCCGACACGGCCGACCTCGCCTGGTACATCGGCGGCCCGACCCGGCGCCAGCTGCGCCGCAGCGGCATCCTGCATCCCGAGAAGCTGGACCTGGGCTTCGTGTTCGGCCACACCCACAAGCCCTTCGAGGACAGCCTGCCCGTGGCCGGCTTCGAGCGCCCTGTGGCCGTCTTCAACACCGGCGGCTGGGTCATGGACCAGCCCACGCTGACGCCCACGCAGGGCGCCTCCATGGTGCTGCTCGATGCCGACCTGAACATGGCCGCGCTGCGCCTGTTCAACGACCCCGTCAACGGCCGCATGGCGCCGGTGCGCGCCGCCGGGGTCGGCGACTTCAGCGATGCGGCCAACCCCATGCTGGCCGCGCTCTCGGACGCTCTGGCCCAGACGGCGGGCGCCTGGCAGCAATTTTCCGGCTGCGCGCAGGAGGCGCTGGAGCAGCGCGCGCGGCAGCTGCTCGACGACTTCTTCGACACGGCCGAAGCGGCATGACCACCCCACAACGACAAGACTCCCTGGAGACCGCGTGAACCTGCAACCCATCGCCCGCCCGCTGCACACCATCGGCGCACGCTACACCGCCGTGGTGGTCGGCTCGGGCTACGGCGCTGGCGTGGCCGCGGCGCGGCTGGCGCGCGCCGGCCAGTCGGTCTGCGTGCTCGAACGCGGCCGCGAGATCCTGCCCGGCCAATTTCCCGACGGCCTGGCCAGCGCGCGCGCCGACATGCAGATCGACACCGCGCGCGGCCGGCTCGGCGCGGCCGATGGCCTGTACAACCTGCACCTCAACGACGACATGCTGGCCATGGTCGGCTGCGGCCTGGGCGGCACCTCGCTGATCAACGCCAACGTGGCGCTGGAGGTCGATCCGCGCCACTTCGCGACCGAGGCCTGGCCCCAGCCCTTCCGCAAGGACCCGACCCTGCTGGCGCCCTACATCGAACGGGCGCGCCAGGTGCTCGCGCCCACGCCCTACCCCGAGCACTTTCCGAAGCTCAACAAGCTGGAGGCGCTGCGCAAGTCGGCCCAGGTCCTGGGCAAGCCGTTCTCGCGTCCGCCCATCACGGTCAACTTCGAGAACCAGACCAATCCCTTCGGTATGCCGCAGCCGGCCTGCACACTGTGCGGCGACTGCACCAGCGGCTGCAACGTGGGCGCCAAGAACACCACGCGAATGAACTACCTGCCCGATGCGCATGCGCACGGCGCGCAGATCTTCACGGGCGCGCGCGTGCGCCATGTGGCGCGCGAAGGCCAGGGCTGGCGCGTGTTCTTCGAGGCGGTGGCGCTGCGCGATGCCGCGCCCGGCAGCACCACGCCCGACAGCGTCTACGCCGACATGGTGCTGCTGGGCGCCGGCGCGCTCGGCTCCACCGAGATCCTGCTGCGCTCGCGCGAGCGCGGCCTGGCCCTGTCCGAGCGCCTGGGCCAGCGCTTTTCGGGCAACGGCGACGTGCTGGCCCTGGGCTTCGATGCCGATTGGGATCCCCAGCCTGCCCGCCCGGACGGCAAGGACCAGCGCCGCGACATCAACGGCGTGGGGGCCGGCACCAACCCCGTGCCCAAGGACCAGCTGCCCGGCCCCTGCATCACTGGCCTGATCGACATGCGCGCCACGCCGGCGCTGGCCGACGGCCTGGTGATCGAGGAAGGCGTGATCCCCGGTGCGCTGGCCACGCTGCTGACGCCGGCGCTGTTCTTCAACACGGCGCTGAACGGCGGCGAATTCACCTTCGGCGCGGCGCAAGCCAAGGCCCGCCTGCTCGATGCCCAGGCCATGGCCGACGCCGTGCAGCACCCGGGCGAACTGGCGGCCACGGCCTATGCCGGCGCCGTGGCGCGCACGCAGACCTACCTGGTCATGAGCGTGGACGAGTCGGCCGGCGAGCTGCGCCTGCAGAACGACCGGTTGCGCATCCACTGGCCCGGCGCGGGCAGCGGCCCGGCCATCGTGCGCGACAACGACTGGCTCAACCTGGCCAGCCAGGCGATCTCGGGCCAGTTCGTCGCCAACCCGCTGTGGAGCCAGGCACTCGGCAAGAAGCTCATCACCGTGCACCCGCTGGGCGGCTGCGGCATGGGCGATGACGCCACGCGCGGCGTCGTCGACCACCTGGGCCGCGTGTTTGCGGGCACCGACGGCACGGATGTGCACGAGGGCCTGTTCGTCTGCGATGGCGCCATCCTGCCCGGTGCCGTGGGCGTGAACCCGCTGCTGACCATCTCCGCGCTGGCCGAACGCGCGCTGCAGCACCTGTGCGAGGCGCGCGGCTGGAGCGTCGACACCACGCTGAACCCGCGCACGCCCTTGCCTGCCCCGGCGCCGCCGCCCGGCAAGCACCGCCACTGGTGGCAGCGCGCGCTCGATGTGGTCGAGGACGGCGTGCTCGACGCCGCCAAGAAGGCGGTGGCCGAACTGATCGCGCACGACCCCTCGCGCCTGTCGCCGAGCTTCGAATTCACCGAGACCATGTCGGGCTGGATCAGCACGCAGGCCGTGACCCCACGCAGCAACGCCGACCTGCGCCTGGCCAGCGACTACGCCGTGGCGGCCGCGTGGGGCCGTGCGGCCGGCCAGTCCATGGCGTTCGAGCTGACCATCCACACCGACGACCTGGCGCGCCTGCTCGACGACCCCACACACCCGGCCCAGATCCGCGGCACCGTGACCTGCCCGGCCCTCAGCCCCGCACCCATGGCCGTGCAAAGCGGCGTGTTCCACCTGTTCCCGCTCGACCCCCAGCAGGTGGAGACCTGGACCATGGGCTACGAGATGGTGCTGCAGCGCGAAAACGGCAGCCGCCTGCGCTTCAAGGGCCACAAGGTGCTGCGCCAGCGGCCCGGCTCCTCGCCCTGGACCGACACCACCACGCTGATGGTCAAGGTCTACGACCTGGACGAAGCTACCATGCCGCTGGTGGCGCAGGGCCTGCTCACGCTGGGCCTGGAAGACCTGGCCTGGCAGGCTTCCACGATCCGCCTGGAACCGCCGGCCAACTGGATCGGCCAGATCGAGAACGCGGTGCCGCGCGCGCGCGACGCGATCTCCCAGGTCTACCTGGGCAAGTTCGCGGGCTTCTTCGGCACCACGTTGATGCGTGCCTATGGCGGCCTGCTGGCCGACCTCAACAACTTCCCGGCGCAGGACGCGCCGCTGCTGCCGCGCCGCAAACTGCGCGCGCCGCAGCCCGAGGTGCTGCAGGTGCCGGTGGGCGATCCGGCGCGCGGTTTCCAGATCCGGCTCACGCGCTACCGTGGCGGGACGCGTGGCCCGGTGGTGCTGGCGCCCGGCTTCTCGGTGCGCGCAAGCTCGTTCGCCACCGACACCGTGGACCAGAACCTCGTGGAGGCGCTGTGCGCCAGCGGTTACGACTGCTGGCTGTTCGACTACCGCGCCAGCAGCGACTCGGGCAGCCCCGTCGCGCCGTTCACGATCGACGACATCGTGCGCGAGGACTGGCCCGCCGCCATCCGCACCATCCGCGAAGCGACCGGTGCGCCCTCGGTGCAGGCCATGGCCCACTGCGTGGGGGCCATGAGCCTCCTGATGGCGCTGCTCGACGGCATGGAAGGCGTGCGTTCGCTGATCGCGTCGCAACTGACGCTGCACCCCGTGACCAACTGGCTCAACGCGACCAAGGCCGACATCGGCCTGGCCCGCCTGCTGGAAGGCTATGCGCCGCTGCAGGGCCGCTTCGACAGCGTGCCCGGCACGACCGATCTGGACCGCACGATCGACACACTGGCCTACAAGCTCCCAGTGCCCGAGGGCGAGGCCTGCAAGAACCCGCTGTGCCGCCGCGTGTTCGCCGTGTTCGGCCCCTCATGGACGCACAGCCAGCTGAACCACGCCACGCACACCGCGCTGGCCGGCATGTTCGGCACAGTGTCGCTGCACCCCTTCGAGCAGCTGAGCCTCATCATGCAACGCGGAAAGGCCGTGGACGCCGTGGGCAACGACTGCTATGCGACGCCCGCCAACGCGCCGCGGCTCGCGCTGCCGATCAGCTTCATGGCGGGGGCGGACAACGAGCTGTTCTTCCCCGAAACCTCGCTGCGCACCCAGGCATGGCTGCAGCGCCACAACGACCCGGCGCTGTACCGGCGCCAGGTGTTCGAGGGGTATGCGCACATGGACCTGTTCGTGGGGCGCGGCGCGGCGAAGGACGTGTATCCGTGGGTGCTGGGGGAGTTGGATCAGTTCAATTGAAGGTGGCTCTGGCGGAACGCTTTTGGGCTTCCTCGCACACAGCTGCCCCAATCTGGAGCGTCTTCCCCATCTTCGTTTAAGGGCGGCTTGCTCCGTACTTTTGACGAGACCGCGCCGCAGAGCCATGAAGGAATGCTTGCGGCCATGGCATGCTGACGCCGCGCGCGCGAATGCCAGATGTTGAGCCTTGCCCTTCAGTCAGTAGCCCGGGCTTCGTGCCTGGATTTTTCAGCGGCGCGGAGCAGATTGACAGAAGCAATGAATGACTGGAAAAAGATGCGTATCCGCGATTGGGATTTTCTTTTGACGAATTTCTGCAATCGGCCAAGACGGGATTGAGGAGATTGACCATGCTTCGACGAAAAATTCTCTCTGCGGTTCTGGTGCTTGCTGGTTGCGCGAGTTCATCTGATACCGCCAACGTTCAAATCTTGCCCTCTCAGTACAGCGTCGGCGAGGTTAAATCTGCAGTGGCCACACCCGTTGTGGATGAGGTTGTGCGTCTTAAGCCGAAAAAGGTTCATATCTCAATGTGTCGCTCAACGCCCAATGCGAAGGTCATTCAGTTCAATGCGGAACTACAGGCTCGGCTCGATGCGAAGATTACAGGCGGATTCTATGAGAACTGCCCCGAAACCTAACTACAGCTTTCGGCCATGAGCGGCCATCGGTGAACGAGAATTCACAAACTAGACTCGAGAATGTTCAAGTTGGCGATAGCTTGACTGGCATTGGCCGTTAGCAGTACGATTGCCGACCAGCATAAGTGGTCTTATTCCGAAGTCCCACATATTCGCTCTGGTGAGTACCGGCCTGAGGCCTCGCTTATAAGTAAGAACTTCTCACCGCTCCCTGCGTAGAACAAGGAGTACAACCATGCTATCTAATTGTGCGGAAGAATGCGGACGGTAGCGAGGATGTGAGTTTGAGCGTTGAGCAGGTCGTCAGCTGATATGTACACCCGGTGAATGCACCTTATCGATTTCCTTTGACGGCATGCCACCGCTCAAGCTACAAGTTATTTTGCGAAAGACTGGGGAGCAACAATGATTGTTCTTCACAACCCAAATGCTTTCACCGCCGGTGCTAGGCAAGCCAAGAAAATTACTGTGCACTTTAAAGAAGTGTCGAACGAACAAGCCACGTACAACTTCGAAACGGTTTTTCCGTTGAAATTCCCGTCTCAGGTTAAGCGACTGACCGGGTGACTATCACGGCTCCAGCGCATTCACGACTGCGGCATAACGGCAAGCTCCGGCCAGCAGCGGACATTCCCTTGAGACGAGCATGCTCTCATTGTTCAAAATTGAAGACGTCTTTGACATTTCTGGACAAGAGTGCATCCTTGTCCCGGGAATTCCGTATTCGTTGGACCTCTCGGTGAAAACTGGTGCTCGATTGAAAATCGTGACTCCCCTGGGGAAATTGTTTCTACCCAAATTCCGCCTTTGAGTACTTTCATCGAAAAAGCGAAGGGCTCATGCATGCCGCATTTTCTGTCATGAGAGACGTTCCGAAAGTGCAGCTTGAAATCGGCTCCGAGGTCTTTCTTGTTGGCGAAGACGGCGACTAACGGCCAAAAGCGGTCCACCGGTTCGCCTAGATGCTCGACGGCGCCGAGAGAATTTTTTGTGGGGCAAATACGTTAGATGGACGATTTTCGGAAGAAGCACGCGAACGGTTCTTGGATAGTAGGACTCGCGGCTTGGATTTCGGCGCCGATTTACTATGCGGCCCAGAATCACCCGTCGCTGGAGAAATGGCAGCCCGCTCTTTATTTGATTGGAATATTTGCGGGGTGTGTCGGTTTCTGCGCACTGATGATATGGAATATTCTCTTGCGAAAGAAGTCGCTAATCCACATGAATGCATTCTTGGCATTCTGGATGATGGCATATTTCATCACTATAGTTCTGTTTCATCGATAGAATCTGCTGACAGGCGCCATTACGCAGTGAATGGATTTCGAATTTTAGCCAAACGGCATAGCCGCGGAAAAAAACAGTCGCAAAGATCTTGAAAGGCAAAATCCATATTCATGAAGCCTATTGAGCTAAAAAGCAGTCTTCAGGGCTCAAAATGGTTGGTGAGAATATCGCTTGGTCTTGCTATCGTGGCCTTCGCAATGGCGGCACGGGAGCTTAAAGCACCGACACTGCCCCCGTTCAATGGAAGGCACGCTTGTTTTTCAGAACTGCTTTTTGTGCTTGCGGGGGTCGACGGGCGACCATTCTGGTTCTTTGGAGTTGGTCTTGCTTGCCTGCGGGCTGCCCGCGGATTCTGGCGCCATGCGCCTCGTATTCCAAGCGATCGTTGGTGGTAGGCTATTTTCGGCCAAGAGCAGCCACTTCGCAAGCATCTGACTCCAGACCTCAATGAAACTAAACAACTTGCCAAGGTTCTCGTTAGGCAAACCTTGGTTGCACATGCTCTTGGCCAATCCCTCAATGTATCTATTTGCGAGCCGATTTCAGCTGCATGAGACGTCCTACTTCGTCTCGTTAATTGCGCTATGCGTAAAATTAATCTCAGCAATTCTGTGGAGAACTCTTCGAAAGGCTAGCAAAGCAACACTATATTGCAGGGTTGGGAATTAACTGGGCCGCACTTTTCTTCATTATTTCCCAGGCGACAAAATAAGCCCCAGATGAATTCGGCCAGCGGCCGCTTCGGGCCCAGTGCAGCCACTCAATGCACATAGCGCAGTCCACGCTCTCCCAATCAGCCAATCCTCAGTGGCCGGCCGCCCCAACATTCGTGGCCCAGCGCATCGAAGACCACAATCTCATTTGCTCGATGGGGTTTTGCATTTGACTTCAAAGCGCCAAGCGTGAAGTTCAGTTCATCCGGATGCTGGGCATGCCGGCATTCTTATAGCGCCTCACCCCGTGCAGCAGCAGCGCCCAGCAGCAGAGCCCAGCGTGCGCGGCTCTTTCAGACACCAGCGGGAACTTGGGCGCAGGAGCCACGCGCGAGATCCTTCATCCCCATGCCCCGCGCCACGACCCGCAGATCTGGGAGGAAAGCCCGGCGGTACCTCGCAGGTGAAAACTACCGACACATCCAGCCTCCAGCAGCAACATAATGGCACCGTTTCATTGAACAATTCTTCAATTTTGATCACTGCCGATGTCGCCTCACCGGAGCAGCCGCGGATGTCCAGTCTTCAGTGCCTGTTCTGCCAGCATCTCAATCCGGCAGATGTAGATTATTGCAACAGTTGTGACGGTCAGTTAAATCTGCGGCCGTGTTATCGCTGCGGCGCTGTAGACCTGCGAACCGCAACACACTGCCACAAATGTGGCGGCGATTTTTCTTTGGCATCACCTCCTGTCGGTGATTTCCAATTTCGGCCATCGAACTTCGATCAGGCGTCCATCGACGGAGAGACAACACCCCCCCTGACGCCCCAGTCCGAGGCCGCCGCCCTGGGCGCCAAGCTGCCTTATTCGCGCCTGGACCGGCAATCGATCGATGGTGTCGGCCTGCCGGCAAATTCAGCCCCCGCCGTCCAATCGCAGCAGCGGACGCGCTTGACGGTACTGGCGCTGTTGTTCGTGCTGGTGATCGGCGCTCTTTCGGCGTATTGGTACCGGCAGCACAGCTTGCAGGGCCAGGCACCGGCGCCCAGTAGTTTGTCCGATACGCGCAATCCGCAGCCGTCCACCCCTTCCGATTTAGTAGACGGCCCGGCTGCCGCTGCGACGCCGGCCCAAGCGGTTCCAGCGCCCCCCGCCCGAGAGAACCAGCCCGCGCAGCGCCAAGCTGCGGCGGCGGCCCGTGCCGATGCGGTGCTGAGCCTGCCTTTGCCGGATTCCGGTGCCGGCGCAGAAACCCTACAAGACCCATCGACGGGCAAGCCATGCCCAGCTGCCGTGGCAGCGCTGGGGCTGTGCAATCTCGATACTCCACAGGAGAAGCGATAAATGAAAAACTTCGTGATGCGCGTGCTGGTCGCCACGGGAATGCTCCTTCACATGTCTGCGTTCGCTGCTGCGGCGGAATACAAAATGGTGACGGCGTCCTCGCGGGGGACCTACATCAAGATCGGGCAGGATCTCGCCCGGTTCGTTGCCCCGTCGGCAGACATCAAACTCGAGGTCCTGCCGTCGGCCGGGTCGGCTGAAAATGTGCGCCGCCTGCGTTACGACGCCGGCGTCAAACTGGCCTTGGTGCAATCGGACGTGTACCAGGCGTTTCTCGACATCGCCGCCGGCGGAAACGCGGAAGCCCGCGACATGATTCGCCCGCTGCGGGTCGTCATGCCCCTGTACAACGAGGAGATCTATTTCATCGTCCGGGCCGACTCCGAACTGAACTACATCCACGAAATCAAGAACGCCAGAATCAGCGCGGGCGAATCCGGCAGTGGAACGGCGTTGACTTCGGCCACGCTCTACCGCCAGATGTTCGGCGAGCCCATGCCGCAAGCCAACGCCAGTTTCGCCTCCAACGAGCAGGCGCTGATCAAGCTGGTGACGGACAAGACCGTCGATGTGGTGGCGGTGGTTGCCGGTCAACCCGCGAAGCTGCTCGTCGACATGAAGCCCGAATCGCGCAAGCTCATCAAATTGCTCAAGTTCGACCGCGACCATCCGAGCAGCGCAGCGGTTCTCAAGACCTATTTCCCATCCGACGTGCTGGCCAAAAATTACCCCAACCTGCTGGCAACGGACATTGCGGGCCTGGCGGTCAAGGCGTTTCTGGTTACCTACGACTTTCGGCTCAAGGAAACCGAGGGGCACCTGCGCAACCTGACGCGGGCGCTGTGCCAGAACTTCTCGACGCTGCAGGAACAAGGACATCCGAAGTGGCGCGAGGTCGAGATGGCGCTGCCGAACCTCGGCCGCGGCTGGTTCTACTACCCTCCGTCCGCGCAGGAGATCCGTGCCTGCATGGCCGGCCCCGCGAAGGCAGCGCTACCCGTGCCATCGAAGCCGGCGAAGCAATGCACGCAGCAGGAACAGATCCTCGGCCTGTGCAAACCTGGCTGACCGCCATCCCATGGCGGACCGTTGCGGCCGAAGGCGAACCGCGACCGCTACCCCAGCACCAGCTCCGCCGTCTCGCCTTCCTCCAGTGCGCCGCCCTGCACGCGCCACACCACCACGCGCTCCTCGCCGTGCTGCGCCCCGACGAGGGCCAGCACGGCCTTCATGGTGCGCAGATCGAACGGCGTGCGCACCTCGCCCCGCCGTTGCCGCGCTGCGTCGTCGCAGCCCAGCAGCAAGGCCGCCTCGCGCAGCTTGCCGCGCCGCGCCGCCAGCAGCGCCAGCATGCCGGCGAAGTGCCGCAGGCCGACCGAACGCCGGCAGTACGGCAGGCTGCGCCGCACCTGCTCCAGCGCCTCGTCCAGCGCGCCCTGCGCCGTCAGCGCATGGGCGTACCAGACCAGCGCGAAAGACATCATCTGCGCGTCCGTGCGCGGAGAATCCTCGAGCGCCGCGATGGCGCGGCGGTACTGGTCCACGGCCTCGTCCAGGTGGCCCATCTCGTGGTGCACGGCCGCCATGTTGCTCTGCAGGTAGAACAGCGTACGGCCGTCGCCATGGCGGCGCACATAAGGCAGCGCCTCGGTGAAGGCGGCCAGGGCCTCGTGGGACCGGCCCTCGAAGCGGCGCACCATGCCCTCGATGTACAGCGGCAGGCCACGCAGCGGTGCGAAGGGCGCGGGCTGCGTGAGCGCGTGCACGCGGTCGAGCGTGGCGCGCGCCAGCGCCAGGTCGCCGCAGATGCCGGCCACGTAGCCGCGCATGCACAGCGCGTAGACCAGCACCATGGACGGTGGATGGCGCTCCAGGATGGCCAGCGCGGCATCCAGCAGGCGCAGCCGCTCGCGCCCCTCCACGCCGCCATGCAGGCCGACCATGGCGAGGCCGAACTGGAAGCGCGCGACGACGAGCTCGGGCGTGTCGGCACCGATCAGCGGCTCGGCGCGGCGCATCCAGGCCACGCATTCGGGGTAGCGGCCGGCCTCGTACATGAACTCGGCCGCCGTGTTGGCGAGATCCAGCGCCAGCGCGCGCTCGCCGGACGCCACGGCCCAGTCGATCGCAGCGCGCAGGTTGTCGGCCTCACCCTGGCAGGCCTGCATCCACTGGTCCACGGTTTCCAGGCCCAGGCGCTCCATGCGCGTGCGGCGGTCGAACATCGCCAGCATGGCGCGCGCATGGGCCAGCTGCAGCGCGGGCCGCTCGCCGGCCAGCGCGAGTTGGTCGCAGGCATAGGCGCGTGCCGTTTCCAGCAAGCGGTAGCGCGGCGTGGCGCTGGCGGTGTCCACCACCACCATGGACTTGTCCACGAGGTTGCCCAGCAGTTCCAGCACATCCCAGGCGTCGGTGCTGTCGTCCGCTGCCAGCTGCTGGGCCAGCTCCAGGCCGAAGCCGCCGACGAACACGCCCAGCCGGCGGAACACCTTCTTCTCGTCCTCGCGCAAGAGCGCGTGGCTCCAGTCCAGCGTGGCGCGCAGCGTGCGGTGGCGTTCGGGCGCGTCGCGCGCGCCGCGGCTCAGCACGCGCAGGCGCTGGCCCAGGTGCTGGCGCACGCCTTCCACGCCCAGCAGCGGCACGCGTGCGGCGGCGAATTCCAGCGCCAGCGGCACCCCGTCGAGCGCGCGGCAGATCTCCACCACGGCCCCCTCGTTGCCGGCCTCGAGCATGAACCCCGGTTGCGCGGCCTGCGCCCGCGCCAGGAACAGGGCCACGGCACCGTGCGACTGCGCCGCCTGCCGCGCACCGGGCTCGGGCACGGCCAGCGCCTGCAGCCGCACCTGCTGCTCGCGCGCCAGGCGCAGCGGCTCCTGGCTGGTGGCCAGCACATGCAGTCCGGGGCTGGCCTGCAGCAGGCGGTCCACGAGTTCGGCCACGGCACCGGCCAGGTGTTCGCAGTTGTCCAGCAACAGCAGCGCCTGGGGTGGCAGCCGCTCTGCCAGCGCGGCCAGCGGGTCGGGCCCGGGCAGGTTGATCTGCAGCACGCGCGCCACGGCCAGCGGCAGCGCCGCGGCCTCGGCCACATCGGCCAGCGGCACCATCCAGACGCCATCGGCGAACGCATGGCCCAGTTCCCAGCCCACCGCGCGGGCCAGGCTGGTCTTGCCGATACCGCCGGCCCCCAGCAGGCTGACCAGGCGCTGCGAGCGCACGAGCGCAGCGACGGCCGCGAGGTCTGCCGCCCGGCCCAGCAGCGCCGGCGCCTGGCGCAGGTTGCCGACATGGCCGCGCGCGGTGGGCGGCGCCACCACGCGCTGCGGCGCCGCCGGCACCGCAGGCTCGTCGGTCAGGGGCGCCGCGAAGCGGTAGCCACGCCCCGGCACGGTGGCGATCGCCTTGCTGCCCAGCAGCTTGCGCAGCGTGCTGACCTGCACCTGCAGGTTGTTCTCCTCGACGACCAGCTTGGGCCAGACCATCTCCATCAGCTCGTGCTTGGTCAGCAGCCGGTCGCGGTGGGTCACCAGCGCCTGCAGCAGGTCGAAGGCGCGGGCGCCCACGGCCACGGGGGCACCATCCACGCAGAGCTCGCGCGTGTCCAGCCGCAACTCGGCCCGGTCGAATCGAAAAACAGTCTCAGCCATGTCCCAAGGTGTTGCCCAGGCCTTCCCGCGCGTGCCGCGATGGCAGCTCCGGACCTGCACCGGGATTGTGCCGCGCTAGCACATATCTGTGCGATAAGTTGACGGAAGGCGTCCGATATTTGTTCAGAACTGTATCGGATGCGGCTGCGGACGGCGAAAAAGCCCCGCCCGGGTCAGGTGCTGAACGCGCGGCGCCCTATTTGCGGGCCGCAGCAGGCGGCGCGAAGCGCGCCACGAAGTAGGCCAGCGTGTCCAGGTCTTCGACCGGAATGCGGCCCACGGCCTCGCCCATGGCCATGGTGTAGCCAGGGCGCTTGCCGGACTTGAACTCCTGCAGCGTCATCTGCAGGTAGTCCTCGCGCTGCTGCGCAATGCGCGGCACCTGCTGGCCGCCGGACAGGTCGGCGCCGTGGCACGCGAAGCATTTGTGCTCCTGCGCCAGCGCCTGGCCGCGGGCCATGCGTGTCGCGTCGGCCGGCTGGGCCGGCGGCGGTGCCGGCACCGGCGGCAAGGTGGCGATGTAGTCGGAAAAGCCGCGCAGGTCGGCGTCGGTCAGCGTCTTGGCCACGGCCGTCATGGCCTCGTTGCTGCGCCGGCCTTCACGGAACAGGAACAGCTGCGTGATCGCGTAGAAGGAATGCTGGCCGGCCAAGGCCGGCGTCAGCGCCATGTCGTTGCGCCCGTTGGCGCCGTGGCAGGCCGCGCACAGGCTGGCGAAGCGCTGGGCGTAGGCGGCGCCGCCGGTAGGCGGCTGCTGCGCGGCCGCCGCCAGCGGCAGCAGCAGCACAGCGGCGGCGAAAAGCCCCCACAGGCGCCGCTTCATTTCCCGGCGTAGGTGATGCGGTAGATCGCGCCTGCGTGGTCGTCGGAGACCAGCAGCGAGCCGTCCTTCATGACCATGAAGTCCACCGGCCTGCCCAGGTAGGTGTTGTTCTCGACGAAGCCCGTCATGAAGGGCTCGACCTTGGCGCCGCCCTTGCCGTCGGGCCAGGCGACCGACACGTCGGCGTACTTCACGGTGCGGTTCCAGGGGCCGTGGCGCGCGATGAACATCGCGCCCTGGTACTTGGCCGGGAACATCTTGCCGGTGTAGAACTTCAGGCCCAGCGAGCCTGCGTGCGGGCCCAGCAGCGCGGCCGGCTTGGCGAACTCGCTGCCCAGGCAGTCCTTGCCCCAGCCGAACTCGGGGTCGGAGATGTTGCCCTGGTGGCAGAACGGGTAGCCGAAGTGCTGGCCCGGCTTGCTGACCACGTTGAGCTCGTCGTTGGGAATCTCCTCGCTCATCCAATCCCGGCCGTTGTCGGTGAACCACAGCTGGCCGCCCTTGGGGTTGAAGTCGAAGCCCACGGTGTTGCGCACGCCCGCGGCCACGGTCTCCATGCCGGTGCCGTCCAGGTTCATGCGGTAGATCTTGGCGTATTCGCCCGGGTCGCAGATGTTGCAGGGCGCGCCGATCGCGAAGTACAGCTTGTCGTCGCGGATGCGCAGGTACTTCCAGCTGTGGTCGCCGCCACCGGGCAGCTTGTCGTAGAGCACCTTGGGCTCGCCCAGGTTGTCCAGGTTGGCCTCGGCGTTGTCGTAGCGCAGGATCTTGGTGTTGGTGGCGACGTACAGCGCGCCGTTGTGGATCTCGATGCCGGTGGCGAACGGCATCTTGTCGATGATGGTCTTGGCCGGACCCTTGCCGTCGGCCGGCAGCGCGTAGACCTTGTTGCCCACGAACAACGTGCTGACGAAGATCGTGCCCTTCTCGCCCTGGCGCAGGCCGCGCGCGTCGAGCAGGCCGGAGGCGAAGGTCTCCACCTTGAAGCCCGGCGGCAGCTTGAACTTCTTGGTCGGCAGCTGGTCGGCCGCCGTGGGGATGGGGAAGGCCGGCACCGGCGCCATGCGCATGGCGGTGTCGGTCTTGGGCCGGCCCTTGGCCCAGCCGGGTTCCTCCTCGGCTTTCTGCTGGGCCCAGCCGGCCGTGCCGGTCAACAGCACGGCGGCGGCACACACGGCGCGCACGCTGGCGCGGATCATGGCGTTCTTCATGGTCTCCTCTCGTTGGTGGATCTGGTCGTCCCGGCACGGAACATGACACAGCCGGTCGATCGCCACGTAGTCGTGTATTCCCCTAGATTTGTAACGCTTCGTGCACGAATGCCCAGGACGGCCCAGGGGAGCGTGCGCGGCACAATCCGCGCCCATGCGCCGTTTCCTGCACACGGCCGACTGGCAGATCGGCCGCCAGTTCGCCACCCTCACCCCCGACAACGCGCCCATGCTGGCCGAGGCCAGGCTGCAGGCCGTCGAGCGGCTGGCGGCGCTGGCCGCGGCCGAGCAGGTGGACGCCGTGCTCGTGGCCGGCGACGTGTTCGACGCCCAGACCGTGTCCGAGCGCACCGTGCGCCGGCTGTTCAACGCGCTCGCCGGCTTTGCCGGCCCCTGGCTGCTGCTGCCCGGCAACCACGACGCGGCGCTGGCCGAAAGCGTCTGGCACCGCGCGCAGCGCCTGGGCGCGGTGCCGCCCAACGCCCACCTGTTGCTGGAGCCGGGCGTTCGCCTGTTCGAGGCGCAGGGCTTCGCCGCCCTGCCCGCGCCGCTGACGCAGCGCCACACGCACCATGACCTCACGGCCTGGTACGACGGTGCCGAGACGCCGGCCGGCCTGCTGCGCATCGGCATCGCGCACGGCAGCGTGCAAGGCATCCTGGCCGAGGGCATCGACTCCCCGAACCCGATCGCGCCCGACCGCGCCATGCGCGCGCGGCTCGACTACCTGGCGCTGGGCGACTGGCACGGCACCAAGGCGATCGACGCGCGCACCTGGTACGCCGGCACGCCCGAGCCCGACCGCTTCCGCGCCAACGAGGCCGGCAACGCATTGCTGGTGGACATCGCCGCGCCCGGCGCTGCGCCGCAGGTGCGCAGCGTGCCGGTCGGCCAGTACCGCTGGCAGCAGATCGACATGGCACTTCAGGTCGACAGCGACCTGGACCTGCTGCTGGACCAGCTCGCCGCACTCACGCCGCAGCACGTGCTCGACCTGCGCCTGCGCGGCCAGCTGGACCTGGCGGCGCGCCAGCGGCTGCAGGCCGGCCTGGGCCAGGCCGAGGCCCGCGTGCGCCACCTGCAGGCCGACCTGGCCGCGTTGCGGCTGGTGCCAACCGATGCCGACATCGCCTGCCTGCAGGCCGATGGCTACCTGGGCGAAGTGATCGCCGAGCTGCGGGCCGAGAGCGAGAGTGAAACGGCGCAGGATGCGCTGGCCTTGCTGGCGGGCGTGTTGGCGGAGCGGGCATGAGGCGCATCTCCCATCGCATCAGGGGACGAGCGAAGCGATGGCCCGAACCCCAGGCCGAGTGCAGCGACGGCCCGTGTGGGATTTCCCCCTGTGCCCCTGCCGAGGAGCGCAGTGCCATGGGCTGCGCGGGGAACCACGCGCTTCGTCATCTGACTCATTGCGCTTGTTCGAGCTACGTTCCCGCAGTGAACGGTGCGAGTTGCGCAATGCAGCCCATGGCGCGAGCACCGCAGGTTGCCCGGAG
>NZ_VEDO01000039.1 GCF_007677875.1 Variovorax boronicumulans | reverse complement strand
GAACGGGCGCGGCATGCAAAGACGATCTTTCGGGGTTCTTGTCGCCGGCATCGCGCTGGGGCTCGGCGCTTGCGGCGGTAGCGATGACGACGCCCCGCCCAAGATCATCATCGACAGCGACTACAACACCATGAGCGACGACGGCCAGCTCGGCGTGATGGCCGCGCAGCTGCAGGCCGAAGGCAAGCTGCAGGTGCTGGGCATCACCGTGGTCTCGGGCAACAAGTGGCTGGATCAGGGCGTGGTGGAGGCGCTCAAGTCCATGGAAAGGCTGGGCATGGGCCAGCGCATCCCTGTGTACGCGGGGGAGAACTACGCGCTCTCGCACGACTGGGCCACGATCGAGCAGGAACTGGCCGCCGGCGCCGTCAACGACGGCTACTACGGCGCCTGGAGCGTGCAGAAGACGGCACCGACCGCCGCCGAACTGGTCGCGCCGTCGGACGGTTTCGCCACCAGCACGCGGCTGCAGGCCCAGAACGCGGTCGACTTCCTGATCGACAGCATCAAGGCCAATCCGCGCGAAGTCACCATCCTGGCCATCGGCCCGCTGACCAACATCGCCAAGGCCATGCGCAAGGCGCCCGAGATCGTGCCGCTGATCAAGCAGATCATCTACATGGGCGGGGCCGTGCACGTGCCGGGCAACACCACCAAGCTGGCTGAGTTCAACTGGTGGTTCGACCCCGAGGCCGCGCAGTACGTGGTGCGACAGCCGGTACCGCAGGTGGTGGTGCCCTTGGACGTGACCGACACCGTGCTGCTGACCACACCGATCTACAACCGCATCGCCCATGGCGCGCGCAAGACGCCGGTCACCGAGCAGTTCAAGGAGGTCATGGGCCCGGGTTTCAACGGCGTCGGCTTCGAGGGCGACCCGAACTACACCTTGAACATCTGGGACACGCTGACCATCGCCTACCTGATGGACCCGGCCTACGCGACCGAGGTGAGCGAGGAGTACGTGGACGTCGTCAACGCGCCCGGCCAGGCCAACAACGGCCAGTCCATCGGCTACGCCACGCAGCCGGCCGGCCCGACGCTGCAGAAGATGAAGGTCGTGAAGAAGTTCGACAACGCGCGCTTCTTCGAGCTCTACGTGGACCTGCTCACGCGGCCGGTGCCGATTCCCTGACGCCGCAGGCGCCGCGCTGGCGCAGTGACTCTCAGAACGCCACGCCGGCGTAGAGCAGCACGTTGGCGTAGGGCGTGCACTCGCCGGTGCGCACCATGGCCTTGGCGCCCGCGCACAGCTGCTTGAACTGCGCATGCGACACCTGCTCGGGCGCCAGCGGCAGCGCCGCGCTCCAGGCCGGGGGCTGGCCGCCGTCCGGGCCGCAGGCCTCCTGCGCGATGACGGCCCGCTCGACCTGCAGTTCGCTGAGCACCGCGTCCAGCACCTCGGCGAAGCCCGGCACACCACGGGCGACCGCCAGATCGATGCGCAGCGGCCCGGCCGGGATCGGCAGGCCGGCATCGCCGATGACGAGCAGGTCGCCATGGCCCATGCCGGCGATCACCCGCGAGAGTTCAGCGTGCAGCAAGGTGGTTCGTTTCATGGCAATTCCTTCGCGGCCGGCGGTTGGGGCTGAACATCGACTTCCGCTGCCGTCGGAATCGACACCTGCGCGCCCACCCGCGTCACGCAGACAGCCGCCGCACGCACGCCGCGCGCGGTGGCCTGGGCCAGGCTCTGGCCCGCGGCCAGCGCCACCGCCAGCGCGCCGGCGAAGGTGTCGCCCGCGGCCGTGGTGTCGACAGCCTGCACCTGCGGTGCGGGCTGCCAGCGGCAGCCGCGCTGCTCCACCGTGACGGCACCCTGCGCCCCCAGGGTGACCACCACACGCGCGACACCGCGCGCGCGCAGCGCCTGGCCGGCGGCGGCAGCTTCTGCGGGCGTCGTCACCGCGCAGCCGGCGTAGGCTGCGGCCTCCACCTCGTTGACCACCAGCGTGTCCAGCTGCGGCCACACGCTGTCCGGCAGCGGCTGCATGGGCGAAGGATTGAGCAGCACCGGGCAGCCGGCGCGGTGCGCCGCGGCCACGGCCGCGAGCACCACGGGCAGCGGCGATTCGAGCTGCGTGACGAAGAACTGCGCAGCCTGCAACTGCTGCGCCAGCGCCGCCTCGTCCGCCTGCAGCGCGGCATTGGCGCCGGGCAGCACCACGATGCGGTTCTGTGCCGAATCCTCCACCATCACCAGCGCGCGGCCGGTCGGCTCCCGCGGATCGACCTGCAGCGCGTCGAGCGCGATGCCGTCGCGTGCCAGCGCATCGCGCAGCGCGCGGCCGTCGGCGTCGTCGCCGGTGCGCGCGAGCAGCCGCACGCGGGCGCCCTGGCGGGCGCAGCTGACGGCCTGGTTGCCGCCCTTGCCTCCCGGCAGCAGGGCCAGCGAATGGCCGAGCAGCGTCTCCCCCGCCTGCGGTGCGCGCGGCACGCGCAGCAGCAGGTCCATGTTGAGGCTGCCCAGCACCAGGATCTGCGGTGCGTCGTTCATGTCGGTCTCTCCTGGCAGGGCGCGGTCGAGGCGCGCACGCGCAGCTCGGGCTGCAGCACCACCTTGCGGGCGTCCTGGCGGCGGCCCTCGATGCGCTCGAGCAGCATGTCCACCGCCATCGCGGCGATGCGCTGCTTGGGCTGGGCCACGGTGGTCAGGGGCGGGCAGGCGAAGCGCGCCAGCTCGATGTCGTCGAAGCCGACCAGCGAAAGATCGTCGGGCACGGACACGCCGCACTCGTGTGCGGCGCACAGCGCGCCGATGGCCATCAGGTCGTTGGCGACGAAGACGGCACTGGGCCGCGGTGTCTGCCGCAAGATGGCGTGCATGGCGGCATAGCCGCCCTCGCTCGTGAAGTCGCCCGCGTGCAGCAGGCCCGCACTGGGCAGGCCGAGCGTGGCCAGCGCCATGCGCCATCCCTCGGCGCGCTGGTCGGCCGTGGCCACGCCGGCGGGGCCGCCGATGCAGGCGATGCGCCGGTGGCCCAGCGTGGCCAGGTGCTGCACGGCCAGCAGCGCGCCCTGCATGTGGGCCGTCTCCACCAGATCGCAGGGCAAGGTGTCGATCTCGCGGTCGACCATGACGGTGGGCATGCGCAGGCCGGCCAACAGCCCGGGCAGGGCCGGGTCTTCGCCGGAGGAGACCACGATGAGGCCGTCCACGCGGCGCTCGGCCAGCACCTGCAGCACCATGCCCTGGCGGCGGGGCTCGTCGTCGGTGTTGCACAGCACCAGGTTGTAGCCGGCGCCGAAGCAGCGGTCTTCGATGCCGCGCACGATCTCGGCGAAATACGGGTTCGAGCTGTTCGGGATCAGCATGCCCAGCGTGTTGGTGGCGCTGCGCTGCAAACTGCGCGCCACCGCGCTGGGCACGTAGCCCAGCTCGCGGATGGCCTGCTCGACACGGTGGCGCCCCTCCTCGCTGACGAAGCGGGTCTTGTTGACCACGTGCGAAACGGTGGTCACCGAGACGCGCGCCGCGCGCGCCACGTCCTTGATCGTGGCCATGCCCTCAGCCCCTGGCGGCGCGGCGCTGGCGCAGCGTGTCGACGATCACGGCCACCACGATCACGCAGCCCGTGATGATGCGTTTGCTCGGCTCGCTGGCACCGACCTGCGCCAGGCCAGCCTCCAGCACCGCGATGATGAGCACGCCGATGAAGGTGTTGACGACCGAGCCACGCCCGCCCATGAGGCTGGTGCCGCCGATCACCACGGCGGCGATCACGCGCAGCTCCATGCCCTGCCCGGCGTTGGGATCGGCCGCTTCCATGCGCGCGGCCTGCATGAGGCCGGCCAGGCCGGCCAGCAGGCCGGTGAGTGTGAACACGGCGATGCGCACGGGCCGCGGGTCCACGCCGGCCAGGCGCATGGCCTCCTCGTTGGTGCCGATGCCGACCACGCTGCGGCCGAACACGGTGCGCGTGAGCACCAGCTGGCCGACGACGACCAGCAGCACGGCGATCAGGAAGGCCACCGATACGCCGCCGAGCAGCGGTGTGGCCAGGCCGGCGATGCGCTCGCCCACGTACTGCGTGCGCGAGCCCGTGACCAGGTAGGCCGAACCGCGCACCACCTCCAGCATGCCCAGCGAGACGATGAAGGACGGCAGCCGCCAGGCCACCGAGACCGAGCCCAGCACCAGGCCGCACAGCGCGCCGGCCGCCAGGCCCAGCAGTGCTGCGGCCAGCGGCGTCCAGCCCCACTGCAGCACGGCCATGGCCGAAAGCGCGGCACTCAGCGCCAGCACCGAGCCGACAGACAGGTCGATGCCAGCGATGATCAGCACGAAGGTCATGCCCACGGCCATCACGGCCAAGGCGGGGATCTCGTTGACGATGGCGACGAAGGTGTCGGCGGTGAAGAAGTATTCGCTCAGGCTGCTGAACAGCGCAACCATGCCGAGCAGCACGACGGCCAGGCCCAGATAGGTGCCGAGCTGGGCGTTCAGGCCGGCCCGCGCTGTCGGGGCCTGGGGGGAATTGGTGGCAGCACTCATGCCGTTTCCTCATTGCGGGGTTCGGCGACGCCGCTGAACGCGGCCGCCAGAAGGGATTGCTCGGTCCAGGCGCCGCGCTCGAAGACTTGCACCAGCCGCCCGCCGCTCATCACGCCGATGCGGTCGCACAGGCCGGTGAGTTCGCGCAGGTCGCTGGAGACCACCAGCAGGGCGCGGCCGTCGGCGGCCATGCGGTCGAGTTCGGCGTACAGGTCGGCACGGGCGCCGACGTCGACGCCGCGCGTGGGCTCGTCCAGCAGCAGCACCTCGCAGTCGCGGTGCAGCCAGCGCGCGAACACCACCTTCTGCTGGTTGCCGCCGGACAGCGCAGCCACCGGCTGCTCCTCGTCGCGGCAGCGCACGCGCAGCTTGCGCACGAGCGCCTGCACCGTGCTGCGCTCACGGCCGGGCTGCAGCCAGCCAGCCCGCGCCACGGCGGGCAGGTCGCTCAGCGTGGTGTTGACGCGGATCGACTGCGGCAGCAGCAGGCCTTCGGACTTGCGGTCCTCGCTGACCAGACCGATGCGCCGGCGCACGGCCTGCACGGGGTTGTTCCAGCGCGGCACGGGCTGGCCCTCCGCCAGCAGGTCGACGCTGCCGCGGTCGGCGCGGTCCGCACCGTAGATCAGGCGCAACAGCTCGGTGCGCCCGGAACCCACGAGCCCTGCGATGCCGAAGACCTCCCCGGCGTGCAGATCCAGGCTCACGTCGCGCACGGCATGGCCGCGTGTGAGGCCGCGCACGCGCAGCTTGACGGGCCCGGCCGGTCGGCGCGCACGCGCCTCGTCGGACGCGAGCGCGCGGCCGATCATGCGCTGGACCAGATCCTCCTCGCGCACGCCGGCCATCGGCCGGGCGTCCACGAGGCGGCCGTCGCGCAGCACGGCCACCTGGTCGCAGATGCGGCGCAGTTCCTCGAGCCGGTGCGAAACGTAGACCAGCGCCACGCCGGCCGCCGAGAGCTGGGCGATCTGCGCGAACAGCCGTTCGGACTCGCGCGCCGTCAGCATGGCGGTGGGTTCGTCCAGGATCAGCACGCGCGTGTCGTCCTGCAGGTTGCGCGCGATCTCCACCATCTGCTGGTGGCCGATGCCCAGGCGCGCCACCGGCGTGTCGGGGTCCACGTCGGTCAGGCCGATGCGCGCGAGCTGTGCCTCGGCCAGGCGGCGCAGGCGGCGGCGATCCACCCAGCCGGCACGGTGCGGCAGGCGGCCCAGCAGCAGGTTCTCGGCCACCGTGAACGTGGGCACCAGGCCCAGCTCCTGCATGACCATGCGCACGCCGCGCGCCTCTGCCTCGCGGCGCGAGCGCGGCGCAAACGGCTGGCCGTCCAGCTGCATGCTGCCGCGCGTCGGTGCGACCAGCCCGCAGACGATCTTGGAGAGCGTGCTCTTGCCCGCCCCGTTCTCGCCCGTCAGTGCCAGCACCTGGCCGGCCTGCAGTTCCAGGCCGACGCCGTCCAGCACGGTGGCAGCGTAGTCCTTGCCGATGCCCTGCAGCGCGAGGACCGGCGGCGGCTGGCCGGCCATGCTT
>NZ_VEDO01000038.1 GCF_007677875.1 Variovorax boronicumulans | reverse complement strand
AACAGGTTTGGCGCACTGACGCAAACTGATGAAAGACTCCTCGGCTGAAGATACAAGGGGTATTGGATGCCCACACCCAGTGCGCCAGCCAGACGGGGTGGGCTCATGTCTAGCGGATGGCGCGCAGGCGCCGGCGGATGAACTGGCTGGCGATGAACAGGTCGCGCTCCACGGCCAGGCGCACGCCCACAGGGTCGTGGCGCGCCAACGCGGCCAGCGTGGCGTCGTGCGCGTCCTTGAGCGCGGCGGCGGCCTCGGGCACCTCGAACAGGCGGTTGGACACGGGGCCGGCCTTGAGCCACAGCGTCTCGATGAGGTCGAACAGCAGCGGCGAGCCGGCCGCCCGGTACAGCCGCACCTGGAAGTCTTCGTTGGCCGTGAGGTAGCCGGCCCCGTCGTTCTGCGCCAGCGCCTCGCGCATGCGCGCGCCCAGCGCCACGAGCGCGGCGCGGCCGGGCTCGTCGATGCGCAGCGCGCCGCGTTCGGCGGCCTCGCCCTCGAGCAGCATGCGCATCTGCACGAGGTCGTCGAACTCGGCCGGCGAAAGCCTGGGCACGACCACGCCGGCATTGGGCACGTTGCGCAGCGCGCCTTCGGCCGCCAGCCGCTGCAGCGCCGCGCGCACCGGCATCAGGCCGCAGCCCAGGCGCTCGGCCAGCTCGCGGATCTTGAGCCGCTCGCCGGGCTGGAAGCGGCCGACCGTGACCCATTGGCGCAGCTGCGCGTAGACGGTGTCCTGCTGGGTGGCGGAGGCGGCGGGCTCTGGGGGCATCGTCAGGTGGAAGTGAGTTCGGTCAGCACGGCGTCGAAGGCCTGGACCAGGCGTTCGACGTCGCCCGCCGTGGTCTCGGGGCAGACCAGCATCATGTTGTGGAAGGGCGTGATCAGCGCGCCGCGGTTGAGCAGGGCTAGGTGCAGCAGGTGCTCGAGCGCGTCGTCCATGGCGGCGGCGGCCTCGCTGCCGTTGCGCGGCGGCCGGGCGCAGAACTGGAACTCGGCACGGGCGCCGACCTGGCTCACGCACCAGGGCAGGCCATGGCGTGCGATGGCGACGCGCAGGCCGTCGGCGAGCTGGCCGGCCATGGCCAGCATGGGTTGGTAGACCGCGTCGGTCACCAGCGTGGACAGCGTGGCGCGCATGGCGGCCATGGCCAGCAGGTTGGCCGTGAGCGTGGTCCCGATGCCCGAGTGGCCGGGCGGTGCGGCGCGCTTGGCGGCCTCGCAGCGCGCCGCGAGTTCCGCCGTGAAGCCATAGGCTGCGCAGGGCATGCCGCCGCCCAGCGGCTTGCCGAGCACCAGCGCATCGGGCGCCACGCCATGGGCACGCGCGTAGCCGCCCGGCCCGCTGCTGATGGTGTGGGTCTCGTCCAGCACCAGCAGGCTGCCGTGGCGGCGGATGAGTTCGGCCGCGGCTGGCCAGAAGCCGGGCTCGGGCAGCACCATGCCGATGTTGGTCATCACGGGCTCGGCCAGCACGCAGGCCACGTCGCCGGGCGCGAGCGCGGCCTCCAGCGCCGCCAGGTCGTTGAACTCGACCACGCGCGTGGTCTGCGTGAGATCGTGCACCTGGCCCAGCAGGCTCGCGCGCTGCACGGGCCGGCCGTCCACCAGGTCGACGAACACGTCGTCCACGGTGCCGTGGTAGCAGCCGTTGAACACTAGCAGCACGGAGCGGCCGGTCACGGCGCGCAGCCAGCGCAGCAGGAACCGGTTGGCGTCGGTGGCTGTCATCGCGAACTGCCAGCGCGGCATGCCAAAGCGCGCGGCCAGCAGTCCGCCGACGGCGGCCGCGTCCTCGCTGGCCAGCATGGCGGTCAGGCCGCGCGCGGCCTGGGCCTGCAGGGCGGCGACCACGGGCGCCGGAGAATGGCCGAACATGGCGCCGGTGTCGCCCAGGCAAAAGTCCACGAGACGGTGGCCGTCCACGTCGGTCAGCTGGGCGCCGCGGGCCTCGGCCACGTGCAGCGCGAACGGCGTGCCCCAGTCGCTCATCCAGTGCAGCGGCACACCGAACAGCAGGTGCTCGGCATTGCGTGCGGACAGCGCGGCGCTGCGCGGGCGCGCGGCGGCGAAGCGCGCGCGCTCGCGGGCCGTCAGTTGGGCGATGCGGTTGGCGGAAATGGCGGTGCTTGGCATGCGGATGCAGGACGGGTGGATGGTGCTTTTGATCATAAGCACGCATTTGTCCCTATAGAGATAATGGCACATGCGCCATTGTGATCAAGCGAGTCAAATGCCCAGGTGCCCCTGGACGGTGGCGCGGTCGGCCTGCAGCGCGGCGCTGTCGCCCTGCCAGACGATGCGGCCTTTTTCCAGCACCACATGCTGGTCCGCCAGCTCCATGAGCGCGCCGAGGTTCTTGTCCACCACCAGCATGGCCATGCCGGTGGCGCGCAGCGCGCCCAGTACACGCCAGATCTCGGCGCGCACCAGCGGGGCCAGGCCCTCGGTGGCCTCGTCGAGGATCAGCAGCCGCGGGTTGGTCATCAGCGCGCGGCCGATGGCCAGCATCTGCTGTTCGCCGCCCGAAAGCTGGTTGCCCAGGTTGCCGGCGCGCTCGGCCAGACGCGGGAAGAAGTCGTAGACGCGGTGCAAGGTGAAAGGCTCGGCTGCACCATGGCGATTGGCGGCCGTGGCCACCAGGTTCTCCTGCACAGTGAGCGTTGGAAAGACCTGGCGGCCTTCGGGCACCCAGCCCAGCCCGAGGCGCGCGGCCTCGAAGGCGGCCATGCGCGTGGTGTCGCGCCCGGCGAACTGCACGCTGCCGGCCTGTTTGGGCAGCAGACCCATGATGCTCTTGAGCGTGGTGGTCTTGCCCATGCCGTTCTTGCCCAGCAGCGTGACGATGCGGCCGTCGCCGACCGCGAGGTCGATGCCGTGCAGCACGCGGCTGGTGCCGTAGCCGGCCTGCAGGCCCTGGACCTGGAGCAGTGCCATCAGTCGTCTCCGAGGTAGGCCTGGCGCACTGCCGGATCGGCCTGCACCTGCTGCGGCGTGCCGCAGGCGATGGCGCGGCCGTAGACCAGCACGCTCACACAGTCGGCCAGGCTGAACACGGCCTGCATGTCGTGCTCCACCAGCAGCATGGTGTAGCGGCCCTTGAGGCCTTGCAGCAGTTCGACCATGCGGGCCGACTCGCCCTGGCTCATGCCGGCCAGCGGTTCGTCGAGCAGCAAAAGGCGCGGCTGCATGGCCAGCGCCATGGCCAGCTCGAGCTGGCGGTGCTCGCCGTGGGCCAGGGCCATCACGTCGTCCTGCGCGCGCTCGGCCAGGCCGGCCTGGGCCAGGGCCTGCAGCGCCGGCGCGGTCAGCGTGTGCTGGCGATGCACGGGCGTCCACGCACCAAAGGAATGGCCGCTGCGCGCCTGCACCACGAGCATCACGTTCTCCAGAACCGAGAAGCCGTGCAGCAACTGCGTGATCTGGTAGCTGCGCGCGATGCCGGCCAGCGCGCGCCGGGGCACGGGCCAGTGCGTGATGTCCTGGCCGTCATAGAGCACGCGGCCGGCGTCGGGCAGCAATTCGCCGGTCAGCTGGCCCATGACCGTGGTCTTGCCCGCGCCGTTGGGGCCGATCAGCGCATGGGTCTCGCCCGGCGCGAGGGACAGCTCCAGGCGGTCGGTGGCGGTGAGGCCGCCGAAGCGTTTGACCAGGCCTTCCACCTGCAGCAGCGGCGTGCTCATGCGCGCTTCTCCCACTGCGTGACGACGCCCCAGATGCCGCGGCGCGACACCAGCGCGACCAGCAGGATCAGCGGCCCCAGGATGGCCATCCAGTGCTGCGTCCAGCCCGACAGGGCCTCTTCGAGCACCAGCAGCACCACGGCGCCGACCAGCGGTCCCATGACCGTGCCCATGCCGCCCAGCACCACGATCAGGATCAGCTCGCCCGAGGCCTGCCAGGACAGGTAGGACGGAGAGGCGAATGCCGTGAGGTTGCCCTGCAGCACCCCGGCCAGCGTGCAGACCAGAGCGGACAGCACATAGGCCGTGAGCTGGTAGCGCAGCCGCGGGTGGCCGGCCGCGAGCATGCGCCGCTCGTTGGCATGGAAGCCGCGCAGCACCATGCCGAAGCGGCTGTGCACCGCCCGCCAGACCAGGAACATCACGAGGAACAACACACCGAGCGCGAGGTAGTACAGCGCGAGCTTGCTCTCCAGCGCTGGCAGCGGCGCGAGCTGGCTGCGGGTGTCCAGCGGCAGGCCATCGTCGCCGCCGTATTGCTTGAGGCTCACGGCGAGGAAATAGAACATCTGGCCGAAGGCCAGCGTGATCATGATGAAGCCGATGCCGCGCGTGCGCAGCGACACCAGACCCGTGACGGCCGCCACGCCGGTCGCCAGCGCCAGCGCGATGCCGAGTTGGGCCCAGCCGTTCGTCAGCCCATGGAAGGCCGCGATGCCGACCACGTAGGCGCCCAGGCCCACGTACAGCGCATGGCCCAGGCTGACCATGCCACCATAGCCCAACACCAGGTTGAGCCCGCTGGCGGCGATGGCGAACACCACGATGCGCGTGGCGAAGCCCAGGTAGAAGCTGGAGCCGGCCCACTGTGCGAACACGGGCACGAGCAGCATCAGCAGGAAGATGGTGCAGGCCAGCCAGGCGCGTGGCGAGCGCCACGACAGAGATTCAGGGAACATTTCGTCGTGCCTGCAACAGGATCCGGCGCAGGTGTGGTGCATGGGCCGAGGCCACCGGGTGGCCTCTTCCGCGAATGTCCCCCGCCAGGGCCGCAGGCGGCCCAGGCTCCTCCTTGATTTCGCTGCAGAGGCCACCCGGTACCCTCGGCCCAGGGCACGTCGCGTCGTGCGAGCTGGTGGGGCGCGACGCGTCACGACCACGACGATGGTGTGCTCCACGCAGCGAAATAAAGGAGGAGGCCTTGCCCGCCTTGCCGGCCCCAGGCCGGCAAGGCGGGCAAGGCCGGGGGACATTCGCGGAGTGGAGTACACCGTCGGCGTGGTCCCGCGCCACCGCAACATGCATGCTCAATCTCATCGCCGCACCGGAAACAGCCCCGCCGGCTTGACCGCCAGGATCACCGCCATGAACAGGTAAATCAGCATGGAGGCCAGTGCCGGCCCGGCCGCGTCGGCCACGCTGCGCTCGAAGAACTGGCGCGTGATCTGCGGCATGTAGGCCCGGCCCATGGTGTCGACCAGGCCGACCAGCAGCGCCGCGTAGAAGGCGCCGCGGATGGAGCCGATGCCACCGATCACGATCACCACCAGCGCGAGGATCAGCACGTTGTCGCCCATGCCCGACTGCACCGAGACGATGGGCCCGACCAGCCAGCCGGCCAGCGCCGCCAGCCCGGCGCCGACCGAGAACAGCAGCGTGTTGAGGAGCCGCGCGTTGACGCCCAGCGCGGCCACGGTGTCGGGGTGGGTGGAGCTGGCGCGCACCAGCATGCCCACGCGCGTGCGGTGGATCAGCACATGGATACCGGCCGCCACCAGCAGCCCGGCCACGATGATCATGAACCGGTAGGCCGGGTAGCCGAAGTCGCCGAACTGCAGCGAGCCGTTGAGCCAGCCTGGCTGCGCCGTGAACACGGGCTGCGAGCCCCAGACCATGCGCACGGTCTCGTTGAAGAACATGATGAGGCCCAGCGTGGCCAAGACCTGGTCCAGGTGATCGCGCGCGTAGAGCCGGCGCAGCGCCAGCCGCTCGATCGCAAACGCCAGCAGCATGGCGCCTCCGATGCCGGCCAGGCCTGCGAGCAGGAAGGAGTCGGTGCGCGCCAGCGCGGCCGCCGCGAAGTAGGCGCCCAACATGTAGAAAGAGCCGTGCGCGAGGTTGATGAAGTTCATGATGCCGAACACCAGCGTGAGGCCGGCCGACAGCAGGAACAGAAGCATCCCGAGCTGCACCCCGTTCAGCAGCTGGGAGAAGAACAGGGTCCAGACCAAGCCCGGCTCACTTCATGGGGCAGTCTTGGACGTAGGCATCCTTGTGCGCCGTGAGCTGCTTGCTGACCGTCTTGAGGTTGGCGTTGCCCTTGGCGTCCTTGGCCACTTCGAACACGTAGAAGTCCTGCACCGGGAAGTTGTTGGCGCCGAAGCTGAAGTTGCCGCGCACGGACTTGAAGTCCGCGGCTTTGAGCGCGGTCTGCAGCGCGGCCTTGTCGGTGTTGCCTCGGGTCTTGCGCAGGGCCGAGTCGATCAGCAGCGCCGCATCGTAGGACTGGGCGGCGTACTCGCTGGGCGTGCGCTTGTACTTGGCCTCGAAGTCGGCCACGAACTTCTGGTTGGCCGGGTTCGGCAGGTCCGGGCCCCAGGCCGAGGCCGACATCACGCCCAGCGCGCTGTCCTTGAGCGCGGGCAGCGTGGTGCCGTCGGCCGTGGACACGGTCAGCAGCGGGATCTTGCTGGTCAGGCCCGCCTGCTGGTAGGCGCGCACGAAGGCCACGCCCAGGCCGCCCGGGTAGAAGGCATAGACCGCATCCGGCTTCTCGGCCGCGATGCGCGAGAGTTCGGCCGAGAAGTCGAGCTGGTTCAGCGGCGTGTAGATCTCGTCGGCCAGCGGCGTCTTGTAGACGCGCTTGAAGCCGGCCACGTAGTCCTTGCCGGCCTGGTAGTTGGGCGTGATCGCGATGATGCGCTTGTAGCCCTTGTCGGTGGCGTACTTGCCCATGGCCTCGGCGAACTGGTCGTTCTGCTTGGACACCACGAACAGGTTGGCCGCGCACTGTGCGCCCGCCAGCGGCGCCGGGCCGGCGTTGCCGCCCACCACGACCACGCCGGCAGAGGTCAGCTTCTTGCTCACGGCCATCATGATGTTGGAGAAGGTGATGCCGGCAACGATGGGCACCTTCTCCTTCTCGATCAATTCATCGGCGATCTGGTTGGCGACCTCGGGCTTCAATTGGCTGTCGCGGCGCAGCACGTTGACCGGCACGTCGCCGAGCTTGCCGCCGTTCTGCTCCACCACCAGCATGAAGGCGTCCAGCATGTCCTGGCCCAGCGCGGCCTGCGGGCCCGAGAGCTCGGCCATGAAACCGATCTTGACGGGGGTCTGGGCCTGGGCAGGCGCCCCAAAGCCAAAGGCGATGGCTGCGAGCGCGCTGGCGAGAAGCGTTGGTTTCAAGTCGATCTCCTGGTCGTTGGTCTGGCCGACGGACTGGAGCGCGCAGCGCGCCATCGGCGGGCCGCATTGTTCACCAAAAGAGTGCAGCCACCTTGGTGGCTAACCCGGAGAGCGTCGCGGGAACTCAGTCAACCGAAGCACCCGACAGCTTGACCAGGCGCAGGTGCTTGTCGAGTTCTGCCTTGAAGAAGGGCAGGGCCTGCTCAGGCGAGCTCTGCACGGTCACGATGCCCTGAGTAACCGTCTTTGAAGTCAAGCGCCGTAAAGCGATTTGTCCCAAGGTTTGCCGGTTCGG
>NZ_VEDO01000037.1 GCF_007677875.1 Variovorax boronicumulans | reverse complement strand
GCTCCTCGGCGTGGGCACAGGGGTGGGAGCGGGGTCACACACGGGCCATCGCTGCGCTCGGCCCTGTCCTTGGGTGCCCTGCGGGTACCTCTTGTTGAGGATCACTGACATGCCGCCAATCCTTCAAGTCAAAGGCCTCACCACCCGCTTCCAAACAGAGCGCGGCCTGTTCACCGCCGTGGACGATGTGTCCTTCGACGTCCACGCCGGCCAGACCCTGGCCCTCGTCGGCGAGTCCGGCTCGGGCAAGAGCGTGACGGCCATGTCCATCATGCGGCTGATACCCGAGCCGCCCGGCCGCATCGAGGCCGGCCAGGTGCTGTTCGAGGGCCAGGACCTGCTGAAGCTCAGCGAGCCCGCCATGCGACAGGTGCGCGGCAACCGCATCGCGATGATCTTCCAGGAGCCCATGACCAGCCTGAACCCCTCGCTGACCATCGGCTTCCAGATCGCCGAGGCGCTGGTGCTGCACCGCGGGCTGGACCGCGCCGCCGCGCGGGCCGAGACCATCCGCCTGCTCGAAAAGGTGCGCATCCCGGCCGCCAGGACGCGCTTCGACGAGCACCCGCACCGCTTCTCGGGCGGCATGCGCCAGCGCGTCATGATCGCGATGGCGCTGGCTTGCCGGCCCAAACTGCTGATCGCCGACGAACCCACGACGGCGCTGGATGTGACCATCCAGGCCCAGATCCTGGAGCTCATCAAGACACTGCAGGCCGAGGAGGGCATGGCCGTGCTGTTCATCACGCACGACATGGGCGTGGTGGCCGAGATCGCCGACCGCACGGTGGTCATGTACAACGGCAAGGCCGTGGAGAGCGGGCGCACCGAGGACATCTTCGTGCGTGCCGAGCACCCCTATACACGCTCGCTGCTGTCGGCCGTGCCGCGCCTGGGCGCGATGCACGGGCACCTGCGGCCCATGCGCTTCCCCGTCGTGGACCGGGCTACGGGCCTCAGCGACGTGCCCACCGAGGTGGCCGACACGGTCGCCACGGGCGTGCCACCCGTGTTGGAGGTGCGCCAACTCACCACGCGCTTCGAGGTGCGCGGTGGCATGCTGGGCCATGTCACGGGCCGCGTGCACGCGGTGGAGAACGTGTCGTTCAGCCTGCAGCCCGGCGAGACGCTGGCACTGGTGGGCGAATCGGGCTGCGGCAAGACCAGCACGGGCCGCTCCATCCTGCGGCTGGACGAGCCGGTGGCGGGCGAGATCCTGCTCGACGGCCAGGACCTGCTCAAGCTGCCGAAGTCAGCCCTGCGCGAGCAGCGGCGCCACATGCAGATGATCTTCCAGGACCCGTACGCCAGCCTGAACCCGCGCATGAAGGTCGGTGAAGCCATCGCCGAGCCGCTGCTGATCCACGGCCTGGCCACGCCGGACGAGGCCCAGGCCCAGGTGACCGAGCTGCTGCGGCGCGTGGGTCTGGCGCCCGAGATGGCCAGCCGCTACCCGCACGAGTTCTCGGGCGGCCAGCGCCAGCGCATCTGCATCGCGCGCGCGCTCGCGCTCAAGCCGCGGCTGATCGTGGCCGACGAATCGGTCTCCGCGCTCGACGTGTCGGTCAAGGCCCAGGTCATCAACCTGATGCTGGAGCTGCAGGAGCAGATGGGCCTGGCCTACCTGTTCATCTCGCACGACATGGCCGTCGTGGAGCGCATCGCCCACCGCGTGGCCGTGATGTACCTGGGCGAGATCGTCGAGATCGGCCCGCGCGAGGAGGTCTTCGGCAATCCGCAGCACCCCTATACCAAGCGCCTGCTGGCAGCCGTGCCGATCGCCGACCCGGCGCGCCGGTTGCAGAAGCGCCCGGTCTCCAACGACGAGATCAGGAGCCCCATGCGCCCCGTCAGTTACGTGCCGCCGCAGCGCAAGGTGCGCAAGGTGGGCGCGCGCCACTCCGTCATGGAGTGGGACGAGAGCTGGGAGAGGGCCCTGCCCGTGGCCCAGCCCGCATGAGGCGGCGCCCGCCTGTCGCGCAAGTGATGGCTGGCGCTGCGCCGCTTTGGCACGCTGGCTCCTCCATTCCATACCTATAAGGACAAGCCCTATGTCGGAACAACTCGGCGGCAAGGTCGCCATCATCACGGGCGCCGGCTCGGGGATCGGCCGCGCCGCGGCGCTGCGCTTCGCGGCAGAGGGCGCGCGGTTGGTGTTGGGCGACAAGACCGAGGCCGTGCACGAGACGGCGCGTGCCGTGCAGGAGGCCGGCGGCCAGGCTGTCGCGCAGCAGATGGATGCGGGCCTGGAAGCTGACGTCGCCCGGCTCGTCGCCACCGCGCAGCAGCAGTACGGCCAGCTCGACGTCGCCTTTGCCAATGCCGGCATCTCGGGCGGCCGCGCCGGCATCTTCGAACTGACGCCACAGGACTGGACCGAGGTGCTGCGCGTGAACCTGATCGGCCCGTGGCTCATGGTCAAGCACGCGGGCAAGGCATTGGTGGACGCGGGGCGCGGCGGCTCCATCATCTGCACCGCCTCGGTGGCCGGCATCCGCTCGGGCGCGGGCGGGGCAGCGTACTCGGCGTCCAAGGCCGGCGTGATCAATCTGGTGATGGTTTCGGCCCAGCAGTTGTGCGAGAGCAATGTGCGCGTCAACGCCATCTGCCCCGGCCTGACCGAGACCGGCATGACCCGGCCCACCTTCGACTACGCGCGCGAGAAGGGCGTGGACCACAAGCTCGGCCGCCTGAACCCGCTGCGCCGCGCGGCGCAGCCCGAAGAGCTGGCGCAGGTCGCGCTGTTCCTGGCCTCCGACCAGAGCAGTTACGTGAACGGCCAGGCCATCGCGGTGGACGGCGGGCTGTCGAGCTCGCACCCGGTCACGCGCCAGCTTCCCGGCCAGACGGCCGTCTGAGGAGCACGCCATGGACCTGAATTACTCCGCCGAAGAACTGGCCTTCCGCGACGAGGTGCGCAGCTGGCTGGACGCCAACCTGCCCGCCGACATCCGCGACAAGGTCACGCACTACAAGGGCCTGTCCAAGGACGACATCCTGCGCTGGCACCGCATCCTGGCCGCCAAGGGCTGGGCCGTGCCGCACTGGCCGGTGGAGTGGGGCGGCACGGGCTGGAACATCACGCAGCGCTATCTCTACGAGGAACAGTTCGGCCTGGCCGGCGCGCCCGCGCTGCCGTCCTTCGGGCCCAGCATGTGCGCCTCGGTGCTGCTGAAGTTCGGCACGCCGCAGCAGAAGGAGCGCTTCCTGCCGCGCATCCGCGAGGGGCTGGACTTCTGGGTGCAGGGCTACTCCGAGCCCGGCGCCGGCTCGGATCTGGCGGCGCTCAAGACCCGCGCCGTGCGCGACGGCGATGTCTACCGCGTCACGGGCCAGAAGATCTGGACCACGTTGGGCCACTTCGGTGACTGGATCTTCTGCCTGGTGCGCACCGACGCCACGGCCGAGAAGCGCCAGGACGGCATCAGCTTCCTGCTGATCGACATGAAGACTCCGGGCATCACCGTGCGCCCGCTGATCCTCATGGACGGCGGCCACGAGGTCAACGAGGTGTTCTTCGACGACGTGGTGGTGCCGGTGGAAAACCTCGTGCACGAAGAGAACAAGGGCTGGACCGTGGCCAAGTACCTGCTGGGCCACGAGCGCATGGGCTCGGGCAACGTGGGCGGCTCGCGCCGCGAGCTGGCGGCGCTCAAGGCGCGGGCCGGCCGCGAACTGAAGGACGGCAAGCCGCTCATGGCCGACCCGCGCTTTCGCGACCGGCTCTCGCGCGTGGAGATCGAGCTCGACGCGCTGGAGCTGACCTCCATGCGCTTTCTGGACAAGATGCGCCGCAGCGGCCAGCCGCCCGGCGCCGACGTGTCCATGCTCAAGATCCGCGGCACCGAGGTGCAGCAGATGATCACCGAACTCATGATGCAGGCCGCCGGCCCGCAGGCCCAGCTGTTCAAAGCCGAGGAGGGCGGCAGCATCGACCACGTGACCTCGCGCCTGGCGCCGCGCTACTTCAACTACCGCAAGGCCAGCATCTACGCGGGCTCCAACGAGATCCAGCGCAACATCATCGCCAAGATGACCCTCGGGCTGTAACCATGAACTTCGAACTCAGCGACGAACAGCAGCAGCTTTCCGAGTCGGTGCGCAAGTACCTCGCCAGCCACTACGGCTTCGAGCAGCGCAAGGCCATCGTCCATTCCGCCAGCGGCCTCAGCGATGCCGTGTGGCGCGCGCTGGCCGAGATGGGGCTGACCGCCATCGCACTGCCCGAGGCCGAGGGCGGTTTCGGCGGCGGGGCGCTGGACCTGATGCCGGTCATGGAGGCCCTGGGCGAATCCCTGGTGGTCGAGCCGCTGCTGGACAGCATCGTGGCGGCGCGGCTGCTCGCCCAGGCCGGCACCGCGGCCCAGCGCGCCACGCTGCTGCCCGGGCTGGCCGATGGCTCGGCGGCCTGGACCTTCGCCTACCTGGAGCCGGGGCGCCGCTATGCGCAGGCACCCGAGAGCACCACGGCGCGCCGCGCAGGCGAGGGCTGGGTCCTGGACGGCGCCAAGAGCGTGGTCGTGGGCGCCGCATCGGCCGCGCGGCTCGTGGTGTCCGCCCACACCGGCACGGGGGCGAGCCTGTTCATCGTCGACCCCCGCGCGGCCGGCGTGTCGCTGAACCCCAGCCGCACGGTGGACGGCCTGCGTGTGGCCGACGTAGCATTCGCCGGCGTGCAGCTTGGCCAGGAGGCCCTGCTGGGCGATGCGGGCGCCGCCCAGCCGCACATCGACGCGGCCCTGGACTTCGCCTGCGCGCTGCAGTGTGCCGACGCCATCGGCGCCATGCGCTACGCCCACGAGGCCACGCTGGAGTACACCAAGACGCGCAAGCAGTTCGGCACGCCCATCGCGTCCTTCCAGGTGCTGCAGCACCGCATGGTGGAGATGCTGATCACGCTGGAGCAGGCCCGCTCCATGGCCATCCTGGCGGCGGCCCGCGTCGACGACGCGGGCGACGCGCGGCAACGCGCCCGGGCCGTGTCGGGCGCCAAGGTCAAGATCGCCGACGCTGCCCGGCTCATCAGCCAGGAATCGGTGCAGCTGCACGGCGGCATGGGCATGACCGAGGAGCTCAAGGTCTCGCACACCTTCCGCCGCCTGACCATGGCCGGCCTGCGCTTCGGCGATGCCGACCACCACCTGGAGCGCTTCGCTGCCCTCGACTGAACCCGAGGAAAACCCTTGCTGCTGCTGTCTCGCCCTGGACTGTCGGCGCGCAGCAGCCCTTCCATACTGGCCGGATGAACGCAGCACTCCCCCCCAGCACGCCAGCGGGCCTCGCGTCCGTGGACAGCGTCACCGCCCTGCTCGAAGGCGTGGGCTACATCGCCTCACGCCCCATCGCCACCGCGCTGTACCTCGCCCACCACCTGCGCAAGCCGGTGCTCATCGAAGGACCGGCCGGCGTGGGCAAGACCGAACTGGCGGTTTCGGCCGCGCGCGCCCTGCAGTTCGAGTTGCTGCGCCTGCAGTGCTACGAGGGCCTGGACGACAGCAAGGCTCTGTACGAGTGGAAGTACGGCAAGCAGCTGCTCTACACGCAGATCCTCAAGGAGAAGATCGGCCTGCTGGTGGACAAGGCCGACTCGCTGGACGGCGCGTTCAAGAAGCTCGCCGGCTTTCAGGACCTGTTCTTCTCGCGCGACTTCCTGGAGCCGCGTCCGCTGCTGCAGGCCATGGAGCAGCCCGGCGGCAGCGTGCTGCTGATCGATGAGATCGACAAGTCCGAGGAGTCCTTCGAGGCCCTGCTGCTCGAGGTGCTGGCCGACTACCAGGTCACCATCCCCGAGATCGGCACCATCCGCGCCGAGGTGCCGCCGCTGGTCATCCTCACGTCCAACAACACGCGCGAACTTGGCGACGCGCTCAAGCGCCGCTGTCTGCACCTGCACATCGGTTTTCCCGACGCGGCCCTGGAGCAGCGCGTGCTGCGCGCGCGCGTGCCCGGCATCGCCGACCGGCTGCTGGCCCAGCTCGTGGCCTTCGTGCAGGCGCTGCGGGCCGACAACATTCGCAAGCCCCCCTCGATCGCCGAATCCGTGGACTGGGCGCGCACGCTGCTGCTGCTGCATGCCAGCGCGCTCGACGAGCAGACCGTGCGCGACACGCTGGGCGTGCTGCTCAAGCGCGAGACCGACGTGCGCGAGGTCGAGGGCCGGCTCGCCAAGATGACCCAGGCCGCCGTGGCCGCCGGCTGATGGACAACATCCTCGCCGGTTTCGTGCGCGCGCTGCGGGCCGCAGGGGCCGAGGCGTCCACGGCCGAGACCATCGACGCGGCGCGCACGCTGGCGCTCGTGGGCTATGCCGACCGCGCCGGCCTCAAGGCCGCGCTGGGCCTGGTGCTGGCCAAGTCCGAGGACGAAAAGCACATCCACGACCAGGTGTTCGACCTGTACTTCGGCCGGCCGCAGCCGGTGGCCATGGAAGGGGCTGCGGCGCCGCAGTTGCGCACGGGCGACGCCGAGGTCGACGCCTTGCTGGCGCTGGCCCAGCCGGGCCCGAACGGGCAGGGCGGCGACGCGCTGGCGACCGCGCTCGAACGCGCTGCCACCAGCGCCGGCGTGGACGAGATCCGCTTCGCCACGCAGGCCGGCTACTACGCGCGCCAGACGCTGGAGGCGCTCGGCATCGCGCCGCTCGAAGCGCGGATCGCCGCGCAGCGCGCTAACCCCGAAGCCCAGGCCGAGGTGCAGGCCCTGGAAGCTGCGCGCGACCAGCTGCGCCGCCAGGCCCGCGCCGTGGTGCAGCAGCGCTATGCCATCTTCGGCAAACCCGCCACCGAGGCCTTCATGACGGAAGTGGTGGTCACGCGCGCGCTGGGCCGCATGGCGCCGGCCGAGATGGAGCGCATGAAGGCCGCGGTCGCCCGCATGGCGCGCAAGCTCGCGGCGCGCCACGCACGCCGCCAGCGCGTGGAATTGCGCGGCCAGCTGGACCTGCGGCGCACCATGCGCGCGAATGCCGGCCACGACGGCGTGCCCGTCACGCTGGCCTTCAAGCACCGCCGCCGCGACAAGCCGCACATCGTGGCGGTCTGCGACGTCTCGGGCTCGGTGGCCTCGCACGTGCGGTTTTTGCTGCTGTTCCTCTATGCGCTGCACGACGCGGTGGGCGACCTGCGCAGCTTCGCGTTCTCCAACCGCCTGCAGGACGTGGCCGAGCCGCTGGAGAAGCTGCCCTTCGACGACGCGATGGCGCTGATCCTCAAGGAGGTCGGCACCGGCTCCACCGACTACGGCCAGGCCTGGGTCGACCTGCACGACCGGCACTGGGACGCCATCGACCGCCGCACCACCGTGATCGTGCTGGGCGACGGGCGCAGCAACGGATCGGACCCGCGGCTCGACCTGTTCGCCGAACTGGCCGGCCGCGCCAAGCGCGTCGTGTGGCTTTGCCCCGAAGCCGAGGGCCGCTGGGGCACGGGCGACAGCGCGATGCTGCAGTACCGGCCGTATTGCACCAGCATGTCGCACTGCGCGACGGCGGCGGACCTGGAACGCACGCTGGACGAGGCGCTGGAGGCGTACCACTGATGAGGTGGCCCACGGCGACCCAAGGCCGAGCGCAGCGATGGCCCGAGCCCCAGGCCGAGCGCAGCGATGGCCCGTGTGGGACTTCCCCCTGTGCCCCTGCCG
>NZ_VEDO01000036.1 GCF_007677875.1 Variovorax boronicumulans | reverse complement strand
GCACGGCCAGCGTGAGCTACAGCCTCACCGACAACGCCGGCGGGCGCTTTGCCATCGACGCCATCACGGGCGTGGTGACCGTGGCGAACGGCGCGCTGCTGGACTACGAAAGCGCCGCCAGCCACCAGATCACGGTGCTGGCCACCTCCTCCGATGGCTCGACCTCCAGCGCCAGCTTCACCATCGCGCTCGGCGATGTGAACGAAGCACCCGTGGGGGCCGTGACCGATGTGGACGCCGCCCCCAACACCGTGGCCGAGAACGCGGCCAACGGCACCGTCGTGGGCATCACGGCCCAGGCCCTGGACCCCGATGGCACGGACGCCGTCACGTACGGCTTGACGGACAACGCCGGCGGGCGCTTCAGCATCGACGCCAACACTGGCGTGGTGACCGTGGCCGATGGATCGCTGCTGAACTACGAGGCTGCGGCCAGCCACCAGATCACGGTGGTGGCCACGTCCTCGGACGGTTCGACTTCCAGCGCCAACTTCACGATCAACCTGAGCGATGTGAACGAGGCACCGATCGGCGCCGTGACAGACGTGGACCCCGCCGCCAACACCGTGTCCGAGAACGCCGCCAACGGCACGGTCGTCGGCATCACGGCCCAGGCGCTCGATCCAGACGGCACGGCCACGGTCACGTACAGCCTCTCGAACAATGCGGGCGGCCGCTTCACCATCAACGCCAGCACCGGAGTGGTGACCGTGGCCGATAGGTCGCTTCTGGACTACGAGGCTGCGGCCAGCCACCAGATCACGGTGGTGGCCACGTCCTCGGACGGTTCGACTTCCAGCGCGAACTTCACGATCAACCTGAGCGATGTGAACGAGGCACCGATCGGCGCCGTGACCGACGTGGACCCCGCCACCAACACCGTGTCCGAGAACGCGGCCAACGGCACCGTCGTCGGCATCACGGCGCAGGCCCTGGATCCGGACGGCACGGCCAGTGTGACCTACAGCCTCACGGACAACGCCGGTGGCCGCTTCGCCATCGACGCCAGCACGGGCGTGGTGACCGTCGCCGATGGCAGCCTGCTCGACTACGAAACGACTTCCAGCCACCAGATCACAGTGCTGGCGACGTCCTCGGACGGCTCGACCGCAAGTGCCAACTTCACCATCGCGCTGGGTGACGTTAACGAAGCACCTGTCGGTGTTGTCACCGACGCCGACGCTGCCGCCAACACCGTGTCCGAGAACGCCGCCAACGGAACCGTGGTGGGCATCACGGCCCAGGCGCTCGATCCAGACGGCACGGCCACGGTCACGTACAGCCTGTCGAACAGCGCCGGTGGCCGCTTCACCATCGACGCCAACACCGGTGTGGTCACCGTCGCGAACGGCAGCCTGCTCGACTACGAGGCCGCCATCAGCCACCAGATCACGGTGCTGGCCACCTCTTCCGACGGCTCGACCTCGAGCGCCAGCTTCACGATCAACCTGAGCGACGTGAACGAAGCACCCGTGGGCGCGGTCACCGACGTGGACCCTGCCGCCAACGCGGTGGCCGAGAACGCGGCCACTGGCACGCTCGTGGGGGTCACGGCCCAGGCCGTCGACCCCGACGGCACGGGCACGGTCACATACAGCCTGGCCAACAACGCCGGTGGCCGCTTCGCCATCGACGCGAGCACGGGTGTGGTGACCGTGGCCAATGGCAGCCTGCTCGACTACGAGACGGCTTCCAGCCACCAGATCACGGTGTTGGCGACGTCCTCCGACGGCTCGACCTCGAGCGCCAACTTCACGATCAACCTGAGCGACGTGAACGAAGCACCCGTGGGCGCCGTGACCGATGCGGACGCCGCTGCCAACACCGTGGTCGAGAACGCCGCCAACGGCACGGTCGTCGGCATCACAGCGCAGGCCCTTGATCCGGACGGCACGGCCACGGTCACGTACAGCCTGACCAACACCGCTGGCGGCCGCTTCACCATCGACGCGAGCACGGGTGTGGTGACCGTGGCCAATGGCAGCCTGCTCGACTACGAGACGACCTCCAGCCACCAGATCACGGTTTTGGCTACGTCCTCCGACGGCTCGACCTCGAGCGCCAACTTCACGATCAACCTGAGCGATGTGAACGAAGCGCCTGTCGGTGCCGTCACCGACGTGGACGCCGCGGCCAACCAGGTGGCCGAGAACGCGGCCAACGGCACGGTGGTGGGCATCACCGCCCAGGCGCTCGACCCGGACGGCACGGCCACGGTCACGTACAGCCTGTCGAACAACGCGGGCGGGCGCTTCACCATCGACGCCAGCACCGGTGTGGTGACCGTGGCCAATGGCAGCCTGCTCGACTACGAGACGGCCGCCAGCCACCAGATCACGGTGCTGGCCACGTCCTCGGACGGCTCGACCTCCAGTGCCAATTTCACGATCAGCCTCACGGACGTGAACGAAGCGCCCTTGGGTGCCGTCACGGATACCGATGCGGCAGCCAACAGCGTTGCCGAGAACGCGACCAACGGCACCGCCGTCGGCATCACTGCCCAGGCGCTCGACCCGGACGGCACGGCCACCGTGAGCTACAGCCTCTCGAACAACGCCGGTGGCCGCTTCGCCATCGACGCGAACACCGGCGTGGTGACCGTGGCCGACGGATCGCTGCTGGATTACGAGGCTGCGGCGAGCCACCAGATCACGGTGCTGGCCACCTCGTCTGACGGCTCGACCTCCAGCGCCAATTTCACGATCAGCCTCACGGACGTGAATGAAGCGCCGGTGGGTGCCGTCATCGACGTGGACGCTGCTGCCAACACTGTGCCCGAAAACGCAAGCAGCGGCGCCGTCGTCGGGATCACCGCTCAGGCCCTGGACCCCGACGGCACGGCCTCGGTGACGTACAGCCTGTCGAACAACGCCAGCGGGCGCTTCACCATCGACGCCGCCACGGGCGTGGTGACCGTCGCCGATGGCAGCCTGCTCGATTACGAGACAGCATCCAGCCACCAGATCACCGTGCTGGCCATCTCATCGGATGGCTCGACCTCCAGCGCCATCTTCACGATCAACCTCACGGACGTGAACGAGGCGCCCGTGGGCGCCGTGACCGACGTCGACGCTGCCGCCAACACCGTGTCCGAGAATGCCGCCAACGGAACCGTGGTGGGCATCACCGCCCAGGCCCTGGACCCCGATGGCACGGCCACAGTCACCTATAGCCTTTCGAACGACGCCGGTGGCCGCTTCACCATCAACGCCAGCAACGGCATGGTGACCGTGGCCGATGGGTCGCTTCTGGACTACGAGGCTGCGGCCAGCCATCAGATCACGGTGGTGGCCACGTCCTCGGACGGTTCCACCTCCAGCGCCAACTTCTCGGTCGACCTGAGCGACGTGAACGAATGGCCCGTGGGTGCGGTGACCGACGTGGCCCCAGCCGCCAACAGCGTGGCCGAGAACGCAGCCAACGGCACTGTCGTCGGCATCACAGCGCAGGCCATCGACCCGGACGGCAAGGCGACGGTCACCTACAGCCTGTCGAACAACGCCGGTGGCCGCTTCACCATCGATGCCACGACGGGCGTGGTAACCGTGGCCAACGGCAGCCTGCTCGACTATGAAACCGCGTCCAGCCACCAGATCACCGTGCTGGCCACCTCCTCGGACGGCTCGACCTCAAGTGCCAACTTCACGATCAACCTGAGCGATGTGAACGAGGCACCGGTCGGCGCCGTCATGGACGTGGACGCAGCTGCCAACACCGTTCCTGAGAACGCTGCCAACGGCACTGTGGTGGGCATCACGGCTCAGGCCACCGACCCCGATGGCACAGCCACAGTCACCTACAGTCTGTTAAACAACGCGGGTGGCCGCTTTGCCATCGATGCCAGCACCGGCGTCGTCACTGTCGCAAACGGCAGCCTGCTCGACTACGAAGGCGCCACCAGCCACCAGATCACGGTGCTTGCGACGTCCTCGGACGGCTCCACCTCCAGTGCCAACTTCACGATCGGTCTGACGGACGTCAACGAAGCGTCCGTGGGTGCGGTGACCGACGTGAACCCCGCCGCCAACACCGTGGCCGAGACCGCGGTCGACGGCACGGCCGTCGGCATCACGGCCCAGGCCATCGACCCGGACGGCACGGCGACGGTCACATACAGCCTGTCGAACAACGCGGGCGGCCGCTTCGCCATCGACGCCAGCACCGGCGTCGTCACCGTCGCGAACGGCAGTCTGCTCGACTACGAGGCGGGCGCCAGCCACCAGATCACAGTGCTCGCGACGTCCTCAGATGGCTCGACCTCGAGCGCCAACTTCACGATCAGCCTGAGCGATGTGAACGAGGCACCGGTCGGCAACGTCACGGACGTGGACGCTGCGGCCAACACCGTTCCCGAGAACGCCGCCAACGGAACCGCGGTGGGCATCACGGCCCAGGCGCTGGATCCCGACGGTACGGCCACGGTCACCTACAGCCTGTCGAACAGCGCGGGTGGTCGGTTTGCCATCGATGCCAGCACCGGCGTCGTCACCGTTGCGAACGGCAGCCTGCTCGACTATGAGGCGGCCAGCAGCCACCAGATCACGGTGCTCGCGACGTCCTCGGACGGCTCCACCTCCAGCGCCACCTTCACGATCAGCCTGACCGATGTGAACGAGGCATCGGTCGGCGCCGTCACGGACGTGGACGCGGCCCCCGACACCGTGCCCGAGAACGCCGCCACCGGCACACCGGTCGGCATCACCGTCCAGGCCGTGGACCCAGACGGCACGGCCACGGTGCACTACAGCCTGAGCGACGACGCAGGCGGCCGATTCACCATCGACAGCGTGACCGGTGTGGTCACCGTGGCCAACGGCAATCTGCTCGACTACGAGAGCGCCACCAGCCACCAGATCACGGTGCTGGCCACGTCGTCCGACGGCTCGATCGCCAGCGCCAGCTTCACGGTCGCGCTGAGCAACGTGAACGAGGCCGTGATCTCCCCCGTGGTCGACACCGATGCGGCGCCCAACCGCCTGCCCGAGAACGCAACCAGCGGTACGCCCGTGGGCATCACCGCCTTCGCGCGCGACCCCGATGCCGGCTCCACGGTGACCTACACACTGATCGACGACGCCGGCGGGCGTTTCGCCATCGACGCCGCCACCGGCGTGGTCACGGTGGCCAACGGCAGCCTGCTGGACTATGAGAGCGCCACCACACACGGCATCGTGGTGCGCGCCACGAGTTCGGACGGTTCCACCACCGACACGGCCTTCACCATCGCCCTGACCGACGTCAACGAATTTGCCGTGGGCCCGGCGGTGGACACCGATCCCGCGCCCAACCGCGTGGACGACAACGCCGCCACCGGGGCGACCGTGGGCATCACCGCGCAGGCGGTGGATGCCGACGGCAGCAACAACACCGTGCACTACAGCCTCAGCGACGATGCGGGCGGGCGCTTCGCCATCGATGCGGTCACCGGCGTGGTGACCGTGGCCGACGGCACGCGGCTGCAGGACGCCGATGGCTTCACGATCAAGGTGCTGGCCACCTCGTCCGACGGCAGCAGCAGCCAGACGGCGTTCAACGTGGCGGTCCGCAGCACGAACGTCCAGGCCCCGGTGATCACGAGCCCGGACAGCGTGGCCGTGCCCGAGAACAGCGCCGACGTGCTCCAGGTGAGCGCCAGCGACGGCGATTCGCCGGCCAGTGCGCTGGTCTACAGCATCGTCGGCGGCGCGGACGCGGCGCGCTTCACCATCGACGCGCAGACCGGCGCGCTGCGCTTCACCGCCGCGCCCGATTACGAACTCGCGGCCGATGCCAACGGCGACAACCTCTACGAGGTGCGCGTGCGCGTGAGCGACGGCCGGCAGTCCAGCGAGCAGCAGCTGGCGGTGCAGGTGACGCCCGTCAACGACAACACGCCGCGCTTCACCACGCCGGGCGGCGTCGTCGAGGTGGACGACAACAACACCGAGGTGGTGCGCGTGCAGGCCGTGGACGCAGACCTGCCGGCCGAGGCGCTGCGTTACAGCATCGTGGGCGGGGCCGACGCGGCGCGCTTCACCATCGACTCCAAGACTGGCGCGCTGCGCTTTACCCAGGCGCCGGACGGCAAGGCCCCGGCAGATGCCGACGGCGACAACGACTACGCTGTGGTGGTCGGCGTCAGCGACGGCCTGCACAGCGCCGCGCTGGCCCTGACGGTGCGCGTGCGCGCGGTGGACGACGGCGGCGGGCAGCCGGGGGGCACGGTGCAGATCAGCGTGCCCGAGCAACAGACCTCCGTGACCATGGTGCCGGCCACCGGCACGGACGGCCAGCCCCAGCAGTACGTGCTGGCTGGCGGCGCCGATGCGGCCCTGTTCACCATCGACGCCGCCACCGGCCAGCTGGCGTTCCGCGCGCCGCCGCTGTTCCTGGCGCCGCGCGATGCGAATGGCGACAACATCTACGAGGTGCTGGTGCGCGTCAGCGACGGCGAACGCACGGTCGACTACCGGGTGCTGGTCACGGTCACCGGCAATCCCGTCGTGCAACCGAACCCGGTGCCGACCGCGCCCGTGCCAGGCCCCACGCAACCCGTGGCGGCGCCCATGCCGCCAGGCCTGCCCAGCGCCGGTGCCAGCCCGGGCCTCGGCAGCGATCCCGCCGCCGGAGAGCACGACGCCACGGAAGAAGGTGGCCTGCAGTTCGCAGGTGGCTCCGACGTCAAGCACGCCGACCATGTGCCAGGCACCCGTCCTGCCCCCGCCGTGCTGCTGACACCAGCCACGCAGCAGCCGCTGACGGCCGACCTTCTGCTGCGGGTGCAATGGCGCCAGTTCGACTACCACGCCACCTGGGGCAACATGGATCTGCCCGAGCTGCTACCGGACCTGCTGCGCAGCCAGCCCGGCGATGCCAGCGCCCAGACCGGCCGACGCCCCTGGCCCGACGCACTGACGGTGGTCGCCGACACCACGGAGGATGCCCGCGGCGACGCGCTGCAAACCAGCGCGGCACTGGACCAGGCCCTGGCGGGCGGCATCGCCATCGGCCTCGGGGCGGCCTTCTGGGCCAGCCGCGGCAGCGCCCTGCTGGCCAGCCTGCTGGCGATGTCGCCGGCCTGGACCAGCATGGACCCGCTGCCTGTGCTGAACCGGCGCCAGCGCGGGCCGCGCGATCCGCGCGCGCAGCAGCCCTTCGGTGATGCGCAGGACGACAATGTGAGCGGGACCGAACCCGAAGAAGACCGGCGCAAGGACGACGAAGCCCTGGCGGAGGACAAGCAGTGAAGTCGATGGGATGGTGGCGCCAGCTGTTCACACCTGCCGTGCGCGTCGCGCTCGGATTGGTATCGCTCATGGTCACACTGGTGCTGATCGCCGAGATGTTCACCGGCTACCCGAGCGACCGCGGCGAGCTGGTACGCAATCACCATGCGCTGGTGACACGCACCGTGGCCCAGGAAGTGGCCCGGACGCTGAACACGGACACCCGCGATTCCGCGCCACTGCAGCGCGTGCTGGCCGACGCGCGTGCGCACGAGCCCCGGCTGCTGTCGGCCCGCGTGCTCGACAACCAGGGCCAGGTGCTGGCCCAGGTCGGCAACCACCAGCAAGGCTGGCACCTGGAGGCCGGCAGCAGTTCCACGCTGGACAACGTCCGCATCCCGCTGATGGTGGGCAACCAGCGCTGGGGCGAGGCCCAGTTCGTCATGCAGCCGCTGTACCCGACCACGCTGGCCGGCTGGCTGCGCGAGCCGCTGATGCATTGGCTGGCCTTCATCACCGTGGTCGGCCTGCTGGTCTATTCGCTGTACCTGCGCCGCGTGCTGCGCCACCTGGACCCGAACGCCGCCGTGCCCGAGCGGGTGCGCACGGCGTTCGACACGCTGACCGAAGGCGTGCTCGTGCTGGACACCGTGGGACGCGTGATGCTGGCCAACAAGGCCTTCACGCTCGTCGATGGCGCGAACGCCAAAGCCCTGACCGGCCGCGATGCCTCCGAGCTGCGCTGGCTCGTGGACAGCCTGCCGGCCGAACGGCGCAGCCCCACGCCCTGGCGCCAGGCCGTGCAGGACAAGACACCCGTGCTGGGCGTGCCCCTGCACGTGGTGCGCGCGCACCAGCCCACGCTGCGTCTGGTGCTGAACTGCTCGCCGATCAGCGACAACGGCCGCGTGCGCGGCTGCCTGGCGAGCTTTGCCGATGTCACGGAACTGCAGGAACGCACGGAAAAGCTGCGCGTGGCTCTGGAAGACCTCAGCGCGTCGCAGCAGGAAATCGAGCGCAAGAACGAGGAGCTGACGCTGCTGGCCACGCGCGACGCGTTGACCGGGATCTTCAACCGCCGCTCGTTGATGGAGCAGGCCGACCAGCGCTTCGCCGAGGCGCGCGCCCAGGGCCGGCCGCTGTCGTGCATCATGTGCGACATCGACCATTTCAAGTCCGTCAACGACAAGTACGGCCACGGCGGCGGCGACCAGGTCATCCAGGGTGCGGCCCGGGCGCTGAGCCGCGGTCTGCGCATCGAGGATTTCGTCGGCCGCTACGGCGGCGAGGAGTTCTGCGTGATGCTGCCCGGCAGCACGCTGGCGCAGGCGCGCGAGGTGGCCGAGCGGCTGCGCGAGGATATCGCGGCCACCCTGGGCGCGGCGCTGCGCGAGCACCCGGGTGTGCGCGTGACCATGAGCTTCGGCGTCGGCGAACTGGAACCCGGCATGGCCGACCCTGCCGCACTGATCGACCTGGCCGACCAGGCGCTATACCACTCCAAGAAGAACGGCCGCAACCGCGTGACCGCGTGGCGCACTGAGGACACCGAGACGGCAGGAGCAGTGGCATGACCGACACCCCGACCCCCCAAGCCCGACCCACCGTGCTGGTGGTGGACGACACGCCGGACAACCTGTCGCTCATGAGCGCGCTGCTCAAG